>NZ_JBZWZS010000001.1:0-1424357 GCF_058684075.1 Listeria sp. MAN/IMW/UF555 | reverse complement strand
TCATATTGTCTGGTAGTTATGGCGAGAAGGTCACACCCGTTCCCATCCCGAACACGGTAGTTAAGCTTCTCTGCGCCAATGGTAGTTGGGGGCTTCCCCCTGCGAGAGTAGGTCGCTGCCGGGCAATATTAAAAGTCCTAATTATTTAGGGCTTTTTTTTGTTATAAAAAGATAAATAAATTGCTAAAAGGTACAGGTATCTAGTATAATTAAAGTCAAAAATAGTCAAAGTCAGTGATTTGGAAAATATGGAAAGGAGATTCCTTATAATGAAAAATATTTCTGATATTATAGAAGCTTATTTAAAGCAAGTGCTGGAGTCTAGTGAAGCAGTTGAAATTAAGAGAAGTGAAATTGCGGATAAGTTTGAATGTGTGCCTTCTCAAATCAACTATGTAATCAATACTAGATTTACAATGGAACGCGGGTATATTGTTGAAAGTAAACGCGGTGGCGGCGGATATATTCGGATCATCAAAGTGAAAATGAATGATAAGCTTCAATTATTAGAAGCTATTATATCTATGGTTCATGATAAAAAGGTATCTCAATCTTTTTCTGAAGATGTAATTTTGAGGTTACTTGAAGAAGATGTTATAACGAAGAAAGAAGCAAGACTGATGGTTGCTGCACTTG
Organism: Listeria sp. MAN/IMW/UF555; assembly: GCF_058684075.1. NCBI lineage: Bacteria > Bacillati > Bacillota > Bacilli > Caryophanales > Listeriaceae > Listeria > Listeria sp. MAN/IMW/UF555. Next base: position 1,423,721 of record NZ_JBZWZS010000001.1, on the reverse strand, counting down.
ATCGTGAGGTTTTAATTTTACCTCTGCCAGATAGAGATATTTTGCGTAGTAGGATACTCGAATCAATGTTAGTTGCTTTGAAATATGATTAAGGTGTGATGGCTATGATTTGTCAAAAGTGTGGGGAAAACAAGGCGATAATTGCGCTTCAACAGTTAAATGAAGCTGGGAAAGTGGAGTCGTTATACTTGTGCGAGAATTGTGCTACTAAGGAGGCGCTTGCTTCTGAAAAAGACCTTGTTAAAGCAATGGATACTTTTAGTGAAGTAGCTCTGGATTTTTTGACGTTATTACAAAAAGAAGAATCTGCTCAGAAAAAAGTGGTTTGTGAAAATTGCAATCTAAGCTTTGAGGAGTTTTTACAAACTAATCGGGTTGGTTGTGCGCAGTGTTATTCGGCTTTTGAGGAGCAATTAGTTCCGATTATTGGTCGAGTGCAAAATGGTTATAAAAAGCATGTTGGAAAAGTACCTGTGGAAATTGAACGTGCGGAAGATGTGCAGAATGAGATAAACCGTCTTCAAGATAAGTTGGCTGACTTAGTGAAAAATGAAGAATTTGAGGAAGCTGCAGTTATTCGTGATGAAATAAGGGCTTTGAAAGCTGGGGGTGAGGATAAATGAATGTATTTGAACCTCGGCTCAGTTCTTGGTTAGAAAATGCTGGTGATGACGATGATGTTGTCCTGAGCTCACGTATTAGACTTGCTAGAAATTTAAAAGATGAGCAGTTTCCTATTTATGACCAAAAGGAAGAGGTTGTTGATAATATCGCGGAGGTATTTGATGATAATTTCACTTTAATCAAAATGAATCAGATTTCTAAGTTGCAAAAGGCTCTTTTAGTTGAAAAGCATTTAATTAGTCCTTATATGATGAATAAAAGTGAATATGGTGCAGTTCTCTTAAATGAAGAAGAAAATGTGAGTATTATGTTAAATGAAGAAGATCATTTGCGGATACAATGCATGACACCGGGATTAAGGTTGTTTGATGCTTTAGAGGCAGCATTGCAAATTGATGGATATGTGGAAGAAAAATTAACTTATGCTTTTGATAAACAGTTTGGCTATTTAACGAGTTGTGTGACGAACATTGGAACTGGGATGAGAGCTTCTGTAATGGTACATTTGCCAGGGCTTGTTACTACGAAAAGAATTAAAAGTGTGATTGAAGCGATTAGGAGCCTCGGTTTTGTGGTAAGAGGTATATACGGGGAAGGTAGCATGCCCGCTAGTAGTATTTTTCAAGTTTCTAATCAAGTGACTTTAGGCAAAACTGAGACGGAAATCGTGGAAGATTTAACGCAAGTCATGGAACAAATCATTATGCAAGAACGTGTGGCTAGGACTACTTTGAAGCAAAAGTTTCACATTGCACTTGAAGATAGGGTTTTTAGATCATATGGTTTATTAATGAATTGTCGAATTATATCTATGCAAGAAGCTTCGGATGCTATTTCTGATATTAGACTTGGTGTGGAATTAGGGTTTTTCGAGCATATTTCTCGCCAAAAAATGAATGAATTGGTACTATTCTCGCAACCAGCTTTTTTGAGAAAAGAAGCAGGACGAGATATGGATGAATTAGAAGAGAAAGTAATACGGGCCAAAGTGATTCGCGAGATTTTGGGCGATAAATAATTAGGCTTATGATAAGGAGGAAACAACAATGATGTTTGGACGGTTTACGCAAAGAGCTCAGAAAGTACTCGCGTTGTCACAAGAAGAGGCGATGCGTTTGAATCATAGTAATTTAGGAACGGAACATATACTTCTAGGCCTTGTAAGAGAAGGTGAAGGAATTGCGGCGAAAGCACTCTATGAACTTGGGATTAGTTCTGAAAAAGTGCAGCAAGAGGTGGAAGGCTTAATTGGTCATGGGGAAAAAGCTGTGACAACGATTCAATATACTCCTCGCGCGAAAAAAGTAATTGAACTTTCGATGGATGAGGCTCGGAAACTAGGGCATACTTACGTTGGAACAGAACATATCTTACTTGGGCTTATCCGTGAAGGAGAAGGCGTTGCAGCTCGCGTTTTAAGTAATCTAGGTATTAGTTTAAATAAAGCGCGTCAACAAGTTTTACAGCTTCTTGGTGGCGGAGATGCTACAGGTGCTGGTCGACAAACAAATACGCAGGCGACACCAACTTTAGATAGTTTGGCACGTGATTTAACGGTTATTGCTCGGGAAGAGAATTTGGACCCAGTGATTGGTCGTTCTAAGGAAATTCAACGTGTGATTGAGGTGCTTAGTCGTCGGACAAAAAATAACCCAGTTCTTATTGGTGAACCTGGTGTTGGTAAAACAGCCATTGCAGAAGGTCTAGCACAGCAAATTGTCCGCAATGAAGTACCTGAAACCTTGCGCGGAAAACGTGTTATGACGCTTGATATGGGAACTGTTGTAGCAGGTACAAAATATCGTGGTGAATTTGAAGACCGTTTGAAAAAAGTAATGGATGAAATTCGTCAAGCTGGTAATGTTATTCTATTTATTGACGAACTGCATACGTTAATTGGCGCTGGTGGGGCGGAAGGTGCGATTGATGCATCCAATATTTTGAAGCCACCTCTAGCTCGTGGTGAATTGCAATGTATTGGTGCAACAACCTTAGATGAATATCGCAAATACATTGAAAAAGATGCAGCGCTTGAAAGACGTTTCCAACCGATTAAAGTTGATGAACCGACTGTAGAAGAGTCTATCCAAATTTTACATGGGTTGCGTGATCGTTATGAAGCGCATCACCGAGTTGCGATTACGGATGAAGCTCTTGAGGCTGCTGTTCGTTTATCTGATCGCTATATTTCAGACCGTTTCTTACCTGATAAAGCGATTGATGTTATTGATGAATCTGGCTCAAAAGTTCGTTTAAAATCTTTTACAACTCCAAAAAATGTAAAAGAAATGGAAAACAATTTATCCGAATTGAAAAAAGAAAAAGATGCCGCTGTACAAGGGCAAGAGTTTGAAAAAGCAGCAGCATTACGTGATAAAGAACAGAAACTCAAGAAATCATTAGAAGAAACAAAAGCAAACTGGCAAGAGAAGCAAGGTCTTGATCATAGCGAAGTAACAGAAGATATTGTTGCTGAAGTAGTTGCTAGTTGGACTGGAATTCCGGTTGCTAAACTGGCTGAAACGGAAACAAACAAACTTCTTAATATGGAAAAACTTTTACATGAGCGAGTTATTGGCCAAGATGCAGCGGTAAAAGCCGTATCACTCGCTGTTCGCCGAGCTCGTGCAGGGCTTAAAGATCCGAAACGTCCGATTGGCTCCTTCATTTTCCTTGGTCCTACTGGGGTTGGTAAAACGGAACTTGCACGTGCACTTGCTGAGTCCATGTTTGGTGATGAGGATTCAATGATTCGGATTGATATGTCCGAGTACATGGAGAAATTCTCAACTGCTCGTTTAGTTGGGGCTCCTCCAGGTTATGTTGGCTATGAAGAAGGCGGCCAGCTGACAGAAAAAGTTCGTCAAAAACCTTATTCTGTAGTGCTTCTTGATGAAATTGAAAAAGCGCATCCTGATGTATTTAATATGTTGTTACAAGTACTTGATGATGGTCGTTTAACTGATTCTAAAGGTCGCGTGGTTGATTTTAGAAATACAGTTATTATTATGACTTCTAATATCGGTGCTCAAGAAATGAAACAAGATAAATCAATGGGCTTTAATGTGATTGATCCACTTAAAGATCATAAAGCAATGGAACATCGTGTTTTACAAGATTTAAAACAAGCTTTCCGCCCTGAATTTATTAACCGGATTGACGAAACAATTGTATTCCATTCTCTACAAAAAAAAGAATTGAAACAAATTGTTACGCTTCTTACTTCTCAATTAACTAAACGCCTAGCTGAACGTGATATTCATGTGAAATTAACAGAAGGCGCAAAAGCTAAAATTGCGAAAGATGGTTATGACCCAGAATACGGGGCGCGTCCTTTGAAACGAGCAATTCAAAAAGAAGTAGAAGATATGCTTTCTGAAGAATTACTTCGTGGCAATATCAAGGTAGGCGATAACGTTGAAATTGGCGTGAAAGACGGAAAATTAGAAGTTAGGAAAAAAGCAGCGACTAAAAAGAAAGCTGCTCCCAAAAAAGTAAAATCGAAATAAATGATGGACCTTCCTTAAATATTTAAGGAAGGTTTTTTTCTGAATAAGGGCTAAAAAGATAGAAAGAAGCTTGAAAATACGAATTTGGCTAAAAGGCTTAACGCGAACAGATGATCTGTGGTAAAATGAAGCATATGTATGGAGGGATGTAGAAATGGCTAAGGCAAAAAGGACGACCAAATTTGTGTGTCAGTCATGTGGGTATGAATCGGCAAAATGGATGGGTAAATGTCCGAATTGCAATGAGTGGAATCAGATGGTAGAGGCATTAGAGCCATCGAAAAAATCACGCTCAGCTTTTAATCATACAGGAGAACCATCAAAGGCGACTCCAATAACTCAAATTGCAAGTGAAGAAGAAGCTCGGGTAGAAACTAATATGCCTGAATTAAATAGAGTGCTTGGTGGCGGAGTTGTTCCGGGATCCATGGTGCTTGTTGGCGGCGATCCTGGTATTGGTAAATCCACGCTTTTACTACAAGTGTCGGCACAACTTACACTTACTAATAAGAAGGTATTATATATTTCCGGGGAAGAATCAATTAAGCAAACAAAACTTCGTGCGGAGCGGCTGCAAGTTTCCGGTGATAATTTGTATGTTTATGCAGAAACTAACCTAGAAGCGGTTCAAGAAACAATTGACTTTGTAAAACCAGATTTTGTTGTCATTGACTCTATTCAAACTGTTTATCACCCTGATGTCACGAGTGCTGCGGGAAGTGTATCACAGGTTCGAGAATGTACAGCTGCTTTAATGCGTATTGCTAAAATGCAAAATATTGCTATTTTCATCGTTGGTCATGTGACGAAAGAAGGCGCGATTGCTGGACCGCGTTTACTTGAACATATGGTAGATACAGTGCTTTATTTTGAAGGAGAACGTCATCATGCTTATCGAATTTTACGCGCAGTAAAAAACCGTTTTGGCTCGACAAATGAGATGGGGATATTTGAGATGCGTGATATTGGTCTTGTGGAAGTTGCCAATCCATCTGAGGTGTTCTTAGAGGAACGTCTAGAAGGAGCTTCGGGATCAACAGTTGTAGCTTCGATGGAAGGGACTCGTCCTGTGCTTGTAGAGATTCAAGCACTTGTATCGCCAACCATGTTTGGAAATGCAAAACGGATGGCAACTGGAATTGATTATAATAAAGTTTCTTTGATTATGGCTGTTTTAGAAAAAAGAGTAGGTTTAATGTTACAAAATCAAGATGCTTATTTGAAGGCAGCTGGTGGAGTTAAATTGGATGAACCAGCAGTTGATTTGGCGGTAGCAGTTAGTGTGGCTTCTAGTTATCGTGATAAACCGACAAGAAGTACGGATTGTTTTATTGGAGAACTTGGTCTAACTGGTGAGATTCGCCGTGTTGCAAGAATTGAACAACGCGTACAAGAAGCTGCTAAACTAGGCTTCAAACGAATTTTTATCCCTAAAAATAATGAAGGCACTTGGAAAATACCAAAAGACGTGCAAGTGGTTGGCGTAGAAACGATTGGAGAAGCTTTGAAGAAGGCTTTACCAGACTGAAAATAAATACTTCAGCGATTCCATGAGTACTATTTGCGGTATAGTCTTTTAATAGTGTAGAATAGTGCTATATGTATGTTTGGTAATAGCCCGATTATATGTATAAATATAAAAATGGAAAGGGGGAAACTAAATGCTTACATGGGTAATTCGAGTGTGTTTTTTAATCCTTGGCGGGACTACGGGAGTCTTTTCACTACCAGCACTATGGGTGAAACTTGGGATAGGACACATTTTGCTAATTAATAATCCTTATACTGATGCTTTGATTGGTGCACTTATATTTTATCTTATTACTTTCTGGGCGGTGAAATATGTAGAAGCCGCACTTAATTGGTTAGAGGAAAAATTAGCTAAAATTGCTATTGCAACGCTTATTTACGGGGGGTTAGGTTTATTTGTTGGTTTAGTTATTGCGTTTTTCGCGAGCAATGCTTTAAGTCAAACAAATATACCGCTTTTAAATTCAGTAGTACCAGTGATTTTAACGTTAGTACTAGGTTATTTAGGGTTCCGTATTGGAATTAGTCGTCGCAATGAATTTGGGAATTTTGTTAACAACAGAAATGCGAAGAAGAAAACGCCAGAAGAAGAGCAAACTGAGGAGAAATCTAAGAAAACCTATAAAATCTTGGATACGAGTGTTATTATTGATGGTCGTATTGCTGATATTTTAGCTACTGGGTTTTTAGATGGAACGGTTGTTATACCACTCTTTGTATTAGCTGAGCTTCAACATATCGCTGACTCTTCTGATACTTTAAAACGGACAAGAGGACGACGTGGATTAGATATTTTAAATCGAATTCAAAAAGAAGACTCTATCCAAGTGGAAATGTATGAAGGTGATTTTGAGGATACGCCAGAAGTGGACAGCAAACTTGTAAAACTTGCTAAAGTAATGGGCGGGATTGTCGTAACAAATGATTATAATTTAAACAAAGTATGCGAATTTCAAAATGTACCTGTTTTAAATATTAATGATTTGGCAAATGCGGTAAAACCTGTTGTATTACCAGGTGAGAAAATGACTGTTCTTATGGTGAAAGATGGTAAGGAGCATAATCAAGGCGTTGCATATTTAGATGATGGAACGATGATTGTTGTAGAAGATGGGCGTAAGTTTATTAATGAAACCATTCAAGTAGAAGTAACAAGTGTGCTTCAAACGTCAGCAGGAAGAATGATTTTTGCTAAACCATCCTGATTGGAAGGAGTAAACAAGCATGAATTATGAGCTGATTTTTTTAGCAGCAGGACAAGGCAAACGTATGAATGCGGAAAAAAATAAAATGTGGCTGGATTTAGTTGGTGAACCAATTTTCATTCATGCCTTGCGTCCTTTTTTGGCGGATAATCGTTGCTCGAAGGTGATTGTCGTGTGCCAGGAAACGGAAAGAAAACATGTGAGAAAGTTGATGCAACAACTTGATGTTGCAGAAGATAGAGTCGAGGTCGTAAAAGGCGGAAGTGAGCGTCAGTATAGTGTAGCTGCTGGACTTGAATGTTGTGGTTTAGAGAGCGTAGTACTTGTGCATGACGGAGCTAGGCCTTTTGTGACGCTAGATATTATTGATCGTCTGTTATTAGGTGTGAAACAAAATAAAGCTGCTATTTGTGCTGTTCAAGTGAAAGATACTGTAAAGCGAGTTATTCACGATGTTGTAAAGGAAACAGTTGATCGTGATAATCTCTGGCAGATTCAAACGCCACAAGCTTTTGAATTACACATTTTACAAAAGGCACATCGTCTCGCAAAAAAAGACCAATTTCTAGGAACTGATGAAGCTAGTTTGGTCGAGCGGATTCCATACCCTGTTGCTATTGTCCAAGGAAGCTATTATAATATAAAGCTGACAACTCCTGAAGATATGCCACTTGCAAAGGCGATTTTAGGAGAACTTGGAGGGAAATTAAATGATTAGGATTGGCCAAGGATATGACGTACATAAACTTGATTATGACCGTGAACTGATTATTGGCGGGATTAAGATTCCTTACGAAAAAGGTTTGCTAGGTCATAGTGATGCCGACGTACTACTTCATGCCGTTACAGATGCGATCATTGGTGCAATTGGTGCTTTGGATATTGGTCATTTTTTCCCGGATACGGATATGGCTTATAAAGACGCGGATTCAGCAGAGCTTCTTGCGGAAATTTGGCGACAGGTGGAAGCAGAGGGGTTCAAGCTTGGAAATTTAGATGCGACTATTATCGCTGAAAAACCGAAAATGGCTCCTTATGTGGAGTTGATGAAACGCCGGATTGCTGAGTTACTTCACGCAGAACCATCCCAAGTAAATGTAAAAGCAACCACGACGGAGAAATTAGGATTTACAGGTAGAGAAGAAGGAATCGCTAGTTTAGCGGTAGTCTTACTTGAAAAATAATTAAAGGAGTGAATAATTGTGAGTGAAACAAAACGAGTACGTGTACGTTATGCGCCTAGTCCAACTGGATTTTTGCATATTGGGAATGCGCGTACTGCCTTATTTAACTATTTATTTGCAAGACATAATGATGGAGACTTTATTATTCGAATTGAAGATACGGATGCGAAACGTAACGTAGCTGACGGCGAAGAAAGTCAAATGAAAAACCTAAAATGGCTAGGTATGGACTGGGATGAAGGTGTTGATGTTCCTGGGAAATATGGTCCTTACCGTCAATCAGAACGTCAATCAATTTATGAACCATTAATTCAACAACTTTTAGATAAAGGCTTGGCGTACAAATGTTATTGTACGGAAGAAGAATTAGAAGCAGAACGTGAAAAACAAAAAGCAAATGGTGAGATGCCGCGTTATAGCGGGAAATGCCGTCATTTAACAAAAGAGCAACAAGCAGAAAAAGAAGCACAAGGTTTTAAACCAAGTATTCGTTTCAAAGTACCAGCTAATGAAACAATTACTTTTAACGATATGGTTAAAGATGATGTTTCTTTTGAATCGAATGGTATTGGTGATTTTGTTATTGCGAAAAAAGATGGAATTCCTACTTATAATTTTGCTGTAGCAGTGGACGATCATTTAATGGAAATCTCGCATGTTCTTCGTGGTGATGACCATATTTCGAATACACCAAAACAAATTTTAATTTATAATGCTTTTGGCTGGGAACCTCCAATTTTCGGTCATATGACACTTATTGTGAATGAAAGCAGACGTAAATTAAGTAAACGTGACGGTTCGATTATTCAATTTATCGAGCAGTATCGTGACCTTGGATATTTACCAGAAGCGTTATTTAACTTTATTGCAATGCTTGGTTGGTCTCCTGAAGGGGAAGAAGAAATTTTCTCTAAAGAAGAATTTATTAAAATGTTTGATCCGAAGCGTTTATCTAAATCGCCAGCATTGTTCGATAATGTTAAATTGACTTGGGTTAATAACCAATATGTGAAAAAATTACCGCTAAATGATGTAGTGGAACTTTCTTTACCGCATTTACAAAAAGCCGGTGTTGTATCTGCTGATTTAGATCAAGCAGAACTTGACTGGGTGCACAAATTAGTTTCGCTTTATCACGAGCAAATGAGTTATGGTGCTGAAATTGTGCCACTTTCAGAAATGTTTTTCGCTGATGCTGAATCGATTACTTTTGACGAAGAAGAAAAGGCTGTTCTTGCTGAAGAAACAGTGCCGACAGTTATTTCTGCCTTCAAAAAAGAATTAGAAGCGCTAGATGTTCTTGAAGCGTCGGAAGTAAAAGCTGCCATCAAACGTGTTCAAAAAGAAACTGGCGTAAAAGGTAAAGGTTTATTTATGCCAATTCGTATCGTGACAACTGGCGAAATGCATGGTCCTGAATTGCCACTTGCAATCGAAGTTCTTGGTCTTGAAAAAGTACTAAATCGTTTAGATACATGGTTACAAAATAATTAATTTTAAATGAAAGTGCCTCGGCTATTTACGGGGCACTTTTTTATTTCGATATATTTCAGTTGCAAGGAATTTTATTGCTGTTATAATAGAACTAAATATACGGAAAAAGTGCTGATGGGAAGAAGTACGGAATTCTAAGCTTAAAGAGAGAGTCGCCGCGGCTGGAAGCGACTTAGCTGAACACTCCTGAAATGCCTCCCTGAATTCTGATGGGAAATTTAGTATCGTCAGACGAAATGTGGGTCGTTACCCCCACCCCTAGAGTTGGAGTATCTGCTAAAATTAGCAATACTCAAGTCAGAGTGGAACCGCGCAAAGCGTCTCTGTATTAGAGGGGCTTTTTTTGTTGGCGTAGGTTCAATGAAAAAATGTACGAACTTGAATAAGGAGGCAACAAAATGCCAACTCGCTTAAAAGAAGATATTGCAACAATTATAAAGAATGACCCTGCGACGAAGACTTTTTTTGATGCTTTTTTAACGAATCCGGGCTTACATGCACTTTGGTGGCACCGGGTGGCAAACTTTTTTTATCGTCACAAAATGGTTTTGTTTGGAAAAGTATTATCGCAGACTGCTCGTTTCTGGACTAATATAGAAATTCATCCCGGCGCAACAATTGGTAGAAGGCTTTTTATAGATCACGGTGCAGGGATTGTCATTGGAGAAACTGCTGAAATTGGTGATGATGTTACGATATTTCACGGAGTTACGCTTGGTGGGACCGGGAAGGACTGCGGGAAACGTCATCCAACGGTCGGTGATAGAGCGCTTGTTTCAGCGGGAGCCAAAGTACTTGGACCAGTTGATATTGGAGCAGATGCGCGAATTGGTGCGGGTGCGGTTGTTTTAAAAGACGTGCCACCAGGAGCAACTGTTGTCGGTATTCCAGCCAAAGTTGTTCGGCTTAATGGGCGTACGGTAGGGCACGCGGTTCCTAAAATGGATGAACTGACGTTACGAATTGCAGAATTAGAAAATATAGTAGAAAAACTTTTGAAGGAAAAGGAGTAGATCTGATTGTCGATACAAATTTTTAATACGTTAAAACGAGAGAAAGAGCCTTTTAAACCACTCAAAGATGGCGAAGTGAAAATGTATGTTTGCGGACCAACTGTGTACAACTACATTCATATCGGAAATGCGCGGCCGATTATTGTTTTCGATACAGTTCGACGTTATTTTACGTACCGCGGCTACGATGTGAAATTCGTGTCTAATTTTACGGATGTGGATGATAAATTGATTCGTGCGGCAAATGAGCTGAAGTTGACGGTTCCAGAAGTGGCGGATCGTTTTATTGGGGCTTACTTTGATGATGTGGATCAACTGAATGTGGCGAAAGCGACTGTGAATCCGCGTGTAACAGAAAATATGGATGAAATTATTCAATTAATCAGCACGCTAATCGAAAAAGGTTATGCTTATGAGTCAGCTGGCGATGTATATTTCCGTACGAAAAAATTCAAAGATTACGGGAAACTATCTGGGCAAGAATTATCGGAACTACAACACGGAGCACGGGTTGAATATAATGAGCGCAAGCAAGACGAACTTGATTTCACGCTTTGGAAAGCTGCTAAACCGGGTGAAATTTTCTGGGAAAGTCCGTTTGGAAATGGTCGTCCTGGTTGGCACATAGAATGCTCGGCGCTTGCGAAAAAATATCTTGGTGACACGATTGATATTCATGCGGGCGGGCAAGATTTAGTATTTCCTCACCATGAGGATGAGATTGCTCAATCCGAAGCGGCGACTGGAAAAACGTTCGCAAAATACTGGATGCACAATGCCTTTTTAAATATTGACGGGGAAAAAATGTCTAAATCGCTTGGGAATTTTATTACGCTGCATGATGTGTTAAAAGACAATGACCCAAATGTGATTCGTTTCTTCATGTTGTCCGTGCATTACCGTAAGCCGATTACATTAAATGATGCTATTTTAGAAGATGCCAAAAATGGGCTAGAGCGTTTGATGATTGCCTATCAAAATATTGACCACCGTATTCAAACAGATGACGGGGAATACGTGGAAGAAACCCACGAAGATGAATGGTTGGAGCAACTGACAGAATTAAAACAAGCATTTGAAGATGATATGGATGATGATTTTAATACTGCCAATGCGATTACTACTTTCCATGAGCTTGCGAAACGAGCGAATATTTATCTTTCAAAAGAAACTGTTTCTATTAATGTTTTGCGTGAATTTTTAAGTATGATGCGTTTATTTGCAGAAGTGCTAGGCTTGAAATTAGAAAATACGCAAACTGATTCACTGGATGATAGCGAAGTAGAAGCATTAATTGAAGAGCGTCTGCAAGCGAGAAATGAACGTAATTTTGCACGAGCTGACGAAATTCGTGACATTTTAAAAGAAAAAGATATTATTTTGGAAGATACTGCGCAAGGTACGCGGTTTAGACGGGGGTAAATCATGGCAGAAGTGAAAGACTACAAGCAACTTAATGGCCTCGCGCTTGCCTACATGGGCGATGCGGTGTACGAGAAATTTATCCGCGAATATTTACTTGCTGCTGGTAAAACAAAGCCGAATCAACTGCATAAAACTGCGACAAAATTCGTTTCTGCAAAAGGGCAGGCTGTAGCGCTTAAAGCTATGATTGCAGAAGGTTTTTTGACAGATGAAGAAGATCGGATTGCAAAGCGTGGCCGAAATGCCAAATCTTATACAATACCGAAAAATACAGATCCTGGGACATATAGCATGTCTACTTCTTTTGAAGCTGTACTTGGTTATCTTTATTTAGCAGGCGACATGGAGCGACTTCAAGAATGGATGGAAAAAGCGCTAGAAATAGTAGAAAAAGGAGTGGAAAATAACTAATGGAACAAGAAAATGAGCAAGAGTGGATTGGTGGGAGAAATCCTGTCCTTGAAGTATTACGATCTGATAGAGATATTCACAAAATCTATGTACAAGAAGGTTCGCAAAAAGGCGTTTTAAAACAAGTATTAACTTTAGCAAAAGAACGTAAAATTCAAGTTCAATTTGTACCAAAACAAAAAATTGAGAAGGTTGTAAGCGGCGCACATCAAGGGGTTGCAGCTCAAGTTGCGGCCTATCAATATGCTGAACTGGATGATTTATTTGCAGCAGCTGAAGCGAAAGACGAAATGCCGTTTTTCATTATTCTTGATGAGTTAGAAGATCCGCATAATTTAGGATCTATTATGCGTACGGCAGATTCTGTTGGTGCGCACGGGATTATTATTCCGAAACGCCGCTCTGTTGGCTTAACTCAAACGGTAGCTAAAGCTAGTACTGGTGCGATGGAGTATGTTCCAGTGGTACGTGTGACGAATATGGTACGTACAATGGAAGAATTACAAAAACGGGGACTATGGATTTTTGGAACCGATGCGAAAGGTAGTAGCGATTACCGGACAATGGATGTGGATATGCCGCTTGCTATTGTTATTGGAAGTGAAGGATTCGGAATGAGCCGCTTAGTCCGTGAAAAATGTGATTTCCTTGTTCATTTACCAATGCGCGGAAAAGTGACATCACTTAATGCCTCTGTTGCTGCAAGTTTGTTACTTTATGAAGTTTATCGGAAACGTTTCCCACTGGAGAAATAATGATGGAACAAATTCTGCTTGTTGACGGGTATAATGTGATTGGAGCTTGGCCAGAATTGAGTTTCTTAAAAGATCGCGATTTGGAAGCGGCGAGAGATAAGCTAATTGAGTGGATGGCGGAGTACCAAAGCTATACGGGATACCGAGTTGTAGTTGTATTTGATGCGCAGTTTGTTCGTGGAGTAAAGCGAAAAAGCAAGAAGCATCAAGTTGAGGTAGTGTTTACGCATGAAGATGAAACGGCAGACGAATATATTGAGCAAAAAGCAATTGAATGGAAAAATGCGCGGACGCAAATTATTGTAGCGACATCTGATTATACAGAACAGTGGGCTATTTTTGGACAAGGTGCGCTTCGGATTTCTTCACGTGAACTACTTTTTGAAATTCAAGAAATGAGTAAACAAATCGGACAGAAAATCAAACGAATTCAGGAAAAAATGCCAAAATCAAACCTCAATCTAGATTCTGATATTATTTCCCAGCTTGAAAAGTGGAGAAGAGGCGAGGAGTAAGGGATTGACGGGCTGTTTCTGACTATGTATAATGAAGCAACCAAAGAAGAAATCCTGTCGAAAAGGAGCCGATTAGCCTAGTGGAGAATTCAGTAAATCAAGAAGAAATGGCGATGCTTGAACTAGCTAGAAGCGGTGATACGGAAGCGTTAGAGTATTTTTTCAGTAAGTATCAGTCGGTTATTTACTGGAAATCGACGCAATATTTTTTACAAGGTGCAGAGCGAGATGATTTAATCCAAGAAGCAATGATTGGGCTTTTCAAAGCGATTCGAGATTACGATGAGTCAAAAGAAGCCTCGTTCCGTTCTTTTGCGGAAATGTGTATAAATAGGCAACTTCTTTCGGCGGTGAAGCGGGCATCTAGGCAGAAGAATATCCCTTTAAACAATTCAGTTTCGCTCGACACACCAATGGCTGAAGATGATGTAGACTGGACTTTGCTAGATGTTATTTCCGAAAAAGCAGCCGAAACCCCAGAAGATTTTCTAATTAAAAATGAAGATTTAACACATGTAGCGCGTCAACTTGAACAAGTCACAAGCGAATTTGAAAAAGAAGTATTAAAACAATATTTAGAAGGCAAAAGCTATCAAGAAATGGCGCTTTTCTTCAATAAAAAAGAGAAAGCTATCGATAATGCATTGCAACGAGTAAAAAAGAAAATGATGAAGCAGCTTGAATGAAAAAATAATTGACTAGCCAAGAGCCAAGTGTTATATTTATATGGATGAAATGTGCCTACTTTTTGGCATGGCATATTTAATGATTGCGGAGTTGAGATAATTTATGAAGAAGAAAACATCCCTCGCTTGTTCTGAGTGTGGTTCAAGAAACTATACAGTCAATGTTAGCGGGACACAGAAAGAAACTCGCTTAGAAGTGAAGAAATTCTGTCGACACTGCAATAAACATACATTACATCGAGAAACAAAATAGACGATATGGAGGTTTTGGTATGTCTGCAATAGCAAGATTCTTTCGGAATGTTTCATCCGAAATGCATAAAGTTACATGGCCAACTAGAAAAGAACTTTTAACATACACAGTAACAGTAGTTATCACAGTTATTTTATTTGCTTTATTCTTTATGTTAATTGATTTTGGTATCGAACAAATTATTAAACTTATCGTGTAGTGCTAGGAATTTTACAAAGATAATGATATACTATTACTTGAGACAAAACCCGTACAACTTTCGGGTTTTTTATTTTGGATTATACTAAAAGGAGGATGGCGGCAAAATAGGATTGCTGCCAACTAAACAATGGAAAAAAATTGGTATGTAGTTCATACTTACTCCGGTTATGAAAATAAAGTCAAAGCAAACCTAGAAAAACGTGTAGAATCAATGGGCATGTCAGATAAAATTTTCCGAGTTATTGTACCGGAAGAAGAAGAAACAGAAGTGAAAAATGGTAAAACAAAAACAATCAAACGTAAAGTTTTCCCAGGTTATGTATTAGTAGAAATCGTTATGACAGATGATTCTTGGTATGTCGTGCGTAATACTCCAGGAGTTACTGGATTTGTTGGTTCTTCAGGTTCTGGCTCGAAACCAACACCATTACTTCCAGAAGAAGCAGATCGTATTCTGAAAAGCATGGGTATGGTCGAAAAACGTGCTGAAGCTGACTTTGAAATCGGTGAAACAGTTATGGTCAAAGAAGGGCCATTCGCTGACTTCTCTGGTAAAGTGGATGAAATGGACAACGACAAAGGTAAAGCGAAAGTCATGGTTAACATGTTCGGTCGTGAAACTCCAGTCGAAGTGGATTTCAACCAAATCGAAAAACTTTAAAATGTGCAACCTCTACATTATTTGTGGAGGTTGTTTTGTTAGGGAGGCGAACAAATGGACAAGGCTAAGCAGATATATTTGGATTTTAAACGAGAAGCTATATTTTTAGATCTCGATTTCCCTTTATTCTTAGGTAATGGTCCAGGGTGCGGTGAACTTTGTATGGATTATAGCAAACAAGATGGCTATATGCTTTACGGTTATGAACGCGGCGAACGAAACAGTGAATTCAAAACAACTGATTTTGAAGAGTTTAAATATGAAGTTTTTCTGCATATTTGTTGGTATATGGGGATGGAATTTGAACTGCGCCATCGTAAAGAAGACATCGAACGCGACGATAACATTCTTGAAACGGATACCCGTAAAATCGCTTTTGAAAAAACATTGCAGTTATTAAAAACAGTAAACCCAGCTTGGATTGATAAGGCTGCGCAAGGTTACACAGCTTATTTGAACTTATGGCGGAAAGACCAAAACGTTTATTTCGATAAAACGACCATGGAATTTAAAGTAAATATCTAAAAAAATCTTGCAACGAAACGTTTAAGATGGTATCATATATAAGTACGTTTTTGACGTATGTTTTAACGTGGGAGGGGAAATATCAGCCCCAGTCAACCACATCACGGACTTAAGGAGGTATGTCTCGTGGCAAAAAAAGTGATTAAAGAAGTTAAACTTCAAATTCCAGCAGGTAAAGCAAATCCTGCACCTCCAGTTGGACCTGCATTAGGTCAAGCTGGCGTAAACATCATGGGATTCTGTAAAGAGTTTAATGCTCGCACAGCCGATCAAGCTGGTCTTATTATTCCTGTTGTGATCACTGTATTTGAAGACCGTTCGTTTACGTTCATCACTAAAACTCCACCAGCAGCTGTATTACTTAAAAAAGCAGCTAAAGTGGAAAAAGGATCCGGTGAACCAAACAAAACAAAAGTTGCATCTGTAACTCGCGCTCAAGTACAGGAAATTGCTGAAACAAAAATGCCAGACCTTAACGCTGCAAATGTTGAATCTGCAATGCTAATGGTTGAAGGTACTGCACGTTCTATGGGTATCACTATCCAAGACTAATCGTGTGTTTCACAATTTGACAATTAAGGAGGAAAAGAAATGGCTAAGAAAGGCAAAAAGTATCAAGATGCTTTAAAACAAATTGATGCAAACAAAGTTTACACTGCAGAAGAAGCAGTTGAACTTGCTAAAAAAATTGACTTCGCTAAATTCGATGCAACTGTTGAAGTAGCATTCCGTCTTGGCGTTGACCCTAAAAAAGCGGACCAACAAATCCGCGGTGCTGTTGTATTACCAAACGGTACTGGTAAAACTCAACGCGTATTAGTATTCGCAAAAGGTGAAAAAGCTAAAGAAGCTGAGGCTGCTGGAGCTGATTACGTTGGTGAATCTGAATTCGTTGAAAAAATCAACCAAGGTTGGTTTGAATTTGACGTTATCGTTGCTACACCTGACATGATGGGTGAAGTTGGTAAATTAGGCCGTGTCCTTGGACCAAAAGGTTTAATGCCAAACCCTAAAACTGGTACAGTAACTATGGACGTAACTAAAGCAGTAAACGAAATTAAAGCTGGTAAAGTAGAATACCGTGTTGATAAAGCTGGTAACGTCCACGCTGCAATCGGTAAAGTATCTTTTGATGCTGCTAAACTAGTAGAAAACTTCCGCACTGTGAATGACGTTCTACAAAAAGCAAAACCTGCTGCTGCGAAAGGTACTTACGTGAAAAATCTTTCCGTAACAACTACTTTCGGACCTGGAATCAAAGTCGACCCAGCTAGCTTATAAAATTTAACTTGACCAGCCCCTTGTCTTTTGATAAGATAGGCTAGTTGAAACAATCAAATATCCTTACCGTAGACAGTTGGCGCGTTTATCGCTTAAATATGCCACCCGAGGGATTTCTTTTGAAGTGTGCGTTCGCGCGCATTTCACAAAAACCTCTGGCGTCTACGGTGTCAGAGGTTTTTTGTTGCTGATCAAACGGAACTAGTGTCTGTTTAATTAGATTTAATTGTTGGACGGAGGTGGAAAAATGAGTAAAGTTCTTGAAGCTAAACAAAGTGCAGTTGAAGAAATTAAAACTAAATTATCAGCTAGTGCGTCTACAGTAATTGTTGATTACCGCGGCTTAAACGTTGGCGAAATCACTGACTTACGTAAACAATTGCGTGATGCTGGTATTGAATTTAAAGTCTACAAAAACTCACTAACTCGCCGTGCTGTTGAAGCTAACGGTTACGAAGGTTTAGAAGGAGCTCTAACTGGTCCTAACGCAATCGCATTCAGTAATGAAGACGTAGTTGCGCCTGCGAAAATCCTTAACGATTTCGCTAAAGATCACGAAGCACTAGAAATCAAAGCCGGTGTTATTGAAGGTAAAGTTGCTTCTCTTGAAGAAATTAAAGCACTTGCAACACTTCCATCACGCGAAGGATTGCTATCTATGCTTTGCAACGTACTTCAAGCTCCAGTTCGCGGTCTTGCTATCGCTACTAAAGCTGTTGCTGACCAAAAAGAAGGACAAGAAGCATAATCTGTTCTACCCAGGGGAAACCCTACAAACAAATCTCGGTTAAATCCGAAAAAATTATATTATTGGAGGAATTTCAAAATGGCTTTAAACATTGAAGAAATCATTGCTTCCGTAAAAGAAGCATCTGTATTAGAACTTAACGATTTAGTAAAAGCAATCGAAGAAGAATTTGGCGTAACTGCTGCTGCTCCTGTAGCTGTAGCTGCTGCTGGTGGCGGTGCTGCTGAGCAAACTGAATTCACTGTAGAACTAGCTTCTGCTGGAGATTCTAAAATCAAAGTTATCAAAGTGGTACGTGAAATCACTGGTCTTGGCTTAAAAGAAGCTAAAGAATTAGTTGACAACGCTCCTAAAGCTCTTAAAGAAGGCGTTGCTAAAGAAGAAGCTGAAGAAATCAAAGCTAAACTTGAAGAAGTTGGCGCTAACGTAGAAGTTAAGTAATTAACTTAAAGACCTTAGATACTTGTTATCTAAGGTCTTTTTTATTGCAATTAATCAAGTTTAAGATGAGTTACCGAAAATGCTACATCCGAGTAAGATTTTATGCTAAAATAGCTAGAGATACGAAAGGAAGGTGCGGTTCTTGACTAACAATCATTACTACACAAACGACGAAACAATTAAACACAACCGAAAAACATGGCAAGTGATGTTAAAAGGTTTTAATATGAGTTTTACAAGTGACAATGGCGTGTTTTCCAAAAATACGATCGATTTTGGCTCGAAATTATTGATTGAGTCTTTTGAGTTAGAAACGAAAACAGGAAAAATCTTGGATGTTGGTTGTGGCTATGGTCCGATGGGATTAACGGTAGCGAAAGCATTCCCTGATAGCCAAATTGAAATGGTAGATGTTAATTTGCGCGCACTAGAACTTGCGAAAGAAAATGCGGAAATCAATAAAATTACGAATATGCATATCTATGAAAGTTCGGTTTATGATAACGTAACGGCGAACGACTACCAAGCGATTATTAGTAATCCGCCAATTCGTGCAGGGAAAAAGATAGTTCACGCGATATTAGAAGGTGCTTATGATCACTTGCAAGAAACCGGAGAACTTTGGATTGTTATTCAAAAGAAACAAGGCGGTCCATCTGCTGAAAAGAAAATGGAAGAAGTTTTCGGTAACGTTGAAACAGTGGCGAGAGATAAAGGGTATTTTATTTTTAGAAGCGTTAAAAACTAAAATTTAGGTAGTTATGGAATTTTGCAAAACACTTGAATTAATGAGTGCTAATTAAATTTCAAAACATAATGAAAAAGAAGCGGCAAATATTATAACATGTCGCTTCTTATTTTTCTAGAAAAATATTTGACATAGGTGGAGAGATGTTGTATTATAGTATAATGCCAAAAGAATCTATACCGTTTTTTTGCGCTGCATTTTATTTCAAAATATGACAAAAAATGAAGCGTTTGCGCGGTTTTTGGTGCTATAAATAAACATGGATGTGGTTTTCAGAAATAGTTGATGAAATCCGCTTTCTTTTTGTCTAAAGCAGCAATTTTTTCTTTTTGAAGTTCCACTTGATTTCGACCTAGGTTTTGTCTGATTGCGATTATGCGAATCAGATGTACACAAGGTAGCAGGAAACTTTTGATGAACGATGTTTAAGGCTGATGAAGGAGTATGGAAGTACTTACTTTTGAACGATTTAACTTAAACATCGGGTGCGGGGGGTTCCACTGTTTTTGTGCCTAAAAGAGAAGTCAGTGTGCTTATAAATTTTTTAATTAATTTGAGGGGTGAATAGTTTGTCAGGACATTCAGGACATGATGTAAAATATGGACGGCATCGTACGCGTAGAAGTTTTGCGCGAATCAGTGAAGTACTTGAATTACCAAACTTAATTGAGATTCAAACAGCTTCTTACCAATGGTTCTTAGATGAAGGGCTACGTGAGATGTTCCGCGATATTTCGCCAATTGAGGATTTTGCGGGTAATTTATCTTTAGAATTCATTGATTACGATCTTGGAGAACCGAAATACTCGGTAGAAGAATCTAAGAACCGTGATGCAAACTATGCGGCTCCACTACGCGTGAAGTTGCGCCTAATCAACAAAGAAACCGGCGAAGTAAAAGACCAAGAAGTATTTATGGGTGATTTCCCACTAATGACTGAAATGGGTACGTTCATTATTAATGGGGCAGAACGTGTTATCGTTTCCCAATTAGTTCGTTCTCCAGGTGTTTACTTCAATGGAAAACTAGACAAAAATGGTAAAAAAGGCTTTGGTTCTACTGTCATCCCTAACCGTGGGGCTTGGCTTGAGTATGAAACAGATGCAAAAGACGTTGTACACGTTCGTATTGACCGTACACGTAAATTACCAGTAACTGTTTTACTTCGTGCACTAGGCTTTGGTTCCGATCAAGAAATTATTGATTTAATCGGGGACAATGACTACTTGCGCAACACGCTTGAAAAAGACAACACTGACAATGCTGAAAAAGCACTTCTAGAAATTTACGAAAGATTACGTCCGGGTGAACCCCCAACAGTTGATAACGCTAGAAGCTTACTAGTTTCTCGTTTCTTTGATCCAAAACGCTACGATCTTGCAAGCGTTGGACGTTATAAAATCAACAAAAAATTACATCTAAAAAACCGTCTATTCAACCAAACATTAGCAGAAACTTTAGTGGATCCAGAAACTGGTGAGATTATCGCTTCTAAAGGTGACATTTTGGATCGTCGTAATTTAGATCAAATTATTCCTAATTTAGAAAACGGTGTAGGTTTCCGCACACTTCGTCCAACTGATGGAGTTATGGAAGATAGCGTACTCGTTCAATCTATTAAAATTTACGCACCAAATGATGACGAAAAAGAAATCAACATCATTGGTAACGCGTATATTGAAGAAAATGTAAAACACATCACGCCTTCTGATATTATTTCATCCATTAGCTACTTCTTTAACTTGCTACATGGTGTTGGCGATACAGATGACATCGATCACCTAGGTAATCGTCGTCTTCGTTCTGTTGGTGAACTTTTACAAAACCAATTCCGTATCGGTTTATCCCGTATGGAACGTGTAGTTCGTGAGCGTATGTCTATTCAAGATATGACTACAATTACACCACAACAATTGATTAATATTCGCCCAGTAGTTGCTTCTATTAAAGAATTCTTTGGTAGCTCGCAGTTATCTCAGTTCATGGATCAAACAAATCCACTTGGCGAACTTACGCATAAACGTCGTCTTTCAGCGCTTGGACCTGGTGGTTTGACGCGTGAACGTGCTGGTTATGAAGTACGTGACGTGCATTACTCTCACTATGGTCGTATGTGTCCGATTGAAACGCCAGAGGGACCAAACATTGGTTTGATCAACTCCCTTTCTTCCTTTGCGAAGGTAAATAAATTCGGCTTTATCGAAACGCCTTACCGCCGCGTAGATCCTGAAACAAACCGTGTTACTGATAAAATCGATTATCTAACTGCGGATGAAGAGGATAATTACGTAGTAGCGCAAGCGAACTCGAAATTAGACGAACAAGGTACTTTCACAGAAGAAGAAGTTATGGCTCGTTTCCGTTCAGAAAACTTAGCGGTAGAAAAAGAACGTATTGACTACATGGATGTATCGCCTAAACAGGTTGTATCTGTTGCGACAGCATGTATTCCGTTCCTTGAAAACGATGATAGTAACCGTGCGCTAATGGGAGCGAACATGCAACGTCAAGCAGTTCCTCTTATGCACCCTGAAGCTCCATTTGTTGGAACAGGTATGGAACACGTATCTGCAAAAGACTCTGGTGCTGCTGTAACTGCCAAACATGACGGTATTGTAGAACACGTTGAAGCTCGCGAAATCTGGGTTCGTCGTGTATCTCTAGTGGATGGCAAAGAAGTAACTGGCGGAATTGATAAATATACATTACGTAAATTTGTTCGTTCTAACCAAGGTACTTGTTATAACCAACGTCCAAACGTAGCAGAAGGTGACCGCGTTGTTAAAGGAGAAATCCTTGGTAACGGTCCATCAATGGATTCCGGTGAACTTGCTCTTGGTCGTAACGTACTAGTTGCGTTCATGACTTGGGATGGTTATAACTACGAGGATGCGATCATCATGAGTGAACGTCTTGTAAAAGATGACGTTTATACTTCGATTCATATTGAAGAATTCGAATCAGAAGCTCGTGATACAAAACTCGGACCTGAAGAAATGACGCGTGATATTCCAAATGTTGGGGAAGACGCTTTACGCGACCTTGACGAACGTGGAATTATCCGTGTTGGTGCTGAAGTAAAAGACAACGACCTTCTAGTTGGTAAAGTAACACCAAAAGGAGTTACCGAATTAACTGCAGAAGAACGTTTATTACACGCTATCTTTGGTGAAAAAGCACGTGAAGTTCGCGATACTTCATTACGTGTACCTCATGGCGGCGGCGGAATCGTGCTTGACGTGAAGATCTTTACACGTGAAGCTGGCGACGAACTACCACCTGGTGTAAACCAATTAGTACGTGTTTATATTGTACAAAAACGTAAAATCCACGAAGGCGATAAAATGGCCGGACGTCACGGTAACAAAGGGGTTATCTCCCGTATTTTACCTGAAGAAGATATGCCATTTATGCCAGACGGAACACCTGTTGACATCATGCTTAACCCACTAGGGGTACCATCTCGTATGAATATCGGACAAGTACTTGAGCTGCACTTAGGTATGGCTGCTCGTGCTTTAGGAATTCACGTTGCAACTCCAGTATTTGATGGAGCGAATGAAGAAGATGTATGGAGCACTGTGGAAGAAGCCGGTATGGCCCGCGATGCGAAAACAGTTCTTTACGACGGACGTTCTGGTGAAGCATTTGATAACCGTATCTCTGTTGGTGTAATGTACATGATCAAACTTGCCCACATGGTTGATGATAAACTACATGCTCGTTCAACTGGACCTTACTCTCTAGTAACGCAACAACCGCTTGGTGGTAAAGCACAATTTGGTGGACAACGTTTTGGGGAAATGGAAGTATGGGCACTTGAAGCATATGGTGCCGCTTATACACTTCAAGAAATCCTAACGATTAAATCAGATGACGTGGTTGGTCGTGTGAAAACTTACGAAGCGATTGTTAAAGGCGAAAGCGTTCCAGAACCTGGTGTGCCAGAATCCTTCAAAGTACTCATCAAAGAGCTTCAAAGTCTTGGAATGGATGTTAAAATGCTTTCCGCAGACGAAGAAGAAATCGAGATGCGTGACATGGATGATGACGACTTTACTAATCAAAATGATGCCTTCAATATCGTACAACCGGAAAATGCAGCTGCTGAAAAGACTGAGTAATTCGGTTCGATAATTGAGACTCCAAAACAATAAGAAACAATGATTTGTTTTTTGCAAAATATAAAATTAAGCGATCGCTAAGACTTTACCTGAAAAGTCTGGGAAGTGTGCGGGAATCCCCAAGCGCTTCCTAAAGCGAATGCTCCAAACTAATTTAGGAGGTTGGGCACTTGTTAGATGTTAATAATTTTGAGTATATGAAAATCGGTCTGGCATCTCCAGATAAAATTCGTTCATGGTCTCACGGTGAAGTAAAAAAACCTGAAACCATCAACTACAGAACGCTGAAACCTGAACGTGACGGCTTATTCTGTGAAAGAATTTTTGGACCAATGAAAGACTGGGAATGTTCTTGTGGTAAATACAAACGTGTTCGCTATAAAGGCGTAGTTTGTGACCGTTGTGGAGTAGAAGTAACGAAATCAAAAGTGCGCCGTGAACGTATGGGCCATATTGAACTCGCAGCTCCTGTTTCTCACATCTGGTACTTCAAAGGAATTCCAAGCCGTATGGGTCTTGTTATGGATATGTCCCCACGTGCATTAGAAGAAATTATCTACTTTGCATCTTACGTGGTTACAGAACCAGGCGATACTCCACTTGAAAAGAAACAACTTTTATCTGAACGTGAATACCGCGTTTATCGCGAAAAATATGGTAAAGGTTTCTCAGCTGGTATGGGCGCAGAAGCTATCAAAAAAATCTTAGCCGATATCGACTTAGAAAAAGAAACAAATGATTTAAAAGAAGAACTAAAATCTGCACAAGGTCAACGTCGTACTCGTGCAATTCGTCGTTTGGAAGTTATGGAAGCTTTCCGTAATTCCGGCAACAACCCAAGCTGGATGGTACTTGACGTGCTACCAGTTATCCCACCAGAAATTCGTCCAATGGTACAACTTGAAGGTGGCCGTTTTGCAACAAGTGATTTGAATGACTTATATCGTCGGGTAATCAACCGGAACAACCGTTTGAAACGCCTTCTTGATTTAGGTGCACCAAACATTATCGTGCAAAATGAAAAACGGATGCTACAAGAAGCTGTCGATGCTTTAATTGACAACGGTCGTCGTGGTCGTCCAGTAACAGGTCCAGGTAACCGTCCGCTTAAATCCCTTTCTCATATGCTTAAAGGGAAACAAGGTCGTTTCCGTCAAAACTTACTAGGTAAACGTGTCGATTATTCTGGTCGTTCCGTTATCGTAGTTGGACCTAACTTAAAAATGTACCAATGTGGTCTTCCAAAAGAAATGGCACTTGAATTATTCAAACCATTTGTTATGAAAGAACTAGTTGGACGCGGCTTAGCACACAACATTAAGAGTGCTAAACGTAAAATCGAACGTATGTCACCAGAAATTTGGGACGTATTAGAAGAAGTTATCCGTGAACATCCGGTACTACTTAACCGGGCGCCTACGCTTCACAGACTTGGTATTCAAGCATTTGAACCAACTCTAGTTGAAGGTCGCGCAATTCGTCTTCACCCTCTTGTATGTACAGCTTACAACGCTGACTTTGATGGTGACCAAATGGCGGTTCACGTTCCTTTATCCGCAGAAGCACAAGCAGAAGCACGTATTTTAATGCTTGCAGCTCAAAACATTTTGAACCCTAAAGATGGTAAACCAGTTGTAACACCTTCCCAAGATATGGTGCTAGGTAACTACTACCTTACTTTAGAACGTGAAAATGCTGTCGGCGAAGGTACTATCTTCAAAGACATCAATGAAGCGCAACTTGCGTATCAAAACGGCTATGTACACTTACATTCACGTATTGCTGTATTTGCTGGTTCGATTCCAAATGAACGTTTCACTGATGAACAACGTAACCAATTATTAATTACGACTGTTGGTAAACTGATTTTCAACACAATCTTACCAAAATCGTTCCCTTATATTAATGAACCAACGAAATTCAACTTAGAAATCGAAACACCAGCGAAATATTTCGTTGATACAACAACTGATGTTCGTGCTCATATTGCGGCACAAGAACTAATCGATCCATTCAAGAAGAAAATCCTCGGTAACATTATCGCGGAAGTCTTCAAGAAATTCCATATTACCGAAACTTCAAAAATGCTTGACCGTATGAAAGATCTTGGTTTCAAAATCTCGACTAAGGCCGGCATGACAGTAGGTATTGCGGATATTCTAACACTTGAAGAAAAACATGAAATTCTTGAAAAAGCACATGATACTGTTGAAAAAATCACTAAATCATTCCGTCGTGGTTTGATTACAGATGATGAAAGATACGAACGCGTTATCGGTGTATGGAATGCTGCCAAAGACGAAATCCAAGGAAAACTGATCTTGAGTTTGGACCGCTTAAACCCAATCTTCATGATGCAAGATTCCGGAGCTCGTGGTAACATTTCCAACTTTACACAGCTAGCTGGTATGCGTGGACTGATGGCTGACCCATCCGGACGTATCGTAGAATTGCCGATTACATCTAACTTCCGTGAAGGTTTAACGGTCTTAGAGTACTTCATTTCTACCCATGGTGCGCGTAAAGGTCTTACCGATACAGCCCTTAAAACAGCCGATTCCGGTTACCTTACTCGTCGTCTTGTTGACGTGGCTCAAGATGTTATCATTCGTGAAGACGATTGTGGCACTGACCGCGGTCTTACAATTAAGGCTATCCGTGAAGGTACTGAAATCATCGAACCACTTGAAGAACGTCTGGAAGGTCGTTATTCTCGTAAAACAATTCGTCACCCAGAAACAAAAGAAGTTATTGCACGTGAAAATGACCTAATTACAGAAGCAATTGCCACTCAAATCGTTGACGCTGGTATTGAAGAAGTAACTATCCGTTCTGCATTCACATGTAATACAAAACACGGCGTATGTAAAAAATGTTATGGTAAAAACTTGGCAACTGGTACAGAAGTCGAAGTTGGAGAAGCAGTTGGTATCATCGCTGCCCAATCTATCGGGGAACCAGGAACTCAGCTTACTATGCGTACATTCCATACAGGTGGGGTTGCCGGAGACGATATCACGCAAGGTCTTCCACGTATTCAAGAAATCTTTGAAGCACGTAATCCGAAAGGGCAAGCTATCATCACTGAAGTTGGTGGTGAAGTTGTTTCTATCGAAGAAGGTCGTGATCGTCAACAAGAAATCACTATCCAAGGTACAGATGACCGCCGTTCTTACAACATTCCTTACACTGCTCGCTTGCGTGTAGAAGAAGGAAGTATTGTTGAACGTGGGGAAGCTCTAACTGAAGGTTCTGTGGATCCTAAAGCCTTGATTCGTGTTCGTGACGTATTATCCGTTCAAGAATATCTACTTGCTGAAGTACAAAAAGTTTACCGTATGCAAGGGGTAGAAATTGGCGATAAACACGTTGAAGTAATGGTTCGTCAAATGTTACGTAAAATCCGCGTAATGGATACTGGTGATACAAACATCTTACCAGGTACATTAATGGATATTCATACGTTTACAGAAGCCAACCGCGATGCTATCTTAAGTGGTAGCCAACCAGCAACAGGTCGTCCAGTTCTTCTAGGGATTACAAAAGCTTCCCTTGAAACTGATTCCTTCTTGTCTGCTGCATCATTCCAAGAAACAACTCGTGTCTTGACAGATGCTGCTATCAAAGGAAAACGTGACGAACTTCTAGGACTTAAAGAAAATGTTATCCTAGGTAAACTTGTTCCAGCTGGTACTGGTATTGGTCGTTACCGCAAACTGAAATCCGAAGTTATCAAGGAAACAGCTGAAGTAACTGACGAAATCACAAATATTTAATTTTACAAAGCCAAGTGTGTCGTTCGCGCGCACTTGGCTTTTTTTGTTATACTCTAGAAAAAGGAGTGAAGTGATTTGATTACACAGGTTATTTGGGATATGGGTGAAACATTAAATACTGTACCAAACACCAGATACGACCATCACCCTCTTGATACTTACCCGGAAGTAGTGCTGCGCAAAGACGCCAAAGAAACACTTGAAAAAGTAAATCAACTCGGATTCAAACAAGCAATTCTCAGCAACACCGCAACGAGCGACACAGAAGTAATTAAGCGCGTACTAACTAATTTTGGCATCATCGATTATTTTGATTTCATTTACGCATCCAATTCCGAGTTACAACCAGGGAAAATGGAAAAGCCAGACAAAACTATTTTTGATTTTACACTAAATGCTCTTCAAATTGATAAAACAGAAGCAGTCATGGTCGGAAATACATTTGAAAGTGATATTATTGGCGCAAATCGTGCAGGAATCCATGCGATATGGCTGCAAAATCCAGAAGTCTGTCTTCAAGATGAGCGTTTGCCCCTTGTCGCACCACCATTTGTTATCCCAGTTTGGGACTTAGCCGATGTTCCCGAAGCCCTTTTATTATTAAAGAAAATTTCTTCTTGACCTGTAATGCATTACACAAAGTAAACTAAAAAAGTAGAAGATATTAGCCGGAAGGGGCGAACGAAATGACTGAAGTGAAAAAACAATTTCCAAAAGGATTTTTATGGGGTGGAGCAACTGCTGCGAACCAAGTTGAAGGCGCTTACGATTTAGATGGTAAAGGCCTTTCCACAGCAGATATGGTAAAATTCATTCCAAAAGAAGAACGCACGAAAGATCACGCATTAGATGTATCTAAAGCAGAAATCGAAGCAATTATCGCAGGGAAAGTAGAGGGTAGATTCCCTAAACGTGATGGCGTTGATTTTTATCATCACTATAAAGAAGACATCGCATTATTTGCCGAAATGGGCTTTAAAACATTCCGACTATCACTAAACTGGGCGCGTATTTTCCCGAACGGTGATGACAAAGAGCCGAACGAAAAAGGTCTTGAATTTTATGATAAAGTGTTTGATGAATTATTAAAATATGACATTGAGCCACTTGTGACACTTTCTCACTATGAAACGCCACTAAATCTTACTTTAAAATATAACGGTTGGGCTGATCGTCGCGTTATCGGATTTTTCACGAACTACGCAGAAACAGTTTTCAAACGTTATAAAAACAAAGTAAAATATTGGCTAACGTTTAACGAAATCAATGTTATTTCACTTAGCGCATACACTGGTGGTGGCGTACTTTTAGAAGATGCTAAAAACCCACTAGAGCTTTCTTACCAAGCGGGACATCACCAATTCGTAGCCAGCGCACTTGCTACAAAATTGGCGCATGAAATTATTCCAGGATCACAAGTTGGGTGTATGCTAGCGCGTATGGCGACATATCCTGCGACTAACAACCCTGATGACATCTTAAAAGCACAATACGAAAACCAACAAAACCTATTTTTCACAGATGTTCATGCTCGCGGTGAATACCCAAGCTACATGAACCGCTTCTTCCAAGAAAACGACATTAACATCGTAAAAGAAGTTGGCGACGACGAAATCTTAAAAGCACACACAGTTGATTTCATCTCATTCAGCTATTACATGTCCCTATCCGCAACAGCTAGCCCAGAAGGCGACCGCTCTGCTGGGAACTTAATGGGTGGCGTGAAAAATGAATACTTGGAGTCCTCCGATTGGGGTTGGCAAATTGACCCGAAAGGCTTACGCTGGACATTAAACGATCTATATAGCCGCTATGAATTACCACTTTTCATCGTGGAAAATGGCTTAGGTGCTTATGATACAGTAGAAGAAGACGGCAAAATCCATGATGATTACCGAATTGACTACTTGCGCAAACACATCGAACAAATGAAAGAAGCAATTGCAGACGGCGTAGATTTAATGGGCTACACAAGCTGGGGTCCTATTGACCTAGTAAGTGCCTCCACAAGCGAAATGTCCAAACGCTACGGCTTCATCTACGTAGACCAAGATGACTGGGGCAAAGGAACATTAGAACGCTCTCGCAAAGATTCATTCTTCTGGTATAAAAAAGTAATTGAAACAAATGGTGAAGATTTAGATTAATAGAAAGTTAGCAGTCCCGCTTTGGCGGGGCTGTTTTTTATTTTTATATCAATTAATGGGATGAGAGCTAAGATAACCCCCGGGATATATAGTGATGTAGACGTTTGCCTTTTTCCATAACGGGAAAACATAGGATGGAATTCAAAGAAAGAGGGCGTAAACATGGAACGAGAAAGAAAAATTCAAATCTTAAAAGACATTGTGAATATTGATTCGACTAATGGGCATGAGGAACAGGTTGCGAACTACTTACAGAAGTTGTTTGCTGAGTATGGTATTGAGTCTGAAAAGGTGCAATATGATATAGACCGAGCTAGTCTTGTTAGTGAAATTGGTTCTAATGATGGAAAAGTTTTGGCGTTTTCAGGGCATATGGATGTGGTTGATGCTGGCGATGTATCTAAATGGAAGTTCCCGCCTTTTGAAGCAACGGAGCATGAAGGGAAAATATACGGACGTGGCGCGACGGATATGAAATCAGGCCTAGCTGCGATGGTTATTGCAATGATTGAGCTTCATGAAGAAAAACAAAAACTAAACGGTAAAATTAAATTATTAGCAACAGTTGGTGAAGAAGTCGGTGAACTTGGAGCCGAACAACTAACGCAAAAAGGTTACGCAGATGATTTAGATGGTTTGATTATCGGCGAACCAAGCGGACACCGGATTGTTTATGCGCATAAAGGTTCCATTAATTATACCGTTAAATCCACTGGTAAAAATGCCCATAGTTCGATGCCGGAATTTGGTGTTAATGCGATTGATAACTTGCTGCTATTTTATAATGAAGTAGAAAAGTTTGTGAAATCAATTGATGCTACTAACGAAATATTAGGCGATTTTATTCATAATGTCACTGTAATTGATGGTGGAAATCAAGTCAATAGTATTCCTGAAAAAGCGCAACTACAAGGGAATATTCGCTCGATTCCAGAAATGGATAATGAAACAGTGAAACAAGTGCTAGTGAAGATTATCAATAAGTTAAATAAACAGGAAAATGTGAATCTGGAGTTAATATTTGATTATGACAAACAACCAGTATTTAGTGATAAAAATTCGGATTTAGTAAATGTTGCTAAGCGTGTAGCAAGTGACATTGTCAAAGAAGAAATCCCATTACTCGGTATTTCCGGAACAACCGATGCAGCAGAATTCACGAAAGCCAAAAAAGCATTTCCAGTAATTATTTTTGGACCAGGAAACGAAACGCCTCACCAAGTAAATGAAAATGTTTCTGTAGAGAATTATTTAGAAATGGTGGATGTGTACAAACGAATTGCGATAGAATTTTTATAAATGCTGCGAAAACTAGTTCTGACAGTGCTTTTGGCGATAAACTGAATCTTAATTAAAACACATCTTAGTTTTTTAAAGGAATAAACGGACGAAAAATCGTCACTTTTAAAGAGAATTATGCTCTGAAAGGTCTTTTTTTAGCAAAAAATAATGGGCTCCTCGTGTTAATATTAGTTTTAAATGCAATAACTTAGTACATTAATTATTAGATAGGAGACTACTATGAACGTAAGAACTTTACTAGTTCGTGTTGGAGTAATATTAACTATGGCTTTAGGAATTAGTTTGTGGCTAGGCACGAGTCCGGGAATTGACGCACAAGCAGCAAGCCTTGCACAACCGACACCGATTAATGAAGTGTTTCCTGACACTCAAATGGCTTTAACAATGGCGAATAAACTAGGGAAAACAAAAGTTACTGATCTTGTTTCGCAAAGTGAATTGGATAGCCTGACCGAATTGAGATCTAATTTACCAATAGCTTCAATTGAAGGAATTCAGTATCTGACAAACTTAACAGAATTAAATATAAGTAATGCTGAAGTAAGTGATATAAGTGCTTTGAAAGATCTAACAAAATTAACAAAGTTAGAAATGTATCAGAATAATATTAGTGATATAAACGTTTTGGAAAACCTGACGAACATAACAGATTTAGACTTACATGATAATCAGATAACGGATATAAGCCCCGTAAGAAATTTGACTAATTTAGTTGTACTAAACTTATCTTATAATCAAATAAGTGATATTAGTGCAGTGTCAACTCTAAGTAAACTAAACGATTTAGGGTTTACTGATAATCAAGTAAGCGATATTAGCGCAGTTGCTGGATTAAACAATCTATCTAGTTTGGGTTTGGGTTATAACCAAATAAGCGACATAAGTATACTGACGAACTTAACCAATTTAGATGGTCTGAGTATAGACCATAATCAAATAAGTGACTTAACGCCAATAGCGAATTTGACCAATTTAACTTTCGTGGGTTTGCATAATAATCAAATAAGCGACTTAACTCCAATTGCAAATTTAACTAATTTAACAAGAATGTATTTATCAGGTCAGCAAATAACCAACAATCCAATACCTTTTCACAGCAATATTGCTATTCCTAACAATGTGAAAAATAATAAAAATGATGTTATCGCACCACTTGTAATAAGTAATGAAGGAACCTATGACAATTCTAATGTTATTTGGAATCTAGCTGATTATGTTAATAAAGTGAGTTATACTTTTTCACAACAGGTAACGATTGGTAGTGCCACAGAAACTTTCAATGGGACAGTAACACAGCCATTAGAGTTATATACTGTGACTTTTGATGTGGATGGAGTAACAACTAACGATACATTAGAGGCAGATACCCTACTAACCGAACCAACACCGCCAACAAAAGAAGGTTACACATTCACAGGCTGGTATGATGCAAAAACAAACGGTACTAAATGGGATTTTGAAACGGATAAAATGCCGGCGAAAGATATTACCTTATATGCTCAGTTTAGTGAGGATGAAAGCCCAGCAGATGATGATACGGACAAAGATACACCAAATGCCCCTGCTATAAACGATGGAGACGCGGTGCATTCTCTGGATAGTTCAGAACCACCTGCTGAGGAAAATGTAAATATATCGCTACCAAAAACAGGTGATAGTCAAAACCCATTAGTTATTTTCATGGGACTGTTTCTGCTTGGTACAGGGATTATTTCGCTTCACAAAATACGCAATTAAATAAAAGTCTAGTATTTGTTTGTAAACAGGTGCTAGGCTTTTTTCTTGCTTTTAATAAAGTTTAGTACTAAACTAATAGTATCAAGAGGAGGGGACGAGCATGGTTAAGAAAGAAGAACGGCTAGGGGTTTTGCTTTGGTTTCGATTTAGTCGATTTTATAATCGAAATATGAAGCTGACCAATCAGAATTTGCGAGCAGCAGGGATTTCGCCGGCGCAGTTTGATTGCATTGCCCAGATTGGTTTGGACAACGAGATTACGCAGCAACAGCTTGCCGAAAAATTAGTTGTAACGAAGGGAAATGTCACCC
This sequence comes from Listeria sp. MAN/IMW/UF555, assembly GCF_058684075.1. Classification (NCBI taxonomy): domain Bacteria; kingdom Bacillati; phylum Bacillota; class Bacilli; order Caryophanales; family Listeriaceae; genus Listeria; species Listeria sp. MAN/IMW/UF555. Next base: position 1,391,115 of record NZ_JBZWZS010000001.1, on the reverse strand, counting down.
AACTCCTCGCAAAATTAGAGCAATTAGGCTATATTACGCGAACAAAAACGGGACGCGAGAAACATATTGCCCTCACCGAAAAAGGCCAAGCGTGTTACCGCGAAAACGTGCCAAAACAAGAAGCTTTTCAGCAATCTCAATTTGATAAATTAACAAGAGACGAACAAAAAGAACTACTCAAGTTATTAAAAAAATTAGGAGAGTGATTATCAATGAAATTAGCGGGAATTCACCATGTGTCTATTTTTACAGCGAATGCACGAGCTAACTTTGACTTTTATACAAAAATAATGGGGCTGCGGTTAGTGAAAAAATCGGTTAACCAAGATGATCCTTATACGTATCATTTATATTACGGAGACGAAATCGGTTCACCGGGAACAGCGCTGACGTTCTTTGAAGTACCCAATATGGCGAAAAATCATCCATCACGCAATGCGATTTCCGGACTTAGTTTGCGCGTGCCAAATGATGAGGCTTTACGTTATTGGGATAAAAGACTCGATGAGCATCGCATTTTCCACAGCAAACCAATCGACCAATTCGGGCGCAAAATTATTCGCCTAAAAGACACAGATGGCTTACCAGTGAGCTTAATTTCTGATGAAACAAGCACACAATTTACAGAAGTTTCCGCTTGGGAAGATAGCCCAGTTCCAGCCGAATACGCCATTCGCGGACTTGGCCCAGTGCGCTTTTCCGTTTTCAAAAAAGAAAAAACAGATCGTCTTTTGACAAAAATATTAGGCTTTGAGCGGGTTGGTGCCTATGAAGATGATGATAAATTAGTTACAGTATTCAAAACTGGCGACGTTGGACTCGGCGGGGAAGTGCATGTGGAGTCGCGACCTGATCTAGAACAAGGCAATTTAGGCGCTGGCGGGATTCATCATGTGGCGTTTCGTGTACCGACTGATGGCGATTTAATTGGTTGGACAGAAATGATACAAGACCTTGGCTATAAAAATTCGGGTTATGTGGATCGTTTTTATTTCCACTCTCTTTATTTCCGCGAAAGCAATGGGATTTTAATCGAACTTGCAACCGATGAACCAGGTTTCCAAACCGATTTCACGAAAGAACATGGTACTTACGTTGATTTACCACCACATTTAGAAAATCGCCGTGAAGATATTTTGGCGCATTTAAAACCACTTGATACGGATAAATAATAAGAAAACCTTGAAAATATGCCCATTCATGATACAATTTTAGAAGAATGTGTAATTAGGAGGCAGAATTTTGGCAGAGGGTTTACGAACGATTTATTTTGTAAGACATGGTAAAACAGAGTGGAATATGACTGGACAAATGCAAGGCTGGGGCGATTCTCCGCTAGTTGCAGAAGGTATTGACGGGGCAAAAGCAGTCGGTGAAGTGTTGAAAGATACACCAATTGATGCCGTTTATACAAGCACAAGTAAACGCACGCAAGATACAGCAGCCTACATTCTAGGCGACCGCGAAGTCGAAATTCAACCTCTTGAAGAACTAAAAGAAATGAGTTTTGGAACGTGGGAAGGCATTCGAGTAACTGAAATTGATGAACAATACCCTGAAGAACGTGCGAAAATTCTCCATAGTCCAGAAACCTACAAAGCAGAAGTGAACGGCGGCGAGACTTATTATGAACTTGCAGAACGACTGCTAGAAGGCGTCGAAAAAATCATCGCTGAAAATCCAAGTGGCAACATTCTCGTCGTTTCTCACGGAATGTCACTTACGTTATTATTATACTTGCTACAAGGCGGGACCATTGAAGATCACCGCAAAGAAGCACCAAGAATTTTGAACACAAGTATTAGCATCGTAGAATACCAAAACGGCGAATTTTCTCTTAAAAAATTAAATGAAGTTGGTCATTTAGACTTAAAATAAGTAGAATCTTGGGCATATCTCATTGGAGGTGTGTCCTAGATTTATACATAAGAGAAAGCTAGAAAAAGGAGAAAACATACATATGAAGATAATTGTCAAAATTTTTCTACATTATTTTTTAGGAATTTTAGGAATTATTTTAATCAGCTGTGTTCCAGCGATATTTAGCAAAGTAACTTCGTGGTCATCAAGTACGTACTGGGAGGCTCTTAAGTCGATTTTTACAGCGATTTTCCACCCGGCTAAATGGGAAATTAGTTACCAAGGAAGCGCAGAAGTTTTTCATATATCGTTGATGGATTTTATCACCGGACCATATTTCTACTCCATGAAAATTATCGTAGCGAGCTTGGTAATTTCCGCACTCCTTGCATATCTACTAGTTATAGCAACGTTCCGCGGGCCAAAATGGTTGCGCCGAGGATTGAACGGATTCTTATCAATACTTCAAGCATTTCCAGATTTTTCCTTTATATTCCTTATTCAAATGGCGGTCGTCTACATATATCAACAAACCGGCGTGTTCACCTTGAACTTTTACAGCTTAAACGGCGAGCAAATTTATGCCGCGCCAATCGTCTGCTTGTCCATCATACCAACCGTGCTCTTTTACAAAATGATGATGCTCCTCATGAAAAACGAATGGCAAGCTGACTATATCGAGTTAGCTCGCGGGAAAGGCTTAACAGATAGAGCGATACTACTTCGCCATGCTACACCCAATATGATGCAAAGTTTGTTTTACCAATCAAAAACCATCGTTTGGTTTATTTTAAGCGCCTACCTCGTTGTAGAATTTTTATTCGGTATCGAAGGCGTGCTCTACTACTTGCTAGCGGGATTTAGCCCATTAAATATTTTCCTAGTATTAGCACTCGTGTTCACCCCATTTTACTTCTTTTACGCACTAATAGACCTATGGATTAGCCGCGGGAAAAATACCGAGAGCGCAAATGTGACCCGAATTCCGCTGCACTGGAATAGTTTCCATAAGACCTTTACGGAAAAAGCAAACCTTAAAAGCAAATGGCGCAACTTTGTAGTAACGACCGGGCAGCTCCTAAAACGCCCATCTTTCAGCATACCGCTGGCAACACTTAGCATCTTACTAATCGCAAGCCTTATTTACGGGCTTATGGGAGACAAAATCAATTCGCTCAAATTCATCAGTGATGCGACCGGACGAGTAACCGATATGGCGCCTTTCAAGCCAAACGCGCAAGTATGGCTAGGCACCGACCAAGCCGGCAACTCCATTCTCGACCAATTGCTAGTCGGCATCAAGTACACGCTACTTATAGCGGTCATCATTGCAACGCTACGTGTCGTGATTGGCTATATTTTGGCAGTACCGCTCGCGTTTTTTAGCAAGCCACGAACCCGCAATTTTGTTCAAGCGATAGCGGACGGGATGCATTATTTACCACTGTCCCTGCTCGTCTTTATTATCATGGTCAACGAATTCATCAGCTATTCTGGCGTTTTCGAAACCAGCCTATTTACACGCATAACCTTCCAAATTTTAATCATGGTTGTCATCGTTTTACCAATTACAGCCAACCGAATCAGCAGCGAAATTTCCCAAGTGTTGAAAAAAGAGTTCGTCCTGAGTGCACTCGTTTTTGGCGGAAATGCGCGCTGGATTTTAACCAAGCATATCAATCCACAAATCTGGTCGAAATTAATTCTAATTTGGATTGAACAACTCATTCAAACGTTGCAGATGTTTGTCCATTTAGCTATCTTTGGAATTTTTATCGGTGGGGCAATTATGGGCGCCGATGACGGCATGCTCAACCCAGTTATTCCTGAATTATCTGGTTTAATCGCAAACGCTAAATTCGTGTTCGCCAACCACCAATTCTGGATAATTTTACCGCCATTAGTTGTATTTATGATTTTAATTCTTTGTTTCCAAATGATGGCAAATTCGCTTTTGAAAAGAGAAGAAGAAAGTAAAAAAGCCTAGTTCTATAAAAGAACTAGGCTTTTATTATTTATGGAGTGACTGTTTGATAGACAGTTACTGTGACAGAAGGGATAGTTGGATATTGTTTATTTAAAAAGTAAGCGGAATTATCGCCTGCATTTTCCCAAGTAAGTGTATCATTTGAGTAAGTTCCTGGAGTGTACCAAACCCAATCATGTAATGTTACTCCGAAGTTATCTTTAATTACAATATTAGTGGAATCACCGAGCGCAACATCTGGAAGGTATACATTTTGTCCAGCAGCTTCAAACAATTCTAAGCGATGACCTGCCAATGAGCTGAAATCACTAATCTGATTTTCTTCAATTTTTATTGACTTAATTGTTGGAATGGTACTGAGAGGTGTAACATCTTTAATTTGATTAAAATTAGCATCGAAGTATTCTAGTTGTGTTTTATTTCTTAATGGCTCAATAGAAGTCAGTTGATTGCTTTCGGCATAAAAAACTTGGAGATTATCGAATTCTGAAAGCACACTGATGTCTGATATATTATTTGCTGAAATAGATAAATTAGTTAATAGAGGAGTATCTTTTAGCGCCGAAATATCTTTTAGTTGATTGCTACTTAGATTTAATATTTTTAAATTAGTTAAATTTTCGAAGGATGGTAAGGTGGAGATCTGGTTAACACCTAATTCTAAGTTATTTAACTTAGATAAGTTCATTAGCGGAGTAATATCTGTAATTTGATTGTAGTTAAGTGATACTATTTCTAGTTCTGTTAAATTAGCGAGATTATCTAAGTTACTAATGTTATTTTGGCTTAAATCTACAAGTTTTAAGTTGTGTAAATATTCCATCCCTGTTAAATCTTCCACGCCGAAAGCTATATATACCATTGTTTTAATAGTATCTAGTTGTTCTTGGGTGACGACTGTATCCTGGGAAACACCTAGTTCCTGTGCGACTTTAAAAGCTAGAGCATCGTCTGGGAAAATTTGATCAACCGTGGCTGGAGGAGCTTCTTGTAAATTTTTTTCTGGGGCAGTTGCAATGTTTGTTGTAGCAGCATTTACTTCGACTTGCTCTGCTAAAGGACTAAAACTAATCAAGGCCGTACATGCAAGACTTGCTAGAATAAATTTTTTCATGTCATCCTACTCCTTTTCTATAATATAAATGGAGTATAGCATGCAAATTATTTGAAAATAAAAAGCAATCAGATATGAACATTGCATAAAAAAACCGCTGAAAAGAGTATGCTTCTTTTTAGCGGTTTTTTTCTTTATTCAATTTCCTCTATAGACTTATCTAACCATACCTCATACCATTCAAGAAAGCCTAAACGTTCTTCATTGCCAAAGTAAAAATCAGGATAGACGCCATTATCATTATTTCGGTCATCCACCCAAATTTCTCCATAAGAAGAACCATTTACGACAAGGTTAATCGAAACGCCACAACCAAAGTTAGCGATGCGCAGAAGTCCAAAAACTTCTTTATCTTGGAAGCATAGTTCTTGCCAAGCGTCATAATCTTCATCGGACATTCCTTCTTTATAACCAGGCGCAATCCAGTCATCTGTATGTGGAAAAGGCTCACTTAGCGTTTGCACCCCGTACTTTTTATCCTTGTAATCAAGTGATGAACAAAGCCCGTCCTCAAGCGTTTCTAAACCATAATAAGGGCCCGTTCCGCCGTTACCAATCTGTTCTAGAAAAGCACGATAATCTGGAGGTAACGTAATTTGATGCTCATTTTCAAACGTGGTAAGAGTTTGATTAGATAAAGGTTCGTTGAGTTTATAGACATGACTTTCTGAGCCAAATAAATTCAAATCGGGATCTTTTTCTTTTAAAGCAGTGATTTTTGCTTGGATTCTAGCTAGCCGATCTTGAAGGTCAGCCATCATTTATAAATCTGCTCCATTAGTTTCAATCACTTGTTTATACCAGTAATAACTTTTCTTCGGAATACGTGTCATTGGCGCATCATCTTCCACATCACGATCAACATAAACAAAACCGTAACGTTTTTGATAGCCATTTAACCAGCTTAGAAGGTCTGTGAAGCTCCAAGTACAATAGCCTAACATATCAACACCATCACTGATTGCATCGCGAATAGCGGTTGCATGCGCGCTTAGATAGTCAATACGGTAGTCGTCGTTTACTTCTCCGTCCACTAATTTATCAAATTCACCTAAACCGTTTTCGGTAATTAAAATTGGTAAAGCATAGCGGCTATTAATACGACGAAGCGCAATTTGTAAGCCTTTTGGATCGATTGTCCAATCCCAGTTGGTTGTTTTCACGAAAGGATTAACAACTTTTTTGTAAACGCCAGGGACACCAGTTTCTTTCGTGCTCCCTTTTTTACCAGTGAAGTTCATTTCGTTGTTTTGACCAACACCATCAAGCGGGTTGTAGGCTACAGTTGCGGATTGATAGTAGTTAACGCCCATGAAGTCAGGTTTTGCAGAAGCAAGAAGTTCCATATCGCCGTCTTCAATAACTGGCGCAATATCGTTTTCTTCTAAATATTTCCAAACCGCTTTCGGATAACGACCAAAAGCATACATATCCATCCAGAAATAGCTGTTTAATTCTTCTGCATCATCAGCAGCTTGAACGTTTTTAGGATCTGTGTCGATTGGATAATGTGGTGTGTAAGCAAAACTTGGTCCGATTTTTCCATCAGGAACGATTTCATGGAAAGCTTTGATAACACTAGCATTAGCTAAGTTCGCAATGTGGTTTACTGCGTACATTCTTTTTGGATCGCTAACTTTTGGTGGGTGAAGTGCTTGCCCGTAACCCATGCCTACAAAGATATTTTGTTCGTTCAAGGAAACCCAATATTTCACGCGGTCGCCGTAACGTTTGAATAGTGTTGTGGAATAATTTGTGAAATCTTCAATAACTTGGCGAGATTCCCAGCCACCATATTCATCAAATAATGCTTGCGGGATATCCCAGTGATACAAGGTTACAAGCGGTTCGATGTCATATTTAAGCAACTCATCAATTAAGTTGTCATAAAATTTCAACCCAGCTTCATTCACTTCGCCTTTACCATTTGGAAAAATACGAGTCCAAGCAATGGAGAAACGGTAAGCTTTTAGGCCAGCTTCTGCCATTAATTTTACGTCTTCTTTATAACGGTGATAATGATCAACTGCTACATCGCCATTTGTACCTTTGAAAGTAGTTCCAGGAATACGAACATACTCGTCCCAAACTGATTTACCTTTGCCGTCTGCGTCCCATGCTCCTTCGATTTGATAAGCTGCAGATGCAGAACCCCATAAGAAATCTTTCGGGAATGGTGAACGTTTTTGATGTTCCATTAATATAACCTCCATTAAAGCGATTTTTATTAAAAAACTCTACTAATATATTTTAAAGTATATTCTTTTAAAAAGATAGTTAAAAAACGCAGATTCGGAAAGGAATCTGCGTTTTTATATTATTTATCCAGCACAAATTTTTGAATTGCTTTTGCTACACCACTATCATTGTTCGATGCGGTCGTATAGTCAGCTAATTGCTTAATTCTTTCTGGCGCATTGCCCATTGCAATTCCAAGTCCAGCGAATTCAAGCATCGTTACATCATTTTCTTGGTCGCCAATACAGATAACTTCGCTTTGTTTAATCCCTAGTTTTTCGGAAAGTTCTTTGACCGCGTTGCCTTTACTAGCATCGCGATTTAGAATTTCTAAGTAGAAAGGGGTGCTGCGGACTAAATGGTATTTTTCGCGGAAGGATTCAGGCATTTTCGCAATACCAGCTTCCAGTTCGGGTGCTTCTTCAATAAACATTGCTTTCGACATAATAAAATCTTCTGGAACGTTTTCGATTTCTTTATAAATCAGTTGGCTTCCAGTAAGATAGGCTTCGACAATTGTGTATTTCCCGATTTCTCGGTTCGGCGTGTAAAGCGCTTTGTCATCAAAGAAATGCATGTGCAAATTACTATCTAAGCTCACTTGATAAATTTCTTTTAAGTCGTCGATGCCAAGCGTTAAGTGAGAAATAACTTCTTTTGTATACGTATCTTGAACAAACGCGCCATTAAAGCTAATCACGTAATCGCCTTCTTCACGTAATTCAAGGTCAGTTAAATAATTTTCTACACCAACGAGCGGGCGTCCAGTACAAAGAACCACTTTTACACCTTTTAATTTTGCTTGGCGAATGGCTTCTTTTACTTCATCTGTAACCTTATGATCATCTGTCAGTAGTGTTCCATCAATATCAATAGCAATTAATTTATACAATATACTAGCTCCTTTTCCATCATAAACTCATTCTAGTATAGCATAAATTAGGACAGATTTCCGGCTATCTATTGAAACGACAGGGAATTTATGGCATGATTGACATGGAAACTTGATAAAAGAAAAGAGTGAAATAATGAAACGTAATTATCATGTGAAATTTTTAAATGAAAAAGATGTAGAACTTGCAGAGGCAGTTTGCGCGGCATCAGAAGATTATTATTTAATTGAACAAAATAAACCCGCATCAAAAAGCGATGCATTAAAAATTATCACAGAAATTCCAGACGGGAAAACGAGATTCGATAAATTTATACTGGCGGTATTGGATGAAAATGAAAAACCAATCGGCTTAGTAGATATTGTTTCTGATTATCCGAGAAAAGGTCGCTGGTTTATTGGCCTATTATTATTAACACCAGACGCTCGTGGCAATGGCCTTGGAAAAGTACTTCACCAAACTATTAAAGAATGGGCAAATGATGGTGGAGCCGATTCCTTAGCACTTGGAGTTCTAGCTGAAAATGAAAAAGGACGCGGTTTTTTCGAGCATCTCGGTTATTCGAAACAAGAAACGAAACAAGCGACATATGGTGGAAAAGAGCAAGAAGTTGATATTTACACTATTGATATTAAATAAAAAAGGATGCAGCGTATATGCTGCATCCTTTTCCTTATCTTATAGCATCATTATTTCTTTCTAGAAGTGCTTTCATATTAACATGCCATTGTAGTTTTACTTTTGAAATAATACCAGCTTCTTTTAATTCTTTTAATTGAGAATAGAAAAATGCTTTTGAAAGCGTACAGTAGTTTTTAATAACGGTTGTGCTGACTGCTTTAGGGATTATCGCTACGCCGTCTTCAGGTTGTATATCCAGGATTTTAATAAGCATTTCAAAAACAAAAGCTAATTGGTCTTTTTTATCACGATATTGTAGAAGTGATTTGTAATAGCCGTGTTTAGCAATAGATCGCATAATTGTATACTGGAAGCCAAAGTTTTCAGGGAATAGGGAAAGAGAATACTCAATGTCTTTTTTCTTGTAGATGATGATTTCGCATTCTGTTAAAGTTTGGTACGTCAAAACAAGAGGTCTATTTTGAAAAATGGTGTAGTAACCCATGAAAAAATTAGAAGTAAATATAGAATAAATTTTATCATTGTCAAAATCGATATATCCTGCTAATATACCGGATTTTAATAAATAAACGCAGTCTTTATTTTCGAGAACTAAATCATTTAGTACCGTGTGTTCTGGTATAGTAATGCTGTTGGATTTTAAATTGTACTGTTCCATCATTGTAACAAATTCTTTGTGATTAAATGGATAGGCCATCTTTTATTTCGTCTCCTTCAGGTTCAGTTGTATGTACACAAGTATATTGTATCATCGTACAAGTGAATAAAGGTACTAAAAAAAGACCCTTTAAATAGCTTGTCTTATGCAATTACCCGTTTGTGAGAAAAGTAATCGTAATATTTTTGCCACATTTGTGAGGTAAAACGTCTAAAAAAATAAATAACAGCAAAGAGCTAGGAATAACAGCAGTTGTGCATTCCTAGCTCTTTTAAATAATTTATTTTCCTATTGTATAATTAGCGCCATTACCAGTAACAACGATGGTTTTGTTGCGGTCTGTCCGGTAAACTTTTGCTTTTGCTTTGGTTAATGTGGTAACCGTTTGCGAGGTAGGGTGGCCGTAGCCGTTTTTACCAACGCTTATTATCGCATATTTTGGTTTTACAACATTGACGAAAGCTTTACTAGTAGCTGTTTTTGAGCCTTGAGTGCTTACTTTTAACACGTCAGCTCGTAAAGTTTTCTTCGCTTTTATCATATCTGTTTCTGCTTTTGTTTGAGCATCTCCAGTGAGAAGAAAGGTATTTTTTTTATAAGTTAGGTGAAGGACGGCGCTCCAATTATTGCGATCTGTTTTTCCGTATGTTTTTACAGGACCTACAAATTGTGCGTTTACACCTTTAATTGGTAATTTCACACCAGCTTTTGCCGTTTTGATTGGTAGTTTCTTCTTTTTGGCTGTATTGACAAAATCTTTGTAAGCAGCTGTTGTGTTTGTGGAGTTTGGCGCATAGAGGCTCTTGACTTTAATGCTATTCATCACTTCGGGCAGACCGCCAATATTATCTGCATCGGGGTGAGAAGCAACCATGACTTCAATATCTTTTACTTTTAATTTCTTCAAATAGTTAACTACAATTTTCCCTTTTCCTTTGTTGCCGGCATCGATTAAAATATCTTCGCCACTAGGAGCCTTGATGTAAATGGCATCCCCTTGACCAACATCAATGAAATGCACTTTTATCGTTGGTGTTGCGGCTTCGGCTTGAATGGAGCTTGGTACCGAAATCCCAGCTACTAAAGCTAACACTAGAAACAACTTTAAAATCCCTTTTTTCATCCCTTTTCCTCTTTTCCTATGAAATGAATTCTTTTAGAAATTTGTAAACCCCATCTGCTTCATTCGTGTCTGTAAGTTGATTTGCTGCTGCTTTGACATTATCGCTTGCGTTAGCCATTGCAACACCAGTTCCTGCATATTGTAGCATGCCAATATCATTTTCACCATCACCAAATGTGATAATTCTTTCTCTAGGAATACCGTAATATTTTCCAAGCGCTTCCACAGCAGTTTTTTTGTCAGAATTAGCAGGGAGAATCTCTAAATTATTATGGTGAGAGGAAAGTACGCGAATTCCATTTGCTTGATTTAACGCTTGACGCACATCGGCTAGTCGAGACGTATCGTCCTCTGAAACTACGATGGCGTTTAAAAATTGATTCATGTTTTCATCAAAAACATGCGAATCATTAATAGAAACGAGTGAAAAACTATTATGTCCAGTATCGAGTCGGCTTTTATCAGCAAGCTCTCGGAAAAACTCAGGTGGTTCTTTTGTGTAGAATAATGTATTTGTAGAGAAGAAAAATAGTGGTAAATCAAAATCGCGCATAATATCATATGTTTCACGAATGGCTTTTTCTTCTAAAGTAGTTTTAAGAAACTCTTCGTCACGAATGGCTGCGTAAGAACCATTGGATGCAATAACATGACCAGACTTACTAACTTGAAAACCTACTTCACGGGCGGAACGATACATCCGTCCAGTAGAAATTGAAAAAATATGACCGTCATTTTCTAAAGTTTGGATTAAATCACGTGTTTTTTCAGAAACAGTCTGATCTTGGCGCAGTAGTGTACCATCAATATCCGAACAAATTAAATATTTATTAGTCAAATAAAATCATCCTTTTTAGTTAATAACATAAGTATACCATGTGCGAATCGGAATAGTTATATATGATACAATAGTTTTTGACAAGTTCGAAAATAAATATTTGGGGGAATTCCACGATGAAAAAGCTTAACTGGGCAATTCTTGGACCAGGTTCGATTGCGCACCAATTTGCGGAAGGAATGCAAGGGTTAAATCGCGAAATCTATGCAGTAGGAGCAAGAAGTATAGAGAAGGGACAAGTTTTTGCAAATCAATACGGGATTGAAAATGTATACAATGATTTTGATGCGATGCTTGCTGATCCTATGATTGATGTAGTGTATATTGCTACACCTCATTCTAACCACTACGAATTTATTATGAAAAGTTTACATAATGGGAAGCATGTTTTGGCAGAAAAAGCGATTACTGTGAGCAGTGCGGAATTGAATGAAATAAATGCATTAGCTAAGGAAAAAGGGCTAATTGTTAAGGAAGCCATGACGATTTTCCACATGCCACTTTATAAGAAATTACGGGAAATAGTTGATTCAGGCGTAATTGGTAAACTTAAAATTATCCAAGTAGCTTTCGGCAGTGCTAAGGAAAAGGATCCGAAAAATCGTTTCTACAATATGGATTTAGCTGGTGGGGCATTACTTGATATTGGTACATATGCATTGAGTTTCGCGCGTTACTTTTTAAGCGCGGCACCTGATGAAGTATTAACGACGATGAAGAAATTCGAGACGGGCGTAGACGAACAATCAGGTATTTTACTGAAGAACAAAGAAGAAGAGTTGGCCGTAGTGTCGCTTTCTTTCCGAGCTAAAGTACCAAAACGCGGTGTTATAGCCTGTGAAGAAGGATTTATCACTGTAGATGAGTATCCGCGGGCAGACCGAGCAACGGTTACTTACACTGCGACAGGAAAAGTAGAAGAAATCGAAGCGGGTGAAACTGATAAAGCTTTAGAATATGAAATTACAGCAATGGAAGAAAGTATTGCAACTGGAGAAAATACAACCTATCAATTAACGAATGATGTTATCGCGATTATGACGGATGTTAGGTCGCAGTGGGGAATTAAATTTCCTTTTGAAAAATAAGAAAACCCCCGCCACATGTGGCGGGGGTTTTTTAAGTATATTAATCAGTTAAGTTATCTTCTGTTTCTGGGTCAAAGAAGTGAGATTTAGACATTTCAAATGCTAAAGTTAATACTTCATTTGGTTGGTGTTCAGAGCGAGCATCAACACGAGCTACGAATTCGTGTGTACCAACGCGGCTATGAAGCATGAATTCAGCACCAGTAAGCTCGGCAACAATAGTAGTCGCTTTGAAAGTGTAACCTGGGTTTGCTTCAATAACGATTGGTTCATCATGAATATCTTCTGGACGAATACCGAAAACGATTTCTTTACCGTCAAATCCTCTGTCTTTAAGAAGTTTAAGTTTACCTTCTGGAACAGCGATAGTGAAATCATCACCGATAAAGTTAGAACCTTCTAAACGACCTTTGAAGAAGTTCATTGCTGGGCTACCAATAAAGCCGGCTACGAACATATTCACTGGGTGATCGTAAACTTGTTTTGGTGAACCAACTTGTTGGATAACACCGTCTTTCATGATAACGATACGAGTTGCCATTGTCATTGCTTCTGTTTGGTCATGGGTAACGTAAATCATGGTAGTATCTAATTGTTGGTGAAGTTTTGTGATTTCCGCACGCATTTGCACACGTAATTTCGCATCCAAGTTGGAAAGTGGTTCATCCATTAGGAAGACTTTTGCATCACGAACGATTGCACGACCTAGAGCAACACGTTGACGTTGACCACCGGAAAGCGCACTTGGTTTACGTTTTAAGTATTCAGTTAAGCCAAGAATATTTGCTGCATGCTCAACACGTTTTTTAATTTCGTCTTTTGGCATTTTACGAAGTTTTAAACCGAATGCCATATTATCATATACAGTCATATGTGGATATAATGCGTAGTTTTGGAATACCATTGCGATGTCACGGTCTTTTGGCGCAACATTGTTCATTACTTTACCATCAATAGATAATTCGCCTTTTGAAATTTCTTCTAATCCAGCAATCATACGTAAAGTTGTAGATTTACCACAACCAGATGGTCCTACAAAAACGATGAACTCTTTGTCATCGATCTCTAAATTAAAGTCAGATACCGCAGTTACTTTGTTATCGTATATTTTATAAATATGTTCTAATGATAATTGTGCCAACTTACTTCGCCTCTTTCTATTTTTTAACTTGTGTTTATTGTATATGAAAACGCTTTACAAAAACTATGGCAATTTGCACAAAGAAAAAATTCATCTGTTGGGCAACTTGCATAAGTAGCAAAAAAATATAAAGAAGTAAAGTGACAAAAGACCTTTTATGTGAAATATTTTTCATGGCTTTTAATTCTTTAGTCCCAATTCAAAAAAATCCCCAGATATCATTACAAAAAAACTTTATCTTGTGTTATATTATTATAGCAGACACAATATATAGTTAGTGGGGGATTATCATGTACGTGGAACAACTTAATGAACAAATGGTGATAAAAAGGGATGGCCGCAAAGCAAACTTTGATTTAATTAAAATTCGTAATGCCGTTGAAGCATCCATGAAAGCAATTGAATTAGAGGACGAAACTTTTTTAGAAGAGATTTTGCTTGAGGTTGTAAGTGAATTACCTAACAAGACAGATATGACCATCGATGAAATCCAGCAATGCGTCGAAAATACTTTAATGAAATCGACGTATCCTGATGTAGCGAGGGCTTACATAGAGTATCGTCACGACCGGGATCACGAGCGCGAAAACATCACAGATATGCACAAAAGCGTCGAAAAATTACTACAAAAAGACAAAACAGTAGTGAACGAAAATGCAAATAAAGATGCGACTGTTTTCAATACACAACGCGATTTGACAGCAGGAGCCGTAGCAAAAAGCTATGCCTTAAAATACATGCTACCAAAACACGTATCGAACGCTCATTTAAAAGGGGAAATCCATTTTCACGATTTAGACTACAGTCCATACCATGCGATGACAAACTGTTGTTTAATCGACATCGAAGGAATGTTATCAAAAGGATTTACGATTGGTAATGCCAACGTAGAAAGCCCGAAATCAATCCAAACAGCTACAGCACAAATTGCTCAAATCATCGCAAACGTAGCAAGTTCACAGTACGGCGGCTGCTCAGTTGACCGAATTGATGAAGTTTTATCCGTTTACGCGCGCTTAAACTTTGAAAAACACAAAAAAGATGCGGCTGAATGGGTCGTTCCAGAAAAACAAGAAGGTTACGCAGCGGAAAAAACACGCAAAGATATTTACGATGCAATGCAAAGCTTAGAATATGAAATCAATACATTATATACAAGTAACGGCCAAACTCCATTCGTCACACTAGGCTTTGGGCTTGGGGAAGATTGGTTTGCCCGTGAAATTCAAAAAGCAATCTTAAAAGTTCGTATTGGCGGGGTTGGTAAAGATAAACATACTGCCATTTTCCCAAAATTAGTATTTTCGATTCGTCGTGGAACTAATTTAAATGCGGAAGATCCGAACTATGACATCAAGCAATTAGCGCTGGAGTGTTCCTCAAAACGGATGTATCCAGATGTACTTAACTACGATTCACTCGTTCGTTTAACAGGCGATTTCAAAGTACCAATGGGTTGCCGTTCATTTTTACCAGCTTGGAAGAACGAAAACGGGGAACATGTTAACGCGGGACGAAACAATCTTGGGGTTGTAACGCTTAATATTCCGCGAATCGCCATTCAAAGTGGCGGAGACAAAGAACGTTTCTGGGAAATTTTCCACGAACGTATGAAAACCGTCAAAGATGCGCTACTTTTCCGTTTAAATCGTGTTCGTCAAGCTCGTCCAGAAAACGCGCCAATTCTTTATAAATATGGAGCTTTTGGCAAACGACTACAAGACGGTGAAAATGTAGATCAACTGTTCAATAAAGAACGCTCTACGATTTCGATCGGCTATATCGGTCTTTATGAAGCTGCAACTGTATTTTATGGCGGCGAATGGGAAGGCGACAAAGAAGCAAAAAACTTCACGCTCGACATTGTGAAAGAACTAAAAGCCTATGCTGATAATTGGAAAGATGAATATGGCTACTGGTTTAGCGTATATTCTACTCCAAGTGAAAGCTTAACGGACCGTTTCAACCGTTTAGACAAAGAAAAATATGGCGTAATTAAAGACATTACAGATAAAGACTATTATCAAAACTCTTTCCATTACGATGTTCGTAAAAAAATCACACCATTTGAAAAAATCGATTTTGAAAAAGATTATCCAGAATTTTGCTCTGGCGGATTCATTCATTATTGTGAGTATCCAAAAATGGTTCACAATACGAAAGCACTTGAGGCTGTATGGGATTACTCCTATGATCGTGTAGCTTACCTTGGTACAAATACACCAATTGATAAATGTTACGAATGTGATTTTGAAGGTGAATTTGTTCCTACAGAAGAAGGCTTTAAATGCCCAAGCTGTGGAAACACTGATCCTGAAAAAGCAGATGTTGTAAAACGTACTTGTGGTTATTTAGGTAATCCGATGAAACGTCCAATGGTTCATGGACGCCACGTAGAAATTAGCAATCGTGTGAAACATATGGAGAACTTAGGTGAATAATCCAAAACCGTGCGAATGGAAGTCGAATGAATTATCCAGAGGGTATATCGCCGACTATAAAGCATTCAACTTTGTCGACGGGGAGGGCGTCCGGTGCAGTTTATATGTATCTGGATGTCCTTTCCACTGCGAAGGCTGCTACAACAAGGCCGCGCAATCATTTAAATACGGCAAACCTTACACAAAAGAATTAGAAGACGATATTCTAAAAGACATCGGACATGAGAGCGTTCAAGGTCTGACGTTGCTTGGCGGGGAACCATTTTTAAATACCGCCACATGTCTATCTGTCGTGAAACGAATCCGCGCGACATATGGGAAAACGAAAGACATTTGGTCATGGACAGGCTACACTTGGGATGAAATGATGCAAGAAACAACTGACAAACTCGAACTTTTATCCTTAATAGATGTCCTTGTAGATGGCCGCTTTGAACAAAAGCTATTCGATCCAAACTTAGCATTCCGCGGTTCCAGCAACCAACGAATTATTGACGTACAAAAATCACTTGCTGCTGATGAAGTAGTGTTATATGAATTGTGAAAGGAGCCCTCTATCACGGAGGGCTTTTTTAATAAATGTGAACACTTATTTAGGCATAAAATACGCTAAAAAAGCTAGCAATTGACTAATTTTTAACGCAAAGGTTCACAAAAAGCTCACAAAATGAAAACGCATTGATGATATAATGAAAGAAATCGGGTGAATAGTTCGAAAAATTCGAAAACGGTATTGAATAGGCTTAGTTAACATTATTTCTAGAATGGAGAGAATAATATTTTGGAAGATATTAGTTTGAACATACATAACCTACAAAAGAAATACGATGATAAGACTATAATAAATAATTTGAGTATTACAATTAATTTTAATCATAAAATAACTTTAATAACAGGAATGAATGGTTCGGGGAAATCAACATTAGCAAAAATAATAGCGGGAATTATTTTACCTGACGAAGGAACGTTACAGATTTCAAACCATACCAATTTTTCAAAATGGACAAAGAGAACTACGTACTATTTATCAAGTGCAGAACGAGGCATGTTTTATAAATTGAACGGCAGACAAAATATTGAATATTTAACATCATTAAAAGGTACAAATAAAAACGATGTGTTAAAAAAACTATCTAATTACTGTGTGAAATTAAATTGCAAAGATATTTTAGAAATGTCAGCAGAAAAGCTATCTACAGGCCAAAAAAAGAAAGTATTTATCTTGTCTGCGTTATGTTCGAACTGTCAGCTATTATTATTGGATGAACCTACAAACGGGTTGGATGATGAGAGTTTTTATGCATTTATTGAAATTCTGGCTAAATTAAGGCTAGAAAAAAAGATAGTATTAATTTCTCATGATAAAAGATTTTTAGATATGCCGAATATAGAGAGAATAATTTTTGAAAAAAACGGTGAGATTTATTGGGAAGGATGTTAGTATAATGGATTATTTTGGGGCTTGTATAGGAACACTTAAAGCAAATATTCTTATTCTTTTTAAGTACAAGAAAAACCTTGTTTCGGAATTAATAATGTTTACTGGTGTATATCTGGCAATATTAATGTTAAATGATAGCAGTTCAGTAACTAAGTTTTATGGTGCTTCTGCAATTCAGGGGCCTATTCTTTTATTAATTGGATATATGTTTTGGGCATTTTCTGATATGGCATTATCGAGTACGGCCAACTGGATTAGTACGGATGCCAAGATGGGACTGCTGGAACCCAAAGTCCAAAGTATATTACCTTATCCTGTACAATCATTTTTGTTACTTTTAATCAGTATTTTAGAAACGATTATCATTCTTGTGGTAGTTGTCCTTATTTCCATTTTCGCTGACAAAATTAGTTGGTCGCAAGTTCCATTCATTTTTTTATCCGTCATCATCCTTTTGCCGTCTGTTATAGGAATGTTTGGAATGGGTCTGGTATTCGGCGGTTATGCGGTTAAAGAGAAGAGTTTAGGGAATTTCGTAAACTTGTTTGCTGGCGCCTTAATCATTTTTTCCAATACATTTATCGTGGGTCTACCAAAAATCATTTATATCATACCATTTACTTCGGGCGTGGATTTTACGAGCAATCTGTATGTTTCTGGCAAAGCCGATTTAGGTCTCCTAAGCATAAATTTATTTATTAATACAATTTGGCTTATTGTAGGACTGATATTCTTTAATTATTCGTTAAAAAAAGAAAGAACTGTTGGTAGTTTTGATACTTTTTAAAAGATAAATGATCGTTGTTTGTGAGTTTATAAGAAAAACTCCATCTATAACGCAGATGGAGTTTTTATACATCAATTTCTCTTGCTTTTAAATAATCATATACCTCTTTATTCTTAAGAACCCATTCTCTATCGTTTTTCCATATTTTTCCCTGGTCTTTTAAACGCGCTAATTGTTTGTAAAAACTGCTTTTTGAAAGATTACTGTAAGCGGCTATAACACTAGTGCGCATTTCTTTTGGTAAAATGACACTGTCTTTTTCATATGGAGTGCCGTGAAGTTTTCCGATGTTGATAAAAGAAAGCTCTAACTTATCGGAGGAACTCGTTTCGGATGAAAGGCTTTTGAAGAAAGCATGGCGAGCCAAGTCACGCATAATGAAAAATTGAAAACCAAAGTTCTCAGGAAACATTGAGAGAAAATACTCTAAATCTTTAAACGTGTATTTATAAACCGTACAAGTCGATATCGTTTTAAATAAAAAGTCATCTACATTTCCTTGGAATAGACTATAGTAATTGACGAAGGAGCCTTTTCCAAGAATCGTGTAAATACTGTTTGATTCTGGGTTCATAGAAATGGAAACAAATCCGTCGATAATTAAATAGACATGACTATTTCTTTGATCGGCTGTATTAACTAATTCAGTATTTTTTGGAACTTTTAATTTTTCGTAGTTGATGTTACCTTCGTGAGATAACCGAATGAATTCTTTGTGGTTAAATAGTGCATCCATTGTTAGCAGCTCCTTTACTCTTTCGTTAACTATAATACATAATAACAAAATTAACAAAATTTAATCCACATAAATGATACCAAATTGCCACTTTATTGGTGGAAATTTGAAGATTTAATGAGAAATTGTAAAAAAACGCTATTCTGATTTTAGTATAGTTCAGGACGACGGTCGGTAAAAACAGGAATTATCCCTCTAGTTTCAGCGACTAAATTCAAGTCGATTTCAGCATAAATATTGCCTTCCTCTTCGCCACCATGAACAATAACATTTCCTAGTGGATCAATAACGAGCGAATGACCGTTAAAATGATTATTTGGATCATCGCCAACCCGGTTGACAGCAACAACAAAAGCTTGGTTTTCAATCGCACGAGCAATAAGTAGTTGTTCCCATTGTTTAATGCGTTCAGCTGGCCACTGTGCAGAAACAAAAATAACTTCTGAGCCTTCTGAAGTATGTTTGCGAATCCATTCAGGAAATCTAATATCATAACAAATGAACCCTGCGCAAGAAATACCATCTAGTCGAAATAGATTTTTATCATTTCCAGGTTCTAAGTATAAGTGTTCATTCATAAGTTGGAATAAGTGGACCTTTTTATATGAAGAAAGTAGTCCGCCATATTTATCAAAAGCGTACATCGTGTTGGAAAACTTGCTTCCTTCTGAAATAGAAACCGAGCCGCCAATTATAGCGATTTGGTGTTTTTCTGAAAGGCCAGCTAAAAATTCTTTTGTTCTCTCCCCATTTAAATCAGCAACCCCAGCTAATTCATTTAAAGCATAACCTGTATTCCACATTTCTGGTAAAACTGCTATATCGGCCCCATTTTCAGCAGCTTCAACAATTGCTTTTTCAATCCGTGCATAGTTTGCATCTGGATATTTAAAAACTACATCGGTTTGACATAATGCCAACTTCCACATGTTCTTCGCTCCCTTTTTCTTTTAAAAATAACATAAGCTTGGTGGCGAGTCCATACCGGAACACTACGCACCAAGCTCTTAGTAGTAAAATTAATCTTTTTTAAGACGTCTAGATAAGAAATTTCCGAATGATTGTAGTGCTTGTACCATGATAATTAAAATAATGATGGTTGTATACATGACAGTCGGCTCAAAACGCTGGAAACCATATTGATATGCAATCGTTCCAAGTCCGCCAGCCCCAACAAGTCCAGCCATTGCAGTTGCGCCGATAAGACCAATTGTAGCAATCGTTAAACCGAGAACGATACCAGACCGAGCTTCGCGAATAACTACGCTCCAAATGATTTTTGGCGTTGAAATCCCCATTGCTTGGTAGGCTTCAATAACACCACGGTCAACTTCAAGTAGGGCAGACTCCATCAAGCGAGCGATATAAGGTGCGGTGAATACAACAAGTGGCATAATCACACCTTGAATTCCAATTGTAGTACCAACAACAAAACGAGTTACCGGAATCATTAAGAATAATAAAATAATGAAAGGTAACGAACGTAAAATATTAATTACCCAGTTCAAAATACTATATACAACCAGATTTTCTGATTGACCGCCTTTACGCGTTAATGTTAAAAATACGCCAAGTGGCAACCCAATTGCTAGTGAAATTACAAGTGTAATCCCAGTCATTGTAAGAGTTTCTAAAAATCCTTGCCAAAGTATCGGTCCCCATTCTTCAAAAAACAAACTCATAGTAACTCGACCTCCTCAACAACGACTCCAGATTCTTTCAAATAAGCAATAGCTTTACTATATTCGGCTTCGTCCCCTTTTAAATGAACGAGTAGTTTTCCAAGTGTTCCGTTTTTCAAATGATCTATTCCACCAGCTAAAATGCTTGGAAGAACGTCGAATTTGCGTGATACAAGAGCGAGCGCAGGTTCATCAGCCTCATCACCAATAAAATGAAGTGAAACTAATTTTCCGGTCGCGATATATTTTTCAAGCAAATCTTGCGGGATGTCGAAACTAGCTTCCGAGCCAACAAAGCGTTTTGTTGTCGCATGTTTTGCTTTGGTGAAAATATCAAGAACGGTACCTTGCTCTACTAAATGTCCATTTTCCATCACAGCAACCCGGTCACAAATACGTTGAATGACATCAAGTTCATGTGTAATTAAGAAAATCGTAATGCCAAGCTCAGCGTTAATCTTAAGTAACAACTGCAAAATTGCTTCTGTTGTTTCAGGATCCAAAGCACTTGTCGCTTCATCGCTTAAAAGAATTTCTGGTTCATGCGCAAGAGCACGAGCAATCGCAACACGTTGTTTTTGACCGCCAGAAAGCTGACTTGGATAATTGCTTCTTTTATCCTCTAAGCCAACAATCGACAAGTATTTATTTACGCGAATCTCGATTTCGTCTTTTGGAACACCTTCTAATTTTAACGGTTTGGCAATGTTATCATAGACAGTTGCGGTTTTAAGTAAGTTATATCCTTGGAAAATCATACCAATTTTCCGACGAGCGACACGAAGTTCTTTACTTGAGAGGGTAGACAAATTCTTCCCGTCAATTAAAACTTGGCCGGCATCAGGACGTTCAAGCAAGTTGATGCAACGAACGAGCGTACTTTTTCCGGCGCCACTGTAACCAACGACACCGAAAATTTCTCCTTTTTCGACTGTAATAGAAACATTTTTGACGGCTTCTACGGTTTTTCCATTTACATTAAATGACTTTGAAACTTGATGTAATTCGATCAAAATAAAACAACTCCCTAGAATGCAGGTACTACAGACCCATTAAATTCTTTTTCAATAAATGCTTTTACGTCATCAGAATGGTAGTATTTTTCTAATGTTTTAACGACTTCATCATCTTTGTTTTCGCTACGAATAACAAATACGTTTGGATATGGATTGTCTTTTGTTGGTTCATGGTAAATTGCGTCTTTATTAATAGAAAGTCCAGCACCCATTGCGAAGTTAGTATTGATAGCTGCTGCTGCAACTTCATCTAATTGTGCAGGGATTTGAGAAGCTTCAAGTTCAACGATTTCAAGGTCAAGTGGGTTTTCAGCAATGTCTTTTTTTGTTGCTTTTTCTTCCACGCCATCTTTTAATTTAATAATGCCAGCATCTTCAAATAGTTTTAAACCACGGTATTCGTTACTTGGATCGTTTGGAACGGCAATTTTGTCGCCTTTTTTAAGATCTTTTAAGTCTTTAATATCGTTGGAGTAAACACCCATTGGGAATGCTACTGTTTTAAAAGCAACGTCTAATTTGTAGCCTTTATCTTTCTTTTGTTGCTCTAAGAACGGGATTGTTTGGTAGTTATTCGCATCGAGGTCACCGTCGTTTAAAGCTGTATTTGGTGTATTATAATCATCAAAAGTTTTGATTTTGATTTCAAGGCCGTCTTTTTTCGCTAATTTTTGAACTTCTTCAGCGATTTGTTGGTGAGGTCCTGCTGTTGTTCCAATGGTGATTTCTTTTGTGCTTAAGGCTTTATCGTCACTTCCGCCTCCACATGCTGCTAAACCTAGAATAAGGCTTGATGCAAGTAAAATTCCTAACCCTTTTGTTAATTTTCTCATCTTTTTTTCCTCCCTAGTATGTTGATTATTTATCCAGATTTATTCATGAAAGCAATAAAAAAACTTCTCTATTTAGAATAGAGAAGTGGAAAGTCGAACATATCCAGCTCCTCTCATCTACCAAAACGGAATACACCATTTTGCTGGAATTAGCACCTTCACTTTACGCTTAAATAAAGTTAGGTTGCCGGGCTTCATCGGGCCAGTCCCTCTGCCGCTCTCGATAAGAGAAAATATTTTAGAAAAACCTGTTAGTTAAAAATATACGCATTTTAAGATAATTTGTCAATGCTTTTTTAAGTTTAAAAAAAATCATACTGGACAAATACTTCAGAAAACTTTACTATTTTAATCAATGAAACTTGAAAAGGACGGGTGCCAAATGAAAATTTCCAAACGCTTGCAAAATTTACCAGATCAATTTTTTTCTAGCCTTGTAGAAAAAGTGGGAAAGAAAGTGGAAGAAGGTCATGACGTGATTAATCTAGGTCAAGGAAATCCAGACCAGCCAACACCCAAGCATATCGTGGAAGCAATGAAAACAGCTTCAGAAAATCCAATCAATCATAAATATTCGTTGTTTCGTGGAAAACAGGAACTTAAACAAGCCGCGGCTGATTTTTATGCGCGTGAATATAATGTAACCATCGATCCAAATACAGAAGTAGCCATTTTATTTGGGACGAAAACAGGGCTTGTTGAACTGCCAATGTGTTTAATGGATCCAGGTGACGTAATGCTTTTACCAGATCCGGGCTACCCAGATTATTTATCAGGAGCCGTTTTAGGAGAAGTTCAGTTCGAAACAATGCCACTTATTGCTGAAAATAACTTTTTACCAGATTTTAATAAAATTCCTGAAGAAATTGCGAAAAAAGCGGAGTTGATGTATTTAAATTATCCAAATAACCCCACTGGCGCGGTTGCTACGACTCACTTTTTTGAAGAAACGGTTGCTTTTGCTAAAGAAAACAATATCACGATTGCACATGATTTTGCTTATGGTGGTATTGGTTTTGATGGGAAGAAACCGATTAGCTTTTTAGAAACTCCAGGAGCAAAAGAGATTGGAATCGAACTTTATACGCTTTCGAAAACATACAATATGGCTGGCTGGCGCGTAGGATTTGCTGTTGGGAATAAAGACGTTGTCGAAGCAATCAACCTCATTCAAGATCATATGTATGTAAGTTTATTCCCAGGTATTCAAGATGCTGCAATTGAGGCGCTCACAGGCGATCAAACTTGTGTACAAGAATTAAATGCTCGTTATGAAAGCCGTAGAAATGCATTTATAGCTGCTTGTGATAAAATTGGTTGGGAAGCAATTGCTCCAGCGGGCTCTTTTTTTGCATGGATGCCCGTTCCAAAAGAGTTTACAAGTAGTGAATTCGCGGATTACTTATTAAATGAGGTTAGTGTAGCTGTTGCTGACGGAAGTGGTTTCGGAACTTTCGGTGAGGGTTATGTACGCGTAGGACTTTTAATGGATGAAAAACGATTAGAAGAGGCAGTGGCGCGAATTTCCAAGCTACATTTATTTGATAAAGTGGCACAAAATTAAGAGATTATGTGATTTTAAGAGAAAATAGCTTGTAATAATTCAGATAATTAACTGTATGTGTTATAATTGATTAGTAAGTCTATTCTTAGCATGTTGTTTTATGAAGACAGGCCGGAATTTAAAGTATTTAGTGAGATTTTTTTGCATTAAATAAAAAGTATCTGTCCCGGTTAAAGCCGGCGAAATCCAGGAATGAGAGGACTGTAAAAAAATGGCAGAAAAGAAAATTCTTGTAGTAGATGACGAAAAACCGATTGCGGATATAGTTAAGTTTAATCTAAATAAAGAAGGCTTTGATGTATATTGCGCCTATGATGGCGATGAAGCGTTAGAACTTGTAGAAGAAGTTCAGCCAGATTTGATTTTACTGGACATTATGCTTCCAGGTCGTGATGGTATTGAGGTATGTCGTGAAGTACGTAAGAAGTATGATATGCCAATAATTATGGTAACTGCAAAAGATTCCGAAATTGATAAAGTTATCGGACTTGAACTTGGTGCCGATGATTACGTTACGAAACCATTTAGTAACCGCGAATTAATCGCTCGTGTGAAAGCCAACTTGCGCCGTCATAGCCAAGTAAGCTCAAACGCTGCCGAGGAAGAAGAAAACAGTGAATTAGAAATTGGTTCATTAATTATTCATCCAGACGCATATGTTGCTTCAAAACGTGGCGAAACAATCGAACTTACGCATCGTGAATTCGAATTACTTCATTATCTAGCCAAACATATGGGTCAAGTCATGACAAGAGAACATTTACTTCAAACAGTTTGGGGCTATGATTACTTCGGTGATGTTCGTACGGTCGATGTTACTGTTCGACGTCTACGCGAAAAAATTGAAGATAATCCAAGCCATCCAGCGTGGTTAGTTACAAGACGCGGCGTTGGTTATTATTTACGCAATCCAGAACAAGAATAAATAAACAAGAAGTGGTCGCCAAGTAAAAAACTTGGAGGACCACTTTTTTTGGGTATATCCGCATACTTAATAATTATTTTTATAAATAAATTGACCCAAATAACAGGAAAAACAATACGTCTACCCCATAACATATGGTATACTAATTTAAATATATTACCCCGAATAGGAGTAGAAAGACTTATGCATAAAATGAGATTTTTTCAGTCTGTACAATTTAAGTTAGTTATTATGTATTTGCTATTAATTATTGTAGCAATGCAAGTAATCGGCGCGTATTTTGTACGTGAGCTGGAAGGGCAACTGGAGAAGAATTTTCAAGATTCCATCACGAATAGCATCACGTTGCTGGATTATAATGCTAGAGAAGAAATCATAAAAAATAGCGATAACTCAGTGAAGCTACAAAATGATATTCGAGAGCTTTTGGTCGACTATTCGCGTGCAAGCAGCAACATAATCGAAGTAAGAATAGTAGATGACAAAGGCAAAATTCTCGGGACTTCCAATTTAGATAATCAAGGTATCGTTGGGCAAAAAAGTAACGATCCCCTTGTTAAACGAACCTTATCACTCGGAACTACATCTGAGGATAAAATTTATAAAGACGAATCAAATAAAAATAACCGTGTCTGGGTGAACGTATCCTCCATCAAAAATAAAGGACAAGTGATAGGGGCTATTTATCTTGTCGCCGATATTGAAAGTGTATATAAACAAGTGGATGATATTACGAACATTTTCATTACGGGTACTTTGATTGCCATGATCATTACAGCGGTACTTGGAATTTTACTATCCAGAACGATTACGAAGCCAATTATTGAAATGAAACGTCAAGCCTATGCGATGGCGCGAGGAAACTACAGCCGGAAAGTTAAAGTCTATGGCGTGGATGAAATTGGCGAACTAGCTGATTCCTTCAATACACTAACAAAACGTGTTCAAGAAGCACAGGCCATGACAGAAGGAGAACGGCGCAAACTTTCCTCCGTACTTGCCTATATGACCGATGGAGTAATTGCTACAGACCGCCGCGGAAAAGTTATTCTTATTAACACGCCAGCTGAAAAAATGCTACGTGTTAAGCATGAAAGTGCCAATGGTCGATCAATTATTGATGTACTAGATATTGGTGATACCTATCAATTTGAAGATTTAATGGAAGTCGATGGTTCATTAACGATGGACCGTAGCACGCTTGATAAACCATACGTACTGCGCGCTAATTTTTCCGTTATTCAAAGAGAAACTGGATTTAATAATGGCGTTATTGCAGTACTTCACGATATTACCGACCAAGAAAAAGTCGATCAAGAACGCCGCGATTTCGTTTCTAATGTGTCGCATGAATTAAGAACCCCGCTTACAAGTATGCATAGTTACTTAGAGGCTCTAAGTGACGGGGCATGGGAAGATAAAGAAATTGCGCCACGTTTCCTTGAAGTGACTCAAAACGAAACAGAACGAATGATTCGTCTTGTAAATGACCTGCTTAAACTTTCAAGAATGGACGGTGGAAGAGAACAATTAGAAAAAAGCTTCGTGAATTTCACAGACTTCTTCAATCATATTATCGATCGTTTTGAAATGATGAAAAAAGAAACAATCATGTTTAAACGCCACATTCCAAAAGAACCGGTTATCATCGAAATTGATGAAGATAAAGTAATGCAAGTATTAGATAATATTATTTCGAATGCCAATAAATATTCACCGGACGGGGGCCGAATTTCTTTCTACTTGAAAAAATTTGAAGATGAAATTGAAGTTAGTATAGCTGACGAAGGCTTAGGCGTACCAGATGAAGATTTGGCAAATGTATTCGACCGCTTTTTCCGTGTTGATAAAGCTCGCTCGCGGGAAATGGGAGGAACAGGGTTAGGACTAGCGATAGCAAGAGAAGTTATCGAAGCTCATGGTGGCCGAATTTGGGCAGAACGCAACAAGTCCAAAGGTACGATAATTAAATTCACCCTGCCATACAGTGACTTACCGGAGGATGATTGGGAATGATGAAAAAAACAGGATTTCGCTCATTTTTATTAACAGTTCTAGTCGTGCTCAGTATCGTCTTAAGCTACTTTATTTGGAAGGGACAACCTGATTACGAAGCGATTAACGTTAAAGAAGTTGAAAAAACAACCATTGATAAAACCATGACAACATCACAAGTATTTAAACCATATAAATTAGCTGTTAATGCAAATGAAATTAATTACCAAAGCTTAGACTCAGACTTGTTAAATGAGTTAATGGCACAAGGCAAAGCATTTAGTTTCTCAGAAGTAGTTCTTGCCAATAAAAAAAGTAATGAAGAATACGAGAAATTAATCCATAAAAATGGGACGATAGAGATTATTTTCCCTAACAATATTCCATTTTCAATTTTTGCTCAAAATTTCCAAGTGGAAGGAGAAGGGCTAGAATCTGCCTTCTTTAATCGTATTGTATTTGATATAAATAACACGGATACTGGGCTTCATTCCGTTTATTTTGCCAATGATGACCAAGAAAATATTTACCAAAGCTCCTTGCAAAATAAAGATATTGATAAAATTGAAAAAATTGTTAAAAAGAACGAAAGTAAACTCGCGCAAAACGATAAAGTTATTTCCAATAAACGAAATCTGTTCTTAAGCTCCGAAAAAACAAAGCTAAATCGCAAAAAATACATTACGGATTCGCTTGAAATCAATCTATTTACCTCTGCGCTATTTCAAGATTCAGGTACAGTTAAGAGCGAAGGAAATACCTATACGGACGGCTCTAGCGTGATTGAAATGGATACAGAAAATAAGGTTTTAGAATATGTAAATCCTTCTCAAGAGCGCACTAATCCTGAAGATTTAAATAACGTCAAACGAGCTGGATTGATTCAAGATAGTTTCAATTTTGTAAATGATCATGCGGGTTGGACTGGGGATGGCGCTTATTATTTCACCGGTTATGCTGCCGAAAGCGCAACGACCAATTTTAGTTTGTTTATAGATAATTTACAAGTTTATAATGAAGATGGTATGGCTGATATTTCTGTTACAGAAGGCCTCGAAGCAGTTTATAAATACATGCGTCCATTTTTCCGTTTAGACACGGACGTTCCTGGAGAGAAAAAAGAAGTAACTATAGAGTCGTCTTATTCCGTCTACAATGCACTAGTTGAAAATCCTAATGTGAAAGCCGAAGAAATAGAAGATATTGTTCCTGGCTATCACATGAAAAGAAGTGAATCATCTGGTATGAACCGCATTGTTACTTTAGAGCCAACTTGGTTATATAAATATCATGATAAATGGTTCATCTTCCAACCAGAAGCAGAAAAGGCGGGTGAATAAAGATGGATTGGCGTAAAACACAAATGATTTTCATTGTAACGCTCCTCATTTTAAATGTCTTTTTAGCAGTGATTTTCTTTAATAAACAATTATCAGATGATCCAGACACACTAGGAAATGAAACTTTAGAAGAACGATTAAAAGCAGATAATATTTCTCATCCTGATTTATCAAGCAAGCCAACTAGTGGAGCTATCTTCACTACCGAACAAGCCGCTTTTACGACAAAAGATGTTAGTGATTTGACAGGACAAGCAATTACACTCAAAGACAACAATAAACAAATATATTCTGTCCTACAAACACCCATAAAAGCTGGCAAAAAAGGAAACAATCCTGATTTTCAAAAATTCATGGAATCCGATGTGTATCGCGGCGAGTCTTATGAGTTTTGGAACTACGACAAAGATGCGCGAACACTTACTTTCAATCAATTAATCAATAATAATATGGTTCTTTTTGACGAAGCTGGGCAAATTATCTTTTATTTAGATAAAGATGATCGAGTAATTTCTTACGAGCAAACGTGGATGTCAAAACAAGATGATTTAAAAGACAAGACAAACTTAATGTCGTCTACTGATGCGTTAGAAGCTGTTTACCAACACGGTGAGTTAAAACAAGACAGTGACGTTGTTTCTGCGACTTTCGGTTACTATACGACTGTACAATTGCCTTCAGGGAATGTTTATTTCCCAGTTTGGTGTTTTGAAGTGAAACATTCCGGCGAGACTAGTTACGTTCTTGTAAATGCAAAAGATGAACAAGTTATTAACCAATCCGAAAATAAAACAACAACCGAGCCAACCACAGAATTATCCAGTCGTCAAAAAGCAAAATAAAATCAGAGTCAACCTAAATACAATAAAATTTAGGTTGGCTTTTTCAACCGATTGGCATGCAATTTTACCGAATTAGCGTTACAATGGAAGATATATAAGCCTTTAGGGGGATAAAAAAATGTTCGCAAATAAAATTCTAACTGAAAAAGACACGGACCAAATCCGATTTAGTATATTAGCCAGTGGAAGTTCAGGAAATGCAACTCTTGTAGAAACTGGCGACCAAAAAATTCTCATCGACTGTGGTTTAAGCGGCAAGAAAATGGAAGGTTTATTCGCGCAAGTTGGTCGGGATATGAATGATTTAGACGCGATTTTAATTACTCATGAACACTCAGACCATATTAAAGGCCTAGGTGTGCTTGCTCGTAAATATAAACTCCCTATTTATGCTAATGCAAAAACATGGAAAGCAATGGATAATATGATTGGCGAAGTTTCTTCTGAACAGAAGTTTCAATTTGACATGGAAACAGTGAAATCTTTTGGCAGCATGCAAGTAGAATCCTTTGGTGTATCTCATGACGCGATTGAGCCGATGTTTTACATATTTCATAAGGGGAATAAAAAATTTGTAATGATAACCGACACAGGATATGTTAGTGATCGAATGAAAGGGCATATTGCAGGCGCTGATGCATACCTTTTTGAAAGTAATCATGATGTAGAGATGCTTCGAATGGGACGCTATCCTTGGAATGTCAAACGTAGAATTCTTGGCGACGAGGGACACGTAAGTAATGAAGATGCAGCAATAGCAATGAGCGAAGTAATTACAGATCAAACGAAACGAATTTATTTAGGTCATCTTAGTAAAGACAACAATATGAAAGAACTGGCGCGGATGAGCGTAACGCAAACTCTTATTTCAGAAGGAATCGATGTTGGTGGCAAGCTAGAGATTTTTGATACCGATCCTGATAACGCTACGTCTATCTTCACTATCTAAGTTTCACCATTTTTTTAAAGCTTTTTCATTGTTTTTTCATATTTGCGGTTTACTATGGAAGTATATAAATGCGAAATTTGCAGAGAGGAAGGAAGACATGGACGAGAAAGAAAAAAATTTAAATGAAAACAGCGAGAACGAGAGCACGCCAAAAAGAGAGGTCGAGGAGACTTTACATACAAAAGATAGCTCGCAACCAGTCCAAGAAACTCCTATAGTAGAAGGCGTGACACCAGAAGGAGAGAAATTTGCCGGGGCAACAGAAGAAGCTGCTGAGGCAAGCTCTACCAATGCATTTTTTGAGGAAGCAAGTAGTAAAGAACCTGAACCAGCCAGACCAGCTCCAGGGCCAAGACGTCCTAGTGGTGCAGGTGGTGGCACGATTCCACCGAATAGAGTGAATAACGGTGGCGGTGGCAGCGGGAATCAGCCTCCGAAACGCAACAAACACTTACTTGGATACTTTTTAACTGCACTTATTGGCGTTATTATTGGTGGACTTATTATATTCTTCGTAGCATGGGATAACGGCGATAACGCAGATACAACTTCTAACTCAAATAATAAACCGACTAAAGTAGAAAAAGTTTCTGTAAATACTACCTCTGATGTAACTAAAGCGGTTGATAAAGTACAAGATGCCGTAGTTAGTGTACTGAATTACCAGTCATCTTCATCTTTAGACGGAACAACAAGTTCTGAAAAAGAAGCTTCATCAGGATCAGGTGTTATTTATAAAAAAGCAAATGGAAAAGCATATATCGTGACGAATAATCACGTGGTAGCTGATGCGAATAAATTAGAAGTAACATTTACAAACGGTAAAAAATCAGAAGCAAAATTACTAGGAACAGACGAATGGAACGATTTAGCTGTCCTTGAAATTGATGATAAAAATGTTAGCACAGTTGCTGCGTTTGGCGATTCTGATTCATTAAAACTTGGTGAACCAGCGATTGCGATTGGTAGCCCACTTGGAACTGAATTCTCCGGTTCTGTAACACAAGGTATTATTTCCGGTTTAAACCGTGCTGTACCAGTTGATACAAACGGCGACGGAACAGAAGACTGGGAAGCAGATGTTATCCAAACAGATGCAGCAATTAACCCAGGTAACAGTGGTGGAGCTTTAATCAATATTGAAGGACAAGTAATCGGTATTAACTCGATGAAAATTTCAATGGAAAATGTAGAAGGTATTAGCTTTGCGATTCCAAGTAACACTGTAGAGCCAATCATCGAACAACTTGAAACTAAAGGCGAAGTAGAGCGTCCTTCTCTAGGCGTTTCCTTACGCGATGTTGATACAATTCCAGAAACACAACAAAAAAATATCTTGAAATTACCAGATAGCGTAGATTATGGTGCAATGGTACAACAAGTAGTATCTGGCTCAGCAGCAGACAAAGCAGGACTTAAACAATATGATGTTATTGTTGAACTAAACGGTGAAAAAGTAACTAACTCCATGACACTTCGCAAAATATTATATGGCAACGATGTGAAAATTGGCGATAAAGTCAAAGTGAAATACTACCGTGATGGTAAAGAGCAATCAACAGACATTAAATTAGAAGCAGCAAAAACAACGACATGATAACAAAAACCATCCTCTTAAAAAAGAGGGTGGTTTTTTTCTGTGGAAAACTTGTGGATAGTGATTTTTTTCAGATATAGATATGGTAGAGAACAAGAATTCGGCTACTAAATATAGGCAGTTATTGTGGATATGTGGATAACTTCTGTGGATAACCTGTGTGTAAGCAGTGAATATCTTGTGGAAAAGAACAATTTTGATAATTAAATCAATAAACTCAGATTTATTTTTGAAAAAAACACATTTTTTGCGAAAATATAGGTCAAAAAGCAAAAATGTGGATAGAAAGCCATTTATCCACAATTGAAAGATAAATAAGGCGAAAATGTGAAAGCGAAAACAACTTTATTAAATATATAAATCAATGAGAGTGATTGTGGCACAGTTGGTTAGCTTGTTTTCAAAATGTACTTTCGATACAAAATAACAAGTATTTTTGCTTGTGGATAAGCTGTGGATAGTGAAAATGGGGTATCATATATATTGTATGGAATATACGTTCGGACACAAAATAGAGAATCGGCTTGTGGATATGTGGATAGTTTTTGTGGATAAGTTGTGTATAAGGGCGGGATAACCTGTGGAGTAAGTTTTTTGTAGTAATTTCTTTTTTTCATTTTGGCTAGTGTTGCGGGTGTTCTTTGAGGTATGATAAAAGTATTAATAAAGATGAGGGTGACGTAAATGAATATCCAAATTGTGACGGTCGGGAAATTAAAAGAAAAATATCTAGTCCAGGGGATTGCCGAATATTTAAAGCGGCTGAGCGCATATGCTAAAGTGTCTATTGTCGAAGTTCCAGATGAAAAGGCTCCAGAAGTGTTGAGTGACGCGGAAATGAAACAAGTGAAAGATAAAGAAGGCGTGCGAATTTTAGCGAAAATTCCAGATGATGCCCACGTGATAGCGCTGGCAATTGATGGGAAAATGAAGTCGAGTGAAGAATTTGCAGCTGATTTGGATAAACTGGCGACTTATGGTAAGAGTAAGGTGGCGTTTGTGATTGGTGGATCGCTGGGGCTTAGTGAGGCTGTTTTGAAGCGGAGTAATGAGCAAATTTCGTTTGGGAGGTTAACGCTGCCGCACCAGATGATGAGGTTGGTGCTTGTGGAGCAGGTTTACCGGGCGTTTCGGATTGTTCGCGGGGAGCCTTATCATAAATAGCTAGCTGCTTGAAAGGGTTGTAATCAACAACTTAACTTTTGAAAGCTGGTTTACTTTTTTCGATAAGCCATTTTTCACCATTTGAAATTGTATGATCTGCATGATAAATTAATGTTTTTCGAAGTGCTACATAATCTGTGGGTAATGTTTCGTAGTTTAGAAAATGATAGTTTAGTGCGATGCTTTCAGGAATAATTCCAACGCCAAGTTCATTATTGCAGATTTCGACAAGTGTTTCGGGAATATTGATCTCTGATATGGAAACATTGGGGATATTAAAATCGTTAATGAGAGAAGCCAAGGCGCGGTATGAATAACATTGTTTGCTGAAGACGTATAATCGTTCTTCAGCTAATATTTTTTGGACTGATTTTCCAGCTGTGTTGCCTGCGAAAACTAGTTTATCCCATGAGAGCGTTTGTGAGATGATTCGGCTATCTTGAAATAAATTTTCTTTTTCGAGTTCAGCGACATAAGCGATGGTTAGTTCTCTATTAGCTATTTTTGGTATTAATTCACTTGTACTTCCGCTAACAATAGATAATTTTTTATT
This sequence comes from Listeria sp. MAN/IMW/UF555, assembly GCF_058684075.1. Lineage (NCBI taxonomy): Bacteria > Bacillati > Bacillota > Bacilli > Caryophanales > Listeriaceae > Listeria > Listeria sp. MAN/IMW/UF555. The sequence continues at coordinate 1,357,668 of NZ_JBZWZS010000001.1, read as the reverse complement.
TGGAAACTGTTGATAGAACTCTTTAATGATCGTGTTAAATTCCATGGGCAAAGAAGATTGCGTAATACCGATTGAGATCGTTTCTTCTTCGTTATTGATAATATCAATCGTTTCCTCCCATAATAAGATCATTTTTTTGAATTGCTGATAGATTTTTTCGCCCTCTTTAGTCAATTCCACACCATTCGAGTGCCGGAAGAAAAGCTGAGTTTGGAACTGTTTTTCGATATTTTTTATTTTATTGGACATATTAGACTGTAAATGATGCAGTTCATTCGCTGCTGCAGAAATACTCTTTAGTTCAGCTACTTTATTAAATGCTTTCATGTTTTCAATATCCATAATTTTCTCCTTTTGGTATCAAAAATAATGATACCGGCATATGATTTACGCATTTCAAATGATGGCGCAGATAGATTATACTTTATTTACAGTACAAATTCAAATTGGGGGTTATGTTATGAATGCAACAATTCAACAATTAGTTAAACATGTTTCAGTAAGAGAATTTAAAAATGAAAGATTATCTGATGAAACCAAACAACATTTATTAACGGCTGCGAGAAGTGCCTCTAGTTCGCATTTTGTGCAATCTTTTTCTATTTTAGAAATCACAGATGAAAAACTAAGAAAGGAACTAGCTGAAATTACGAATAGTGCTTCTTATGTAAATCAAACGGGGACCTTTTATGTGTTTGTAGGTGATTTATATCGACAATCAAAACTTTTACTGGAGAATAATCGAACTTTGGATGGGTTGAGAAATATGGAATCATTACTCGTATCGGTGATAGATGCAACGATTGCAGCTCAAAATATGGTTATAGCTGCTGAGTCTCTTGATTTAGGAATTTGCTATATCGGTGGAATAAGAAATGATATTGAAAAAGTAGCTGAATTGCTAAATTTACCGCCATTTACGATACCTGTTTTCGGATTAACTGTAGGCGTTCCAGAATATAAAAATCAAGTAAAACCACGGCTATTAGTAGAAAATCAAGTAGGTGAAAATCAGTACCCTCATGAACAATTTACAGATTTAAAAGCGTATGAGGAATTGACCAAAGAATATTATGCTTTACGTGAAAAAAATCAGCACCAAACTTCATGGGGAGACAAGAATGTAGAGTTTTTTGAAGAAATACGAAGACCAGAAATAGCGGGTTTTTTGAAAAAACAAGGATTTACATTGGATTAATTGGTTTTCGTTGTAAGGTGTATAAAAAATAATAGGATTAAATTTATGAAAAGCTGGAAGAGTATTTTTTCCGGCTTTTTATTTGATTTGGGCTTTTATTTAGTCATAGAAAGCTTAAACTAGATTAGATTGGGATAGATTTGTATAATTAATAGGGAATTTAAATTGCACTATTTTATCCTAAATAAATTTCATAAAAGGAGGATTCAAATGAAATTTCTAAAAAAATACGGGTTTTACTTTTTGTTACTCGGCGTTTTGAGTGATTTTCTAACGCCTTACATACTTGGAATCTTTTACCCAGAATTAAACCAAATGACGCGGGTTATGAGTGTGTTTGGGGATGTGGCTAGTCCGGTGCGGGGAGCGTTTTTGGTTTGGTCGGTTGTGTCTGGGGTGTTCTTTGTGCTCGCTTTGCCGGCGATTTATCAGAGCGTTGTTAAAACTTCGCGGACTTTGGCGATTTTGCTTGCTTCAGCGATTGGTTTGTATGGGATTGGCGATTGTATTTTTACGGGATTGTTTAGTATTGATACGGAGCAGGCGAGTTGGACGTTTTCGACTTGGGTTCATAATATTGGCTCGGGGCTTGGTTATGCGGGATTTTTGATTTTTCCGTTGTTTTTGGTCATTCTTTACCGGAAAACTGGCGATAAAACCCGCAGCAATGTCTATCTAGTATTACTCATTGTCAGTCTGCTGTCGGCCGGTGTTTATGGGCTTGCGCGGATTCCTGCTGTTAATCACTTACCGGTTTTAGACAAAATTGGATTTTGTCAGCGGATTAGTTTCTTTTTTAATTATTTGCCGATTGTTGTTTTTGGAATTGATCGGATTAGAAAACCCTAGATTGTTTAAGAATCTAGGGTTTTTTGTTCGCAAAGTTCGATAAATTGCTGGAAATCTTCTTGTTTGGCTAATTTTTTTACAAAGCTGCGTTCGTTTAAAATGGTTACGAGTTGGCCGAATAATTCTTCAAAAGAGTTGTCGCGTTCTTCTTTCATGGTGAGTAGGAGGACGAGTTTGACGCGATTTCCGCCCCAGTCAATCGGTTTATCAAGTGCGCATACTGCGACGGCATTTTTCTTCGCGCTTCGCTGGATGGCGTGCGGAATTGCGTAGTAGTTTCCGTAGCATGTGCTAGATAATTGTTCTCGTTCGAACACTTTTGAAACATAGTCGGAGTCGCAGTAGTCGAATGCAGTTAACTGTTCGCAAAGAAACGTAATTACTTCTTCTTTTGATTTGAAGTTTTGTTTTGGGAAGAAAAGCTCTTTTTTGAAAAATTTTCTGGAAATCGAATCGGTTTTTGGCTTAGTTTCTAAAATATGCTTGATTTTCTGCAAATCTGCTTCTGTTAAAAGTAAATCGTAATGATAGACTGGGATGTCGGTTGTTAAGTTTAATGGTTCGGCGGTAATAATTAAATGGATTTCTTTATCTAAGGTGAACTGCTTTATATCAAAAATAGATTGAGATACGAGTAAGTCAATCGAAAAATCAGCAATTTTCTTAAGTTGATTATGAATTAAACGTTGGCTGCCCGCGCCGTACGGGGAAACCAATAAGATTTTTCTTTTTTTACCGTGATTAATCGTTTCCGAAGCGGATAAAAAATGTAGCGCGATATAGGCGATTTCGTCATCTGGGAAAGTAATCGCTAACTCTTTTTGGATGAAGGCTGAAGCATAGACGCTGACGTTATAAATAAATGGAAACTTGTTTTTTAATTCTTCGGTAAGTGGGTTGGTTAAATATTGCTTATGGTTGGCTCTTTTGTATAGTGCTGAGATATGGGCCACTAAATAGGTGGCTATTTTTTCATCAGCGGAAAAATCAATATGAAAATTTTGGTCAACTGCTTCAAGGAGCCGAGTGACAACGCTGCCAAAAACTTGCGCGTCAATGGTTGAAGTGGTAACTAATTTTCCGGAATAAAGCCGGGCAATATAACTTAATTCTTGCGTTGGAATATTGATTTGCAGCTCATTTTCTAACGTTTCGGCTAGTTGCTCTGCCATTTCAAGACTAGTTTTATCTTGTTCTGTTAAAGCCGTTCTTTGAATATAACTACCCATACTAATTCGCTCAATTAAAACAGCAATATGCAAGATGAACGAAATCGTTGAAAAGTCATTCATAAAAAACTCGTTCTTTTTATGATATGCGATAATGAGCTCGGAAAGTTGTTTTAGATTGCAGTAATCGAAGTAATCCGCGTATTTATCAAGGCTTAATTGATGGTTTTCGATTTCTTGATTGAGGAATAGATTGAAGATGCGGCGCTTTTCTTCTTCGCCGCCCTCGGTCAGTAGTTCGTTGTTTTTTCGAATAATACAAAGCGACTCATCTTTTTCAGCGATAACGGTGTTGAGCTCTTTAATAATACGAGCTAACGTCGATTCGCTAATGAAAAATTGATCTGCTAAATCATAGAAATTGGTATGATCTTGTTCGATTATATGGCGTAATAATTCAAAATGTAAGTTTTCGTTATTTTTGGATAGATTCATTTGTGAAAGTTGCTCATTTGGTGTTAAAAAATAGCCTTTTCCAGCTTTTGATGCAATGATTGTGGAACTAAATGACTGGTTAATTTGAATAATGTCATTTCGCACAGTTTTGGAAGAAACGCCTAACATTTCTGAAAGTGCTTTTGCTGTTACTGTCTTTTGGCTGTCGTTAAGCTTTTCTAACAATGAACGTTGCCTTTCTGAAATAGTCATTATATCCCCCCTAATTCTCCCTTAACCTATTGTTATTATACAACACCAAATAGAGAAAGAGACGAGTTTTTTTTGTCCCAATCTCTATTTAAGTGGCTATTAATTAGCAGCGATGTTTTCTTCTTCGGCTTCTTTTTCTAAAGCAACGAGATTTTTCTCATATACTTTTAGGAATGGGTAGTACATTAGACCGTTTAAGAAAATCAGGATGAATACGAGAACGATGGCTCGCCAGTCCATGGTGGATAGAAATGCTCCAATTGGTGCGGGCATTTGCCAGGAGAAGACGGCGAACGTTTTTCCGACAATCCCGAAATACATACAAAGATAAGTGATAACCCCGTTGAATACCGATGTGAAAATGAACGGGAAGAAGAAAATTGGATTCAGCATTAGTGGTGTTCCGAAAATCAGTGGCTCAGAAATTCCGAATATGGAAGGTAAGAAGCCGACTTTCCCGACGGTGCTTAGTTGTTTGGACTTGGATCGCATCATTAAAAAGGCAAGTGCGAGAACAGAACCAGAACCACCTATGATAACGAAATACGTCCAGAACGGTGTCGTGAAAATATTCGTCAAATCTTGGCCAGCCATTTTTTCAGCGGCGTTGATAGAAAGGTTTCCGTCACGAATCGGGCCTAGAATTCCGGCAAGTGCGGCATCGTGTACACCGAAGAACCAGAATAGGTGAACTAGGAAAATACTTAGAATCGTGAATGGTAGGCTATCGGCCGCTTTGAAACTCGGCGCTATTTTTTCATATAAGAATTGGATGGCAGTTGTGTCTAGCAGGTTGAAAATGATAAAGATAATCGAGAAAAAGGTCATTAAAATAATACCAGGAACTAGGGCTGCAAATGTCTCGGATAGTGAGGCTGGGACGCTATCGGGCATGGTTATTCGACCGACGTTTTTCTTGCGCATCCAGTGATAACCTTCTACGGTAACGATGGCGACGAAAATTGAAAGTAATATTCCGCGTCCATCAAGGAAACTGATGTCGACCTCTTTGCCGTCCCAACCCATTTTGATTGGATTAAGTACGAGCATAAAGAAACCGGCGATAGAAAACATAAGTGGGCGTAAGAAATCTTCGTGGTAGTGTTTGCATAAATAATACGTGATACCGACGCAAATATATAACGACATGGCGCCAAGTGTGATTCCGCTAATCCAGTTTAGGATTAAATCATATTTTTCAGCAAATTTAGCCCAGGCAAGCAGGAAGCCGTTTTTCGTATCATCTGTGACTGGAGCCGCTTTCAAAATAATCGGAATCGAACCAAACAATGTAATTGGCAGCATGGACATAAAGGCATCTCTGGTTGCTTTCAAATGGCGTTGCTGGCTAAGTTTGTTAGCCAGCGGGGAAATATATTGATCCATTTTTTCGCTAATGGTATTAAATCGCATGTTTTTATCCTCCTATTAATTTCTGGATGTCTTCGTAAACCCCTTTGCCATCCATGATGCCGTATTTTACTGGTGAAATGGCATGGACTGGGACGCTGACGGCCTGTTTAATTTGTGGCATAAGGAAACGGATTTGTGGGCCGATAAGAACGAGGTCGACACCGTCCAAATAATCGGTATACTCGGATTCGCTATAAGCAGTGACGTTTAATGTATTGCCAGAAGCGGCTTCGATTTTTTTCGCAAGCATTCCTGTAGACATACCAGCATTACAAACTAACATGATATTTTTCATTTTCCTGCTCCTTTTTTTAAAATTCTCTTCGTTTGATGAGTTTTCCCTGACTTTCAATCATTTCTTTGAACCAGTAGTAGGAAGCTTTTGGTTTTCTGATTTGATTGTTTTCGAAATCAACGGCAACAAGTCCGTAACGCTTTTCGACACCATTTTTCCAAGAGTAAAGGTCGAACGGGGACCAAGCGTAGTAGCCGCGAACATCACAACCAGCATCGATTGCGTTGAAAATGGCGTTAATATGGTCATTCATAAAGGCGATTCGGTAAGCATCATCTACTTGTGGTACAGAAACGTCTTCGCGAACACCAATGCCGTTTTCTGTCACATAAAGTGGTAATTGATAGCGTTCGTATGCCTCGATTAAGCCATCTTGTAAGCCTTTTGGATAAATTTCTGTGTCCCATTCGGTTGTTTCGTTGGCGGGATCTTTCACTTGTTCGAACCAGTTTTTGATGAGAACTTTACTTTCGCCTTTTTTACCACTGTGGTTGAATTGTAGCTGGGTTTCGCCGCCAGTGTATGGTTTAACGAGCGTGCGCGAATAGTAATTTAAGCCGATGAAGTCGACAGTGTTTTGTTTAATTGTTTGTAGTTCGTCTGTTTTCATAAAACTGATGTCGTGCGATTTGGCTAGTTCGGCAATGAGGTCGACTGGGAATTCGCCAAGTGCGGCTGTGTCGAGAATCCAGTTATTGCAATAGTTATCAGCGTAGCGCATTGCAATTTTCGTTTCGATACTTTCATCGACCCCGTTCACCGGCGTGTAGCTGTGAACAATGCCAATTTGCCCAGGATAGCCACCTTCTTTAAAAGCCTTCACACCTAAAGCACTCGCGTACATCACATTATAAGCCGCAATCATTGTTTTTTGCGTATTTTGATAGCCGGGCGGATAGTTGCCGATTTTATATCCGTTAGCAACAAACCATTTTGGCTCGTTAAAAGTGGTCCAATTCGTGATTTTATCGCCAAAATGGTCATAACAAACTTTGGCATAATGCTCGAATGCAGCACAAACGTCGTGATCCAACCAGCCACCAGTTTCTTCCCAATATTGTGGCAAATCCCAATGATAAAGTGTCACAAACGGCTCAATATCATATTTTTTACACGTATCTAGCAAGTTTTGATAAAATTCGATCCCTTTTAAGTTGATGTCACCTTGCCTATTTTTAATAATTCGCGGCCAAGATAAGGAAAAACGATAGGAATTTTGCCCGCCTTCTTTCATCATCCGAATGTCTTCCTCGTAGCGGTGGTAGTGATCGCTCGCCACATCGCCATTCTCAAGATCTGCTTCGTGCAAGTAGTAGTCCCACATCGATTCCACCTTGCCATCCACATTCCAAGCACCTTCACATTGATAAGAGGCCGTGGCACCTCCCCATAAAAAGTTATTATTCATTAGATAAACTCCATTTCCATTGATAAATTTCTCCCAGTTCCCGAATCATTTCCACGGCAATATCCGTAGAAGACAAGTGACCTTCCGCATGAACCAGCAGTAAATCCACCTCTCTCATTCGGTTCTCTGAAGATAGTTTTCGTAAAAGTTCCGCGTGCGCTCGGTGCGCCAGTTTAATCTCATCTTTCGCTTCAGTAATTTTCTGCGTGAAAGCTTTGATGTTTTGCAGTTTTACTTCTTTCAGTGCCTCAAAAGCACAACTTTTCGCATTCCCGGCGTGTAAGATGATTGCCATGGAATCCAGTTCTGTTGTTAGTTCGTTGCTATCTGTCACGTAAAGACCTCCTTTTGATTTGTCTTTACTATAGCTGGAAAAATGGGGGAGGTGAAATTATTATTTGCCACTTTGGAAGTGGAAATTGGTTTTGGGTTGGAATTTAGGGGTTACTAGGATATGATGATAGTTAGAGAGAAAATATTACATAGGAGATGAATAAATGATGAAAAAAACAGTACACGGATGGGAAATAATATCTAATTTAGATGTACGAGTATACCAAGATGAAGCTGGCGGGGTTGCGATTTTAGTAGATAGAGATAATTTTGGTGATCAAGTGCCAGTGCTATTGAATTTTGATGGTGATGGAGTGGATATAAAAGCTCTTTCGCATTTAACAAAAAGTGTTCGAGTTTCGCTGGATAAGAAGGTGCTGATTGAATGGCATGATGAGTATTTTGAAGAGAAAACACAAGCAATGGAGTACATCGAGGTGGAACGGGATTAACCGTTAATTATATACAAAAAAAGGAGAGCAACGAGATGAGCAAAAAGTTAGTAAGTATTATATTTTTAGGGATTTGTCTTTTGTTAGTAGGATGTGGTAAAGAGGTTGTTGATAGCAAATTTACTGGGAAGTGGAAGTTGGAATCGGTTAGTGTAGGTACGAGTGACGGGAAGAATTTAAAAGATACAGGTATGGCAAGTAAGATGAGTGTGGATCTGGACATGGATGCAGATGGTAATGTAACAGAATTGTATATTGATGATGAAGTTGCCATAACAAATTCTTATAAATTAAAACAAAAAGATGGCGATAAATACCAATATGATGGTCCGGTAGTTAGTAAAAAAGTATATGGTTATGAAACAGAAAGTGAAAAAGAGAACGTGCAAAAAGCCCTTAAAATGCTTGAAGCACAGGATGGTATTGAGATAACGAAAAGTGAACAAAAAGGAAATGAATACCGCGTGGATACTAAAGAAAAAAGAGATTATGTACTTTCTATGGAGCTTGAAAGTGAGAATTTAGTTTTGAAAAAAGTGGATGACAAAGAGAACAGTTTGATTAAGGAAACATATAAGAAAAATTAAACTATATTAAGCGGGAATTGGAAGTCCGTTATAACCACCTATTGTTTTAAAAAATATAAAATAAACGCCTCCATTAATTTCATTTTAGATGAGATTAGTGGGGGTGTTTATGATAGAAGTCCTTTTTATATTTTATCTGAGATAGTAAATTTAAAAATATGCTTGTTTACGAAATATATGAAACTGATAAGTAAATAGGTTCCGCCGAAAATAAGAAGAAAGATAGAACTATTTAAATTATGACTACTAAAATAACCAAATAATAATGCTCCTATAGGTAATGTGGCTACACTTAGGCTATAAAGAGCGCTGAAAACTTTGCCCAAATGTTCTTTTTGAATTAATACTTGGAAAAAAGGTTTTTGGACAACATGGGTGACTCCTAAAAAAGTACTTGCAATCCCCCAGATAAAAATAATAAGGGAGGAATTTACAAAATAAGAGCTTATTAGCATTGTTAGTCCGAACATGAGCGTGCATAAAGTTAGTACTTTTCCAATTTTCATGAATTTTAGTAATAATGTTGCTAGGAGAGTTGAGCCAATCAATGTTCCAATGGCCATAGTTGATGTCAATAGTCCAAGCACAATGGCACTTCCTTGCTCTTTTGCAATTAATACTTGGTAGACATTCAATCCGCCGAACATAAAATTTGCCATGCCTCCGCCGATAGCGATAAATAAAATGGTTTTATTTTGAAATAGTTCAATGAAGCCTTTAAATACATTGTTTAAGAAAGGTTCAGGTTCTTTATTATTTGCTTCTGTAGGTTCTTTTATTTTTGAAAAAGAAAATATTGCGAACAAGAAGGTAAATATATTAGCAACTAAAAGGGTAATTGTTGAAAAAATATTGATTAAGAATCCTGTTAAGGCGTTGAATAAATATTCGGTACCATTATAAGCAACAGACATATATGATTGAGCACTTGCTAGCTGTTCTTTTTTTATGATAAAAGGAGTCATTGCGTCTTGTATAGTATATGTATTCATACCAAAAAGGGAAGCTAAAAATGCTAAAATACATAATAACAGAGGACTTTGAAAATCCAACAAAATACTGATAACCATAATTAAAATCGCAAATAATTGCCCGAATTCGCATAAAAGCAAGGATCTTTTTTTGGAATGTGTATCTATCCAGTGACCAAATAAAAAGGAAAAAATGTTAGGTATAAAAATAGCAAAATTAACTATCCCTACCCAAAAAGAATTATTAGTGAGTGTTAAAATGTACCAAGATAATACAATGTAATACATGCTATCCCCGGCATTACTGATTAAACGACCTAACCATAAATATCTAAAATTTTTGTTTTTTAACATGTGTTCAGTCCTTTTGTGTTTTATAATATGTTGTACTTCTAATTTAGCGGTTATAATTAGAATTGTCAAAATTTTTATTATAATAGTGTTGGAGGAGATTGATAGGAGAAGTTGCGGGAGTAGATTTGTTGAGTCTATAATAAATTAAAAGCTGAAGATTATAAGATATATTGGGTATATAATTGTTATACAATCAATCAAGTATATCGTAAAAGGAGTGAACCAAAATGACAAACACACTAAAAACTAGCTACCAAAAAACACCTTATAAACTAGGCGGGAACGGTCCGCGCAATGTTGGTGTTCTTACAGAAGCACTTCAAAATATTGATGATAACTCAGAAAGCGATATTTACGGAAATGGTGCAGTTATTGCAAACTTTGAAACAAAAATCGCGAAAATTCTCGGGAAACAATCTGCGGTATTTTTTCCAAGTGGGACGATGGCTCAGCAAATTGCATTAAGAATTTGGGCTGACCGGAAAGAGAATCGGCGAGTGGCATATCATCCGCTCTCTCATTTGGAGATTCACGAGCAAGATGGGCTAAAAGAATTGCAACAAATCACGCCAATATTACTTGGAACAGCGAATCGACTTTTGACAATTGACGATATTAAAAGTCTTCGCGAGCCAGTTTCTAGTGTGCTTATCGAACTTCCTCAACGAGAAATTGGTGGGCAACTGCCTTCTTTTGAAGAGCTTGAGGAGATTTCGGAGTATTGCCGTGAACAAGGTATTTCGTTACATCTGGACGGGGCGCGGTTATGGGAAATTACGCCGTTTTATCAGAAGTCTGCGGAAGAAATTTGCGCGCTGTTTGATAGTGTGTATGTGTCGTTTTACAAAGGGATTGGCGGGATTGCTGGGGCGATTCTGGCTGGGAATGCTGATTTTGTGCAAGAGGCGAAAATCTGGAAACGGCGGTATGGCGGGGATTTGATTAGTCTGTATCCGTATATTTTGTCCGCGGATTATTATTTTGAAAAACGAATTGGGAAAATGGCGGAATATTTTGAGGCGGCGAAAGGATTGGCTGAGCGATTTAATTCGTGTCCAGGCGTGAAGACTGTGCCGGAAGTGCCGGTTTCTAATATGTTTCATGTTTATTTTGAGAAGTCGACTGATGAGGTTGGGGCGATTTTGACGAAGATTCAGGATGAAACTGGCGTTGGGATTTCGGGGTATTTGCAGGAGAAATCAGCGGATGTTTGTGCGTTTGAGGTTTCGGTTGGGGATGCGTTTGCGGAGATACCGGAGGAGATTTTGGATTCTGTGTTTAAACAATTAGAGGTGGATTTACCATGCCAAAACTAATCATCGACGCAGACGATTTCGGTCTATCCAAAGCCATCAACCACGGCATTATCGAAAGCTACAAAACCGGCATCACAACATCCACCTTACTCATGCCGAACCTAGAAACTGCTGAGCACGCAATTACTCTCGCAAAAGACCACCCAGACCTATTCATCGGGCAACACACAAACTTCCTACTCGGGAAACCATGCGCGGACCCAGCGGAAATCCCGTCACTTGTTGACGAAAACGGGGAATTCCATCGTTCTAAATACTACCGTGCCAACCCAGAACTGAAATTCCAATACGAAGATGTACGAACGGAAACGATTGCTCAAATGGAACGGTTCAAAGCGCTAACTGGTCACTACCCAGAACACATTGACTGCCACTCAATTGGTGATGAAACGGTTGACCAAGCTTTCTTTGATATTGCGCGTGAGTTCGGGATTCACACCACTTTAAAATACAGTGGCGATAAAAAATGGCCAGATCAGGAAGGTTATTTGCCGATTACTAAACTGTTGGAGTCGGGCGCACTCCCCTACACAAATGGTGGTGTCTCGGTTGAGAACTTCCTTAACGATGATTTCGGATTATTAAAATTGGCACCAAACGAAATCGCTGAGATGCATTTTGATGTCGGTTTTTTGGATCAATTTGTGCTGGATAATTCTTCTTATACGTTGATGCGGTGCCGTGAGCTTGCGACGATTTGTGATGTGCGGGTGCGGGATTGGCTTCTTGAAAATGGGTTTGAGCTTATTACATTTGGGGATTTACAGCGGTAAAACTCTATGCTATGATGAACACAACTTAATAAGAAAAACTAGGGGGGCCGATTCTGGCTGAGATAGGAAGGTAATGCTTTCTGACCCTTTGAACCTGTTTGTTAGTGCAAGCGTAGGGAAGTGAATGTGAAAGTGACCGGAAAATTTATCGCGGCTACTGTTTCTTTGCTTATGCTAAGGGACAGTGGGCGCTTTTTTTATTGTTCAAAAGGAGGAGTTTGCATGTTTGTTCACGGTTTGCAAGAAGAAGTAGGGGATTTATGGCAGGAAACGTTGCGGCATCCATTTGTGCGGAGTTTGGCGGATGGGACGCTTGAGAAAGAGGCGTTTTATTATTATCTACTCCAGGATGATTATTATTTGTCGCATTTTGAGAAGGTGATTGAGAAAAGTGTGGAGCAGGCTGGGACAGCGGAACTTGCTACGGAAATGAGGGAAGTACAGGTGCGGCTTCAGCAGTCGGAATTGTTGATGCGCGAACAGTTTTATCCGCGGGTTGGGCTAACGGAGCGTGATTTTTCCGAGCGAAAACCGGCGCCAACTGCTTATCATTATACTTCTCATCTTTACCGGATGGCGGATTTTGGCAGTTTTGGGGTGACAATTGCGGCGCTTTTACCGTGTTATGCGCTTTATGCGGATATGGGGAAAATGTATGAAACGGCGCGGAGTTCGGAGCCATTTTATCAAGAGTTGTTGGATAGTTATGTGGATGAAAATTATCAAAAAGTGGTGTTGCAGCAGAAGCGGTTGGTGGAACAGGCGGCGAGTATGGCGGATGCGCGGGAACTTGCTCTGATGAAGCAGGCTTTTCAAATCAGTGTGGAAATGGAATGGGCGTTTTTTGATATGGCTTATAAAAAACAAAATTGGCGTGGGAGTTTGAATTATGTTTGATTTTATGACGTTGGAAAAAGTGCGGGAAAGAGGCCCGTTGGTGCATAATATTACGAATATCGTGGTTGCGAATGACTCGGCGAACGGGTTGCTTGCGATTGGCGCGTCACCGATTATGGCTTCTGCGAAAGAAGAAATGGATGAACTTGCGAAAATGGCAGATGTGCTCGTGATTAATATCGGAACGCTAGACGGTGAGCTAGTTACGGCGATGAAAATTGCTGGACGTGCGGCAAATGTTGCTGGAACGCCGGTTGTGCTTGATCCGGTCGGTGTTGGCGCGACTTCATACCGTCGTAAAGTGGTGCAAGAATTATTGGCAGAAATTCAGTTTACGGCGATTCGTGGAAATGCGGGAGAGCTTGCGGCGATTGCTGGTGAAGCTTGGGAAGCGAAAGGCGTGGATGCGGGCGTTGGTTCGGCGGATGTGCTGAGCATTGCTGAAAAAGTGGCGAACGAATGGAGCACGGTTGTTATTATTAGCGGTGAAGTGGATGTGATTTCAGACGGAACGCGCTTTGCAAAAGTGGCTAATGGTAGCGCGCTGCTTCCAAGAATTACTGGTTCTGGTTGTTTGCTGAGTGCGGTTTGCGGTAGTTTTATCGCCGTTCAGGAAGACGCTTTTCGAGCTAGTGTCGAAGCGTGCGCGAGTTATGCGGTGGCTTCTGAGTACGCGGAAATCGAGTTAGAAAGAAAACTTCCAGGCTCATTTCGACCACTATTTTTAGATGAACTGGCTAGCTGGTCGGTCGAAAAAACGCGTGCCAAAGCCAAAATCCAAGAAAGTGGTGAACGCAAATGATTTTCCCACAAGTATTAACGATAGCTGGTTCAGATTCTGGCGGCGGCGCGGGGATACAAGCGGATATCAAGACATTTCAAGAGCGTAAAACCTTTGGCATGTCCGTCATCACGGCAATTACGGCGCAAAATACGTTAGGGGTAAAAGCAGTGCATAAAATCCCGATAGATATGATTCGAGAACAGTGCGATGCGATTGCAGAGGATTTCCAAGTGAGCGCTGTGAAAACTGGGATGCTTGCGGATGCAGAAATTATCCGAGAAGTGGCGCGAAATATACGTTTGCACAACTTCCCAAATATCGTCATTGATCCCGTGATGATTGCAAAAGGTGGCACTGCTTTGCTTGAAAACGAGGCGACACAAGTGTTGAAAGATGAGCTTTTGCCACTTGGTACGATCATTACGCCGAATATTCCAGAAGCGGAAGAAATTCTGGGAGAAAAAATCACAACCAAGGCGGAAATTGAACAAGCTGCTAAGAAAATTTTTGATTTAGGTGTAAAAGCAGTTGTTATTAAAGGTGGACATAGCGAAATGAGTGAGGCGGCTGATTTTTACTATGATGGTGAAATGACAAAATGGCTTACGAGCGAGCGCTTTGATACGCCTCATACGCACGGGACGGGTTGCACTTTTTCGGCATGTATTGCGGCTGAACTTGCGAAAGGGAATTCACTTTTAGACAGTGTCGTAGTTGCGAAAGAGTTTATCACAAGTGCCATTAAATATCCGCTTGGAATTGGTCACGGTCATGGTCCGACCAACCATTTTGCTTACCGATTGGAGGATGGGAAATGAGAGCTGAACTAGCTGTATATTTTATCGCTGGAACGCAAGACATAGTCCGCGGAACGTTGCCAAGTGTGTTAGAAGAAGCACTGAAAGGCGGAATTACTTGTTTCCAATATCGCGAAAAAGGAGCAGGCTCACTCCAAATTGCCTCCGAAAGAAAAGAAATGGCGCTAGAATGCCAACAATTATGCGCAAAATATCAAGTGCCATTCATTATTAACGATGATGTCGCCCTAGCTCTCGCAATTGGTGCGGACGGCATCCATGTCGGGCAAAACGACGAAGAAATTCGCCAAGTTATCGCGAGTTGCGTTGGAAAAATGAAAATCGGACTTTCCGTTCATTTGGTTAGTGAAGCAGCGGAAGCAGAAAGACTTGGTGCGGTGGATTATATCGGCGTAGGACCAATTTTCCCCACAATTTCAAAAGCGGATGCAGAGCCAGTGAGTGGAACGGCAATTTTGGAAGAAATTCGCCGGGCTGGAATTAAGCTACCAATTGTCGGGATTGGCGGAATTAATGAAACAAATTCAGCCGAGGTTCTCACAGCAGGTGCGGACGGGGTATCGGTTATTTCAGCGATTACTCGGTCGGATTATTGTCCCTCCGTTATCAAGCAATTAAAAAACCCAGGTTACCCTTCTTAAAAAGGGCAAACCTGGGTTTCTCATTTTTATAAATCTTCACCATTGGTAGCAATAACGTTCTTGTACCAATCAAAACTTTTCTTCTTATAACGATTTAGCGAGCCTGTGCCGTCGTTGTTGCGATCAACATAGATAAAGCCGTAACGTTTCTTCATTTCAGCAGTGGAGGCACTAACAAGGTCAATACAGCCCCATGAAGTGTAACCCATCAGCTCAACGCCGTCTTTAATCGCTTCTTTCACTTGCGATAAATGAGCGCTCAAATAGTTAATACGGTAGTCGTCATTCACTGTGTAATTGCCGTTTTCGTCTTGTTCAAGTTGATCGATAGCGCCAAGACCGTTTTCTACGATGAAAAGTGGTTTTTGGTATCTATCCCAGAATTCGTTTAGGACAACGCGTAAGCCTTTAGGATCGATTTGCCAACCCCATTCGGATGCTTCTAGGTAAGGGTTTTGCACGCCTCCAAGGATGTTTCCTGCACCAGCTTTACGTTTCGACTCGTCAGCTGTTTCAGTTGTGCTCATGTAATAGCTGAAGGAAATGAAATCTACTGTGTTTTTAAGGATTTCTAAGTCTTCTTCTGTTACGTCTAATTCAATATTATTCTCTCTGAAATAGCGTTTCATGTAGCCAGGATAAGCGCCGCGAACATGAACATCAGAGAAGAAATAGTTTTTGCGCTCTGCTTCCATAACAGCAATAATATCATCTGGGTTGGAAGTTAGCGGATAAGTTGGCATTGCTAGAACCATACAGCCGATTTGAGCTTCTGGCATGATTTCGTGACCAATTTTTGTAGCCAGCGCGCTCGCCACAAGTTCGTGGTGGACAGCTTGGTATAGGTCTTTTTGTGATAATTTATCTGGGCTTGTAGAAATACCGCCACTCATGAATGGTGCGTGTAAAATCGAGTTGATTTCATTGAAAGTGAGCCAATATTTTACTTTGCCTTTGTAGCGATTAAATACAGTGCGGACATAGTTTTCATAGAAGTCGATCATTTTTCTATTTACCCAGCCGTCGTAAGTTTTCGATAAGTGAAGTGGTGTTTCATAGTGAGATAAAGTGATTAGCGGTTCAATATTATGTGCTAGAAGTTCGTCGAATAAATCATCGTAAAATTGTAGTCCTGCTTCGTTTGGCTCAGTTTCGTCACCATTTGGGAAGATACGGGACCAAGCGATAGAAGTACGGAAAACCTTGAAGCCCATTTCAGCAAAAAGTTTCACGTCGTCTTTGTAACGATGATAAAAGTCGATTCCTTCTAATTTTAAGTTATCTGGTGTTGGACCGTCAGTAATTTGACCGAATCCGCCTTTTGGAGTAACATCTTGAACGGAAAGACCTTTTCCATCAACGTTGTAAGCGCCTTCGAATTGATTTGCGGCAGCAGCTCCACCCCATAAAAAGTCGGCTGGAAATCCTGTATTTGTATGCATGTTAAAAACTCCTTTTCTACATTTTAAAGTATCTATAAAAAAAACCAAATACTTTTCTAAATAAATGCAGAGAAACATTGTACTTAGAAAAATATTTGGTTATGCCCGGCTTTCGTCGGTAACATTCCGATTTATAATTAAAATATAGCAAAAATAACTAGGATAGTCAACGGAAACAGATAACATCTACTCTGTTTGGAGCGGATGTTATTTACGTTTAGAAAGAGTAAGCATACCGAATAAAATGCTTGCTGTGCTCGAGGATTCGTCTGTTTTTGTTGAATTTGATTGTCTTACAGAACTGATTTGCTTTTGTGCTATTCCTGCGTTCAGTTGTTGTTCTGGACTGGTCACAGTATCAATTTGCGCCTGTACGTCATTATGGGTTACTTTTTTCATAATATTTCCACCTGTCTCTGTATTTGAACGAACAATAGAAATTATACTATTATTATAGCCCTAACATGAATTTCCATTTTTAGTCACCGATTCCATAATGGGAGTTTTTATATAAAAATAGACTTTTAGAAGAATAACTTTGCTTGAAAAGTAGCGTTTTAGTGCATTTAATGAGCTGTTTATGGCAAATGTATTGTATTGTTTTTTTGGGGAAGAACATAAGGAATGATATAGCGACAATTGTTTGTTAGTGAGTATAAGAGGGAAAAAGGTAGATTGAATGATAAGGATTTGTAAAAAATGTATAGAGGGGGAGTCAGCGTGGGTTCAGCTTTTTCAGCTATTTTGTCACCGGCAGTAGGTATTTTAATTAGTCCATTTCCAATTGTAGGGCTTATTTTGATTTTACTGAGCAACAAGGCACGGATTAACAGTATTTTTTATACGGTTGGTTGGATTGTTGGGAATATTGCTATTTTCTTTATTGGATTATTTTTAATGAGTTCGGCGGTTAGTTCGTCCGGAGATCAGTCAACCTTGGTCAAAGTGGTACTTATTGTTTTAGGGGTTTTACTTATTTTGCTCGGTGCCCATGATTTTACGAAACGTCCGAAAAACGGGGAGAAAGCTGCAACACCAAAATGGTTTGAAAAAATGAGCAATATTAAACCAGGTGGCGCGATGATTTTTGCTTTCTTATTATCTGCGGTGAATCCTAAGAATATGTTGCTTTCTCTGACTGCGGGTGTTAGTGTTGGTGCCCTGAATTTAACTGGCGGGCAAGAAACAACGGCAACTATTATTTTTGGAATTATCGCTTGTTGTTCGATTTACATCCCAACGATTGCTTTCTTACTGGCTGGGAATCGACTTAACAACGCATTAGATAGTACGCGTAAATGGCTTATCCAGAACAATTCAGTGATCATGGCTGTACTGTTCTTGTTTATCGGTCTAAGTGTTATTAGTAAGGCATTTTAAATGATAAAAGGGCTACTTGTTCTCAAGGATTAGTAGCTTTTTTTTATTTAAAAATGCAGACTGTTCACACAATGTCTACATACTATGAAAACGTTTTATGCTAATATAGCTTTACTTGTTCATTTAAAATTGAATAAGAATACATACAACAAAAAGGATGGGTTTCATGTTTGACAAACTAATGGGAAAAGCAGCAATTGTTACCGAATCATCTTATGGCATAGAACGATTTTTAGAAGATGATGAAAAGATTATTCAAATTTTTAAATTTATAAGAGATGAAGTTATTATTACTTCAAAAGGGATTTTTAATGTGGATGCTCAAGGGATAACTGGTAAGAAAGTAGAATACAAGTTTTTCCCGAAGAAGGCATTAAAGTATGTTTCGATCGAGACTGCGGGAACTTTAGACCGTGACTTTGACTTGAAAATTGGTGTTGATGGCAATACGGTCGTGACACAAAACACCTCTTTTTCTGCGCCAATCGCTTTAAAAGTGCATAAAAATGATACAGAAATGGGATTTGCGCTTTATAAAATGATTAAAGAAATGTTATAAGTGAAAGAGAAGACGAATTTTGTCTTCTCTTTTTTATGTCCATTCAAGTGTTGCAGTCACAGGGAAATGGTCAGATGCAGAACAGCCATCCACTTGATCCGTGATAGTTTTGTAAGAGTGTACGCGGAACTCTTTAGACACGAAGATGTAATCAATTTTTTCTAATTCGTTTTCAGGTCGGAGTGGTTGGAAGTCATGAAAGCTACCAATTGGGCCTTTTATAGGAGTCTGAGAAATCAACTGCGCATCTTGGTATTTTTTTGTTATGAAGTTATACGTTGGTGTTTCTGGTTCTGTATTGAAATCTCCTAGTAAAATCACTGGTAAATTCTCTGCAATCAGACCGGCTTTTTGCAGTAAAAGTTGGCTTGCAAATAGACGAGCTTCCTCCGAGACATGATCCAAATGCGTATTGAAGATATAAAACTGTCTTCCATCCGTCGAATCTTCTAGTTTTCCCCAAACGCAAATTCGCGGAAACATCGCTGTTGAATGAATAGAAGGAACATCTGGCGTTTCTGAAAGCCAAAAATGCCCTTCTTGCAGTAATCTAAAACGAGTAGAATTATAAAAAACAGCCGTAAATTCTCCTTTTTCAAAACCATCATCTCGTCCTACCCCGAAATAATCCCAATCTAGCATTTCTTTCATGTCGCGCATTTGTGGCAGAAGAGGTTCCTCCACCCCCATGAAATCCCATTGATATTTATCAAGTAATGATTTTGTTAGTGTTTTACGCAATTCCCAGCTCTTTTTTCGCTCAGAGGTATCATCAAAACGAATGTTAAAAGTAGTTACACTGAACATTTTTCCACATCCTTCTTTTCATTGGAATGTTTACAAAGAGAGTTTAGCATATTTATGAAAGCGTTTCACTGATTTGGGTTTTATGTAGTATATATTCTACATTTTTTCCTGAAAAGTAAAACCATTGTATTGTTGTAAAAAGGGAGTGTCACTATGTTGCGAAAAGGTAGTTGGTTGCTCATATTATTACTATTGATAGTATTAGTGGCATTATCAGCATGCGAGGACAGCGGGAATGGAGATGTTTCGGGTGTGCCAGCTAAAAGGGGAAAACAGCATTTTCCTCCAAATGATACGAAAAAAGGATGGATAGAACTTCTTGCCACGGATGATATTTCAAGTCAAGGTGACCTGCCTTGTGTTTATGAAGAGGCGGAATCTGTAGAAAAATTGGAAATTCATATGAAAGAGTTGAGTACGGCAAGCCTAACCTATATTTACATTGACGGCTACATCGTACAAATGGAACAAGGCGGCGACGAACTTTCTTTTCAAATTCAATTAAGTAAAACGGAATTGAGAAAAGGAATCCATGAATTAGCCGTTGTGCAATATCAAGAAAATAACCCCGAAACAAAAAAAGTGGAGTTTTTAAAACGCGCTAATTATGAAGTGAAACAAATAAAAAACGACTAATAATAAACACTTCAGAACCATATTTTTAAAGAGAATGTGAAAAATGACATTCTTTTTTTGTGCTATTAATACTTAAAAAAGGAAGATGACGATATTGTAAGTAGCTTTTCGCCTGTAAAAGAATTAAACTACTAGTGTTTAGGGTATATATTTTAAGAACAATGATTCCTAAATTGTTTGGAGTAGAGAAATTAAAGCATAGACATAGATACTGCATTCCGACTTTTTGAAATAGAAGAACTTAAATAGGAGGATAGCATATGGGTTCATATGGCGAATTGATTCGGGAAATACGGCTTTCTAAAGGGTTAACTCAAAAAGAGGTATACACAGGAATTATATCTAGGTCTTATGCAATCGGATTTGAAAAAGGAAAACACGAAATTACTTTAAGTTTGTTTGAAGAAATTTTAAAGCGGGTTATGGTTCCTTTAGATGAGTTTTTCTTTATTTATAGAGATTTTTCTTCGACAGAGGATGATAGTTTTTAGATTGATTTCGTCGAGCTATCAGGTAAAAATGATGTTGTAGGGATGCAGGCGTTGCTAGATAAAATAACTTTAGAGCGAACGGAGCAGACAGAAGTTAGAAAAGCGATACTTCATACGAGAATTCAAACTATTAATCATTATTTGCGTACGAATGTGTTTGATGAATCGAATATTTCTGATGAATATAAAAAAATTATCCATGACTATCTTTGGAAAATGCAGACGTGGACTTTAGAAGAGGTTCGTATTTTTTCCAACGGCATATCTTTTTTTGAGGAAGAAGTACAAATTCACTTTTATCAAATTATGTTGAAATCGTATGAAAAGTATAGGTACTATGATAGAGGAAGACTGCTATTTTGCCATCTATTTGCTAATCTGACAGATGAACTCATTATACAGAATAAAATCAATTATGCGAAACTAGTGCTCGAAAAATTAAAAGAAGCATCTGAAACAAGTGGTAGTTTTAACAGTGCTTTTTATCGAATAGTAGCCAATTATTATCAAGGAGCCATTTGGATGAAAGAAGGCGAAGTGGAAAAGGGCTATCACCAGGCCAAAAGAGCCATTCAAACATGGAAAGAACTGCACTATGAAGCAATAGCAGATTTGTATAGCGTAGTTTTAAAACAATTTTTAGAAAAAGAAAATATCCAAGTAGAAGATTAACTATCCGAAGATTTTCTATTTAAAAACACTAAAATGGAGTCGTTTTAGTGTTTTTTTGTTTGTAGTAAAGAGGTTTTATGTACTATATATAGCACTATTTACAGAGAGAAAACAAAGGAATGTAAAATAAAAGCAAGAAATGAGTCAAGAGGAGGTCTTCGGATGATAAGTTATGGTGAGTTGATTCGTCAAATAAGGCAGTCTAAAAAAATTTCCCAAAAAGAAGTGTACACAGGGGTTATTAGTAAATCTTATGCAATTGAATTTGAAAAGGGAACCCATGCAATATCGAGCATTCTACTAGAGAAAATAGTAACAAAGCTAATGGTAAGTATGGAAGAGTTTTTCTTCATGTATCATCAAGAGGAGTTGCCTGAGAAAGAGGACTTTTGGGAAGCCTACGAGCGGGCGTGTAAAACGGATGAAATTGCTATTTGGGAATTACTTTATCAAAAAATATCATCGGAAGAAGGAAAAATCAATCAAGTAAAAAGCGCGGCGATAAAACTTGAATTAGACCATATAAAAGGCAAACAAGTTACGGATAAAAAAGTGGTTCGGATTTTGGAGAACTACCTGATTGAAGCCGTTTTTTGGACGTTAGAGGATATATTCTTATTTACTCGGATGTTGCCGTACTTGTCTTTGAAAAGTCGGGTGCCGTTTTATTATAAATTATTAAACACGCTGGATAGGTATCGTCATTTTGAACGAGGAAGAAGTATTTTACAAACAGCACTTGCTAGTATTATAGATGATTTTATAGAGAGAAATGAAATCGAGCATATGGAGCTGATGATAAGAAGTTTAAAAAAGATTAGTGATGACTGTGAGGGTGCTTATTTTAAAATTCTCTGCATGTATTATCATGGAATTATTGAGCGGGGAGAAGGCGCAGAAATCAAGCAGGCGATAGCTATTTTACGGGTGTTAGGTTATGAGAATAAAGCGTTAAAGTATGAAGCAATGTATCGACAATTTAGTTTAAAAGCAACGATATAAAAATAATTTAAAGAAAGCTAAAAAGAACCAATCTTTTTAGCTTTCTTTTTTCGAGTAGTATATATGCGACATTAGAAAATTTTAAGACTCCGCATAGTATTATATAGACTGAAGTACGGCTTAAAGCCACATTGACAGTGAAGGGAGGGGCTTTGGCAAAGAAACTAAATGCCAACTGACACTGCAAATTTAGCGTTAAAAGGAGGAAGATTGTTATTTTAAAGAAAATATTTATTGCATTAATTGCGCTTGTAGTTATTATCAATACAGTTAGTTTTACGGCTGTTTCTGCAAGCACACCTACATGGTTAGAACAAACCATGAATAGTAATGAACCGTTTATAAAAGAGATTGAAAAAGAAACTGGTAAGACGAGAGCGAATATTACACAGACAGATTTAGAAGCTATAACTGCCTTGCGAGTAACAGGGGCAAGTGATATTCCGACCAATATCGATATGTTAACTCATTTAACTACGTTAGAAGTTAAAAATGGAACATTATCTTCCGTATCTAACTCAGTGGGGAATTTAAAGGAGTTAAAAATCTTAGTTCTGAATGATAATAATTTAAGCACCTTTCCAATGATTGTTTTCCAACTACCTAAGTTAGAAGAATTACAAGTTTCTGGGGGAACAATAGAAGAAATCCCTGCAACAATAACAAATATGGCGAGTCATTTGAAATTCTTAGGAATATTAAATAACCATTTAGTGAAGGTTCCAGACGCAATTTTCACTACGAACTGGACAAATGCAACCGGGGGAGACTTAGACTTAATGGCTGCAGGGAACCAGATTGTAACCAATATTCCTGCCAACTATATAAGCCAGTTTAATAATGGGAATAACCTATTAGAATTTTACGATAACAACTATCAAAAACAAGACCAACTAACTACAACACCTGGATATACCATTGATGTACCTGTTGGAACTGATTTTAATCAATTAACACCAGACAAAACGAAACTCGCACTAACATCTGGACGAACTTTACTCGCGCAACACGAATTCGAGTATTATGATGATGGTTCAAGTTCACTAATCCACAATGGCGTGGCAGCAGCACCGGGTCAAGCGACCATTTTCATCAAAAGCAAGTTTTCCACGCAATCAAACAAATTTGCCAGAACACAAGTTACAGTAAACATCACCGCGCTAAACGGCGGACCTATTACAGTGAAACATGAAGATACGAAAGGACAAGAACTTGCGCCACCTGTCATTTTAAATGGTAAAGACGGGGACCCTTATACAACGACACAAAAAACTTTCCCAGGCTATACTTTAGTTGCAACACCAGCCAATCAAAATGGTACCTTCACCATGAACCCAGCTACAGTCAACTATGTATACAGCGCAAATGATTATAAACTAACATCTACTTTCAAAGATGCCCATGGTCAAGAACTGAAAGCACCAGTTGTGGATACAAAAGATTACCATATCCAAGACAACTATACTACAACAGCAGCAACCATTCCCGGCTATTCTTTAGTTTCCACACCTGCTAATCAGAACGGAACTTTTGGAGCTGGGAATGTCACGGTTAATTATGTATACAAAAAAGACGATTATACACTTACTTCCACTTACAAAGATACGAACGGTCAAGAACTAAAAGCACCAGTGGTAGATGCGACAACGTATCATTATCAAGACACGTATACAACAACAGCCGCAGTTTTCCCAGGTTATACGTTAGTAGCAACACCAACCAACGCTACTGGGACATTTGGTTCGTCAAACATCACTGTCCATTACGTATATCAAGCAAACGGCTATCAATTAACTTCTACATTTAAAGATCAACAAGGGAAGACAATCGCACCAGATGATGTCGATGCTAAAACATATCACGTGAACGATCCCTATACAACAACTGCCAAAACGATCCCGGGTTACACATTAGTGACGACCCCTACAAACAACCAAGGTAATTTTGGAACAAGCGATATTACGGTTGATTATGTTTATAAAGCAGAAGATTATACATTAACTTCGACTTACAAAGATGCACAAGGTAAAGAATTAAAAACACCCGTTGTAGATAGTAAAAAATATCATATTCAAGACAACTATTCTACAAGTGCAGCAACGATTCCGGGTTATACGCTAGTAGCGACACCTGCGAACGAAACAGGAACCTTCCATACGAGCGATGTTACGGTTAATTATGTGTATAAATTAACAGACTTAAAATTAACTTCAACATATAAAGATGCGCAAGGAACTGAGTTAAAAGCCCCCGTTGTAGATAGCAAAACGTATCATATTCAAGATAACTATGCTACAACTGCAGCTGTCATTCCTGGCTATACATTAGTCGCAACACCAGCGAATCAATCAGGTACTTTTGGTAGCACGGATATCCAAGTGAACTATGTATACCAAGCAGTTGCTTATAAACTAACTTCGACGTATAAAGATCAACAAGGGAACGATTTAGCTTTACCAAAAGTAGATACAAAAACGTACCATATTCAGGATGGTTACACGACGAGTGATATTGCTATTCCAGGTTATACATTAGTCGCGGCTCCAACGAATCAAACAGGTACATTTGGCGCGAGTGATGTAACCGTGAATTATGTCTACAAAGCCAATGACTACACACTAACTTCAACCTATAAAGATGCACAAGGTAAGGAATTAAAAACGCCAATCATAGACAGTCAAAAATATCACATTAACGACACTTATACTACGACAGGAGCTACTATTCCAGGTTACACATTAGTCGCAGCACCAGCGAATCAATCCGGTACATTTGGCGCGGCGAATGTAACAGTCAACTATGTCTACAAAGCCGATGATTATACGCTAACTTCGACCTACAAAGATGCAAACGGCAAAGAATTAAAAGCGCCAGTTGTAGACAGCAAAACTTACCATACAAAAGATAACTATTCTACTAGCGCAGCAACCATTCCTGGCTACACACTAGTGGCAGCACCAGCAAATCAAACAGGTACATTTAATACGAGCAATGTGACAGTCAATTATGTTTACAAAGCGAATGAATATACCTTAACTTCCACTTTCAAAAATGTACAAGGAACAGAACTAAAACCAGCTATCGTGAAAAAAGGATTTATTATTAAGGATGGCTATGCGACTAGTGGCGTAACAATTCCAGGCTATACATTAGTGGCAACACCATCGAACAAAAAAGGAACATTTGGTGCTAGTAATGTAACAGTTAATTATGTATATAAAGCGAATGGTTATGCATTAATCACAACATATAAAGACACACAAGGTAAAGACTTAAAACCACTAGCCATTGATACAAAAACATACAATATTAACGACCCATACACTGCAACAGCGCTAAACATCCCAGGTTACACATTAACAACTACACCAGCCAATGAAAAAGGTGTATTTGGCGCAAGTGATGAAACAGTTAATTACGTATATAAAGCAAATGATTATACGTTAACAACTACCTACAAAGACGCAAACGGCAAAGAACTACAAGCACCTAAAGTAGACGCGAAAACTTATCATATCCAAGACACATACAAAACAACTGCAGCAGTCATTCCTGGATATACATTAGTCGCAACACCTAAGAATGACCAAGGTACTTTTGGAGCGAACAATGTAACCGTGAATTACGTGTACCAAACGAATGATTACACGCTAACTGCGACATTTAAAGATGCTCAAGGAAACGAATTAAAAGCAGCAGAAGTAGACGCTCAAAAATATCATATTCATGACACTTACACATCGAAAGCAGCCGTGATTCCGGGTTATACTTTAGAAAAAACACCAACGAACGAAACGGGTACTTTTAATGCAAGTGATATTCAAGTGAATTATGTGTATAAAGCAAATGATTATCAACTTACTTCTACATTTAAAGATCAACAAGGCAACGAAATAGCATTACCAACAGTTGATGCAAAAACTTATCACATTCATGACGCTTATACAACGAAAGCTCGCTTGATTCCAGAATATAGCCTAGTAGTTACACCAAAGAACCAAATAGGTGCTTTTGGAACAAGTGATGTAACAGTCAATTATGTGTATAAAAAAGATGCTATTATAAAACCTATTACTCCAGCGAAACCAACTATTCTTACAATAAAAACACCTGCAAGCAAAGTAATTGAGACTAAAGTAGTTAAGCAAACTCTTCCTAAAACAGGGGATGATGATGCTGGACTATTAAACCTACTAAGACTTATAGGACTCGTTTTAATTTTAGGCGTATTTTTGGCAGTCGGAAGTAAAAAATTAAGATAAGCATAACGTAGATTAAAACACCGCCGCAGATTGTTGTGGTGGTGTTTTAACTAATATATACGACATTAGAAATACCCATTTGGAAAAGATGTATGATATTTATTATAAAGAATTTCACAAAGAGAAGAGGCGATTCTTTGTTAGAGAAAAAGTATCAAATCCATTTACAAAATCATTACGATGCAACGAGTAGACAAGTGCAAAAGAAAGAAATAAAAGTCTTAAAAAAACGCAGAAATTTATTAATTGGGGAAGTTTTTCCATATCAAATTTGTTTAGAAAGCACGATGGAATATTCAAGATTTATGTTGTGGTTTGAAAAAGAAGTCCAAAAAATCGTGAAAGAGCTTTGGAATCAACATTTTATTATCAAACTAACATTATCCCAATTGCATTTCCGCGAAACGATTCTTTTTTTCGAGCATTTAAAAGATTTTAGTAAACGAATAACGATTGAATTTATCAGCGAAGACACACCAGTAATAAAAAAACACTTTTCCGTCCAAGAGCAAGAAGCGTTTTTTATAGGGAAACTAAGAATGCTGAAAAAATGGAAATTCATTATTTCTAAACATATCGAAGGCTGCTCAGTGGAACAAACCCTTGCTTTTACCCCCTGTCTCCATGAAATAAAATACACGATGAGCCAGCAAGCAAGAATGGAAGAAAATATTATCGATTTGCACATGTTCATCGATTTTTGGGAATACTGGGCTTCACATAAAAAATTGAAATTTGTAGTCGAAGTGAAAGAAGAGGATTTTATTACGAGGTCTTTGATGAATAAAAAGGTGCACGTACAGTTTGAAAATGCTTAATAACAAAAGATAAAGAGGAGACAAGTTGTTGTCTTCTCTTTATCTTTTGTAGAATGATTTTGAGGAATTGAAAATTGTGTCTTAAATACAAGTAATTGTGAGCTTGATTAGGAGGAAAATTACATTATTTCATTTAAAAAGCTGATTTAAAGCGATTTTTTAATGAATAGATTCACAAAACGCTCACAAAAGAGGGCGACTTTCGATGCTATAATGAGGGGGAAAGATATACATAGAGAGGAAGCGTACAGATGAGAGAAATAAAAGTCAACGAAAGGGCCTTCCAACAGCACGCAACCAAATTAGCAAGTAAAAGTTCGGGAAGATACTTGCCATTAAAAAACGGGAACATGGCATATTCGAGAGTAAATTCGATTGATCAATTGCGCTCGGCATTGATTGAGTTGGTGGATGTGGTGGAAGATTTTCAACACGTGACCAAACAAGATGCGAGCAGACTAAAGAAAATGGGTATTGCTTACGCTAAACAAGACCAATTGATGGGACAAAAAATCAATCAGTTGGAGGTGCGTTAATTGGATAGTGCACACAGCCAGTTAGAACAACAACTCCAACAAATCAAAAAAGCAAAGATAACGGCAGAAACGAATGTCGATCAAACGAGAAGAAAACAAAATGAACAAGATTGGCTAGAAGAGGATAGTAACCAATTAGCACAAGAAAAACGGATGTTATTAGACTTTTTGCGCAGTGGCTGGCAAGGAGAAGCAGCCAGTGGTTTTCATCGGTATTTAGAAGAGCAACAACACGAAGAGTCCGTGACTTGGAAGAAGGATCTCCAAGATAAAAGAACTGATTTAGACACCGAACTACAAGAAAATAAGGACAGGCTCCACGCACTAGAAACAAAACAAGCCACCTTGCAAAAGGAGTGGAGTCAGTGAGCCGGATAGATATTGCAGAATTGAATGACTTTCTCCACGGTTTGCGAAGTAGTAACGCGGAAGCCAAAACGATGATTAATCAGATTAAAGATGCAGCGATGGATTACTCCCAAGACAACCGTTTAAAAGGAGAAGCAGTTAGTGCCTCCAAACAGTATTTTTCAAGTACATACACCCAAATTGCCCAAAGTATCATCGAAGCACTGGATGAAAGTGAGGAGCGATTGGCGCAATATATTCGCGAGTTCGGGAGCCAAGTGGATAATTCGCCTTCTGCCAGAATTGATGCAGAAATCTTACAAGAAGCGATGGCTCAAGTTCGCGAGTTACAGCGAAAAGAAGAAGACTTACATCGACAATTAACCGCGCCCAATACCAAGCCAGATATGCAACAAGTCTATGCAATAAAATCAAGAAGTGTCCACACGCAGTTACTGAAGGCTATTGAAAAAGAGAATATCTTAGAAAAATATTTAGCTTTCGAACAAAGCCATGGCCAGTTTTTTAGTGCATTATTTGAACTCATTCAAGCGACTGGACGCGCGGTGCAAGAGTTGTTACACAATGTCACTTTTGATGATAAAACAGGTACTTACTCCGTGCCGAAAAGTACGGCAAACAGCTTGTTGCTTATGAAAAAAGCACTCGATACCGCGCGAAAAGAAAATGATAAAGACCCATTTCCAAAAGCTTTTGAAGATTACACCGTGTTAGCTTATACTTATGTCAATGATCAAGGTAAAACCGTGACGATGTGGCTAATAGAAAAAGATGGAAAACGGGTAGAAAACAAGGAATTGCAAGATTTCTTAGAAAAACATGGTCAGGAATTAGACCCACTTCTTTATACCAATCTTTCTGGAGAAGAACTCGAACGAAAAGTGAATGATTCTTGGAAAGAGGGTATCAACTATTTAAATGGTCAAAAAGTATCTGGATTTTCTGGAGCCACACTGCGGTCATCCGCTTATGTGGCTAGTATGAAAGATTGGACAGATGATGCTGGGTTGACGGATATGGCATTAGGTTTAGGATTTGGGATTGCAGCAGCTAGAAATAAAGTGATAATACCTAAGAAAACTAGTACTGCTAAATCTTCTGGGAAGGATATATTTAATTATACAGACAAAGTAAATGAGCATATGGCTAATCTGGATAGAGCAGTTCCAGTTCAAACTTTGAAAGAAGCAATTAAAGGTGGTATTCCAATGCCTGACCCAAGAGGTTCTAGAGCCACAATGTATTACAGTGAAATATATATAAACGGTAAGAAATACAATTTTGAAGTTCTTTATGATAATACAACAAATACTATCTATCATTTTAAATATGATAGAAGACCATTAGGGCCATTGTCCGCTATATCAAAATAATAATATTGGAGGAGAATTATTATGACAAAAAAAGAACAACTATACTTTTTATTAAATGGACTGGATAATGGAGAAATAGAGATTAATACCTTTATAAATCAGTTTATAAAAATTTTTGATTTAGAAATAGATTATGATGAATTGTCCAAGGATGAATACACAATTTTAGGGAATGTGTCTGATATGGCTGCTAGATTCTCTGATAGCGAAGAAGATTTGAAATTACCTAATGTTTACTACAGTGAAAAGCAAGTTAGAGAAGAAGTGACTCGTTCTTTAGAAGCTTTAGCTTGAATCATAATTAAAACAGGATAGCTTTGAAGAGTTGAGTTATACCTATCCCAATAACAGAAGAAATTGAATGTAAATATAACTGATTATATAGCATCTTCTTTTCGAGCGTAGATTGTTAGTTAAAGTTTTTCATAAAAAAACTAAATCGTTTGGAACTGGGAAAAGAAGGCATATACAAAGGTACTTCATTCGAATTTTGAAATAAAAAACATAGAAAGGAGAAAATCATATGGTTTCACGTAAACAATTAACCCATAAAACACAACTTTCTAAAATAAAAAAACAAACTCTAAAAGTAACCATAGATCGCCCTATAGGTTATACTGACAAATTCGGCAATGTCTATCCGCTGAATTATGGATTTGTGGAAGGTATCATTGGTGGTGACGGGGAAGAACAGGATGTTTATATTTTAGCGAGAGAGATTTCTGAGCCGATTGAAACGTTTCAAGGTGATTTAATTGCGGTGATTACTCGGAATGATGATGTGGAAGATAAATGGGTTGTCGCACCGCCAAATGAGAATTTCAGCATAGAGGAAATTAGGGAGAAAGTACATTTTATCGAGCAATATTTCGATTCGGAAATTAAATTGATTTAGGGTGCTTTTACAAGCTAGACAAATAAAAACAGGAATTCTCTATTTGGATGTAGAGAATTCCTGTTTTTTACAGTTCATTTTAATTGCTTGGAAATTGATTTGTTACATTTAAAGTGTTCATTCCGCCCCAAAAGCCTTTTGAAAGAGCAATTTTTTCTATCTCTTTTAATACGTTAGCTTCCTCAGGATTTAGATGGATTTTTTCGACGAAGCATAAGGTATGGATGTTTTGATAGACAGAACGGGCTTCTAATTCGACTGTTTGAGAGGCTTTTTGGACTCGGGTGATAGCTGTAGTCAAAATTTCTTGTAGCCGGGACGAATTTTGGTTGTTTAAAGAAGTATCCGACTCAAATAAATTCTTCAATTCCTCGAATAAATCTATAAGCGCCTCTGGAGTATTCTTTTTCATTAAAACGCACCTCTTTTAATAAAGTATCTTCTTATAGGATACTCCATTCCGCTAATAGAATCCACCTACAACTGCTTCAACGCAAGCTCCGTTAAATTCTCTACAGTAAATCCAAATCGTTCTGCCAGCTCGTCTCCCGGGCCTGACATACCGAACGAATCAATCGCGAGGATTTCTCCTGCGTCGCCGAGGTATTTGTGCCAGCCGTATGATGCGCCCATTTCAGCGGCGAAGCGTTTTTTCACTGCTTTTGGTAAAATGGACTCTTTATATTCGGGGCTTTGTTTGTCGAATAAATCAAAGCTTGGCATGCTGACTACGCGTGCGCCGAAGCCTTTTTTAGCAAGATTGTCTCTGACAGCGGTCATTAAGTGTACTTCGGATCCGGAAGCGAGAAGGATAATATCTAGTTTATCAAGCGGAGAATCGGCTAAGATGTAAGCACCTTTTGCAAGTCCGGTTTTTGCTTTTGCTGCGCTATTTGGCAAAATTGGCAGATTTTGGCGGCTAAGAACGAGCATGGTTGGTTGTTCTTTTTGAGTAAAGGCATAGCGATAAGCTTCTACGGTTTCGTTGCCGTCAGCTGGTCGGATAACGTGAAGTCCAGGCATGGCGCGGAAGGATGCGAGATGCTCGATTGGTTCGTGTGTTGGACCGTCTTCACCGACTGCGATGGAATCATG
Organism: Listeria sp. MAN/IMW/UF555; assembly: GCF_058684075.1. Taxonomy (NCBI): domain Bacteria; kingdom Bacillati; phylum Bacillota; class Bacilli; order Caryophanales; family Listeriaceae; genus Listeria; species Listeria sp. MAN/IMW/UF555. The sequence continues at coordinate 1,326,365 of NZ_JBZWZS010000001.1, read as the reverse complement.
GGTCATAATGAAGGTGGATGGAATGCCCATTAAGGCTGCTGAACGAATCGCGGAACGTAGATAATCCGAGAATACGAAGAAGGTCGCGCCGAATGCTTGAACTCCGCCGTGAAGCGTCATGCCGTTGACTGCTGCTCCCATCGCAAATTCGCGGACGCCGAACGAAATATTTTTGGCGGCATAGTTACCTGGAGCAAATCGTTCGCTAGCTTTTAAATTGGTTTTGTTGGAGGAGGCCAAATCAGCTGCGCCACCAAATAAGTTAGGCAATTTTTTCTCTAATTCTTGAAGGACAATCCCTGATACTTCACGAGTTGCAACTGGTTTGTCCGCATTTTCATCAAAGACAGGTAATTCTGCATCCCAATCCGCATTCAAATTATCATCCATTAATTGTTGTAAGCTTTCTGCCAGTGTTGGATATTTTTGTTTGTAAGCATTGAATGTCCGGAGCCAGCTGCTTTCACTAGCACGACCTTTAGAATGATAAAATTCTTTCTGATTTTCGACAGTTTTTGGTAATTCAAAAGGTGGCATTTGCCAGTCGTAAGCTTCTTTTGCTAGCTTGAGTTCTTTTTCACCAAGTGGGGAGCCGTGTGCCGCTGATTTTCCGGCTTTTCCGGGGCTACCGTAACCGATGACTGTCTTCACTTCGATTAAAGTAGGGCGGGATTTTTCGGTTTTTGCAAGATGGATTGCTGCATCAAGCGCATCTAAGTCATTCCCGTCATCCACACGTAGCGTTTGCCAACCGGCTGCTCGGAATCTAAGCTCGATGTCTTCTGAAAATGACTCATTCAAATCACCATCAAGTGAAATATCGTTTGAATCATATAAAACAACTAATTTTCCTAGTTTTAAATGGCCGGCAAGAGACGCGGCTTCGTAGGAAATACCTTCCATCAAGCAGCCGTCTCCGCATAGCACATAGGTATTGTGATCAACAACCGGGAATTCTGGTTGGTTAAATTTGGCGCCAAGGTGAGCCTCGGCCATTGCCATCCCAACTCCCATTGCGAAACCTTGACCAAGTGGACCGGTAGTTGCATCGACACCAACCGTATGACCAAATTCAGGATGACCGGGCGTTTTACTGCCAGTTTGGCGGAAGTTTTTCAGCTCGCTCATTGGTAAATCATAACCAAATAGATGTAGCAAACTATAAAGCATTGCCGAACCGTGACCAGCTGACAAGACGAAACGATCGCGGTTAAACCAAGTTGGGTGTTCTGGATTGAATTTTAAATGATTTTTCCAAAGCGAGAAAGCCATTGGTGCGGCTCCCATCGGCAAACCGGGATGACCGGAGTTCGCTTTTTCAATCATATCCATTGATAATACGCGAATCGAGTTAACCATTTGTTCATCAATTCTGCTCATATTAATTGCCTTCTTTCTGACTGAACGCTTCCCAATCTTTTAAAAATCCTTCAATACCTTTATCAGTCAAAGGATGAGACCAAAGTTTCGGGAAAAGGCTTCCTGGGATAGTCGCGATATGTGCTCCGGCTTCTGCGGCTTCTTCTAAATGCCCGATATGGCGGATACTTGCGGAAATGATTTCTGCTTTTAGACCATAATTATCAAGCACTTTTTTCAAGTTTTTAATTAAAATCATTCCGTCTGTACCAATATCATCTAGTCTTCCTAAGAACGGGCTAATATAAGTCGCGCCAGCTTTTGCAGCCATTAATCCTTGGGAAACAGTGAAAATAAGCGTAACATTTGTTTTAATGCCTTCAGCTGTGAGGGTATGGACTGCTTTTAAACCTTCTTCCGTCATAGGAATTTTTACTACTACATTTGGCGCCCATTTTGCTAGAATTCGAGCTTCTTCTACCATTTTGTCTGCTTCGAGGCCGATAACTTCTGCGCTAACTGGGCCGTCTACGATAGAACAAATTTCTTTGATTACTTCTTCAAATGGTCGACCTTCTTTAGCGATGATGGTTGGGTTGGTTGTCACACCGTCCACTAAACCTAGTTCGCTAATTCGTTTTATTTCCGATACGCTTGCTGTGTCCAAGAAAAATTTCATTATTTACTCGCTCCATTCTCTCAGCTGAACTTTAAAGCTGAATACTTTATTTAATCGTATAACCGCCGTCGATAATAAGATTTTCACCAGTAATAAGGCTCGCTGCGTCACTTACTAAAAAGAGGGCACATGCGGCAACTTCTTCTGGATAACCAAATCTACCGGCTGGAATTAATTTTTTCATATCTTCGCCAACTTGACCTGCCCAAGCTTTTTTGCCGAGTTCCGTCAAAATAACGGTTGGGGAAATCGCATTAACATTAATGTTGTAAGGCGCCCATTCCATTGCTAGCACTTGAGTCATTGAAACAATTGCAGCTTTACTAGCGCAATAAGCAACGTGTTTATCAAGTGCGATGACAGAAGCTTGAGAGGCCATATTAACGATTTTACCGCCGCCAGTTGCAATCATTTCACGACCGATAATTTGCGCCATTAGGAACGAACCTTTTAAGTTAAGTTCCATTGTTTTATCCCAGTATTCTTCTGGTAAGTCTTCTGCTTTTTCGAGAAGTGCGACACCAGCTGAATTGGCTAAAATATCGATTTTTGGATAGACTTTTTTAATTTCGGCAACGACTTTTTCGATGTTTTCTTTCTTAGTAATATCGACTTGAAGTGCGAGCGTTCTTGAAGGGTTAATTTGCGCTGCGACATCTTTTACATCTTCTTTAATATCAAGCAAGACAACATAAGCTCCTTTTTCGGAAAAAAGTTCTGCCATTGCTTTACCAATCCCGCTTGCTGCCCCAGTTACCACGGCTACTTTGTCTGTAATGTTAAAATCTTTATCAAAACCTTTAAAAGTCATTTTTCATTACCTCCAATAAATTTTTTTATCTATTTTTTTGGTCGATTTCTTCCATTAAATCTACTTTTGCTTGGGAACGTCCACCTGAAAAGTCGCTATCAAGCCATGTGTCAAGTAGCGAAACGGCAAGGGATGGCCCGATTACAAGAGCGCCCATTGTCATAATATGCGCATCGTTACTTTTTCTTGCGCGTTCTGCTGAATACGAATCATGAATTTGTGCTGCGCGAATGCCGTGAATTTTGTTTGCTGTAATGGCCATTCCAATACCTGTACCGCAAATGAGGATCCCCCGGTCATAATCGTTGTTTTTAACTTCTAGTGCTACTTTTTCGGCGATACTTGGATAAAGTACTTTTTCATTTTCAAAACTGCCGAAATCAGTAAACTCAATATTTTTCTCCTTTAAACGTGTGATGAGGGTTTGTTTTAGTTCGTAACCCATTTCGTCACAACCAATTGCGATTTTCATACTAACTCATCCTTTCGTTTTGCTAACAATAGAAACAATGTCGGCAAAATTTTGCGGTTTATGGCCAAATCTTCCGACGAATAAACCATCGACATTTTTTTGACGGACAATTTCTGCGGCATTTTCTTTGCTGACCGAGCCACCGTAAATAATTCTTACGAGCGTTTCATCGCCGTCTAGTTCGCGAATAATTTCGCGCAAAGCTTGATGAGCGCTTTCGATGTAGTTTGTCTCAGCTGAAGACGCCTTTCCAATTGCCCATTCCGGTTCATAAGCCAGAACAACATTTTCCCACTGTGCTAAATTAATTGTCTGAAACAGCGCCTCGATTTGTTTTTTTAGCGCATTTTTTAATTCATTTGTATCATTCGCACGGATTTTTTCACCCACACAGACAACCGGAGTGATTTTTTCGTCCAATGCGAGTTTAATCTTCTTAGCTATCTCACTTGTTTTCTCATGAAAAAGGTTTTTGCGTTCTGCGTGACCAATTTCGACATAGTTCGCGTTTAGATCAATGATAGATTCTACCGAAAATTCACCAGTTAGCGGGCCGGATTTCTCCGGCGCCATATTTTGTGGACCAAAGCCAAATGATGTCCCCGCTAAAAGGTTGGCGGTCGTTTCGAGTGTGCCCATAGAAGGAAAGATAAACGTATCCACATCAGAAAAATTTTTAAGAAGAGGGATAGTCGCTTCTACCCATTCAGATGTCTGAGCCCGAGTGTTAATATAGTTTTTCATATTAATTCCAACTAAGGGTTTACGCATAAATCAGACCGCCTTTTTTAAATTTTCTAAAATGACATTCATTAACATCCAAGACGATTCAGAGCCAGGATCAAGATGGCCGATTGCTCGTTCGCCAAGTCTTAGTGCGCGACCTTTCTTAGCAATAAGTGGGATAGTGGACTGAGCGCCAGCATGCATAGCATCTACAAATGCGGAAAAAGTTTCGATTGGATCTGCATTTGTATCTCGATTTTGAAGAACTTCCACGCCAGGCAAGAAGGCGTCCATCATCGTTTTATCACCAAGTTCGGCTTTTCCGCGATGTTGAACCGCAGCGGCCCCATTTATAATCATGCCGCAAAGCTCGTCGAAGTTAACCTCCGTTTTCCCAGGAACATCAGCGCCACATTTCATAAAGAAACTGCCGTAAAGTGGGCCAGATGCGCCGCCAACTTTTCCAAGGAGAATCATTCCGGATTTTTTAAGTAAGGTTGCAATATCGGGAGAAACAGTGAGTAATTCGTCTAATTGTTTATTCACTTCACGGAAGCCAATGCTGAGATTGATTCCGTGGTCGCCGTCTCCAATATCTGAGTCCAGTCCGGTCAAGTAATCACGTTCTTTTTCAATTAGCGCTCCCATGTCCTGTAAAACGTGGCCGAAAAAAGCGCTATCCATAACTAATTCGCTCATTTTTATTCCTCCAGTAGTAATTTAGTCCACTTTGAAATATGGTGTGTCGCACGGTGTATCCAAAAGGTCTTTCAATTCATCGTCTAAACGAACCAGTGTAATCGACATACCAATCATGTCCATCGAAGTCGCGTAGTTCCCAACAAGTGGGCTATGAATGTGTACACCTTTTTCTTTCAAAATTTCATCCACGCGGCGATAACAAATATATTGGTCCATCACTGGTAAACCGCCAAGTCCATTGATAAGTACATGTACTTCTTCGCCAGCAGTTAATTTCATTTCTTCTATAAGATAGCCCATAATTTGATCGACTACTTTATCAGCTGGTTCGATGGAAGTACGTTTGATTCCTGGTTCACCGTGGATTCCCATACCAACTTCCATTTCGCCTTCTTTCATTTCGAAAATGGCTTTACCAGTTACAGGAAGGGTAGAAGAAGAAAGCGCAACGCCCATCGAGAACGTATTAGCATTTGCTTTTTCAGCAGCTTGTTTTACCGCATCTAGGTCAAGGCCTTTTGCTGCTGCAGATGCCGCTGCTTTAAAGACAATTAAATCACCAGCCACGCCGCGACGATCTTCTACATTTTCAGCAGAGTAAATATCATCTGTTACAAGTACTGTTTCAACGCGAATACCGTCGTCCGCAGCCATTTCAGCGCCCATATCAAAGTTCATCACATCGCCAGCATAATTTCCGTACATATATAGACAACCTTTACCGCTATCAACAGCTTTTACTGCGTTATAACAAGGTTCTGGGGAAGGGGAGGTATTAATATTTCCGACTACCGCCGCATCCGCGAAATCTTTCCCAACATAACCAAGGAAAAGTGGTTCATGACCAGAACCGCCACCAACGATAATCCGCACGCGAGGTTCTTCGCTCATTTGTTTGCTTACGATTACTCGCTTATCATTTTCTGCAAAATCTACGTATTTCCCTTGTGCCGCAACATAACCAGCTAACATTTCTTCAACTGCTTCATACCCATCATTCACTAAACGTCTCATTTTTCTTCCTCCTTCATATTTTTATAAGAATAGTGATAGTAAAAATCCGCCAAGCACGCCGCCAACAACAGCTGCTGCCAAATTTACTACCGATTTAGAAAATTTACCGCCTGTTAAAAGGGAAGCTGTGAATACACCAATACCTGCTGCAACCGCCATATCTACCCAAACTGTTCCAGATTGATAGATCATTGATTTTGGAATACCATGATTAATTGTCCAAACTGTACCAACGATAAATGCTGCTGCCATCCAACCTCCGATAGCACCCCATTCATCAACCATTTTTCCCCACATCATTCGAATAGCAAAAGGGAATAAAAAGCCACCTGCAATCGTTGCTAATGCAATACCAATGCTCATTATTTACACTCCTTTTTAGACTAATTGATTTTCGTTTAAACGCTCTTCTTCTTTCATATTCATGCCAGGTTCTGTTTTTTCTTGTTTTGCTTCATGTTTTCTTGCCATATCTTTTTCAATTGCGGCTGCTACGATTCCAGCTAAAACGGCTCCAATCGCAACAAGACCAATCGTTGGAAGCGAACTTACTAACTCGCCACCACCACGCATAAAGACATCACGCATAATTCCGCAAATCCCAATTCCGACAGCCATATCAACGAACGCTGCATCTTCATCATTTTCGATTAAACCAACATGGTGATTCATAAACCACATTGGACCAATAATAATGAACGCTGCCAGATAACCTCCAAAAATACCATAATTCTCGGCCAGTGGAGTCCAAACACTCATAACAATCATACCTGCGATACAAAAACCAATCATTCCTCTAAAGAATTTCATAATAAACTCCTTTCGAAAATAGTATTGTCATGTAAAAATTAATTTACATTGTTCCCAGTTACAAAATTGCGTTTTATTACTTTTTTAATGCACATTTGTGAGTTCTTGTAGGATAGCTTCTTTGGATGGATTAACGAGAGATTGAACAGCAGCAGTAAATGCGCCTTCAACTAATGGGGCATCAATTATCGTTGTTTTTTCTAGAAGTTCAGTATCTAATAATTCAAGTGCTGTTTCGGCACTTAAGATAGCGCTTCCAATATCGCAAAAAATATAAATATGTTCAGAATTAGTGCAAGTCGCGATATTATCGGCTATCATGAGTGCATTTGTGCCAAGGCGCCCATCGCCAGTTCCGCCAGAAGAAATAATATGTACTGTATCTCCAACCATTTCAACAATCATTTCCTGGAGGCCTTCTGTGATTTTTTGACTGTGAGATACTAAAACAATACTTATCATTTGGTTACTCCTTTCTGTTTTTAATTGTGTTTAGTTGCTATTTAAATCCTAACATACTTGTTTTTTATTGTAAAGTGTTATCTTTTGTTGTGTTTTATAAAATATATTTGTGTTTTGTTATTTTTTTGGGTAATATGTATATACATAAAGAAATCATTGATAGGTAAAAGGAGGGCGAGCAGATGTTTCCATTTGAAAGACAAAACAAAATTATTCATCTACTAGACCAAAATAACAAAATAACTGTACCAGAATTAAGTCGTATCTTGGATGTCTCGATTAGCACCATCCGAAATGATTTATCTGCGTTAGAAGAAAGCGGGATGATAAAAAAAGTACACGGGGGTGCGGTACTTTTAAAAAGTGAAGAGAAATTTACTAATTTTAATGACCGAATTATTCGCAACATCGAAGAAAAAGAAGCGATTGCGAAAGAAGCGGCGACTTTAGTAAAAAACAACCAAACAATTATCCTTGACGCCAGTTCAACGGCGCTTGCACTAGCAAAAGAGTTACATGGTTTTTCAAGACTGACTGTCATAACAAGCGGACTTTATACGGCAATCGAACTAAAAGACAACCCGAATATTAGCGTCATTTTAACTGGCGGGATTGTAACAACGAACTCTTTCACACTCGAAGGGATTCTTGGCGCAAATTTAATTGAAAATATCCACGCCGATTTATGTTTTATGTCAGCGAAAGGTTTTACAATGGAAGAAGGCTTAACCGATTTCAACATTTATGAAACCGAACTAAAACGACTTCTTGCAAAAAGAACCAATAAACTGGTTGCGCTTCTAGATCATACAAAAATGGGCGTAATCTCCACCGCAAGCATTACAACAGCAGAAAACATCGATTTACTAATTACGGATAACAAGATAAATAAAGCATTATATAAAAAATTCCAAGATGCAGGACTTCCGGTCAAAATTGCGGAATAAAATAGAAATTGAAACTCTTTGGGCGACAATTGGTTCAAAGAGATTTTTTTTGATAGGAGATTGAAATGGATTATATTATTACAACTGATTTACCAAATGCGGAGGAATTTGTTAAACTTCGAGTGGATGCTGGTCTTAGTTTTCGATCTATTGAAGTATCACGTCAGGCTCTGTTGAAGAGTGTGTTTTTTGTGGGGCTACGTTCGAAGGGAGACGATGCACTTATTGGAATGGGACGGCTCGTTGGTGATGGAATTATGTTTATCGTTTCTGATATAGCAGTACTTCCGGAATTTCAAGGTAAGGGTTATGGAAAACTAATTATGACCCATATTAAAAATTATATTGATTCAAATTTAGATAAAACTGCTTGTGTTACATTACTTGCCGATGTACCAGCTGATGGTTTATACAAACAATTTGGCTTTCGGGAGTCAGCACCAGCTTCAATCGGAATGATTTACCAAATGAAATGAAAACAGCTTGAGGGTGTCCTCGAGCTGTTTTTTATGTTTCTGCTGATAAGAAAATGGGAACTAGATACTATTAAACTTTTTTGTCAGGGGGAGCAAGATGAAATCCAAAGGGAGACTGTTTTTGTACGTTGTTTTGGCGTTGTCGATTGTTATTGGGACGAATGTATTTATAAAAATAGACGCATACGCAGCCGCTGCACCGCCAGCTGCAATCAGTCAGATTTTTCCAGATGATGCTTTAGCGAAAGAAATTCAAACTGCACTCGGAAAGTCTAGTACAGCAGAGGTTGTCACACAAACAGATTTAGATACTATTAATTCATTAACCCTTACATCTAAAGGTATCAGCTCCATAGAAGGTATGAACTACTTGACCAATTTAGAAACTTTAATTTTATCAAGTAATCAAGTAAGCGATATTTCGCCACTGAAGGGATTAACTAACTTGACCAAGCTTCAGCTAAGTGGAAATCCGATTAGCGACATTAGCGCACTTAGTAACTTAAAAAACTTACAAGCTCTAGATATTAACGACGCGCAAATTACTGACATCACGCCACTGAGCGGTTTAACAAATCTAAAGGGTTTAGGCTTATATAATAATCAATTGGATAACCTTAGTGGAGTAAACAATTTACAACAACTCCGCTCCTTAAATGTTAGTAATAATAAGCTTACAAACCTAGATGAGCTACAAGCGCTAAGCAATTTAGGCGTTCTATACGCAAATGGAAACCAAATTAACAATCTTCAGGGGCTAAGTACTTTAAAAAATCTGTTCTTGCTTGATTTATCAACGAACCAAATTGTGGATACTACTCCACTCGCCGGCTTAACCAATGTACAAACACTATACTTATCAAACAATCAAATTAGTGATGTAACTGGTCTTTCGAGTTTAATAAATTTAGATTGGCTCGATATAAGTCAAAATAAAATTAGTAATATTAGACCTTTAAACAGTTTAACAAAGCTAACAATTATTCAAATGACCAATCAATTAATCGTAAACGAACCAATAAGTTTCGAAAGCACCATAACTATTCCTAATTTAATAAAAAACATTGCGGAACAAACGATTGACCCAGATACGATTAGCGATAGCGGTGTGTATGCGAATGGATCAGTTACGTGGAATTTACCTACTTATATTCCAAAAGTCAGCTATACTTTTATTGAACGTGATACGGTTGGGAATGCAACTGGTAATTTCAGTGGGACTGTAGAACAACCATTAGTGCAATATTTTAAAGCGACTTTCAATATTGAAGGGCAAGAAACAACGGAAAATGTCGAAACAGGGACGCTATTACAAGAACCACCAACACCAGTCAAAGAGGGTTATACTTTTAACGGATGGTATGATGCTGAAACAGGTGGAACAAAATGGGATTTTACAGCCGATACGATGCCAGCAAATGATATAACCTTGTATGCCCAGTTTAGTATTAATAGTTATACCGCGACTTTTGATGTAGATGGCGTCACTTCTACTCAAACTGTAGACTATCAAGGCTTACTGGAAGAGCCCCCAGCACCAACTAAGGAAGGTTATACATTTAAAGGCTGGTATGATGCCAAATCTGGTGGAACAAAATGGGATTTCACAAACAATCAAATGCCAGCGAAAGACATAACTTTATATGCCCAGTTTAGTATTAATAGTTATACCGCAACTTTTGATGTAGATGGCGTTATTTCTACTCAAACGGTAGACTATCAAGGCTTACTGGAAGAGCCCCCAGCACCAACTAAGGAAGGTTATACATTTAAAGGCTGGTATGATGCCAAAACTGGCGGAACAAAATGGGATTTCACAAACAATCAAATGCCAGCAAAAGACATAACCTTGTATGCCCAGTTTAGTAAAGATGCAGCTCCTGGGGGAGGAACCGATGAAGGCGGAGGTAACTCTGGAAATAGTACAGATGGAACTACTAATACGGATACTATAAACCACATCGTACTACCAGCAACAGGAGATCATCGTGTACTTTTTCCAATTTTTATTGGGACATTTCTAACGGGTTTAGCATTCTTTACACTTAGAAGAAAATAAATGAAAAAGCAGCTGCATGACGCAGCTGCTTTTTTTGAAACTTATTTTTTCAATTCTCGTTCCATCTGCAAACGTTGTACTTTCATCGTTGCAGTGCGCGGAATCTCATCATATTTCATCACAATTGGCTCATTCATATGTGGTAGATCAGAAACTGCGTCCCACCATGCATCCCAGTTCATTTCTTTATCATCATGAACAGCGATAATTGGTTGCGGGCTGCCGTTTTCACCGCGGATAATAACGACTTCATCGAGGAAAGTAAGCGTATCAAGCAGTTTATCTTCAATCGCAAGTGTGCTATCGATCGTTTCGACTAAATCAACTTGACGATCTTGCAAGAATAAGCGGCCTTGCTCATCTTTCATACCGTAGTCACCGCTGTCCCACCAAGGTCCATACACATTTTCTTCAAAACGAGCTTCTTCTTTGTAATAAGTAAGGGCGCGACCTTTAGACAGCATTTGGATATTACCGCTAACTCCGGGTGCAACTGGATTACCGTCTTGGTCCACAATCCGAACCTCGGTTAAACCTGGTACACCAATTCCCATATCACGCGCATTTAACGTTTCGATGGATTGCAGTGTATGGCCACGTAAAATCATTGGACCACATTCACTTTGCCCATAAATTTGTAAGAAAATTGGTTTTTTATATTCAGAAGTACGAAGGAAAACCGCCATTGTTTCTTTGTTAATCGCATCAAATGTAGAATGATAAAATTTAATGCTTTGGAAAACATCTGGTTTTTCACGAGCAAGGGAAGCCCATTGTACAAAATGGTTTGGATGGGTTTCAAGCACGTATGGTTTATATTCGCGTAGTACTTTTTCAATATTTGTTTTAGAAGGATTTGCGATTGGTAATAATGGGAAACCAAGTGACATCAAGGAAGAAACTCCAATATTAAAACGAGAATGAACAGGTGAAATATGGAAAGCCACCAGTCCTCTCGGTTTGATGAAATTAAGAATGCGTCTTTGGTATTTCGTTCTCCAGCCCATTGAATTAGCGGAGTGCGCAATTAATTTTGGCACGCCAGTTGTTCCAGATGTGTGGGTCATATAAGCAATCATATCTTTTGGTAATTCCTCTTGCTCACAAGTATAGCCATCTAATGGGGCTTTGAATAATTGTTCAGCGTTGATCAATCTTGAGTCCGGCAAATTGTTTAACTGATGGCTTTTCTCAGAAGTCTCAGAATCAAAAAGCAACCAGGGTTGATCAAGGCGATTAACAAAAATATCAATAGTGGATGCTGGAAGATGAGGCGAAACCATAATTGGCACAGCACCAATATAAGAAATCGCAACTGCTAAAATATAAGAATCAAATTTGGCAGATTTATAAACGATTACTTTTTCTTCCTTACGCACACCGAATCTATGTAGATGAGCTGCTTTTTGGATGATAGCTTCTTCGCATTTTTTGTAAGTGGTGTGAAGACCTAATTCAGGAAAAGTAACAAGCTCTTCATCAAAATGGATTGGCATTTCTGGATAGCGTTCAGCAGATTTTTTGAAGTTGGTATAGAGATTAAGCGGTTCATACTTTTTTATCGTCATATGGCGATGCTCCTTTAATATTTGATGTTGTTATTATATCACTTTGTCGAAATAATGAGGAGTGGTTACTAAAAACATTTTCGTCATTTTAAAAAAATCTGTAAATTGCTTGTTTTCTTAATTCAAGAAATCCTACAGATACCCTATAAAGAAATCTCAATTAATGATATAATATGTTAATATAATCACAAACTGTTTGGCAGAAGGAAAATTTTTAAAAAAAGTGGAGGTACAAAAAATGAAAAAAAGGTTAGCTACAACTCTCATCATGCTACTATCACTTGCATTAATCATCGCAGGTTGTGGCAGTAACAACACAAGTAAAAGTGACTCGGCGAAAACGAAAGAAAAAGAAAAAACAGAAGTAACATCAGGGGCGTCGAAAACAAGTTATACAGACCCATCTGAATTAAAAGATAAATACGATATTGTTATCGTTGGTGCAGGTGGCGCGGGAATGTCAGCAGCACTAGAAGCAAAATCTAAAGGGATGAACCCAGTAATTCTTGAAAAAATGCCACTTGCAGGCGGAAACACAATGAAAGCCTCTTCTGGTATGAATGCATCTGAAACTAAATTCCAAAAAGAACAAGGAATTAATGATAGCAATGACAAGTTTTATGAAGAAACATTAAAAGGCGGTCACGGAACAAACGATAAAGCAATGCTTCGTTTCTTCGTAGATAACTCCGCTAGTGCAATTGATTGGTTAGACTCTATGGATATTAAATTAAACAACTTAACTATCACAGGCGGAATGAGCGAAAAACGTACCCACCGTCCTGAAGATGGCTCAGCAGTTGGTAAATACTTAGTAGACGGTTTACTAAAAAATGTGCAAGAACAAAAAATTCCAGTCTTCGTTAATGCAGATGTAAAAGAAATTACACAAAAAGACGGAAAAGTAACTGGTGTTAAAGTAAAATTAAACAATAAAGACGAAAAAACAATTAGCTCGAACGCAGTAGTTGTAACAACTGGTGGTTACGGTGCTAATAAAGATATGATTGAAAAAGAACGTCCAGACTTAAAAGGATACGTAACAACGAACCAAGAAGGAAGTACTGGCGACGGTATTAAAATGATTGAAAAACTTGGCGGGACAACAGTAGATATGGACCAAATCCAAGTTCACCCAACAGTTCAACAAGATAAGTCTTACCTTATCGGTGAAGCTGTCCGCGGTGAAGGTGCGATTTTAGTTTCTCAAGAAGGTAAACGTTTTGGAAACGAACTAGATACACGTGATAACGTAACTGCTTCTATCAATAAACTACCAGAAAAATCCGCTTACCTAATATTCGATTCAGGCGTAAAAGATCGCGTAAAAGCTATCGCGCAATACGAAGAAATGGGCTTTGTTGAAGAAGGTAAAACAATTGATGAATTAGCTAGCAAAATCAACGTTCCAAAAGAAGAACTAACGAAAACATTAGACACTTGGAATGCAAGCGTTAAAAACAAAAAAGACGAAGCATTTGGTAGAACAACTGCAATGGATAATGATTTATCCAAAGCTCCATACTACGCAATCAAAATCGGCCCAGGAATTCATTACACAATGGGTGGCGTAAAAATCAATACAAATACAGAAGTTTTAGATAAAGACGGTAAACCAATCACAGGTCTATTTGCTGCAGGCGAAGTAACTGGTGGCTTACACGGGGAAAACCGTATCGGTGGGAACTCTGTCGCTGAAATCATTATTTTTGGACGTCAAGCTGGCGATAAATCAGCAGAATTTGTAAAAGCGAAGTAAAAATTTCTTAACCAATAGTTATGTGATTACTTAAAAATAAAAACTTGCTAAGACGCTTAAAATAGACGTTTTAGCAAGTTTTTTTATTGGCTAAGTAAAGCGTTAGTGTAGTACTATGGATAGGAGTTAATACTAATTTTAAAGCTTTAATAAGGAGGAGATAATATGTTGAAAATGGGTTTTATCGGAAATGGGAAAAGCACGAATAGATACCATTTACCGTTTATTTTAGAGCGCGATAATATTGAAGTGAAGACGATTTATAATCGAAATCCCAAAACAGCCACATGGGACAAAATCGAAGGGGTACATTATACAACAGATTTAGATGAGCTATTAAAAGACCCTGAAATAAAGCTAATTACCATCTCAACTACACAAAGCTCTCATTTTGAATATGCAAAAATGGTCTTGGAAAATGGCAAAAACGTACTTGTTGAAAAACCATTTATGATGACTTACGACGAAGCTAAAGAAATATTCGAACTAGCTAAAGAACGCGGTTTACTAGTACAATGCTACCAAAATCGTCGTTTCGATTCCGATTTCCTCACAGCACAAAAAGTGATTGAAAGCGGAAAATTAGGTGATTTATTGGAAGTAGAAATGCATTATGACTATTTCCGTCCAGAAATCCCAGAATCCGTCCATGAATTTAAATTCTACGATAGCTATCTTTATGGTCACGGCTGCCACACGATTGATCAAGTTTTATCTTATTTCGGAAAACCAGACGACATTCACTACGATGTGCGCCAACTGCTCGGCGAAGGACGAATGAACGATTATTTCGACCTTGATTTATATTATGGCGTAACAAAAGTTTCTGTAAAATCAAGCTACTTCCGCATAAAAGCTCGTCCAAGCTTTGTCCTATACGGCAAAAAAGGCATGTTTACAAAGGAAACAAAAGACCGCCAAGAAGAACATTTAAAACTCTTTTATATGCCAAGTAATCCGGATTTCGGGATTGACTTACCAGAACACTACGGCACGCTAACGTATGTCGATGATGCAGGAGTTTGGCACGAGGAAAAAGTTATTTCCGAAGTTGGCGATTATGGTCGCGTGTATGACGATTTATACGAAGCGATTATTAATGGAAAACCTAAACAAGTAACGGACGAAGAAACCTTACTACAAATGGAGATTTTGGAAAAAGGCGTCGAAGCTTGTAAATAAAAAATGTCCGCGAGAGGAATCTTGCGGGCGTTTTTTTAGATAAAAATGATTGGTTTCGTTCAAATAAACTATCAAAACAACCATAAAAATGAACTTTTTGCATAATACACCCATAATATTGAATGAAGTCGTTCAGCGTGATATAGTGTAATCAAACAAGTAAAGCGCTTACTTTGTTGAGAGAGGATGTGGATTATGAATATATCGAATTTAATTAATGAAAACCGAATTATTTTTGATGATCGTATTCAAACAAAACAATTATTATTTGAAAAAGCAGCTGAAGTACTAGGTGAAGAAGGGTCTATAACAAATCCAAAAAAATTTATACGTGACTTATACAAACGAGAAGAAGAAACTTCCACTGGAATTGAAGATGGTTTTGGCATCCCTCATGCAAAAAGTAAATATGTAAAAGAACCATTGATTGTTTTTGTTCATTCTGGCATTATAACTGGTTATTTTGGATTAGATGATTCACCGATTGAATGTAGTTTTCTTATTGGCGTTCCGAAAAAAGCCACAGATGTTCATTTGCAAATATTAAGTGAGCTGTCAAGGAAGTTAATGAACGAGGAATTTTGCGAAAAATTAAAAAATTCCAAAAACGAAACTGAAATTATAACAATTTTATCAAACTAAGGAGGCGTTTCACATGAAAATAGTTGGTGTTACTGCTTGTCCCACTGGTATTGCTCATACGTATATGTCTGCCGAGAAATTAACTATAACGGCAGAAGCGCTTGGTTACGAAGTGAAAATAGAGACTCAAGGAGCAAAAGTAGAAAATGTTTTAACAAAAGAAGACATCGCGACTGCTGATTATGTCATTTTGGCAGTGGATAAAGAAATAGATACATCAAGGTTCGCTGGAAAGAAAGTTAAAAAAGTATCCACTTCCAGAGCGATTAAAGAGGCTGATGTGGTTATTGAAGAAACTATCTCAGGCAAAGGGTTAATCAATTTAGAGGCGAAAAGTTCGGATGTAAGCTCTGAACAACCTTCAAAAGCAAGTTTATACAATCACTTTATGAATGGTGTTAACTATATGTTGCCATTTGTTATAGCTGGCGGGATTTTAATTGCCATTAGTTTTGCTTTTGGGATTGATGCCTCAAACCCTGACTCTGATTCGTATAACGCACTTGCAGCTGCATTTTCTAAAATTGGTGGGGATACTGCGTTTGGTTTAATGGTTCCAGCACTTGCAGCAGGGATAGCGGTTTCTGTTGCTGGTCGAGCAGGATTTGCGCCCGGACTTGTCGCAGGGACACTGGCGACTGTTGGTGGATCAGGATTTCTAGGCGGTATGATTGGTGGTAGTTTGGCTGGTTACGTGGCGCATTTCTTTGCTAATAAAGTCAATGTCACTAAATCACTTGCTTCGATTTATCAATTGATTGTTGTACCACTTTTAGGGATTACGATTGTTGGTTTGGCCATGGTATTTATTATTGATACACCAATCGCTTGGGTTTTAAATGCGCTCACGAGTTGGTTAAATGGACTTGGTGAGACATCCGGCGTTGTATTTGGTCTACTCATTGGTGTGATGATGGCAGCCGATATGGGAGGCCCAATCAATAAATCTATTTCAACCTTTTCAATTGGGTTAATGTCAGCGGGTGTAACGGCGCCGATTGCGGCTTGTATGGCTGCTGGAATGGTTCCGCCACTTGGATTAGCACTCGCAACATTATTATTTAAAAACAAATTTACAAAAGAAGAAAAAACAGCGGGGAATTCTTGTTGGGTGTTAGGTGCATCCTATATTACTGAAGGAGCAATTCCTTTCGCAGTTGCTGATCCGCTTCGGGTTATCCCGAGTTTGATGTTAGGTTCTGCAACAGCGGCTGCAATTTCGATGGGAGCAGGTGTTACTTCGATGGCGCCTCACGGTGGAATTTGGGTAATGTTCATTCCAAACGTTATTAACCATCTATTTATCTACTTACTAGCAATTGCAGCAGGTACAGTCGTGACAGCAATTTCTGTCGGACTATTAAAGACCCCGTTAAACAAGCGAAAAAATAAAGAGGAGATGATATAATGTTATATACAATGAAAGATCTTTTAGTAGTAGGAAAAGAACATCAATTTGCGGTACCAGCATTTAATATCTGTAGTTTTGATATGTTAAAGGCGATAATGGAAGAAGTGGAGGCAAATAATGCTCCTGTAATTTTAGAAATTCATCCGGATGAAATAGAGTACCTCGGTGATAACTTTGTTGCAACAGTAAGAGAATACGCACATAGAAGTAAGGTGCCGGTCGTTATTCATATGGATCACGGTGGAACAATTAAAGATGTGATGCGGGCTATTAGAAATGGCTATACTTCCGTCATGATTGACGCTTCAAGAGCTAGTTATGAAGAGAATGTCGCTTTGACAAAACAAGTGGTAGAACTTGCGCATAAAGTCGGGGTTTCTGTTGAAGCGGAACTTGGAACAATCGGGAACAATGGTTCAGCAGAAGGCGGGGCGGATACAATTATATATACTGACCCTGATCAAGCAGAAGATTTCGTACAGAGAACTGGCATTGATACGTTGGCCGTAGCGATTGGAACGGCGCATGGTTTATACCCTAAAGATAAAAAACCAGAACTGAATATGCCTCTTTTAAAAGAATTAAATAAACGCTTGGATATTCCGTTTGTACTTCATGGTGGTTCAGGAAATCCAGATAAAGAAGTCAGTGAATCAGTACAATACGGCGTTAGGAAAGTAAACCTTAGTTCAGATCTGAAAAGCGTGTTTTTTGAAGAGGTTCGCCGCGTTTTAGTGGATAATCCTGCGATGTATGAACCAAATCAAGTGTATCCATCAGCTAATGAAAAAGTAAAAGAAGTTGTAAGACATAAATTACACATTTTAAATACTACTGGTCAAGCAGATAAATACTAATAAGAAGGGTAGAAGCGCTAGTTATAGTGCTTTTGCCCTTTAAGGAGTGGAGGAACATGTTAAGCACAGCAAAAGAACGGCAACTAAAAATCGTTAACCGGCTAAAAGTGGAACAATTTATGCGGATTATTGATTTAGTGGAGCTTGTCAACTACAGCGAAGCCACTGTTAAACGGGATTTAGTAGAATTGGAAAAAGAAGGGCTTGTGAGACGAACAAGAGGCGGCGCAATGATTATCGATAATAAAAAAATCGATTTGCCTTATTTAATGAAAATGAATGAGCGAAGTAATGAAACGAGTAAAATAAGAATTGCCGATATTGCAAAATCACTGATTCGCGATGATATGGTGATTTTCTTAGACTCAAGCTCAACCTCACTGCATTTAATCGACGTTTTAAGTAAATTTGATGGCCTGCAAATTATTACTAACGGCGTCATGACGGCTTCCATGCTATCAGAATTTACAAATGCAAGAGTTAGTATTTTAGGAGGCTCGATTTTAACGAAGCGATATACGGTAAATGGCGCAAAAGCATACAATGACGCTTTAACTTATAATGCGGATATTGCTTTTGTTTCATGCCGCGGGATCGACTATGACAAAGGCGCAACAGAAACACATGAAGGTGAAGCGCTCATCAAACAAGCTTTCAGGCGCCAGTCAAGTTCGCTCGTTTTACTTGTTACAGAAGAAAAAGTAGGACACAAATTTATGCACCAAAGCTTAGCATGTCATGATATTGACTATTTAATTACGGACTTCAAACTGGACCCAGATGTAGAGGAACAGTTCAAAACCCATCAAATTACTTGTTTGTATTAATTGAAAAATGCCTTGAAATCCACATCCGATTTCAAAGCATTTTTTTCATTTTCATTTCCTTATCCATTCGCCGCACAGTAAAACCAGACACAACAATGCTAATTTCATACAGCCCAATGAGCGGAATCGTAATCATCAAATGGGATAAGATTTCTGGTGGAGCGATGAATGCAGCGATAATCAATAAGCAGAAGTAAGCATATTTCCGTGCGCGCCGCATTCCGTTTGGTGTTATCAGTGACAACCTCGTTAACAGCATAATCACCATTGGAAGTTCAAATAATACACCGAATGAAAGCACAATTTGTAGTAAAAATTGAAAATAAGTTGCGAGGCCAATCGTTGTTTCAACGCCAAGTTCGGCCGCGAATTGGAACATAAATTTTAAAATAAATGGAAAAGTAATTACATAAGAAAAAACGACACCACACAAAAAAAGTAAAAAAGTAATCGGAATATAGCGCAGGGTAATTCGTTGTTCAGATACGTGTAGCCCCGGTTTCACAAAAGCCCATAATTGATATAAAATAACCGGAAATACTAAAATAAGCCCGATAATAAATGCCATTTCAATATAGATTTGAAATGCATCGGTGACTTTAAAAACGTGTAGAATAACTTCTTTAGGTAAGTCATCTTTTTGGAGAAATAAAATTAACGGCTTGGAAACGAAAAGCCCCACAAAGAAAGCGAGAAAAAAGGATAGAAGTATGATTAATAATCTGGTTCGCAATTCTTTCAGGTGTCCAGTGAGGCTCATGGAAACTTCAGTCACGGGCGTGAATCTTCTTTTTTAGTTTCTTCTTTTGAATCATCCATCATGCCTTTTGTCGCATTTTTGAATTCGCGAAGAGTGTCTCCAGCAGCTCTACCAAGCTCTGGCAGTTTTTTTGGTCCGAAAATCACAAGGGCAGCTCCGACAATTAAAGCGATACTTCCTGGTCCGATCATTTCGATTTCCTCCATTCTTTAGTTGAAAATGATAATCATTATCAACTAATTCTAAATCGAAACCTACTGGATGTCAATCTGTTTTTCCGGTAGCAAGTTTAGTGATTACTTCTTCATCGCGAACGAGAATAGCTTCATGATTGCTAATCGGATACATTTTTAAACTTTTAGTATAGTCAGCAACTATTTTTTGCGTTATTTTTTTAAACGGAATGTTGTTGTAGTGCGGGAGTGTGCAGAAATCGACTAAGTTTAAGGCATCGTAGTTTGTTAATTGTTCGGCTTTTTTGGGGCTGTCCATCGATTGAATGTACGCAATATTAGGTGAGGTGATAACTGCTCCGGCTGATTCACCGATGTATAATTTTCCAGCAGCAATTTCTTCTAAAATTAGTTTATCTGCCCCAGTTCGCTTTAATTCCTGTAACAAAAAGAAGGTATTGCCTCCAGTAACATAAATAAAATCATTTTTTCTGAGTGTCGCAGCAATGTGGTCTAAACTTTCTGTAGCAACATCGAGTTCTACGACGAATAACCCCAACTTCTCCAGTGCTTTCTTACCAGCCTCTACATAAAAAACTACTTCTTCGACTGTACTAGCGGTCGGGATAAAAGTAACGGTTTTTCCTTGGAGATTGCTTTCAAATTCAGTAAATAATGGCACAACATCTTTAAAAGACGAGGTTAAAAATAAGTTTTTCATCATTCTAGCTCCTTTGGTTTGGTTTCTAGTTATAGTATAATGTTAAAAGGTATCAAATAGTGACACCTTTTAATATTAAAAAAGAAAAGAGATGGCGATGAATAAATCAGAACGACTAAATGATATGATGTTGTTTTTAAATGATAAAAATACGTTTCAATTAAGCGAGATAATGGCAAAATATGGCGTTTCTCGTAGTACTGCTATTCGAGACATAAAGTCTTTGGAAGAAATAGGGATGCCGATATATTCGGAACGGGGACGAAATGGTCATTATCAGGTGCTTCGTAACAGGCTACTTTCACCGATTGTCTTTAATATCGATGAGGTATTTGCGCTTTATTTTTCGATGCTTACGTTAAAGGCTTATGAAACGACACCTTTTCATTTAAGTGTGGAAAAATTAAAAACGAAATTTGAACATTGTCTTTCAGCTGAAAAAATCGAAATGCTTCGAAAAACAGAAGAAGTATTTAGTCTCGGCTATATAAAGCATAATAATCAATGTGAATTTCTAGATGTTATTTTGCAATTTACGATGGAAGAGAAAGTGTGTCAGATTAATTATGATAAAAATGGGACTGAAAAAACGTATATTGTTCAATTTTATAATATATCTTCGGCGTATGGGCAATGGTATGTGACGAGTTATAACTTTAAGGATAAACGGATGCAGGTATTTCGCTGTGATAGAATTCTTGGGCTAAAAGAAAGTGATGCTTTTGAAGCCAAGAAATTAGTGGATTTTAAAAGAGCAGCCGAAAATTTTTATAAGAAAGAAGATGCAACTAATTTTGAAGTGGAAATTACTTCAAATGGTGTTGATTTATTTTTTAAAGAAAATTATCCATCAATGAAGCTTCGACAAGAGCGAGGAAAAAATTTTATTCGTGGCTATTATAATAAAGGAGAAGAACGATTTATTATTAATTATTTACTAGGTTATGGCGATAAAATAATAGCCATTCAGCCAGATTCATTACGGGAAATGCTACTAAATGAGCTTGGTTCCTTGCAAAATCACTTTTTAAAATTATCGTTATAAAAAACTTCGATTCCATTATCGGAGTTTTTTATTTGGATGAAAACATGAAAAAATTTATTGACTTTTTTGAACATGGAGAATATGATAATGATAATCATTTTCAATTAGAAAGAGAGGTGGGTTGTGTATGGGGCAAAAGCTTCTAGGCCGATTTATGCTGCTATTAAGCGTTTTAGCAGTGGTTTTGACTATCAATTTTAGTGAAACCTTTGCTGCAGAAAAGCCGAATATTGATAAACCCGTCAAAGCATTAGAGCAAACTGAAACGGCAGTGGGAGCCCTTGATTATCCTAAAGCGAAGGAAGCTTTTCAAGAAGATAAATTATGGTGGTCAGAAAATAAACAAGTTGTTAAAGAAAAATCATATGACTTGGCCGGCCAGATAGATCGGCAAATTGCGGAAATATCGCTTGGGATTTTAAATAATGATAAACAGCAAGCGATGGAAGGGATTACTTCACTTCATAATTTGCTCAAGACCTATCAAGAGGGTACATATACGGATAACGAAGGCAATACAAACATTACTCTATCAAGCTATATTGCAAAACTGACTGCGACAAAGAAGCTGATAGATGAGAAAGAATGGGCAAAAGCATCAACCCAAATTCAAGACTTAAAAACAGAGTGGCTTGCGGTGGAAGGTGATGTGGTCAGTCAATCGCAAGCAGCTTACGATAATACCGAGCGCGATTTAATGTTGCTTGATGCGTATATTAATGATCCTACTAAACAAGCCAAAACAGCAGATGTTCTAGATGGGATGACGGAGGAGTTAAAACCTTTTGCAGATGTGACTTACACTTGGTTCGATGCTGCGCTAATTCCATTTCGCGAAGGACTTGAAGCACTTTTGATTATCGCGACACTTCTTACTTATACAAAAAGAACGAAGACACGCGCGGCGAAAAGATGGATTATCGGCGGGACTGCAGCTGGTTTGGTGGTTAGTTTGGCGCTTGGCATGGTCGTGGCGTTTTGGCTATCAGCGCTTGCCTTTGGAGATAATAATAATTTAATTAATGGTTGGGCTGGGCTGATTGCGAGTATTATGATGCTCTATGTCAGCTACTGGTTACATCGAAATTCAGATATTACTCGTTGGAATAACTACATGGAAGGAAAAAGTAATCAAGCACTCTCCAATGGAAAAATGATTTCCTTTGCATTTTTAGCATTTTTAGCGATTTTGCGGGAAGGTTTAGAAACGGTTGTTTTTCTAATTGGCATGGTTGGGCGGATGTCGAATTTTGAGCTGTTAATGGGAATTTTGGCGGGACTTGGTGTGTTGCTTATTATTGCTTTTGTGATGTTGCGATATAGCGTACATATCCCTGTGAAGCCATTCTTTATGATTTCTAGTGCGATTGTGTTTTACTTATGCTTTAAATTTATGGGGTCAGGAATTCACAGTTTGCAACTTGCTGGAGTCATTCCAACATCAGTAGAAGATTACTTGCCATCTATTCCAGCGCTAAGTATTTACCCATCTTGGTATAGCTTTTTACCACAAGTATTACTCGTTATTTTTGGATTAATTATTTTAATAAAACAACAAATTAAAAAAAGAGCGGATTCTAAAAAGGAATTCGCACAAGGGGGAAAATCATGAAAAAATGGATTATTGTTATGTTGACTATTTTAACAGCAGTATTAGTTGTTGGTTGCGGTGGAACAGGTACAGAAGATAAGGCAGAAACAAAAAAGGAAACAACAAAAGAAAGTAAGCAAGCAAATGCGGTCAAAAAAGAAGTAAAAGAAATGAAATCAAACTTGGATGACGTGAAAAAAGCCATTGCGGACAAAGACAAGAGCGCGCTTCAATCTAGTGCAGCTGAACTACATAAACATTGGTTAGAATTTGAAAACAATGTCCGTGACTTGTATCCATTACAATATACAGATGTCGAAAAATATGAAACACCAATTTTCTATGAATCAAAAAATGATAGCCCGAATTTTGATAAATTAAATGACAATGCGACTGGACTTGACGCATCGCTAGATACACTTGCAAAAGCCAAAGAAACAAAAGCAAAAACTTCCGAAGTGCTTGATAAAGCGGTAGATAATTATTATAAATATGTAACAAATCAAGTAGATGAATTCGTTGCACAAACTGAAATCTTCACGAATGCCGTGAAATCTGGTGATATTGAAAAAGCAAAAGCTACCTATGTTTCGCCACGCTTGAATTATGAACGCATTGAACCAATTGCAGAAAGCTTTGGCGACCTAGATCCAAAAATCGATGCACGTATTAACGATGTGGAAAATGAAGCAGACTGGACTGGTTTCCACGTTATTGAACGCGCGCTTTGGGAAAAGAAATCACTTGATGGCATGGACGTTTACGCGGATAAACTTTTAACAGATGCAAAGGCGCTTCAAGCGGAAGTGAAAAACTTGAAATTAGAGCCAAAACCAATGGTCGCAGGTGCGATGGAATTACTGAATGAAGCCGCAACAACGAAGATTACTGGGGAAGAAGAAGCATACTCTCACACGGATTTAGACGATTTAAATGCGAATGTGGAAGGTTCAAAAGTAGTCTACCAAGCGATTATTCCAGCTTTAAATGCTCAAGATAAAGACTTAGCTGACCAAATTGATGCAGCTTTCAACAAAATGGAAGACACATTAGCGAACTACAAAAATGGTGATTCATTCGTACTCTATACAACGCTTACGAAAGACCAAATTCGTGAAATCAGTGACCAATTGAGCCATCTTTCCGAATTAATGGCACAAACAGGTAAAATTTTCTAAGCATAGAAAGGAAAACGATGACAGATAAGAAGAGCGATAATCAGACGGAAAAGACAGAAGCCAAGGAAAACAAAGGAATGACTCGGCGTGAAATGCTAAAACTTTCTGCTGTAGCTGGGACCGGTATTGCCGTTGGAGCAACTGGTCTGGGCACGATTTTAAATGTGGTGGATCATGTGGATAAGGCGCTCACTCCGAAAGAAAAAGCAGAAACAGGTGTGCCATTTTATGCGACAAATCAAGCGGGAATTATTACTGCGCAACAAACCTATTGTTACATCGCCAGTTTTGATATTCAAACCGATTCACGTCAAATTTTGAAAGATTTATTTGGAAAATGGACAAAATTTGCGGATTTAACGGCAAGTGGCGGTGTTCTGCGCGATGTGGATAATGACATGTTACCGCCGAACGATACCGGGGAAGCTGATGGGTTAGGAATTTCTAACTTCACAGTGACACTAGGTTATGGTCCGACATTTTTTGAAAAAGATGGCAAAGACCGATTTGGTGTAAGGGCGAAAAAGCCGAAGTATCTAGAAAAAATTCCACATATGGCGCATGATAGTTTGGATGAAGCTTATTCTGATGGTGATCTTTGTATCCAAGTGTGCGCTGATGATCAGCAAGTCGCTTTCCACGGAATTCGTAATTTTATTCGTTTAGCGAGCGGTGTTGCTGTAGTTCGCTGGATTGAAGAAGGTTTCTTGAGTGCGCCAAAAAACGAGACGCCACGCAATCTATTTGGCTTTAAAGATGGAACAGCAAACGTTGACCATGACTCAAACAAAGGCTACAAAGACGTCGTTTGGGCA
Source organism: Listeria sp. MAN/IMW/UF555 (assembly GCF_058684075.1). Taxonomy (NCBI): domain Bacteria; kingdom Bacillati; phylum Bacillota; class Bacilli; order Caryophanales; family Listeriaceae; genus Listeria; species Listeria sp. MAN/IMW/UF555. The sequence continues at coordinate 1,301,319 of NZ_JBZWZS010000001.1, read as the reverse complement.
GAAAATGATGAACCAGAATGGATGCGAAACGGCAGCTACCTTGGCTACCGCAAAATCCAAATGCTCATCGAAATCTGGGATCGTTCCTCCTTGCTTGACCAAGAAGACACATTCGGTCGGAAAAAAGCATCTGGTGCACCGTATCATAAAAAACATGAACACGATAAAGTCGATCCAAGCAAACTGCCGGCTGATTCTCACGTGCGCCTAGCCAAAGACACGAAGAAACAAATGCACCGTCGCGCGTATTCGTACACAAACGGTATTGATAAAAGCACGGGAACGATTGATGCTGGATTACTATTTATCTGCTTCACCCAAAATCCGTCCAAACAATTTCTGCCAATGCTAAGTATCATGGGGAAAATGGATAAATTAAACGAATATACTGTCCCAATTGGAAGCGCGATGTTTGCTTGCCAAGGCGGACTTGCTCCGGGAGAAATTTTTGGAGAAAAACTACTGTAGTCTAAGGTTCGCGAGCCTTAGACTTTTTTTGTATAATGAAGGTAAGTCACTGATCAGAGGGAGCCGATTTTAGTGGAGGAATGGGATTTACTAAATGAGAATCGTGAACTAACAGGGAAAACACATATCCGCGGTGAAAAACTAGCGCCCGGAGAGCTTCATTTGGTTGTTCACGTATGTATTTTTAACGAAAAAGGGCAACTTTTAATCCAAAAGCGTCAAAAAGATAAAGAAGGTTGGCCGAATTATTGGGATCTTTCTGCAGCCGGATCTGCACTAAAAGGCGAAACAAGTCGACAAGCTGCTGAACGAGAAGTGAAAGAAGAACTAGGCATGACAATTGATTTAAGTAACACCCGTGCCAAATTCAGTTACCATTTTGAGGCAGGATTTGATGATTATTGGTTTATTACGAAAGACGTTGAACTAAGCGACTTAACATTACAAACAGAAGAAGTAGCAGATGTCCGTTTTGTCACCAAAGAAGAGTTAGAAGCATTAAGAAGTTCGGGCGAATTCATTCCTTATTTCTTTTTAAATCAACTTTTTGAACTTAAAAACGCCACAACTATTCACTTTTAACGAATATAGCTAAATTTCCACTTAACAAATTCGTTTCCTACACTTATAATAGTACAGAGACATGAGAAAAACTCCAATTAGAAAGCGAGTGGTAATATGGGCCGTAAATGGGCAAATATTAAAGAGAAAAAAGCGTCAAAAGATAAAACAAATAGTCGTATCTATGCGAAATTTGGAATTGAAATATATGTAGCGGCTAAATCAGGCGACCCAGATCCACATTCCAACCAAAAATTACGTTTTGTTATTGAACGTGCAAAAACATACAATGTGCCAAAACATATTATTGACCGTGCAATCGAAAAAGCGAAAGGCACTGGCGATGAAACTTATTCAGAACTGCGCTATGAAGGCTTTGGTCCAAATGGTTCGATGATTATCGTAGACGCACTGACAAATAATGTGAATCGTACAGCATCCGATGTTCGCGCAGCTTATAGCAAAAACGGCGGAAACATGGGCGTTAGTGGCTCTGTTGCGTATATGTTTGATAATACAGCTATTTTTGGTGTCGAAGGAAAAGACGCGGATGAGCTATTGGAACTTTTAATGGAAGCTGATATTGACGTTCGTGACATTTTAGACGAAGATGGCCAAGCGATTATTTATGCAGAACCAGAAGATTTCCACAAAGTACAAGAAGGTTTGAAAGCGGCTGGAATTGAAGAATTTACAGTAGCAGAAATCGAAATGATTCCTCAAAACGATATTCAATTATCAGGTGAGGATTTAGAAAAATTCGAGAAACTAATTGATGCTTTAGAAGACCTAGAAGACGTGCAAAAAGTATATCATAACGTCGAATTAGAAGATTAACAGCCAACTATTACAACAATCGGAGGAATTGATAAAATGTCAAAATTACCAAATTGCCCAGAATGTAACTCAGAATATGCCTACGAAGATCGCGGTCTATTAATTTGCCCGGAATGCGGACATGAGTGGAGCGCCGTAGCAGAAGAAGCTACCGAAGAAAAAGTGTTCAAAGACTCAAACGGCAATGTACTAACAGATGGCGATTCTGTCACAGTCATCAAAGATCTTAAAGTAAAAGGCGCATCAAACCCAATCAAAATGGGAACAAAAGTAAAAAATATCCGCCTAGTAGACGGCGACCACGACATTGATTGCAAAATCGACGGCTTCGGCCCAATGAAATTAAAATCAGAATTTGTTAAGAAGATATAAAAAAAACAGCGATTCTCTACTAAGAGAGTCGCTGTTTTTATAGCAGAAGTACATGAATAAATGTCTTTATAGTGATGATACAAGGTACAAAGATGAAAGAATTAGTAGAATATGGTTCAAACAAAATAGCAGAAGAGCAAACAATAGTATTTTGTTTGCTAAATAATTTCTTGCATCAATGGTTTGAAGTAATTTGTATAGTATAAATTTTTGACTACATCAATGTTCTATTTTTTCTATTTTGTAGTTGTTGTTATATTCTTTACGATTTTCTTTTTTTGTTAATTTTTCAATTTCCATCCCTATAGATTTAACTAAATCAACAACCAACGCATTACCCATCATAAAATACCTGTTCGATGGTGTAATATTTTCATCTGCAGTCCAGCTAGCGGGAAATGTATTGATTTTTTCGGCTTCTTCTGGAGAAATAAGCCGAAGACGGCCATTACCTGGATCTTTTATCACATGACTCATCCTAGAAACAGTATGCTCTGTTGTAACCATTGTTCTTGCAGGCTTATCTAATGGGTCAGGAAAAGCAATTGCGCCCATACCGTAAGGATACTTATGGCCAGTTTTTGAAATTTTAGTTGTTCTGAACCCCCCTTTTAGTTCTTTAAACTTTCTTTCTTTTTCAGCTGTTAGATATAATGTTTTATCAGTCTCATTTGGTTGAACTATACTTTTTAGTGTTTGAGACTTTATTATAAGAGGTTGGTAATCAGCCATACATATATGACCGTCAACCATAAATCCGGTTTTTTTAAATGCCCTTTTCACTGAAAAATTATCCGAAAAATCAACTAAGCTATCATATTTGGTTAAGTCTACTTTACTCATTTCTCCAATGGAGATGTTTTTTAGCGTACTTGATAGAGGGGGCATGGTTTTAATAAATTCTGCAATATTATCTTCACCTAAATGTACTATCTTTTTGACATGTTTTTTAAAATTTGTATCATCTCTAAACGCAAATATAAATGTCCGTCGACGTCTTTGAGGAAAACCATAATCAGCTGCATTAATCATCTTCCAAGTTACACCATATCCTAAATCAGAAAATGTGCGTAAAATCATACCGAAATCGCGTCCTGGTCGCGTGCTATTTATTCCCGGTGAAGTCAGTAAACGGTCAACATTTTCTAGGAAAACAAACTGTGGCCATTTTGCTTCAATCACATCTTTGATATCCCACCAGAGAACTCCTTTTTTTCCGAAAATGCCCTTTGCACCTGTTGAAGCAACAGAATAATCTTGACATGGAAAGCCACCCACTAACATATCTATAGCGGGAATACTAGTTTTATTGATTAAAGAAATATCTTCGTTGACAACATTTGTTCCTGGAAAATTTTTTTTATAGATATTAAAAGCAAATTGATTTTTACGAGACGGTTCAAATTGGTCTGCCCAAACCACTTGGAAATCCGAACTTGCACGGGATAATCCCAGATGGAAACCACCGACTCCAGCAAACATTTCTGCTACTCTAATTTTTTTATTCATTGCGTCTAATTCTTTTCCTTTCATCATCGATAATATTCATTGCATCTATTATCTCAGTTTTACTATATTCAATTGATAATGTAATATCATCAACCGCATCATACATTATTTGTTCTTTATCCTTAAGCCTTCTGTATATTTTTTCATCTATATAGCCAGGGCGATCACTTGTAAATGGCTCACTCTCTGTTTGTAAATAATAATAACGTGTATAATCGTTTTCTTTTAATCCTAACCGATGAATGCGGTCTCTTGATTGTAACATATATGTTAAGTTGAAATCATACTCAAAATACACAGCATCATGAACAGATTGATGTAATGAAATGGATTCTCCTAATGTTTGTGGGTTTGATACTAAAATCTGTACGCCTCCATCTCTAAATTCATCGATTAATTTTACTCGTTCATCTTTAGGCGTTCCGCCATAAATTAAATTAACAGAAAGATTTTTTTCTTTTAGAGAATCTTTGATTTTAATAATAGTATCAACAAAAAGCCCCCATACTAAAACTTTTTTTCCCTCTGCAACAAGTTTTTCTACTAATTCTATACCTGATGCGAATTTTGGGGAGACAGTGGTTTGAACATCTAAATTTTTATATTGATTCTGTTCAGTAGCAATTTTATCTCCGCCTAGTAATTCAAAAAAGTCACTCTTAGTGATGCCGGATATCCTCTCAGATGCACTTTCGTCATCATTAAATGACATTAATTCATCGTAATTGATTGCAGAATTTAACAAAGCTGGATTAGTAGATGCTTGAATTAAACGAATTAACTTTGCTAAGCTAGACGATTCATTATAGTAAATGGCTTCAGCTAACTGTTTTTGTTCTAAACTAGGACTAACTTTAATTGTAATATCTTTTTCAGGTTCTGGAACATTTAAATCTTTTTTATTAGTTCGCCAAAAGAAAGGATGGAGTGCTTCATTAATCTCTTTAATTTTTCTTATTTTTGGATTATTTAATTCATCTACATCCCATCCAAAGAATCCATTATATTCATTACCATATAAGATATGCAAAAAATTAAAAATATCACTGTATTTGTTTGGAATTGGTGTTCCTGTTAAAACGTATCTGAACTTTGGAATTTGAGATAGCTCAAGTGAATATTGAGCACGTTGTCCATGAGGATTTTTAATACGATGTACTTCATCGAATACTAACAATGTATGAGTATCAATTATACGCTTTAAAAGGTCGATAGTTCCAGGTAATGACTCGTAATTAACTAATATTAAGTTGCTAATTCCCCAATCAGTCTGTAGCAACTCTTTAAAGTTTTTATTTTGGGCATCGATAGATATAAGTTTTTTTTTGTCGCCAAAAACAGCTTTGAATTCTCTTTTCCAAGAATCGAATGCATTAATAGGAGAGACAACAAGAATACGATTTATTTTCTCGTTTTTAGGTACATTAAATCTATTTAAATAAGCAAAAACTCCTAATAACATTGCAGTTTTCCCCGCACCTGGAACAGAAAAATTAGCAGCTCGCATCATTTCATATTTATAGTAGGCAGCACGTAAATGCAAATCACGTAATGGACGGCTAACCTCTTGTTGCACAACTTTAGAAAAATCTTCAAGAGTAACTTTTTTAGGTTCTGGAAATTTTTCTAAGGCCCCCTTGTACACCGCACCTAAGATTTTATATTGTTCAATAGAATATTTGTTTCGTGTAATAAAGTCCTCGACAGCAGTTGAGATTGTAACTATAATACCTTTTCTTTCTGCACGTTTTTGTGTAACTTCAATAATTTGTTCAATATCTTTGTATGTCACATCATTGCGAATTGTAGAATTGTCTTCTTCAAAAAAACATGTTAAATCACTTCCAACTCTCAATTTACGGTCTTTTAGAGTTAGTTTAAGAGTGGTATTATCGATTCGTATTATACGGTTTTCAAATAATCTGAAATTAATCGTTTCCTCATCAAGTGAATCTAATTTGCAATCTTGCTTTTCGGAAAGATTTGTAATAGTAGCCAATTGTTGATAGGGTGCAATTTCTTCGTACGCTAATTCAGAAGCCTCCACTACTGTAATACCGTGTTCTTTATTATTCCAGAGACGTGTAAACCTTTCTTGGCTTTCTAGAATCCGAGATTGTACATTATTACTGCTATCCCAGGAAACGTCAACACTTATTGACTCATAGTTTTTACTAATACCGTTTTTTGTTTCATTTGCTGAGCCATTAAAAAAAACTACTTCATCATCACTATGTATTAGCCCAAACTTGTCATGGAAAACTCCTTGTTGCATTAATGCTATTTTTACTCGTGCACGACTATTTGCTATCATAAATGCCAAATTCCCTAATTGTTGTTGAGCTTTTGTGCTTAACTTATCATTTTGCTCGGATATTTTAAGAGATTTCAACTCTTCTCTAAGGTTATATCCTGCCTTAATACGTTCATAATCATCTTTTGAGATTTCTTTTGAGATAATAAATTGAATTTCTCCTCCATTTTTAGCAAGCTCTTCTAATCCATCTGCATATAAATCAACACCTGCACTGGTAAAATATCCAGATACACGTTGATAAAGGTTTCCCTGAGTTAATAATTTAATGTAAAAATTATCTACAAAACCATTTGTGTACTGCGATTTCAAGTTGTTTTTAATATCTACAGAAAAACTCATTTATTCATCTCCTGTTTCAATTTAAACAATGTATCAGTGATTTGCATTAATACATCTTTTGCATCCAAAAATTCATCTGTCGTTAACTCTTTGAAGTCACTAGCATCCAGTTCTTCTATTTTCTCTAGGATATTCTGTAATTCTAGTAATGCTTCTTTTCGTTCTGAATCTTTCCTACCTTTATATATTAAGCGATTAACTGATGACTGAAAATCATTTACAGATTTATTTAATTCAGGTAATGATTTGGTTACTTGCTTTAAATCATTACTGTTTTTTATTGGTATTTCAGAAAAAGCATCAATGATATCATCGACTTTATCATCTACAGCTCTTAGAAAATATTTCTTAATCTCATCATTTTTTAAAATCTTTGTTTTGACATCACGCATTATACGTGTCACATCAGTGTTACCTTCAGTTGATTTTACTACAGCAAGATAAGTTAAAATAGCTTCAGTAATGGATGTTTTTTCTTTATCTTTTAATTTATTAATAGTTCCTTCTATTTCTTCAATAGGACCGTCTAACTTTAGTTCTCGAGCTAGATAAAATTTATCAACTGGATTTCCGCCTGGTGATACTATTTCTATAAATTGGAGAATTAGTTTTGCTAAACGAATATCACGGTTAATACCTTTTGTATTTCCAGCCCCAGAGGCTTTTTTATATTCTTCAACCGTCATTAATTTTTCAACTTCAATAGTATTATAAACATCAAAAATACGATCAATAGGATCGTAATTAATACGTTCTTCACGTCCAAGCTGTAAATCTAACTCTAATTCTTTTATTTTTTTTTCATCATTTTCAGAATTAACATTCAGCGACAAAATCACAGCTTCAAATGTTTTTGGAATATGATCTTGATTTTGGTACATTCGTAGAGCTGTAAATCTACGGTTGCCATCAATGACACGCCCATCTGATAGTACAACACCTGGTTCTTGCTGAGTTTTTTCTTTAATTGATTGGAGAGTGTTTTCTAATGCTCTTGAATTGGAGTTATAAATAAATTTTTCAAAAATTTCATTATAGTTAGAATTACCTGGTTGTGGTTTTAATCGTCCGTTTTCTGCTTGGTACTGTTTATATACTGTATTAATCCGACCGTTTTTATCATTATAATACAAATATTCTAATGGGATTTTATATACAATCCAAGATTTAGAATCCCATCCAGGTACAGCTAACTTTTTTACTTGCCCCGTCTGCTCTAATTGATTTGCTGCTGCTTTTTCCAGTAAGTTAATCATTCATCTTCACCTTGACCTTTCAAATTCTTAATATGTTTAGACTACAATCTAAAATAATCGTTATCACAGCCGTTACCCCATGATTTTCATTTGAAATAATTCATATCTCTATTAATTTTTCTTTTGCTAAAATTATAACCTCCCGAAGATTAAAATTTGTTTATATTTTCACTAACTATTATACCGATTATATATGTAAACACAATATTAGTTTTATTTACATTACATAAAATAATATACTCATTCTGTCATAGAAGTGTTATTTACGCGATAATAGGTAGATGGTTCAAGTGGTTTAAGCAAAAATTGAGTATATGATGGTTAGTATTTCAATCCACAGTAATGTGAAATATTAGGGTATTGAGTCAATAGCTACAACATTATCAAATGAATATTGAAAAGGAGAAGTATGACAAGAGTCTTGAGAAGAGTGTAAATGATTTAGAAAAAGATGAAGTAAAAATAATATTAATTTTATAAATGTGAAGAATGTTTCTTCTGCACGCTTTAGAAAAGTGTAAACAAGCTCAAAAATAGTCGGATAGCTTTCGGATATATGGAAACTTAGTTACGTTATACTCCTTAACCATAAGAATGGAGTGAAAAACGAACTCAGTATAGCACTTTTGCTAATAAAAAAAGTAAATATATATTCCAAAAGAATACCAAATAAACTTATTTTTTAATCATTAATAAAAATCCAGCAACGAAAAGTTATATAAATAAATTTTCATTACTGGACTCTATTTTTAAAATTTATAAATTAGTTTTGTTTTTATTAATTCTGCACAAAAACCGTTTCAAACACAAACGATTCATACGTATGGCGCGTAATCGAATATTCGAACACTCGACCGTCTTCCAAATGCGCTAATTTCTCAATTTCCATCATAAAAGTAGGTTCTTCTAAATCGAGGAGCTTACTATCCTCTTGATTTGATTTATCCCCGCGCACCCAAACATGGGCACTCTGCATCTTGAGTTTTAAATCATCACGAATATAATTATAAATCGAATCTTCTAAATGGTGCGGCTCAAGTCCTGGAATAATCGCAAGTGGCATATAAGTATGTTCAATCGAATAGGCTTTATGACCAACTTCTCTCATCCGGATGATTCGGTAAATATAGTCATCCTGCATCTCTAATTTTTCTGCGACTTCTTTCGATGGTTTTTCAATGGAAAATAAAATGACTTTCGATTTAATGTTGTCTTTTCCAAATGTATTTACAAGTCCAGACATTGGCCCTAGCGCGAATTCACCGCCGTTAGTAGAATGAGATTTCACGAAAGTACCAGCCCCGCGGCGTCTAATAATCATGCCTTCTTGTACAAGCATATCCAGTGCTTTTTTGACAGTGAGCTTGCTGCAATCATACGTGCGAGCCATACTATCCCCATCAGGCAATTTCTCGTTAATTTCGTATTTGTTTTGATTGATTTTATCACGGATATCTATGTATATTTCCATGTATTTAGCCATTCCCGACATTTTATTGGCTCCTTTACTGATGTAATAAGCATAGTATACCATATACTTTTACAAAAAGGTATCCCTATAAACAAAAGTATATATCTTTTAATAAAAGTATTGTTTTTTAAATAAATGTATGCTATATTTATTTTGACAAAAGGGAGGCCATAAAAAATGAAAGAATTATTAACGTTTCCAAAAGATTTTTGGTGGGGCTCTGCGTGGTCTGCGGAACAAGCAGAAGGTCGCGGCGACACTGGTAAGGCAAAAACTGTTTGGGAGCATTGGTTTGAAACAGAACCGAATCGCTTTTACGAAGGTGTAGGTTCAGAAATTACAACAGATCATTTTAATCGGTATAAAGAAGATGTGCAGTGGATGAAGAAAACAGGACATAATTCGTTCCGGATTTCGATTTCATGGGCGCGAATGTTTCCAAATGATGGTGTTGGTGAAGTGAACCCGAAAGCTATTGCGTTTTATCGTGATTTACTTACTGAAATGAATGAAAACGGTATCAAACCATTTGCGAATTTATATCATTTCGATATGCCTGTTGCACTTCAAGACGCTGGGGGCTGGGAATCAAGGGAAGTTGTTGATGCCTATGTTCACTTTGCGGATACTTGTTTTAAAGAATTTGGCGATTTAGTTTATCACTGGTTTACATTTAACGAACCACTTGGACCGATTCTTGGCGGTTATTTAGAAGATTTCCATTATCCGAATCAAATCGACTTCAAACGCGGCGCACAAGCTGGTTTTAACACGATTTTGGCACATGCTTTAGCTATTAAAGCTTTCAAAAAATTAAATTTGTCATCCAAAATCGGCGTTATTTTAAACCTTAGCCCGACTTATCCGCGTAGCCAAAACGAATATGATTTAGAAGCTGCAGAAATCTGTGATGCTTTTTATACGAGAAGTTTCTTGGATCCGATGGTTAAAGGAACTTTTCCAGAAAAATTAGTAGAAATCATGCGCGAATACGATCAAATGCCGGAATATACGGAAGAAGATTTGACGATTATTAAAGAAAATACGGCACAAATTCTTGGCCTAAATTACTATGAACCAAGACGCGTGAAAGCCCGTTTAACCGCTATTAATGAAAAAAGTCCGTTTTTACCAGATTGGTTTTTTGAACCGCACAATATGCCAGGTAAACGAATGAATATTTATCGCGGTTGGGAAATTTATGAACGTGGAATTTATGATTTATGTATTGATATTCGCGATAATTACGGCAATATCGAATCATTTATTTCTGAAAATGGTATGGGTGTAGCGAATGAAGAACGTTTCTTAAATGAAGAAGGACAAATTCAAGATGATTACCGGATTCAATTTGTTAAAGATCATTTGGCGTATGTACATCAAGCGATTGCAGAAGGTTGCGATATTAAGGGGTATCACTTATGGACTTTCATTGATTGTTGGTCGTGGATTAACGCATATAAAAACCGTTACGGACTCGTTTCACTTGATGTTGAAACTGGCAAACGCACAATGAAGAAAAGTGGCGAATTTTATAAAAAAATGAGCGACAAGAACGGTTTTGAATATGAAACAAGCAAACTAGTTGGGACGAAAAGGGAGGAAACAACTAATGGCTGAAACGAAAAAGAAGTCGATTGTTAATGGGTTTATTAATGTAGCACAACGTCTTGGTGGTCAGATTCATTTGCGTTCATTGCGTGATGCTTTTGCGAGTATTATGCCGTTCATGATTTTAGCTGGTTTTGTCACACTGATTAACTATGTTATTTTAGAACCGACTGGCTTTATGGGCAAAATTGTTAACCCAGATACACTTAAAACATGGCAAGAGATTGGTATTTCAATCGGAAATGGTACCTTGAGTGTCATTACGCTTTTAGTCACTGTGGCGATTTCATATCATTTATGTTTGAATCGTGGCTATAAAAACGTCATTGCTCCAATTCTTGTTGCCTTATCTTCATTTATCGTCGTAACACCGATTGCGATGACGTTCCTTCCAGAAGGCGCATCAAAATCAATCGAAGTACCGAACGTTATCCCAGTTAGTTATACTGGTGCGTCAGGTATGTTCGTCGGTATTATCGTTGGCTTAATTGCAACCGATTTATTCATTAAATTATCGAAAAATAAACGTATGCAAATCAATTTAACAGGAAATATTCCACCGGCAGTTATTAAATCATTTAACGTGTTAATTCCAATTATGATTACGGTTATTATTTTCTCAGTTGTGTCATTTGCAGTTAATCAAATTTTCAGCATGGACTTTAACACGCTTGTTACAACGATTATCACGAAGCCACTTAGCTATGTGACGACAAGTCTTCCAGGATTCTTGCTAATTACATCCATCGCCAACTTATTCTTCGGCTTAGGGATTCACCAAGCAGTTATTTCTGGTCCGTTACTAGATCCATTTTTACTTCAAAATATGCAAGAAAACATGGTTGCCTACGCGAATCATCAAGAAATTCCGCATATTATTAACATGGCTTTCAAAGATACATTTGCAGTTATGGGTGGCTCAGGAAACACGATTGGCCTACTAATTGCCATTTTCATCTTTGGAAAACGAAAAGACTATAAAGATATTTCTAAGCTATCAGCAGCACCGTCGCTATTTAATATTAGTGAACCAATTATCTTTGGTTTACCGATTGTCTTCAACCCATTACTAATTATCCCGTTCGTATTAGCGCCGATTTTCTCTTTAACAACTGCGTATTTTGCGACGGCAGCAGGTTGGATTAATCATGTAGTAGTACAAACCCCGTGGACGACACCGCCGATTATTTCAGGTTTCTTAGCAACTGGTGGGGACTGGCGCGCGTCCGTTCTACAAGTAATTATCATTGTTATAACAGTCTTTATCTATCTACCATTCCTACGTATGGATGAAAAAGTTGCTTTTGCTACAGCTCAAAAAACAGAGGCAAAATAAGAAAGGAAGTCTAACCAATGAAAAACATTTTATTAGTATGTAATGCTGGTATGTCCACAAGTTTCTTAGTAGAAAAAATGAAAGCAGCAGGAGCGGAACAAGGTATTGAAGCAAATATCTGGGCTGTATCCGACGCTGAACTACACGAAAACTGGGAAAAAGCAGATGTCATTTTGCTTGGACCACAAGTTGGTTATTTAAAAGGCAACACAGAAAAAGTAGTTGGCGGAAAAATTCCTGTCGAAGTAATTAATATGTTAGACTACGGCCGTGTAAACGGAGCAGCAGTGCTTGAGAGAGCAATCGAATTAATCGGTTAAAAAAGTAAGGGAGTGTGGCTTATAGTCGCACTCCTTTTTTATCAGACAAGAAAGTGTTATAATGTGTGAAAAGGAGCGGAATTATTATGAAATATGTAAAATCACAAATGAAGGAGCTTGTAAAAGATAGCGTAGACTTGCAAGAACGCCTTCAAAAGCTAATGAAAGAAATGGACTTAGAAAAAACTTTCGCTTTAAAAGCACTTTATCATTCAGAAGTAGCTGATGGTGGACCGTACCAAACAGCTTATCAAGATTTGGATTATAAATATAAAGATTAACATCAAATGGCTCTGCTAAACAATTAGCAGAGCCATTTTTAGATATATTTTCCTTGAATTTCTGCTAAATAATCAACAAAATTATCGTAAAAGTCATCACGGTTTTGAATGGTTACATGCGTACCAAGTTGGAGCAAAAAGCGGTACCCAGCCTCATGATCGGGAAGTGTCACTTTTACTAAAAAATGCTCTTCATCGTGCTGTGAAATTGCAACTGGATCAAAGCGTTCAACGATTTGTTCACGAGCTATTTTATCTACAATTAAAGTGACTTCATGCATCAAGAACGTGGGTCTATCTGCGGTCATGCCGAATGGTTTTACAACAAAAGGCCGCGCTTCAAAAGTTTCTTCCAGCGTTTTCAGCTCAACAATACGCGACATTTTAAACGTCCGAAAATCGCTACGCTCCAAACTGTAACCTTGCAAATACCAAGAACGATTCCTAAACAGGAGGTGATATGGCTCAGTTTTACGAACGGTTTGATTGCCGGTTCGATCAATATAGCTGAGTTCCACTAGTTGATGTTTTTTAATCGCTAAATATAAACTTTCGACTTTTGCATTTAACTCTTTTTTCATGGATAAATTGGAGAAATCAAGCGAAATCGAACTTTTGGGTGGTTCGCTGGAATGGTCGAGCATGTTTTTCATTTTTTGGAGCGTTTTTTTAGTTTCTGCGGAAGAAAGTAATTGTTCCATACCATCTAAGCTGGCGATAATAGCTGTTAAATCATCTGCTGTCAGAAGCTTTTTGTCGACTTTGTAGGTGGGCATAATACCGATGCCACCCTTCGTTTCGGCAATCGTGTAAATCGGGATGTTCGCCATCGAGAGCGTGTCAATGTCGCGAAAAATAGTACGTTTAGAAACCTCAAACATCGTAGCCATTTCAGAAGCACTGACTAGCTCGCGTTGGAGGAGCAGCATGATAATTCCGATGAGTCGCTCGATTTTCATTTTTTTCTCCTTTTTTCGAAATGATGACAGACAGTTGTCATCATTCGCGTGTTATAGTTACATCATATCAAAGTTAAGTAACTTTTTGGAGGGAAATATTATGGCATTTGAAATTGTTGAATTGAAAAAAGAAACATTTACTGGAAACAAAGTAGAAATCCCTGAATTTGATCCACAAAAAGGCTTTGGCCCAATGAGCGAAATCAAAGAATCAGCCTACACAAAATTTGCAAAAAACGAAAAAGACTACGTTGGCATTAACGCAAGTCTTGACGGCTTACAATATTACATCGTGGCAAGCGCGAACGGCGAAAACGGCGACACAACCTTCGACATCCCAGCAGGCAAATACGCAAAATTCGTAACAAGCGAAAAAGACCGCCCAGCTCTAGACGGCTTCATCGGCGCAGCATACGGCGAAGTGAGCCAAAGCGACACAGTTGGTATTGCAGGATCGTTTAATTTGGAAGATCTTAGAGAAGCGGATTTTACGCTTTATATTCCGGTTGTTAGTAAGTAAATAAATTGAGAGACCCCTTTCGGTGGAGAGGGGTCTTTTTTCACTAAACTAAACCAACCTCACCAAAACCCCAACATCCTCACAATACCCCAAACACCCACCAGCCATGTCCTTCGACGTAACCAACCAATCAAATTTCGCCAGCTCCCCGTAAGTAAGCAAAGCCGACTTATCCACCTTCGTATGATCCACCAGCAAAAATTTCTCCGTAGCTTTTTCCATCATATGGCGCTTAATCTCATACTCCAAAATATCCGAATTCATCACCCCGTGCGTAGTCGAAAGCGCAGTTGCGGCCATAAAAGCTTTCGTAATATTATATTTCTCAAAAAATCCCCAGTTCTCCACGCCGACAAATGATTTAGTACTCGGTTTAAACGTCGAGCCAATCACAATCAATTTCACATTATCCATTTCACTCGCAAAATTAATCACATCTAGGCTGTTAGTAATAATAGTAATCTCTTTATCCGTTGGTAGAGCCGCTGCGAGACAGCTAGTCGTTGTCCCGGAATCAATAAAAATCAGATCATTTTCTTCAATAAAATCAGCCGCCGCTTTTCCGATAAGCTGTTTTTCAGCATGATTTTCTGTATCGCGATTTTCGAACGGCCGAATTTCTTCAGGATTATTATAAATAGAAACGACACCACCATAGACTTTTTTGATGGTGTTTTTTTGGAGAAGTTTGGCAATGTCGCGACGAATAGTATTTTTAGAAACGTTGAATTGTTCGCATAAATCATCAAGGCTAGCGCTGCCTTTTTCGTGAATTAAATTCTCTATCGCTTGAATGCGTCGTACTTTCATTTGAAATTCATCCTTTGGCAAAAAATATTGTTTTCTACCCTATTTATAACACATGCTCAAAAGGTAATCAACTATGATTTTTTATGGTGAAGTTAGTGACAAAAATTAAATTGACTCTCCAATTTTATTGGCTTAAGATGGGGTTATAATCGATTAATGGTTAACTTATGAGTAATTTTAAGTGGAGGGATAATTTATGGCAGATATACGGAAATTAAAGAATTATATTAATGGTGAATGGGTCGAGAGTAAGGCGGACAAATACGAAGATGTCATCAATCCAGCGACGGGCGAAGTGCTGTGCCAAGTGCCAATATCGACGCGCGCGGAATTAGACCAGGCCGCTACCATAGCCGAACAAGCTTTTGAAAAATGGAGCCAAGTTGCTGTACCAAGACGTGCACGGGTTCTATTTAGTTTCCAACAGTTACTCATTCAACATAAAGAAGAACTAGCAAGACTGATTACACTCGAAAATGGTAAAAATTTATCTGAGGCACGCGGCGAAGTGCAACGTGGTATTGAAAATGTTGAGTTCGCGGCGGGAGCACCAACACTCATGATGGGTGATTCGCTTGCTTCGATTGCAACAGATGTGGAGGCGGCAAATTATCGCTATCCGGTCGGAGTTGTTGGCGGAATTGCACCATTTAACTTTCCGATGATGGTTCCTTGTTGGATGTTCCCAATGGCTATCGCGCTCGGGAACTCGTTTATTTTAAAACCTTCTGAGCGAACACCGCTTTTAATGGAGAAATTGGTCGAATTATTTTCCGAAGCTGGTCTTCCAAAAGGTGTGTTCAATGTGGTATACGGCGCGCGTGATGTGGTTAATGGTATTTTAGAAAACGAACTAATTAAAGCGGTTTCTTTTGTAGGTTCTAAGCCGGTTGGGGAGTATGTCTACAAAACAGGAAGCGCGAACTTGAAACGTGTGCAAGCTTTGACAGGCGCGAAAAACCATACGATTGTACTTAATGATGCGGATTTAGAAGATACCGTGACGAATGTTATTTCAGCAGCATTTGGATCGGCTGGCGAACGGTGCATGGCGTGTGCGGTTGTTACAGTTGAAGAAGGAATCGCGGACGAGTTTTTAGCGGCACTTCGAACAGCGGCGCAGAATGTGAAAATTGGAAACGGGTTAGACGATGGCGTTTTCCTTGGTCCAGTAATTCGCGAAGAAAATCAAAAACGCACAATTGCTTATATTGAAAAAGGCGTGGAAGAAGGGGCGAAATTAACTGTAGATGGCCGTGAAACAGGGCTTTCTGAAGGGCATTTTGTGGGACCCACGATTTTGGAAGATGTTACGACGGATATGACAATTTGGAAAGATGAGATTTTTGCACCAGTTTTATCTGTGATTCGTGTGAAAAACCTCCAAGAAGCTGTTCGGGTGGCGAATCAATCTGAATTTGCGAACGGTGCTTGTATTTTCACTAATAATGCCAAGGCAATCCGTTACTTTAGAGAAAAAATTGATGCTGGAATGCTTGGTGTGAATTTGGGTGTACCTGCTCCGATGGCGTTTTTCCCGTTTTCTGGTTGGAAATCGTCCTTTTATGGAACACTTCACGCTAACGGCAAAGACAGCGTAGATTTTTACACGCATAAAAAAGTTGTCACTGCGAGATATTCATTAAAAGGCTACGAAGAATAGGAGGTGCGGACATGAGCAAACTATTACGAAAACCGTTAAATGAAACAATAGCGCCTGGCGTTACGCTTGTGCAGGATATTAACCAAGGGAATTCTCCGCTAAGTTATGTTGGGTTTCGCTTGATTGAACTGGAAAAAGGCGCCGTTTATCAGGAGGCTCTTACTGATTTGGAGTGCTGCATTGTCGCGCTTACTGGGAAAATTACGGTTAGTGAGGCCGCGCATGTTTTTACAGAAATTGGGACAAGGGCGAACGTTTTCGAAAAAATTCCGACTGATAGCGTGTTTATCTCTGGTGGACGGGCGTTTCAAGTGAAGGCAGATTCGGGAAAAGCTCGTGTGGCTCTTTGTTATTCGCCGGCTGACCGAGATTTGCCAACGACGCTAATTAAAGCAAGTGATAATTCAATTGAGCAACGCGGTAAATATCAAAATAAACGACTGGTACATAATATTTTGCCAGATGTGAGTGGGGTTGCGAGTAGTTTGTTGGTTGTGGAAGTGTATACGAATGGCGGGGATTTTTCGAGTTATCCACCGCATAAACATGACCGCGATAATTTGCCAGCAGAGTCATTTTTAGAAGAAAGTTATTATCATGAAATTAATCCGGAGCAAGGTTTTATTTTTCAACGTGTCTATACGGATGATCGTGCGCTTGATGAAACAATGGCTGTAGAGCACCAGAATGCGGTTATTGTTCCAGAAGGCTATCATCCTGTGGGGGTTCCGGACGGATATGATTCTTACTATTTAAACGTGATGGCTGGACCGAAGCGGGTTTGGAAATTTCACAATGATCCCGACCATGAATGGATTTTAGAGCGAGACTAAGAGGAGGATTTGGAGCATGAATCTAAACAAACATAGCGAACGAAAATTTGATTTAATCACAGTAGGACGCGCGTGCATTGATTTGAACGCGGTCGAATACAATCGTCCAATGGAAGAAACGATAACTTTTTCTAAATATGTGGGTGGCTCCCCGGCTAATATTGCGATTGGAACCGCGAAACTCGGCTTAAAAGTAGGTTTTATCGGCAAAATTTCAGATGATCAACATGGCAGGTTTATTGAAAAACATATGCGCGATTTGAATATAAACACGGCTGGAATGGTGAAAGATACAGCTGGGCGCAAAGTTGGTTTGGCGTTTACGGAAATTAAGAGCCCGGAAGAATGTAGTATTTTAATGTATCGTGAAAATGTAGCGGATTTATATTTGACGCCGGAAGAGATTTCGGAAGACTACATAAAAGAAACACGGGTGCTCCTCATTTCAGGTACAGCTTTAGCGCAAAGTCCATCACGAGAAGCCGTTTTAAAAGCAGTCCACCTAGCTCAGAAAAACGATGTAATAGTCGCTTTTGAACTGGATTATCGCCCCTATACTTGGAAAAATACGGAAGAAACAGCGGTTTATTATTCACTTGTCGCGGAACAAGCGGATGTGATAATCGGTACGCGTGACGAATTTGATATGATGGAAAATCAAATTGGTGGTAATAATGAAGTGACGACGGCCAATCTTTTTAAACATAAAGCAGAAATTATCGTAATTAAGCACGGTGTAGAAGGATCTTTTGCGTATACAAAAGCAGGCGAAACATTCCGAGCACAAGCCTATAAAACTAAAGTACTCAAAACATTTGGCGCAGGGGATTCCTATGCATCTGCATTCTTATATGGGCTGTTTAGCGGCGAAAATATCGAAACAGCACTTAAATTCGGAAGTGCGGCGGCTTCAATCGTTGTGAGTAAACACAGTTCTTCCGATGCGATGCCAACAGCCGATGAAATTAAAGCGCTTATTGCGAACGCGGATTAGGAGGGATTTTGATGACGGAAAAAACAATTCGACTAACTACTGCGCAAGCTTTGGTGAAATTTTTAAATCAACAGTATATTGAGGTGGACGGTGAATCTGCGCCGTTTGTGGACGGGATTTTCACATTGTTTGGGCATGGGAATGTGGTTGGGATTGGACAGGCTTTGGAAGAAAATCCAGGTCATTTAAAAGTCTACCAAGGAAAAAATGAGCAGGGCATGGCGCACGCGGCAATTGCCTACGCAAAACAAAAAAATCGCAAGCGCATCTACGCGTGTTCCACGTCAGCTGGACCAGGATCTGCTAACCTAATTACAGCAGCTGGCACCGCATTTGCGAACAATTTACCAGTATTATTCTTGCCAGCCGACACATTCGCAACAAGACAGCCCGACCCAGTTTTGCAACAACTAGAGCATGAGTCGAGCACGGCAATCACAACCAACGATGGCTTCCAAGCAGTTTCAAAATATTTTGACCGCGTGCAGCGACCAGAGCAACTAATGAGCGCCCTCCTTCGCGCCTTTGAAGTCATGACCAACCCAGTGAGCGCCGGTCCAGCAACAATCTGTATCGCGCAAGACACAGAAGGAGAAGCATTCGATTACCCAGTAACGTTTTTCCAAAAAAGAATTCACTATCTTAATCGGCAAATTCCGACAAAACGCGAACTAACCGAGGCGGCGAAACTTATCAAAGCTAGTCAGACCCCGGTTATTATCGTCGGAGGTGGCGCCCGCTATTCAGATGCCCGCAATGAATTAATCGCCCTCTCCGAACAAAACGACATTCCGCTCGTTGAAACGCATGCTGGGAAATCCACCGTGGAGTTTAGCTTCAAAAACAATCTAGGCGGCACAGGCATCCTCGGTACACTGGCTGCAAATAAAATAATCCACGAGGCCGATTTAGTGATTGGAATTGGCACGCGCTATACCGATTTCACAACGAGCTCCAAGACAGCCTTTAACCCAGCGACTAAATTTATCAATATCAACATCAGCCGGATGCAAACCTACAAACTAGATGCCTTCCAAGTGGTCGGTGACGCCAAAGCAACACTAATCGAACTTACGCCACTTTTAAAAGGATACAAAACCCAATTTGGTGACAAGATTTCGACGTATAAAAAAGAATGGCTAAAAGAACGAACGCGTCTGCAACATACAAAATTCAATCGTAATAATTTCGCCCCAGAAATCAAAAATCAATTTGATCAAGCAACTTTAAACGAATATGCCGATAGCTTACAGACGGAATTCACACAAACCGAAGCACTAATTACAATTAATGATACCGTCGAGCCAGATAGCATCGTAGTTTGTTCAGCTGGTTCACTTCCGGGCGACCTGCAACGACTCTGGAATCCAGCCGTGCCAAATACGTATCACCTAGAATATGGCTACTCTTGCATGGGCTACGAAATAAACGGTGCTCTAGGCGCAAAAATGGCCGCAAACGATAACCAAGAAGTATACTCTATCGTCGGCGATGGCAGTTTCTGCATGTCCCACTCTGAACTGCTGACTTCCTTGCAATACGGCAAAAAAATTAACATTATGCTCTTCGATAATTCCGGATTTGGCTGTATCAACAATCTTCAAATGGCAAACGGGAGCGACAGTTTCTTCTGTGAATTCCGCGATAACAACAACCAAATCATGCAAGTCGATTACGCCAAAATTGCAGAAGGATACGGCGCAAAAGTCTATAAAGCCAACACAAAAGAAGATTTGATCAACGCGTTAGAAGATGCCAAAAAACAAACCAAAACAACTTTAATCGAAATGAAAGTGTTGCCTAAAACCATGTCAGAAGGCTACCTTAACTGGTGGAATGTAGGCGTTTCCGAAGTTTCAAATAAAGAGAGCATCACCCGAGCATACGAAGCGAAACAAATAAACCTGAAAAAAGCCCGACTATATTAAGCTAAACAAAAACAAGCCTGACATAGAGGCTTGTTTTTGTTTGCTGTATCTAGCAGCCAGACTTTGCATCACAGCAGTTTTTCTTTATAATAAGAGTAACTGTAAGATTATGTTTTTTAGGAGGAAATAATATGGAAGCTTTTGCAGAATATCTAGCTGAGATTGAAAACCCGGAACACCGCGCACGAACACAAGAAGTTTTAACCTGGGTGGAGGAAACTTTTCCAAATCTAAAGCCAGAAATCAAATGGAATACACCAATGTTCACCAATAATGGTACGTTCATCATTGGATTCTCAATTGCAAAACAGCATATGAGTGTTTCCCCAGAAGTAGCTGGAATTGATCGTTTTGAAACGGAACTGAAAGAAGCTGGTTATAGTCATACGAAAGGGATTTTCCGGATTTTATGGAAGAAACCAGTAGATTTTGATTTACTAGCAAAAATAATCGAGTTTAATATTCAAGATAAAGCTAATTATAGTAGTTTTTGGCGCGTATAAGTAAATTATAGTTACTTTGTCGCGTAGCAAATCCGGATTTTTTATGACATAATAAATAAGCTAAAATGTATTTTAAAAAGAGTGGTGTAAAATGCGTATTTTTTGTGGAATTATGTCAATCCAAGCAGGCTTTATTGGTGCTCTTGCTGAACTACTAAGCCCTGACAGCAAAAAAAATAACTTGTTTATGATACCGGAAGATCTTGCGGCGTCATCGGGCTATCTAATGTCACTTGCGATGATTTTAGCAGGAATCCTCATTATTTGTGCTTATCGAAATGATTTTCTAATATTTATGGCACTAATTTTATGGCTATTTGGACTTGTTTTTGGACTGATTTTCACCCCTAGTTATTCTGGATTCTATTTCCGTCCAATCGTATGTTTAATAAGCTTCTTAATGGGCCTGTTTATTTTTACGGATTACACAAGACATCGAGATGTGAACGAAGAAAGGTGAGCGAAATGCCCACCTTTTTTTATTTTATATCCGTGCAGGTCGCGAAGTCCGAAACTGCAATCCAAGATCAATCAATGCACAAACCCAAATACTTACAAAACTAACAAATAACGGTAAATCTGTATAAAGATTGAGGAAAAACAACCCAACGAGAAGCAATAATAAAAGCGCATCTTTCCAAAAAGAAAAGCTCACTTCCACCTTTTTGTGGGTTATAAAAACGAATTGTTTTGAGATGAAAAATAGTGCTACAGAGCCAAATAACATCAAAAGCAACACATTTTTTTCTAAATGATCCTCAAACAATAAATGCAAATTCGCCGCAAGTAGCATAATGGAAATAATAATAAAGAAATGTCCATAAATTAAGTACTGCCCATGGGTTTCTTTATGATGATCGATTATTTTTTCAAAGCTGTGAAAGTAAGAGACGAAGAGTGTGCTGATAATTAAAAAGCCAAGAAAAGTATAGCTGATAGTATATAAATCAAGCGTATGCCCCACCAAAATGGTAGTAATCGCGACGATACTCTCACCAAATGTAATAATAACGAACAAACCAAATCGCTCTGCCAAATGCGGGAAATCAACGGGAACTTTCCGTAATGTTTTTGCTAAGAATAACGGTAAAATAATATCAACTGCGATACCTAGATACATTACTAAATAACGAATAAAGCCATCAAAGAAAACCGAAGTAGCTGTCGTGAAAACCCCAAGCAAAAACACACTTCCTAGTATAATCGCCACCTTGCGCGCGTTTCCACTTAGCTGTCTACTAATAACAAAATACTGAATAACCGTAATAAATCGAATGCCTAAATAACCAATTAAAAAAGTATAGTACGTATTTGAAAAAGTTAAATCAAAGCTCGCCGTCATCAAAATCAAGAAAAACATTTGCGGCAACATATAAAGTTCAGGTAATTTTATCTTTTCACCAAAACGGTTGAAAAACATCGTCTGCCCCACCCATGCCCAAAACATCGGCGTTACCATCAGTAAATATTCGCCAAAATAAACAGCAGTTTTATCGGGATGATTATCAACACTAAGTAAAAGATGGGTCGTGGAAGCAACCGCGGTAACAAATATTAAATCAAAAAATAGCTCTAGCCAAGAAACTTTTCTTTCAGTCATTATTTCACCCCATTAAATGCTCTTTTTTAAAATTATACCACGCGGAAAGCTATTCTTATTTACTTTTGACAGTGGCTTGCCGAGAAAAGTATAATGGAGGGACAAATTACTAGGACGGGAGAGAGCAAAATGGTGAAAACTTGGGATGAATTTTTAGAGCAAGAAGCCAAACAGCCTTATTTTATAGAATTGATGAAAGCTGTGAGTGAAGCGAGAGAAGAAGGAAATGTTTATCCATCAGAGGAAGATATGTTTTCGTGTTTCCGCTTATGCCCTTATGATAAAGTCAAAGTTGTCATCCTTGGTCAAGACCCTTATCATGGCCCAGGTCAGGCACATGGCTTAAGTTTTTCTGTGCAAAAAGACGTTCGAATCCCGCCAAGCCTTCGAAATATTTACAAGGAACTAAAAAGCGACTTGGATATTGATCCAGCTAATCACGGTTATCTTGCTAAATGGGCGGAACAGGGAGTTTTACTAATGAACACAAGCTGGAGTGTGGAGGAAGGGAAAGCCGGAAGCCACAAAAAATTAGGTTGGGCGATATTTACCAATCACGTTTTGGAAGAATTAAATAATTACGATAAGCCACTCGTCTTTATTTTATGGGGGAATCACGCTATAAAAGCTGCAAGTGGCATCACTAACCCAAAACATTTACTGATTAAAGGAGTACATCCATCACCCCTTGCCGCAAATCGTGGCTTTTTCGGAAGTAAACCATTTTCCAAAACCAATGAGTTCTTAAAAGAGAATAATAGAACGCCAATTGATTGGGATTTAAATAGTAAATAATAGCAACATTTTGTCGTTTTTTCTTCCTATTATAAATTTTTCTTTAAAAGTGAAAAAATTTACAGAATAATTGCTAAAAGTTTTTTACATAAAGTTTCTTTCATGTTATGGTTATTACAGGAGATAGTTAAAACTTAAAAAAGTTCCTAAAGAAGGTGACTGGTTTGAAGCATAATTTTACAGAAGATGACTTTGTTTATGGAGAATCATGGGGACTCGTGCATCGGGGGGTTTTAGAAGACAAAGAAATAGAAAGAATGAAAGCGCTACGAGACAAAGTAGTGGGCAAAAAAGGTGTAGCACAAACGACACTTAAACCGATTGGCAGTGTCAGAATAGACGGAGAAGTCTATGAAGCTCGCTTGAAAACAGGTTATTTGGAAGTTGGAAAACCAATAATTGCAGTAGGTATCGACTTTGGATACGTACTAGTTAATGAAGATATACAGGAGGGAGAAAAATGACAATGATTGGACCAATTATTATCGCAGTATTGATTATCATCTTTTTAATCGTCTTTTTTACTTTAGTACCAGTGGGGTTATGGATTAGTGCATTATCCGCACGTGTACCAGTAGGACTAGGAACATTAATCGGGATGAGATTACGTCGGGTTGTACCTTCTCGCGTTGTAAAACCGTTAATTAAAGCAGTAAAAGCAGGACTTGATTTAGAAGTAAACCAACTTGAAAGTCACTATTTAGCAGGTGGGGACGTGGATAACACAGTTGATGCGTTAATCGCCGCACACCGCGCAAATATTGAATTAGATTTCAGCCGTGCAGCAGCAATTGACCTTGCTGGACGTGACGTACTTGAAGCAGTACAAACTTCTGTAACACCAAAAGTTATCCGTACACCTGAATTTACTGGTGTGGCGCAAAATGGGGTAGAAGTAAAAGTTATTACACAAATTACCGTACAATCTAATATTGAACGTATCGTCGGTGGTGCTGGTGAAGATACAGTTATCGCGCGTGTCGGTGAAGCCGTAGTATCTACAGTCGGTGAAACTAGAGAACATACAGACGTACTTGAAAATCCAAACAGCATTTCGAAAAAAGTCCAAGAACAAGGACTTGGAGACGGAACTGCTTACACAATTTTATCTATTGATATTGCTGAGATGCGTATCGGTGACAACATTAAAGCAAAACTAGACATCGAAAAAGCCAACGCGGACATGGAAGTTGCTCAAGCAGCTGCATCGAAACGTAAAGCTGAAGCGATTGCCCTAGAACAAGAAAACAGAGCTGCCGTAGTAGCCGCAGAAGCAGAAGTACCACGTGCTCTTTCTCGCGCTTTAGAAGAAGGCAACTTAGGCGTAATGGATTACTACAAAATGGAAAATGTACAATCAGATACAGCAATGCGCGAATCGATTGCACACGAAGACGAAAAATAAACCTTGATCTTTTGCAAGAAAGAAGGTGTTTTCATTGGATTTAAATGATTTTCTAAATAGTGGCTGGGAAGGTGTTTTAGTTATCCTTGGGGTGATTGGCGTTATTGTAAATCTCCTTAGTAAATCGGGCAAGGCAGCTGACAGCGAAAAAAAAGAACCATCCAAGCTAAGCCAAATGTCGCGTGCGAACTACAAACCGCAACATCATAACCAAACCACTAAAAAACCAGAAAAACGAAAAGTATCACAAGGAACTTTTACACAAAATAAAGAGCAAGATAAAGTTATCGCGGAACAAAAAGCCGCACAAGAGAAAATGTTAAGAGAAATTCGCCGGGAATCCGACGTGGCCAAAGGGAAAAAGATAATGAAAACTTCCACGCATCGCCCTAAAAAAGCTCGAAAATTGCGGGGTAGATTACAGGAAGCAATAATTACCAAAGAAATCCTTGATAAACCAGTCTCTTTACGAAAAAACCATCTATAGAAATAAGCTCAAGAACTCGTTTCTTGGGCTTGTTTTTTTGCTGTGTCCAAACTGTTACATAATAAAGTTAAGTTTTAAAATAGCTGTATTACAACTGTAACATTCACCTGATATGCTGTGGGTATATAAAAAAGGGGTGCGTGGATTGAAAATAATAGCAGCGAGAAGAAAGATTTTTTTTGCGTTAATAGCTTTAATGATTTCTTTTTCAGTACTATTTTTACCAACAAATAGCGCATCAGCAGCAACTACTTACAAGATGACGACAACAGCTGATGTAAATGTTCGCACAGCAGACAATACAAGCGGCAAAGTCATCGGTTTTTACAAAAAAGGTACTACGGTTACTTTTACAGCCAAAACAAAAAATAACTGGTACAAAACAACATATAACGGTAAAGTAGGATATGTTTCAGGTAAATGTTTAACTACATACAAAGCACCTGTTGCAACAACACAAAGTTTTACCGCATTAAATAATGAAGCAAGAAAACACCTTGGCAAGCGCTATAAAATCGGCGCAACTGGTCCAAGCTGCTTTGATTGCTCTGGGTATACGCAATATGTATATTCAAAAGGAATAAAAAAATCTATTCCTCGTACAGCCAAACAACAATATGCTTCCGCCAAAAAAATTAAAGCTAGCGAACTAAAAAACGGCGATTTAATTTTCTTTAATTACGGCAAAGGGATTGCCCATGTTGGAATTTATGTAGGAAATGGAAAAATGCTTAACGCACAAAATAACGGCGTGAAATACGACACTATCAAATCTGGCTACTGGAAAAAATATATTGCTGGTTACGGTCGTGTAGCAAATTTAAAATAATTTTACAAAGCGTCACTTTCAGGTGATGCTTTTTTGTGTAATTAATAAGGAGGAATCATAAGTGGAGTTTAGTATAAAAGAAATGCCTTTAGAAGAGTTGGAACCGAAAGTAATCGAAGGTCTGATGAATCATAAAGAAAGAATGGGATACTCGATACCTAAAAGTGAACCTGTTTTTATTGGATTTGCGGCGATAAATCACGAAGGAGAAATAGTCGGTGGCTTAACAGCTAAAACGAGTTACGGTGAACTCCATGTGTCACTGCTTTCAGTGGATCAAAAAATGCAAGGAACAGGGGTAGGTACAGCATTAATAGAACAAATAGAAAGATATGGTAGAGAACATCATTGCCACCATATCTCTCTAACGACATTCAGTTACCAAGCTCCGGAATTTTATAAAAAATGTGGTTTCACAGAGCTTGGCCGTATCAAAGATTTTCCATTAAAAGGTGAGGAAAAATACTTTTTCGTCAAATATCTATAAAGTCTACATAGAACTGTTTTTGTTAGCAGCGGCTTGAACGGCACTAATGACAGAGGAACGGAAACCTGTATCTTCCAGTGACTTGACTGCTTCGATTGTTGTTCCACCAGGAGAGGTGACCATGTCTTTTAGTTTTCCAGGATGTTCGCCAGTTTCTAATACCATTTTTGCGGCACCAAGAACGGCTTGAGCTGCGAATTTATAAGCTTTATCTCGCGGCATACCGTTCAAAACAGCTCCATCAGCAAGCGCCTCGATAAACATATACACATACGCTGGGGACGAACCACTGACGCCCACTACGGCATCCATCAAGTTCTCAGCAACAACTTCGGCTTTTCCAAAACTAGAAAAAATAGTAGAAATATGCGCTGTTTCTTCCGCAGTTACATTGCTATTAGGCGAAATGGATGACATTGCTTCGCCGACAAGCGCCGGGGTATTTGGCATAACGCGAACAATTTTAGTCTCTGTTGACGTTAATTCTTCTAAGTCTTTAATTGTGACCCCTGCTGCTACAGAAATAACGATTTTTTCAGGTGTTATCTTATCTTTTACTGCTGTTAAAATCTCAGGAATAGTATAAGGCTTAACGGATAAAATGATAATATCTGCTTGTTCTGCAAGTTGAGCGGTATCCGTTGTTAATTGAATTCCGTTAAATTCAGTTTTAAGTGGTTTTAATTTTTCCATATCTCTACCACACACAAGAATGTCTTCTTCTTTCCCCAAGTTTGCTTTTGCTAAACCACGAATCATTGCTGTACCCATATTTCCCGCGCCTATAAAACCGATTTTTTTCATACTAATTTTCGCTCCTAACAAAATCTTTTTTTCTATTATCTCACGTTATGCGGCTTTGTCCAGCCTTTCAGAAGTGGAAAAAAGCAACAAATAAATTAGATTTAAAACAATCTTAGAACTTATTCTAAGGTTTTTTTGTGTTTGGGATTGTATTTTTTGTGAAAAAAAGTCTGATTTTGAACTAAAATTGTAAAGCCATTCATGAAATTTATAACTCAACTAAACTTTGGCTAGTATGAATAATAAAATATAGCGAAAATGTGTCAAAAGCGACTCACTTGACAACTAAAAATAAACATTATTGTGATAATTGTCCCCTAATAAGTGATTCTGAGCAACAGTAAAAATTAACTTGGGATACGATATGGAGCACAATGTTTTTAAGGTTTGAAAGCGCTATAAATGGCGTTTTTATCAGCTATAATTAACATTGGATAACAGTTCCAACTACATAGTACTGCGAGGTGAAAACATTGAATTTCTTTTTACAACTATTAGGCAACTCTTCTGGTGCTTTAAATTTCCCAGACGTAACAGAAATCCTAAACAACTTAATGAAAATCATTTTTGGTTAATTTCAAAAAAATAAAACATAAAGGAGGTAACTGCAGATGAATTTCTTTTTACAATTATTAGGTAATCTTTCAGGAGCACTTAATTTCCCGGAAATTACAGGATTTTTAAACAACATTATGAAAGCAATCTTTGGTTGATTTTTACAAAAATAAAATAGCAGAGGAGGCCACTAAAAAATGAATTTCTTTTTACAATTATTAACTAACGTTTCAGGAGCATTCAATTTCCCAGAAATCACAGGATTACTAAACAACTTAATCAAAGGAATCTTTGGTTGATTGCTCATTAGAATAAGTTGAAATATAGGGTTAAGGCTGACTTAACCCTATTTTGTAATTAAAGATGTAAATGAGGAGGATTTTTAATCCATGAAAAAAATAATCGCGTTAATCACAACAGTTGCACTTCTATCAATGGTTGTCTTTAACTTTATTCCAAGTATGGTTGCAGATGCGGCTAGTACTTCCGAGAGCAGTTTGACATATAAAGACGTACGAAATGGTTTTTACTTTGTTGGATATGAAGATGTGCAACTTGAAAAAGGTAAAAGTTATAAATATACAGTAGCTTATGAAGCAAATGTTGACATGCAAGCGACTGATACTGTTACAGGTCAATCAGCAAAAGCAGGACTATTTATACCAAATTCGTCTGGCGTAGAACTTGATAGTAACAATGTGACTACTACACAAAATAACGTAGTCGATGTAGCAAATGACGGAAATAAAGTATTTACACATACATTTGAATTTACAGTAAAAGAAGATACAAAAGCAGATATTGGTACTTATTTAGGAGCAGGATCTGTCATTCCAACGACTCCAGATGCAACAATAATTTGGAAAAACGTATCAGTAACAAATGAAACCCCAGCAGAACAACCAGAAGCTCCAGTTATTAATGCAGAAGATAAAACAATCGAACAAAACGAAACTTTTGATGCATTAAAGGAAGTAACTGCAACGGATAAAAAAGACGGCGATCTTACAAAAAGCGTCAAAGTAACTAAAAACACAGTGGATACGACGAAAAGCGGCGAGTATGACGTTGACTATAGTGTGACAAACTCAAGCAAACTAACAACTACAAAAAGCGTTAAAGTAACCGTTACTCCAGTAGAAACAAAAACAAACACAGCTCCAATTATTGATGCAAAAGATCAAACAATCAAAGTTGGTGACCTATTTAATTCGTTAAAAGAAGTTACTGCAACGGATAAAGAAGACGGCGATCTAACAGCGAAAATTAAAGTAACAAAAGACACTGTAAACAATGCGGAAAAAGGCGTTTACCAAGTAACTTATACAGTTACAGATTCCGGTAATCTATCAGCCTCTCTTACAATCAAAGTGACTGTTACTCAAGATGGAAAATTAATTGTTAATCCAAGCGATCCGACAAATCCAGCTGATCCATCCAATCCAGAAGTAACAAAAACTCCTGTAGAATTTGAAAGAGCTTCAGTTGATCCAACAACGACTAAAGTAAATGTGAACAAAATTCCAAAAACTGGTGATAGCTCGATGATATGGGTAGTCTTAGCAGGACTAGGCTTAACTACCATTGGCATCAGCTCTTATCGCAAAAAAGCAAATAGATAATTTATCATTGATGAAAAGAGTATGCTAGGTCTGAAATCAGATACTCTTTTCATTAACTAGATGATAAAATGGCAATCAAGGGCTATTTTTAAAGAGCTTTACACAGAGAGGGGAGTCATTTATGCCAAAAATTGCTAAAAGTGATCGATTGGAGAATGTTGCTTTTGAGTACATTAAGAACAAAATTACAACAGGGGAGTATCCTACCGGGTACAGAGTAGTAGAAGCGAAATTGTCTCAAGAATTAAACATGAGCAGAACACCAATTAGAAGGGCGATTATTAATCTTTGCCATTCTGGTTTTTTAGTTCATCAGTATAATCGTGGTGCCTTCGTCCAAAATACAGAGGTAACAATTACTGAGTTTTTTTCGAGAATGAAATTGGTCGAACTTTTAGTGTATGAAAGCACGGAAAAATTAGCTTTACGGGAAGATTATATTGTTGTAGATGACATCATAGAAATAGCAGAAAAAGTAATTCAATATGAAAAAAATAGAGAATATGAATTAATGCGGGGCGCTTTTGAAGATTTTATTAGCACGTTTATCGGTAAGTTGAACAATGATTACTTTAATAGAGTAATTCAAGATTTATGGAATGAAATAAATGACAACGCAACCAAAGAAGTAAGACTTATTATTGTTTCTGCAAGTGATCGAATTGCGGAAGAATTAGCGCACATGATTGAAATTTTAAAATCATGGAATTACGAACAATTAAAAAAATGTTTTCAACACATAATGAACGCAATGATTTTAATTGCTTTTTAAAGAGAGGTTTATAACTATTGAAAAAAATAAGCTGGATGATTATCATGCTGATTATTGTTGCTATATCAGTAGGCTATTATTTTATAAAAGAAAATGAGAAAAAAACACCACAAGTAATTAATTACAAAACAGTCGAAGCGAATAAAACAGACTTAAGCGTCTATGTTTCCGCAGAAGGTCATATCGTAAAAACAGTAAATGAATGGCCAGATTATAAAGATTTCGCGGTACAAATTATGGTGGACGAACTAGAAATCAATCAAATAAAAGAAAAACAAGCAGCGAATGTCCACGTTGAAGCCGTAAATAATAAGATTTACAAAGGCAAAGTTTCTGATATAGATGAAAAAGGCATCATAAACGGCTCAGTAACATCGTATAAAGTTACGATTGATTTGGAAAATGATGATAATTTAAAAGAAAATATGTCAGTAAGTGCTGACGTGCTCGTGGCATTAGAAAAAATGATTCTGACAATCCCGATAGAAGCAGTTCACACAGATAAACAAGACAAAAATTATGTTTATATTGTTGATGAAAATAAGCAAAAAAAGAAAATCTGGATTGAAACAGGAAAACATAATACAAAATCTATCCAAGTAGTAAAAGGACTTACAGAAGGACAACCTGTGATTATTCCTTAAATGGAGGAGAGTGCGACATGATTCAACTATTTAACATCTCAAAATCCTACCAAATGGGAGAAAACACAATAAAAGCATTAGACGACATATCGCTTCAAATCAGTGAAGGTGAATTTTTAGCCATTATCGGCCCATCTGGTTCTGGAAAATCTACCTTAATGAATATCCTTGGAATTCTTGATAAGGCGACGGTTGGTGAGTACTATCTCAATAAAAAGAATTTAATGCGCGTATCAGACCGAAAGATTTCTAAAATTAGAAATCGGAAAATCGGTTTTATTTTCCAGCAATTTAACTTAATGCCCCGACTCACTGCTTTTGAAAATGTAGAATTGCCGCTTGTATATCGAGGTGTAGGTAAAGCTGTTCGAAAAAGAGTCGTATTAAAAAGTTTAGAACGAGTTGGATTATTAGATAAAAAGAAACATCTACCTGCCCAGCTTTCAGGAGGTCAGCAGCAACGTATCGCGATAGCACGAGCCATAGCAGGAAGTCCGGAAATAATACTAGCAGATGAACCAACAGGCGCGCTCGATTCTAAAACCGGAGAAGAAGTAATGTCGTTGCTTAAAGAAATTCACCGAGAAGGAAATACATTAATTATTATTACACACGATCAAGAAATCGCCCAACAAGCAGAGCGAATAATAGAAATTAAAGACGGCAAACTCTGTGAATGGAACAAATTATGAATATTTTTCAAAGCATTAAATTAGCTCTAAAACAACTACTTTCCGCCAAATTTCGAACATTTTTAACAATGCTTGGAATTATTATTGGTGTTTTTTCTGTTATATTACTTGTTTCAATTGGCGAGGCGATTTCAAAAAATGTTTCTAGCCAATTAGGAGATATGGGGAGTAATCTGGTATCTGTTAGCTTTTATTCGGATAATCCAAACGAGAAATTCACCTATAAAGAAGCGAATGGCCTTTTGAATGAGGATGAAATTGGTTCGCCGGAAGTAATGAAGACCAAAGAAGTAAGAACGAATGTAAAGACAGCGAGTAGCCAAGTAACTGGAGTAAATGAAGATTATGCGACTATAAAAAACTTAGAACTTACATCAGGTCGATTTTGTTCTAATGTAGATGTTCGATTTGCCCAAAAAGTAACTGTCATCGGTTCAGAAATTGCTAAAACGTATTTTAAAAATCAAAATCCAGTAGGAAAACATATCCAAATTGCCGGCGCTAGATATTTAGTTATTGGTGTTTTAAAAGAAAAAGGCGAGAGTTTATTCGGGTCAGCGGACAAGAAACTTTTTATTCCGGTCACTTCCGCAGAACGACTTTTTAAAACGGATTCTGTAGATTTATACTATATTCAAACAAAAAATACGGAACAAGTGCCAGACGTAGTGAAGCGGACAAAACAGCAACTAAGCCAACTTTTTCCAAATAATAAAGAGGCGTATACGGTTGTCAATCAGCAACAGGCACTTGATACATTTGACAGTATTACTAGCACGCTTACCATTGGTTTAGGCGCGATTGCTGGAATTTCTTTACTCGTTGGCGGGATTGGAATCATGAATATTATGCTCGTCTCGGTTTCAGAACGAACGCGAGAAATTGGTATTAGAAAAGCAATCGGTGCAGGTAGTGGGGATATTTTGAGGCAATTTTTGATTGAAGCGATTGTGCTGAGTTTGTTAGGTGGTAGTATCGGTATTTTACTAGGAATTTTTTCCGCGCAAATAGTTACAGCCGCATCTAGTTTTGACATGCATGTTTCTGCTACGACGATTCTTTTAGCAGTTGGATTTTCGATGTTTATTGGAATTGTGTTTGGTGTAGTCCCAGCGCAGAAAGCTTCGAAAAAAATGCCGATAGATGCGTTACGAGCAGATTAACTATAGGGGGCGTTTTTATGGAGAGAGAACAACAAGTCGATGATACATGGGTTTTAGTAGAAATCGTTAGTCTAGTAACCAATGTAGAACGACAACGACTTAGAGAACTTAGTTACGCTGACTTGGAAGAATTTTATGAAAGAGTTGTGGTAGAACAATAAAGAAAATCCTACTTTTTGCGAGAATAATAAAACTATGCGAAAATAAAGGCAAATTAGTAGGAGGGGTTTAGATGTACGAATCGATTAGGAAACGTGATGATGGTACGACGCTCGTTGAATTTGGATTAGAAATAAATGCGGAAGTAGCAGATGTATTTTCCTTATTAACAACCAACGAAGGGCTAGCAAAGTGGTTTAATGAGCTTGAAATAGGCGAGCTTGGAGCATATGGACATCTTCTTTTCATCATGACTCCTGAAGAAAAAATAACCATGCCAATTCGTGCATTTGAACCTAACCGAAAAATAGCCTTTCAGTGGGATCAAGATGAAGTAGCATTTGAACTAAATGAAATTGCGGGAAACAAAACAAAGTTAGTTTTTACAGAACAACTGACCGCAATCACAGAGCACAGCCCAAGAGATGTTTCCGGTTGGCATATTTGCCTGAAAAAATTACAAGCAAGCGCGGAGAAAAAGACGTACGATTTTAACAAAGCCACATTTGAAACCCTATTTGCCAAATACCAAAAAGCATTGAATAACGAAAAATAAATTCTTTAGAAAAGCCATAAATGAAGCTGGAAACGCTTTGTTTATGGCTTTTTTCTGTTTCAATTAATCTTTTTCCACTTTAACTGGAAATTCCTTATGTTCAAAAAAGTAATCGGTTTCATTAGAATGTAATTGTAAGCAAGGCATTGAAAAAATACGGGGTGACGAAATGATAGTATCGGAAGAACAATTATTTTTAAATCAGCATCTAAGCACAAAAGAAGAAGTGCTAGCTTTTATTGCAGACAAGGCAGAAGAAATCGGTATCACAACAAATTCAGCTCAGGTGGAACGTGACTTATGGGCGCGCGAAAAAGAATACGCGACAGCAGTACAACAATTAATCGCCATTCCACATGCGAAAACAGAGGCAATATCGGAAGCGAAACTGCTTTTTATTCGCCTAGTTGAACCGATTGATTGGGATTCCAAAGAAGGCTTTAAAGCACAAGCTATTTTTGCGATATTAGTTCCAGCAAGCGAGGCAAGTCAGCAACATTTGAAAATTTTATCAAGTGTGGCTGTGAATTTACTAGAAGAAGCGTTTCAAGAACAAATTTTAACGATTCAAACGGAACATGAGCTAATGGATTACTTGAAAGATAATTTGGAAGGAGAATTGATATGAAAGTTGTAGGAGTTACGTCATGTATTGCAGGGCTTGCGCATACACCAATGGCAGCCAAAGCACTAGAAAAAGCCGGAGTGAAATTAGGACACGATGTCAAAATTGAGCAACAAGGAGCAATGGGCACTATCGATGAAATTACGCCAGCCGAAGTGAGCGCAGCAGATGTAGTTATCATCGCGGCGGATAAAGTAATCGACGGGGAAGACCGTTTCAAAGGAAAACCAGTCGTTCGTGTGAAAATTGGTCAATGTGTTGCGAACGGGGAAGCGGTGTTAAGTAAAGTAGTTGCAGCAATTGAAGCACGTAAACAAAAGGAGGCTAACTAAGTCATGAAAGGGAAATTAAACGAAGCAAAAGACCACTTAATGTCGGGTATATCTTACGCGCTACCAGTCATTATCGCAGGATCACTTGTTGTAGCTGTTGCAAAATTGATTGGAATTATCGGTGGCGTTACAAATTTAGATGCCTACGCAGATGCAAGCGGATTTTATCATTACGTTTACTTATTCCAAAATGTAGGTTGGGCGGCAATTGGTTTACTTAACTTAGTACTTGCGGGATATATTGCTTATTCGATCGCTGGAAAACCGGCTCTTGCTGCTGGTTTTGTCGGCGGGGTACTTGCTACTAGTACAAATGCTGGTTTCTTAGGTGCCGTGGTTGCTGGTTTCTTCGCTGGTTGGTTAACAAACTGGGTTAAAAAACATGTTCGTATCACTGGACCAGCTGCTAGTTCTTTACCACTAATTATTTTGCCACTTATTACAGTTGGTGCCACAGGGATACTGATGTCACTGATTCTCGGCGGACCACTTGGTTGGTTAAACCAAACGTTACTTGATTGGGTAACTGAAATGTGTAAAAACGATACAAACGTCATTATTCTCGCACTTATTTTAGGAGCAATGATTGGATTTGACCTTGGTGGACCGGTAAACAAAGCTGCTTGGATGGCTGGGAATGCGCTATTTATGAGTGGCATTTACCTACCTTCGATCATGATTAATGTCGCAATTTGTATTCCGCCACTTGGCTACGGAATCGCTACACTTTTACGCAAAAAGAATTATTCTACTACATTCAAAGAAGCTGGAAATGGTGCACTAATTATGGGACTGATTGGCGTTACAGAAGGTGCGATTCCATTTACACTACGTAGCCCTGGTAAATTAATTCCACTAAATGTGATTGCCTGTGCGATTGGTAGTGCAGTAACAATGGGACTTGGCGCTTATGTGAAAATGCCGCCGATTGGTGGAATGTATGGTTTCTTCACCATTGGTAACGGCTGGGCTTACTTAGTTGGTGGCTTGGTTGGTGCATTTATCATCGGAATCTGCGCTAACTTATTCGTGAATTTCACCGAAGAAGAAACAGCTGCTGCAGATGACGCTGTAGATGATATTGATATTAGTTTTGATGAAATAGAGATTAAATAATAGTTGGAGGATTTAATTAAAATGGCTAAAACGAAAGTACATGTAATTCCGCATTCACATTGGGATAGAGAATGGTATTTCACTTCAAGCCGTTCGACAATCTATTTAGTGAAGCATTTAAAAGAAGTGATTGAAACTTTAGAAGCGAAAGACGATTACCATTTTTACTTAATGGATGCCCAAAGTTCTTTAATAGAAGATTATTTACGCTACTGCCCCGAAGATAAAACTAGATTAGAAAAACTTATTGCTGAAAAACGGCTTATTACAGGGCCTTGGTATACACAAACGGACCAATTAGTCATTTCACAAGAATCAATCGTTAGAAACTTGCTGTATGGAACGAGAATCGCTCGCGAAATGGGACATAGTATGGCTGTCGGCTATGTCCCCGATGCATTCGGACAAGGCGGGAATATGCCGCAAATTTATAAAGAATTTGGGATTTCAAAGTTTCTATTTTGGCGCGGGGTTGCCGATAATCGCTTGAAACAAACCGAATTTATCTGGCGCGGTGATGATGGAACAGAAATGCTAGCAGAACAAATCCCATTCGGCTACTACTACGGAGCGAACATTCCGGAAAATGAAACAGAACTAAAAACGTATTTGGATGAGCAAATTGGCGCTCTAGAAGAAAAAGCATCCACGCCAAACGTATACTTCCCGAACGGCTTAGACCAAGCGCCAGTCAGAAAAAACTTACCAGAATTAGTTGCGAAATTTAATGAATTAGATTATTCGCGTGAATACCAAATCGCTTCTCCAGAAACATTTTTTGCTGATTTAGAAAAAGATGTAACTGATTTGCCAGTGATTGCTGGGGAATTAACAGAAGGTAAACATAGCCGTCTGCACAAATCGATTTTCTCCACTCGGGCAGATTTAAAACAAGCAAATAATGAAATCGAAAACTTTTTAAGCAATGTGCTAGAGCCGGTTCTGTCGATAAGCTACTCACTTGGAAATCGCTATCCACATAATGAGCTCGCGGAAATTTGGAAATTGATGTTTGAAAATGCTGCGCACGATAGCATTGGCGGCTGTAACAGTGACACGACTAACCGTGACGTCAAACATCGCTATAAATTAGCTTCTGATTTAGCAACCAATTTACTCGATTTAAACATGCGTCTAATTAGCGAAAAAATCGCACAAAAACAACCATTCCAATTTACCGTTTTCAACCCACTGCCATACGAAAAAAGTGGCGTGATTAAAATGACCGCGTATATCCCAGAAGACAATTTCACCATAGAAGATACGCGAGGAAACGAGCTTGAATACACAATTCTAGAGAAAAAGGACTTAACGGAATATGTCTTAAATCAACATATTTATCTGAACCCAAGCAAACCAGTTTATTTACCAGAAAAAGTCTTTTTAGCAACGATGCTAGTAGATGTGAACAGCATTCCAGCGCTTGGATATGACACAATCTACTTTAATTTAGAAAAAGAAGTAGCTGAACAACAACCAAAACAATCTGCTGAAACAAAAATCGAAAATGAGTTTTACAAAATTCAGTTAGCAGATAATAATTCATTAACAATCCATGATAAGAAATCCGGCAGAACCTACACAGACCAAATGATTTTTGTGGAAAATGGTGATGACGGAGATTCCTACAATTATTCGCCGCCGCGTAAAGATCTATTAATTTCATCTAAAGAAGCGATAATAGATAGCGTAGAGACGAGTGTATCGGGTATTAACCAAGCTTTAACTATTTCCTTCAAGTTAAATGTACCGTATAATTTAGAAGAACGTGCGAATGGTGAAAAAACAAAAGAAATGACAATCAAAACGTTAATTTCTTTACGGAAAAACGAAGAGCTTATTCGCTTTGATGTGCAAGTTATCAACCAAGTACTGAGCCATCGTTTATGCGTCACTTTCGCAACTGAAATAGCTAGCAAATTTTCCACAGCTGACCAATTATTCGCCCCAATCAACCGTCCTGTACGACTGCCAGAAATGGACGTATGGGAAGCGGAAGAATGGCAAGAAGCACCAATTTCGATTGAAGCAATGCAAAGCTTCGTAAGTTTACATGATGAATCGCACGGGGTTGCCGTAATGACAGAAGGCGTGCGCGAATATGAAATCATTGGTGAAAATTATGATACGATTTCGCTAACATTATTCCGCACATTTAGTCATATGGGTAAAACGGATTTACTGTACCGTCCTGGCCGCGCTTCCGGTGAATCCATCGTTGAAACACCTGATGCTCAATTACTTGGCGAAATAAATGCCACATTTGCGCTAACCTTATTTGAAAGCTCTTTTGACGAAGCAAACATTGCGAAAAAAGCAAAAGAATACTTATCAAACCCACCAGTTTACCAAATGTCTGATTTTCTTAATGGTCGATTGATTTACGTATACCGCGACGAAGAAAAAACATTAGACAGCACGTATAGCTTGGGACTCCCAGTGATAGACGGGGCGATTATTAGCGCGGTGAAAAAAGCTGAGGATAGTGATGCCTTCATTACCCGCTTTTTCAACCCTTATTTACAAAAAGAAATTGCCATCCCAGAAATTTTCCAAGGCAAAGAACGCCACTTGGATGAAAGCAATGAAGCTGAAACAAAAACAACCTTAACACACGCTAAAGTGCAAACATATTTATTTGAAAAGTAAAGTTTAACTACCTCAAAAAGGAGCTGCTTATGATGGGATATTTCGCTTATAAACGTTTAGAAACACTATATGGCATGCTCCTTGATGCGGGTAGCCACCTGTCAGCTCAGAAACTCAGCCAAGATTTACATATTTCAGAACGAACAATCCGAACGGACATAGCCAAATTAACCGAATTCCTCAAAACAAACGGAGCAACTATTACACTAACTAGAGGAGCTGGTTATAAAATAGAAATCCTTGATTCTACTGCCTTTGAAGCATTTCAGGCCGAAAAAAATAAACCGAAAAATGCGGATTATTTTGACTTAGATAACCCGGAAGAACGCGTGAAATACGAGATATTCTTACTACTTTCTAGCGCTGATTATATTAAATTAGAAGATTTGGCAGACACCCTTTTTGCTAGCCGGGCGACGATCTCTAATGACATGAAACAGGTCCGAACAGTTATCGCATCTTATGATTTAACGCTCGTCTCAAAACCAGGATGCGGCGTGAAAATTGTTGGAGAAGAAGAAAAAATGCGCTACACACTAACGGCTCTGATTGCCTCAAAAAAAGCGCCAGAGTCCTACTTAGAAACATTTTTTGAGTGGCATAAACAAAAAGAGAAGTTGCAAAAGTTAATGTCAGCCGTGACGGATTATTTTTTTGCAACCAACATTCGTTTTACAGATGAAGCACTTCAAAATTTGCTCTTACATATGATGATTTTAGTAGAGCGAATTGAACTAGGGCATTCTTTAGAACAATTTGAGTTAACGGATGTTAGCGAAGAAGAAATCGCTATCGCAAATCATTTAGCTGGCATTCTAGCTTCTCTTTTTGAAATTGAAATCTCAGAAGGGGACAAAAACTATTTGCTTCTCCAAATTGCTAGTAAACGGATTTTGAATGTGGAAGATAAAGAAATTAGCGAATTCGATGATTATGCCTATATTGAAGGGATGTTAAATCGGATTGAATCGCAATATTTTTATCGTTTGCAAGATGATTTACAGCTAAAAAAAGATTTAATCGCACACATTCATTCCATGCTATATCGCGTGAAATATCATATGACTGTAAAAAATCCAATGACCGAGCATATCAAACGATACTACCCACTGGCTTACGAAATCACGCTAGATGCAGTGGAATCACTAAAAAAAGATTATCCATACGATATTAATCAAAATGAATTAGCTTATTTGGCGCTTCATATCGGTGCTTCATTGGAACGAAACTATCAAATATCCTATTATCGCCATAAATCAGCGCTCATTGTGTGCGGTTCGGGATTTGGAACTGCACGAATTGTGGAAGCGAAAGTAAAATCAGCCGTAAGTAATTTAGACATTACTAAAGTTGTTTCCATTCAAGAATATAATCGTTTTATTCATATTGAAGAAGATATTATTCTTTCCACCGTCAGAATTCCAGAAAAAAACAAACCAGTTATTAAAATCAGCAATATCCCAACGAACGAAGAATTGAAAATGCTTGGAGCGATTATCGAGGAGCAGACAGACCCTAATCGTGGCTTTTTATCTTCCTTCTTTGACGCTGCGTTTTTTGCAAGAAGTACGCTTACTAATAAGACGGCGATTTTGGAAGAGATGGTTGAGTCACTAAAAAGCAAAAATATTGTTGGCGACGAGTTTTTGAATTCTGTAATAGAAAGGGAACGGCTCGGTTCAACGGTACTCGGAACTGGAATCGCCATCCCGCATCCTCTAGGCTTAATGGCTAAAGAGACGAAAATCGTCATCAGAATTTTAGATAATCCGATTAAATGGGATCAAAAACAATCTGTTCACGCTGTCTTTTTATTATGTATTAGTAAAAATGATTATGAAGAAGCAATCAATATTTATGAATTACTTGTGGAATTAGTTCGCGAAGAGTACGGCGAAAAACTTGCGGCTTTACAAAGTTTTACGGATTTTACTAGTTTAGCGAACGATATTTTAAAGAAAAAGTAAAAGCTACCTCCTTTTTATCAAGGAAGTAGCTTTTTTGATGAAGTTTTAGTGAACTTTTTGATTTTACCATTTGGTCAAAGGCGATTTCATGGTACACTAGTAAGGAGAATAATTATACAGATGGAGGATTTAATGAATAGACAAACAGAATTTATTTTGCTTATAATAGGCGCTTCTTTTAGTATCATCACTTTTTTTGCAGCAGCATTATATGCACTGGTTTTTGGATTTAGCGCAATTGTTTTATCGGGTTCACCAACGACTTATGGTGGTTCTGAAGAAATGATTATGTCTTGGATATTTACTTTCTTTTCTATTATTGCTGTGATTTTTACAGTAGCATCAGCTGTTTTTGGATTTATTGGAGCTTTTAAAATTAAAAATAACAGCTCTAAAGTAAAAACAATTGCTGTTTGTTTTATCGTTTTAGGAGGATTGCAAGTTTTTTCAATACAAGGTATTCTATTTTTAATCGCAGGAATTTTAACTCTTACAAAAAAGGAATACAAAACAAATTTTAGAGAAAATGAGGGGATAAAATGGGAATAGCAGTCTTCTTTCCAATATTTTTGATTTTTGCTATGTTTCTAGGACTCGCAGCAAAAGTGCTATTAGCTATTTGGATTTATAAAGATGCAGAACAACGCGGTATGAATGCGATTCTGTGGTGCCTATTAATGATTTTCATCAATGTAATTATTATTCTAGTTATTTATCTTATCGTTCGTACAAAAGGCGAGGTAATGAGAAAAAACTTAGGTCTACTTATTAGTGGAATTGGTGTAGCAGTAGTAAATACCTTTATCGTCATTATTGCCTGCATTTTCTTGCTATTTTTCGTAGCAAACGATGGTGGAATGCATAATATGATGAACGATTATAACTACGATTATGACAATGAATATCAATATGATATGGACAACTGGCAAGAATTTTAATAACATCTGTAAGAATCTGCTACCAAATATGGAGCAGATTCTTTTTATATTTACATAAAAGGGGTATAGACTATAAAAAAGTGAATCTCGACAAGGGGAATTGTTGAATGGATACGGTTATTTTAATAACGGTTATTATCGTTATAATGGGGTTAGCGTTTGATTTTATAAATGGGTTTCACGATATTGCAAATGCCGTTGCTACGAGTATTTCCACTAGAGCGTTAAAACCACGTGTGGCGATTGGGATTGCTGCTGTGATGAACTTTTTAGGAGCGATTTCTTTTACTGGAGTAGCCGAGTCGCTTACAAAGAGTATAGTGGATCCTTTTTCATTAAATAACGGAGAATTTGTGGTTTTATGTGGTTTAATTGCTGCGGTGATTTGGAATTTGATGACTTGGCTTGTGGGGATGCCGAGTAGTTCCTCGCACGCTCTTATTGGTGCGATAGCAGGTGCTTCTATTGCTTCTGCTAGTAGTTTTAGCGTGCTTAATTGGTCTGGATTTACAACGATTATTATCGCGTTAATAATTTCGCCAATCATTGGTTTTACAGTCGGCTATTTAATATATTCGCTGTTTAAAACCCTTTTTCATGATAAAAAACTTGGTAAAATGAATCGGCGTTTTCGTTTTATTCAAATTGGAACTGCTGCCGTTCAAGCATATTCTCACGGAACGAATGATGCCCAAAAAACAATGGGGATTATCACGCTAGCTTTAGTTGCAAGTGGACTTTTAAAAGAATCAGCTGGAATTCCATTTTGGGTTCAAGTTAGCTGTGCGGCTTCCATGGCGATTGGTTCATCTGTCGGTGGTTACCGGATAATCAAAACAGTTGGAACAAAGATTATGAAAATTACACCAGTAACAGGAGTAGCTTCGGATTTAAGTTCGCTTTCGGTAATCATGTCAGCTACTTTAATCCATTTACCAGTGAGTACAACGCAAGTAATCGATAGCTCCATTATGGGTGTTGGAACTGCTAATCATAAAAAAGAAGTAAACTGGCGTACCGGTAAAAATATGGTGGTCACCTGGTTCATCACGTTACCATTAGCTGGACTCTTAGCGGCAGTGGTATACTGGATATCAGCAGCCATTTTCTTATAATTAGGAGGAATTTAAATGAAAATAGAACATGTAGCTTTATGGACAAAAGATTTAGAAAAAATGAAACAATTTTATGTGACTTATTTTGGTGCAACAGCCAATGAGTTATACGAAAATAAAACAAAAGGCTTCAAATCCTATTTTCTCTCTTTTAAAAGTGGGGCAAGGCTGGAAATTATGAGCCGCATCGATGTTGCTGGAAAAAACACCGGCGAAAGTTTAGGCTGGGCACATATTGCGATCGCAACGGACTCAAAAGAAGCCGTGGATGAACTAACAGAAAAAATAAGACAAGCTGGTTTTAGTGTCGCTGGTGAGGCGAGAACAACTGGAGACGGCTACTATGAAAGTGTAGTTCTTGATCCAGAAGGCAATCGAATAGAAATCACTTGTTAGTACCTATTTGTCACTAACTTATTTATCATGTAGTATACAGTTATACATATTATTGATGAGGTGAATTTATGGATATTGTAACTAATAAAATTGTCGTAGAGAAATACAACTTTGAAACAACGATGGAAGAAAATCAACCGTTCGAAAACAAAATTGAATTAGAAGTCCATGAAGTAGAACCAGTTGATGGAAACGTAGAATTAATGGCTAAAGGTAAGATTTTTAAAATCACGATTCCGTTTTTACTAGTTCTTGAAAATTTCCGGATTGACGGTCGAATTAGCCGTATTATCCAGTTAAAAGACTTTTTTGGTCAATTTTCTGACTTAGAAGCAAAAGATGTGGAAGGTTTATCAAATCCACTAATTGATTATATTAAACGTCTTACTTACGATGTGACCGAAATTGCATTTGAT
This sequence comes from Listeria sp. MAN/IMW/UF555, assembly GCF_058684075.1. NCBI lineage: Bacteria > Bacillati > Bacillota > Bacilli > Caryophanales > Listeriaceae > Listeria > Listeria sp. MAN/IMW/UF555. The sequence continues at coordinate 1,258,307 of NZ_JBZWZS010000001.1, read as the reverse complement.
GAGCCAGGGGTTAGTTTAGATTTTAATGCTAATCATAACGGCTAGATAGGAGAAGAAATGCGCCAATATATGAAAATGGTACGCCCATTTGATTTTGTAATTATCGTTGCACTGATTTTGGGTTCGTTTTTACCACTATTGTTATTTTCCGTTGCTGAGGCTAAAAATACCGGCGATGAAGTCGTAGCAATCATTTCACAAAATGGCAAAGTAATTCGGGAAATTCCGCTAACAGGTCATAAAGGAAATGAGCAATTTACGATTAAAGGAAAAGGCGCACAATATAATTTGATGGAAGTAGACGGCGAGCGAATTCGCATCAAAGAAGACAACAGCCCTGACCAAGTTGGTGTGAAAATGGGCTGGAAATCTAAAGCTGGTGACACCATTGTTTGTTTACCCCATAAAGTATTCGTGGAAATAAAATCAACACAGAAAGATAGCAAAGATCCTGATACAGATTTAATTGTGCCAAATTAGAAAAACAGCAAGCCCAGTATTTGGGGCTTGCTGTTTTTTATTTAATCAAGGAGTTCGATATATCCTTCTGTTCCATTTATTCGAATACGTGCGCCATCCTGTATAATTTTAGTGGCATTTTCGACACCAACAACAGCAGGGAGACCATATTCCCGAGCAATTACTGCACCATGTGTCATCAGCCCGCCAACCTCGGTGATAAGCCCTTTAATCGAAACAAACGCGGGAGTCCAGCTTGGATCGGTAAAAGCTGTAACTAAAATATCGCCATCTTCTAAATCAGCTTTTTCCATATTTAAAATAACGCGTGCCCGACCTTCAACCACACCCGATGAAACAGGCAGACCGAGAATCGTATTTTCCGGAAGGTTTTCGCGGTGATATTGCCCGCTAATCATTTCGCCGTCCGATGTAAGAATCCGCGGTGGCGTCAATTTTTCATAAGAAGCAAAATCGCTTTTTCTAGTATTAATAAGTTGATAATCAGCTTTATTTGTACGTACAACTTCGCGTAATTCCTCAAAATAAAGGAAATAAATATCTTCTTTTTCTGAGATAACGCCACTTCTCACAAGCTCTTCGCCAGCTCGGAGTAACGCGCGCTTATAAATAAAGTAACGATTAATCATTCCGTATTTTGGATACTCGCGATAGCCGATGAAATTACGTAAAGTATCGATTTTCGTTTTTGTTTCGGCTGCTTTTTCAGCCCCGTCTGGAAGCTCTGCCAACTGTTTTAAAAGGGTTTGTTCTTTTTCGCGCGCTTCTTTTTCGCCTTGTTCGAACTTGTGTTTACTTGCATTTGGTTCGAAATTTTTAATATTACTCAAAATTAATGGGACGAGCGCTAGCGGGTTTTCAATCCAGCGCGTTTTTGTTAAGTCGATTTCGCCGGCACAGCGCATTCCGTATTTTTCTAAATAGGCTTCAATTGCATGTTTTGCTTCTTTACCACCTTCTAAATGAGCTAAATCAGCTAAGAAATCTGGATTTTTAGTTTGTTCTAAATAGCTTCTAACAGCAGGATACGGTCGAATAGCATCGGCTACATCTAACAATTCTAAGCCCATCTGTGAAGTAATATTATTGGGTGCAGATTCCGAAAGTGTATCTGCTACATTTTTTTCACCAAGCCATTTGCTAATATGCTCGTTTAACCATGCAGAAGCGTCCATACCAGCCATAATTGCATCGATGCTTGTCTGGTTAAATAAAACGCTTTTAAGCTCCAGAAGGTCCTCTACAATGAAATCAAACAAGGCGGAACCTGATTTCGTTTTAATCGTCTCATTAAGTTGGTTAATGGATGCTTCACTATTTTTTACTAATTCAAAAACGACAGCGGGATCAGGAACATTTCGTACAGGTGGTTTGCCTGGTGCGGTCGCATGATTGGGTGTGTTTTCCACTGGTAATGGTGGCAAGAAATCTTTTTTATTAATAACTGTCAAAAGAGCATCTTTAATTAATGGGTCAGACGCGCCAAGTGTATTTACCATCATATCTCTTGAAGTGGGGGAGGATAGGCTTTGGGTAATATCCACGAATAATCTTCCACCAGCTGGATACATCGAAGCAGGGGTTGTCATTAAATAAAAGGAAAGACCAAGTGGCTTCATTGCATCAGTCATCATTTGTTGATGAGCCACAGATATATAGACCCGATTTCCTGGCTCGTCCACCTCAGGAACTGGATAAAGCGTAGTAATCGGACGACTTTGAACAATATAAAATCGCCCCTCAGCCAAACACCATTCAATATCTTGTGGTTTATTAAAATGAGCTTCTACGGTTCTGCCAAGTTTAGCTAAAGTTAAAATTTGTTCATCGGTTAATGTTTGAGCTGTTTGCTTGGATGGCTCCAGTGGCCTCGTTTCCGTTCCGCCTTCTTTTAACCCATATATGGCGATTTTTTTAGTGGCAATGATTTTATTTGTAATAGTATTTTCTTGGACGGTATAGGAATCTGCTGACACTAAACCGGAAACTAGAGCCTCAGCTAAGCCGAAACTTGCATCAATAGCTAGCGATTTTCGATTAGACGTGATTGGATCTGCGGTGAATAGGATGCCAGAAGCTTCAGGGAAAATCATTTCTTGAACAACTACAGCCAAATGCACCTTGCTATGTTCAAAATGGTTTTCGTTTCGGTAAATAATAGCACGCTCGGTAAATAAAGAAGCCCAGCATTTACTAATATGGCGCAGTATTTCATCTCTACCAATAATATTTAAATAAGTATCATGTTGCCCAGCAAAGGACGTATGAGGGAGGTCTTCGGCGGTAGCGCTAGAGCGAACAGCAAATGCCGCCTTTGCATCAATATTCATAATAGCAGCATCAATTTCAGCGCTGATTTCTGGAGCAATCGGGATATTTTGAATGAGTGTGCGAATCTTTGCGCTAATTTCACGAATGGCCGCTGTGTTTTCGTTTTCTTGGAGTGTGAGTTGTTCCAGGAGTTGCTTGAATTCATGGTTTTCTGCTACGGTTTCTTTGTATGCTTCGGTCGTAACGGAAAAACCGGCTGGTACGCGCACGCCTTGAATCTTTGCGCACTCGCTTAAATTCATTCCTTTGCCACCAACTAAGGCTTCATTTGTTTCGTTGGTTTCCTGAAATTTCAATACGTATGACGTCATTTCGTTCCCTCCCAAATTTTCGCAAAAATAAATTCTTGACTGTAAAGCGGCAATGTTATATAATTAAAGTAGGGATTGCTTTACGTAAGTCTATTTAAGCGATTATATCTTTATAAATTTACCATGAATCCAGCTATTTTTCAATTAAAAACCAATATAAAAAGCAAAATTTCTCGTATTAAGAAATTTTGCTTTTATTTTTATTGCTCGAATTTACATAGTGATAAGTTTCTAGATTTAGCTTCTGCAATGGTTACAGCTGTTTCGCCGTTTGAGTTGTTTAAACCGCGACAGTTTTGGTCGTAATGGTATTTTTTACCAGTTGCAGTGATATAAACCATTTCGCCTTGTTTATTACTTGTATCTGGTTTCGGAGCAGAGCGTTTTGCTTCAGCTCGCTTTGCCTCAGCAGCTTTCTTTTCGGCGGCAGCTTTCTCGGCAGCCGCTTTTGCATCGGCAGCTCTTTTTTCAGCGGCAGCTTTTTCATCTGCAATTCGTTTTTCTTCTGCGGCAACTCGTTCACGTTCTACTCGCTCTGCCTCAGCTTTTTCAGCAGCAACACGCTCGGCTTCTGCTTTATCAGCAAGCTTTTTCGTGTAACCGGGGCTCATTTCTAATGATAGTGTTTGTTCTTTCGTTTTTCCATCAATAGTAATAGAAAGAACAGCATCTTGGGCACGGTCAAGTTCATTTACACGAAGGCTGAATTTTCCGTCCTCGTCTGCGGTTGCAGTTGCATCTGGATTATCAATAAAATCTAGCGTTACTTCAGCACCAGGGTTTGTTTTTCCTTCGACAACAATAGCTCCGTCATCCGTTGTTTTAAAGGTCTTTTCTGCTTTTAAAAGTGGTTCAACTGTGACTTTCTTTGTTTTTTCTTCTTGCTTAGGTTTCTCTGTGGATGCTTCCTCTTTCTCGCTTGGCACAATAGCAGAGCCAATAAAAATAGCTAAAATCGAACTAATAATTACAATTTGCGTTTTTCTACGTGGCCATTTTTTCTTTCTAAAACTTATAAGCCCATAAATCAACACACCAATACCTACTAGAAACAGTATTGTCCCAAATCCCGTCATAAAAAACTCCCTCTCCCTTTTTTTGTCTAACGATTTATTATAGGCATAATGTGAGGTTGTGCACAAGAGGGTTTAAGTAAAAAAAACTATTTTTTTGTACGTTCTGCTAAGGCATTGCATAAAATTCCAATAAAAAGCATTGAAATCATAAAAATTGTCACAGATTTCATCCATATTATATTAGAAAAAAAGGTGCTGTTGAAATTAAAAAAAACCAAAACAGGACCGATAAATGCTAGTAATAAGCTAATTGGAATCAGATAAAAGGCAAGTTTGCCAAGTTCTTTTAAGTTGTTTTTAATAGCAATCATCCTCCTTTTTTAAGCTTTCAACAGGAGTATACTATAAAAAATGGCAAAAAAGAACCCTCTTGAATAATACAGATGATTGCTTTATGATGAAGGAAAGACAAGCGTTTTGGAGGTGCTTAAAGATGACGAAACCAATAGAAGAAATCGGCGCAGAGATTGGCGCTAAAACAGAAAAAGTTGCATGTAAAACTGGAGAAATTGCAGGAACTGTAGCTAAAGTTTCTATTTATGGTTCGATTTGGGCTGTAAAAACTGGGGTAAACAAGTCTCGTGCCTTTACTCGAGGATTTAAACAAGGTTGGTCTGGTAAATAATATAGATAGAAAAGGGAGAAAGTGAATTGTTAAGTTACTTATCGACGCTAAACCCGGTACTTTTAGCATTACTAGCAGGAATCTTCACCTGGGCTTGTACAGCAGCGGGAGCTTCACTCGTGTTTTTCTTTAAAAATTTAAATAAAAAATGGGGCAATGTAATGCTCGGATTTGCTGCTGGTGTTATGCTCGCAGCTAGTTTTTGGTCACTTCTTGCACCGGCAATCGAAATGAGCAAGGATTTAGGGAAATTTTCTTTTATGCCAGCTTTAGTCGGTTTTTTACTCGGGGGCATATTTTTGCGTGTCATTGATCGCATTATTCCTCACTTGCATTTTGGATTTCCCGAACAAGCAAAAGAAGGTCCTAAAACATCACTTCGAAAAAGTATTTTGCTAGTGCTTTCGATTACGATTCATAATATTCCAGAAGGCGCGGCTGTTGGTGTGGCTTTTGGGGCTGTCATAACTGGTGATACGGAAACGCTTATTACTGCTATTGTATTAGCACTTGGAATCGGTATTCAAAATTTTCCAGAGGGAGCAGCTGTTTCGATTCCATTACGCGGGGAAGGTTTATCAAGAGGGAAGAGCTTTTGGTACGGACAGTTATCTGCAGTAGTTGAGCCGATTTTTGCCGTTATCGGTGCTGTTTTAGTTGTTTTTGTTACACCTATCCTGCCATTTGCGCTTGCATTTGCCGCTGGAGCGATGATTTTCGTGATTGTGGAAGAGCTAATACCTGAATCTCAAGTGGAAGGTTCAGCCGATTTAGCAACGGCTGCAACTATGGCTGGTTTTGCAGTTATGATGGTTTTAGACGTAGCTTTAGGATAAATAATAACCTGCCGTAGAAACGTTATTTAATATTTGCGAAATACGTTTTTTTACGGTAGAATAAATAGTGAAATATTTCACAATATGCTAGTTCTCAGGGGTAATCCTGTAACTATAAATTGGACACGGAAAAAAGCTCCCACTTTATCCGTGTCTTTTTTGTAACAAATGTTACGATTCTGTTGGTTCTATTTTCCTATTTTAGTACAAAAACTAGAAACTTGTTTTTTTTCATGTATAATTGTTTTATACGAAAAACTGGGGAAGGTTTTTCTAAAGGTGAGGTGCATAATGTGAAAATAAGGTGGATTAAAGTTTCACTAGTTACGATTCTCATTATTGCCGTGGTTTTTGTTGGTGTCATAGGGTTCCAAAAATACCAATTTTCAAAGTCGCGCAACAAAGTAATAATGCAGATGGACAGACTAATGAAAGACCAAGATGGAGGTAATTTTCGCCGCTTGGATAAGAAAGAGGATGGAGTAGAAATTATTTCTTATATTCCTAAAACTTCCACGAAACAAGACAACGAAATTATCCAGAAAGAAATTGAAAAGGCTAAATCTGCAGAAATAAAGAAATTAAACAGAGATAAAGATAAGCAAGGGATTATTTTTTACACTTATCAAAAGCAGAAAATGGCCGAGCAAGTAGTATCTTACAAAGCTGTCCAATCTGAGTACGTAAAAGAAGGTAAAACTAAATTTGTACTTAAGGACAAAAAAGATATTTGCAAAAACATTGTCACTGACGCCAAAACAGGCGCTCTGTTAACACTTGGGGATGTGTTAATAAAAAATGACGAAACAAAATTAAACTTAAAGACTGCAGCAGAGCAAGAACTTATTAAAACAGGGGACATTCCTTTAAAAGATGTTGGGAAACTCGGAGGAATAAAGAGCTTAGTGAAATGGGATCAAACTGATTTTGAACTTACTAACTCTGAACTAATTGTACTAGTTGAAGCACCAGGGATTTCTGGACCGAAAAAAGTAAATCTAAAACTTGCTGACATTGCTAGTTCTGTGAATAAACGTTACTTACCAAGCAGCGTAAAAGTCCCAGAAATACCAAAAGCAAAAACAAACAAACGTATTGCACTTACTTTTGATGATGGCCCAAGCGCTTCAGTAACACCAGGCGTACTAGATACATTGAAACGCTATGATGTAAAAGCGACATTCTTTGTACTTGGCTCTAGTGTTGTGCAAAATCCAGGTTTAGTAAAACGTGAATTAGATGAAGGGCACCAAGTTGGTAGTCACTCATGGGATCATCCACAGTTAACTAAACTATCGGAACAAGAAGTTTACAACCAGATTCTACAAACACAAAAAGTTGTTTTTGATCAAACAGGTTATTTTCCAACGACAATGCGTCCTCCTTATGGCGCAGTAAACAAAAAGGTTGCTGATGAAATTGGACTTCCGATTATTCAGTGGTCTGTTGATACAGAAGATTGGAAAAATAAAAACGCAAAAGTAGTTACTCAAAGAGTCCTTGCTGGTGCAACGGACGGAGCGATTGTGCTAATGCATGATATTCATAAAACAACTGCTGCGAGCTTAGATGAAACGTTGAAACAACTGAAAAGTCAAGGCTTCGAATTTGTAACTATTAACGAACTTTATGGCGAGAAATTGCAGATTGGTAAGCAATATTTCGATAAAACAGAGTCGAGAATGGTGAAGTAAAAGAAGAGTAGCTAAGATGAGTAATCATTTTAGCTATTTTTTTATATTTCATGTTAAGTTTCCTTTACGTAAGAGGATTTTTATTTTATACTAAGTGTAAACATATCTTTACATGGTGGTGGTTATTTGAAAGTTAGTAATAAAGTGAGGCAGTTGCGAGAAGAAAGAGCTATTGGCCAAAATGAGTTAGCTCTTGCATTAGAAGTTTCGCGACAAACAATCCATGCCATTGAAAAAGGGAAGTATAATCCTAGTTTAGAGCTGAGTTTGAAGATGGCGAGGTATTTTCATTTAACGATTGAAGAGATTTTTCAACTAGAGGAGGATTAGTATGAAACGATACATTATTAATCGAGGTATTACGGTAGTTGCAACAATTATATATATGTTTCCACTTCTAGGAATTATTAAAGGGGAAAAAATATTTGGGGATATCGTTACGCCAATTGTTATGATTATTACGGCTTTAATTGGGACACTAACTTCTATGTTCTTATTTGAAAATAAATCAAAGCGAGAATATGAGAAAGATAAACTAGAAAAAGATGAAAGATATGTCAACAATCGCAAAACGTTTTCTTATTATGCGCTTATCGTTTTAGCTTTGACGATACCAATTGTGTTGATTGTTCTTAATTTATATGGGATTGAACAAATCTCCATTTCGAGTTTGACAATCATTTTTCTTATCTTCTGTTTTGCATATATGATTGCGCTGGAAATTATCCGAAAAAAAGTATGATTTTAAGCAAAATAAAAAACATCCAACTTTTTCGTTGCATGTTGCCTAGCATTTACCAAATTTTGGTGACAATGCCATAAATACTATTACGTGTAATCCAACCATTCACGTGTTTGTGATTATTAGAAATTTGATATTGTTTGCCGCGAATTTTACTAATCTTATGTGTAAAAAAGCTGCCGCGAACTTTGCAAAATACAATGTCATTTACTTTGAGTTCTCTCGTGCCAATCGGTTCTAAACGAACAGGTTGCATCGATTTAATCAAAGGCAACATCGAATTTCCGCCTTCTTTATAACGCTCAATGGTTTCGCCACGTCTGAGTATTTCTACTGCATCAAGACTTCTCATAATTATGCTCCTTTCTTGTTGTTAGTGCCAGAATAACAAAATAGTAAAGTGAAGTCAACGAAATTTTTCGCTGATTTTTTTGTGGAGCGAAAAAACTTATAGTAACAAGCTCGGTAACAAATATGAAATTGATACTTCGGAATTTCCAATTATAGCCTATTTTAAAAGCAAAAAGCAATTCTGTTATAATAGAATAAAATCAACTTTAAAAAGGAGTTTAAACGGATGATTAGAGCGATTTCTGTAGATATGGACGGGACTTTTTTAGATGGAAATGGTGAATATAATCGCGCTAGATTTGAGAAGATTTATGCAGAATTAGTGAAGCGTGAGATTAAATTTATTGTTGCGAGTGGTAATCAATATTATCAGCTAAAATCATTTTTTCCTGGAAAGGATGAGGAACTTTTTTATGTGGCGGAAAATGGGGCGGTTATTTTTCATCAAGGGGAATTACTTAGTGTGAATCGTTTTGATGAAAGATTGGTTCAAAAGATTTTGCGGACGTTGATTCAAGAATATCAGGATTTGCAAGTGATACTTTGTGGTGTGAAGAGTGCGTATTTGTTAAAAGCTGCCGATCCGGATTTTAAAGCATTCGCGAAAAAGTATTATTTTGAGTTGCAAGAGGTGGATTCGTTCGATGTGCTTCCGGATGATACGTTTATTAAGTTCGCGCTTGATGTGGAAGTGGCTAAAACTGGGCAAATTGTGGAAGATCTGAACCAAACGTTTGCTGGGGAAATTCGCGCTGTGTCGAGCGGGCATGGGAGTATTGATATTATTATTCCGGGTGTGACGAAAGGGAGCGCGATTCAGCAACTATTGAATGAATGGCAAGTGGCGCCAGATGATTTACTCGCTTTTGGCGATGCGAATAATGATATCGAAATGTTGCAATTAACGTCGCATAGTTACGCGATGCAAGAAAGTAGCCCGGAAGTTCTTGCAACTGCAAATCATGTGGCTCCTTCTAATAAGGAAGCGGGCGTGTTACAAGTTATAGAAGATTATATGGAAAAAAGCCAAAGACCATGAAGTGGTCTTTGGCTTTTTTGGGGAGTGGTAAATGTGCCGATGTTTCGTAACGGTTATATACTAAATCAATTTACCAGTGTAGATTCTACAATATCTTTTCTGCGATAAACGTTCAGAATAAGGCCGAGTAGTGCAGCGTAAACTAGTAACATGCTTCCCCCGTAACTGATAAACGGCAGGGGGACTACCATGATTGGAACTATTCCAAGCCCCATAAGAATATTCCAAAAAGCTGGAACGGTAAATAATACAGCCCCTCCGATTGTTAATAATCTGCCGAATAAATCCTTTGTTTTAAAAGCGTTTAATGAAATCCGCAATATAAATACAAGCAGTAGTAGACAAAGGAAAATTCCGAATACCCAGCCAAAAGAGTAGACAAGGAATGGAAAGACAAAATCTGTGTGTGCTTCAGGGATTGTCAGATTGTTGTGAAGTCCCTTGCCGAACCAACCAGCCTGCGAAAGGATAGCTTTCACAGATATGAGATTATCAGAGAGATAACTACTAGAGAATTTAAGAATCATCGTACTAATGAAAATAACACCTACAAGCAAATTACCAAGCACTACTTTAATGGCAAATTGGTTACGACGATAATAAAAAATATACATCACTAATACACACAAAAAGTATATAATACTAAATACAAATTGGCTGAGTATAATGTAGAAAATAACTGGGAGCCAAAATAGGATTAGTAGACCTACTAGTTTTTTCCAACCTTTAAAGTCAGTAACTTTGGTGAAAATACCAGCCCACGCTATTAAGAATAAATATAAGCATATAGCTGGACCATTAATCATAATACCCCCGAAAGAAAGCCATATTCCTCCTCCAGTAAGCGTAGTACCAACAAAAAAAGATGTGAAAAACAGGATTAAAGCAGCGCCATAAAAATACATCCATAAATCTTTCAGTTTCCTATAATCAAAGAAAAGAAATCCAATCAGAGCAAGAATCGCAAGGGCGAGCCAGACGATTTGTTTTTTTATAAAGAAAGAATTAGGTGATACTACATCACTCATCAGTGGAAGAAAACCAATACCGGCAAGTAGGATAAATAACGCAATAAGGAGCCAATCCATTCTTGGTTTATGAAGCTGATTCATGTTTTTGCCAACAGTCGAGGGATCTCCCATTTCTTGCATCGCCTTTTTATCCGCATCTTCTAAGGATAATCCTCTCTTTTGAAAGGAGTGACTTAGCTCTTCTAAGTGATTACTAAGCTCTTTTTTAATCATACTGTGAGCTTGTTTGGATTTTACTTTAGCTATTACTTTACCTAAATATTCCTCAAATATAGCAGAACTCATAAAGAAGCCTCCTCAATTAAATTTTTTAGTAATCCGCGTTGTTTAGAGCCTCTATGTTCACAAGTAGCTACAAATTTTTTCCCTTTTGCAGTTAGAGAATAATATTTCTTATCTTCTATCCATTTTGATGAGAGGATTTTCTTATTTTCAAGTAGATGTAAAAGGGTATACAGCTGACCTTCATTGTTTTTGAAGCTAAGTTCATTTTTTTGAAATAGTTGGGTGGAAATCTCATAGCCATGCTTTGCTTCATCGTGCAGTGAATCTAAAATGTTTTTAAGCGTTTCTTCTTTCCAGTAGTGAAGTTCTAGGTGAGATTGCTTCTTCCGGATTGTTTCTTTTACTGCAGTTTTTCGCTCCTCGGAAAAAGAAAAACCCTCAAAATCTTTTTTTATAGAATCCTTTAAATTATAGAATGGATCATCCATGATTATACCTCCTTTTTCATCTTGGTTTTTAATAATTCTCTGGCGTGTTTTAACCTGGTTTTCAATGTATTGCTATTTACACCAGTAATTTTGCTGATATTCGCTAAAGAGAGTTCTTCGTAGTAATGTAAGAAAACAACTTCCCTGTATTTTACGGGTAAATCCATAACCGCGCTCATTAAGCTGCTTGCTACATCTTTTGCGATAATTTCTTCCTCAACGTGTTTTGACTTGGACGGGAGATAGTCCCAAATTTTATCACTGAAATTTAGTTTGCGATAATGCCAACTACCCAAGTAATCTTTGCAATGATTAATAGCAATTCGATATAGCCACGTTTTTATGGATGACTTGTTATTAAACTGACCTAGCTTTTCGTAGCATTTAATAAAGATCTCTTGCGTTAAATCTTCCGCTGTCGTTCGATTCTTTACATAAGAAAAAACTAGATGCAGTACATCATCGCTGTAGTTATCCATTAACTGGCTGATTATTTGTTCGGTATTTTCTATGCTATTAATATTAATTCCTATTTCTTCAAGTTCAGTCATTTAAGTTTCACCTTCTTCTGCAATATTAGACGAAGCAAGTATCATTTGGGTTTGGAAAAATTTTATTTATATCCCTAAAATAGCGATAGTCATCTTATAAAGTATTAACTATCTGTTGAAAATACGCAATAAAAAAAAGACTGTAGACAAAATGATTGCTCTACAGTCTTTGGCTTTTTCTATTTCAATAAACTAAGGAATACAACACCCACCATAATTAACAGTATGCCAGAAAGGATAAAAGTCCATTCCAGCGGGCTTTTTTTCTGTTTGAAAATGAGGATACCGCCGATTGTTGCGACGATAACGCAAGCTTGCGAAATCGAGAAGCTCGTTGCGACACCAAGTACAGCAGTTGCTAAGAACATGCCTAGATTGGCGATTGACCACGATAATCCGGTCATTAAGTTAAATGTAACATTTTTTCGGGAAATAGCCGTCTTTTTCGCTAAGTTAATACCAATGGCGCATGTCAGCATACCGATTGCTTGTGGTAAAATGATAGAAAAGCCAGTGACATCAAAAAGCTGGTTTGTCACTACGTAAAGCGTTAAAAAGAACGAAGATAGAATAACGATACCGTAGACATGAAATGAAACCGACTCCGTGATATGATTCCCGCGTTTTTGAAACCCGGTCATTACTACCCCAATCAAGATTAAAATTACTGCTACAACTCCGATGATAACAGCCGTAACCGTTTGCCATTCCCGGAAAACAAGAACTGCAAAAAGCGTTGCGCCAACGAGTTGTGTACCATTTGAAATCGGCATTGCCTTCGCGACACTAGAAGCCGCAATTCCTTTAAACTGCAGTAATTGCCCAAAACTCCAAAAGATACCCGAAATAAAACTCACTATAAAAGAAAGAACTGTTATTTCTGGCGATAAAATCCAGAACAAAATGAAAGCAAATAATAGCGCGCTAATCGAAGTCCCCAGTAGTTGTTCCTCGGGGGTGCTTTTTCGTAAGTTCGCAATTATCGGCATAAATCCCCACCCAAGAACAGGGAGTAACGCAATAAGATAAATAGACATAAATAAGCTTCCTTTCTAGGTTAGTGGTGCTAATTTAAATCTACCATTCTCCAAAATGAACAGCAATATCCCAAAATTACGGTATTCAATGCGGTAATTTTCGTAGTTTTCTGGGGATGAGTCTTTGTAATAGAATAAGCGTAGGGAAAGGAAAATTAAAAATGAAAGCGGTAACGAAAATGATTGCAAATCGCGAAAAAAATATCATTCAGTTTCTAATGAAGACAGGTCAAACACGTGTTGGAACTATCGCGAATCATCTCGGACTTTCAGAAAAAACAGTCTCAAATTCACTGAAGGAAATCGATGTTTTTCTAAAGGATTTTGATATGACAGTGGTCCGTAAACCAAAAATCGGTGTGTATATTGAAGGTGATAACAAGGCTTTTGCCGAAGTTAGCCGATTCCTAGATAACCAAGTCAGCCAAATCCCATCTACTAAAGAAGAGCGGGTTATCTACATTTTTAGTAAATTGCTTAAAGCAGACGACTATATCACAATTCATCAACTGGCTGACGAACTTTATATAAGTCGGAGCACGATTGAGAAAAACATGGTTGAAGTTACGAAAATGCTGGAAAAAGAAGGTATTACTTTGTATAAGAAACCTAGTAAGGGTATGAAACTCCTTATTAGTGAACGAGAAAAGCGCGCCTTAACATCGAAATTTATTAATAATTTTTGGGGCAATAATTGGTATTTAAAGCAAGAAGGCGAAAAGGTCCTCCAAGCTTTTGACACGATTAAAGCCGATGTCACCGGAATTTTTCCAGAAGAGGGCTTGAAAGAAATTATTGCGATTGTTCAAGAATTTAGTGAGCGACATGATTTTGCTTTTACCGATTATGCGTTTCAATCGATTGTCATTCACCTTGCGATTGCTGTAGAGCGTATTCGAGCAGGAGAGTATATCGAAAATGTTGAGAGCGACCCAATGAAAGATGTATTTGATTCGCAGCGAAACAATACGGAAATCCTCGTTAGTATGCTAGAAGACCGTTTGGATATTAAAATTCCAGCATTTGAAGTTGGCTATATTCAGTTGCATTTAACAGCAGCATATAACCAACAGCATGATGAGTTACTTGTAAGTGTTCGACCAAAAGAAGACGATGTGGCAGAATTTGTCAGCACGTGTTTAGCGGAAGGTAATTATGATAAGAGCTTACTTGATGACCTGACGACGCATATGAAATCAGCCATTAACCGCTTAAAACTTGGTATGCATTTTAAAAACCCGTACCTTAGCAAAATTAAGCAAAACTTTCCCCAAGCGTTTGAAGAAGCGCTATATTTTAAAGCTAAATTTGAACAAAAGTACGATGTGCAAGTGAACGAAGATGAAACGGCGTATATCGCGCTACATTTTGAGGCATACAAAGAAAGAAGTCGTTCTTTCCCCGACCAAATTCGAGTTGTACTTGTATGCAGTACCGGGCTTGGTTCATCACGATTACTTGCGGCGAGAATTAAAAAATATTTTCCAATGATTACGATTGAAAAAATATTATCCGTTCAGGCGTTAATGGAAACCGAAGTCGATGTGGATTTAGTCATCAGCACGATTTATCTCGAACTGGAAGATATTCCAAGTATTGTTGTTAGTCCAATGATGAGTAAAGCCGATTTACAACAGGTTGAAAGTCAAATCGAACGAACGAGACGCAAGAAAAAGAAACGCAGCCAACCATTTGTTGACTTGATTGAACCGAAAACTATTTTTGCAAAGCTAGATGTTGCAACGATGGAAGACGCAATCGCGCAAATTGGTGATAAGCTTGTGGATCTTGGTATTGCTAAATCAGGGATTGTTGAAAGTGCGCTAAAAAGAGAAGCGTTATCGTTCACTTCTTTTGAAGAAATGGCGACACCGCACGCAGATCCTGCACTTATTAATGAATCGCACATCGCTATTGCTACACTTAAAAAACCAGTGAAATGGGGCTTAGTCGAGGTTGATAAAATCTTTTTTATCGCTTTGACCGAACAAAATGGTATTAATTTAGATGCGATGTATGAACAATTTTATAAATATATTGATAATAAAAAATGGCTTGAGAAGCTGACACAACTAAAAAGTGCCGCAGAAATTTATGAGCATTTGTTAAAGGATGGGATGTAATGGAAGTAAAAGATATTTTAACAAAAGAATTAGTTGTCTTTGATTTAGAGGCGACGACCAAAGAAGCAGCGATTGAAGAAATGGCAGAACTGCTAGATGAACGTGGTATTTTAGCGGATAAAGCGACTTATGTCCGAGCAGTTTTGGATCGTGAAGCGCATTCAACTACTGGAATAGGTAATAACATTGCTATCCCACATGGAAAAAGTGAAAGTGTCACAAAATCGGCCATCGTTTTTGCAAGAACGAAAGAAATGATTGAGTGGGAATCACTGGATGACGAACCGGTAAACATGATTTTCTTACTGGCGATTACTGATTCCGACAAAACAGACGGACATTTGAAAATCCTTGCTGAAATCGCGACGAAACTAATGGACGATGATATTGTCGAAAGTTTAAAAAATACACGAGATAAAGAAGAAGTTATTCGAATTTTAAATGGAGGCGTAGTAGAGATATGAAACGTAAAATTATCGCAGTAACCGCATGTGCGACAGGAGTGGCGCACACATATATGGCAGCACAAGCACTTAAAAAAGGCGCGAAAAAAATGGGCAACCTTATTAAAGTAGAAACACAAGGCGCAACAGGAATTGAAAATGAACTAACTGAAAAAGATGTAAATATTGGCGAAGTAGTTATTTTCGCAGTGGATACAAAAGTGCGTAACAAAGAACGTTTTGACGGTAAAGTCGTGCTGGAAGTTCCAGTAAGCGCACCAATTAAAGATGCGGAAAAAGTAATCAACGCAGCTCTTGCGTTAATTGACGAAAAATAAGGAGGATCTACCATGTTCAGAAAAATTGGGAGTGAACTGAAAAAACACGTTTTAACAGGTATTTCATATATGATTCCGCTCGTTATTGCAGGCGCCGTTATTATGGCGATTGCGCGGGTTGGTGGTTCGTTTTTCGGAATTACAGATATTTGGGACGCGAAATACGCAGACAGTGCGAATAGTTTAATTTCACTACTGCATAGTTTAGATGGTTTTGGTGGCTTGGCGCTTGGAATGATGTTCCCGGTTATTGCAGCATTTATCGGGTATTCCATTTCGGACAAATTAGCACTGGCACCTGGTCTTGTTGGTGGTTTACTGGCACGTGATATTGGCGCTGGTTTCCTCGGAGCACTTGCAGCTGGTTTAATCGCTGGTTACACATGTCTTTTAATTAAAAAATATGTGAAATTACCAAAAGCAGCGGCTTCAATTGTACCAGTATTTTTAGTACCAGTTTTTGGCACACTTATTACCGTTCTTATTATTAATTATGTGGTTGGTATTCCTTTTGCTGACTTAAATACAGCTCTTGAAAATTGGCTTAATGGTATGTCTGGATCAAACCAAATTATGATGGCGGCTATTATTGGCGCGATGGTTGGTTTTGACTTAGGCGGACCAGTAAACAAAGCGGCTGTAACAACGGCGATGGCTCTTTTAACAAGTGGAATTTATGCACCAAATACAGCAGCACAAGTAGCAATCATCATCCCGCCACTTGGACTTGGTTTAGCTACATTAATTGCAAAACGTAAATACAATGCAGAAATGCGTGAAGCTGGGAAATCCTCGCTTATCATGGGACTTGTTGGGATTAGTGAAGGAGCAATTCCTTTCGCGGTAGAATCTCCACTGAAAGTTATTCCGGCTACAGTGCTTGGTTCTGCTGTCGGCGGTGCGCTAGCTGTAGGTCTTGGCGCAATTAACCAAGCGCCAATCAGTGGTTTTTATGGCTGGTTCACAGTTGAAAATTGGCCAGTTTATATTTTAGCGATTGCAGTTGGAACGTTAATCGTTGCGGGTATGTCAGTCGCTTTACGTAAATCGAGTGCTGGTGAGGAAATGGCTGGTTCAAGCTACGATGACGAAATTGACGAAGCAGAATGGGAAGCTTAAAAAACGGAGGTAACTATGGTTAAAGCACATATTGTGAACCATACGCATTGGGACCGAGAGTGGTATTTCACCTCGGCCGATGCACTGGTTCTAAGTGAACAACTTTTTACAGAAGTAATTGACGAATTGAAAAAGCACCCAGAAGCAAACTTTGTACTTGATGGGCAGTTGTCGATTTTAGATGATTATGTCGCACTGTACCCGGAAAAATTAGCGGATATTAAACAATTAATTGCGGATAAACAACTTTTCATCGGTCCATGGTTTACACAAACAGATGCCTTTTTCGCGCATGGTGAGTCGATTTTGCGCAATGCGATGATTGGGATTTTTGATAGTAAAAAATACGGCGACTACATGAAAATTGGTTATTTGCCAGATACATTTGGTTTTAATGCCCAAATGCCGACTTTACTTGAGCATGCTGGCTTTGATAATGTGATTTTCTGGCGTGGGATTCATCTTGGTGAACATGTTGCGTCTCCGTATTTTAAATGGCAAGGACTTGGCGAAGAAGCGTCTATCTATGCGATTAACATGCCACAAGGATACGGCACAGGTATGCTGCTGGAACCAACTTCGGCATACGTGGATGGGCGCCTTGATCCAGCGATTGATTTTATCGAAAAATATAGTAAAACGACCGAAGTATTAATTCCATCTGGAAACGATCAGCTGAATATTATTAGCAATTTTGCCGAGAAATTAGCAGAAATCAACAAGATGGGACGCCATGATTATCAACTTAGCACCTATCAAGATTTTATTCAATATGTAAAAGAGTTACCAGATTTAGAAGAATATCGAGGCGAATTTAGAAGTCCGGTGCTTGCGCGAGTGCATAAAACCATTGGCTCCAGCCGAATGAATATTAAGCTAAAAAGCGCGTCACTCGAGCAAAAACTGCTAACACGTATTGAGCCACTTCTTGTTATTGCTAAAGCATCTGGAATTTCTATTAGCGAACGGTTACTAATGCATACGTGGAAGAAACTCCTAGAAGGTCAGGCGCACGATAGCTTGGCGGGCTGCGTTTCTGATCCAGTTGCCGAAGATATTTTGCACCGGATGAAAGAAGCTGACGAACTATGCGATAGTATTGAAAACACGATTGTGAAAAAAATTGCTGATGATTTGTCACTTGCGGCGAACGAAATTATCATTTTTAATACGGATTTACATGATTTTGACGGATATAAAGAAATACAAGTAGTAACTGAGCATAAAAACATCCATTTCCCAGCGTTTCCGGATGCAACGATTGTTCAAGAAGAGTTCATTCCATCGCGCGAAAATGTGCTAGAAGAAACGCCAGCCGGAAACCGGTTTATTGAAGAACCTGGCTACTATGTGCTTCAAGTGCGCATCAAAGTGGAGCTTCCAGGCCTTGGTTACCGGGTGATTGCTTTTGAAGAAAATGACCGCGAACTGGATTCGATGATTGCTTCCAATGATCTGGCAATCACGAATGATTTCTACAAAATCACTTTTGAAAATGGCGAAATTGCTCTTGAAAAACCAAACGGCGAACGCCTGACTTCTTTCATTACGCTAGAGGATGACGTGAACGCAGGCGATACGTATGATTATTCACCACTAGCTGGGGATATTGCAGAACTGTTCACTTTTTCCACAGCAAATACAGAGAAATCGAGCGAAGTCGAACGTTTAATTTTAACAGGAAAAAGCGATTTCCCGCTTGATCGTTTGACGAAAGAAGGGCACGGCGACCTACAAATCAAACTCATTTTAGAGGTGAAAAAAGGTAGCGAACTGCTGGATGTTAAAGTCGAAGTAGATAATCAAATTAAAAATCATCGCCTACGCTTAAAAGTAAACACAGGTGTGAAAACAGACTATAACATCGCCTCACTGCCATTCGGATATATCACAAGAAAACCAGTTGTACCAGCGAATTGGCAAGAAACGTATAGCGAAATGCCAATCGACATCGAACCACTGGAACAAAGCGTGACATTAACCAATGAAACAGCTAGTTGTACAGTTTTCACACGTGGGGTTAAAGAATACCAACAGTTGGATCAAGATATAGCACTGACGCTACTGGCAACAACCGGACAACTTGGAAAACCTGATTTAGCTTACCGACCAGGCCGGGCATCAGGCGACACAACGAAAAAAGGTCATGTGCTCATAGAAACAGAAGGTGCGCAGTTACTTGGCAAACATCAATTCACACTAGCCATCTATCTTGGCGACAAAGCTTTCGATGAACATAAAACAGCTGAACGAACAAAAGCGTTCAACCAAGCAAACGTGTCTTATCAACGCCAGCCGTTCAACCACTTTTTACATCGCTTGGACAACAAAATTCAAAAAACAGAACGAAAATTAGGTGCAAAACAAACATTAGCTATGTTGAATTTACCGGAAGAATACTTAGTGTCAGCGTGCCACCCATCCTACTACACAGCAGATAAATACATCATCCGCCTGGAAAACCCAACTAACACACCACAAAAGTTGGTATTACCGGATGTGTCATTTGAGTATGTGAATGCTATCGAAGAAGTTGTCGCAAATGACAACAACACGATTCCAGCATACGGCGCTGTTACGTTACGATTAGAAATATAGAATAAAAACTTGCTCAAAGCATTTATTTTGAGCAAGTTTTTTGTATTAGTCGTAAAAATTCCTTCGAAGCACTGGAGAAAGTTTGATTCTTTTTCCATACAATACTAATACCAGCAGTTAGAGGCGGCGAAAAAGGGATAAACTTTAAGTTAGTATTTTCCGTATTGATAATACCGTCAATGCAAAGAATACTTGCGATGTTCTCCTTAGCGAGCAAAGAAGCGTTATACAGTAAGTTATATCTCCCAATAACATTCAATTGTTCAAAATGCCCTCCAAGCCAACTAGCTAGCTGATTATCAATGAACGACTGGTTTGAAACGACAATCGGATTAGCATCAATATCACTAGGAGTTACAACTACTTTTTTCGCTAAAGGATGTTTTGTATTGACTAAAATCCCCCAAGTATCTTCTATAGTAAGTGGTAAATATTCATATTGTAGTTTTTCGACAGGGTTAATTACCAACCCAAAATCCAGTAATCCATGCTCAATTTTTTCTAAAACATCATCCGCATTGCCGCTATGCAATTGAAAAGTAATGTCGGGATGTTTCTCTCTTAGTTCATGTAACACGCTGCCGATAAATTCAAATCCTCTTGTTTCAGCAGCACCAATCATTATTTTTCCACTAATCGTCTCATTTTGCAGCAAATTCGAAGTAGTCAACTCCACTAAAGACAAAATTTCTTTTCCACGATTCGCTAAATAAAGCCCATCCTCCGTCAACGTAATAGACCTATTTCCACGAATAAATAAAGTTACCCCTAGTTCTTCCTCAAGTTCCTTCAATTGTTTAGAAAGCGTTGGCTGAGAAAGATGAAGCACTTCCGCAGCTCGACTAATCGTTTTTTCACGTGCAACAGTTAAAAAATAATTCAACACACGAAGCTCCATTAAAACCACCCTTTCCCATAAATAAAATGAATAGTTGGATATGCTTTATAAGTATTATTCAATTATAACTTCTCTCGCTATAATTAAATAGTAAAAGATTTTCGAGGGGGAAAGAGCATGATAGAACAAGATTTACAGAAAAGGCTAGTTGACCAAGAAATTCTCCAAGGGTCGGATTTGTTAGACGAAATTCACAAAGTAAAGCAAAACAATGAACAACTTATCATCGAACTAAACACCAAGTACCACACAAAAAAAGAAGTGACTAAATATCTCAGTGACATCACCGGAAAACCAGTCGATCCGTCAGTCGATGTCTCACTTCCTTTTTATAGCGACTTCGGGAAACATATTACTTTTGGGAAAAATATCTTTATCAATTTAAATGTAACTTTCGTGGATTTGGGTGGGATTACGATTGAGGATAATGTCTTAATTGGCCCAGGAGCAAGACTTGTGACCGTTAACCATTTAGTTAGCCCGAAAAAAAGACGTGGCTTAAGAGTAGCCCCAATTTGTGTGAAGAAAAACGCCTGGATTGGTGCAAACGCAACGATATTGTCAGGTGTAACAATCGGCGAAAATGCCATCGTTGCTGCGGATGCTACCGTCACAAAAGACGTCCCAGCAAACGTCATCGTCGCCGGAAGCCCAGCCAAACAAATCCGTAAAATTATCGAGGAATAAGGAGAGGTAGCAAATGACAATCAAAAACAAAGTAATTATTATAACCGGAGCATCATCCGGAATTGGTGAAGCAACAGCCATACTTTTAGCCGAAAAAGGGGCGAAGTTAGTTCTTGCTGCTCGTCGCGTGGAAAAACTGGAAAAAATTGTCCAAACCATTAAAGCGAGTTCAGGTGAAGCAATTTTTGCCAAAACGGATGTGACAAAACGCGAAGATAATAAGAAATTAGTAGAATTAGCGATTGAAAGATACGGAAAAGTAGATGCAATCTTTTTAAATGCGGGAATCATGCCGAATTCGCCATTATCTGCTTTAAAAGAAGACGAATGGGAGCAAATGGTTGATATTAATATTAAAGGCGTACTGAATGGAATTGCGGCAGTTTTGCCTTCTTTTATCGCCCAAAAATCAGGTCATATCATTGCCACTTCATCTGTTGCAGGTTTAAAAGCATATCCCGGCGGTGCGGTTTATGGCGCGACTAAATGGGCAGTCCGCGATTTAATGGAAGTTTTACGAATGGAGTCAGCCCAAGAAGGCACCAATATCCGCACAGCGACCATTTATCCAGCAGCTATCAATACGGAATTACTAGAAACAATCACGGATAAAGAAACCGAACAAGGAATGACGAGCTTATACAAACAATACGGCATCACACCTGATCGTATCGCGAGCATTGTTGCGTATGCTATCGATCAACCCGAAGACGTCAACGTAAACGAATTCACAGTCGGACCAACGACCCAGCCATGGTAAATAGAAAAGCCTTGAACTGATTGATTATTCGTTCAAGGCTTTTTTTGGTATTGCAGGAGCGGATTAAACATGGTATCTTAAATTGAAAGCGCTTAAAAAGGAGATGACCCAATGAACCGTAAACAATTAGAACAACTAAACCCAAAGTGCCTTTATGAAGTATATGATGACGAGCAAGAAACAAATGATTTTCGTGTGGGATATATCAGAGCTATTTTTGATTCGTTCATTATATTGGAAAAATACCATACTAGAGTGGGATTTGATGGTTTTGCACTCGTAGCAAATGAAGCTATTTTTAAAGTTCAACAAGATACTCAATATTTGAAGCCGTACCAAAATTTAAATCGCCCTCAGGAACAAATACCTGAATTAAGTAAGGAAGGCGACACACTATTGAATTTTCTGGAATGGACGAAAAAGAACAACAAATTAGTGGAAATAATGACTGTCTGGGATGAGCTAATTATCGGGACGATAGAAACAATTGAAGAGAATTTGGTGATGCTTAATACCGTTGTGCCTGAAGACTTTCAATCTGACGGGAAATGCTTTATAGAATGCGACAATATTGTTGATATTTGTATTGATACAGCACGACTGAAATTTATTACTACTTAACGTTAATTATAATTAAGAAAATTAATAATTCAAATAAAAAGTAAAAAAATTACAATTCCGTTCACCAAAAAAGAAAAATACATGCTATAATAATTTTGTAATATTAAGAAAAGGACCAGTTTTATTTCAATTAAAACTGGTCCTTTTTTAGAAAGAGAGGGCAGTGAGGTAGATAACGGGAGATAGAAAAAGAAATAAAAGGTAAGGCATCGACATCGAATGAAATTACATTAAAAGAGGGAGAGCTTGACACATGAAAATACATGCAAAAGCAAAAAAAGTACTAGTGAGCTTGATAGCATTTATGTTATTCTTTTCACTATTGCCTGGTTATGCACCATTAGCGGAAGATTCACCTGTAGAAGTGGATGCGCCAGACAAGAAAGCGGGAGAACAAGCACCAACAGAAGTTAAAGAAGAACGAACAGAAAATGAAGTGGTTTTTGATAACCACGACGGGAGCTTTACAAAACAAATCTTTGCGGATCCTATCAATATGGAAGTTGACGGGGATATGAAGCGCATCGATGCGAATGTGGAGAAAGAAGCAGATTCTGACATGATTGTTCCAAAACAAACCCCATTAGAATTAGGCTTCTTAGAAAAAATGGAAGACGGGGCATATCAGAAACTAACAAAAGCTGGCGCAGAAGTTACTTTTCGCTTAAAAGGAGCACGTACAGGCGAGAATGAACAAGCAGTAACAGACCAACCAGCGACCTACAAAGAAAATGAAGTTACTTATGAAAACGTATTTCCTAAAACAGATCTAAGGCATTTAACTTTTCCACAATCAGTTAAAGAAGACTTAGTACTACAGGAACCAAATCAAGTAGATACGTATGTTTATCAAATTGAAACAAAACTAGATTTAGAACTAGCGGAGAATGGCGATGTGCTATTCAAAAATAAATCCGACGAAACAATGTATACGCTTCCAAAACCAGTCATGACAGATTCCAATGTCGGCACTGAAACCGGGGAAGCGGCACAATCCGAAAATGTTTCCTTTAAAGTGAAACAACTGACCAAAACAGTGTATGAACTACAACTAAAAGTAGATACAGAATGGCTAAATGATGCCGCTCGCGAGTACCCTGTCTATATTGATCCATCTGTTCGTTTAGATAAAATTTATAATGCCAATATTAATTCGGCTAAACCAACCGAAACAAACATCGGTAGTAAACTATGGGATTCTGGCCAAAATGCTTATACTTTAAAACTCGGTAAATGGGACAATTCAACAGGAAATAATGCCGCTTTTTTAAAAATGGATACATCTACTTTAAATAAAGCGACTATTTCTAAAGCAACATTGAAAGTCTATAACATTTGGCATATGTCCCCAACGGTTAAAAATGATCTTTGGTATTACGAGGCAAATGCAAAATGGTCTCCGTGGCAAGTGACTTGGAATACAGTGCCACCTGTAACGAGATTAGGGAGTGTTAACGTTGGTCGTGGTGAGTGGGCGAACTTAGACGTAACCAAAACTGTCCAAGCATGGGCAAGTGGCTCACGAGTGAACAACGGTTTTCGCTTAGGTACTAACATTAACAAAAACTATTGGAAAAAAGTTGTAGCAAGTGAAAACAATAAAAATTATCCCTATTTGGAAGTGAATTATACGTACGCACAACCAGAAAAACCAACCGTAAAAACAAGTTCAAACGGTGTTGGAACTGGAACAGGATACATGGATTTATCTTGGAAAGCGGTTCCTGGTGCGACTAGTTATAATATTGTTATTTCTAATGGATATAAATACGAATATTTTAATACAAAAAGTACAGCAACCACTTGGAGTACCAAAGGAAAGAAAATTTTCCCAACAAATGACGAAATTGCTAAAGGAGAATTTGAATTCCATCATGATGGCAAGGGAACCGACTTCGCTCTTGATCCGCGAGCGCAATATGAAAATGCCTTTCAAGCCGGAAGTACTTTTGGACTTCGCAATTTAACACGCTATTTATTCAGAGTACAAGCCGTTTTCCCGGGTGGAGAAAGTCCGAATTCCGACTTAGTATTCGCCTACATGCCAATCGAAAAACCACAAGCTCCTGTTGCAAAAGCGTATTCTAACTTGGCACATAAAGAAACAGGTTACGTGGAACTTAACTGGGAAAAGAGCCCAATGGCAGATGGCTATAAAGTACTTGTCTTTAATGGGAAAGCCTACGAAGAATACGATGTCGGCGCAGAAACAAAGTGGACGACACAAAACAAAGGTATTTGGCCAACCAAAGAAGAAATTGCTGAAGGGAAATATGCTCTACACCATGACGGAAAAGGCGCAGAACTCGCAAAAGACCCTTCCCCAGTATATACCAATTCTGGCGGGAATTATAAAGAGCGCAAAAACTACTGGTTCCGCGTTATCGCTTATCAAAAAGCAGGAAATAACACAACTAGCGTGCAATCAGAACCAGCCACACCATCTATTCCAGAGGCACTCAATAAACAACTAGGAATGGTTGATTACTGGACAAGTGTGCCAGTTCGTGGTGGCGAAGTGAACGCTACAAACGGAAACTTTTTATTCCATGAAACAGATTTCAAATTAGAAGGGCGCGGTCCAAGCATTAATGTCGACCGTACGTTTAATAGCCAAGATGATGCAACTGGCATTTTCGGTAAAGGCTGGACAAGCACGCTCGAAGAAAAACTCGTAGAAGAAGAAAACGGTAATATCGTTTGGGTGGAATCGGACAAGAAAATCCATCGTTTCACTAAAAAAGGCGATAAATACGAAGCACCACCAGGCATTTACTCCGAGATTACTAAAAACGCAGATGGCTATTTGAAAATAGAAGAAGATAAGTCAGAAACACGCTTTTTAGCTGACGGACGATTAAAATCCGAAAAAGATACAAAAGGCAACGAATTAACATACGAATATACTGACGGCAAACTCACAAGCTTGCGCGACGCTTCCGGACGTACCGTTACTCTCACGTATGAAGGCGAGCTAGTAAAAGAACTTGTCGGACCAGAAGACCGTAAAATCAGCTACACGTATAATGACAAACAAGAGCTAATCAGTTCATCTACTGCCCGCGGGAAAATATATCGTTACGGCTACACAGATGGCTTATTAACCTCGATTTACGATCCAAAACATACAGAAGAAAAACCATACGAAACAACTTTTGCCTATGAAGAAGAAAAATTAACAGAAATAACCGATCCAGTCGGCAAAAAAACAACACTTTCTTATGACAAAGCAGAACAACAAACAACTTTAACAAACGAGAAAAAGAAGAAAACCATTTATTCCTACAATGATGCTGGAAATCCAAAGAAAGAAATTGTAGATGCAGATGGTCTCAAACTTACAACGACTTATACGTATGAATCAAACAACCTAGTAAAAGAAGTGAATCCTAAGGGACAAGAAGAAATGTACGCTTACGACGCAGATGGTAATATTACGAAAGCGACAGATGCATACGGAACAGAATCATACACTTACAATGATAATAACGATGTAACGAGCTCAACCGATACAGAAGGACGCAAAACAACCGTTACTTATGACGGAGCAGATGCGGTATCAGAAACACTTGCGACAGAATCCCAAGTATCCTCTGTAACACAGTATGACACCTATGGAAATCCAATTCGCGGTAGTGGCGAACTTTCTTCAGGCGGTAACTTACTTCAAAACAGCGGCTTTGAAAAAGGAGCAGGAGTTTCCAACTGGACACTGATTCAATCTGATGCAAAAGGTAGCATGACATTCGATAACACACAGTCAGCGCCAGGAGCACTAGGCGGTAGCGGTTCCGTTAAACTAACGAGTGAAGCAAGTTCTACTGTAAAAGGTTATTCATCCGTTACCCAACGCGTCGATGTAGAACCAGAAACAACGTATACATTTAGCGCCTGGATTAAAACATCCGGAATGACAAACGCCGATGCACTTCTCATTGGCCGTTTACAAGATGCGAATGCAAAAGATATTACCGATGCCGGCGTATGGCAATCCAACCGCGCCACATCCATCAAAAAGAATGGTGACTGGGTAAAACGCCAACTAACTTTTAAAACATCTAAAAACACACGCCAAGTCTTGCTTTATTTGGACAATGAACAACCAGCTCCACATAAAGGAAAAGGAACGATTTGGTACGATAATGTTCAATTTGAAAAAGGCAGTGTTGCTTCCAGTTACAACCCAGTAGTCAATAACAGCTTTGAAAATCATAATGGAACACTTCCGACTGGCTGGATGCGTACAGGCAATACCGCGCTGACACAAGCAAAAGTAGTCGATAATCAAAGCCACAGCGGTGATAGCGCCGTTTACTTCGAGCGAAAAGCAACAAGTGAAGCTTACACGCATATTGTCCAAGATGTACCCGTAAATCAAAAAGAAGCCAAAGCATTAACAATTTCCGCACTATCCAAATCAGAAGACGCCAAAGCAAACGGTTCTGTTGCAACGATGTCGAACGATTATTCGGTATGGGGCACAGTATATTATCAAGATGGCACAACTTCTTCTGTACAAGGTCAATTCCCACTCGGAACGAACGACTGGAACCGAAGTGCTGTAGTTGTTAAACCGACCAAGCCAGTCAAAATGATTAAAGTTTACACCATGTTCCGCAATGGTTTAACCGGAAAAGCTTGGTTTGACGATGTACGTGTCATAGAAGGCGAAGTATTAACAAAAAATGAATATGACGCTTCCGGCAACTATGTAACAGCCAGCTATGACGAAGAAGGCCGCAAAATCAGCTTCACTTACGATATTTACGGCAATAAAACATCCGAAACAGACGAAAAAGGCAACAAAAAAACTTTAACCTATGATGCAGACAACGCGCTTATAGACACCAAACTAGCGAACGGCACATCCGTAGCCTATAAGTACGACGACAATGGCAACACCACCGAAAAAAATGTCACTGCATCTGGCAAAACGCAAAAAAACATCTATGAATATGACGTAGATAACAAAATTACCGCATTTACCGATGCACTTAATCGCACAATCAAGTATGAATACGATGCAGCCGGTAATGAAACAAAAGCAATCATGCCAAATGGTCGCGTAACCGAAAGCACATACGATTCCGCTGACCGCATGGACGGGATTAAATGGAATGATAAACTAGCATTTAAATTCCAATACAATCCAAACGGCAACCAAACAAAAGTAACCGACGAAATTAACAACATCGTAACCGACAAAACTTACGACGATGCCAACCGAATCACCAAAGTAGCCGAACGAGGTGGCGACGTAAGCTACACTTACAAAGACAAACCAACAAAAGACAACAAAGGGAAAACAGACAAAGTCGGCGAAGTAGCCATTAACCACGGCGACTACACAGCAAAAACAAGCTACACTTACAACGACTTAGACCGGAATACCCGAGTAAATGACGGAAGCAAAAACGCCTATTTCGAGTTTGACGAATTTGGAAACATCAACGTCTACACAGCAGGAAACGGCACCGCAGCCAACTACACCTACGATAGCACCCAAAAAGTCACCAACGCAGCTATTAGTAGTGCAAGCGGCACCCAAATTTTAGACGAAAACTACACCTATGACGCAGCAAGCAATCGCACAAGCATCGACAACAAACAAGACGGAAAAACAACCTACGAATATGATGCAGTCAACCAACTAACCAAAGAAACACTACCAAACGGCACCGTAAAAGCATACACATACGATGGCTTCGGAAACCGTACACAAGTAGCAATCAGCGGAAGCGAGACAAAAACAATTGCCGCAAGTTATAATGATGGTAATCAACTGGTTTCGTGGAACGGAGAAGCTCTGACGTATGATGCCAATGGTAACCGTACAAGCGATGGCAAGTACACGTATACATGGGATACCGGCGACCGTTTAAGCAGCATCACGAAAAAAGGTGCGAGCGAGCCGTATACGAGTTATACGTACGATGATGATAACCGCCGCTTGTCGAAAACAGTCGATGGTGTGACGACGAATTATCATTATGACGGAGATAGTATTGATGTTCTGTATGAGACTGATGGTGATGGAAAAGTAGTTCGTCAGTATGTTTATTCGGATGATAATGTTCGTTTAGCAATGAAGATGAATGGAAAAACTCTCTATTATCACTATAATGCGCATGGTGACGTAATTGCACTCACGGATGAAGCAGGTAAGATTGTCGCAGAATATGCGTACGATGCTTGGGGAAATGTGCTGAAAAACACTGCCTCTACAAAAGAAGCCAAAGCCAATCCTTATGCATATGCGGGATACACGTATGACAAGGAAATCGAACAATATTACTTGATGGCGCGTTATTACGAACCAGAGCAAGGCGTGTTTACCGCTTACGATCCAGACCCAGGCGATGAAGACGACCCGCAGACGATGAATGGGTATAATTATGCGAATAATAATCCGGTGATGATGGTTGACCCGGATGGGAATTTAGCTTGGTGGATTGGTGCAGCTGGTGGAGGTGCTGCGTTGGAATTAGGTAGGTACTTAGTGAATAATCGTAAAAAAGGATATTCATGGAAAGGTGCAGGTAAAGCTGTTCTATGGGGTGCAGCAAAAGGTGTATTATCAACAGGAGGATTTAGGTATCTTCTCGGCGTTAGGAAACCTTTAACATATGTTATAAAAGGTGTAAGGAAGGGGAAAATACGACGTGAACTAAGAATTGGCATTAAAAGCATTAAAAGGACATACAGAAAATATACAAAAGTAAATAAAAAAAAGTCCAAACAGGTTAAAAAATTTGATTACAACAAAAAGAAAGTATATAAAGGGAAGATTGTAAAAAAAAGAAAAAGAAAATAAAAATATAAAAAAGGTTGAGGAAAATGAATATTCTAATTGGTTTAAGTTGTCTTATATTAAGCATGCTAATATTCGGTTTATGTTTTTATATTGCAGGAAAAGTAAGCAATGAAGTAATTGCATATATTTGGGTATGGCTTGGCATAGTTTTATCTTCTATAGGACTTATTATGTTCTGGATAATAACCTGAATTTTTAATAGAGTTCACATACCAAAAGATAATAATTTTAGAATCATTAATAATTTACTAATAAGGGGGAACCAAAAAATGTCCACAAAATTCATGTACGAAAGATTACTAAAATGCCAGGAAGTAAATAAACTAGTAGCTATCTACGCATCACGCGAAGACGATTATTTCGAAGCTGGCTACATTGAAGCAGTTACAGCGAGTGATGTTATGTTTCGTTCGCGACGTTCGGATGGTTACGAAGAAGGACATGTTGTTCTTCCATTAGAATTAGTGTACCGAATAGAAATTGACACAGCACATTTAAAAACAGCTGAACTACTCGCAAAACATCTTAATCAACCAATCAGCTCAGGATTATTTGAGAAAGCACCAAACAAAAAGCATTCTCTTTTCGAAATTGCCGCTGATTATGTATACCAAAGTAAAGAGATAATCTTTATTGACATCATAGGCGACGAGACGCCAGTAATTGGAATGATCGCTGAAAACGAATATGAAGGATTAGAAATTACTTTAGTGGATGACGAAGGTCGATTAGATGGGACTTGTTGGATAAAGAAAGAAGATATTCTAGCCCTGCGTTTCGGCGGCAGTGTAGAACAAGATTTGATGAACAAACTAAAAAAATAAACTAAGAATAAGCCCTCCACTTTTACAGGGAGGGCTTATTCTAAAAGTAAGAGAACCACTGTGGAGGTTAAATCATGATGAATCAAGAACTTATCAAACTGCATGAAGTGTTACTAAAGGATATTTCCAATTTAGATGATGCTGAAAAAATCTCCATCATTCAAGAACGAATTACACATGCCTTAAATCTAGATAAACGCAGGTGGGATGAGAAAATGCTTTCCAATGTTTCCATCCGCACAAAAAAAGCAACCCGACCGAAAATGCAGGTGGGAGATGTGTACGAAATTTATTTAGAAGAAGTAAACGTATATGGCTATGTAGCTATACTAAAATTGGAAGATGATAAAGAGGAAGATGATTTCTCCGTATTTGGGCTCTTTAATTATTTCAGTAAATTACCGGAGAAGCTTGAAAAAATAATAGCTAAATTAACTAGAGAAAATATCTTTATGTTTGCAGATTCAGGTCACACAGGAATTATTCGCAAAGAGTGGAAGAAAGTAACCAATTTAACATTTGATTGGCAAGTGGATTTTGCTAAATTAGAATATCTTAAAGTAGATAACGGAGGAGTCTTACGTCCTAATGAACGGTTCTATTATAAAAGTGTAGGTCATCCAAATAATGGAAATTATATGCGAATTGATTACAAAGAAGCCGTAGATATTAATAATCCATATGGACTAAATGGTCAACATTGGATTGAGGGATATTTGGCGGGAGCGTATAGTGGAAAGAAACTTATTGAAATAGCGGAAGAGGGCTTGAGTCAGGTGAAGTATGATTAAGAGCTCGAAAAGAAATCAATACTTGTTTTAAATGGGTATTCATCAAAAATAAAAAGAAGAAAATAACCAAATTAGGAGATTGAAATGGATTCAATTTTGAAATTAATAATGGATTTGGAATTCATCAGCATAATTATAATGTGTATAGTTATTATAGATTTTAAGAAAGACAACTTCTTTTCTAGGTGTATGCAAGTATTAATATTGTTAACTTTATTTGCGGTTACGGGAATAACTATCTACTTTTAAGAAGGATCGGGGGATAATATGTTACTTGTGATAATAATATATTTTGTTTTTCTACTTTTATTAATTATTGGCTATGAAACGAGACGTAAGAAAAACAATAAAACCGTCCTTAACAGTATAGCTATCATTATTTTCCTGCTAGCCCTTATAGTTTATTGTATAATGCTAGTCCCTCGGTTGGGTATTTAAGGAATGAAAGTCGCTATAGAAGTTAAGAACAAATTATTTTTATACTTAGTTTTAAACTTAAAGAAAAAACTTTTAAAGTACAGTTTGTTATAACATTGGTAACGGTGTTTGTCTGCTTTCCTACATATGTAATATTGTTTGTTTATAGGTTCTATATTCTTTTCTAACCCATGCAAGGAATAAAAATTTTAGAAAGCCTATTGCAAAATGCAGTGCAAAAACGTGAGGAGTGACAACATGATATACAGTGTAGGTATGACTACCATGGATTCATATGATGAAAAAGAACAAGAGTATTTTAGTATTATGTCTGAAATAAGAACAGTGGTAAATCCACTATTTGATAAATATGATATATATGAATATACAGTAGATAGAAAGAAGCGAAGTGAGCTAGCATTCCCATTAAAGCCTAAGCGTTTTCTAAATATTTTTAAGACAGAGCCGATGAGGGAAAACCCTGAAGTGATGGTATATAACAAATTTATAATTGTAACTAAAGGAGTCGATATAAAGGCATTACTTAGCGGAGTATCAGACCTTAATAGGCGCGAAAACATTGAATATTTTTTAGTGCAAAATACAATCATGACTTACCAGATTCTAGAAGGCGAAGCAATCAATTTCTATGCAAAAGACTTGAAATTTTTAGTTGATGAATTAGCTTTATAGCAGTGAACTATGTGAGGCAAATTTATGTTATTAAGAATACACCATCCCACCGAACAAACTAAAAAAAGAATTGGAGAAGCATAGATAAATGATTCATTTAAAAGGTATAACTACTGCGGGTGCTTATGATAATCAAGGTAAATATTTAGAAGAAATTCATGAAGATATTGAAAAAATAATGAAGCGGCTAATTCTTCAATTTGATATATATCAATTTCATATTTCCCATAATTTTGAGGCAGCTGCTGATAAATCAGTCCTTGTGAAACAAACTAGATTTAAAAAGACATATATTCATTTTTATAAAGAGGATGAAGAACGATTTAAAGAGGGATCTAGCTATGAACAGTATTTTTTATTAGAAAAAGATTGCGACATCTCTGAGCAGATAGATAAATTAGAGCTTAGCGAAATACCAAGGATAGAAAATATTAGAGCCAAATTGTTATCCATTTTCCCATTATTAGTCGTTTTATCAGATTCAAGTGAGTTAATGGCGTATTCAATGGAAAAATCGAATTTAGAGCTGATATAAATTCAGGAGGTATAAAGTGGGAAACCAAGAACAATTTATTGATTACTTTGAAGTTAAAGGGATTGCTAAATTTCGAAATAAGATACATAAAGCTTATAGAAATCTAACATTTCCAGGGCTAGACTTCCCGTATTGTGTACCTGACAAAGAATATAACTATTTATATTTCCCATTAGATGCTTTTGAAAATACGAAAGAAGGAAATCGAATTTTATCCGTACTTTTGTTAGATAAAGAAAAAGATATATATTTTCACTCAGATGTTTTTGGAATGTTTTTAACAAGTTGGCTATTACTTGGAAAACTAAAAATAAAAAGTATAAATGAATGGGATGGGGTATTCAGCGAGAATATCCTCACAAAAGGATCAAGAAATCCCATTAATTTAGTTGATATTAGCCCTACAATATTCCTGCTAGATGGGAGTATATTAATAAAGTTTGATCGTAGTTCTCATTTAGTCATCATTGGATTTTCTAATAAAATAGAGCAAATGAATAGTGAGATTCGACTTTCTAAAGATGAAGTGGTAGATTATTTTATTAAAAAAGATGCAGCAGATGAGTCAGAAGCAGAAGATTTTAAAGAAGCATATTTAAAAAACTACTATTCATTGAGCATTTAAGACTAAAAAGTTAATAAAGAATCGCGATAACAATATAGAAAGTTGAATGAAAAATGGACTTTATTTTAAATGTTTTAATTAACATTATTGCTTTTGTATGCTTCTTAGTTGGTGGAAATGCAATTAAAAAAGAGGAGCAATTAATGGGAAAAGCGATTGGCAGTTTATCAATAGCTGGATTGGCGATAGTCGGAACGGGGTTAATTCTTTCTGGTCTAGAGGAACTGCACACATATATGTACATTATATTAGTAATTGAAATAGTGATACTTTTCGCAAATGTATTCATGAATTATTTAAGTAAATTCGGAAAATCGGAAGTTTTAATAGGTGCATGTGTATTAATTCTAACGATATTTAATTTATTTACTTATGTAACTTATGTGGTTTTGACTTTTGTTTTTTACTGAAAAACTGACGCTATAAAAGGAGGAAATTAGGAAACGATTATGATTGAATTTATTATCGATGTATCAATAAATTTTATTACATTTGCAATTTGTTTCATTCCGCTGCTTCTCTCAGAAAAAACTAAAGGTATCTTGGAAATCGTAGGTGCAAGCATACTTTTTGCGGGGATTATGATAGTTGGAACAGGTATTTTCATAAGCAGTAGTGAAACCCTAAAATCATATATTTATGTGACTTTGGTAGTGCAAATAATTATTTTGTGCATCGAGCTCATATTAGTTTTAAGGAGTAAACGTAAAGGAAAGTCTACAATTTTATCCATCCTATCAGCAATTTTAGGTATAGTCGCTTTAGGAATATATATTTATTATGTTATAGCGAGTTTTATTTAGTGAAAATTATTTTCCAAAGATAGAAAAAATTAATAAAAAGAAAAATTATTAAAGAAAAGATCACAAATGGTTTTAAAAAGGACTTAGAAGATAACTTGAAAGCGTATTTTAGTTGAGAGATTTTATATGCTAAAAGGAGTAATGCTATTGAATAGACCAGATATTATAAAATTAAATTCATTGCTAACTAAGAATATTGATAACATTGAGACGGAGGATAGTTTAAACGAAATAAAGAATAGAATTTATCAAGCATTGACTATGGATTTAAGGTTGTTTAATGAAAAACAACTATCAAGCGTTTCTATTCGGACGAAAAAAGCGTTAAAACCAAAGTACTCACTTGGAGACACTTTCCAAATATATTTAAATAAAGAGAAAGTCTATAGTTACGCAATGTGTGTAAAAGAAGAGAGACCAAACGAGGATATTCCTTATCATCTCTTTGCATTTTTTGATTTTTTTCCAAAAAAAGAAGCAGTGTTACAAGATTTAGAAGAGCAATTAGTCTCAGATAATGTCTTAATGTTGTCTCATTGTGGAGTTACGGGAGTACTTAATGGCGAGTGGCAAAAAGTAACCAAGATAGAACCATTATATTGCGATTTTTCTAAAATTGAATATGTGAGCAAAGAAGATGAAGGAGTTTTACGACCAAATGAAATAACATACTATAAAAGTATTGGCGATCCAAATAATGGAGAATTTACTAAAATTGATTATGAAGAAGCAAAAAAAATAAATAATCCATATGGAATTCCGGGGCAATTTTGGATAGAGGGATTTTTAGAAGATTTATATAAAGGGAAACCGATTTTTTAACTCTGGAGGAAGAGGATTTGAATCAAGTGAAGTATGAATGGGATAGGAGCGAAATATGTATTTAAAAGAAGTGAGATTATACAGCGATGAAGATGTTAGCAATATACCTTTTTCAGAAACATTTCACATCCAGGCAGAAGCAATTACAGATTTATTCTCCAGCTTATTAGGCAAGATTCGCACTGAAAATGTTAGTGTTATCAATATTAATTGTGCGGTAAAAGAAAATATGGAAATTCCAATGATAATCTCTACATTTCTAGATGTTTTTATCGAATATGATGTTTCGGAATTCAATAAATTAAATGAATTTGAGAAAGAACAACAACTTGTAAGATTACTGCAAAATGGCTTAGAGAAAACAACAGAAATTTTGGCTTTAGATAAATGGATTTTTGAACAGGTATTTAAAGCGATGGAGGAACGAAACTTTAAAAATTATTTTATTTGGAAGAAGCCTAAATCTAGTCCAGATAGAAAGCTCAGAGCCTATGTGGAAATTAATTGGGGAATTGAACAGACAGAAGCCTATATAATCATTGAAAATAGAAAGAAACAAGTGGAATTAAAAGAAAAAATAGTTTTGAAGCATCCAGGGCGTATAGGTTTAGATATATTGGGAGAACTTATATGGATAAATAACTATACGGTAGAATTGAGACATAAATATATCAAAAAAGAAGTATATGAATTTTCGGTCGCTGCTAAAGATTGAATCGTTATAGATTAATTAGATATTAATGGGATGAGAGAAATATTTTCAAATGATCCTAGAGGCGGGAAATTAATTATGAAAAATATAGATAATGACTTGTTTTTAAGAAAAAATCAATTAGAAGGAACGATGTATGTAGAATTTAAATACAGTTCCGCCGAAAAAGAATTTTGGAATGAAGATTCGTATTATATTAATAGCGATATTTTTGAATATTTACTTGGTGTTTTTGAAAAGAGTAAAGCGGATTTCAGTATGTTTGGGGAGAATTATTTTAGTTTTGTGGAAGTAGATAATTTAATAAATAGTCTAAAAAAGATAGATCTTGAAGGAATTGCAGATAAGGTTATAAAAAATAGTTTTAAAGAAGATAAATACATTGAAAAAATACAAATAATAAATTCATTAATCAGCTTGGTTCAGAGGTTAGAGGCTTGGCTAGTAAAAGCGATTGAGTTAGACGTTATTGTAATTATATTAGGACTCTAATATACAAAACTAAGCACCGGATATAGCGAAGTGGTTTTAGAAAGTGAAAATGAATTCAGCATTGTACAGCTTTCTAAACTTTGAAGAAAGTCTATAGGGAAGAAATAGCATTAAAAATAAATAATCCTTTATAGGGAGAAAATAATGTTAGACAAAAACCAATCATGTATCACAAAAGACGAATATTTTTCTCCTATCAAGAAGACTTTGGCATTACTGGAGCAGGTCGTATGTGAGAGTAGGAATTACAAGTAGGAGGGAGATAAGGTGAATAAAAAAAATAAATCTTGGAAATATTTTAAGTTAAGTTTATGCTTTTTGCTAGTAGTAACGGTGATTGTGTATTATTTATGGGAGTTACCAGGAGCTCAATCTATCATCGAGGTTAGTGTAGCTTTCATTCTGCTTGCAAATATATTTATGTTATTTGATTTAATTAAAAAAATGAATAAAAATAAAAAAATTCAAGGTTATCTTCAAACTATTTGTATAAGTATGTTTGTAATCGTTATTAAAAGTTCATTTTTTTTATATTAAAGTCTAAGGAGAACTTAAATATGCCTGATTTATTAATCTTTCTGTTAATAACAAATATAATAATTTTAATCTATTTCCAAGTGTTTTCAGATAATACCCCTAAAAAATATAGAAATACATATATAATGACCGTTTTTTTGATTGTTTTTATGATTTTTGGATTATATGAGTACTATGCTATTAAGGAATTGTTTAATTAGTAAATTATTGATAGCTTTTTTGATCGAAATCTAATAATCATAGGCATATTGCAAAATTTAAAATAAGGGAATGAATGATTTTATGTATAATTTATCCGGTTTTGAGATTGAAGAAAGAATAAACAAACTCATTCATGTTGAAAAAACACTACCAAAACAAATATTTTTCGAACCAAATAAATACAACTACTATTTTGAAGAACCAGAGGCTATCTCTATAGACGATGAGGATTTTATCAAGATGATAAAACAGTTTGTTGAAAAGACGCATGATAAGGAAGCCTATATCAGTGAAATTTTGGAAGAAAAGAAATTTTTGCAGAAGTGGAAAATAAGCTTAGAGTTAAGACGGAAAATAGACTTTTCTCAGAGCGACAGTGATATTATTAATGATTTAGATATTGATAATATAATGGAAAAAAACGTGCTCATCCATTTTTTCATGTATTTTCCATCTGAGCAAATTTTTATTTTAGCTGATGGATATTCAGAAATAGCCGTATTAGCCATTGATAAAAAGCTCGATGTGGATGTTAGTTGGTATGAGGTTGAGGAGTATTGCTCTGTCGAAATAATTAAAAAGAGATTCAGTAATGGATTAATAAAGAATTATAGAAATTTTTCTTAGATGATATAGCACAACGAATTCAGCGGGGAGCTAGGAAATGAATATTCTAATTGGTTTAAGTTGTCTTATATTAAGCATGTTAATATTCGGTATATGTTTTTGCATTGCAGGAAAGGCAAGCAAAGAAGTAATTGCATATATTTGGGCATGGCTTGGCATAGTTTTATCTTCTATAGGACTTATTATGTTCTGGATAATAGCCTAAAGCTGAAAAATTCAAAATCGTATTTCAGCTAAGAGAAAAAGGTAGTCTACATTTTAGAAAAAAGTATTTTCACACTGGAAAATCAAGGATAAATAAAAACTAGTTACAACATAGAGAGGAGATTATTCAATTGCTATTAACAATTTATATATTTCTAGTAATTATTTGTTTAGTAACTTGTCTTAATTTAGAGCAGAAAAAGAGCAAAGTTTTGTTTTGGTTAGTGTTTGCTTTGGGCGTATTTTTTACAATACAGATAGGCGATTTATTTTTATGAAAAACGGTGATAAATATTGGATGTTTTTGCTGATTGTCTAGGATTAACTATTTCTGAAAAAGAAGGTGAACCACATGTTAAATAGAGAACAAATAGAGATTGTCAGAGCCGAAGATGCACTCGAGTATGGAAGTGATATAGGAATTGACGGAGCGGACCAAATATATATTTATTATTTTAAAGACCCGGAAAAACCGTTAGAGCAAGATGTAGAAGATATTTGCGATGCTTTTGGCGAATATATGATTTCTGCTTATTTTTTGAATGATGAAGATTCTTCATATACAGAATTGCAAGGAGACGAAATAGGTGGATATAAAAAGGTTATCTTGCAGGGTGAATCGCAACAACTTAAACAAGAAATGTTCCGTTTGTTTATAGAAGGATATTATAGTCCATATCTGAATAGGCTATTTTTATTTAAACAAAAAATAGAATTAGATTGTAGGAAACAAATCGAATTAGAAGATGGCATGGTTATTATCACTCCTATACTTGATGTTAGAGCGATAGGTATATTTTCAAAAGGGATAGATTTGGTGCGGCTTTTTCAACAAATTACTAATACAGAATTACTGGATACTGTACAAGGAACAGGAGCAAAATCTCGATTGATTGAGGATCATAATGAAAATTTGAGAAATGAGATTGGGTACTTAGTTGACTATAAGGCGGTATTACCAAAGCAAATTTTTAAAAAGCCGGAGTTATATGATTTTTATTTTACCGATTTCTTTCATTGTTATGACGATGACTTCATAAACGACTTAAATAAAATTGGACAACTGCTTAAGCAAGAAAGTGTCAGGTTGTTTACGCCACATTCTTATTATGAAACTATAAGAAAATTTATTTTTAAAAAGATAAAACAAATAGATGTTCCATATGCTGAATTAAGTACAGGTATAACGGAAAAGGAATATGGTGAAATTTTATGGTGTGGCGAGACAGAAAAAATGAATTTTACGGCTTTTGATTATTTATACTGGTACTTTAATTCCGACTGTTTTATTTTTGGTGATAAAGAGAGTGAAATTAGTATTTTGGCAATTAAAAAATCTCTTTCCATCAAAAATCCACTTGAAAATTGGAAAGAAGTAAAGTTGTTCGCGGCGAATCCAGGAGAAGAATGGGGTCCATGGCTGAAAGATGAGGAGAAATTTCTAGCAGAACTGATAGCTAATTATAAATAGGGATGATAGAAGTTGGTTGTGAGATAGAGAAATGTTAATTTAGGACAATATTTTAAGAGTCAGAATAGCAGCAGGCGGATATATTTCAATTATGAAATTCGAGGTCTAAGGAGGGACTATAATCAATGCTAAAAATAAAAAAACAAGCACAATCTATTTATGCTTTTAAAGAAACTGGAGGAGAAGTACTTAATTTCCAAAAAGAACAAGACTGTTTGAAACTTTTTTCTGGGGAAGAAATTTTATGTGAAATAAATGATGAAATAATTTCGAATCGGTATTTCAGAATTAACAAAGTCATATTGTCAGATGAGAAGATTTGTATTTTGTGCAATGATGAGGCGCACAGTTATTTAATTATCTCATGTATGACAAGGGAGACGTTTAAATACAAATTAGGTGAAGGTGCAATCGATTTTATCCTAGTGAATGATGAAGCTTATATTATTTACTCAGAAGAAGGCATGTTTGGGAGTGAGGAGAATTTACCTATAACAGAACTAGGACTTATTAAAATAGATATATTTACAGGAGAAATTACAGGGCTCTTAGATGACACCATTTTAGAAACGCTTATTGATGTACAATCGATTAGCTGTAATAATAAAAGCATACGGATACTGTGTTATGAAGAAAATGGTGATGACTTTACTTTAGACTATGATTTATCCTCGAAAAAAGTTCAAAATAAAGTCGTATTAGACTATACTGTGAGCGGATTGTTGAGTGTGCGTGATAACTTTTACGCTTGGTACCGGAACCGTATATATCAGGTGAATGAAAGTATGGAAATTACAGAAGAAATCATTATAGATAAAAAAGTGTATGATAAGTCATCCTCCATAAGTAACGGATATAGTGAAGTAGTTTTAGAAAGTAAAAATGAATTCAACATTGTCCAGCTTTCTAAATTATAGAGGAATAGCAGGTGCGCTTTTTTCCAAACTAAATAGCTTGTCACATGAACTGCAACATTATTATCAGTAGAATATCACGATACGCAAAAATGGGAGTGATTAGAATAATCTTTTTAACTAAAGCATTAGTAAGTCTATTATGCATTTTAATCGGATTGTATAGTGGGGAGTTATTGCGAACAATAGAACAACTATCCAATAGGATACCTAAGCTAGTTTTTACATTTATAACCATATTATGTATTTTAGAACTCGGTTATTCTGTAGCTTGCTCTTTTATTTTCTTTATCATTTGGGATGTACGAAACGATACCACCCTGTTTCAGACGATTGTAAGTTTAATAGTTACTAGTATTCTTCTGTACCTCTTTAAGCAGAATACCAAAAATAGCATGATGATTATTTTAACCATTATATGGTGCGCACTGATGACTTATTATTTCGTCTATCTGTTTAATCATTTCTTTCTATTAGTTTAAAACATGGAGAAAGGGGCGTTTATGAATATACTGCTTAGTTTACTTTGTATTTTGGTAGCACTATTTTCAAGTTATATCTTAAAAGTATATAGAGATATAAATGATGATTATAAGACAGGGTGGAAGGAGAAATTTGTATATGTAATTTGTGTAGGCATTATACAATGTAGTCTTACTCTTTCTTATGCCCTATTTGTAGTCTGGGATAATCAATTCAGAAACAATATATTAGTAGCAGTCACTTTACTGAGTATCGTATTTACCATAGTGGGATGGATTTTATGCTATTTGAAAAAAAGTAATATAGGCATCCTTATTTCAGTGGGATGGGGTATATTAATGTGCTGTTATGTCATTTATTTGTTCGCTATATCTTTTGTTTTCTAGTACCTTGGCATAAAACTTAAACTTGGAGATGAAATATGAAAAAATTAAACTATTTTTCTATAGGATTTGATTATGATAAAGAAAAGAATCCAATTATGTCATTTGACAGTCAAAGTCACTGTATTTCAGAAATGTATTCAGGTGCATTTAAACCAATGGTGACAAAAGAGACTTCTTGTATTGATATTAATTGTATACCAACGGGAAAAAAAGTGGATAAATCTCATCACCTCGATGCCATTTATAGAGTTTATTTTGAAAATAAGTTGTTTGATTTAAATAAGTTTAATGATGAAAATGACTCAGAAAAGAAAAAAATCATTTTAGAACTGCTTCACATAGGTGCTATAGAAGCGTGTCGTGATTTGGGATTAGATAAGGCTAGATTTATTGAGGCATACGAAAAGGTAAAAGAATTAGACTATCAAAATAATTACTACTATAAAAAACCAAAATCCAGTCCAAATAGAAAACAAAAAGCACAAATTTATATTGAGCACGGCTTATACAAAGCTGACATATATATCGTTATTTTTAACAAAGAACAGAAAATCATAAGAAAAGAATTTATCCTCAGTGATTTACCTAATCCATTTGTATTTTCCGCACACCTAGGAAATTTAAAATGGATAGACAATGATCGTTTAGTTCTAGCTCATAAGCAAAGAAAAGATATATTATACAAGGTTGATATAATTTGAAAAGAGCGGATTGATTAAATTAAACAGATTGATTGTTTGCTGAATCTCCAATAATTCAAATTCTTCTAGAAAAGTAACAAGGAGGTACTTTATATGTTGACGATTTTAAAAACTATCATTTCGCTTGAATTTTTAGCTATAACTACCTTATGTTTTATATTTTTCGATAAATATAGAGGGAAGAAAAACAAATTAATAAGGTTTATGCCATACTTATTTACTGTAGTAGGTGGTATTATCTTGTCTACGTTTGTTTTCTTTACAGTGTGAATGAGGGGGAGCGGGCATGCTAGAATTTTTATTAAGTGTGATAGCAGTTTTTACAATAACATTGCTAATCGTCATTGCTTTTTTATATTTTAAACTATATGAAAATAAAAAGACTTTGTATACGTTATGCTCACTATATTTTTTATGTTTACTAATTTTTGTGTTTACATTAATAAAAGATTTTTTGTATATTCCATAACAATTACTCATAGAAACGAGAGGATCTTATGATAAGCCTAGAATGGGAAGAACTAGACCAACTGGAGATAGAAGAAAAGGTTCAAGAGGTATTAGATTATAGCTATAATACCTGGATGTCTGATAAGAAGAATATTCGTTATTTTGTACGGGCGTTTTATATTAGATGGGATATGTTGGTTGATATGTATGAAGTGGAAGATGATGAGACAGAAGGCGATAAGTTGAAATATATGTATGATTTCGGCATTAATGAGCTGGGAAATATAACAGAGGTCGGCTGGATAATAGGTTATTGCATGCTAATTAATCCAATCTATTTTGAAGAAAATGATAATTATTTGGAACTTGAGGAGAAAGGGCAGGAAATGCTTCGTAATGTAGCAATAAATAACCCGGATGACGTCTTTTTGACTTCTTTTGGTATACCTGAAAAGGATTATTTGAAATGGAAAAGAGCGAACAGAGAGCAACTTATTCAGTACGGGGAAGATAATTTTAGCTATGACTCAGAGTTTTCGAGATATTTTAAACATATTATAAATTGCAGGGCGGATGAAGAGGTGGAAAAAGAAAGCTTTCTGAAGAAGATTGTGCGCAAGTGGAAGCAACGGTGAGATTCCATTTGGAGGTGGGAATATCTGCTAAAAAAAAACGAAAAAAATTCTCAATGAAATTAAAACTATTATCCAGCAAAAACCTTTTGATTATGAGAAGGCAGAAGATTTGATAAGTGAGTTAAATCTTGAAAAGGCCCCACTAGAATTGGAGAACATCTTACTAGCTAGCATAAATAATAGCGATGAGAATGCTCGAATATTTGCCTATGAGTATTTATATTATTTTGATAGTGAAGCAGTTTTTCAAGCAGCCCTCATAGGGACAACGGACGACGATGATTTAGTTCAAATGTGCTCCATAGAGATTTTAGGGAATTTGGCTAAAGTTGAAAGTCTCCCGTATTTAAAGAAGGCGTTGGGCGATAACAACCCTAATGTACGTTGCTTTGCGGCTGAATCAATCGGTTTTGTAGGAACTGACGTAGCGAAGAAAATGCTGGAAAAACAGTTAGATAAAGAAACGGACTCTTTTGCAAAAGTAGGAATATACTCAGCCTTGCATTTTCTGGGTGATGAAGCAATGCTTTCCAATATTATTGCCCTACTAGATGATAGCTACCATTTGACGATAATAAGGAGCCTGAGAGTGCTAGAAGACTGTATCAATCAAGCTAATAAAGAAATGATAAAATCTAGTACCAAGAACCTTTTAGAGCGGGATATTCCAATATCAGTGAAAGATGCAGCAGAAATTGTTTTGGAGAAAATTAAAAGAGAGTAAATTTTATGCCAAGTTTAATCATAATTCAAAAAGGAGTTTATACAAATGACATACGAAGAATTCACAGAATTAGCTCAAAGCTTTT
This sequence comes from Listeria sp. MAN/IMW/UF555, assembly GCF_058684075.1. Classification (NCBI taxonomy): domain Bacteria; kingdom Bacillati; phylum Bacillota; class Bacilli; order Caryophanales; family Listeriaceae; genus Listeria; species Listeria sp. MAN/IMW/UF555. The sequence goes on along the minus strand of NZ_JBZWZS010000001.1, from coordinate 1,214,957 downwards.
TAAAGAAAGATGAGGATGGCCAACCGTTAACGCACGGTGAGAAATTAATTGTCGCGCAATATATTTATGAAGATTACGTGCCGATGGATGGTTTTCTATTAACGTACTTTAATGTTAATGCAGACATGTTGGACCTTTTAATAGAGGCATATACGAAATTGGACGATAAAGCCAATCTAGAACTAGTCCAAGCATTTGCTACATGGACTAAAAAAATTAATCGTTTAGATGATTATTCTGCGGTTATTTCTAAGTTAAGTGATGAAGACTGGGAGTTTTTAGATAATATTTCAGATAACTATCCGTTAGGTGAAGAAGAGTCTTATTCCAACATTTTACTTGAAGAATAAAATGCCAAAAGAGGTCGAATCTCGTCTTTTTTTTACCTATTAACAGAACATGTCGATTTTGTGTATAGAGTAAATTTTGGTAATTACTCGAATGCCAATGCTTTACAAGAATAAAAATTCAATATGTAATTTTTTTGGAAAATCAAATAAAAGTTCCTTCAAAAATCACGTTGATTTCGGGCTTTTTGTATGATATTTTATAGAGGACTTGAAAAAAGTTTCACAATACATCTAGAGAAACGGAGGAGACATAATGAAACAAAGAAGTTGGCAATCTATTGTTGGTTTTGTATTTGGTCTTTTTATTATAGGAATCATTTTTGCGCTGATTAATTAATATTAGGGAAAAACATTATCAAAACTTACCAAGAACGACATCGGACTAATATAGGTGCAATGATTTTGGCACTTGTTATTTTACTAACATGAATTTGCCTTTTTTTGCGCCCTTGCAACGGAGAAATTAGATCAAGTTCAATTACAAGGTAGCGCTATTTCTAGATATTCTAAAAGAAAAAGCGGCATCGTTTACTTCATTTCAACAATAACAAAAGGAACTGATTCGCTGAAAACGGGTCAATTCCTTTTTTACTAGCAAGCTGTGTCAATCAAACAAATAAAGAAAAAGCAGAATCAGTGTTAGAAGGGATGAATGAGGATGATAGATTTTAAGCAAAATTTAACGGGAGCTGAGGTTGAAAAGCGCATAAAAAAACTTATCGATTTAGAAAAAAATTTACCGAAACAAATATTTTCTAATCCCTCAAAATACAATTTTTATTTTGAAGAACCAGAGGCTATTTATATGGATACGAAAGAATTCATCCATATGATTAAACAAATTGTGGAAATTACACAGGATGAGAAAGCATATATTAGTGAAATTTTGAAAGAAGATAAATTTTTACAAAAGAGCAAAACTATCTTTAATTTAAAGGAAGTAATAGACTTTACACAGGAAGAGGGTAGTATAGTAGAAAATTTGGATTTTGAAAATATAACCGAGACAACGATATTTTTATATTGCTATATGTATTTTCCTTCTGAGCAACTCTTTCTTTTCGTTAATGAATATTCAGACACAGCCCTGTTAGCGATTGATAAAAAACTTGATATTGATATTCCTTGGTATGATGTAGAAACATTTTTGACTGTGGAGAATCTGGGGATGAAAGATAGGCTATACAGGAAGTTCAGGAAGCGTTTAGTTAATAATTATAAAAAACATGAATAAATAAATCTTTAAAAAATTAATAATTATTTTTAATAAATCCAATCCTTTAAAAGGATTGGATTTATTTGGCTATCAACAGATTTTTTACGACTCTTTGTAAAGTTAGCTCTAACAAGGTATATCGATTTTTATGATTCTTTTTGTTCACCTTTTGTTCACATTAAGCTTTTTTTTACGAATTTTGGATGAAACCGCATATATTTAATGACTAATTGGTTATTTATAATGAATAGTAGTCGACTTACAATATTTAGAACGGAGGAGAAACGAATTGATCAGAAAAATCTTTATCGGGATTTTGTCATTTACTATCTTAATCCAAACTGTGATTGTTTCAAACTTCAATGTTGTTTATGCAACTACCGAAGAGCAACAACAAAAAGTTATTAAGTTAGAAAAAAAATCAACTAATAATAATATAATTTTAATAAAAGATGCTGTTAAAGATAAAGAATATAAATTATCTTTACCAAAATCTTTTAGTTTAGATGAGAAAAAGACAGGCAAAGAAGTTGAATATAACAAAGAAAAAAATGAATTAACAATTATAGGTACAGGGGAAGAAATAACTTTATATTTACTTGCTTCTCAAACAGGAAAATACGAACTAGAGCTAAAAGAAGGGGACAAAGTACAAGCAAAGTTAGATTTAATCGTAAAAAATGTAGATGAAGAAGTTGCAAAAACAGTCGAAAAATCAAATAGACAGTTACTGCGTTCATCCATTTCGGATAAACTATTTCTTCAAGCTGATTCAAGTAAAGCCACATTAGCTAATTATACAGAACAAATAACTTTTAACTATTCTATTAATTTTCTAGATGGTTCTACGACATTGAAAAACGGTAAATTAGTAATAGATTTTAATAACTCTAATCTTGAACTAGTGAATTATCCTAAAGATACAGCAGCAAATAGGAATATAAAATCAACATCTTATAGTGCGATTACAGGTAAATTAACCATTAACTTAGTGGATAATATATCTAGTGGTGCTCCATTTGATATTCCAATCGTTGTAAGAGCTGGTTATGGTGCAAAGCCAGGAGTACCAATGAATCTAAAAGCTACACTGTCAGGAGAGAACAGTGCTGGTGCCACATATACACCAGCAGAAAAAACAACCACCGTTAATTTAGAAGAAAATAGCAGCAATCTAGACTATAGCCCAATTACAGCAGGTGATAATAGCTGGGCTTTTAGTATGAAAGAACTCGCATTTTCACTTAAGCCAGGTGGATATACCATCCAATGGCCTGAAATCCAGAAGAAAAGTTCGGAAAATAAAAGTTTCAAAAATTTAAAATTAGAATTTCTTAAAGAAAATGGTGGGGATATTATATCTGTTAATACGGCAGATCCTTACGTAGTTAGATTCGGAGAGCCTTATTGGTCACAGCTTAGCACAGTTAATGGTAAAGCAAATGTACTTGTTAATGATGATGAGAAACAAGTAGTCGAATATGGACCAATTAACGCTAATATTTACCAAAGAATACAGGTATCAATGGCAGCGAAAATACCAGCAGATGCGGTTAAAGGAACAGAGTATACTGGTACTGTGAATGTATATGATGAAGATATTTTGGTAACTTCCATTAAAATTAAGACCGAAGTGACTGACTCAGCGACTTCAATAGCTGTTGATAGCAAAGTTTCTAAAACAAGCATATCAGAAGGCGATGTACTGGAATGGGGATTCATGCCTAGAATATCTTCTGCGGCACCAGGTGTTAATGATTTAGAAATTGTAGCACCAATTCCTAAAGGGATTAAAGTACTATCTTACATCCCGAACAATAACTCAATGGCAAGTATGAAAAAATTAGAGTACTATCAGAATGGTAAATGGGTATCAATGGCTCCACAAACTTCTAGTGGTTGGGATTTTTCAAAGATTGACCAGTCTGTTAATCGTATTGAAAAGCTAAAACTTACTTCTAGAGACGGAATTATTAATGATAAAGATATGCCGCCGTATACTCATGGAACAATACGAATGCAAAATACTGGTGTGAAAGCAGGAGAATCCTTTACACTCCGACCGGAATCTATCACTTATACAGACTCTGATAAAACCAGTAAAGCAATTGATACAACTGCAAGTAGCTATGAAAAGAAAGTTCAAGTAGTAGAAAAAACTTCTACTCCAGCGAAAATAAATGGCGATGTCTTCTTATCTTCAACTGCTGGTATTTATGGTAAAGGATTTGAAAGTACAATTTTCTTTAATGGCGACAAAATTGCACAGTCAGTACGTTTAGGTTCATACGGAAGTAAACTAGAAAATCCATATATTTTTGTAGTAGTACCAAAGGGTGTCGATGTAGAAACTATGAAAAATTTCATTCAACAACCATATAGAAGTATATTAAATTATACGTATGCTCCTGCTAATGGAACGAATACTCTTTACCCTAAATCCAGTGCAGATGTTAAGGGAAAAGAAACTTTATCAGATGGTTCCACATTGTATTACTGGGAAGCGCCGGATACTGGTTTAGCACCAGGCATGGAAAATTGCGAAATGCTAGCCTTAGATTTAGTTTTTAAATTAAATAAAGCAAACAGTGGCGCAAATAAAGTAGAATTTGGTATGGGATCAATGACAGATTCCAGTTGGAATTTATATGGTGCTGCTAATTCAGGATTTGAAACAAAAGAATTATCTGCCGAATTACAATCCAAACTTCCCGGGGTAACATCTACTAAATACTTGTCTAAATCGAAGACTGCAAATGTAGGTGCATCTAATAGTATTGCAACTAAAATGAAAATTAAAGGAAGTCAAGATAACGACTTTGTTGATGTTAGTGCAAATACAGCTACTACAATTCCAGGTAAAAGAGTAGATTATAATTTAACATTTGAAAATAATGGTACAAGAAGTATGAAGAACTTAGAAATTATCGATATACTTCCGCACAAGGATGATCAGTATGTTTTAGGCACTGGTCCACGCGGATCGAAATTTTCAGTTATCCCAACTAGTGAAATCGAAGTTCTTGTTAATGGGAAGAAAAGTGATTCAGCAACTTTAGAATATTCAACAAGTAATACACCTGAACGTTTCGATGCAAACGGGGAGGATGTAGCAGGTGACCCTTGGCAAATCGTGGCACCAACAAGTATGGCAGATGTAAAAAGTTTCCGTATTAAGCTACCAAATACAGAATTCAAAGTAGGAGACGAAATCAGCCTAAACTTTGAAGCAATAGTGCCAACAGATGCTCCAAGAAATGGTGAAATAGCATATAACTCGATTGCTTACCGGATTGATAAGGAAACAAGCTCTGGTACAAGCAAATTAGCATCAGAACCTCCTCGTGGGGGAGTAAAAAGTACAAATCCATCAACAGATTTAAACATAGCCGGTAACTCTTTTTCCGATCTTAACAAAAATGGTGTACAAGATGCGGACGAACTAGGCTTAAATGCTGTTAAATTAGATTTATACAAAAAAAATAACAATGAATTCGAGAAAGTGGAAACCGTTTATACTTCCTCGGACGCTTTGGATAAACAAAAAGGTTTATTTGATTTTAATGGCTTGAGTAATGGAACATATAAAATAGCTGCTCATTTACCAAATAAAAATGCAGACTTTATTACTACCGGTCCAAATAAAATCGTAAAAGACTCAAAAGATGATTCGATTGGCTGGATAACAGTCAATAACTCTACAGAATTCACAATTGATGATTTGGCTAACGGAAATCCTAAAAGTCTAGTTGGTATTCATATACCTATTTATATGGCAACACCTATAAAAGGCGCTGTTGTTTTTGTAAATAAAGACGGAGAACCAAAAATCACATCTTACGGTCAAGATTATGAAATAGCTTTATTTGATAAAGATGGAAAAGAAGTACAATCAGCAATTAAAACGAATAGTAAGGGAGAATTTTCTTTTGGTGATGTAGCTATTAAAAACCCAGCTGATTTTAAATTAAAAGTAACTGCGCCAACTGGAACGAATTTTGTCTATTCAGCAAAGAATCCTTTATTTAATATGTCTACAAAGGAATATACTTTAAATAGTGTAGTTCCAGGTGTGGGTGGGGTAGCAGAAATTTATATTACTGAAACTAGTAAACCAACTACAAAGATTATACTAGATAAAGCAGTTACTCCAAATGCAATTACAATTGAATCAAGTGATGAGGCTACAGAAGTAACAAATGAATGGACAGTAGTAGATAGTAATGGAACAGTCATTTATTCTGGAACTGGAAATACGATTCGTATTCCAAACGATGAAGGAACATATATCGCTAAAAACACAGCAACAGATGAGGCTGGAAATACCGCTTCTGATGAAAAAACGTTTGATATAGATTATACAGTTCCGACATTAACAGTTAATCAAGATGCATCAGCAGAAGTAAATAGTACGGAAGCAAATATTGATTGGAATAAGCCGCTAAATGTAACAGCAACAGATACGCATGATGGAAATATCACACCAGTAGTAGACTATAGTAAAGTTAAATGGGATGTACTTGGAACATACCCAGTTACTGTTACAGCAACAGATGCAAGTGGCAACAAAGCTACTCAAACAGTAAATTTACGCATAGTAGATACTACTTCGCCTACAATTTTAATAACGAATAATCCATTAACGTATTCTATCGAAAACATGCGAAAATTAACTGAACAAGAATTGTATAAAGCGGCAGGACTTATCGGTGGAGATAATTATGATTTAGCACCAGGTCAATCAGTCCAACCAAATAAACAGCCAATGGTATTTACTAGCAACTTTAGTACTATTTTTAGTGACATCGCTAGTGTGAAACCTGGACAATATCAAGTTCAAGTGAATTTAGCAGATTCTAGTGGAAATCAAGCTATTCCACAAACAATTACTATTAATGTAGTAGATACCGTGGGACCAGTGATTAAAACAGATAATGTGTCTTACCACGTTAATACAACAAAAACAGAAGCAGAATTCTTCCAAGATGCTCGTTTAGATGTGACAGATAACAATGATGATACAACTGATTTAATTATTACTTCTAATTTTGCAGAAAAAGTGAATTTGAATAAGCCTGGTAAGTATGAAGTAACCATCAGTGCTACAGATACTAAAGGCAATCAAACAACAAAAAAAGTAACGGTTGAAGTAAGTAAGGATAAACCAGTGATTAGTGCAGATCCAAAAATAAGTTATCAAGGAAAAACCGAAGTAACAGAAGCTACCTTTTTAAGCGATATCCACGGGGAAGTAACGGATGAATTAGATGGTGATGTTAAAATTACTAGTGATTTTGCTAAAAAAGTAGATTTTAATAAAGTAGGAACATATACAGTTACTTTAAATGCGAAAGATGAATATGGTAATACTGCAGAACCTGTAAAAGTGTCAGTAAGTATCTTTAATAAGATCGCACCAACTTTCAATAATGCTGATAATAAAACAATCGAAGCAGTAAACGAGTTACCATCATTAGAATCTATATTTAATATTGAAGCCAAAGATTATCTTTCAGGCAATAAATTAAAAGTAACTTATACACCAGAACAAACAATTAAAGGCAATGTTTTAGGTGAGTATTCTATTAAAGTCACAACGAAAGATGATTCAGGCAACACAGCTGAAACAACTGTTACTTTAACAATTAAAGATACAACAGGACCAAGCATAAAAATGACTAAATCAACAAACAAATTAGAAGTACAAAGCAAAGAACCGAATTGGATAACTTTCTTTGGAATAAAAGCGACTGATATTGTTGATGGTGATGTAACAAAAAATATTAAAGTAGACAGTAGTGAAGTCAATCTTAATAAAGTAGGAACTTATCCTATCTACTTTACAGTTACAGATGCACTTGGAAATGAAGCTAGTAAATCAAAAAGCACAGTGCAGATTGTAGATACAAGTAGTCCTGCGCTAACAATCGACAAACTAGAAATTAGTTATCCAACAGGAAAAACAGTTTCTGATAAGCAATTTCTACAAGATATTGGTACAAAAGTTACAAATAGTTATGGAACAGTAAAAGTAACTACTAATCTAAGTAAAATTGTTGATTGGGACAAAGCAGGGCAGTATAAAGTAACTGTAACAGCGACAAATTCCTCTGGAGGGGTTGCTGAGAAAACGATTCTATTAACAGTCAAAAATACTGATGCATCGTTTATAGCAATACCAAGTAAGAATGATAATAATAACAAACCAGCAAAAAACATACCAAAAACAGGAGATACTTTAAATACAGAGTTAATTGTCTTTGGTGTTATGTCGCTACTTGTTGGAGGATGGTTGTTCTTAAGAAGAAAAACAAAAGTAAAAACAAAGTGATTCATAATATTTGAAGAATGTTGTAAGACTCAAAAGTTAGACCTAAAACCGTCCAGAGAAATCTGGTCGGTTTTTTATTCGGCTTGCATTCTATATAACCAATAAAAATACGCCTCAAGAGTTAGATTTTTTGGTCTAACTTTAGGAGGCGCACTAAATTGAGTCCGTTCTTTTTTACAAATATTTAGTAATAAACTCGCTATTCTGCGGTCGATCTTTCATTTCCAGTACAGATATATCATGGACGATACTATCCAGCTTAATTTGCTCCATTTCAAGTTCTATTTTTTGTTGGAGAAGTTCATATTTACTTGAAAGTACTTGTTGGATATTGGCTCCGACGATGCAATCTGGGTTGGTTTTTGGATCGACATGGATTAAATTTGTGTTGCCTTCAATACTTTTATAAACATCTAGCAGCGATATTTCCTCGGGTGGCTTGGTGAGAATCGGATTCGCTTTACCAGTTTGTGTTGTAATAAGATTTGCTTTTTTTAAATTGCTCATAATTCTTCTAATATTGGCAGGATTTGTTTTAACACTACTAGCGATAATTTCACTCGATAATAAATTCGTGTTTTTGAAAATCTCTATATAAGCCAAAATGTGGATAGCATCACTAAATTGGATGGAGTATTTCATTTTATTCAATCCTTTCAATTTTTCTTCTTGACTTATCTTATCATAATGTTTATTATAAAGGTGTAAATTATAAATGTACAGCTTAAATAATTAAAATTTTGAAGGAGTGGTTTAAATGACTTATTTAGTAACTGGCGCAACAGGTGGACTGGGTGGTTATGCCTTAAATTATTTGAAAGAATTGGTTCCAATGACTGATATTTATGCTTTAGTTCGCAGTGAAGAAAAAGGTGCGGATTTGAAAGCAGCGGGATTTAATATCCGAATTGGTGATTATAGTGATGCAGAGTCAATGAAACAAGCATTTGCAGGAATCGATCGTGTCTTGTTTGTCTCAGGTGCTCCAGGGAATCGTCAAGTAGAGCACGAAAATGTAGTGAACGCTGCAAAAGAAGCAGGCGTTTCTTATATTGCTTACACAAGTTTCGCAGACGCAGATAATTCCACAAGTGCTCTAGCGGCAGACCATATTTTTACAGAAAAAGTAATTGAAAAATCCGGAATTGAACATACATTCTTGCGCAATAACTGGTACTTCGAAAATGAAATGCCAATGATTGGTGGCGCTTTGAATGGTGGAAAATTTGTTTATGCAGCTGGAAATGGAAAAACTGGCTGGGCATTGAAACGGGAATACGCAGAAGTTGCTGCTAAAGCGGTGGCAGGAGCTCGTTTCCCTGAAATCTTAGAATTATCTGGCCCAGTAATGACATACGCAGAACTTACAGAAGCATTAAAAGAAGCTACTGGAAAAGAGTTCGAAGTTATTTCTTCTGATGATAAAGGATTTGTCGAAAACCTGGTCAATGTTGGTATGCCACAACCAGTTGCAGAAATGTTCTTATCTTTCCAACATGATATAAAAAATAATCAACTAGATGTTACTTCTGGAGATTTCGAAAAAGCATTAGGCAAACCATTAACGAACCGCGTGGATGCGCTTCGGGAATTACTGCAATAAAATAAAAACGTCTATCTTCGCGATAGACGTTTTTTTATAGTTCATCATGTGCAAGCAACGTAAATTCACGAGCTAATTGATCTAAAAAATGCTTCTGCCAATCATGATCTCGTGTGGTGCCGTGTAAGTTAGTACTAAGCGTCAATTCACCGCGGAAAGTAGTAGCAGCGACTTGGAAAAACGGAGCATATTTCAAAGAGCCACAAATAAAACAATCCGTTAAAGTACTGCCATCAAAAATGAGCTTCTCTTCATCAATAATTCCAATGTTTGTAAAACTCGTTTTTGGAATTGAATACATTTTTTCAGAAGCCTTTTTCGCAAAAGAATAGCTTTTTTTCTTGAAAATCAGTTCTAGTAAATAATAAATCCGTAAAGGAGCTAGGCTGTTTTTTTGTGGATTAAGTGAATTTTTGACAGCTTGGAGGGTGCTCTCGAATGAAGTTAAGTCGTCATTTGCATTAATTTGGCATGTAATATTAGCTGTTAAGTTGGTAATTCCTTGGCTAGCTTTACCTGGCAAATATTTGCGAAGGTCTACTGGACAATCAATCGATAATTCATTTTGATGCGTCGTCTGCTGAACTATTCGTACCATTGCGGCAAAAAAGACATCATTTACAGTTGCATCGTTTTCTTTCGCATAATGAACGATTCCGTCAAAAACCTCTTTTGGTAGCTTTGTCCAAATGATTTTCGGGTTTTTCGGGTCACCTTTGAGTGGAAATGGTGGGTTATAGACAGTTTTTCGATTTGTTTTTTCAGTAAAAATGGTTTTTATTTCTTTGCGTGAAAATTGATCGAAAACTTGTTTTAAATTTCGCGACCCTAAACTCAAATTAGCTTGGTAGTTTGGGTTTTCCAATAGTTTCGAATAAAGTTCACTTAACAAATAGAGATATTCTTTAAAACCAGCACCGTCAGCCAACATGTGGTTCAAAATAATGACAAGTTTATCAGCTGATTCGGTACGGACGACAGTTAAGCGAATTTGTGGACCGTTTTCTGTAGATAATTTTCTCACTAGCGCCCGATTTACTTCAGCTTCGGGTTCGGTGGTTTTAATAAGGAAAACCAAATCCTCCGCAGAAAAAACACTTTCTTGCCAAAAAGCACCATTTTTCGTTTCTTTAAAATGGCAAAGAAGTAGCGGAAGTTTTTTAGCAGACTGTATAACTGCTTTTTTTAGAACGTCTATATTTAAATGACTATCAAATGTAAGCACAGTATGCAAATGATGGTCATTTTTCATTTTTTCTCCAGAAATATAATGTTTAATATCAGAAGGTTCAGCGGGATAACTCGTGATTTTTACCATGGGATTTCCTTCTTTCTTCGGTTTAAATAGTTGTTAGTAGTTTCCCTGAAAGCCGGTTTGCGAAACTAAACCAAGTAAGTCCAGTAAAAAGAGCAACCCAGTTCGCGAACTGGGTTGCTCTTTTTTTATTTATACATACTTTCAATTACTGGTTTTAGCTTATCGATTACAAGTCCGCTACCACCACGACCTTTGACGTTTTCGATCATTCCTACCATGAGGTAATTGGGATTGTCGGCATCGAAGGCATAAACAAAGCCATTTTCAAGGCCATCTTCGCCTTGTTTTTCTTTTAGTTCGGCTGTACCGGTTTTGGCTGCGATATTGTGACCTTGAATTTGTAGGGCGTGCGCTGTACCGGCTGGATCAGAAACAGTTTTGACTAAAGCTGCTTTGACTTGGTTGGCAGATGCCGCTTCGGTTGCTTGTGTTTCCTTGCCAGCTTTTTCTTTTGTATCTAGTTTTGGATAAGGCATTTTTCCGTCGTTGGCAATAGCCGAGTAAGCAATCGCTTGTTGAATTGGCGACATCAGTAATTCGCCTTGTCCGTAAGATGTGTCAGCTAGTAAAATTTCCGAGTTCAGTCCATCATTTGAAATTTGTGCTGGTTTCATTGTGAAAGGTAAGTTATATTCTTTATCAAAATCGAATTTTTTCAAGCCAGCAGTTAGTTTATCTTTACCGATTTCTAGACCTTCTTGGGCGAAATAAATGTTATCAGAGTGCACAAGTGCGTCCGTCATATTTACTTTTGGAACATCATGGACACGAGTAACAAAGTATTTGCCCCATGAAGCATCTTTTTGCCACTGTAATCCAGAAATTTCACGGACTTTGTCGGGTTTGGTAATTCCAGTATCCAGCCCAATCGTTGCAGTAATCGTTTTAAAAGTAGATCCCGGTGCGTAACGATTTGCGTATCTTGCTAAGAAAGGAAGGCGTTTATCGTCATTATATTTTGCGTAATCTTCGGAAGTAATTCCTAGCACCATTTGATTTGCATCATAAGAAGGCGTGCTCACTAATGCTAATAGTTCGCCGTTTGTTGGATTAATCATTGTTACGGCGCCAGTTTCAGAGCCAAGACTATCAAATGCTTTCTTCTGAACATCAGCATCAATAGTTAGTTTAATTTCTTCGCCGTCTTTTTTATCGATTTTTTGTAAAGTGTCTTCTTGTTTGGTTTGATCATTGATGATTTTAATTGCGCCACCATTTTTACCGCGCAATTGTTTGTCATAGTAACGTTCTAAGCCACTTTTCCCAATGACATCACCAACGCTGAGTTTTGGATTTTTTTCAATATCTTCAGCACTAACTTCACCGACATAGCCAATTAAATGCGAGGTTGCTTCATTTAATGGATACGTCCGCATTTCTTTTTGAGCGTAAGTAAGACCTGTTGCTTCGGGAAGTTTATCTTTATTTAAAGTAACTAGTGGCACAAAACTATCTGCTTGTACCCATTTTTGCTGGAGTTGCTTGTTAATATAATCTGTCGAAACATCTAGTTTTTTGCTAATATCAGCAATGTTTTTCACTTTTTCATCGCCTTCACCAAGCTTGGAAGGAACAACTCCAGCTTCGGCAAATTGTCCTGTAGTTGCAAGCGGTTTTCCATTTCTGTCAACGATTTGACCACGTTCTGCATCATCTTCTGTCATTCGAACTTTATCTGTTTTCACCATCCCGGGGAAAATTAGTGCCGGTTTCCAGTCGATTTTCCAGTCGTCATCTTGCTTGGAAATAGTTGTTTTATATTTTTGCGTAGCGAGTTTTCCAAGGCTTGTCCGCATTTCTAGTTCATATGTTAAGTTGAATTTGTTTTCTTTGTCATCATAGACTGATTTTAAATTTTTGACTTTAATATCTTTCGCACCAATTCCGTCGTAAACGGCTTGATACTTTTCTTCCATTTCTTTCTTTGTGAACTCTACTTTTTTCAGAGATTCACTTGAGACGCTATTTCCTAGTTTATCGTACTTTTCTTTAGCGATATTTGATGTAAAAGTTTCTGCGGCTGCTAAAGCGTTTTTTTCATCTTTATGTTGATTTTGGATGAAAAAATAAATGGCAATACCTGCGAGGACGACAACAGCAACAATACTTCCAATGATAATTGCTTTCTTGTTGTTACCTTTTTTCCCATTTAAATTAGCCATAATACACCCCTTAATTCATGTTTTATTCAACTAATTATACCAAACACTTCTAAAAAAGTTGAAAAAATTAAAGAAAACTTTAGATTTGACTGACATATTTTTTTCTAATTCATGTCATAATTTGTTCTTATTTGCTTGGTAAAGTAGTGGTAACGAAAGGATGATGTTGGATGGAAGAGATGGAACAACCAGAAAAGAAGGTCATTATTCGTGGGAAAGGCATCCACAATAAATGGAAGTGGAGCACGATTATTGTTAGTATTCTTTCTGTCATAATTATTAGCGTATTAAGTTATCAGCTGTATTCAGTTAGTCAAAATACCCCGGAAAATAATAATGGAACGATGCAAGGCCCAGGAGGAAACGGTGCGCCGAGTGGAACGCCGCCATCTGGTGAGCCAGGTCAGGCGCCTTCAGACGATAGTTCGGATTCTGGAACAAGTGATAGTACTAATAGCGACAGTACGCTTTAGAATACGCTAGAAGCCCTCTAAAATCATGTTTTTAGAGGGCTTATTCCAATCTTTAAAAAATCTTATGGAATTATCGCTCTCTTTTTTTGTCATTTTATTGTAATATGGAGGTAAGTTACAATAAATGAGGTGTGAAAAATGGCAAGACATGCACAAAAAAGAAAGGCACGTAAAGGTAGAATTTTTGGTACGATACTTGTAGCCCTATTAATTTTAGTTGGTGTAGTTGCAGTTATAGGTTATTTTCAATATCAATCGAGCTTAAAAGAAGCGCAAAATGACAGTAAATTAAAAGAATACAAATTTAACGGTGCAAAAGCAGTTGGAGATGAGATTAATGTTTTACTTATCGGTAGTGACTCTCGTGGCGAAGACCAAGGGCGTTCAGACAGCTTGATGATTGCTCATTATAATACGAAAACAAATACGCCAAAATTAGTATCAATCATGCGTGATACTTATGTAGATATTCCAGGTCATGGCAAAAATAAAATCAACGCAGCTTATTCATACGGTGGTCCAGAACTTGTCCGCCAAACGATTAAAGAAAATTTTGGTGTAGATGTGCAGTATTATGTAGTAGCAAATTTCGAAGGTTTCCCTAAGATTGTTGATACAGTAGCACCAGAAGGCATCAAGATCAATGCAGAAAAAGATATGTCGAAAAATATTGATGCAAACATTAAAAAAGGCGAACAAGTAATGGATGGTAAAACATTATTACAATATGCCCGTTTCCGTAAAGATGCTGAAGGAGACTTCGGTCGAATTCGCCGTCAACAGCAAGTTTTAGAAGCACTGAAAGAACAAGCTATTGATGTTGGAGATGTTACTAAAATTCCAGATGTCATCGGAAAATTACAAGGTTATTCTTCTACCAATATCCCGACTGGCACATTAATGTCAATTGGCGCAGATTTTCTACTAGGAAAAACAGAAACAATGGAAAAATTCGCGATTCCTGTAGAAGGAAAATGGCACAATGAGCGAATTGACGGAGCAGGAGCAGTTCTTCGTTTAGACGATATGGCTGCCAACGCGAAAGCATTACAAGATTTTTTGAAATAAAAGTAAAAACACGGAAGTCCTAGTTACTGGATTTTCGTGTTTTTTATTAGAATTTGTCGTTATCCCACCATTTTGCAAAAGTGTTTGGGCATACTTTTTTGATAGAATCTTCGTCGTCTTCATCCCACTCAAAATCAAGCTGAGGCAACGGTACTTCCTCAAAATTAATTCTACTTGATGCTTCAAGCATAGCATCGTCAAAGTCCTTACCTAGTTTGTTCTCGAAAACATCCATCACTAAGTAAGCTACCTCTTCATTTTCAGGATATTCATCCTCTGTTAACGAATCGAATTCGTCACAAAGCGTATCTGCATTTTCCATAGCGGATGTGAATACAGACTTACCTCTTGTTAGTAACCAATAACGGAAGTAGTCAAATCCATCATCACTACAACCGCCCAATACTACGTAAGCAACAGCCCAGAGTGACTGGTCATAAGATTTTTTATGAAAGTAATTCCACCAATAATCGTAACCGAAAAGCTCATCTTCACTCAACTTTTCTAGTAATTCTTCCAATTTGCTGCCTTTGTCAGAGTTATCAATAATCCCCCAAAACTGGTCTTGGGTTAATAAAGATGATACTTTTTTCATTCGATTTTCCTCCATTTGAAAGATAGATTTAGTATGAGTTTAGTGTAACAAATTAGAAAGTACAGGTAAAGCAACAGTAAAGTAATAGATGCGCAAACAATAAATATTACTTGTTTCAGACAGAAATTTGTCACAAAATAGTGGCGGAGAATTAACAGGCTGGTTTTAAATTTCTTTTTTCGCTTCACATAGATTATAATGAATACATATTTTAAAAAGGGGTGAGGCGCTTCATGAAAGACAAAATGAAAAAACGGAAATGGAACTGGGCACAGATTCTTGCAATTTTTGTATTAATAACGCTCGTGATTTCTATGGTTTATGCAATAGTTAACTTAATTACAGCACCATCTGGCAATGTACCAGAAGGACAGCAAACAAAAGGCGATTACTCACTTATGCTTATGCAGTGTGTTCTTGGCGTGGTAGTTCTATTTCTACCATCAATTATTAGTAAAAAAATGAAATTCGTCATTCCGAATGCGATGTATATTGTATTCATCGTTTTCTTATATTGCGCAATTTATCTAGGGGAAGTTCGCAGTTTCTATTATTTAATTCCTAACTGGGATACGATTTTACATACATTTAGCGGGGCTATGCTTGGTGGGCTTGGCTTTTCGATTGTAAGTTTACTGAATAATGATGAACGGATTACGCTTTCTATGAGCCCGGTTTTTGTGGCATTATTTGCTTGTAGTTTTGCTGTATTTTTAGGCGTTTTCTGGGAGTTCTATGAATTTGCAGCAGACAGCTTTGGAATGAACATGCAAAAAACGATGCTAGAAGATGGTACAATGCTACAAGGTCATGCAGCAGTTGCAGACACAATGGGCGATCTGTTCGTAGATTTCCTCGGCGCATTTGTCATCTCGGTTGTCGGTTACTTCTCCATTCGTAAAAATAAAAAATGGATGAAAAACTTCGAATTTAAAAAAGTAGAAGAAGACGCGAAATAAAAAAACTGCCAGCAAAGTGAGAAATCATTTTGTTGGCAGTTTTTTTATATTATTTTACTTTCTCTATCAATAAACATCATTAAAAATGCGATGAATTGTAAAAACGCACAAACAAGAATAGCATATTGGCCGAAAAGCTGAATAAAGAAATTACCAACGACCGCACCAACGATAAAACTAAGAATAACCGTAAAATATAGCCCACTATTACGAAGGTATTGCTTTTCCTTGTACTCAAAATAATCACATAAGTTTTGTGTAGCACTTCTTAGATTTCCGATACACATCGTCGTTGCAACACCTCTACCATGCATTTTTCGAAAACTTTCTACTTGAATACCACATACAAAAGATATAAGCGAATTAGCAATTAGATTATGATCAAGTGGAATAAATGCAACAGCGACCAAAATAACAACCTCTATCATTACGGAAAGCTGTCTCCAGTGTAAACGTCTAATATCACGTCGATGAATCACTTCAGATATCGCAATCCCGACCGTAAAAGAGACAACTGGCCAAAAATACTGAATTGCGATAGCCCAGTTCCCCTCCGAAAGATTAATTCCGAATAAAAGTATGTTCCCTGTCTGTGCATTTGCGAATACTTGTCCTCTTTCAATATAAGAGTAAGCATCCATAAATCCGCCTGCTAGAGCTAACAAGAGCCCGAGCCCTATTGATTCTGAAATTTGCCTTGAGCGTACCATAACTTTTCATCCTTTTTTCTTATTTATTAAGCAATTGCGCGCGAATCGTACTAATTAAGTGATTTACTTGCTCGATATTTTGCAACATTTTCTTTTCAAAATGGTGAATTGGCAGGAATACGCCAAGTTCGTCTGTATTATCAGCAGTTTCTTGTCCATAAAAAATCCTGCTTGATGGAATGATTTCTTGAATTTTTAAGAACGTTTCCCAAATATCAGCATAAACTTGAGCTTCTGTCATTCCAAGCTTAAGCGTGCTAGGAAGAGAATATAAAACAAGTATCCCACGTTTCTTATTTATTGTTTTGGTCGATATAGTAAAATCAGGCTCATAGGAATGAACAATATCCTCATCGTCTACTAAATAAATGGCAGTTTCCGAACTAGAAAGCTCCGAATGAAAAATTTCTTGAAACTTTTCGAATTCGCGGTTAGAAACTTCTTCCTTACTCGCGGTCAAAGTGCCTTGTTGATCTGTTAAAAACAAAGGAGAATGGCTGGTTTTTCCAGTCAGCTTTTTAGGAATTAGAAAAGCCTGTCTAAGAAGTTCGAATAAAGTCCTCCCGCAAATACCTAACAATAGCGCACTTACATCACTTTGTTGGTAGGCGGATAAAATAATTTTAGCAAAAAGCGAATCCTCTTTTTCAAAACCACGCGTTTCTTGGTAGCTCTCTAAATTATCTAGAAATACATCTTTAAAACGTCTACACTCTGTTGGATTAGCTAAAATCTGCGCAAATAATTTAGTTGTATTTTCTTCTTTAGGAAAAATAGTTGTCATTTTTTTGCTCTCCTTTGTTTTTTATAGTACACCAAATCAACTAATTTAAAAGCAATTCGAATATATTATCTCATATTTACCAAGAAATAATAAAAAATTCATAGAAACAAGCCCATAATAATTCATGGGCTCGTTTCATTATTTATCGTGTTTGTTTAAAAGCGCGATAATTCTCTCAGTAAGCTCGATTTCATTTTGCTTCATTCCTTTTTCCGCGTCATTATTACTATAAACCTGAGCCTCATAAATTTTTGTTAGCTCGGTAAAGTCGGCGGTTTTCAGCTCATTATCAACACGTATTGCAAAGTGGCGTAACGTTTCACTTGGCTCGCGAACATAACCATAAACTGCAAGAGATTTCATTAATTTATGATATGTTTTACTGAATTCAGGTGCTTTTGATAGTGATCGAAGTAATAAATAACTACGAATTCTGCGTCTAAATAGAATGGCTAGAACAAGTAAAACAGCAACTAAGCCAGTAGGAATCCACCAGAACCATGAAGGTAGTTTGAAGCTTGAAGTTGAGTCGGTTTTTGGTTGTTCTTGTTTTGGTGTTTCCCCAGTAGAGCTACTTCCAGCTTCTTGCTCAGGTGTTTTATCTGGTTTAGCTGGTGTTTCTGGAGTACTCGTGCTGTCATTTGGTGTTTCTGGTTTATTGGCAGTTTCGGTAGTTGGCTCTTGGAAGTCTTCCGGATTTGTAAAGGTAGCTGTTGGCTCAAATGGAACCCATCCAGTACCAGGGAAAAACACTTCTGGCCAAGAATGTGCATCGTTATTTGTAATGGTATATGTTGACTTAGAGTCGTTTCCTTTTTTCTCGCCTTCACCCGGAGTGTAACCTTTCGCCCATCTTGCTGGGATACCAAGCGAACGAAGCATTACCACCATGGAAGTAGAAAAATTATCGCAATAGCCAATTTGCGTTTCAAATAAAAATTGATCGACATAATCAGCTCCATTTGGCGTTTCTTTCGCATCCTCAGTACTATATGTGAACGTACCTGAAGAACTTAAGTAGCTTTCAATGGCTTTTGCTTTATCGTAAATTGAATCAGCATCTTTAGTTACTTTATTGGCGAGTTTTGTAACTCGGTCGGGCAGTTCTTTTGGCATTTGCGTATATTTTGAAACAAATGCGCTGGATAAAGTACTGAAATCAGCTTTTTGCATTTTTTCGATGTCGTAAACAGGTGATTTCATTTGAACCGTGTAATTTTTGATTGTATCTACAGGATTAATTTTTTCAGTCGTTAAATTGGCGCTAAATGAATCAACCGCACTATTAATTGTTTGGGTTCCATATGGGTACGGCGTGTAATCACTTGATGAAGCAAAACTGATTTCGGCTGTTTTGGTATCTCCAGTTGTTTGTTCTGTAAGTTGGATAGGGAAGTCATCACCAGAAGAGAAAGACGTTATGTCTGCTGATTTTTCGTTCGCCCAGCCAGTTCCAGTATAAACACGTTTTGACTCAACGCGCCAATAGTGCCCTTTTTCCGTACGAGCGGTAAATACGGTAGCATTATCTTTTTGGAGTGCGCCACCAAGCGTTGTATCGTCTTCACTGTAACCGACTGTGCGAGTAGTATTGATTCCAAGCGCATTTTTAATCGTCGGTACTGGATCAGGGAAAATGGGCGCTTTTTTAGGTAACATTAGCGAACTAAAAACAAATACTGCAAGCAATAGGACTATAAAGACATGATAAAATAGGCCATTTCGTTTGAGTGAATCCGCGCTAATTCGATTTGGAGACGCAATTCGGCTCGAAAGCGCAAGATGTAGCAATAAAAATCCTTCTAAAACAGTTCGAACAATTGCCCAATTACTATTATAATCTGTAAAAGTATTGATAACTGCTAAATAACCGACCGTTAAAACTAACACACTCATAATCCGTTGTTTTCGCAAAATACTATAAGTTGTAATATAGCTAAGCAGCCACAAAGCAATTAAAAAGACGATTAAAATAAAGTTCATGGCAATATCCGATGAACGGAATTGAACCATATCTCTAAAACCATTAAATGTGATTTGGAAAAAAGAACTAAACCAATTCATGGAAAAAATACTATCTTTAGCATAATAAATTCCCGAAACCACGAAAATCATGATTAAATGAAGGGGAATCGTCCAATAATATTTCAAACGAAGGAAAAAACTACCGAGTGAAATAGTTATAAATAAAATAATCCAATTTGGAGTAGATAGTTCTGTTAGCTCAGAAAATGGGTAAATCCACTCTGAAATTAGCAAAACAGATAAGATAAATAGCAATACGAGAGATAAATATCTTTTCATCGATTTTCACGCTCCCATCTGCTTTCGAGGCTAGCGGGCTCAAGGTAAATCGCTGGAATATCAATAGCTTTAGCATGTTCTGATTGAAAAGTAATAATCTGTAATTGCTTATTATCCGTTAACCGTGTTACTTTTTGCATTAACATCGTATCTATACATGGTGTGAAAAGAAGAATTTTTTCGCCAGCATGCAGATTGCTATCAAGTGATTCTTGGAGCGACAAACTATCGACAGGCGCAATTTCAGCAAATGCTGTCGAAATATCTTGAAGTCGATTTGTACCTTTTGAAGGAGCAAATTTACTTATTTGATCGCCAAGAATAGTAACACGAATTTCGCCGTTTGCTTCGGAGATTTTACGGATAAATGAGTAGGCGGCGCGCAGTGTCAATTCAAAATTTGGATGGCTCGCTCCGTAAAAAATAACCGACAAACGCGATGTCGCACTATTTTCAAATTCTCGAGTCATTAGTTGAGCGCTTTTAGCAGAAGATTTCCAGTCAATAAGGGAAATTCGGTCACCAGAAGAAAATTCGCGCAAACTGTGCAAATTGCTGTTTTTCTTAAGCGTCCAGTAAGCGGCATTGCGTTCGTTTTCTGGAGAAGATTCACTGATTTTTTCTAGTACGTCCGGAAAATAGGTTGGATAAATAGTGAGCGTTTTTTCGAAAGATAGTTGGCGCGAACGCTCTAATAAGCCAAAAGCATCACTAGTTTCTACATCAACAGGTGGAAATGAATGAATCCCACGAACACCTACAAATCCAGCCAATGTGACCGTGAAATGCTTTTTAAAAAGCGGATAAACCACTTGTTGGCGGGCGCTCACATTGCCAAAACTAGCGGGTATTTTTTGTTGGAATAGCAAATAACCCACCGGATAACGCGATTTTCGAGTGAATGATACTTGCATATCAATTAAATCGCCATCATGATAGGTATTTTTAACAAAATTCCGATTCACTTTCCACGCTTTTAGTGGATAAATCGAGGATAAAAACAAAAATAACAAGATAAAACTAAAAAAGTAGGTTAAAAACCAGCTAGCTGTATCACCTTGAAATAACGTATAAGCCCAAAGTCCAGCGTAAATAATTAGCATAATAATCCACCGAGATGCTAATAAGAGACGTTTTTTTAACATCTTGTTACCTCTTCTCTACCGGGACTGACGTGTTTTTCAGAATGGAAGCAATAATGGATTCGGCTGTTTCTTCATTATAATAAGCTTCAGACTTCAAAATGAGACGGTGGGTGAAAATATAAGGCGCTAAATACTGAATGTCATCAGGAATAACGTAGTCTCTGCCTTCAATAAGTGCAAAAGCTTGAGCTGCTTGCATAAATGCGAGCGAGCCACGTGGACTAATCCCTAGCGCAACAGACGGATGTTTACGGCTCGCATCTACTAAGCGAATAATATAATTTTTTAAAACATCATCAATAAAGACTTGTTTTGCTTTATTTTTTAGCGTTACTAATTCTTCTAAGGTTACTACTTGTTTCGTTTGATCAAGCGGGTCTTGGTATTGTTTTAAAGTAAGTAGTTGCATTTCTTCTTCCACAGTCGGGTAACCAATGTTGATTTTAAGTAAAAAACGGTCTAATTGGGCTTCTGGCAGTGCATAAGTTCCTTCGTACTCAATCGGATTTTGTGTCGCCATAACGAAAAAAGGGTCAGCAAGTTTGCGCGTAATACCGTCAACAGTCACGCTGCTTTCCGCCATACCTTCAAGTAAAGCTGCTTGAGTGCGCGGTGCTGTACGGTTAATTTCATCGGCCAGCACAATATTACCCATGACTGGACCTGGACGGAACTCAAATTCACGAGTTTCTGGGTTAAAAATCGAAACTCCAGTTACATCTGCCGGTAATAAATCTGGTGTAAACTGAATTCGTTTAAAGGAAACCCCAATAGTTTTTGCTAATGTACGAACCATCATTGTTTTACCAACACCAGGAACATCTTCTAGTAATACATGACCTCCCGCAAGTAGGGCAGTTAAGCTTAATTTAACAACATGTCGTTTACCGACGATAACTTTTTCAACTTCATTAATAATCTCATTTATTTTAATGGATGGCTCTGTAGACATAATTTGCCTCCGTTTCTTTTCATGTGTTTTTAGTCAGAATATGTTTATTCATGGTTTAATGCTACTATAATCAACCTGGAATGTAAAAGATTTAAGGTGGCATGGACTTTTCTAAGGAGATTGTTTACACTTAGAATAACTGGAGGTGGCGAACTTTGAGCGTAAAATTAGCAGATTTAATGAAACTACCATCTTTAAAAGAAGCGAAAGTAGTATCTGGGAAATCAGGATTATCTAAGCTTGTTTCGTCTATTTCTGTTTTAGAATATACAGAGGTAGCTCTTTTAGAAGATGATTTATTTGATAATGATGAATTTTATGGCAGTGAAATAGTTGTATCGGCTTTTGTGAATATTAGGGATGATGTCGAGGCGCAGTGTCGCACGATTGAACGATTACATAAGGTGGGAGAAGTTGCTTTAATACTTTACTATGTTGGAATATTTGTCCCGAAAATTGACCAAAAGCTAGTGGATTTTGCAAATGAACTCGATTTTACCATTATTGTTATGCCAGAAAATGAGATGTCGCTTAGGTATAGTGAAGTCATTTATGAAGTAGTTGAAGCCATTGTGAAACAGGAAATGACAGACACTAATTTTGTAACCGAGTCACTAGAACAAATTTCAAGCGTAAGACCGCCGCAACGAAACATTGATACGACACTGAAAATCCTGTCTGATAGAACGCATGTCTCGCTTGTTTTAACGGACAATTCCTTCCAAGTCATTAATTCCATCACTTGGCCACGGACCCGTCACTGGGATTTTGAAAGAGTAATTGAAGCATCAAAACATATAAACGAGCACGAACTTGTCCAGTTGACCCTAGACGAACGAGATTTTTATACCGCTAAAAGACCGATTTTTCAAGATGGTATGCAGGCAATGCATTTATTTATGATGAAAGAAAAAGGAGCATTAACTATCGACGTAGCTATGCAAATTAGCGAGGTTGTCCAAGTATTTATGAATTTATGGGGCAAAAATTATGTCGAAATTAGTACAACCGAACTAATGAAGGCTATTTTGAATGATGAAAGTGTCAAGATGCGCCGACTTGGAAAAATTCTAAATGTCGATGTTTCTTCTATTAAATGGATGTGGCTTGTAAAACCTGAAGCTGTTCGTGACAATGAACTAGTATTAAAGGAATTGAAAAGCTATGTTTCTAGTCATTTCAATGTTTCGCTGATTGATTTATTTGAAGATAATATCGTCGTCCTTTTAGATAATTCCGTTGCGCAACGAGACCGGACGCATACGGCTCAAGCATTTTCTGAAATGATGCAGGAAATCGGGATAGCTTTAAAAATCACCGTCTGCCAAGGTATGGAACAAACCTCAGATGTCCAAAACGCTTATTCACTAGTAAATGAATATAAAAATGCAGCGAATGCAATTTATGCTAATAAGTCGATATATTCGCTCCAAGAATTCGATTTTGCAGCGAAATGCGTCGAAATAGTCGGTCGAGGGGAACTTGCAATTGCGGAACAAATGAAACCTTTAAAACCGTTGGAAGAAAATGCTGAGTTGATTGAGACGCTTTCGGTATTTTTACTAGAAGGGGAATCGAATTATAACCAAGCAGCAGACATACTATTTCTCCACAAAAATACGATTAAATACCGAATTCAGCGGATAAATGAGTTATTGCAATACCCAGCAACGAAAATTCCCGAGTCTTATAACCTTTATTTAGCAGTAGCAATTCGGCGTTTACTTGGCGAAACAAACAATAATAAATGAAAATAGCGCGGTTTTTGTCAAAAATGACAAAGATTGCGCTGTTTTTTTTCAATTCTGATAAATACAAATGCTAGCTAGTTCTTATATAATTAGTCATTAATACAACTATTTCAAGAAAAGGGGCGAAACAAAATGACAGAGAAGAAAACAGTAGAGCAAACACAATCCTGGCAGAGTTTGGCATTTGTATGGACCGGCGCAATGATATGCGTTCCGAGTCTTCTTGTAGGAGGAACACTTATTTCAGGCATGCCTTTATGGGAAGCCATTTTAATAGCACTTTTAGGATACGGCGTTATTGTCTTATTTATGATATATCAAGGAATGCAAAGTAGTGACTTAGGGATTCCAGCAGTTAGCGTAGCCTCACAGGTTTTTGGGGAACAAGGATCTAAGAAAATTATTTCAATTCTACTGGCGATTGCTTGTCTTGGTTGGTTTGGAATTCAAGCCAATGTTTGCGGGGCGGCATTTTCACAGTTTTTAGGACTTTATGGTATTAATCTTCCAGTTCCGATTTCTTCCTTGATTTGGGGAGTTATCATGTTACTTTCAGCTATTTATGGTATTCGAATTTTGAGTATTTTAAATTATGTTGCAGTTCCGATTTTACTTTTCGTATGTATTTATGGGTTAATAGTTTCTTTAAACAATGGCGGAATTGCGGTTGTGGAAAATTACAAACCAGCAAGTAGTATGTCGTTTATGACGGGTCTTGCTATTACAATTGGCTCGTTTGCATTAGGGGCAGTTATTGCTGGGGATTATTCGCAGTATACGAAATCACGTAAAGACGTTGTAAAAGCAGCTATTGTTGGGATTTTGCCATCAGGTGTGCTAATGATTGCGGTAGGCGCGGTCCTTGCCTTAACAGCAGGTACAGCAGATATTTCTGTCGTATTTACTAATCTAGGGTTACCAGTTCTTGGAATTATCGGCTTGATCCTTGCCGCATGGACTACCAATGCAGTAAATGCTTTCTCAGGCGGAATTGCAATCATCAATGTATTTAATATCTCAGAAAAATATCATAAAGTAGCAGTCGCGATTGCTGGTGGACTTGGTACTATTCTAGCAGTTATCGGAATCTTGAACCACTTTGTTCCGATTATGTCGGTACTTTCGGCGATGGTTCCACCCGTTGCAGGAGTTATGATTGCATCTTACTGGATTGTTCAAAAAGGAGATAAATCCAAATGGGCACCAGTATCAGGCGTAAACTGGCTTGGCGTAAGTTCTTGGTTAGTTGGTGCAGTAATCGCGGGAATTCCAGTTATTTTGACATTTTTCCCGACGCTACCACAATTACCAAACCAACCACTTATCGGCATTATCTTGTCACTAGCTGTTTACTTAGTTGGGGCAAAAGTGCTGAGCGGGAAAACGAACAATGTAGAAAATTTGGAGGGAAAATAAATGCGTTATTTAGATGAACAAGCTATTGAAAATATCGCGATTGGTGCCGCGTTTCTTGGCACTGGCGGCGGCGGAGATCCATATATAGGCAAGATGATGGCATTAACTGCAATTAAAAAACATGGACCAATTAAACTTTTATCCCCAGAAGAAATTGCAGATGATGATTATTTCATTCCAGCTGCGATGATGGGGGCGCCGTCTGTACTCATTGAAAAATTTCCTAAAGGCGACGAGTTCGTTCGTGTATTTGAAAAGTTAGGTAGATATGTAGGCAAAGAAGTAAAAGGAACATTTCCAATGGAAGCTGGCGGAGTAAATTCAATGATTCCAATCGTTGTGGCTGCCCAACTAGGATTGCCAATGGTGGACTGTGACGGCATGGGCCGGGCTTTTCCAGAACTACAAATGGTGACGTTCCATCTAGACGGGATTTCCGCAACACCAATGGCTATCACCGATGAAAAAGGTAACATTGGCATCATGGAAACGATTGATAATAAATGGACCGAACGACTTGCACGTGTGACAACGGTCGAAATGGGCGCGAGTTCTCTTGTGAGCCTGTACCCGTGTAACGGCGCGCAAATTAAGCAAAGCAGTATTAAAAATATCGTGACACTATCAGAAGAAATCGGTAAAGTAATCCGCGAAACTTCGATGGACGAAGCAGAAAAACTACAAAAACTATTAGATGTAACGCACGGTTATCATTTGTTCGAAGGGAAAATTACCGATGTTGTTCGGGAAACACGCGCAGGCTTCAACTTTGGTCGCGTGAAAATCGACGGGCTAAACAAAGACACGGATAGCGAAGTCATTGTCCATTTCCAAAACGAAAATCTTGTCGCGGAGAAAAATGGCGAACCGATAGCAATTACACCAGATTTAATTTGCATGGTAGACCTTGAAACACTGATGCCAGTAACAACGGAAGCGCTCAAATACGGTAAACGTGTCCGCGTGATGGCACTCCCAGCTGATGATGCTTGGAGAACAGACAAAGGTATTGAAACAGTTGGACCGCGCTATTTCGGCTACGATGTCGATTTTGAACCACTAGAAGAACTTGTCAAAAAGGAGGAACGCCGTCATGTATAAAATTGGAATTGACGTTGGCGGTACAAACACCGATGCCGTTATTTTAGATGAAAATCAAAAACTCATTCATAGTGTAAAAATGCCAACGAGTGAAGATATTGAAACAGGAATTACTGAGTCACTTCATCGCGTATTGAGCGAAACGGGCATTGATCGCTCGAAAGTAACTCATGCTATGCTTGGAACAACGCAGTGTACGAACGCAATTGTGGAACGTAAAAAATTAGCAAAAGTCGGCGTTCTTCGTTTAGGCTATCCTGCAACAGCATCCGTTTTACCATATACAGCTTGGCCGGAAGACATGGTTGGCTTTTTATCTGGAAAATATAAATTAACTGGTGGCGGCTACGAATATGATGGTCAGGTGTTATCAGAAATCAACGAAGCAGAAATTCGTGAAACATTAGCTAGCTGGAAAGATGAAGTGGAATCCGTCGCAGTTGTGGGCGTCTTTTCTTCCTTGAAAAACGATCAGGAATTAGCTGTTCAAAAAATAATTGAAGAAGAACTAGGCGCAGATATTCCGGTTTCGATTTCCTCTTCCGTAGGTTCTGTTGGCCTGATTGAGCGCGAAAACGCGACGATTCTAAACGCAGCCCTTTTCAAAGTTATCGCGGCAACGAGTGATGGTTTTGAAAAAGCACTAGAACAAGAAGGAATTGAACACGCTGAAATCTATCTTTGCCAAAACGACGGGACTTTAATGTCACTAAACTATGCAAGACAATTCCCGATTTTGACGATTGCCTGTGGACCAACGAATAGTATCCGCGGCGCATCCTACTTGGCGGGACTTAAAGACGCGATGGTTCTCGATGTTGGTGGCACGACTTCTGATATTGGAGTGCTGACGGATGGTTTCCCTAGAGAGTCCTCGCTTGCGGTTGATGTTGGCGGAGTGCGTACGAACTTTAGAATGCCTGACATTATTTCCATCGGGCTTGGTGGCGGAAGTATCGTTCGCGAAAAAGATGGCGACATAACAATCGGACCAGATAGCGTTGGCTACCGTATTTCCGAAGAAGCACTAGTTTTCGGAGGTAAAACGATGACCACTACCGACATCGCGGTTCGTCTAGGGATGGCTGAAATCGGTAACCCTGAATTAGTCGCACATATCCCAACCGATTTTGCCGAAAAAGCCTATAAAAAAATCGCTGATATGACCGAAGATGCGATTGATAAAATGAAAACCAGTTCGGGTAGTGTAAGCCTGGTGCTTGTTGGCGGTGGTAGCGTGATTATTCCAGACGAAATCTCTGGTGTCGCACAAATTTTCCGCGACAAAAACGGCCCAGTCGCCAACGCTATCGGTGCATCCATTTCCCAAATCAGCGGACAATATGAACAAATCTACATTTATTCTCAAATCGAGCGGGAAGAAGCGCTCCAAGATGCCGAGCAAAAAGCAAGAGAACAAGCAACTCTTGCCGGCGCAGTGACTGACTCGATTGAAGTGGTGGAAGTGGAAGAAATCCCATTGGCGTATCATCCGGGTAATGCGACCAGATTGCGCGTGAAAGTTGTGGGGAATTTGGTTTAAGGGAAGGGAATAGTGAGTATTGCTCATTTCAGACTGGAGATAAAGTGAGAAATTACTTTATCTCCAGTCTGTTTTTTAATGTAATCCCATGTGTATAAAAATGTATTTTATACACATGGGATTTTAGTTCTGTTTGAAATAGATTATTTATTTGAACGATTTAATGGCTTAGTTTATTTTTTTATGTATAAAATTATGTATATTGACACAATTTGTGTTATTTTGAACATGTATTCAAATGAATCAATTCTTAATGTATTGATTTTAGCCTAAAATAGTTCGTTCATGACAAGAATCGGACATTTCATTACATTTTTGGTTATACATTCATTTTCTATGCTATGGTTTTAGTAGGAACAACTATTTTGGTACAGGAAATAAGCCTGTTGTGCAAGTATTTCCGTCCTTAGTTACCGTGTATGATTTACCAAACTATTTTTCAAAAGCATATATGCCCCAACAAGTTAAATACTTTAAATAAATCTAATGTCTTAGGAAGTGTAACTAAATGAAAAAGTATAAAAAATGGTGGATAACAATAGGTATAATATTCATTCTTAGTGTTATTGGATATGTTTATTGGTTTGCAATTCCCAAACATACAGCGAATAAAGCTGTGGATAATTATCTAGCAGAGCAAAAAATTAAATCCAATCAAATTGAAACTAGGGTGATAAAGAAAGATTGGAAAATGGGTGGTTATCTTACAAAGATAGTTTTTAAAGAGGATTCAAAACTAAAGTATGAATATAGTTATGATGAAAGGATAGACTTACCTTACCATATTTATGTCAGTGCTTTTAAAGATGGCTCAAGTCAAGAGGACAATCAAATGAAGCATCCACCACTACAAGAACAAAATAATTAAAACAAAAACACAAGCATATCAAGTAAGCAGCACTACTACTGCTTACTTTTTTCTATCACTTTGATGTAAGCTCCACGTTCACTCTTCATCTTCGCCTCTCGATTCATTTCACGTACGTTTTCCAAAAGCTCATCAGCCGGAATAAGCCGCCCATCCACCAAAACAGACGGATTAATCAAACGCATTTTCTTCTTATGATGATAAGTAAAGTCCGCCTCATTTTCTTCCAAATGGGGACTCGCGAGCAACTGAATTTTCTCCCGAGCATCCGAATTCATATTCAATTTAGCCAATAATTCAGCATCAGTCAACCGAAGATCAGCCGTCGTAATCGTCTCCTGCTGAAACGCAATGCGCATTGCTTCAGCCAAAATCTCATAACTATAAACATTCAGCGGATCATAAAAATAATCAATCACTTCCGAATAATATTGCGCAACAAACCATTCTGCGGAAGCGATATTCGCCAGGTAAAGCCGCCCATCCACCATTACTAAAGCCTGCAAAAATTCTTCCACCTCAGCCAAACTAATTTTCCTATGGCGATACAAATCTTGCAGCGTGTAATCAATCCGGTCAGCACAAAGCTCCGGGGCTTCTTGCTCCAAAATCTTCCACTTCGAAATATCATCAAAAATCCCTTCAAAAGAATAACCATACTTCTCTAAAATGGCGGGAATCGTCGAAGTTTTTACAAAGTCCTCAAAAATCTGCTCATGATAATCTTCCTCTTCAAAATCAAGCGCATAATCCACCACATGCGAAAAAGCAGTGTGCGATACGTCGTGCAGTAAGCCAGCAATTTGCTCCTCCAAAGAACCACCGAATTTCCTAATAAATAGCATCACACCAATCGAATGATCAAGCCGGCTAAGGTCCCAAAGCGGATTTACTAAATAACTCGAGCCACCTTGATGCACGTATGCTAGCCGGGAAACCAATGGGCTTTGGATTAGTTCAGCCAAAACAGGTTCTATTTCAAATGTTCCGTAGAGTGGGTCTGTCATTTTCATCATATTCACCTCTTTTTTTCAATTATATATTAGCGAACAAATGTTTTCCATGTTTTCCCTAGCAATTCCAACCCCACCTGAGATACAATTAACCCAAACAAACGAAACGAGGCGGATGCCATGGCGGAATCACTCATTACTAAAAAAGCGATTGCTGGGGGGCTGATGGAGCTTTGTCAGCATAAGCGGTTTGAAAAGATTAGTATTGCGGATATTACGAATATTTGTGGGCTTAATCGGCAAACTTTTTACTATCATTTTACAGATAAATACGATTTGCTTACTTGGACGTATGAAAATGACTTTTTCCATTGTTTGGCGGATGGGATTACGCTTGAAAATTGGGATAAGCATGTGCTGAAAATGCTGGAATCGATTAAAGAAAATGCTGATTTCTATAAAAATACGGTTTCGGCGGATGCGAGTATTCTTTCTTTTTGCTTTTCTAAATTAACGAATTCGCTGTTTATGGATTTATTTGAGAAAATTGATACGAATGGGGCCGTGAACGAGGCAGACCGGGTATTTTATGCGGAATTCTTCTCTTACGGATGCTCCGGAGTACTGATTAAATGGATTACGCGCGGTTTCAAAGAAGCTCCGGAAACAATCGCCAACCAGCTATTTCGACTTGCGAAGGATACGGAATTTTTGGCAAATAGCATGTACCGCGAAAACTAGACAATATGGCGAATTTGTCTAAAAACCAGACATAAGCGTTCTTTTGCCCAGATTAAAAGCGAACGAGGCGAGGTATACTATCTGTATCAAGAAATTGGAGGAGATAGTGATGAAAAATAAAAAACGTACGCTAGTCGCTCTAACTGGGGCTGCAATTGGGACAGGTATTGCCGCAAAGAAAATTTCTGAACAAAAGGCCGCTGAAAAAGAACGGGCAGTGGATGAAGCAATTAAAGCGCGCTATTACGGCGACAAACAAGTGTATTTCGTCGGCGGCGGGATTGCTAGTTTGGCTGGAGCTGTTTATTTAATTCGCGATGCCAATTTTGATGGGAAAAATATTCATATTATTGAAGGAATGCATATTTTAGGCGGAAGTAATGATGGAGCCGGAAGCGTGGAACATGGCTTTGTTTGTCGCGGCGGTCGGATGTTAAATGAAGAAACTTATGAAAATTTCTGGGATCTATTTAGTAGTATTCCATCTCTTGATATGCCGAACTTTAGTGTGACTGAAGAAATTTTGAATTTTGACCATTTACATCCAACCCATGCGCAAGCGAGATTAGTTGATAAAGATCGCAATATCCTTGATGCGCATTCGATGGGATTTAATAATAATGACCGGATGTTGATGACGAAACTGCTCGCTACTCCGGAAGAAAAACTGGATAATTTAACGATACGTGATTGGTTTGACGAACACTTTTTCGAAACGAATTTTTGGTATATGTGGCAAACCACTTTTGCTTTCCAAAAATGGAGCAGCTTGTTTGAATTTAGACGTTATATGAATCGGATGATGTTAGAATTTAGTCGGATTGATACGCTAGAAGGTGTAACGAGAACGCCTCTAAACCAATACGAAAGCTTGATTTTACCTTTAAAAACATTTTTAGATAAACACCATGTTGATTTTACGATTAATCAAACGGTGGAAGATATTGATTTCAAAGATGCGCCTGGAATTACAGTAACAGCACTTCATTTATCGGATGGATCCACTATCGAACTTGGTCCGGATGATGATGTGATTATGACGAATGCTTGTATGACAGATAGCGCGACTCTTGGTGATATGAATACACCAGCGCCAAAACCTGAAGAAAAACCAATTTCTGGTGAGCTTTGGTACAAAGTCGCTCAAAAGAAACCAAATTTAGGCAATCCAGAGCCATTCTTCGGTCATGAAGAAGAAACAAACTGGCAAAGTTTTACCGTCACTTGTCATGGCGATAAATTATTAAAACGCATTGAACGCTTCACAGGGAACATTCCAGGAAGTGGTGCGCTCATGACTTTCAAAGATTCTAATTGGTTAATGAGTACGGTTGTTGCCGCACAACCTCATTTTAAAGCGCAAGATGCAAACACTACGATTTTCTGGGGTTACGGATTATATCCAGACCGCGTGGGTGATTTCGTGAAAAAACCGATGAAAGAATGTACTGGGGAAGAAATTTTATATGAATTAATGTGTCATTTGAATTGGCAAGACGATTTTGAAGAAATTAAAGCGGATATTATCAATGTAATTCCGTGCTACATGCCATATATCGATGCGCAATTTGAACCACGGGCAATGAGTGATCGTCCGGCCGTTGTTCCAGAAGGTAGTACAAACTTTGCGATGATTAGCCAATTTGTGGAAATTCCAAAAGATATGGTTTTCACCGAAGAATATTCCGTTCGCGCCGCTAGAATCGCCGTGTATACGTTACTTGA
Organism: Listeria sp. MAN/IMW/UF555; assembly: GCF_058684075.1. Classification (NCBI taxonomy): domain Bacteria; kingdom Bacillati; phylum Bacillota; class Bacilli; order Caryophanales; family Listeriaceae; genus Listeria; species Listeria sp. MAN/IMW/UF555. Next base: position 1,182,889 of record NZ_JBZWZS010000001.1, on the reverse strand, counting down.
TATTGACAAAAAAATCTGCCCAGTAACACCACATAATCGTGATCCAAAAGTGCTAGCGAAAGCAACCCAAACCATGTTTAGATAAAGTGAGAAAGTAGCTATTTGTGACAGAATAGCTACTTTTTTAGTGCGAGACAGGACAAACGACTGATATTTACGAAATAGCATTGCTTGTGAACCATAAAACAGCTATAATCTTTATAGACGAAAACAAGACCTGAAAAGAGGCTGAACAATGGAAAAGAGCTCCATTTACGGATTAACATGGACAAAATTAACAGAATGGCTAGAGGCACACGGTCAAAAGAAATTCCGCGCGACACAAGTGTGGGACTGGCTTTATAGAAAACGTGTCAAAACTTTTGAAGAAATGAGTAACGTTCCAAAAGAAACAATTGAACTTTTAACAGCGAATTTTGTAATGAACACTTTAGAAGAACAAGTAGTACAAGAATCTACAGACGGCACGACGAAATATTTATTTAAGCTGAGTGACGGGAACTTAATTGAAACCGTGATGATGAAGCAAGAATATGGCTTGTCGGTTTGTGTAACGACCCAAGTTGGCTGTAATATCGGCTGTACTTTTTGTGCGAGTGGGCTTTTGAAAAAAAGTCGCGACTTAACTGCTGGTGAAATCGTGGAACAAATTATGAATGTACAGCATTATCTGGATGGACGTAATTTGGAAGAACGCGTGAGTCACGTTGTTGTAATGGGAATCGGGGAACCGTTTGATAATTATGATAATGTGATGGATTTCTTGCGTGTGATTAATCATGACAAAGGTCTAGCAATCGGCGCGCGCCATATCACAGTTTCGACAAGTGGTCTTGCACCGCGCATTATTGATTTCGCGAATGAAGATTTCCAAGTCAACTTAGCGATTTCCCTTCATGCGCCAAACAATGAACTGCGGACGAGCATTATGCGTATTAACAAGACATATTCAATTGAGAAATTGATGGAAGCAATCCATTATTACGTTAACAAAACTAACCGCCGAATCACTTTTGAATACATTATGCTAAAAGGTGTAAATGACCACAAAAAAGAAGCGCTCGAACTTGCGGCACTTCTCGGCGAACATCGTCATTTAGCTTATGTTAATTTAATTCCTTACAACCCGGTGGACGAGCATATCGATTATGAACGTAGTACAAAAGAAGACGTGCTTGCTTTCTATGATACGCTGAAGAAAAATGGTATTAATTGCGTTATTCGCCGCGAACACGGGACGGATATTGATGCCGCGTGTGGCCAGCTTCGTAGTAAACAAATCAAACGAGTTGGCGTGCGCGAACGGATGAAACAAAAACAAGCAGCAGCAGAAGAATAATATTCAAACTATCTGGTTTCCATTTGGAGATTGGATAGTTTTTGTTTATACTTAAGGTACCTAAAGCAATTGAAGGAGGACAAAAATCATGGAAGTAGAAATTGTCGAACGAAATGCTTTTACAGCGGTCGGAAAAAAACGAACTTTTTCGGTTGAAAATGATGCGCAAAAAGAAAAAATCAGCCAATTTTGGCAAGAAGCAAACGCAAATGGCGATGCCGAACGAATCAACGAATTAGCTGAATTTGCAACAATTGACGGTATTTTAGGCGTTTGCCAAATGAACGGCGACAAAATGGACTATTATATCGCGATTGAATCCGAACTCACTCCGCCAGAAGACATGGAAAAACTAACCATCCCAGCAAGCAAATGGGCCATCTTCAAATCAGTCGGCCCACTACCAAGCTCCATTCAAAAAGTGTGGGAATACATTTACGGCGAATGGTTCCACACAAGTAACTACAACCACGGAAATGCTCCAGAACTAGAAGTCTACACAGAAGGCGACACAACTGCCGCTGATTATTATTCCGAAGTTTGGATTCCGGTGGTTGAAAAAGAATAATTATTAACAAGAACAAATTTGCGGATACTCAAATTTGTTCTTTGTGCTATTTTTACATCATGATAAACAGAGGTGATTTAATGACCACAATTCCACTCTCAATCCCAATGACCATCTTATTTGTAGTTGTTTTTGAACTAGTATACTTAGGCTTTAAAAAATTCAATATTTCAAAATCCGCTTTAGGTTCCTACATGTTTGTAGCGTACTTGGCTATTTTAACAGAAGTAGTTTTATTGCCGTTTAATCTAACAGCTGCCGGAGAAACCTATCCATTAGAGGCTTACTTACAAATAATTCCCTTCCAAACCATACTATTTTATCTTAAAAACATCCCAAATCTACACCTAATGATCCAGTTTTTAGGTAATGTAGTCCTACTTGTTCCATTTGCTATTTATATTAATCGGTTTAAAAATATTTCTGTTTTAAAAAATATAGTTTTAGCTTTGGGAATTTCTTTAGTTATCGAAATTAGTCAAGGAATCTTAAATTTAATCACACAATATCCAAATAATGTTACTGATATAGATGATGTTATTTTAAACGTTTCAGGATATGTACTCGCTTGGCTCATTTTTTCATCATTTAAATCGAATAATAACCGCCCTAAACCCGTTTCCTAAAATTGACATTGAGAATCATTATCAATATAATGGAAGGAACTAGCCTATTATACATACAATACAATTATCCAAGGGGGATTTAAGAATGATTATTGTAACTAATACGATTAAGGTAGAAAAAGGCGCAGCAGAGCACGTTATCCGTCAGTTCACAGGCGCAAATGGCGACGGACATCCAACAAAAGATATTGCAGAAGTAGAAGGTTTCCTAGGCTTCGAACTATGGCACAGCAAACCAGAAGACAAAGACTATGAAGAAGTAGTCGTAACAAGCAAATGGGAAAGCGAAGAAGCCCAACGCAATTGGGTGAAAAGCGATTCCTTCAAAAAAGCACACGGCAGAACAAAAGACACCAGAGAACAAAGAGAAGACCGCAAAGGCATCGTAGGAAATGCAATCGCTCGTTTTGAAGTGGTTCATGTGCAAAACCCTGTGATTGTTGAAAAATAAGAAGTGAGTGAACAAGCCGTTTCGAGGTAGATGGCTTGTTTTTTTGTTTTCAGATGAGAAAATAAATACAGTGTTTTTCTCTCCAAAAGCCCCTTTACTAGCAACCCACAATCCAATCATGCTATAATTCTCTAAATGATAACGTTTATCATTTAAGGGGGAATTAAGAATGATTGAAAAAACAATTATGGAACGTCGCAGCATTAAAAAAGCGAACGACGCGCCAATTTCAAGAGAAACAGTGAACACCATTTTAGAGCAAGCTGCCTATGCGCCTTTTCATAGCAAAGTAGAGCCGTGGAATGTATACGTATTGCATACACTTGCTGAAAAAGAGCGTTACATCGAGAAAATCATCGAATTTAATGAGCGCGAACAAGGGGTTAGTTTTTCTGAAGCAGAGGTTGCGGATTTAAAAGCAGGCTATGCGAAGAAAATTATTACGCCGCCTTACTTACTCATTGTGACGACGAATATTATTGGTCACGGGAAAAAGGATTTCGAATCAATCGGGGCAACTAGTGCATTTATCCAAAACATTCAATTACTTGGCTGGGAAGCGGGAATTGGGATGATTTGGCGGTCGAATAGATTTATTTTTGATGCGAAGTTTGCGGAAGATTTAGGTATTCCTTCTGAGCAAAAAATTGTCGGAACTTTGCATTTAACTAGTTTAGCCGAAGTTCCTGAAGCAAAACCGCGCCGTCCTTTGAATGAATGGGTGAAGGATTTAGCGGATTTGTAAGATTGATGTTTCGTGTGATTAGCGTTACAATGGTACAAGTGTAAGAAATAAGGAGGCGAGCAAGATGGCAGTTCCAGCTAGACGTACGTCCAAAGCGAAGAAAAACAAGCGCCGTACGCATAAAGGCTTAACAGCACCAGGTTTGAGTCGCGATAGTGAAACAGGCGAATACCGTATGTCACACCGCATCTCACCAGACGGCACTTATAAAGGTCGCACAATTATCGAAAAATAAGAGGATTTGTTCCAGCGATTGGAACAAATTCTTTTTTTTGTGATACTATAATGGAAAGAGCTAAATACACAAAAAGGAGTCTGATTTTGACATGACAGAAGAATTTGTGAACAAAGAAGATGCGCTGAAAAATTATAATGCAAAAGAATTTCGTACACCAGATGGCTATACGAGCGATATGATTTTAACTACAGTAAAAGAGTTGAACGAAAAACCAACATTACATATTTTATTAATTAAACGAAGCCTTACAAACGCGGAAGGAAAACCAAATATGGAAGGCGGGAAATGGGCAGTTCCCGGCGGTTTTGTCGATGAAAATGAATCTGCGGACCAAGCTGCTGAACGTGAACTAGAAGAAGAAACAAGTTTGACAAATATTCCGCTGATTCCGTTTGGTGTCTTTGATAAGCCTGGTCGTGATCCGCGCGGGTGGATTATTTCACGGGCGTTTTATGCGATTGTGCCACCGGAAGCTTTGGAAAAACGAGCGGCTGGCGATGATGCAGCCGAAATCGGGCTTTTTCCAATGACAGAAGCACTCGAATTGCCACTTGCTTTTGACCATTTAGACATGCTGAAAAAAGCGTTTAGTGCAATTACAGAAGAATTTTTACTGACAACGGCGATTCGCGATTTCTTGCCGGAAACTTTTTCAGCAGAGCTACTTTACCAAACGTTGGATGGTTGCACAAAGCCGGGAATTTTACCGGATGAGGTAGAGTTTATGGAGAATATCGAGTATCTACCGTATTTAGAAAAAGTTGGCGATCTGTACAGATTTAATGCAGATGCTGAAGCGGGAAGTATTTATTTTTAAATAGAAAAGGAGCCACCGATTTGGTTGGCTCCTTTTTTTTATAGGAAATGTTTTTCACCGTAGCGTAATGCGAAATCTTTAAAAGCTTTGGATGCGGGTGAAATGTAGTGGTTTTTCAAGCTTGCTAAGTAAATGAAACGCTCATGTTTTGGCTCATTGATAGAGAGTACTTTGACGTTATAATGCGCGAGAGATGAGATTTTTGGCATGATAGAAATACCGTAATCAACACTCACAAGCCCAACCATTGCGGTATCTTCCTCAACATAACAGCCGATTTTAGGTTGAATATTTATTTCAGCAAAAAGAGAATCAATTAGAGGTCTGAGGCCACTTGTGTCAGAAAAGAAGATATACGAATAAGCTGCGGTATCTTTTAAATCGATTGAATCATACTTAGCAAGCGGATGGTTTTCAGCAACCACAATCACCAGTTCTTGTTTCGTTAATGGCAAAAATTCAATATCGGGTTCATTTTCGACGTAGGAACAGATTGCTAGGTCGAATTTTTCATTTTTTAAATCAGGAATAATTGATTTTGTCGCCCCTTGGTAAAAGGAAAACGTGATGTCTTTATGATTTTCAGCTTTGGTGAAATTTTGGACGAGTTCTGGAACTGTGTGTGCACCCATTGTATAGATAAACCCTAAATCAATATTTCCGTGCGATGGGCTTGTTAATTCGTGTAAAAGTTTTTCGCCTTTTTCTAGTTCGGCGAGGGATTTTTCCACATAAGTTAAATAAAAGCGACCGTATTTAGTTAAACGAATATTGCGGCCTTGTTTTTCAAATAAGTAGACACCAAGTTCGCGCTCAAGTTCTGCGATAGAATGGCTTAAGCTAGGCTGGGTAATGGATAATTCGGCAGCTGCAATAGTGTAATGCTCTTTTTCAGCCAGTTTTTTAAAATAGTATAATTGACGCAAATTCATGAAACTACCTCCTTGAAATGCCTTGATAACTCTATTGTAAGCGATTATATAGAAAAAATCTATGAATAAATCGAAAAATATACATTAGATTAATAATTATTCCTGACTTATAATGAAAGAGAAATAAGATTGTGCATTATTGAACGTGAATAATGTAACAAATCATTTGCTGAGATTATAGTCGCAGGAGGCTTATTATGACAGATTATCCGAGTATTTTTGAACCATTAACTGTAAAAAGAATGACCATTAAAAACCGTGTGATAATGCCACCAATGGGGACAAACCTAGCTGGATTAAATGGCGAATTTTTAGAAGAACATATGAATTACTACGAACAACGTGCAAAAGGTGGAACAGGTCTAATCACTATTGAAAACGCTTGTGTAGATTTTCCTTATGGGACAAACGGAACAACGCAACTTCGAATCGATAATGACCAATACATTCCTGGATTTTACAAATTAACAGAACGTCTTCATAAACATGGAACTTGTGTATCCATCCAAATCAACCACGCCGGTGCATCTGCTTATCCAGCACGTTTGAATGGACTTCAGCCAGTTTCCGCATCAGATATTCCATCTAAAAAAGGTGGTACTGTACCGCGCCCGCTTACAGTAGAAGAAATTTATGAAATCGTAAATAAATACGGAGATGCTGCAAGACGCGCCCAACAAGCCGGCTTCGATGCAGTCGAAATCCACGGCGGACACTCGTACTTACTATGCCAATTCTTATCGCCACTTTATAACAAACGAACAGATGAATTTGGTGGCTCGCCAGAAAATCGCGCCCGTATTGTCAAACTGATTTTAGAAAAAGTACGCGCAGAAGTTGGTCCGTTTTTCCCTATCGTGCTGCGTTTTAGTGCAGATGAATTTACAGAAGGCGGCAACCATTTAGAAGATATTTTGGAACTGCTAGATTATTGCCAAGAAGAAGCGGATATTTTGAATGTATCAGCGGCAATTAATGACAACCTATACTTGCAAATTGACCAAATGAACTTAGAAGATGGCTGGAGAAGCTACCTTGCAAAAGCGGTGAAAGATAAATTTAACAAACCAACGATTACTTCCGGTAACATTCGCAGTCCAAAAGCGGCAGAGAAAATTTTGTCAGAAGGATACGCGGACTTGCTTGCGATGGGACGTGGCTTAATCGCTGAGCCTAACTGGGTGAGCAAAGTGGCAACTGGTCAAGAAGACATGCTTCGAAAATGTATTTCTTGTAATATCGGTTGCGCGGATCATCGGATTTCGAAGTCGAAGCCAATCCGTTGTACCGTAAATCCAGATATTATTCATGAAGATAAATACAAAGAAACAAAAGTGACTCATCCTACCAATGTTGTCGTAATTGGCGGCGGAACAGCAGGACTTGAAGCAGCTTGTACGGCGGCCGAAGTTGGCTGTAACACAACGCTAATTGAAGCGAATGAACAAACTGGTGGCTTGGCGCGAGCTATTGCCAACCTTCCAGATAAAAGTAGAATTGCCGATTTCTCTAATTATTTAGCGAACCGAGCAGAAAAATTAACCAATTTAAAAGTTATTACAGGCACTAAAGCTGATACTGCGCTTATTGATACATTTAATCCTGATGTGGTTGTAAATGCCACAGGATCCAAACCATTACTTCCACCAATTAAAGGTTTGCTCGACGTGATTGACAAAGAAGGCAGTAAGGTTCATTCGATTTTCGGACTTATTTCGAATATCGATGACTTTACCGAATTTAGTAACAAGAAAGTCGCAGTTATCGGCGGTGGTGCAGTTGGTCTTGATGTGGTCGAGTACTTCTCAGAACGCGGCTCGGATGTTACAATTGTAGAAATGATGCCAATCCTTGGAAAAGACTTGGATATGATTACACGACTTTCGATGATGGATATTATTGAGAAAAACCACGTCGATGTGCAAACAGAAACGGCATTAACAGAAGTAGCAGCCGATCATTTCAAAGTGAAGCATGACGGAGTAGACGCCGAGATTCCATTTGATTATGGCTTTGTCTGCCTAGGAATGCGACCAGAACGCCCACTTATGGAAGAACTTGCGGCATACGGAAAAGAAAAACAAATTGAAATCGTAAATATTGGCGACAGCGCAGCGACAAGAAAAATCTTGGAAGGCGTTCGCGAAGGAAGAAATATTTTAACTACATTAGAAAAAATAGGCTCTTTGTAAGCCGAACTGGCAAGGCGGATTCCGTTTTGCCAGATTCGCTCTTTATATAAGTTCACATTTTCACAAATAAACTTTAACTTGGAAAGGAACGATGTTATTATGACAAACAAAATCACTGAAAGAATCACAGGACACACAGAATTAATCGGGTTAATCGCCACTCCAATCAGACACAGTTTATCACCAACAATGCACAATGAAGCTTTTGCAAAACTAGGGCTTGATTATGTATACCTTGCTTTTGAAGTTGGAGACAAAGAACTGAAAGATGTTGTACAAGGATTCCGCGCAATGAACTTACGCGGCTGGAACGTTTCTATGCCTAACAAAACAAACATTCATAAATACTTAGATAAACTTTCTCCAGCGGCTGAACTTGTAGGGGCAGTAAACACAGTTGTTAATGATGACGGCGTGTTAACTGGACACATCACGGACGGCACTGGCTATATGCGTGCGTTAAAAGAAGCCGGTCATGACATTATCGGTAAAAAAATGACGATTTGTGGCGCTGGTGGTGCCGCAACAGCTATCTGCATCCAAGCAGCTCTTGATGGCGTGAAAGAAATCTCGATTTTCAACAGAAAAGACGATTTTTATGCCAATGCTGAAAAAACAGTAGAAAAAATCAATACAAAAACAAATTGTAAAGCACAATTATTTGATATGGAAGATCATGAACAACTACGTAAAGAAATCGCTGAAAGTGTGATTTTCACGAATGCGACTGGCGTTGGGATGAAACCTTTCGAAGGCGAAACACTTCTACCAAGTGCAGATATGCTTCGTCCAGAATTAATCGTTTCGGATGTTGTTTACAAACCAACTAAAACTAGATTGCTGGAAATCGCTGAAGAACAAGGCTGTCAAACACTTAACGGCTTAGGCATGATGCTTTGGCAAGGTGCGAAAGCTTTCGAAATTTGGACACACAAAGAAATGCCAGTTGATTACATTAAAGAAATCCTATTTTAAAAACTTGCAAAAGAACAAGGTTATCGCTAATCTTAAGACATAATATCGAATGAGGAGAATTATACATGAATAAAGTAGTCGTAAAGAATGTTACGTTTGGTGAAGGTGCGCCAAAAATTTGTGTACCAATGGTCGGTAAAACGGTTGCTGCTCTTAAAGAAGAAGCAGAAATGTTAAAAACAATCGATTTGGACGTTGTCGAATGGCGCGTTGACTTTTATGAAGACGTAAAAGATTTAGTTAAAGTGGAAGCTGCGCTAGATGAGATTCGCGCAATTTTGCCAGAAACACCGATTTTATTCACTTTCCGCAGTGCAAAAGAAGGCGGCGAGTTAGCTGTTAGTGATGAATTTTATTTTGAATTAAATGAAACACTAGCTGGCACTGGCAAAATTGATTTAGTTGACGTGGAACTTTTCAATGAAGAAGTGGATGTTTTACGTTTAATTGAAACAGCCCACAAAAACAATGTAAAAGTAGTGATATCGAACCATGATTTTGATAAAACACCTGCGAAGGAAGAAATTGTTTCTCGCTTAACTCGCATGGAAGCACTCGGCGCGGACCTTCCGAAAATCGCTGTTATGCCAAAATCTGCTGGAGATGTACTAACTTTATTAGATGCAACGAATACTGTATCTGAAAAAGCTAATCAACCAATCATTACGATGTCGATGGCTGGAACTGGTGTTATCAGTCGTCTTGCTGGCGAAGTATTTGGCTCGGCAATGACATTTGGCGCTGCGAAAAAAGCATCGGCGCCTGGTCAAATTGATGTTAATGAGTTACGTCATGTCCTTGATTTACTGCATAAACAATTTTAATGAAGTTCGAAAAACCTTAAATTTAGATTAATCGTCTAAGTTTAAGGTTTTTTTGTTATAATAAGGCATCAGGAATTTTAAAGGAGACGGAACTAAATGAAGAAGTTACTTTTTTTAGGTGATAGTGTGACAGATGCTGGGCGCGATTTTGAAAATGACCGCGAATTAGGACATGGTTATGTGAAAATGATTGCAGACCAACTTCAGAAAGAAGATGTAACGGTTATAAATCGAGGTGTTAGTGCGAACCGGGTAGCGGATTTGCATCGTCGTATTGAGGCGGATGCAATTTCACTTCAACCAGATGTAGTTACGATTATGATTGGGATAAATGATACGTGGTTTAGTTTTAGCAGATGGGAAGATACTTCTGTGACGGCGTTTAAAGAAGTATATCGCGTGATTTTGAGCCGATTGAAAGAAGAAACAAATGCGGAACTGATTTTGATGGAGCCGTTTGTATTACCATATCCGGAAGACCGGAAAGAGTGGCGCGACGATTTAGATCCGAAAATTGGAGCTGTGCGCGAACTTGCGGCAGAATTTGGTGCGACGCTTATTCCGCTTGATGGGCTAATGAACGCCCTCGCTATCAAACATGGGCCGACTTATTTAGCTGAGGACGGTGTACATCCTACCAAAGCAGGACATGAAGCTATTGCCTCCATTTGGCTAGAGTTTACAAAATAACGCTTTACAGAAAAATTTATCCATGCTATAGTTGGGTCTATGCGATGAGCCTACAAGCAGTGACTTAAGTATCACTGCCCCATTTTCCGCGTTATAGCTTTGTGGAAGGCTGCGGAAAATGACGCTATGAAATGCCCCTTAAAGTAATTTAAGGGGCATTTTTCTATAAAAAAGGAGTGTTTGCTTTGCAGAAAGAAAAAGCACCAATAGGACTTTATTTTTTATTAATTGCAGTGATGGCGAGTTGGGGTTTTAACGTAACGATGACGAAAGTATTAGTTAGCTATTTTCCGACAGTTACGATGACATCTTTCCGGATTTTCACAGCAGCGATTACCGTTATTATTATTTTATTTATCACCAAAAAATTACGTCTGCCTACAAAGCGGGAATTTGGCTTGATTTTCCTCGCTAGTATTTTTAATATTGTTATTCATCATTTTTTCTTGTCGAACGGGTTGAAGCTGACGACTGGGACGAATGCTGGGCTTATTCTTGGTTCGGCGCCGATTGTGGTGGCGATTTTTTCCGTGGTATTTCTCCGTGAACGAATTGGGGCATGGCGCGCGGTTGGTTTTTTAGCAGGGATTTTTGGCGTGAGTTTGGTTGTTCTTTCTAATGGGACGGGGATAAGCGGGATTTCATTGGGAGATATAGACATCTTTATCGCGATGGCTTCCCAAGCATTTAGTTTTATTATTATTAAAAAGCTCGCTGGATCAATGGATACGGGTCTGATGACGGGATACATGTTATTTCTTGGTTCGGTTATGTTGTTTGGTTTAAGTCGCTTCATGGAGCCGGGGGGCGTGTCAGAATTAGTGGCCGTTCATTCGTGGAAACTATGGCTCTTGTTTGTCGTTTCAGCTGTGGTCGCAACGGCCTTTGGTAATTTCGTTTATAATTATGCGGTTGGGAAAATTGGGCCATCACGCTCGGCTATCTTTATGAATTTCAATCCATTATTTTCGCTAATTGGCGCATTACTTTTCCTCGGAGAAGCAATTCGAATTCCACAATTAGTCGGGTTCGTTTTTATCATTATTGGCGTCCTGCTTGGTTCGGGCGCATTAATGGAGCTTATTTATGAACGCAAAAAAACAAAAGTACGCAATCCTGAAAAGCTGCTCGAAAAAGAAGTTTGACTTTTATTGACCTTTATATTATAATTTGGTTAGTTACTTATTAAAAGTAACTCGATAATGATAGGAGGGATAGCATGAAATTGTTATTAAAAAATATTAATGAACTTGCTGCAAAACAAAAAAGTGAAGGATTAACTGCTTTTGAAAAAGAAAGACAAGCTGCCCTTCGTCAAGAATATTTGAAGAAAATTAGAGGAACTGTTCAAGATAATTTACATCACGTAACAATTATTGATCCACTTGGAGACGACGTAACTCCTAAAAAACTAAAAGAAATCCAAGCCGAATTAAGAGGCTAATATAAGTCATAGAAGGTTGAAAGAGCTCATTGCTTTTTCAGCCTTTTTTTTGTTGACAGAGCTAATTTACCATCTTGCGGAGTCGAGTAGAGAAAAATGGTGACGAACAGTTTAACATTTTCGGAAATACTGGTGCTACAATCAAAATGAGAAAGGAGAGGATAACATGGAAATTGCAATTGCAGCTGACCATGGCGGATTTCAGTTAAAAGAAAAAATTCGCGCACATTTAATTGAAAGCGGCTACAAGGTGAAAGATTTTGGTTGTTATTCAACAGAAAGCGTCGATTTTCCGGGGTACGCCGCTAAAGTAGGGCACTTCGTTGCAACCGAAAATAGTTTAGGTGTACTTTGTTGCGGAACAGGAATTGGGATGTCCATCGCAGCCAACAAAATAAAAGGCGTGCGTGCTGCTGTCGTTTCAGACACTTTTTCAGCGATGATGACTAGGCGACATAATAACAGTAATGTTCTTTGTCTTGGTGAACGTGTTCTTGGCGATAGTCTGGCGTTACTCTTACTTGATACCTGGCTTGCGGCGGAATTTGAAGGTGGAAGGCATATGACAAGGCTTGCAAAATTGGCAGAGCTTGAGGAACAGGAGGGAGTTGAATGAAAATGATTGCGGCTTCCATTATGTGCGCAGACTCGCTTCATCTCGCTGACGAACTCCGGGCACTCGAACAAGCAAACGTAAAGATGCTCCATTGTGATGTGATGGATGGTGTGTTTGTAAAAAATGCAGCGATGGGCGCCTATGTCCTTCAAGATATAAAAAACAATACAGATATGTTGCTTGATATTCATTTAGCTACAGTGAATCCTGATAAATTTGTGGATTTGTATGCGGCGATAAAGCCAGCTTATATGTCCTTCCACGTAGAAGTTTCACCTGATGTCGATGCGACTATAAATCATATTCGTGCGCTAGGAATCAAACCGTCCATCGCCATCAGCCCGGATACAGACATTGAACAGATTTATCCATTTTTAGATAAAGTCGATATGGTTTTAATGATGACCGTTAACCCTGGGTTCGCGGGACAAAAATTCCAGCATCATGTACTAGAAAAAATCAAAAAACTTCAAAAAGAGCTTGAAAGCCACACCAATAAACCATTAATTGAAGTAGATGGCAATATTTTTGAAGAAACAGTCCGGTTACTTGAACCAATTGGCGCAGATGTCTATGTCGTTGGAACAGCCGCATTATTTAACGACAAGGCAGGTAGTTATACAGAAAAACTAGCGCCACTCAGAGAAGTTATCCAAGAAAGGTGAGGGAAAATGCATTTAGATTCAGCTAATTTAGAAGACGTGAAAAAAATTCAAACCAGCTCCATTTTTAAAGGAATTACTACGAACCCAACCATTTTAGTAAAAGAAAAATGCAATCGACAAACAGCGATTAATCGTATTTTAGAATTTACGGATAAACAAGTTTTTGTACAGACAGTTGGTTTTAGCTATGAGGAAATTTTGGCAGATGCACGCATGTTACTAGCGATGTTTGGGAAAGACAAAATAGCTATTAAGATTCCGGCACATGAGGCTGGTATTAACGTGATCGATACACTCAAAAAAGAGGATAAAACCATTCAAATCTTAGGAACTGCTATTTATTCGGCTGATCAAGCAATCGCGGCTGCCTTGGCTGGCGCAGATTTTGTTGCCCCATATGTGAATAGGATGAGCGCAGCGAACATCGATCCTTTTAAAGAAATTGCTGGGATGCGTCATTTTTTTGATAAAAAGGCACTTAAAACACAAATTATGGCAGCGAGCTTTAAACATAGCGGACAAGTAATGCAAGCCTATGAAAACGGCGCAGATACGGTAACCGTTCCTTATGAAATTTATTCGCAAATGACCAACAAAGTTTTAGCATTAGAAGCAATTCGTGTCTTTAATAAAGATGCTACATTGTACGAAAATTAACAATCTCCTTCTCATGTTGTGGAAGTGTGTGGAGAAAACTTGTGATGAAAGCGCATTCTTAAGCGCCAAACCCTATGCTATAATTAGGCTATCAAAGGGGGGGAGACGCATGTATCTGGATAACAGAAGTAAAACACTATTTCAAGAAGTCATAAAAAATCCGAACATTACAAATAAACAACTCGAAGTAAAGTATAAATTATCGCGTTACCAAATCAGCTATAGTTTTCAGAAAGTAAACGAATGGCTCAAGTGGAAAAATTATCCAGAAGTAAAGCGTTCCAAAAACGGCAGATTTATATTAGAACCAGAGCTTACAGCGCTATTTTCTGAGAAAGAAACTCGAGATCCAAGCGTAGAATACTTACCTTCCGAAAATGAACGTGCCAATTTAATTTTGCTGATGCTTTTAACAGCAAAAGAAGAACTATCCCTCGCCCATTTTACAACGAAGATTCAAGTAAGCAAAAACACCATTCTTCGTGATTTAAAAGTAGCGCAAAAATTACTTCCTAAAGAAACAACGGTCACTTATAGCAGAGCATCGGGTTATCAGTTGGCAGGCAGTGAGTGGGAACTGCGCAAGGTTCTGACACAAGTTGTAAGTAGCGTGAAAGAGATGTTTCGAGGAGAGCACTATTTCCTATCGTATTCAGGGATTGAAAAAGTCCAACTAATGGAAATTCGCCGCACACTCGAAGAAGCAGAAGCGATGATGCAAATAAAATTCACCTATGAACAAATCGAATTACTACCCTATTTGCTATCTGTGATGTTCTTAAGAATCAGAGACCGGCGTTTAATCGATACTGCTTTTCATATTGACGAGAAATCACTTTCAGACACGCGAGAATACCACATTACCGATATTTTACTCGAAAAAACTGGCCCAGTTCCAGAACAAGAGCGACTTTTCATCACATTACAACTTCTTACAACAAACATTTTTTCCGGCGAAATTTTAACTGAAAAATTAACAGAAGACTTGGAAAAAGTTGTCCTCACATGCTTAGACCTATTCGAGAAAAAAGCACTTGTTTCACTTAAAAACAAACATATCTTAATTGAAAAATTACTCTTACATCTAAAACCAGCCTATTACCGGATTAAATACCAAATGAATTTAGAAGATACACTTTATGAAAAATTCAATCAGGAATTCGAGGCGCTTAACTTTATTGTTAAAGAAGCTTTTGATCCACTTGCGAAATTTATTGGTCGCGAAATTCCGGCAGGTGAAATATTCTTCATTTCGTTGTTCATTGGGAGCGATATGATTCCGCAAAATGATATTTATCATAAACAAAAACGCGCGATTGTTCTTTGCCCGAGCGGGGTTACTTTTTCAAAAATTATGGAAAATATTTTAGTAAAACTATTCCCAGAAATTCATTTTTATCCAACTATATCTGTTCGTGAATACGCCTTTTTCAAAGCAGAAGTTGATATTGTTTTTTCTTCTATTCCATTAAAAGATGGCGAAAATGTTTTTGTTGTTCAACCGTTTATGAACGATATTGAAAAAACACAACTAAGGCAACAAGTGCTACAAAATCTTTTCGGGATGGGAAATCAGCTCACAAACATTGATAAAATCATGGAAGTCGTAGAACGTAACGCCGATATAAATGATCCGAATGCAATACGAGATGGAATCATTGATATTTTGTCAGCGAATACAGCTACAAATGAAAATAAACGTGTGAAAAAAGTCTATTTACATGATTTAATCACCGAAGATAACATCATGATTTGTGAGGATGTTAAAAACTATCAAGAAGCGATTCGTCTAGCGAGTCAGCCGCTGTTACTGCAACAAGCAATTACAGCGAACTATGTAAAGACCATGATTGATAACCATAAATTCCACGATCCGTACATTATTATCGGTGAAGATATTGCCATTCCACACGCAATGCCTAATGCAGGGGTAAATCGACTCGCTATGTCTCTTTTAGTCGTGAAAAATGGTGTATATTTTTCAGAAACCGAACAAGTTCATTTCGTAATAGTCATCGCGCCCGTGGATAAAGAACAACACATTGAAGCTCTTTACCAAATCGTTCATTTAGCAGAGAATCACCAAATTTTAGATGATTTGCTCGAAAATGTAACGAAAGAAAAAGTCATGCAAACAATCAACCAATTAGTAATTAGAGAGGATGAATAAATTTTGGATAAACAAGCTATTTTAGATAATATTCACCAAACATGGCAAGAAGAAGCAAATGCGATTTCCCGTTTGCCGGAAGTAACAAGTGAAGAGGCACTCGTTAAAACTGTTGAAAAAATCGCCGAGTGCACAGGGAAAATAGTCGTAGCTGGTTGTGGAACTTCTGGCGTCGCTGCGAAAAAATTAGTACATTCTTTCAACTGTATCGAACGTCCGGCAGTCTTTTTAACCCCATCAGATGCTGTGCACGGGACTCTCGGTGTACTTCAAAAAGAAGATATATTGATTCTCATTTCAAAAGGTGGAAATACAGGCGAATTACTTAATTTAATTCCTGCTTGTAAAACAAAAGGGAGTACATTGATTGGTGTAACAGAAAACCCAGAATCTGTTATCGCCAACGAAGCAGATATCTTTTTCCCAGTAAGTGTAAAGAAAGAACCAGATCCTTTTAATATGTTAGCAACGGCAAGTACAATGGCTGTTATTGCAAGCTTTGATGCAATAATTGTTTGCTTAATGACCTATATGAATTACACAAAAGAGCAGTTTTCAGTCATCCATCCTGGTGGTGCCGTTGGAAACAAATTATTAAATAAATAAACAAGCAGCCAGTCGGAGGGATGCAATTTGGATGTATTAGAATATTTTAAAGAAGAAATGGTTCGCTTTTCAAACGAACAAAATAAAGAAAAATTACTTACGGAAATGGCTGAACAGTTGTGTGAAGTAGGCGCTGTAAAGCCAAGTTTCAAAGACGCCGTAATTAAACGGGAAAAAGTTTTTCCAACGGGATTACTAACCGCTCATGCTGGAGTCGCCATTCCACATACAGATAGTGAACACGTTATTCGTCCAGTTATTGCTGTGCGGATACTTAAAGAACCAGTTTCTTTTATCGAAATGGCCTCTGATAACGAAGCAATTGATGTGAGAATTGTCTTTATGATGGCGCTGAGGAGTGCTGACGAACAACTAGATATGCTACAAACACTTATTCAACTTATTCAAGACGAGGAGGTGATGACGACCTTACTTAAAGCGCAAGAGACGGGAGATGTTCTCTCAGCAATAGAACATTTTTCTAATAATAATTAAGGGAGGTCGGGAATAAATGGGGAGTTTTTTTGCAAGCTTTGTAGATTGGTTAATAGGAAGCCCTGGTAGATTTATCGTTAATTTAATTGAAGGGAATATGCTAATTTTCATGTTCGTAGTAATGATTTACGCCACCACAATTTTATATGCCAAATGGACACTCGCATACTACTTACCGAAAAAAATGAGTCAGTTAGCAGAAATGAAAACGTGGGAGCTGGACGAATTACATGCAGCGTGGCAAACAGAGAAAAAAGCTCTACCATGGTATATTCTCGTTCCAAGTCGCAATGAATTTTGGGTGAAATCTGCCCGAAACGCACCAGAATCAACTAAATTACTCCATTTTAGTCAGCAAAAATTAAAACTAAGTGACAAAGAAAAGTTACAAAAAATCATAGAAATTCAATCTTGAGGTGATAATAGTGGCAAAAATAGTTCCGTCTGTTTTTGGAGCAGACATTGGCAGAATTAATGAACAGTTACAAGTCCTAGAGAAAAATGGCATCGATTTATTACATGTAGATATGATGGATGGTTCGTTCGTTCCGAATATCGCTTTTGGTCCAGATCAAATCAAAATGATGAAAAAAGGCACAAAACTTCAATTTGATGTGCATATGATGGTGTATGAACCAGATCGTTATATTCCAAGATTAGTGGAAGCTGGTGCACATATGATTACTGTTCACCAAGAAGCAACAACTCATTTGCACCGTACAATTCAACTAATTAAAAGTTACGGAGTGCGCGCTGGAGTTGTGTTAAATCCAGGTACACCACCAAGCACTTTAGAATACGTGTTAGATGATATTGACTGTATTTTGCTTATGACTGTAAATCCAGGCTTAGGTGGTCAAAAATTCTTCCAATCAAGTTTAGAAAAAATCAGAAAAACCAAAGCGTATATTGGAAATCGTCCTATTCAAATCGAAGTAGATGGCGGAGTAAATGCCGAACTTGCGAAAGAATGTACACTTGCAGGCGCAGATTTAATCGTCGTAGGATCTTATTTATTTGAAGGCGATATCGAAGCGAATTTGGAAAAGTTATCGAAGGGAGTTTTAACAGAATGAAAGCTTTAAAATTATATGGAAAAAGAGATTTGCGTTATGAAGACGCAGATATGCCAACAATCGAACAGCCAGATGATGTTATTTTGAAAGTAAAAACGGTTGGAGTTTGCGGATCAGATATTTCGAGATACAGTAAACTTGGTCCGTATGTACCGGGAATGGTGTGGGGACACGAATTTTCAGGGGAAGTTATTGAGGTTGGTAGTGCGGTAACTGATATTGAAATTGGTGATAGGGCTGCCGGATGCCCAGCACTCTATTGCGGAGAGTGTGAATACTGTAAAAAAGGCGAATTCGCCCGCTGTCGGAAGCTAACAGTAATCGGAGCAAGACATCCTGGAGCCTATGCTGAGTATATCAAACTTCCAGCAGAAAATGTAGTAAAAATACCAGACGAATTAGATTATGAAGCGGCTGCACTTGTAGAACCTTCCGCAGTGGTCGTTCATGGATTTTATCATACGAAATTACAAGCAGGCGATGATGTCGTCGTTGTCGGAAGCGGCAATATCGGTTTGCTAGCAATTCAATGGGCAAAAGTTTTTGGGGCAAGAAGAGTTATTGCAATTGATGTAGACGATAAAAAGTTAGCTCTTGCGAAAGAAGTGGGAGCAGACGTAGTTATTAATTCATTAAAAGAAGATCCATTAGAAGTAGTCGCAGCACATACAGATGGTTTAAATGCTGATTTAGTTGTAGAAGCCGCGGGATCACCCATTACATCCGCTCAAGTTTTTGCCTATGCGAAAAAAGGTGGAGGCGTCGTGTTCCTAGGAATTCCATATGCCGATGTAACAATCGAACGTTTCTATTTTGAAAAAATTGTGCGGAGTGAGCTTACAGTTTGGGGTTCATGGAACGCAATTTCCGCACCATTTCCAGGAAAAGAGTGGCAAACAACCATTCACTTCCTAGCTAACAAACAAATCAACATTGAGCCAATGATTACACACCGTCTTTCACTTGCTGAAGGACCAGAAGTTTTTGAGCGAATCTATGAAAGAAATGAATTTTTCGGGAAAGTACTATTTTTCCCAGAATGATAGGGGGATTTTAAGATGAAAAAGAAGAGAATTTATGTATGTTGTGGGACAGGAATTGCGACTTCCACTGTTATTTCCAAAAAAGTGCGTGCAGTACTAGACGAAAAGCGCATTCCATATGAAATTAGTCAATGCACGGTTCAAGAAGTAGCATCAAAAGTAAGCACATCTAAGCCAGACATTATTGTTAGTTCAACAACAGTTACAGGTGATGTTGGTGATGTACCAGTTGTCATTGGAAGATCATTTTTAACAGGCCTAAAAAAACAAGAAACAATCGATGAAATACTCGCGATACTTCAAGATTAAAGGGAGGGCACAAAATGGATATTATTCTAGATTTCTTTAAATATATTATCGGGCTTGGTGTAACAGTTATGATGCCAATTATCATTACCATTCTAGGTGTGATTTTCCGCAAAAAAATTAGTGTAGCTTTTAAAGCGGGGCTAACGGTTGGTGTTGGGTTTGTTGGGCTAGGCGTTATCACTTCACTTATGTTAACGACCATTACACCAGTAACAAAAGCACTGGTAGAGAACTATAATTTTAAATTAACAGCGACGGATATTGGTTGGGGAGTTGGCTCGTCACTCGCATGGGGAACTGAAGTAGTACCATTTGTTTTTGTAGCAATTATTGCAACCAATATTTTAATGATTGCCTTTAAATGGACGAAAACAATGGACGTAGATATTTGGAATTACTGGCAGCCGCTTTTTATCGCGAGTGCACTTTACTTAACAACTGGTAGTATGATTATTGCGATTCTTAGTTCGATTATTAATATGGCAATTATTTTCAAAATCGCTGACTGGACGCAAAAAGATGTAGAGGATGTATTAGGTTTGGATGGAATTTCCTTACCACAAATTCAAACTTCTGGGTGGGCCCTTGTTGGTTATCCGATGAACTGGCTACTTGGAAAAATTCCTGGCGTTAGGAAAATCAATTGGTCCACAGAGAAAGTTCAAACCCGGTTAGGTATTTTCGGCGAACCGATGCTGATGGGCTTAATTATCGGTGGTGGACTTGCAGCAATTGCGCAAATGCCACTAAGCCAAGTATTGCAAACTGGAGTAACAATTGCAGCTAGTTTAGTACTTATTCCGCGGATGGTTTCGCTTTTAATGGACGGACTTACAGTTATTTCAGAAGCTGCCCATGAATTCATGGAAAAACGTTTTCCAGGTCGCGAACTATTCATCGGACTAGATTCAGCGGTTGGGATTGGACACCCATTTGTACTTTCACTTGGACTTTTAATGATTCCAATTACTTTAATCTTAGCGTTCATTTTACCAGGCAATAAAGTATTACCTTTAGCTGATTTAACGGCATTACCATTCTATATGATTTTTGCCATTGTTCCTTCAAAAGGTAATTTGTTTAGAGGGATTTTCACAGGTATTGTTATCGTCATTATTACCCTCTACCTATCAGGCGCAGCGGCACCACTGATGACGGAACTTGCTGGTCAAATCGGCTATAATATACCAAAAGATGCTGTAGAAGTAACTTCACTAGCTGTAGGGACTCAGTGGTATACTTGGATTGTATATTACGGACTTCATTGGTTCGGCGGCATTCTTTAATTGCAATATAGTGAAACAAGCATTAGTTCGCGCTAATGCTTGTTTTATTTCCGGGAAGAATTTTTAGCTAGTAGACAACCCTCAGACAGTTCTATATAATAATAAGGAGAAGAAATTAGTACGGCGGAAGGAGATAGCAATGACAGGCAAAATGAAACTTTTTTCTGTGACGAGTGAGAGACCACTTGCGACAAAAATTGCAGATTATCTAGATATACCTTTATGTGAGGTGGAGCTCCAGAAGTTCAGTGATGGAGAAGTGAAAATTAATATTGAGGAAAGTATCCGCGGGACTAACGCGTATGTTGTTCAATCAATGAATGCAAACGTAAATGAACGTTTAATGGAACTTTTAATCATGGTAGATGCCTTAAAACGCGCTTCCGTGCACTCAATTAATATAATTATGCCTTATTATGGCTATGCTCGTCAGGACAGAAAAGCACGCTCAAGAGAACCTATTACTGCCAAATTAATGGCAAACCTAATCCAACGTGCGGGAGCAAATCGTTTAATTACAGTTGATTTGCATGCAGCTCAAATTCAAGGCTTTTTCAATATTCCAATCGATCATCTTTCAGCAGTTCCACTTATCGGTGATTATTTGATTGAAAAATACGGTGAAGAGGACGTCGTTGTAGTCGCACCAGATCATAGTGGTGTTGTTCGTGCACGTAGAATTGCTGATCGATTAAATGCGCCAATCGCCATTTTAAATCGTAAACCAAGACCGCACGAAGATGAGATTATGAGCGTTATCGGCGACGTGAAAGGCAAAGTCGCAATCGTTGTCGATGATATTATTGATACCGGTGTACGTGCCACAACCTCAGCTGACATTTTACTTGAAAAAGGGGCAGTAGAAGTAATCGCGTGCGCAACCCATTCAGTCATGGCTGGAGACGCGACTGAACGCTTGCAAAACTCAAGAATCAAAGAAGTCATTACATCCGACTCTATCGACCTTCCAGAAGAAAAACAATTCGAAAAACTAACAACCATCTCCATCGGCCGCATCCTAGGCCGCGCAATCGAAGGCGTCCAAGAAAACCGTTCATTGCATCCGTTATTTTAAAGGATAAGTAGAAAACAGTAACTAATAGAGTTGCTGTTTTTTGTTTTTAGTAAACTATCGACCAGCAGTAACGTAAAAAACACTGAAGACCGACAGAAATTTGTGAATGCTTGGAGGAAGCGGAGTTTGGAGATATTTGCTTTGAAAAAGTATGCTGGCAAAAGTAGATTTTATCTGATTTGGAACAAGTCGACAGAAACAGCCTTTTGAGGTAAGATGGGAGTAAGAAGAAAAGCGCACGGGTTTTAGTTACTTATTGTGAAATGTAAATTTTGTTTTAGTAAGCATATCTCGAATAAATTCAAGTGTTTTAGTTACTTATTGTGAAATGTAAATGACACATTCTTGCGAAACGAGTGTTTTTTAGAGTCAGTTTTAGTTACTTATTGTGAAATGTAAATAACTGATATGCGTTATCTACTGTTTGTGTTTTTAAGGTTTTAGTTACTTAATGTGAAATGTAGGAAGCGGCTTTAAAGAAATTACTAAATAATCTGGAGGACATCAACATGAAAAAAGTTCTAATGCCACTTATGCTACTCGCAGTTTTATTATATGGGTGTTCATCACAAAACGAAGGAGTAACGAAAGAAACTGCCATTTCGAAGACGATTTCTATACGGGCGGACTACACTATTCCGGCAAATTTGGAGGAACTAACAGCGAACAGTGATTCTATTGTTAAAGTGAAATTTTTACAGAATAAAGACATCGGTAAAAATGGAAGTACGATTAGTGAAGTAGAGATTTTAAAAAACTACAAAGGTAATTTTAACAAAGGCGAAAAAGTAAATATTTCGGAACCGTGGTATTTAAGTAATGATAAATATGTCGCGGTTGAAAACTATATTGCACTTGAAAAAAATGAAGAATATACCTTGTTTCTAAACGAGGGTGACGATAAAGTAAGTTCCATAGTTAGCATGGGTTATGGTAAATTCAGTGAAAAGCTCCAAGAAAAACAAGGCGTTCTGGCAGATTTTGACAAACTTGGCGAAGTTCAAAAATACGATTTTATTTCCGAAAGTAAGGATGAAGTAAAGAATTACCAAGCAATCAAACAACAAGTTTTCGAAAAATATCAAGATTCAAAGTAAAAAAGGCAAATGGTTTAGCCTAGTTGCGGAAACCCTAAAATTCCGTCATAATAGAAAAAAATGACGGGAGCTGATAAATTGATTATTGATGTATTGCAACATGTGCCGCACGAAGGACCTGGACTTATAGCGAATTGGGCGAGAGAAAATCAGCATCAGTTAAAGATACATACGTTATTTGAAGAAAATGAACATGTTCCAAAAGACTCGGATTTTTTAATTGTGCTTGGAGGACCGATGGGGATAAATGATACAGCTGAATTTCCCTGGTTAGTGGAAGAGAGGGCCTTGATAAGACGATTAAGTGAGCAAAATAAACCGGTATTTGGCGTATGTCTTGGCGCTCAGCAAATTGCAGCGACTTTTGGCAGTATGATTACGGTAAATAAAGAAAAGGAAGTCGGCTGGTTTCCTATTAAGCGAACATCGGAAAAATTAGCGTTTTTTACCGAATCGCTCGACGTATTTCATTGGCATCAAGATACATTTTCGTTGCCGGATGGTGCTACTCGTTTGTTTGCTAGCGAAGGCTGCTTAAACCAAGGCTTTATATACGGAGAAAATATTATCGGTTTACAATTTCATTTTGAAATGGAAAAGGCTGGAATAGAGACTATTTTGCAAATTGATGAGGAGTTTATCACACCAGGTAAATACGTTCAAAGCATCGAATTAATGCGAGCTAAAAGTGTTCCTCGGGATAATAAGCAAATGTTAGAAGCTATTTTGGACTATTTAATAAAAGTAAAACCATCTGACTAAAAATCAGATGGTTTTTTCTTAATATCCAGTTTCAACAGAAGCGTTGACAATATACATTAAATCGTTCTTGTCTTCTTTATCTTCCAAGAAAATGCCGCTTGTTGTCATCATGCCGCCAGCCATTTTTTCGATTGTTACCGTACCATAAGGGATAATTGCGCGAATAGTATCTTCGTCTAATTTATCGGCATCGCATGGTAAAGCTAGTTTGATATTCACTACCATGTTTTGTAAATCGCCCTCTGGAAGGAGCCCCTGAATCCCGGGCATCGAATTAGTGAAAATCGCATTTCTTACAGCGCGTTCAGCCGCTTTAGTTATATTTTGGCCGTGTACATCTACACCAAAGCCCGTTTGAATGAATAAAATTTGTTCCATCATTGTCACTCCTTAAAGTCTTTTATTAAAGCTGCACCAGGTCGATTTTTTGCGTAGCCTTCCATCACTTCGGTAAAATGTAAGCCATCAGTATCAGAGGAATTAGCGAATATTTCTGCCATCTGTTTTCGCTGTGCAGCGCCAAGTTCATTTTCTAATTCTTTACCCGCTGTGGTCAAAAAAATACAGCGTTGGCGTTTGTCGCGAGTGCCTTGTTCAATTGTAAGAAGTTCGCGATCTTTTAACTCTGCAAGTGGCTGGTGTAAGGCTTGTTTCGATATTTCTAAAAAGGTTAAAAGTTCGTTAATCGTAAGTCCAGGCATCCGTGCAGTAAAGAACAAAATGCGATGATGTAATCTTTTTAGTGAATGTTTGGCAATAATTAAATCAGCGGTCTCTGTAAATGCTTTATAGCCGAAGTAAAATAAAGCGATTTGTTGATTCATGTTTTGCTCATTGTTCATAAATATACCCCTTTTTCTGTCAATATCAACAGTATAGCATAAATAGGGCGAAGGAATGATGGTAAGCGCACTACTTTTTTACAATAAAAAAAGCTTGTTTTTTAAGCTGAATTTGATAAGTTTTTAAATAAATTGGAAACAGAAAGTGTAATATTAGTATTTGCAAACCCGTATTTGTGTACAAAATGTTACGTTAATAGAATTTTCAATCTTTTATTTTTTGAGAAATAAAACGCTTTCTTTGTTGATTTAAAGCGATTTACAAATATTATAAACTGAATAATATGAATATTAAAGCAAATCAAACGTGAAATATTTTACGAAAACGTATTGAGAGTTAATTTTTATGACGTTATACTTTGGAAAGAAATCAACCATTAAGGAGATTATAAATGAAAAAAGTTCTAAAATTGTTTCTCGTAACTATTTGTATGTTTATAATGATCTATCCTACAACGGCAGTTCATGCAGATGAAACATCAGATGTCGTTAATATTCCTGATACAAACTTAAGAGCATATCTGAATGGATTACTCAAACAAACGACGAATGCTCCAATCACTAAAAGCCAACTAGCAACAATCAAAACCGTCACTCTTTCTGGAAGTAATTATACTGATCTTACCGGTATAGAAGAAGCGGAAAATCTTACAACACTTACACTTAACAATACAAACATTCAAACCCTAGAGCCAATTAAAAACCAAACATCTTTGACTTACATAACGGTTAGTGGTGACAATGTGAAAGATAGCCTTTTTGTAGATTTAAACGGGCTAGTTAATTTACAGAGCTTAAGTATTAGTGGCAGCGAAGTAACACATAATGTTTTTAATAATTTTAATAAATTACCGAAACTAACCTATCTGTACGCACAAAATTCAATGAAAATCACGGATATTTCTGCATTAGCCTCTTTGCCAGCATTAACAACGCTTTTTGTGCAATTTGATGGAATTGATGATTTTCGTCCTTTAAATAATTTTGAGAGTTTTAAAAATGGTAACTTAAAAGCTTTAGCAGCATTTGGACAAAATACCGGGCGGACAAATCCGCGCATCACGCTTAAATCAGGCAAACTTGATTTTAACGAAGCAAACCAAACGTTATATTTACCATTTTCGATGATGCCAAAGCCATTAACTAGCTTTGATGGGACAGTTGCTCCTTTTTCTAAGTCAACCTCTGCAAGTAACACGTATTTAGGTTTTAACGATGTGGCACTTCCAAGTTCACGTCTTACAATTACAGATGATGGCATTACAGTAAGTGGCGTAACGAAAGAAGAATTTGATAACCTTGACGAAATTGAATATAATGCACGCTATGACTTTCCAACTGGCAGCTATCCGACACCACCAAGCATGACTTCATATACAATCTCCAGCGGAACATACGATCAGTATTTTGATATTAGCCACACTTTAGATTTAACAGCCGATGAAAGTTTTGACTATAACCAATACGATGCAACAACCGAAGAGCAATTTTTAAAAGATGTTCATGCTAAAACGGACGATGGCACTCTTGTCCAAAGTGACTTTAACCAAGTCGTAAAACTAGATGTACCGGGCGAATACACGGTCACATTAAACGCAGAAAATGCAGCAGGGCTAAAAGCAACTCCTGTGACAGTAAAAGTAACTGTACATGAAAAACCTGTTATCACAGCAGATCCTACCATATCTTATAACAAAGCAACAACTAAATCAGTCGACGAATTTTTAACCGAGATTCATTCCGCTGTAACAGGAAACGCGACACTTACAAGCGATTTTAATAAAGTAGTAGATTTAACCACACCAGGAAAATACACCGTAACATTAAATGCTGAAAATGAGCGCGGCCAAAAAGCAGATCCTGTAACAGTTATTGTGACAGTCACTGATGCGGACGGCGAAACAGTTGACCCGACACCACCTACACCTGAAGAAAAGACCCCAACACCCGAAGAAAAACCCTCAACGCAAAATGAAAAATCACCTTCAGAACCTACAAAAAACCCAGACATACAAAGTGAAAACACAGAAGAACAAGTTACTGTGCAAGAAAAAGCAAATAATACTACATTAACAACTAATGAAAATGTAAGAGCAAAAACAAACCAGCCAAAAACTAAAGCACTTCCAAAAACCGGAGATGCAGGATTCGGCACTCTTCCGTTAGTTTCAGCAGGAGCAATGCTTAGTTTGACGGCTCTCGTTCTTTTCAGAAAACGCAAATCTTAAACATCTGAAATGAAGCCTAAAATTATTTTTATAGGGTATTGAATACTATAAGAAAAGTTGTAGGAGGTTATAATTATGGAAAAATATCATCGTATTCTTGTAGCTGTAGATGGCTCGGAACCAGCGAAGTTAGCCTTTGAAAAAGGATTAGAATTAGCTCTGAAATTAGATGGTGTTCTTGGTATTGCAAGTATTGTTGATTTACGAGCTTTTTCTCCAAATGTTTCTTATGATGGAAGTTTAGAAGAAAAAGCGGAATTGGAACTAAAAACGAGCGTAAATGAATATGCCGACATTGCAAGGAGAGCTGGAGTGGCGAAAGTAGAAACTTTTGTAGCTAAAGGAAATCCTAAAATCTTACTATCGACTGATATTCCCGCAGAATTTCAAGCAGATTTAATTATTTGTGGAGCTACCGGAATGAACCGGGTTGAAAAACTTGTGCTTGGTAGCGTATCTTCTTATATTATGGCCCATGCGATTTGTGACACTTTAATAGCAAGATAAGAAAAGAGTAGATACTTTCATCTAGAAGGTATCTACTCTTTTTGTTTTATCAAAACGGATCAAAGTACGTATATTCCGTTACTCCACCTGGAACGGGTTTACTGATACGAGTTAGTTCATTAACTATTTTCTTAGCATCTTCACCAAATACTGGAAGAGGCTGATAGTTGTTTTCTGTTGTGCTACCATCGGAATTTTCGTAAGTAGGAACAATGGAAATATTTTTTAAAACAATTTTATTAGCTTCTTTTGTAAAACGCAATTGGAACATCGAGGTCATCCTTGAAAGGAGAGTTGGGTCCGCGCCAAAAGCAAAATCGCCCATACTGTATACAATATATTTATCTTTATATTTTTCGACACTTTCCAGGCGGTGGGGATGAGCTCCCATAATTATATCAGCACCAGCATCTAAAATAGCATGTCCAAATTGAGTTTGGTAGTTTGTTGGAGTTTCACGATATTCGACGCCCCAGTGCATATTAACAATAACGAGCGTATCTTCTTTTTTATATTTTTTAACGTCTTTTACAATTCTTTCAAGATAGGCTGGAGACTGCTGACTCATTCGGCAATCGTAACCAAGCATCACAGTTTTCATTCCTTTAATCGTTGTTTCAAGCGGTGCATCGGAATTAAAAACAGGAATATTATTATCTTTGAAAGCTTTTAAAGTATCATCATAACCAACTTGAAAGTAGTCTTTAGTATGATTATTTGCAAGATTCGCTGCGTCCACGCCACTCGCTGGTAAAAAGGCTACATGGGCTGGATCGCTTTTAATGCGCCACTTTTTATTTTCAGCTTTTGTAGCATTTGTAAAAGCACTTTCGGCATTAATTACTGTAAAGTCATCAGATTTAAACCAGGGAAGACAATTTTTAAAAACATACGTATTAGTACCATTATTTTTTTTGAATACATTATCAAATTTTAGGTTTTCTGGTGTTTCTGGATAGGTGCCAAATGAATTATCACCAACCATTGTTAACGTAACGACACCGTTTTCTTTTAATCCTTGCTCGTTAGCTGCTGCTGCTGCATAAAACCAATCATATTGGCTTGTTTTTTCTATTTCAGTTAATTTTTGTTCGCTTAAAAGAAAGTTAGGATATACTTTTCCAAGCGCTTTTTCATCAGCTTTCCCAGTGCTATATGATTTTACGGCTTCTAAGCATGCTTGCAGGTTTTTGATATAGTCACTAGATTCATTTTTTTCGGTAGAATAGTTGTTCAGCTCTTTAATTAATTGATTCAACTCAGAAAGGGAAGCTTTGTCGGCTCCTGAATTTGCTAGGGAACTTAAGGTTTTCTTCGTTTTTGCTGAGATTGTTTTGAGATTAGCAGGGCTTATTTTTTTTTGAGTGGTGGTTTGGGTATTATTTTGTTCGGGTTTGTGACTGGAATTAGTAATCCAAAAAACTCCTGCTATAAAGATAAATGCAAAACCAATGATAATAAAAGTAAGTTTCTTCAACTAGATGTCCTCCAAGGTTCCATTTTCTCTAAGTATATCTATAGTTATTTAGAAATACAAGATTCTTTTTAAAGTAAAAGCCCAAAATAATTTGGGCTTTTACGGTGATTTTTATTTAGAACCTTTTTCTACATAGCTTAAATCATTTACATCGCCAATAGTGAATTTACCATCTTTGTAAGTGATTTTTGTAACACTTGCATTTTTAATTCCAGCTGGTGGAAGTTTATATCCAGGTTCAATTGTATCAAGAAGCGCGCCAATACTTAAGCCATGGGAAACTAGTAATACATTGCTGTCTCCATTTTTGCTTTCTTTCTTAGCAACTTCTGTTAAACCATCTTTTAGTCGAGCTTGGATAGTTGCGTAATCTTCTGCAGGCCAGTTTTCGCCTTCTTTTACGCGAGTTTTATCAAGAGCAGCTACACTATCCGCAAATCCTTTTGGAGAGATACCAGCTTTTTGCCATTCTTCTAAAGTTTTACCTTGGCTTTTCGCAATATCAGTCCACATATTTTCATTTAAATCGCCTTCATAAGAACCAAAATTAAATTCGCGGAAACGCTCATCTGTTTCTACTTTTTTATCCGCAGATTTAGCACTTTCTTTCAAAATTAAGTTTGCAGTTTGGATGGCACGACCGCTATCACTACTATATGCAGCAGAGAAGTCAACGTCTTTTAAGCCTTTACCAGCACTTTTTACAACGTCTTCCCCAGCTGGAGTAAGAACTGCATCTGACCAACCTTGTACACGGTCAGTTGTATTTAACATTGTTTTACCGTGACGTACAACATAAAAAGTCACAGTACCATCTTTTTTAGTTTCTTTGGATGCTTTGTCTGCGTTTGAGTTATTTCCACAACCCGCAATTAGTAGTAATGCACAAAACACCATCATTAATTTCAAAATATTTTTCTTCATCTTATTCTCCTTTTTGTTAGTATTTAGCAAAATAAAAACCTAGATAAATCGAAAAATAGCCCAAAAAGCCAATTCTCCATTTATCTAGGTTATGCCCAAGTTGGTAACATTCCTGAATAAGGATATTTATTTATAGCTCGATTTTAGCATGAACGGAAAGCGTTTACAAGTCTGTTTTTAATAAATTTTAAAAAATAAATGAAACTCTGGGGGATAAAGTGGCTTAAATACTAGCGGTTAAAGATGTTAATTAGTTGAAAAATTCATTTATTTATTTGATTGATTAATGTTGATAATTGGAATGAAATGATTGGAAGGGAGCATGAAAAGTATTTTTTTGAAAGTTAAATCCTTAATAATAAATATTAGGTGTACGGTGATTGTTGAAAATACATAAAAGAAAAGGTAAGGAGTTGAAATAGACTTTGAGGTTTACACGAAAAGCTAGGGAGCAAAAACAAAAAAATTGGCGGATGTGGAAAAAAGGGAAGCAGTGGCTTTGTGGGGCAGTTTTATTTTTCACTGTCGTTTCGTCGCCAGGAATGACGGTTTTAGCAGCAGAAGGAAATGCAGTGGAAACATCAGTGACGGTAGGGCGACAAGTAGCAGCTAAGGAACCTCCTCCAGAAGAGGTAGTAAAAAAAGAATCTGAAGAGGATTCCAAAATAAACGAAAATAAAAGTCCTTCAGCTGGTGCTCTAAAACAAACACAGGAAAGTAAGAATAGTGAGCAAGCAACAAATACAGAAAGTAAAGAAGCACCAACTAAACTTAGAAAAGCAATTCCAGGTCCAACCGCGATTAGTAGTATATTTCCGGATGCTAATTTAGCAGAAGTTATGCGTACTCAATTTGGGAAGTCTTCTGTTGACGATACGGTAACTCAGGCCGAATTAGATTCTTGTACATTTCTAAATGTAAGCTTTAAAAATATTATTGATGTCACAGGGATTGAAAATTTGAGGGAGTTAACATATTTAGATATTGGTAACAATAAGATTGTTGATATAAGCCCGGTCGCTGGACTGGTGAATTTATATAACATGAGAGTAGACGGTAATAAAGAGCTTAGTGATATAAGTCCGGTGGCTAATATGCCAAGTTTGACTCATTTTTACATGCATAATTGTGCGATTAGTGATATAAGTCCCGTATCGAACCTAACAGGTATGCAGGTTATTACATTGAGTAACAATAAGCTTAGTGATATAAGCCCATTAGCAAATTTAACAAACTTAGTGCAATTAACCGCAGATGGTAATATGATTGAAAATGTAGATGTAATAGCAAATTTAAATAAACTATTTACTTTAAAATTAGATAATAATAAAATTAGTGATGTATCAAGTTTGAGTGGATATACAGGTGCCGAGCTATATATTAATAATAATAAAATTAGTGATATATCAAGTTTAAGTGGGTTTAATGGATTTATAAGAGCTGGACAACAAAAAATTACACTTCCAGCAATGGACTGGAATAATCCAATAAATATAACTAGCATAATAAAAGATAAAACAGGTAATTTGGTGACCCCTTCTAGTGTTGGTAGCGGGGGGAGCAGCATAGGTCCTTCAATAACATGGTCTATTCCTAATGCCACTAATCAAGTTTCGTATCAGTGGTCGGAAATATCATCGGCTGCAAAACAAAATTTTAGTGGGAAGGTAAGTATAGGAGTTAACCAAATTCATGCAGTGCATATTCTGATTGATGATGATGGTGATAGTAATACAACGGGAGATCAAACTTTACTAGGAGAAGAAATAAATAATGTTAGTACAGCAGAAGCTAAGTATAATTATGCGAAAGCACAGTTAGATGGAACCGATTATGGATTGGTAGATATTCAAATAAATGATTTAGATTATACGATTATCGTTTCTAAAGTAGGCGCATTAAAAAGAGTGGATTCCGAGGGTGCATCGATTGCAGCGGATGTTTCTTATACTCCCACTTATCAAGTGACGGGAACAGGGGATGCGGCGCAACTTTCTGCTTCTTATGAGGTAACCATAGATGCGCCACCATCAGGGTTTGTGTATGTTTACGAAAAAGGGACGGCACAAGAAAAACGTTATACTACAAATACGCCTGTAACTATCCCGAACACAGATGTTAATGGAAATGGAGTTTCTAACTGGCGTGATAACTATACAGTAGTAAAGTATAAGAAAGCCGGAAATTTGAATCCAGTTGGACCTGGAGGAACTCCAATTCCAGGAGGGGTAATTGACATTCCTGATGAATCCATAAAAGGAGACATCATTACTGTACCTGATAAGATTACAGGGACAGACGGAAACGAGTATACAGTAGATCCTAGTGTGGATAGAGATCCGAATAATCCAGGAGTTCAAATTACGTTAGAGGATGAAGATCAAGATGTCCCGTATCTTGATGTTGCTTTATCTGAATCGGAATCGACGTCGTTGAGCGAGTCGGAGTCCACATCGTTAAGCGAATCGGAATCGACATCATTGAGTGAGTCGGAGTCTACATCGTTAAGCGAATCGGAGTCGATCTCGTTAAGTGAGTCGGAATCCACATCATTAAGTGAATCCGAATCCATGTCGCTAAGCGAATCCGAATCCATGTCGTTGAGCGAGTCAGAATCCACATCGCTGAGCGAATCGGAATCCACATCATTAAGTGAATCGGAATCCACGTCGTTGAGTGAGTCGGAGTCCACATCATTAAGTGAGTCCGAGTCGACATCGTTGAGCGAATCAGAATCAACATCATTAAGTGAGTCGGAGTCTACGTCGCTGAGTGAGTCCGAGTCTACATCGCTAAGCGAGTCAGAATCCACATCATTAAGTGAGTCCGAATCGACGTCGTTAAGTGAATCGGAGTCCACATCGTTAAGCGAGTCAGAATCCACATCATTAAGTGAATCGGAATCGACGTCGTTAAGTGAGTCGGAATCCACATCACTAAGTGAGTCGGAGTCTACATCGTTAAGCGAATCGGAGTCGATGTCATTAAGTGAGTCGGAATCCACATCACTAAGTGAATCGGAGTCCACATCGTTAAGTGAATCCGAATCGACATCATTGAGTGAGTCCGAGTCTACATCGTTGAGCGAATCAGAATCTACATCATTAAGTGAGTCCGAGTCTACATCGCTAAGCGAGTCAGAATCCACATCATTAAGTGAGTCGGAATCGACGTCGTTAAGTGAATCGGAGTCCACATCGTTAAGCGAGTCAGAATCCACATCACTAAGTGAATCGGAGTCAATGTCGTTAAGTGAGTCGGAATCCACATCATTAAGTGAATCCGAGTCGATGTCGCTAAGTGAGTCCGAGTCGACATCGTTGAGCGAGTCAGAATCCACGTCGTTGAGCGAATCAGAATCTACATCATTAAGTGAGTCGGAGTCAACGTCGCTGAGTGAGTCCGAGTCTACATCGCTAAGCGAGTCAGAATCCACATCGTTAAGCGAATCGGAATCGACGTCGTTAAGTGAGTCGGAGTCCACATCATTAAGTGAGTCCGAGTCGACATCGTTGAGCGAATCCGAATCAACATCATTAAGTGAGTCGGAATCGATGTCGCTAAGCGAATCCGAATCCATGTCGTTGAGCGAGTCAGAATCAGCATCGCTGAGCGAATCCGAGTCGATGTCGCTAAGTGAGTCCGAGTCGACATCGTTGAGCGAGTCAGAATCCACATCACTAAGTGAGTCGGAGTCCACGTCGTTGAGTGAGTCCGAATCGACATCGTTAAGCGAATCGGAATCCACATCATTAAGTGAGTCGGAGTCAACGTCGCTGAGTGAGTCGGAATCCACATCGTTGAGCGAATCGGAATCGACATCATTGAGTGAGTCCGAGTCTACATCGTTAAGCGAATCGGAGTCGATCTCGTTAAGTGAGTCGGAATCCACATCATTAAGTGAATCGGAATCCACGTCGCTGAGTGAGTCAGAGTCCACATCGTTAAGTGAGTCCGAATCCACGTCGCTAAGCGAGTCGGAATCCACGTCGTTGAGTGAGTCCGAATCGACATCGTTAAGCGAATCAGAGTCCACATCGTTAAGCGAATCGGAATCGACATCATTGAGTGAGTCAGAGTCTACATCGTTAAGCGAATCGGAGTCGATCTCGTTAAGTGAGTCGGAATCCACATCATTAAGTGAATCCGAATCCATGTCATTGAGTGAGTCGGAATCGATGTCGCTAAGCGAATCCGAGTCCACATCGTTAAGCGAATCGGAATCGACATCATTGAGTGAGTCCGAGTCTACATCGTTAAGCGAATCGGAGTCGATCTCGTTAAGTGAGTCGGAATCCACATCATTAAGTGAATCCGAATCCATGTCATTGAGTGAGTCGGAATCGATGTCGCTAAGCGAATCCGAGTCGATCTCGCTAAGTGAGTCAGAGTCCACATCGTTAAGCGAATCGGAATCGACATCGTTAAGTGAGTCGGAATCCACATCACTAAGTGAATCCGAATCCACGTCGTTGAGTGAGTCGGAATCGATGTCATTGAGTGAGTCGGAGTCCATGTCGTTGAGTGAGTCAGAATCGACATCGTTAAGC
Organism: Listeria sp. MAN/IMW/UF555; assembly: GCF_058684075.1. Taxonomy (NCBI): domain Bacteria; kingdom Bacillati; phylum Bacillota; class Bacilli; order Caryophanales; family Listeriaceae; genus Listeria; species Listeria sp. MAN/IMW/UF555. The sequence continues at coordinate 1,148,663 of NZ_JBZWZS010000001.1, read as the reverse complement.
GAATCGGAGTCAATGTCGTTGAGTGAGTCGGAATCGACGTCATTAAGTGAGTCGGAGTCCACATCGTTAAGCGAGTCTGAGTCTACAGCGTTAAGCGAATCGGAATCGACGTCGTTGAGCGAGTCAGAGTCCACGTCATTAAGTGAATCCGAATCAACGTCATTGAGTGAGTCGGAGTCCACATCACTAAGTGAATCGGAGTCCACGTCGTTGAGTGAGTCAGAATCGACATCGTTAAGCGAATCCGAATCAACGTCGTTAAGTGAGTCGGAGTCCACATCGTTGAGCGAATCAGAATCTACATCATTAAGTGAGTCGGAGTCTACGTCGCTGAGTGAGTCCGAGTCGACATCGCTAAGCGAGTCAGAATCAACGTCGTTAAGTGAGTCGGAGTCCACATCACTAAGTGAATCCGAATCAACGTCGTTGAGCGAATCAGAGTCCACGTCATTAAGTGAATCCGAATCAACGTCATTGAGTGAGTCGGAATCGACGTCGCTTAGCGAGTCTGAGTCCACATCGCTAAGTGAATCCGAATCCACATCATTGAGTGAGTCCGAGTCTACATCGTTAAGCGAATCGGAATCAACGTCGCTGAGTGAGTCAGAATCGACGTCATTAAGTGAGTCGGAATCGATGTCGCTAAGTGAGTCCGAGTCAACGTCATTGAGTGAATCGGAGTCCTCATCACTAAGTGAATCCGAATCAACATCACTGAATGAAAGTGAATCCATGATAGTTCCAGATAAAATAACAGAATACAGTCCGCCATCGTCCTTTTCAGATAGAGAAGGAAAACTTGCTAAAACGGGTGATGCAAGTACGATGTCCCTTCAAGGAGTAGGAGCAGGATTATTGGCTTACCTATCGGGAATGTGGATATGGGCAAAAAAGAAAAAGAATAATTAATAAAAAAGAACCAGTAAGCTTCCATTCAGAAATGAAGGATCGCTTGCTGGTTCTTTTTATAAGAAACGGATAATCTTAAAACAAAAAACTATCGTTACAATCAAATAAATGACTATAACGATAGCTGCACTGTTAGTAAAAGTACGAAACTCACCTAAACTTGCTTAGATTTTTTACTAGAGCATTTCATGATTATTTATGAATGTTTGAATTTTATCAATCAAACGAGGGGTTAATGTAAGTACATCTTCATTTTTAAAAATAATTAAGGATTCTTTTCTGTAAATTTCTTGTATATTCATAACATTGATAATAACAGATTTTAATTCAGTATGTAGGTTGGCAGAGTTAAGGCTTTTCTTTAATTTTGCTATCGTGGTGCCTAGAACAATCTCATTATTAATCAGTTTAAATAGCGTACTGTAACGGTTTCCCTCAATTGTTTGAATATAATTAATATCACTTTCTTTGAAAATATGCATTTGACCTCTAGATTTAACAGCAATATTTTTCTCGCTAGTTACTGGCTTTAAATGCTGAATAATATCATCAAAAGTATGCATCAACTGCTTATAAATTGTAGTAATAGTGTTGTTTTCTTTAACGATATAGGCAAAAGGATTGATGCGGAGATTTAAAATATCAATGCTCTTATCCAATTCAGCGGTTACGAAAATAAGAAAACAATTTAGATTGTAATTACGAACAATCTCGCCGATTTGGATGCCATTAAGAAAAGAAGAAAGATTTATATCTAAAAAAAAGATGTCTGTATCTGAAATGTTTTTTTCTGACAAAGAGCGGATAAAATTAGGAATATCATTGATTAGAATTAAATCAAAGTAAATATTTTTCTGGGAAATTACATTTGAAATTTGATCATAAAGATATTCTCGGTGTAAAAAATTATCTTCTATCAGATATATTTTTGCCATGGAGTCAGCTCCTCATAAATTGTCATTCTAAAGCAATCGTTAGTTCGAGCACAAAAAGATTATTTTGGATACTAATTGAATAAACTACATGTTCATATTTATGTGTTATTTTTGCAAGATTATATAGACCAATCCCTTGGTGATCAGTCTTTGTAGAAAAATTTTTCTTGTTAATTTCTGAAAGATCCACTTTGTTAGAAGCCTCAAAATTATTTTTTACAGTTAAAGTAATAACTTCATTTGTTTGGATTATACTTATGTCGATGCGAGGGTTTCTAGCTGATTGAGCCGCTTCAATCGCATTGTTAAGAATAATATCAAGGCAACGAATATAATCTAAAGTAGCTATAGCAGTAATGTAAATATCTTTGTTTATCGCAAGTGAATAGTGGATTTTCAAAGCATTTATCCTTTTGATTTTTTCGGCCAGTAAAGACTGAACAGGGATGGGCTGAATATTTTTTATAGTTTTACAAGATTCATCTTTAAGTCGTTCATTGGAGTAATCTGTGATAGAAGCTAATAAATCTAAGGCTTCTTTTGTTTTATTTTGTTCTATATAAGTAGTAAGGGAAAGTAGCAGACCTTTATAATCATGTTTAAAAGAGTTCACCTTATCAATATGATTTTGCTCTTGATGATGTGAGGATGCTGCTTGTTTTTTTTCAAGTTTTGCCAAATAGATATGGTATATAAAAAGACAAATAGAACTTAAATAAATCAAAATAAAAATATCTATTAAAAGAAATTGATATTTACTAGACGATATATGTAAGAAAGTTAAATAAACCGTATAACAATTAACGATAAAAAATGTAGTGACGAAAGGAAATTCTCCATTTACCAAAAAAATTAATTCAAATAGAGGAGCATGCAGTTTTGCTTTTTTTTTTGATATAAAAAATGACGGCAAGAAGAATGAACGCAATAGCAATCAGGATTAATGGTGGCATGTAGCTGGCAGATAGATTTGGATCGAAATGATATAGCATCACATAATTATCTGAAATAGCCACCCAAAGAAAGCCAATTAAAGCTGTAGAGCATAAGAGCATAATTGTAAAAATAAAAAATACACATGTTGTTATAATCAAAAAAACATCAATTGCAGTTATAATCAATAAAAAAACAATCTCCAGTGGAAGGCCTGAAAAAGATTGTGCCAGTACAGCAAACATGCAGGAGATAGTACTAAATATTAAGATGTTTTTAAAAGAAAACGGTAACTCGTTTTTAAAAATATAAAGAGCTAAAAGAAAATTTATTAGAATCAATATACAAATTAGTATATGAATATTCACGTTACATCCTCCTTTTAAAATGCATACTAGGTTCATTTCCTACTTAAGTATATAGATAAAGTAGTAAAGAATATAGCACGCCAAGAGCATTTTCTTAGCTGAGGATTTATTTGTAAAAGAATGTTCACAAAATGTATTTTTTTTAAAGAAATAACTACTGAAATGTATTTTAACAAACATGAAATGCACTAAATAGCACTAGTAAAAAGAGTATAATAATGAAACAATAGAGACTAGGAAAGGATAATATATGCTAGCTAACATATAAGGGTGAGGAAATGGAATATATTGAATTTTTTTATCACATTTGTCAAAAAACGATTTTGAAAGATTTTGTTTTTAGAAAACTATTAGTAAGAAGGAAAAGAGTTAAAAAAGATACCGAAATTGTTATTCCGAATGATACCGTTATTTATATTGATAATACTTACTTCTTAAGAGAAATTCACTTTGAAAATAAAGTCTACTATGACTTATTAGAAGGTGGTAATTTTGTTTTTGTTACAAAAGAAGATTCGGAAATGATTTTAGTTCCATTGGTAGATACAGAATATAATTTATTCAATAAAAATGATTTGTTCAAACTACTTGAATCTGAAAAAATTTTGTCCTGTTTCTATTTAATGTATGTAAAAAAAATACAAGAAGGTATTCGTTTCAATTTGAAAATATCTCAAGAAGAGACGTGGCTGAGAGTGATTTATTTACTTGATAGATTGTTTGAGAAAAAAGAAAGCAACATGGTTCTTAACACATTTTCTCTTCAGAACATTGCTCGTATAGTGGATTCCTCCTATAAAGAAATAGAGGAAGCTATACTGATTTTACAAGCGAAAGGATACATTCAAAAGAGCGGAAAAAAACTTATTTATTATCATTGTCCAAAGATTGTTAGCGAGAATGGAGCGTTAAAAATTGATTAGTGAACCATTTTTCTTTATGAAAATAATTGAAGAGGTAGAGCACCAAGTAATTAAATTAGAGCATAATAAACTATTATTAATAGATCAAGAGCATGTTGCTGCAGCAGATAAAAAAGTAAAGCAGTTGTTCTACAAAGAATTCGGATTAGTAGTGCCAGAATACCAATTTATTCAGGACTTCGAAAATTTCTATATCCAAAGTAAAGAGGAGAACACCGCTATTTATCTGTTCAATAAAGAAATCTTATTTACGTATTTAGAAGATAGCAATCTGTTAAATCTCTATTTTTTTAAAGGGGTAAGTTATTTTAATCAACTGTTGAGCAGGTAAGAATATTTCATGCAAAAACACCGCCAAGTAATCGTGATTGGCAGTGTTTTTTTGTATTTATTTGTGGGAATTTAAATATTTTTTATATTGTTTGATAGTAGATTTTGGACCATGTTTTCGTTCTAGCTTGTTAACTAGAGTTGCCGCAAATTTAGGATTAAGTCCATTTTGTAATAGTTCTATTAGCTTCACATACTCGTTAGAACTATTTAAAAGAGCATAGCGCGGGTTTTTAGCAACTTCTTCAAATCCGATAATTAAATATTTTTGGCAATATGCTCTGTAAATACAATTGTCGACCTCGCTCCCAGCATTAATATCGAGGTAAATATCATGCATTTCAAGCAGTGTAGAAATATCTTTTTCGGAAACGGAAGGCAAGAGAGAAATAGACGGATACTTTTCTTGTAAATTATATAATTTTTGACTCATATTTGTTGGTGCAGCAATGGTAAGCTTGAGATTAGGAACATTATCTAATATTTCTTCAATATGGTGAAGTTGGTCACTTTTTGTAAGAATAAGCGCCTTGCCAGAAGGTCTGTGTAATCGTTCAAATTTCTCAAGAGGAGATAAATAATTTAATTTTACATGTGAATTTGAATATAGTTGGGATACTTTCTTATACTCTTCTTCTGATTCAAAAATTATTTTCGTCAGTGCTCTTTTTTCAACTAACTCATGCACCATATTTTGCGGAATGTCATTTTTAATAAATTCTTGCCAGAATAATGTTGTTTGGTAAGAACAGGTATTAGCAACAAATAAAGGGAATGAGAGGCTATTAATAAATAATTGGTTGATTTTTTTAATTTCTCCAGAGTGCTGCAGCGTATGAATAAAATAAGATGTAAACTCAGTTAAATTAGCAAACTCTACTATTTTATGATTATTGTTTAATTGGACTGTGCCAACCTCTAAATTCCAACGAATAACTTCATCACCTTGTTCATTTAAAAAGATTTTCTGGGAGAGTTTTTTATCAGTTGCGTAAAGTTGGATGGCGTATTTAAAACCTTGGATGGAATAGCAATCACTTGTAACTACTGAACCTTTCCTGTCTAACCAATCAACTTGTTTTACGATGCGCTGGGTATTTTTAAAATAATGGAATTTCCCAACAATAAAATCACCAAGAAAAATATTGCCTCCAAGTGAGTTTTGGTGACGTATTTCATAGAGCGGTGGAACTTTAATTTCATTGAAAAAAAGCCCTGATCCTATTGCTGCGTGCCAACCAGTAAAGTAGGTGAACGGGGAATAGAACTCGGTAGAAATATCTCCATCATAGTGAATTACTACTGTTTTACAATTAATGGAAGCTAGAGATAAACTTTGTATTAATCGCTTAGTGGATTCATGATAATAATCAGCTAGAAATATATTCATGTAAGCCCTCCTTCGTTGTTATATCAGAAAAAAGCTGATCCCATCGTTTTCCAATATTTTCTACCGTGTATTTGGCCGCTTTTTCTTGGTTATAGGCGATAGCTTGTGTTAAGTCGAAATGAGGATATAGCATTTTGACCAAGCCGGCCGTAAGATTGAAGATGTTTTTTTCTTCAGAATCTGTTTTTTTAACTAAAAATCCATTGATTCCTTCCTGGACGAATTCCGTATTTCCATAGGGAACATGAAAGCCGACGATTGGAATTCCGTAGCTAATTGCTTCCAACAAAGTTAAACCGAAACCTTCTGAATAAGAGGCGGTTATATAGCCACCATATTTCTTGTATTCATGCGTCATTTCTTGATGTCCTTTTAAAAATATATAGTTTTCAGCATTTAATTTAGAAATGAGTTGCTGCAAAGAAGTACTACAACCGCCTTCTCCGTAAATCGACAAGGTAACTTCGGGAAATTGTTTCTTTGCTGCGACTACCGCCTTAACTAGCAAATCAATATGTTTTTCTGTTGCTAAACGTGAAACTGTGACTAAATTGTATTTGTTTCGTATGTCCATTGTGCCGTTCACTTTATCAACGCATCCTACAGGAATGGTGTGGATTTTTGAAGCATCTTTATTCATCTTTATAAAATGTTCTTTCATTGTTTTCGCTTGTTGTATAGTGGCAGGAATGTACCAGGTTACATATTCATCATGCGTAAAAACATATTCATAAAAATTATTCCAAAGAATTCGGCTTGGACTAGAGTAAGAAGCGTTATAGTGTTCTGCATGAATAATAATCCCAACCCGCGCGCCGTTCAATTGCGGGAAAACTGCATCAACTAATTCATGACTTTGATCCAGCAAAACAATATCTTCTGAATTCCATTTTAAGCGCTGGAAAAATAATTGAAAAAAAGCATTGCGTCCAATTAAAATTTTATTATCAATAAAAGTTAACGTTATTTGTCTGTTTTCATAAAACTGGCGATATGCTACTGATCCTTGTTCTGTATAAAAAGCCCGGGAAATTAACTGGTTATTCCCGAAGTATTCTATATTTGTTAATCGATCGGAATAGTGCTCTACACGAATTAATTTTTGGTTATACAAAATATCAATACGATCAACAAATTGCTGATCAATTAGCCAAACTCTATAACTTATATTAGCGTTCGGAATCGTATAAATTAGCTGATTCTGCAACATTTCTTTTTTTGAGAAAGAGCTATTTAATCGTTTTTCAAAAGACTCTAGTGGATAGCTGGAAGGGTGATTTTGTTGCTGTGCTAAAAATGCATAAATACCAATAATTTCATTCGTTTCAAGCCCTAATAACGTTGTAAAATGAATCAAATTAGTACCTAAATAATCTGTAAAAATAAATTGCTGTTCCGTCTCGGTAGAATGAAGCGCCAAACTTCGATATTTTTGAGCATATTCAACGCCAGATGAGGCCCAGCCAATTGCTTTATTAATATGATAAACGGTCATAGTTGTAAATCACTACTTTCTTTATGATTTTTGTGAATCTTCTTGTGCGGCTAATTTAAAATCTTTTATCGTTACAGGCTTGGGTGTGAATGGCTGAATTAGTTTATTTTCCGTAAGATAAGAAACTTTTTCAATAAATTTTTCTATTGAAATGTCGCCCTCTATCCCTTTAAAGTCTGTATAGGCGTATTTCCACCACTGTAATCGCTGTAATTCCTTGCAAACATCTTCATCAAAACGATATTTCAAAATTCTCGCAGGTGCTCCGCCGACAATAGCGAACGGAGGAACATCTTTAGTAACGATAGACCCCGCAGCCACAACCGCACCATTTCCAACTGTAATTCCGGTCGATACAAAACTTACATCTTGTCCAATCCATACATCATTCCCAATAATGATGGGAGAGTAGTTCTCAATTGAGGAAGGCTTACACGAAAATGTTGCTTGATGTTCAGAATTGTAAGCATCAAAAATCGATAAGTCTTGGGAATACGTCAATAAAGAAGTAGTGAATCTATCTGTCGGATGATTGGCTCCAAAACGACGAATATTTGAAGCTAACGAACAATACCGTCCGACTACAGTGTTAATTGGTAAGGTGTTGCTAAATGAAGAAGAAAAAGCCCCCATAGAGTGAAAAAAATTCCCCACTAAAAAAGCAGAATAAGGTTCAATAACAGCAAATTCACTAACAAGAAAACGTGTATTTCCGATATGTTGTTTGGATTTATTATTCATAGTATAAATATGGTGTTCATTAAAAAAATCAATCATATTTCTCGTGAAATCAAAGTAAGTGGAAGCATGACTCCTAGTAGCTACCAAGCCATTTATCGGAAACTCAAGCTCTCCCAAAATACTCTTTGATCCTTGTTTATTTGTCATATTAGTTTCTCCTCGCCATATTCTAATTCTACTTCCCATGGAAATTTCCCATTTTCATCTTTTTCATAAATAGCCTCAATCATTTTTTCTTCTTCAACAGGATCTCTGTTTTTAAACCGTTTTTTATTTATTAAATACCTAACAGCCAACAAACTTGGTCCACATAAAATAAATAACGAACAAATCGTAAAAAAAACACGCATAAAACTAGGCGCATTAACGTATGCAAATATCATGAACCCCACACTCTCTAAAATTATTTTCTTTCTACACATACCCATTGTATTTTACTTTTTAAAGTGGCATGAAGTATTACTTTTGATGCTTTATTTAGTACGGTTTGCGTTGTGTTTATAATAAGAAGTAGAGTATAAAATAAAATTAAAAGTGATAAATTTAAAAAAATAAAATCTGTAATGTGTAAAAAAACACAATAAATAATAAACCCTTTATTTGCAATTGATTTGGGCGTTTTTTTATGTTAAATTTATCTTACGGAATGGAGGTGGAGACACAGTGAGATTAAAGATAAATTGTGACTTTGATTCTAAAAAAATCCCTAAAGATTTTCGAAGTAAAATTGTTAGTCTATTTAAAGCGGGAATTACGAAATCAAACCCAGAGAGATATGAAGATTTATTTGGCGGGAACAAACATAAGAAGTATACTTTTTCAGTTTACTTACCTAAACCACAGAACAATAAGTCGGAAATTAATCTTGAAGAAGCTAATTGTATTATTAATTTTTCAACGGGAGATGCAGAAACAGGAGTCATTTTTTATAATGCATTAATCAGTTTGAGAGGTAGCAAAGTTTTATTTGGAGCTGAAAATAATATAACTATAAAAAATATCCAAATAGTCCCTGAGAAAAAAATCGTTGGCAATCGCACAATTATGAAAACGCTTTCCCCGATAGTTAGTCGAAATCATAATAAGGAAACATTCAAGAATTGGTTTTACAGTTTCGAGGATGCCGAATTTGAATCAACTTTGAAAAGAAACATGTTGCCTTATTTGGTAGAAGCACATGGTGAGCAAGCACGTTATGATTTGGAAAAATTGAAAATAACGCCAATTTCGATGAAGAAAGTAGTCGTCTATTGCCACGAGATACATATTGAAAGCTCAGTTGGGATTTTTGAATTGGAGGCTGAGGCATATTTGCAGAAATATTTAGTGGAGAACGGGCTTGGAACTATGACAGGATCGGGGTTTGGCATGATAGAGCAGCTTTAGACTGGAGGTGGAAAAGTGCGGACAGAAATAGAAGTAAGGGCAAATGATTGGTTAATAAATGCTGGTTTAACTGGTTTTCTAAATATCGTTGGTAAAGAAAATGTAAGAATGAACGGGCAATCTATTTATTTTAAAGCTGATTTATTAGTAGGGTTTGAAGATAAATATTTTAATTTTTTCATTCAAGAATACAAAGAAACATTGGCTTGGTTTAAAATTGTTTCTTATAAAGATACAATGGAGCGATTTAGAGCGGAAGACTTTGCTTCTTTTGATGAAAAAGCATTAAATGATTTGAATAAGTATATGAAAGATGTTGTTAAATTTTATTTAAAGAAGTCTAACTATATTAAGGTATTTTCGTTAATTGATGCAAAAGCTAATGTTACTAAATGGTTAGAAAATTTAAATGCAATTAATCTAACTAAAAAGCAACAATGGGGAGATGTGAAAATTGATATAGTTGAAAAAGTGAAGCGAAATTATATTCAGCTAGACTTTATTATCGATTTTTGTTTAGGTGAAAAGGGTCTTAAGTACCTTGGGGCAAAGAATCTGATTTATTCCGTTATCAATAAAGGATGGACGGGTACGTCTTTTCTGTATACAAAAACAAAACTTGCAGATCCTTATTTAGATTACAAAACTAGTTTTCTGGATCCAGTATTAGATTATGTAGATTCAGATTTATCTAAAGCAAAATATAATTGTTTCAATTGTAATCTGCCTATCAAAAATCTGAAAACTGGGCTTAGTTTTATGAATGATATTGGTTTTGATATAGAGAAGAAAACTTCGCACGTATGGGATTTTAACAATGATGTTGCGACTTGTCCGATTTGTCGTTTGATTTATTCATGTGTTCCAGCTGGATTTACGTATGTGTACGGAGAAGGTATGTTTATCAACGATTCATATGGCGTAGAGGAGTTGCATCGTGTTAATGAACGTATGCGGAATTCTATCCTGCGCTTTAATAAAGATGGAATTAATTCAACCAATACTTACCGAGCGCTTGTGGAGTCTATTACGATGGAGCATGAAAATAATCGTCGCTATGAACTGGCGGATATTCAGTTAGTTAGATACGAAAATGAGCATTATCGTTTCAATTTACTTTCTAAAAAAATGTTGCATATTGTAAATGATTCAAAGGGAATATTGAAAGGTTTAATTCGTTGTGGCTACAAAGAAGGTAATTTGAATGTTAATTTGTACAAAGAAGTTCTTCAGCATTTAATTAACAATGAAAATTTATTTACGCTTATTCATAAATTAATCTACTATAAGCAAACTAGTGTAAATGGGTTGTATTACAATATGGGGCACGTTTCAGGGATTTTAGATATAAATACAAAATTTTTGAAGGAGATGGAAGTGATGACAAATATTTCTCAAAATCAATTATGGTTCGTTCAAAATTGTGGAAAGGAATTTAAGGAAGGTTATGTTAAGAAGAAGTCAGAAAATAAAATTTCGGGAATAACATACAAATTATTAAATTCGTTAAAGGTCAATGATAAAGATGGATTTATGGATACTTTATTAAATAGTTATTCCTATTTAGCTATGCCTATTCCGGATGTATTCATAAAAATGTTTTCGAATGATGAAGCTTTTAAATCAGTAGGTTATGCATTTATGCTTGGAGTAGGTGGAGAGAAAACTAAAAAAGAAGACGGGGGAAACACAGATGAAAAATAAAGGACTAGCAATGACAATTATTTTCCAAGCAGAAAGTGCTAACTACGGGGAGTCTCTTGGTAATATTTCTTCACTTAAAAAGATTTCTAGAAATAACGGTGACCAATATACATATATTTCTCGCCAAGCAATTCGCTACAACTTAATGGATCAAATTGGAGAGAAAGAAGCTCCTGTAAAGGCAGAAGGTGGCGGTGATAAGAAAGTCATTCAATTCCTGAGTGAAGCGACTATTACAGATTTCCCAGAACTTGATTTCTTTGGTTACCTTAAAACAGAAAAAGGAAGCGGTGGGCAGAAACGTTCTGCAAAAGTCCGATTATCTAATGCAATTTCGCTTGAAACGTTTAAGGGTGATTTGGATTTTCTAACGAATAAAGGTCAAGCCGATAAATTAAATGAAAACATGAATATCGCACAAGCTGAAATTCATAAATCTTATTATCGTTATACCATTACGATTGATTTAGATCAAATTGGCATTGATGGTGAAATTGCACTTGATAATAAAGAAAAAGCTCGTCGTGTGAAAAAATTGATGGACACAGTAGCGTTCTTGTACCGTGACATTCGCGGGCGCCGAGAAGATTTAAAACCACTTTTCGTTATTGGCGGAGTTTATGATGTGAAAAATCCTGTTTTCCAAAATGTTGTAGATGTAACAGATAACAGTATTGTTATTAAAAATATTAAAGATTTACTTACGTATGAAGATATTAAAGAAAATACGAGAGTGGGTATTATTGATGGACAATTTGCTAATTCTGATGAAGTGAAAGCCGAACTAAAAGCAGAATCTGTGCCGGCATTCTTTAACGATATTAAAGGAAAGATTGATGCTTATTATGAAAGCAATTAGAGTAAAACTTTGGCAAGACTTGGTGAATTTTAAAAAACCAACTAGTTTTCAATTAAAAGAAACGTATCCTTTACCGCCTTATTCAACTGTAATTGGGATGGTTCATACGCTTTGTGATTTTACAAGCTATCATGAAATGAAAATTAGTATTCAAGGCAAGTACTTTTCGAAGGTGAATGATTTAGCGACGAGGTATGAGTTTAAAAATGGGATGACTTATGATGCATCACGACACCAAATTAAAGTAGATAAGTATGGTGTTAGTCGTGGTGTATCAACTGTTGAGCTTCTTGTGGATTTGGAACTACTGCTGCATATCATTCCTGAAGATCCATCACTCGTACCGATCATCGAAAAAGCATTTAGAGAGCCAATCGAGTTCCCATCGCTAGGTCGCCGAGAGGATATTGCGACTATTCAAAAGGTGGAAGTTGTGAATGTGGAGAAACGGCAACCTAAAAAAAGCACAGAAATATCAGATGGTTACAATGCCTATGTGCCAATCTCGCTCACTGAAAATAATTCTATTCATTTCAAATCACATGAAAGCTCAGTTGGTCGTGATAAACTGCTAGGCACAAGGTATTTGCTAACAGAAAAATATGAAAGAGTTAACCACGGAACAGAAAAAGCACCTAAGTTTTTCCGTAAGTGGCGAAAGAAAGATGTTATTTACTCAAGTAGAATTTTTGTCTCTAAGAAAGATGTTTTCTTTTTTGATAAAGATGATTACTTAGTCTTTATTGAAGAAGAGGAGTAATAATAACAAACAATTACCCCTTGAATGTATAGTGTTCAAGGGGATTTTGTATAAGGAGCGGCTTGAGATGCAGAAATATTTAGCGAAATCTAATCCAGAAGAAACAATTCAAGAACATACGGATAATCTATTAAAAAACTATCAAAGACTAAAAAAACTATACCCAGCTGTGGAAATAGATTGGTATTTACTAGAATTAGTTTGTTTACTACATGATTTAGGGAAAATGAATCTATTATTCCAAACGAAATTAGGTAATGCTTCTGGTAAAGGTAAAGAAATTCCGCATGGTTATTTGTCTGTTGCATTCGTTCCGGATAGTAAACTTGAAGAAATGGGATACTCGGAGGATGAAATTAAAGTTGTTTATCAGGCAATTGCACGACATCATGAAAGAAAATATGATTTTTCTGATTCAGAGTGGAAAAATGAAATTATTAGATTAGAAGAGCAGTGGGAGGATTTTAATTACAGTCAGCTAGGAGAAAATGCGGAATATAGTAGTGAGGTAGAAATGTTGTATTTCTACCCAGGATCCCGAATTTTCGAAGGTAACTCCGCAGCGGACGCAGAAACATTCAAAAAATACGTTCTACTAAAAGGCTTACTCAATCGAATTGACTTTGCAGCGAGTGGGGGAATTGATGTAGAACTTGAGAATGACTTCTTGATGGATTCGATGGAAATGCAACTAGGCCATTTTAAAGCAGAAAATCCAGAAGCTGATTGGAATGCTTTGCAAAAATATATGATGCAGCACCAAAATGAAAATATTGTCGTTATTGCTGAAACTGGCATGGGGAAAACGGAGGCAGGGCTGCTTTGGCTTGGGAATAATAAAGGTTTTTTCACGCTACCATTGCGGGCAGCAATCAATGCAATTTATGAGCGAATCACAAAAAATATTGTTACGACCAATCAAGCCGAGCGAGTGGGTTTACTTCATTCGGAAACATATAGTCAGTATTTGCTGCATGAAGGAAATGCGGAGATGGATATTGATGAATATTATACGAGGACGAGGCAAATGTCTTTACCTATAACTATTTGCACGCTCGATCAATTGTTTGATTTTGTCTTTCGTTATGCAGGTTTTGAACATAAATTAGCCACTTTATCTTATTCCAAAGTGATTATTGATGAAATCCAGATGTACTCACCCGACTTACTAGCTTATTTGATTTTAGGGTTATCTTATATTGATAAATTTGGTGGGAAGTTCTGCATTATGACGGCGACTTTACCGGGAATAGTGACAGATTTACTTTTAGAAAATGGAGTGGATTTTGTCCAACCAGAAGAGAAATTTGTATCGTCGCGAATTCGCCACAGCATGGAGATGGTTCATACAGAGATTGAAAGCGAATTTATTAAACCATTTTTTAACAATAATCGAATTTTAGTTATTTGTAACACTATTAGTAAAGCGAAAAAAATCTATTCGGAGTTAAAAGAGCATTTTCAAGGCGAGGAAATTCATCTCATTCATAGTCAATTTATTAAAAAAGATCGTTCGGCTAAAGAAAAAGCAATTTTAAAAGATGGGCAAAAAGATAGTACGAAAAAATGTATTTGGGTGGCAACGCAAGTCGTGGAGGCTTCTTTGGATATAGATTTTGATTTACTGTTCACGGAGCTATCGGATGTTAATGGACTGTTTCAACGGATGGGCAGATGCTATCGAAACCGGGCACTGGATGTAGATACGAATGTCTATGTTTTTGATGGTGGTGCAAAAGTTTGCTCAGGAGTAGGGACTTTTATCGATAAGTTGATATTCGAAAATTCTAAGACGATTTTGAATGAGCATGTTGGCGTTTTGACAGAAGAGAAGAAAATGGAGCTGGTGGAGCGGGTTTATTCAGCAGAGGCTTTACGTGGTAGTGAGTTTTATAACGATTTGAGAAAAACGATAAACTATGTGAAAGCTTTTGACAGTTATGTAATGGATAAAGCGGATGTTCGTATGAGATTTAGAAACATTAATTCCGTTTCTGTCATTCCGGAAAAAGTTTGGCAAGATAATGCGGAAGAAATCAATTCTTATTTTGCTACTCTTCGTAAAACCTCTAAGGAAATATCAACAAAAGAGAAAATGATTGCAAGAACCAATTTAGCAGAATTTATGGTGAGTATTCCTGACTATCTTTATAGGAAAGGCGAGGGCGTTGTGCACGAAATAAACGGTTATGAGAGTGTTATTAAGTTTAAATGTGATTATTCGGATGAGATAGGGATTTTTATGCGGTGAGCTCTCTTTAACAGAGATTTTCAAACCGCTAATTGCTGATCGGATTATTTTTAGTTTGTTAAACAAAAATATTATTACCCAAGATGACTTTGAAAAAGAGGCAAACTTTTGCTATATGAAAAAAGCAGCTCGGCAAAAGGTATTACAAGCATATGATTTACGGATGAAGGAAACGATTAAACATCGGGATTTAGGAAGAAATGTATCTTATCGACATTTAATTCGCTTAGAATGTTATAAATTAGTAAAGCATTTAATGAATGACAAAGAATACGAAGCATTTAAAATTTGGTGGTGAAGATATGTATGTAATTTTAATTTATGATATTTCAATCGAAAATGGTGGAGCAAAAGTCTGGAGAAATGTATTTAAGATTTGTAAAAAGTACTTAACTCATGTTCAAAAATCAGTTTTTGAAGGTGAAATAACTCCAGCGCTTTTAGTTAAGTTAAGGATGGAGTTAGATAAGTATATTCGAGATGATCAAGATTCAGTAATTGTTTTTTCTAGTAGACAACAAAGATGGCTAGAAAAAGAATTTTGGGGATTAACGGATGAAAAGACTTCTAATTTCTTTTGATGTTCTCGGTCTGTCGACCTTTAGTAGTGCGAAAAATAGTGGGGTTCGACAGATTTTGGGAAATCATTGGGGGAGAAAGAGTTTAAAGTTTTTAAGCGAAAATCTAAAGGGATAAGTTATGATTTTTACGCAATTTTTAAGAGGTCGACAAAAATAGTGATCTGAGTTATGATGGGAGTAGGCGTAAAATAGAGCGGGTTTTAACTACTTATTATGAAATGTAAATGTTGGAAATGTTAATCCTTCTGGAAAAGGCATGAACGGTTTTAACTACTTATTATGAAATGTAAATTCGATTTGCAAGATGATCGGTGCAGGCTTGCTATGTTTTAACTACTTATTATGAAATGTAAATAGCGTAAATGCTCCCGGCGGAAACACTGAAACAAAGTTTTAACTACTTATTATGAAATGTAAATTCAATAAAAGCAAAACGATGATGACGGCAATTACGTTTTAACTACTTATTATGAAATGTAAATCACTCAAGTAACAACTTGGAACGCCCGCTACTGATTGTTTTAACTACTTATTATGAAATGTAAATATTATGGGCGGGGATATCTATATTAGATCTACAAAGTTTTAACTACTTATTATGAAATGTAAATGAAATTCGTCAATCTGCACTTTGCACTTTTGCGTGGTTTTAACTACTTATTATGAAATGTAAATAGCCTTGACACGTGCCAGTAATATTTTCCCAAGAAAGTTTTAACTACTTATTATGAAATGTAAATCTAAATATGGCACTTGGTTAATCACTAACACAGAGCGTTTTAACTACTTATTATGAAATGTAAATCGCTCAATGAACTGGGGTATGATGCGGAGTGGCGAGGTTTTAACTACTTATTATGAAATGTAAATGTGGTAAAATTGGCGGTTTTTTCATCAATATTCGGGTTTTAACTACTTATTATGAAATGTAAATTTGTAATCTTCGAATGTTTTCTTTCCATCGGCAACCGTTTTAACTACTTATTATGAAATGTAAATATACAAATCGATGAGGGAGCAGAGCTACAAGAAATAAGTTTTAACTACTTATTATGAAATGTAAATGAATCCGATGTAATGATAGGCACTTATCCTTGTACTGTTTTAACTACTTATTATGAAATGTAAATTTTAAATAGAAAAAGCGGCATAAAAAGTTGTGGTTGAGTTTTAACTACTTATTATGAAATGTAAATTCATTTATAGCGACTATGAGGACGCAGACATCGTCGTTTTAACTACTTATTATGAAATGTAAATATTTAAATGAACTTGCTGACGGATTGACGAATAAAGGTTTTAACTGCTTATTATGAAATGTAAATACAACATGTCAAAAGGCAAATTAAAAAAGACTAGGTTGTAACTACTTATTATGAAATGTAAATTCTGGTAATGGTAGAGTATAATAATTAGTTCCTCCAGTTTTAACTACTTATTATGAAATGTAAATAGTATAAGCACAGCAATTCAGACAGCTATAATCTGTTTTAACTACTTATTATGAAATCGTAAACTTCCTCTTAAAATTTATCTCTCAAAAATAAAAAAGGCCAGGACCCAAATCCAAGCCTTTTCCTACACTCCTCTAAACCAACAAAACCACAACCAACGCCAAAACCGCCGGCAAGCCCTGCTTCAACAAAATCCCCTTAGAAGAAGTCGCACCGCCAAACAGCGCCGCCACAACTACACAACTCAAAAAGAAAATCTGCACAGTTTCCGCAAATCCTGCCCCCGCGAAAAACAATCCCCACACAAGTCCTGCCGCAAGAAAGCCATTATAAAGCCCTTGATTCGCAAATAGTGTCTGTACTTTCTTATTCGCAAGTAGTTTCTTCTCGACACCAAACGTCTTGGCTGCGAGTTTGGTATTGGAGAAAAACATTTCTAAAATCATTATATAAATATGCTCGATCATTACGATGAAGGTTAAAATAAATGCTAAAATGGCCATAAAAAATCCCTCTTTTCTACTCCGAAGTATAGCATAGCTTGTAAATTTTTCGTAAAAATAAAGCTTGAAACGTTGACTTATTGGCAAAATCTCCGTAATATCAAACGTAGACTACTTATTTTTAGTCTGAGAAGGGGGAAATTATATGCAGCAAGAAGCAACAGGTGGGCAGAAGATTCGCCCAATACCAATTATTGCCTCATTTTTGATGGCAGGTTTTATTGGACTATTCAGTGAAACTGCTCTTAATATGGCGCTTAGTGATTTGATACAGGTGTTTGATATTAGTTCAGCGACAGTGCAGTGGCTTACGACAGGTTATTTGCTAACGCTTGGAATATTAGTGCCGATTTCGGGATTGCTTTTACAATGGTTTACAACACGAGGTTTATTTTTTACAGCAGTGAGTTTTTCGATTGCAGGCACGCTGATCGCGGCGCTTTCGCCAACGTTTGCGATGTTAATGATTGGACGCGTAGTGCAAGCAGTAGGTACGGCGCTATTACTACCGTTAATGTTTAACACGATTTTACTGATTTTCCCAGAGCATAAACGTGGCTCGGCAATGGGTATGATTGGGCTGGTAATTATGTTTGCACCAGCAGTTGGTCCGACAATCTCAGGACTTATTTTAGAAAACTTGACTTGGAACTGGATTTTCTGGATTTCCTTGCCATTCCTTATTATTGCGTTATTATTCGGAATGAAATTTATGCAAAATGTTTCGGTTGTTACGAAGCCGAAAATTGATATTTTATCGATTATTCTTTCGACGCTAGGTTTTGGTGGAGTTGTATTTGCCTTTAGTAGTGCGGGAGAAAATGGTTGGGGAAGCGCGACGGTATTAGTTTCAATTATCGTTGGTGGAATTGCGCTTGGACTCTTTGTTTGGCGCCAACTAACAATGGAAAAACCTTTGATGGACTTGAAAGTATTTAAATACCCAATGTTCACATTAGGACTTATTTTAGTATTTATCAGTTTTATGATGATTCTTTCGACGATGATTTTACTACCGCTTTACTTGCAAAATAGTTTAGCACTCGCGGCATTTTCGGCGGGATTAGTATTACTTCCGGGTGGGGTGTTGAATGGTTTAATGTCACCATTTACTGGGCGTTTGTTCGATGCATACGGTCCACGCGCACTTGTTATCCCAGGGTTTATCGTAGCGGTTATTGCACTATTTTTCTTAACGAGAATAGAAGTTGGAACATCTGCATTAACCATCATCGTGCTTCATTCGGTATTGATGATTGGGATTTCAATGGTAATGATGCCGGCACAAACAAACGGATTAAACCAATTACCGCCAAAATTATATCCTGATGGCACGGCGATTATGAACACATTGCAACAAGTTTCCGGCGCGATTGGAACGGCTGTTGCGATTACAATCATGTCTGCTGGACAAAAAGCTTATATGGAAACGGCGCAAGGGATGGGACCTGAACAAATGGTCGCTTCACTGACAGCCGGAATTCAAAATGCTTTTGTTTTTGGACTGATTATGGCTTGTATTGGCCTTCTATGTTCGTTATTTATTCGTAAAGCTAAATAATAAAGCGAAGAGAACTTCTCGTAATGAGAGGTTCTTTTTTTGTTTTGACAAATGGGTTCTGAGTGGTTAAAATAATATTAAATATAGTTTATAAAGTTTGTTTAATAACTTTACGAATGGAGCGATTGATAATGGCACTTCCTCGTGATTTAAAAGAGTTGAATAAGAAAAATATCAAGTCGATTTTACGCCACCAAGGTGCAATGACAAAAGCGGAAATCGCCGAAGTGACTGGACTTAGTGTAGTTACAGTGAATAAGTTGATTCGTGATTTAGTGGAAAATGAAGAGATTTTAGAGCAAGATAATTCAGTTGCGACTGGCGGAAGAAGAGCTGTTTCGTATAAAATTAATCCTAATTTTCAGCAGGTGTTAGTTATTAGTTTGCAAGAAAAGTGGAAGAAAATTACTTATTCTTTTTCGGTCTATAATTTGCTTGGTGAGCCGGAGTTTGTGGAGGATATGTCTGGGGAGGATTTGGACATTACTGCGCTGAAACGGAATACGAAAGATCTTGTTTGCGCTTTTCCGAAGATTTCTTGCGTTGTAATTGGGGTGCCAGGGATTGAAATTGGTGGTAAGCTGCGCGCGATGGATTTTCCGCTACTTTTAAATGTGCAACTGCGGGAGACTTTGGAGGCGGAAGTAAATTTGCCAGTGTTGGTTGAGACGGATACGAATGCGGCAATTTTAGGGTATAAAAATCGGCCTGTTGTAGAGGAGAACATTGTGGGACTTTACTATCCGGAACGTTTTCCTCCAGGTGCTGGATTGTTAATGAACGGCGAGATTTTGAAAGGGCAGAATGGGCTCGCTGGGGAGATTAAGCATATGCCGCTTCAAGTGGACTGGGATAACTTTGACTTTTCGGTCGATGAAATTAAAGCACATATTCGAAAAATGGTGCTCCTCACGATGAGTTTTTACGATCCGGAAACGATTGTGTTATATACGAACTTTTACTTTGGGCAGAAGGATTTTACCGAGGAACTGACGGAAGAGTTGAAGCAAGTTTATCCGTATGCGACTTTGCCGAAAATTGTGTTGTCGCGTAAGTTTACGACGGATTATCGGATTGGGCTTTTGGCGTTTGGGATTGATTATTTGGAGAATAATATGACGGATTGGCGGATATAAAAAAGAGCCCTTTGACAGGCTCTTTTTTACTTATTTAAAGAAATTCGGTAAATACTCTTTATGCGCTTCTAAAAGTTCGTCCAGCATTTCGCGGGCTACAGATTCGCTTGGAGTTAGTGGGTTGATTGTCATTGCAAGGAGTGCTTTGTCGTAATCACCAGTAACTGCTGCTTCGGCTGTTAGGCGCTCGAAAGTTTTGATTTCTTGGATGATGCCGTTGATAGCGATTGGAAGGCGTCCGCTTGCTAGTGGAATTGGACCTTGGCGAGTGATGACACAGTTTGTTTCTACTGCGGAATCAGGGTCAATATCAAGGATGGCACCATTGTTACGAGTATTAACGATTTGAATGTCGCGTTTGTCGTTGTAGATAGAGTTAATTAGGTTACATGCTGCTTCACTGTAGTAAGCGCCGCCGCGTTGTTCTAATTGTTTTGGTTTTTCAGCAAGTTCTTCTTGTTTGTAAAGCTCGAAAAGTTCAGCTTCTACTTTTTTAACAACTTCTGCACGAGTACCATGTTCTGCGTATGCGCGAGCTTGGTCTTCTAGTTGTTGTTTTGTTTGCCAGTAGTAGCGCAAGTAGTCGATTGGAATCATATTAAGTGTACGTAAGAACGTTTTGTCCCAACCAGTTGCATTGATATTTTTAAGGCTTGAGCCAGCTTCATCTTCTGTCATTTTGAAAACAACATCTTTTGTTACGTCTTTGCCATTATGGTAAACAGTTTTCGCGAATACCATGTGGTTTAGACCAACGAATTCTACGTAAATTTCAGAAACGTCTACGCCAAGAGTTTCAGCGATGTTACGTTCGATGCCGATAGGACCGTTACATAAACCGACAACTTTCTTTTGGTTACTGTAACGAAGAACTGCTTCTGTTACCATTCCTGCTGGGTTAGCAAAGTTGATTAACCAAGCATCTGGGCAAAGGCGTTCCATGTCTTTACAAATATCTAAAATAACTGGGATTGTGCGAAGTCCTTTGAACATGCCACCTGGTCCGTTTGTTTCTTGACCAACAACGCCATATGAATTCGGGATGCGCTCATCTTTCACACGTGCGTCTAATAAACCTACACGTAATTGTGTTGTTACGAAATCTGCGTCTTTTAAAGCTTCTTCACGGTCTAGTGTTAAATGTACTTCCATGTCAACGCCAGCTTTTTCTACCATACGTTTTGCTAAATTACCAACGATTTCTAATTTTTCACGGCCAGCTTCTACGTCTACTAACCATAGTTCACGAACTGGTAATTCGTCTTGACGTTTAATAAATCCTTCGATTAGTTCGGGTGTATAACTTGATCCGCCACCAATAGTCGCGATTTTAATACCTTTAGTCATTATTTATACCTCCAAGGATATTTTTTTGAAAAGGCTTACTTAATTGTTAGTGTCCTTTTCTTCTCACAGTTATAGTATAGGAATATTATGGAGAAATAGCTAGTATTTGGTTAGGTTTAGGTAAGGATTTTCTAAGTAGGAACTTGTCACATTTGAGTAACGAGGTGTTACATGGTAAAATAAAGCGAAAAGAGGTGCGGAAATGCTTTTTTTGGATAAAAATTTGGAGTTAAATGATACAGAATTAGATATTTATAATTATATTGTGGCGAATTTAGATAAGGTTGTTTATATGCGGATTCGCGATTTGGCGACGGAAGCGCATGTGAGTACGACGACAATTCTACGTTTTTGCCGAAAATTTGGTTGTAATGGTTTTTCGGAGTTTCGTGTGAAGTTGCAGCTTTATTTGGAAGAGCAGAAGTTGGCGCAAATCGATATGGCGGATGAAACGACTTATATCGATTTTCTGAAACGGACGGCGCAACCAGAATTTAAAGCGCAAATTCAAAATGCAGTAGAAATTCTCCGCGACCGCGAACTTGTTTTATTTGCTGGGGTGGGTTCATCGGGCGTAATCGCTGAATATGGCGCGATTTATTTTTCGTCATTATTCACGCTGGCACTACATATTGAAGATCCGCTCAACCACCCGTTTTACCATTTATCGAGCAAATTATCTGATAAAATCTGCATGATTGCGATTTCGGTGGAAGGTGAAAATGAAGACATCATTCGCTACATTCACCAACTGAAGGCGCAAAATTGTAAAGTAATTTCGATTACAAATAGCGCGAAATCGACCATCGCGAGGCTATCTGATGCGAATATTGCTTATTATATTAATAAGGAAATGTACCAGGAAGCCAACATCACTTCCCAACTACCGGCACTATATACAATTGAAAATATTGCCCGGGAAATAAGAACCCAAATTGACAAAGAAAAAATGTAAAAAGCTAAGTTTTGCTTGGATTTCCGAGTAAAACTTTTTTTGTAACAAAATTGTCACTTACGAAGAATTTTTTATTTTGCTACGATAGTTCTTTGGAGGTGAAATTATGTACAGTAATATGAAAGAGAAGGTCGTTTTTACACTTATTATGTGTTCTTTAATGATTTTATGCATGAGCTCTTATAATATCTTTCTTGAAAATGGTATTGGCGCGGATTCTTTTATGATTATTCTAAAAGCGTTTGTTCCGTTTCTTTTTATTGGATTTTTATTAGACTTTTTTGTAGTAGGAAAAATCGCGTCTCGTCTGCACGCCCTTTTGGTAAGTGAGGATGCTTCGAAATTTAAAAAGATCATCATGATGCAATTGTTAATGGTTACGTTTATGTGTGTGCTTATGTCGACCCTTAGCCTGATTGTAAACCAAGGCGAATGGAGTCACTTAGGTATTCTTATTTTGCGCAACTATTTTGTGGCTTTATTTTTGCAAATTTTTATCGTGTCACCGTTTGTGCGATTAATTAGTCCGCGGATTTTTGCCCTTTTGTAAAAATGAAAAAAACGCTTAGTCGAGTTTAGACCCGGCTAAGCGTTTTTTTATTTATGTTCGGCATAATAAGCATCGAGCGCGTCTTCCACGGTTTTCTTCGTGTAGCCGTTATCGATAATATAGCCAAGATCATGTTTTCTAAAGCTGGTTTTTAAATGGTCAATTAGGTCAGCGAAATAATATTCAATGCCTTTATCATCAAGCCATTTGAGCAAGTCTTTCATAGATTCGGTAGCGGTTGTATCGATATTAATAATCGCACTCGCTTCAAAAATGACTAGTTTTGTATCATCTTGGACAGCTTCTTTTAAGCCATCTGCGAATTTGTTAAAGTTCCCAAAGAAAAGGGAAGCGCTATAACGATAAATAACTACATTTGGAATAGGTTTTGCTTCTGGTTTACGTTTTAAGTCAAAGTAACCATGGCGTCCGTCAATCACGCCAAGAATCGCAATTGGTGATTTCATTGAGCGACTGACTACATTGATGAACGATAAGAAAATTCCAAGTAGTACCCCGAAAATTACACCTACTAAAAGTGTTCCAAGAGCGGCAACAATCCAAACGGTTGCTTCACGACGAGAAACTCTGAATAAACCTTTTAACACATCTACATCAATAATGCCCACAAGAGCGGCGAATACGATACCTGAAAGAACTGGTTGTGGCATATAGTAAAGTAAGCCACTTAAGAAGGCAACAATCAGTGCGATAATGGTTGCGGCAACAATCGAAACCATTTGTGTTTTACCACGAAATTGCTCGTTTGCAGCTGTTCTTGATACGCTGGCACTCGCTGGAGAACAACCAGAAAACGCAGCGACGAAATTAGAAATCCCGTAAGCGAATAACTCACGATTATCATCAATCGTATATTTGTTTCTCATTGCAAAACTTTCACTTGGTAATAGTGAACCGGCAAAGGTAGCGATAGCACAAACTAAACCGCCACCAATCGCAAGTGCCCATGAACTTGCTCCAAAATCAGGAAGTGCAAGGGAAGGGAAACCAACCGGGATTTTACCGACAATATCTACATTATATTGGTCGAGTTTGAAGAAATAAGCTGCCATTGTTCCGAGTACTAAGACAACAAGTGACATCGGAATTTTTGGAATTACTTTTTTACAAGTTATGACAATGATGATTGTAACGATACCCATTGCAAATGAAATCCAATTAGACTGGAAAAATTGACCGAAAATAATACCTAAACTAGAAAAGAAACTATCTCCGCTTTCTTTAAGTCCCATTATTTTTGGAATTTGCCCCATAATAATGGAAACACTAAGTCCTGAAATGAATCCACTTAGAACTGGAGCAGATATGTATTTTGCGAAACGACCTAATTTTAAGACGGAGAAAAGTACTAAAAAGACTGCACAAAAGAATGCTAGAATCGGGGCGAGCGCGATGGCTTCTTTGGATCCTGCTGCAAGTCCAGCTGTTCCTAAGATAATGGACCCAGTAATGGCGCTAGCTGTCGCATCAATCCCAAAAATCAATTGCGGCGAACTGGCAAAAATAACATAAGCAATAACCGGCAAAAATGATGCATATAAACCATAGATGGGTGGAAGTCCAGCTACTTGCGCGTATCCCATTGCAACAGGAATTGTCAGTGCAGCAACCCCAACACCTGAAATAACATCATTTCGTAAATAGGATGCTTTATACCCATTTAATGAAAGCAAGATGTGTTTAAACATAAGTTCCTCCCTTTAAAACATAGTAATTTTCTTCTTCTACAATATTATTTAAATCTTATACTATTTACCCTGTTATAAGTTATACCAACCCTATTTTGGTGGATTAATTAAAAAAAACCGCGATTTTCGTTAAAAAGAAAATCGCGGTTTTTTTAATTGTTTTTGGCATAAATCGCCATAGCTTCTTTCAGAAAAGCAGAAAGGCCATCACCAAACTGGTCGATATTTTTAGTGAAACGTTCATCTGCCACGTACATTTCTCCGAGTCCTGCAAATGCTTCAAGCGAGTATAAATTCCCGTGAGTATCATTTAAATATTGGAAAAACTGGTGGACTGCTTGTTGGGCTTCATTTGATTCTGGGGCGGATTTTCTAACAGCGGCCAATTGGCGAAATTCTGCATCAAAACTTTCTTTTATAGCCATTTGTTCTTTTTCATTCATATTAGTGATTTTTTCATTTGCTTGATTTACAACTTTATCTCCCCAAAGTTTTCGTGCTTCTTCTTCATATGGATTAGTTGAAAAGTCAAAGCCAGTAAATTTTTCTTCATTCGTCATAATTATTTCTCCTTTTTCGTTCTTGATGGTTTGATCTAAGGTTTCGAGCATCGCTTCAATTCGTGTTTTTTTCTCTATTAATAAATGGCGTTGCAAGGATAAAGCGACTTCTTTATCAAAACTAGGATCATCAAGAATTTGCTTTATTTTTTTCAAAGGGAAATCGAGTTCTTTAAAGAAAAGAATTTGTTGTAATTTGTCGACATCTTTTTCTGAATAAATACGATAGCCGTTCCAGTCGTCTTTTTGCGGGACGAGTAGGCCGATTTTATCGTAGTGATGCAGCGTGCGCACACTTACACCAGTGAGTTCAGCTAATTCTTTTGTTTGCATGAATGATTCCTCCTTCTGATTTCAACTATAAAGTATGACGCGACGTAGTAGTCAAGAAAGTTTTTTTGTTTATTATAACTCTTTTAGTGGAAAAGTGTTGCTAGTAAATAAGTTGTTCGCGTTAATTGTAATAAAATAAATAAAACCATGGAAAAACTTATGACATTCTCGTATAATGGAGTGTAAATGTGTCTAATTTGTGAATGGAATTAGCGAGAATAAAAAGGGGATAGCATCATGACGGGGAAAATAAAATCCATTAGTACGTGGCTATGGCATCATCTAACACCGCAAATATTTGCGGTTATTTGTGTTTTTATTATAACTATTATTGCGCTTTTTGTGCCACCGTATATTGGTATGGCTGATAATGGAGACTTTTTTAGAATATTCTCAAGCAATGGTTTATTTGTAAATAATGCTAATTATGACGCGTTACAATTTGGACATTTTGTGAAGGAGTTCGGGATTTATCAATATTTTAATGAAAATCAAGTTGCGATATACTCCTCGCAAAGTATTTTTATTCAAATTGCGCTTCTTTTAAATAAAATTTTTTGGTCAACAACTGTTTTTGATGTACGTTTTTTAGGTGCTTTGCAATTAGTGCTTCTATTGCCAGCAATTTACTTATTAGTGGCTGGTTTAACGGCAAAAATGAAAGGTTGGTCTGGTTACGTTATTGCTGCGCTAACTGTATTTATTTTCGCAGATACCGCTTATACAGCTTATTTTAATTCGTTTTTTAGTGAAGGACTTATTTTGATTATGATGCTGTATATTTCAGCGGGATTTTTACTTTTATATCACCATAAATATAACGACTATGCGATGTTAGGCTTGATTTTTGTAGCGTCCCTTATTTTAATTACGGCCAAGCAGCAAAATGCGCCAATTGCGGTTGTGATTGCAGTTTGCGGTATACTCGTGTTTTTCATCCGGAAAAATCGCGCGTTTCGGATTTCGGCTGCGGCTACCTTTTTTGTTATTTTCATGAGCGGTGTAGTGATGTACGCATTCATTCCAGGAGAGTTTGTCACGATAAATCAGTATCAAACAATGACTCGCGGTGTGTTGCTTGATTCGGAAAATCCAGAGAAATCACTCGAGGAAATGGGAATGAACTCTGAATTTGCTTTACTTAAAGGAACCAACTTTTATCAAAAATATAAAATGATTGATTTAGACTCGAAATTAATGGAACAGGAATTTTATCCAAATTATAATTTTGTCACGGTTTTAAGTTATTATTTGGAAAATCCGAAACAATTTGGGAAAATGCTTGATTTATCCGCGCAAAATAGTTTTTCAATTCGACCATTTGAAATGGGTAATTTTGAAAAAGCGACAGGATATAAATTTAAAGAGAAAACGCATTTTTTCTCGGCTTACAGTGATGTGAAAGAAAAACTTGCTCCGGAGAAATTCACGTTTTTGATTTTATGGGCGCTTGTTTTTCTGATTGGATATGGTGTGAGCGCGTTTAAACATTTCCGCGAGAAGAACATTCGGGGAACGCTACTGTTTGATTTAGTCGTTTTACTGATTGGCTCAGGATTTGCAGTGATTTTAGTGACAATTGTTGGTGACGGAGAAGCGGATTTAACGAAGCATAATTTCCTGTTTAATGTTTGTTTTGACTTAACGATGTTGATTGGCGCGGCTTCATTACTCGAATTTTATTTGAAGAAACGAGGTGAGCGGAATGCGTAAAAAAATCATTATAAGTATTCTCTTTGCCTGCGTCGCTCTCGTAGTAACTGCCCATCCTCAAACAGCAAAAGCAGATAGTGATGTGGTCGTTTTTTATGATAGTTTGGCAAAAGGGACGGATAACGAAGGGAATATGGACTCGCTACTTCGAATGTTAAACAGTTTGGGAAAACGGGTGACGGTCTACTCTTGGGAAGAAAATCCGGATCTAAGTCAAGCAAGCGAAATTATCGTACTGCAAAATAAAAAGGATCAATTAACGGACAAATGGAACGAGAAATTAGCTGAAAGTAAGGCGAAAATCGCATATATAGGTGCAAATCCACCAACTTTCTTAGCGAATAAATTGCAGTTGCAAACAAAAGCGATTACAGATACTTCCATCACTATTAAAACCGAGGCAGGACTAGCGGGAAAACCTCAGTTAGTGAGCGAAACGAATTTAATTACTTCCTATAAAGGAGAAGCGTTAGGCGAAATGGATGCTGCGGAAAATGGCAAAGCAGCATACGGTATTCGAGCTGGAAATTATGCATATACGCCAATATTTCAAGCAAATAATACGAGTGAATTTGCGTTGATGGATTTACTCAAAGCAGTATTTGAAATTAAAACTACGACGAATCAATATGCACTTATAACGGATGTAAACCCGTTTGTTGATTTTGATTTACTTAAAAAAACGGCAGACACATTTTATGAAAAAGGAATTCCTTTTATTATAAGTGCTGGGCCGGTTTTCTATAATCAAGATTTTCAAGCAGCAAAAAATTATGCGGAAATTTTACGATATGTACAAGCAAAAAATGGCACTATTATGATGGATGTTCCAGTCGTTACGTATGGAGATAGTCCGCCGGGAGACCTTGAAAACATTATCCAAAAATCGTTACATTTTTTTGCAGACCATGATATAGCGGCACTCGGTGTGACAGCAGAACTATATTGGAATTTTGATAAAGTATATGGTACTGAAGGCTTTGAACCATTTAACACTGGAATTTTACTACCGAACCAAAAAATTATTCATACAACGAAAAAGAACAACGGTAGCGCTTTTGAAAAGTCACCTTATAGTGTAGCGAATGATTTTTATGAAACGACGACAAGCGGAAAAAACTTCCCTGTTGATATAGCGGTGACTTATTCATTTTTCCAGAATGAGAAGGAGTTAAAGGCTGCTGCGAACAATCTGGCAAATGAAAACATAAGTGACTTCCGGTATAAAGATCATCAAGTAAAAACAAATAAAGACACAATCGAATCAAATGCTGGCTCGCTTTATATCAATAATCAGTCCGTAACGCTAGATGGTGATTTAAAGTATATTAAAACAAATAAAGATAAAACTAAAAAACAAGCTGGTAGTCTAGAAGGATTTTTCGGCTATCAAAATACATTTTTCACGATAATTATTGTACTTTCTCTTGGAATTATTGGTGTTTTATTCATCTTTGGATACCGGCTTTATATGAAAAAATATATGAAATGAGGTGAAATAAATGGTTGTTGCAGATTATTTAGCATTATTCGCGGTGGTTTGTATCTGGGGACTTTTACTAATTAATATTGTGTTAATCGTTTCGGGATATATCTATTATTTGAAAAACGAAGCGCGTAAAGTGCCAGAAATACCAGCGGAAGTACCATTTGTTTCTGTCATGGTGCCGGCCCATAATGAAGGAAAAGTAATCGTGAAGACCGTAGAATCGCTACTGGCTTTTGATTATCCGGTCGATCGTTACGAAATTATTGTCATTAATGATAATTCATCCGATAATAGCGCAGAACTTCTAGCAGCTATTCAAGCAAAAAATCCAACCCGTCAGTTAAAAATAATTAATACTGATAATATTACGGGTGGCAAAGGAAAATCGAACGCCCTCAATATCGGATTTGCGCAAAGTCGCGGCGAACTGGTGGCAATTTATGATGCTGATAATACGCCAGAACGACAAGCGCTACGAATTCTTGTCGGCGAGATTACCAACGATGCAAAACTCGGTGCGGTCATTGGTAAATTCAGAACGCGGAATCGAAATGCGAGCTGGTTAACGCGATTTATCAATATCGAAACATTAAGCTTTCAGTGGATGGCTCAGGCTGGTCGATGGGCGCTATTCAAACTGTGCACCATTCCCGGTACCAATTTTATTGTGAGAAGATCGCTCCTAGAAGAAATTGGTGGTTGGGATGTGAAAGCTGTCGCTGAGGATACCGAGATTAGTTTTCGGATTTATATGATGGGATACCGCATCAAATTTCAAGCGAAGGCAGTTACTTGGGAGCAAGAACCACAAACATTGCCAGTCTGGTTTAAACAGCGCTCAAGATGGGCGAAAGGTAATATTTATGTGATTTTAAAAAATGTTCCACTCCTTTTCAAACGAGAAGGTAGACGCGTTCGCTTTGATATTTTGTACTTTTTATCCATTTACTTTTTATTATTAACTTCCTTGATTGTTAGTGATGTTTTACTTGTATTATATGCGCTTGGACTTGTACATACGACGCTTGCTGGCCTTAGCGGGGCGCTTTGGTTGCTTGCTATTTTACTTTTTGTCGCTGGTACTTTTATTACGCTCACCACTGAAAAAGGGGAAATTAGTTTTTCAAATCTATTATTTATTATGTTAATGTATGTGACTTATTGCCAACTTTGGATGGTGGTCGCCGCATATGGGTTCTTTATTTTCTTAAAAGATACTGTACTAAAGAGAGAAACCAAATGGTATAAAACCGAGCGTTTCTAAAAAGGAGAGTGCCTAATGAAAAAATTAGCTGTTATGGGGCTGCTTGTTTTCGCCGTACTATTTCTGTATAGGCCAGACGTTTTCGCAGCAGATAAAAATTATCAAACGGTTTTTGGAACAGATAAAACCGCTCAAGGAAAATTCACGACAACGAAACAAAACTTCACTGTGGAGAATTATTGGGACGTGTCAAACGCAAACGTGAAACTTGTATACACGATTACCCAACTGAGCGAAAGAGAAGTTTCAACAATGACATTAAAAATTAACGATGTTGCCTTTTACTCATTTAAACCTGATAAAACCGACAAAGGAACGAAACAAATCGAAGTTGAAATTCCAAAAGATAAACTAAAAAAAGGCGTGAACGTTCTATCCATTGAAAGTTTTGTCTACACAGATTTACCAGATGGTCGTTGTACGATTGATGATACGCCTGCCAATTGGCTACAATTCGACAAAACCAGTGCGGTAAACGTTTCTTATTCCGATAAAGCTTTTCAAAATACGGTCGCTGATTTTGGCGAACGCTTCACTGGAATTGACACCGTGAAAAGTGGGCAAGGCGCGGTAGCTGTCCTCAAAAAAGCCGGCGACGCAGAACTTGGCGCAGCGCTTGAAGGCCTTTCTGGATTTTCAGCAGCGAATACGTTAGAAGATAAAAATATCACTTTTGGTCAGTACGAAGAGGCAAAAACGCGCGATGGCAAAAACTATATCGTTCTTTTTTCCAGCTATGACAATTTACCAAATGACATAAAATCACAAATTAAAGACGATCAAAAACTAGAAAAGCAAGCACTTTTCCAAGTTGTGAAAGTAGGAAACACAAACACACTTTTGATTACCTCTAAATCAAATGATGCCCTTAAAAAAGCAGGGAAATTAATTGCCAACCAAAATTACTTAAGTCAACTCGGAGCAAATACTAAATGGCTAACAACGGATGAACAAATTGACACACCAGCCAACAATATTGATAAAAATACCAAACTCACAACAACTGGCGATAAACTAAAAGGAATCGGTCACATCACGCAAGATTATTTCATCAGTATGCCTGCAAACCGAAGCGCCTCAACAGGAACAGAGGTATCGCTTGATTTCAGATACGCCCAAAACTTAGATTTTGAGCATTCCTTAGTAACAGTTTTAGTCAATGGAAAACCAATCGGTAGCCAAAAACTTTCTGCCAAAAAAGCAAATAGTGATAAAGTAACGTTCCAAATTCCAAGCGATTTAAATGTAAAAGGTGATTTTTCTGTGACAGTTGCCTTTGATTTAGTTTTAACAAATAATTATTGTGGTTTTATTGCAGATTCCGAAATTCCATGGGCATATATCACACCAGAATCTACCATTAACCTGAATACAAGCGAAGAAACAGACTTGTTATTTGAACAATATCCATATCCATTCGTTGCTGGTGGAGATTTTAACAATGCAGTTGTCGTTGTTCCGGACGAATTAACGACCGAAGATACGGATTCGTTAGCAAATATTTTCAATCTATTGGGTCGCTTCCATGACGGAAATAGAGGCAATCTAACTGCCGTACATGCAGCAAACTGGAAAAAGGCAAAAGAAGGCTCGAACGTTATCGCAGTGGGCACAATGAATAACAATCCAGTCATAAAAAATGCCAATGATGACCTATATTTCCAGTACAACAAATCAGGTAGTTATTTCCTTTCCAACGAAAAAATCTCGATTGAAAAAAATTACGGCAAACAACTCGGTAGTGTGCAACTGATTACTTCTGGTGGCGTACCTGTTCTTGCAGTAACTGGTCCGGGCGCTAAACAAACAGAGCTTGGTTCTGATTTAATCTCCACAAAAGCTAATTTAGCTAAAATTTACGGGGACGGCGCCATTGTTGATAATGACAACACGATCCACTCTTATAGGTTCAAAAAAGCAGCAGATACAAAAGAAGAAAGTTTTGGGACAAAAATTAGTAATAACAAAGAAGTAACCGTGTTTGGAGCATTCGCGCTTCTTACAATCGTTATCCTAGTTGTCGCTGTCCTACTAATCTTGCGTAAATATCGCCGGAGCCGGAAGTGAGGGAGAAATAAACATGAAAAAAATAACGAATAACTTATTTGCAGATATTGGCTTTTTATTTTTCATCTTGCTTTGTTTCATCACGATTGGCTTTATGATTAATACGCCAGATGAATATTTGCGAAACATTATTTTATTAAATATCACTTTTTTACTTGTGATTATCACCTATTTTACGAATTTAACGCTTGGTTTGATTTTAAATGTCCTCTATATTTTCATTTATGCGACTTACATTATTTATGAAATTGTTGCAAATCAAATGGCATATGGGATTGGCAGCTACTACTGGCTTATTATTACGCCACTTTTTACTGTAGCGAGTGCGATGTTTACAAGAAATACCTCCAGACTACAAGAAGAAAATACGAAAATCAAACAGCAAAACTTATATTTAGGAACCATCGATCAAGAAACTTTACTTAAAAATATCGTTTCTTTCCAAAATGACGAGCGCATTTTTTCCAGTATTTCGCGTCGTTATGATTTACCTTTATCACTGATGGTTATCAAAGTTCGTCACTGGCGCGAGTTGAAACGATTCCAAAGCGAAGATGAAATGCGCCTGGCACTGCAAGATATTTCGGCAGTTTTAGAGACTTGTATCCGTACGAGTGATGTTCTTTATTTGCTAGATAAGGACGATGCGACTTGGGGGCTCTTGCTTTTAACAGATGAGCCAGGCGGGAAATTAGTTGCTGACCGAATTAAAAGTCGCATAGCTGAGGCCAACACCGAAGAATTTGCCGCGAAGTACCGAGTGAAGCTAGAACTTCGCATTGGAACAAGCCAATTTGACAGCGAAAAAGTGAAGACACCACTCGATTTTATTGATTTAGCGACAAAAGAATTAGAATATGACGTGTAAAATAGAGAGTTACCTTCTATAATAGGAGGTAACTTTACTTTTTTGATAGGAGGCGCTTGATGAACTTAGAAGAAATAGTCGCATGTATGTTATTAAATGAAAATGACAAAGAAATTCAGCGAACACAAACGGAGCATCGTATGAAGTTGGTCGACTTTTGGCAAATTAAAAAAGGAGAACGTGTCCTTGAAGTTGGCTGTGGGCAAGGCGATACGACGGCAGTGCTTGCGAGTGCAGTTGGCGCAGATGGCTTTGTTCAAGCAGTTGACATTGCCCCGAGCACGTACGGAGCACCGTTTACGATTGGCGATGCAACGGCCCACTTGAAAAAATCTAAACTAGGTGCTCAAATTGATTTTAAGCTAGGAACAGATATTTTAAATGGCGATATTACTTTTTCGGATAAAGCTTTTGATGTGGCGTTGTTATCACATGCTTCTTGGTATTTCAGTTCTAAAGAAGAGCTAGTCGAAATGCTCATTTTACTTAGCAAGTGGGCGAAACGGGTTTGTTACGCGGAATGGGATACGAGAATTACAGATGTGAAACAAACATCTCACATGTTAGCTGTACTGACACAAGCTTCCTACGAGGCGTTCAAACAAGAAACCCAGTCGAATGTCCGAACTTTTATCACGCCAGTAGACATGCAAGAAATTATTCAAGCCCAACATTGGAAGATAGGCGCGGAAACAAGTATTTTCTCAGAAAAAATGCAAGATAGCCGCTGGGAAATCAGTTATGTGAAAGATTTTATAACGAAAGAATTAGCTGCAGATATAGGTTTACCAGAAAAGTTCAAAGCATTTTTACTGAGCCAAAGCAATTTAATTACACTAGAAAATAGTTTGCCAATGGCGTCGTATTGCACTTTTTGGCATGCGGAGTAATTTTGCTTTCTTTTTCACAAGATTGCGATTTTTTATGCTATAATGGAACGTATTAACGAACTAAAGGAGTGTTGAATGTGAGAGCTGTACTTACTGTAATTGGAAAAGATAATGTGGGAATTGTCGCTGGAGTTAGTAATAAATTAGCTGAACTGAACATTAATATTGTCGACGTATCTCAAACGATTATGGATGGATATTTTACGATGATGATGATGTGCGATATTAGCCAGATTACGAAAGAATTTGATGAAGTAAAAACAGAATTAACTGGAAAAGGTGAAGAACTCCAAGTAAAAATACATATTCAACGTGAAGAAATTTTCAACGCAATGCATAAACTTTAGGATGGAGGCGATTCTAGTATGGAAACAAACCAAATTTTAGAAACAATACGTATGATTGAAGAAGAGAAGCTAGACATCCGAACAATTACCATGGGGATTTCTTTGCTAGATTGTATGGACGGCGACGGTGAAGTAGCTAGAAAGAAAATCTACCAAAAAATCGTGACAAAAGCGCGCAATCTAGTGGCTGTTGGTGAAGCGATTGAATCCGAGTTTGGTATTCCGATTATAAATAAACGGATTTCTGTCACACCAATTGCGATTGTAGCTGGCTCAAGCGCTGACACTGACTACGTAGAATTTGCTAAAACACTCGATGCGGCCGCAAAAGAAGTTGGCGTGAATTTTATCGGTGGTTATTCCGCTCTTGTCCAAAAAGGTTACACAAAAGGCGACGAGATTCTCATTCGCTCCATTCCGCAAGCTTTAGCTCAAACAGAACGAGTTTGCTCTTCCGTTAACGTCGGCTCGACTAGAACAGGAATCAACATGGATGCAGTTCGTCAAATGGGTGAGGTAATTAAAGAAACAGCTGATTTAACAGCAGACACTCAAGGACTCGGTTGTGCGAAACTCGTTGTATTTGCCAATGCAGTCGAGGATAATCCTTTTATGGCAGGAGCATTTCACGGTGTTGGTGAAGCTGACTGTGTTATCAATGTTGGCGTCAGTGGTCCTGGTGTTGTGAAACGCGCTATCGAAAAAGTAAAAGGCGAACCATTTGATATTGTTGCCGAAACAGTGAAACAAACAGCTTTCAAAATTACTAGAATGGGTCAACTCGTTGGTCAAGTCGCTTCTGAAAAACTCGGTGTTCCTTTTGGAATTGTTGATTTATCTTTAGCACCAACACCAGCGATTGGTGATTCAGTCGCACATATTTTAGAAGAGATGGGCCTAGAAATGGTCGGAACGCACGGTACAACGGCTGCTTTAGCACTATTAAATGATGCGGTGAAAAAAGGCGGCGTCATGGCTTGCGGTCACGTTGGCGGATTATCAGGTGCATTTATTCCGGTTTCTGAGGATGCGGGGATGATTGAAGCCGTACAACAAGGCGCACTTAATCTTGAAAAACTAGAAGCGATGACGGCAATTTGCTCAGTTGGACTTGATATGATTGCTGTACCAGGTGATACAACTGCCGAAACATTAGCTGCGATGATTGCTGATGAAGCTGCAATCGGCGTGATTAACAATAAAACAACCGCTGTCCGAGTAATTCCGGCAAGCGGCACCAAAGTTGGCGATATGGTCGAATTCGGCGGTTTACTTGGAACGGCGCCAGTAATGCCAGTAAACGGTAAATCCTCCGCTAGTTTTATTGCGCGCGGTGGTCGAATCCCAGCACCAATTCATTCATTTAAAAATTAACAAAAAGGTTTCCTCGCAAATTTACGAGGAAACCTTTTTTTATGTCGTTTTTCTCTCTACCAAATGGAAATCTAAATCAAGCAGCGGCAAGTTGCTTCCAAATAATTGATTCATAATGAGCGTAAAAGCATTTTCAGCTTGTAAATTTACAGGGTAATGAATCGTTGTAATATCAAGCAAATGCGCCACTTCCATATTATCAAATCCACAAATCGCAAAATCTTCCGGGACACTGTAACCAAGCCGTCTAGCTTCCGTAAGTAACCCCGCCGCAAAATAATCGTTTGGCGTCAAAAATGCATCTGGTTTATGCTCAGTTTCACTCCACCAATGCGCAATTTTTTCCCCGTCTTGCCGACTACCCTGCCCATAAAACTGTCTAAATTCATGAGGATCAAGCTCATAACGCGCACAAAAATCTTTAAAAGCAAGCATGCGACTTTGCGTATTGAGTCCGGTCGTATTCCCATAAACATTCACAAATTTTCGGTAACCTTTTGCATATAAATGTTCTAGTGCAAGCGTATACCCATCATATTGATTCATAAATACAGAGGGGATTTTTTCACTCTCGACACGCTGCCAAGTGACAATCGGGCCGTATTTTGTGTAATGTTCAATTGTTTTCCAATCATTTGATCGAATCACAAGAACGAGTGCATCGATTTGTTTTTGCCGCAGCATTTCTAAAGCTTCCAGTTCTTTATCCGGATCAATCCGCGTCATAAACAAAGTAACGTTATAACCATGCTCCTGAGCCATCATCGTAAAACTTTTTAAAAATACATTCAGTGAATCTGTAAAACTAGGAATGACCATACCAATTAACTTAGTTGCGCCTTTTTTCAGTGATACAGCGTTAATATTTGGAACGTAATCTAACTTGTCAATAATTGCCTGGACGCGTTTTCTTGTTTCTTCACTCACATAGTCGCGATTATTAATTACTCGGGAAACTGTTGCTGATGAAACACCCGCTAGTTTCGCGATTTCTTGTATATTTGCCAATTGCAAAACACCTCGATTTCTCGTAGCTCTGTATTTAGTATACCAAAAAAGCCCGCCAAATAGCCAGTTTAGATAAATTTAAAATAAGTGCTTGACCTGTAATGCATTACATGAATTATGATGAATGAGAAGAAAAGAAAACGCTTTAAAATTCTAGGAGGTAAGTATATTATGAAAAAAGGTGTAAAAATCGTTACAATTGGTGGGGGTTCCAGTTACACACCAGAACTTGTTGAAGGATTTATTAAACGCTATCATGAACTTCCAATCAGAGAACTTTGGCTAGTAGATATTGAAGCTGGTCGTGAAAAATTAGAAATCGTTGGTAATATGGCAAAACGTATGGTCAAAGCAGCAAACATTGACTGCGAAGTACATTTAACACTCGACCGTCGTGAAGCTTTAAAAGATGCTGATTTTGTTACAACACAATTCCGCGTTGGTTTATTAGACGCTCGTATTAAAGATGAAAGAATTCCACTTAGCCACGGTATCATTGGTCAAGAAACAAACGGAGCAGGTGGGATGTTCAAAGCATTCCGTACGATTCCTGTTATTCTTGGTATCGTCGAAGATATGCGCGAACTATGCCCAGATGCTTGGTTAATCAACTTCACTAACCCAGCAGGAATGGTAACAGAAGCAGTTCTTCGTTACGGAAATTGGGATAAAGTTATCGGTCTTTGTAACGTGCCAATCGGAGCAGTGAAAAGCGCTTCAGACGTTTTAGAAAAACCAGAAGAAGATTTATTCTTCAAATTTGCAGGAATCAACCACTTGCACTGGCACCGCGTATTTGACAAAGACGGTACAGAATTAACAGAAAAAGTGATTGATGGTCTTTACGCGCCAGATGCGAATCCTGGAAAAGTTGTTGAAAACATTAAAAACATGCGCTTCTTATATGAGCAAGTTAAACATCTAAAAATGCTTCCTTGTCCGTACCACCGTTACTACTACATGACTGATGCAATGCTTGAAGAAGAACTGGCATCTTTCAAAAACGAAGGTACTCGCGGAGAAGTCGTGAAAAAATTAGAAGACAGCTTATTCGAATTATATAAAGATCCAAATCTTGATTACAAACCAGAAGAATTATCTAAACGCGGCGGCGCACACTACAGTGATGCAGCATGTGAAATCATCAACTCCATTTACAACAACAAAGGTACCGTAATGGTAGTATCTACTCGTAATAATGGCGCAATTGATGACGTTCCTTATGATAGTGCAGTAGAAATCACAAGTGTTATTCGCGCGCACGGTGCGGAACCAATCAACTTCGGTAAATTCCCACCAGCACAACGCGGCTTACTACAAGTAATGAAATCAATGGAAGAATTAACAATTGAAGCAGCAGTAACAGGCGATTACGCAACTGCACTACAAGCCTTCACTTCTAACCCACTTGTTCCTAGCGGCGACTTAGCAAAAACAATTCTAGATGAAATGCTAGAAGCACACAAAGAGTTCTTACCACAATTCGCTAAATAATTCGCAAGTGATCCCTATTTTCTAGGGATCACTTTTTTTGTGAGTTGTTTTAGCGAGCATTTTTTCAAGTTTCCTGTAAAATAGAAAAAAGGAGGTATGCTTCATGCAAACAAATCTTGAAAGAATAAAAAAACACATAGAAAATTTAGATAGATTTACAGCAACTCCGGGTCAGGGGACAACTCGGCTTACATATAGCAAAGAAGACCTCGGCGCGCGCAATTATTTAAAAGAAGAAATGGCTAAAGTAGGCCTTACTGTCTCAGAAGATGCGATTGGAAATATCTACGGACGACTAGAAGGCGACAATCCAGACTTACC
The DNA here is from genome assembly GCF_058684075.1 of Listeria sp. MAN/IMW/UF555. Taxonomy (NCBI): domain Bacteria; kingdom Bacillati; phylum Bacillota; class Bacilli; order Caryophanales; family Listeriaceae; genus Listeria; species Listeria sp. MAN/IMW/UF555. The sequence continues at coordinate 1,110,155 of NZ_JBZWZS010000001.1, read as the reverse complement.
AGCAGTAATCGTCGGTTCTCATTTTGACTCTGTGCCAAATGGTGGTGCTTTTGACGGTCCAGCAGGTGTTATAACTGGACTTGAAGTAGCTAGTGTTTTTCATGAACAGCAAATAAAACCCCATTTTCCACTTGAAATCATCGCAATGGTGGAAGAAGAGGGATCTCGTTTCGGAGCGGGACTACTTGCCTCCCGAACAATTACAGGAAAAGTGACAAAAGAAATGCTACATGAAATGAAAGATATAAATGGTGTTACTGCCGCAGAAGCTATGGCAAACCTAGGATTTGACGCAAATCAAGTACATACAGCCATTCGGTCCAAAGATTCCGTCAAAGCTTTCATTGAACTACACATCGAACAAGGCCCAGTCCTAGAAAATACGAATGAAGATGTTGCGCTCGTTGACACGGTCGTTGGTTTAACAGAAATAAAAGTTACCGTAAAGGGTCAAGCAGGTCACGCCGGAACAACCCCAATGCTAGAACGAAAAGATGCTCTAAGTGCAGCTGTCGAAATTCTTAATAAGCTTCCTGAACTAGCTATCCAAGAAGGCGGCGGAACTGTCTTAACAATTGGCAAACTTAATGTCTACCCGAACGGCGCCAATGTAATACCAAACAAAGTCGTTTTCACAGTAGATATTCGAGCAAAAGACGAAATCCACGTCCAAAATACATTAGAACAAACAAAAAAAGTTATTCAAGCTATCGAAAAAAACGGTATTACGTGTGAAATAGAAGATATGCTCTATGAAAAACCAACACATTTATCAACAGAAATTCATCAAGCATTGACCGAAAGCGCCGATAAACTTGGTCTTAAATATCGAACAATGGTTAGTGGTGCAGGGCACGATGCAATGATTTTCGCAAGTTTAACCGAAGTAGGACTTATTTTTGTACCAAGCCATAAAGGCATAAGCCATTCGCCAGAAGAATGGACCGATTATGACAAGCTCCAAAAAGGCATCGAAGTCGTACTTGAAACAGTTAAAAAATGGACGGGGGAAAGCGAACATGAATAATAAAATAAAACAAATAGTCTTAAATAATGAAGAAAATATGATAGCCTTCCGTCGCGATTTGCATATGCATCCAGAACTGCAATGGCAGGAATTTCGAACAACCGATCAAGTTGCAAAACAACTAGATCAGCTCGGAATCCCTTACCGACGTACTAATCCCACCGGACTAATTGCAGATTTAAAAGGCGATAAAGCAGGCAAAACGATTGCTTTACGAGCGGATATGGATGCACTCCCAGTCCAAGAATTAAACCAAGATCTTCCTTATAAATCTACAGAAGACGGCAAAATGCACGCATGCGGTCACGATGCCCACACAGCCATGCTATTAACCGCAGCAAAAGCACTCGTGGAAATTAAAAGTGAGCTACGCGGAACAGTCCGCTTCATTTTTCAACCATCCGAAGAAATTGCTGAAGGCGCGAAAGAAATGATTGCCCAAGGAGCGATGGAGGGCGTGGACCACGTCTTTGGTATTCATATCTGGTCCCAAACACCAAGCAATAAAATATCTTGCGTAGTTGGCTCGACATTTGCTTCTGCGGACATCATCCAAATTGATTTCAAAGGTCAAGGCGGTCACGGAGCAATGCCGCATGATACAATCGATGCTGCGGTTATCGCTTCTTCGTTTGTCATGAATCTCCAAGCTATTGTAGCCCGTGAAACAGACCCGCTTGATCCGGTCGTCGTAACAATCGGAAAAATGGAAGTCGGAACCCGCTATAACGTAATTGCTGAAAATGCCCGATTAGAAGGGACGCTACGTTGCTTTAACAACACAACCCGCGCCAAAGTGGCAAAAACAATTGAACACTACGCGAAGCAAACAGCCGCTATCTACGGCGGCACAGCTGAAATGATTTATAAACAAGGCACACAACCAGTTATTAATGATGAAAAAAGCGCATTACTCGTCCAGAAAACAATCACTGAATCATTCGGTGAAGAAATGCTTTACTTTGAACGCCCCACAACTGGCGGCGAAGACTTTAGCTATTTTCAAGACGAAGCTCCCGGAAGTTTTGCGTTGGTTGGATCCGGAAATCCCGAAAAAGATACCGAATGGGCCCACCATCATGGACGTTTTAATATTGATGAAAGTGTCATGAAAAACGGCGCAGAGCTATACGCCCAGTTCGCCTATAATTATTTAAACCAAGATGAGATTTAAACAAAAAAACAGCCTCAAGCGATTTCACTCGCTTGAGGCTGTTTATATATCGACTATTGTTTTTCTACTACATGTACGTCTTCAAAAGAACCGTATTTTGTCCACCAAGGAACGGCACCTTCATCAAGTAATTTATCAAGAGAAGTAATATTTTCTTTCCCTTGAGTACGAAGCCATTCGCGTAAAGCATCATCGCCTTGTTTACCATAAACTTCGATACCATCAGCCCAAGTTGCACGGCCACAAAGTACACCACTATATTGTACGTTATGTTGATTAGCAAATTGGATTGTTTTATGGAACATTTCAGAAGTTACGCCAGCACTTAGATAAATAAATGGAAGTGGACTTAAGTCAGAGCATTCTTCAAAATGACGAGCTGCTTCATCTTGCGTATAAGCTACTTCGCCTTCAGCAAAACCTTCCACATATTTGAAGTTTACTGGAACCTCTAGTTTAAGTACATCTACACCGTAACGAGGTTTAGAGAATTCTTTAATAGATGCTTTTACTTTCGCTGGTTTTAATTTTGCATACTCTAAAGAACCAGAATCAGTAACTTTTGCATCGTAAGTAATTGGTTCTAAGAAAAATGGAATATCAACTGCGCGACATTCTGCACCAATTCTTTCTAAAAAGGCATATTTAATTTCATTGATTTCAGCAGGCTCATCTGGATCATAATAAACAAGAATTTTAACAGCATCTCCGCCATTTTCTTTAATACGAAGTGCCGATAAATCTTCAATTAAATCAGGAAGTTTACCAGGAGTAGTTGCGTCATAACCTGTTTTTTCATAAGAAGTTAAAAGTCCGCTACCTTCGTGACGAGCTTTGATTGCTGGAGTACCATATTCTAAATCAAGCAAAATCGCAGAAGCATAAGGTGTAAGCTCTTCAGAAACAAGTTGTTTGAAGTCTTCCACATCTTTTTTGTTTTCTGTTCCTTTTGCTTGTTGAATCATTTTTTTCAGTGAACCGCGTTGGTCAATGGCAAGTGCTGCAATGACGCCTTTGTCGTTGGAGAGTCTTTGTAAACCATCAAATTTACCTTTTGTTATTTGTACCATTTTTATCTAGTCTCCTTTATAGCAATTTGTCGTTGCTTTTATCAATTTGTCCATCATTAGTATACCACTTATAACTTTTTTTAAAACATAGGTATATTTCCGTATTGATTTATCCTGGATAATAAATTACGATATATGTGGAGTGTTAGGTATTATTAGAAATTTGGGATAATTTCTTTTAATACATTCTCTTTTGGGAAAGTCAGTTAGCGATTAGACTAGACCAGGAGTGATGAAATGAATCGACGCGAAAGACTAAAACATAAAAGACGCAAGAACGTATTTATCGTGTTGAGTACTGTACTTATACTTTTTTTTATGGCCACTAGCTGGATGATCTATGAATTTAAAAGTAAAGAACAGCAAACAGTATCCGCACCAACAAAGAAAAAAGCAACTACAGCCACTAAGCCAAAGGAAAAACCGACTACCAAAAAAGCTGAAAAGCCAAAAGAGCCGGAACAAGTTGAAGAAAAGCCAAAAGAAACGATAGTAAATAACAAAGAAATTGATGCTTATTTAAAAGAAATCGGATTTAGCGGCTCGGCACTTGTTGTTCGTGATGGACAAATTGTTATACAAAAAGGGTATTTATATGCAAATCGTGATGCAAAGGTATTGAATACGCCTGATACGCTATATTATATCGGCTCTTCTCAAAAGGCGATAATAGCAGCAGCTTTATTACAATTAGAAGAAAAAGGTAAAATAAATACAAACGATCCAGTATCGAAGTATTTACCTAATTTTCCTAATGGTAATAAAATATTGATTAAAAACTTTTTGAATCATACCTCTGGAATTGTCGGACGGCCAGAGTTTTCTGGGACTGTAACGCCAGAACAATTAGTTACAGGTATTGAGAAGCGGGGAATTAAATCACAGCCTGGGAAATGGGATTATATGGATGCAAATTATACAATTGCAGGATATATCGTAGAAAAAGTTAGCGGACAACCACTCGCTACTTATTTGCAAGAGAATATATTCGAACCAGCAGGAATGAAACATACTGGATACTTTCAAAAAGATGTTGATGGGGGAAAAAACATATCAACAGGCTACAAAATAGATGAAAATGGAGTTTATCAAAGTCCGAAGTTAGTAGACCTAACTAAATTATATGGAGCAGGGGATATTAGTATGTCTACTACGGATATGTATTTATTTGATAAAGCTTTGATGGATAAAAAAATAATTTCTGAAGCAAGCTTTAAAAAAATGTTCACACCGGGTAGTAAATCTAATTATGGAATGGGATTTTATGTAGATCCTGGGAGCTATAATAGCCACGGGGTTGTAACTGGTTGGGATGTTTCTAATAGCATGAGCCACACTGGTAGAACCTATGTGATTTTATTCTCTAATGTCCAAAATAAGATTGCCTCTTTTGGAAAAGTGAACAATCATGTTTATAGTTTATTAAACAAATAAAAAAACTCGATTCTGTTAACAGAATCGAGTTTTTATTTATTTACCAGTAATTTGTTTTACCGCATCTTCCATTTGATAAAGTTGAGCAGCGGCACTGTAGTCACTCCATTTGGTGTTATCTACTTTATATACTTGGTTTTTCTTCACAGCTGGAATATCTTTCCAAACCCCGTTAAGCATTTCGTTAACAGAATCTTCATTACCATCAGTAGGCATTAAGATAAATAATCGATCCGCTCCGGCTGCATATTCAGGAATAGCTTCACTTGAAATTGCTTTTGTTTCTTTGTTTGCTTTAGCACCATCAGTTGGAGTAAAACCAGCTCCAGAGAATAAGCCGTCAAATACTTTCGCATCATGAACATAGATTTCTTTGCCGTAGAATTGAATCACAGCAGCTTTTTCGTTCTCCACGCCAGCATCTTTTAACGTTGCCTTAGCTTCTTTAGAACTTTGAGCGTAATCTTTGTCCCATTTTTCTTTTTCTGATTTTTTATTTAAGAGATTTGCGATATTAGAAAGTTGTTTGTCAGGAGTATCACCGAAATGCGAGATGTAAACTGGCGCAACTTTTTCTAAATTCTCTAAAAGGTCTTTTTGATAATCACTAATAATAATTAAATCTGGTTTTAAATTAGCGATTTTCTCAATACTTGGTTTATCATTACCAACACTTTCTGTCCCTTTTGTTGCTTTGGGATATGTAGTGATGTAATAATCCGTTGTACCAACAGGTTTTACGCCTAGAATTTCCATTTCACTTACGTTTTGAAGTGCTACAATTCTTTTTGGCGTTGTTGGTACTTCTACTTTACGATCCATTGTATCAGTTACCGTTTTTGTCGCAGCTTCTTTTTCTTTGCTTGAATCTTTATCCGAAGAGTTGCCACAAGCGGTTAGTACTACTGCTAAAAGTACAGTCATTAAAATAGCAGCCCATTTATGCTTTTGGTACATTGTGTATTTCCTCCCTAATTGAAAATGATTTTCATTATCGTTACAAAAGTAATTATATCGAAAAGAGGGAGGATTGACAAGGTGAAACATAACACAAATTATTTTTATTTTTTAAAATTGGATCGTGTCGCCTATTGCCAGGGTAGGAAATACTTCTGGGGAGACAACGATTGCGCCAGGTAATACTTCATTTTGACCAGAGCGGAAATAAACAGAAATGTGTCCAAGTTCTTCCAGATTTTTATTTGCTTCTGTGCCGACTTCTTCTATTATATAGACTTGATCTCCAATTTGTAGTGTATTCCCTTTCGAGAGGGCACTTTGGGGTGCTGCTTCAAACTCATGAATAACGGAGATTTCTCGTAATTCATTGGTGGCTGTTGGTCCAAATAAAATGACAATCTTTTCTTCTTCAAAAGCTGGGACAAGTGGCCCGATTTCAATGATTTTACTTTTAGTCATAGCAATTTCCTCCTAAAAATTAATACATGCCGATACTGAATACCCAAGCGATAACAACAGCAAGGACACCTGTAATCATACGGCTATACAAAATGGCCGGAACGCCGAATTGAACCGTTTTTGGCTTAGCTTCTGCAAGAGATAGCCCAACTGGAATAAAGTCACATCCGGCTTGTGCGTTAATAGCGAATAAAGCAGGTAAAGCATAAGTTACCGGGATGGCGCCAATCGCAATTTGTGAACCAATTAAGACACCAATAACTTGGGCGATAACTGCGCCAGGACCAAGAATCGGTGATAGGAAAGGCAAACTACAAATAAAAGCAATTAAAAGCATTCCCCAAATGGAACCAGCGAGCGGGGAGAGTGTATTCGCAATTAATTTTCCAATCCCAGTGTAGTTAATAATACCGATAATCATACTAATAAAAGCCATAAAAGGAATAATGTTTTTAATGAGCATATCAACAGAATCACGACCAGCTTGATAGAACACGCCCATTGCCTTACCAATACCTCGAGAAAATTTCACAAGATAGCCTTCTTTTAAATCACTCGCTTCTTGTTGATCTTCTTTAATCTTGGCATAATCTTCTTTAAATTTTTCTCTGTCAAAAGGTTTTCCGGGGTCTGCTTCTGATGAGGTAACCATAATATCTTCTGGCTTCACTCCCGAAACAAAAATATCTTCTGTAATATGTTTTGCTAGTGGACCTGATGGAGAAGAAGGGAGAATATCAACAGTTGGAATACGTTTCATTGGATAGACGCCAATTCGAGCCGTACCACCGCAGTCAATGACAACACACATCATTTCTTCTTCGGGAATGGAGTTTTTAAAACCATCGACGGCTTCTGCACCGGATAATTCAGCAATTTTCAAAGCTACGGGGTGGATACCGCCGCCAGTAATAGAAACAACTTTTGTTCTTGGTTCGCTTGGAGTAAGGTCTAGCCCAGTTCCCCAACCGCCTTGGCCTTTATTCACATGAATTGATTGATACATTTTATTTGCCTCCTATCGATTTCAGACTTTTTCTTTTCGCATTAAGAATTTTGTAATGGTTTCCGTAATCACACCACGCATTAAAATGATAACAATACCTGCTAAGAAGTAACGAACTGCAAGACTAGACATACTATAACCAGCTTCGACAACCCCATTAGCAATTCCTAAATAAACAAATAATTCTCCAGCATTCGCATAAGGGAACAACCCTGTGACTGGATGTAAAAATGAAACAACCGAATCATAAAAAGCAGGTTTTTGATGTTCTTTAACGAATCGTCCAAATGTGTACGCCATTGGATTTGTTAGCATTAAGACAGATAAAATCGGCATAAGTGAATAACGTAAAATCATGTTTTTAGCTGAAAATTGAATTGCACGGTTGACTCGTTCTTCCCCGATAAATGCAATAATCGAGTACGTAAAGGTTAAAAGGACAATTAAAAGCGGGACAATTCCTGTCATAAAGCTCACGAACTGTTTTCCACCAGCCTCAAAAAGACCGATAAAGTTGGTTCCAAACCATTCAATATAATTCACTAGGAAACACTCCTTTTTAATTATTTAAAGCGCTTTCATACAACTGTTGGCGGTTTTGATAATGGCTTTTTCTTGTATGGAATGCTTTTTCTTTTCATGTAATTCTTGTAGTATTTCGGATAAATCTTTCTGGTGATAGTCAGTGAATGTTTTAAACTTCGCAAAAATCGTTTTTCCTGTTAAAATTTGGCATTCATGAACAATATGCTCTTCATTTACAACTAAGATAGCTACGGCACTTGTTCGAAACTTTAATCGCTCCATTTCAGAATAAAGATGGTAACCGATTTTTCCAGCATATTTATTTGCAACTTTATTCATGTGATGTTGGTAATACCTCACTTGAAAAAAAGCAAGAAATGTCTGAGCGATGAAAATAACGGAAGCAATAAGGACAATTTTCATTCACTTTTCCTCCTTATAATAGGTGGGAAGCTAGCCCTTCCCACCATGTTACCTTTAATTGCTAAATGTTTCGTCTTGTAGTTTTCTAAGTTTCCAAACAGTAGTTGATTCGTCGAGTGAAACATCTTCGTCGGTAATAAATGTGCCAGCTTTAATGTTTCTGCGTGCAACTACTTCACCGCTAATTAGCCCGATTGGAATATGACCTTCTGCCGCCATATCTACGTGAGTTTCGAGCACACCGCGGACACAGAAACCGCCAATCCCATCTAATCTTTCTCCAGCAGCTATATCTTTTTTAGCAACTGCAACTGTTTCGGAAACGGGAGCTCCCATAGGAACAATAGCGTGATCGTGATTCAGAACAGCTTTCGCAATAGTTAGTGGAGTTTCTAGGCTCGCTAGATGATAAGGACGATAAAGAATGTGATGATCGCGTTCACCTTTTTTCATTAAGTAGCTAAGTTCATGACTAACACCTTCATTTTGGCCTTTAACAATTACGAAAACGCCTGGCGCCAAGCCATCTACATATTCTACGACACCAAATTGGTTTAAAATACCGCCTTGCTCTTTTAAATCGAGGTCTTTAATGACGGAATCTACGTCACCCGAGATACCATGCATTCCAACGACATCGGGAACATATCCAATAGCGTTTGAAAGTAAGTTCATTTCTGCCATTGTTTTCGTTCCATCTTGGAAAGCTGCTAGCATGTGAGAAGCCATATTTTTTCCGTCTGCTTCCACTTGGCAACTATCTGGATTAGCGCTAATTTTTAGTTTGTTGTTTTTTCCTTTACCGGCAACAAGTACTTCCATACCCATTGATTTGGAAAATTCGTAAAGTTCAGTTATCGCAGCGGGTTCGTCCCCATCAGATCCGGTATAAACGAGGCCAGCGCTATCATATAATTTTTTCATTAATGGTCCGATAGTAATGTCAATTTCTACATTTAATAGAACAAGTTGTTTTTTTGCAAGTAAAGTTTCTAGGGAAATTTTAGCGCCGACTTCTGGAACGCCAGTGGCATCGACAATCACTTCTACAAGATCAGAATGAATAATTTCTTTAAAGTCATTTGATAAAAGAATTTTTTCTTTTTTTGTTGCTGTAGCATTGTATGCATCTGCGGCTTTTTTTGCGGCGTCCACATGAATGTCACTTATACCAACTACGCTCATTCCAGGAATAGCGGCAATTTGCGAAATCATACCGAATCCCATTTGACCTGCGCCAATAACGCCGACGCGAATAGGATTATTTTCTTTCTCACGGGCAAGTAACTGTCTATATAAAGTCATTTCAAGTTCCTCCTAGTAATCGTTTTCATTTATTAAAAATAAAACTCCGGATAAAGCTATTTTACCTTAATAAATGAATCGTGTAACATTTGTCACCACTAGTGACAAATGTCGTATTTCACAAATCAAATATAACATTTTAACTTTTTTTCGTCAATGAAATATTAAATGTTTTTTATTTTAAAGAAATAAAAAAAGCCCAATCCATTGGTGGAGAGTGCTTTTGGGGTTTTATATTTTTGTGTGGTGGAATATTTGTTAATCGTTTTTTTGTAGGATGTATTCAGCCATTCTATCAGTAATCACAATCACATCTATCAATCCGGCATTAAGTGCTGAAACAAGTGCGTCTTTTTTTTGTAGTCCATTTGCTAAAGCTACGACAGTTGGGATTTTTTTTAGTTCTTCTAAACTGAGTCCGATAACATGTGTATTTATCTGTGTATTTGCTTCTTCTCCATTTGCCGTGAAAAAACGTGAATTAATATCGCCGACAACATCTTTGTATCGCAGTTCTTCAATATCTTCGGGGGTGATATAACCAATTTCTTCCATGGTACTTTGATTATAAGGACTTGATACCCCAACAATAGCCATATCAACAGTTTTACCTTCTTCAAGGACCTCATTAATGTATTTGTTTTTAGATAGATCGGCTTTCATTTCCGTATCTTCTACAAGGGCAGGGGCATATAAATATTTACTATGGCACTGCATTTTTTTCTTTAAATCGTAGCAAATTTGGTTGGAATGGAGGTCAATATCGCTTGATCCCATACCGCCGATTAACGGAATAATAGTTAAGTCTTTATGAGGGATATACGGGAATTCATTGGCGAATTTACGGATTGTTTTCCCCCACGAAATCCCGAGCGTATTCACTTTGGCAATTCTTTTACTAAGCGTATATGCTGCTTCTTTGGCTAGAAAATTAAGGGCTTCTTCTTCGGACATATCGTGTGTTGCAACGACAATCGCTTCTTCTAAACCAAACTTTTCTTCTAGTTTTTGTTCTAAATCGACCGTATAGTATGTTTCATCTTTAATAAAAATTTCTACAATACCTAAGTCTTTTGCACGTTGCAAAGTTTTAGAAATAATTGATCTTGAAATCCCGATTTTTTTGGCGATTTGCGCTTGAGTCCAACCATAATGATAGTACCATGTAGCGATTTTCACCATATCTCTTTTTTCTTCCCATTTCATCTTTGTTACCTCCATTCTACATAATAATGGAACAAAAGTTATCTGTAGTCACAAATGTTTTTATGCTAATAGTATCATAGAATTGCCCGTCTGGAAAGATATCGGAGGGATATATAGTGCTTTAGTAAAGAGAAAATGAATTTTTATATGGTTTTTGCTAATTTGTGACAAAATTACAAACAATTTTATTTTGAGATTTACGAGGAATTTTGCAAGCGTTTTTAATAATTTTTGAGTGGAAAGCGTGTAATTTGTTCTCCATAGAGAAACACCATTATTTGATGGGTGGTAGTATAAATTTAGTTCTTAACGAGCCCAACAATAAGCTAATTAAACAGTTCATCTTAGAAGAGGAGTGGATTTTAGTGGAAAAATTATTTACATACAAGGAATTTATCAAAATGATGCAAAATTATGGAATTAAACATAAAAAACGTAAATTAAGACGTAATGAAGATGTAATGACTAATTCTTCAAATCCACACAATGTCATTTTATTGATAAAAGGCTATATAAGCAGTTACACATGCGAGTCGCCTGAAACACTATTATCTGTTTTTGAACCAGGTGTATTTTTAAGTTATTCGATTTTGGAAGATTTGCCACCGCTTGTAACGAATATTGCGCTTTCAGAGGAGTGCATCGTGTATGAGTATAGAAAAGAAGACATAGAATATGCATTATCGCTCTTTCCAGAAAACTTTGGCTTTCAATATTTCTTTTTAAAAAAGATTGGACGTCATTTATACTATAAGGCTTTACTTAATGCCAAAGATCACCAAGAAAAATTATATTATACGATTAAGTATTTAGGAAAACTCATTGGTGAAAAGGATGAAAAAGGCAATATTGTCTTACCATCAGAAATTACAATCAAAATCTTAATTGAATACAGCACTTTATCAAAAGCGGCATTTTATAGACAGCGTATCCGTCTAATAGAAGAAGAAATTTTAAAGCCACATAAAAAAACTTTCTTAGTCCCAAAGAAAGTAGTAAAACACTATGAAAAACAGTTAACTAGCATTTAAAAAGGAGACCTTAAAAAACAATGAAAATAAATTGGAAGATAGTTCTGGTCTTTGTTTTGATTTTGGCGCTTCTCGGTCCTGTTTACTCGAAAGCTATAGAGACGGAACAAAGCACCTCGCCAGAACAACCAGTGGAGCCGGTAGTAGAGGAAGCTATAAAGGAAACTCCAGAAAAAAAAGAAGCGGAAACAGAACCTGAACCAAAGCCAGAAGCAGAACCAGAACCAGAACCAGAACCCCCGAAAACAGAAGAGATTGAACCAAAAAAACCGTCGACTGAACCTAGCAAACTGAAAGCTAACCCTTCATCAATACCTGAGAATAGTACGATAGCAGATTTATTTCCGGATCCGGTAATGGCAGAATCGGTAGTTCGAAACTTAAATGATCAAATCCGCTATAAAAATGATTGGGTTGTGACTGATGTTATTACACAAGAGGATTTAGATAATCTATCTTCTTTTTCTGATTTATCTACAGTAATTATAAAAAATCTGGAAGGTATACAGTATATGACTAATCTAGTGACTATAAATTGTAGGTCAAATGGTAATTTACAAGGTATATCAGCTTTTTTAAAAGCACCAAATGGATATCCAGAATTGAAGGCGTTAAGTATTATAAAAGCGGGAATTGCGGATGTTTCACCGATTTTAAAAATGAATGCACCAAAATTATCATTCCTAAACTTATCCCAGAATAATCTTAGTGATTTGTCTCCATTTGCTAGTATGCCGAATAATTTTCCGGTTCTAGATGAAATAATGCTTGAGAGTAACAATATTTCAAATGTCGAGCCATTAGCTAAATATGCTAGTAATAGTTTGAGGTTTATTGCGCTTAATAGCAATAGCATTTCGGATTTATCGAGTTTTAAAAATAATTCTATGCCAAATCTAATCGAAATTACTTGTACGAACCAACAAATTTATTTAGAACCAATGGAACTTTCTGCAAAATTTGATTTTACTTTAAAGGCAGAAGAAGTTAAAGGTGTAAATAAATCAATTCCCATAACTGTGTTCGATCCAATTGCAACAATTGATAATACAACTTCCATGGTTACTTGGGAGCAAGAGATTATAAAACAGAAACCAATGATTAATTTAAAAGAAGGTGGACGTAAAGAAGGTGTTCGATATGGATGGGATGAAGTTACTCCAGTTAAAGATAATGTTGGACAGGTGTTCTACGATGGTAAATTCTTTCAACCATTACTATATGTAGTGGCTCCGAAAATTATATCAAATGAAAAACAGCTTATTTATGATATTGACACACCACTCACAGAGGAACAATTGATAGAAGATGCAAAAATCGTAGTAGATCAACCATCAAAAATCACAACTAATTTTAAAGACATAATACCGAGTTCACCAGATCCCACTAAATATGTAGTGACAATCGAAGCTTCTAATATAGACGGAGGCGAGTCGGTAAATGTAGATGTTATATTTCAACCTAAGCCACCTATTATAACTGCGGACGAAGAATATACCTATTTAGTTGGTGAAACTATTGATGCTAATCAATTTAGATTAGATGTGAATGCGACTTTGACTGGCGTTGGTTCGCTAGTGGATGATTTTGAGTCAGTAGTAGACCTTACGAAAGTTGGCGATTATGTTGTAACGCTGTCGTCTCCCGGAAATCCACCAGCTTCTCAAACAGCTATTCCTGTAACCGTGGTTGTTCACGTCAGAGAAAGTATGGAGCTGCAAATTCCTAGTGATTTTCGGATGGGCATAGATGAAAATTCAGAATCAGTGCCGATTTTAAATAGAAAGCAAACCCTGAAATGCTATGGGGCTGACGGAAAAGTAGATTTAACGGTGACAGATAGAAGGAAATCAAAGCAAGGCTGGACGATAACAGGAGCAATGACAACATTTACAAATAGCAGTGGAGACATCATTCAAAGTTCGCTAAAGTATCAAAGTAAATCATCTGGTAGCAGCCCAGTTTACTTAAATAATGCAAATCAGCCTATTGAACAAAAACAAGCAACTCCTACAGAAACAGGCTTTGTCTCAACTATTTTCGACTTAGAAGATAGTTTATCAATAGAAATTCAGCCTAATGATGCTTTAGTGGGTGATGCTTATGAATCTAAGGTTACGTGGACTCTAGAAGATGCGCCTAGGCCTTAACTAAAAGGAGCTATTCGATTTGAAAAAAATAGGATTCATTATATTTTGTTGTTTATTCTTATTCGCAGCACCATTTTATGTAGAAGCAAAAAAGGCAGATACAGTGACTAGTAAAGCAAACGTTGTAATTAAGAAAGACCCTCATAAGGCTAAAAGCGGAACAGATGATAGAACAGGTACATATCCTACAAAGTTTCCCAGAAAGCTTCCAAAAACTGGGGAGTCGGGCGATTTACCACTTATTGTGGTAGGAATTAGCCTCATTTTATTTGCAAGTAAAAAACACTTTAAGGGGGTGAGGGAAGAAATTTAATTGTTTAGCACGACAAAAAAAGGATAACAGAAAGAGGAGAATAATAATGACAAGTAGAACAGTAAAAGTAACAACAGCAAGTTTATTAGCACTAGGACTTATTGTAGCACCAGTACTTTCTGGGGATTTTGCTTCAGCAGCAACTTCCGTAACACAAGATTCAAAAGGGATTGTAAAATTTGATAAAAGCGCAACTCCAGATCCAGTTCCAGTAGATCCAGATCCAACTGCTACAGATCCAGTTGTTCCAGATCCAATTAATCCACCAGTAGGTAGTGATGGTCTATGGATTTTAGCAGTATCTAATTGGGACTTTGGCACACTTGACGCATCCGAATTATCTAAAGGTGCAATAAATGTGCATTCTAAAGATGGAAAAATTACTACGTATGAAGATACTAACGGAAATGGTACGCAAGATTTACCAGGAGAAGTTTCTGTTACTAAAGATGTAACTCCTTTCGCTCAGATTAGTGACTTACGTGGTTCGAATAATGGTTGGACTCTTTCAGTAACAGGTAGTGAGTTCGAAGATGATTCTACACCTGCCAAAAAAATCGCTGGTGCTGAGTTAACTATTCCAAAATCTACTGTTAAATCAAAAGATTCTACTGCACAAGCACCAACTGGATATGATAACGTTGCAATTTCCATGACTGGTGGAGCAGCAGTTCCTGTAATGGCAGCTAAAGATTTGCAATCTACAACACCAACAGACTTCAGTGATGATGAAGGTATGGGAACTTGGACAGATAGCTTTGGTTCAGCAGAAGTATCTGCAACAGAAACATCTAAGCCGAAATTATCTATTCCTAAAAACGTGGCTGTAGCAGAAGGCACTTATCAAAGTACATTAACTTGGACTTTAAGCGATACACCAGCAGTCTAACATTTTTCAAAAAGAGAAAACTGCATTTTTCGATGTTGTTTTCTCTTTTTAAATTGAGTAATTAGGAGGAAAGAGAGACTTGAAAAAAATATTCGCTATCATCTTTGCCTGTACATTTGCTATTATTTGTTTGCCAAATCAACACGCCGAGGCAGCAGAAGGTAATAGTTTTTCCGTAAAAGCAATTCTTCCAGGTAATCAGGCGTCTAGCGTGACATATTTTGATTTACAAATGGAACCTAAGCAGAAGCAAAAATTAGATGTCGAAATTACCAATCACAGTAAAGAACAAATTACTATTAATTGCGTCGCCAACACAGCTATTACCAATGAGATGGGATATGTCGATTACTCGATACCAAAAACAAAACCGGATGAAACGCTCAAATATCCATTTGCTGATATAACAGAAGTAAGTGACTCCGAGATTACACTTGAACCAAATGAAACTAAAATTTGGTCGGTAACTATCCAAATGCCTGAAGAAAGCTATGATGGAATTATTTTAGGCGGGTTACATTTTAAAGAAAAGACTAAAGAAAAAACAGAGAAAGAAACAAAGCAAGAAAAAGAAGTGCAAATTAAAAATGAATATGCTTATGTAATTGGTGTAAAGTTAACCGAAAAAACCACTATAGTTAAGCCGGAACTAGCATTAAATCAAATTAAAGCAGGAAGTAGGAACTACCGAAATGTAGTCGAAATAAACTTGCAAAATACAAAAGCGACCTTAGTTGGTGGACTGGCCGTGGATGCCAAAATATATAAACAAGGCAGCGAAAATGTGCTACATGAAGCAAAACGAACGGACTTATCAATGGCACCCAATTCCAATTTTAATTACAGTGTGGACTGGGAAAACCAAGAGTTAAAACCAGGAAAGTATAAACTTCATTTAGTCGCAAAAAATAAAGATGATAAATGGGAATGGACAAAGGAATTTACTATTTCATCAGATGAAGCTAAAAAAGCAAATAACAAAGCTTTAGGACTAGAGAAAGATTACACTTGGTTGTATATAACAGGTGGAATTCTACTCTTACTAATTCTGATTACTGTCACTTATTTAATTGGAAGACGTACTGCAAAGAAAAAAGATGATGAAGAATAAATCTATATAAAAAAGCTTGAAAACAAGGGAGTATCTTGTTTTCAAGCTTTTTTTATGCCTGTAAATCAAGTTGGAATTAATGTGATATCGCTGTATATTTATGCGGATTTAAATGAATAATGCAGGGGTGAAATTTGAATGAATCGGGTGAGCTTTTAACTAGTTGTGACAAATTAACGAACGCCTTTTCTATAGTTTTTAGGAGGATTTTAAATAATCCTTCAAAAGAAAAGATAGAAAAAACGCTAAATTCCTTCTCTATAGAGAAAATAATTCAGTTTGTGCATGGTAATATAAGTTTAGTTCTCGCCAAGACTAACATGTGTCGCTAAATAAATTATATAAATACAGAGGAGTGAATTTTTTTAGTGGAGGAATTATTTACATACAAAGAATTTATCAACATGATGCAAAAACATGGGATAAAACACAGAAAACGTAAATTCAAACACGGCGAAAAGATTACAAGTGATTCTTCTAAACTAGATAGTGTTATTTTACTAATTGAGGGATATATTAGTAGCTATACTCGGGAATCACCTCAGAAATTACTATCTATTTTTGAACCTGGAATTTTTCTTAGATATTGTATTTTGGAAGAATCTCCCCCAACTACAGAGCACATTGTATTATCAGAAACTTGTGAGATTTATGAATATAAGAAGCAAGATGTTGAATATGCGCTCACGTTATTTCCGGAAAATTTTGGTTTTCAGTATTTCTTTTTAAAAAGATTTGAACGCCACTTATTTTATAGATCTTTACTAAACAATAAGGCGCACAAAGATAAGCTTTACTATGCAATAAAATACTTGGGTGAACTTATCGGAAGCAAGGATACGCAAGGAAATATTACCTTACCGCCCGAAATAACCTTAAAAGCCTTAATTGAATATAGTACTTTATCGAAAGCCGCATTTTACCGGCAAAGAGTGTCTTTACTAGAGAAGAATATTTTGAAAAGGAACCGGAAGACATTCATCGTGCAAGATGGAATTATGGCCGAATTATTATGAAATCTAACTAACAAGAAGGAGACAGAAGATGAAACAGAACTGGAAGCCATTGTTGCTTTTTATATTATTACTAGCGCTTTGTTCTCCTGTGTATTCTTTCGCGGAAGAAACAAGAGAAGCACTAGCACCGAAAACTACTGAAACTCCAGAACTAACAAAAACGAACGACAACTTAAATAAAACAATCTTAACCCCTGAAAAAAAACAAGCAAACAATAATTCAGAAACCAAAAATAAAACCAAAGAAAGTCAAACAAATAAAAAAGCGCAGACACCACTTAAAAACCTAAAAAATACACTTCCGCCTAATAGCAAAATTTCGGATATTTTTAAAGACCCGGGGATGGCAAATGCAGTAGCTGTTAATTTAACCAAGTATACTTCTAATAACTACAGTGTGAATTCTATTGTTACTGAAGATGAGTTGAAAAATTTAAGGATGTTAGCATATAACAATAGGTATGAACCTAAAGCTGGAAGTCCTAACAACCCTACAATTAAATCTATTGAAGGAATACAATATCTTACCGGGGTAGATACTATTGATTTAAATAGTAATGATATTAAAGATTTATCGCCATTCTTAAAAGCGCCTAATGGTTTTCCTCTTTTAGACAGTTTATTTCTTGGGAATAATGATATCTCGGATGTATCTGTAATACCAAAAATAAATATGCCATTTATTTGGAACATAAGGTTGGGTGGTAATAAGGTTACTGACGTTTCAAGTTTAAAAAATTTAGCTGATAATTCTAAACCAAGGCTTCAAATTATAGATGTAGAGAATCAGAGAATAGTATTTCCTAAAAAAATCATTTCTAGTAAAAAATCTTTTTCTTTAACCCATAAAACTATCCTTATGGGTACGAGTGGAACTGTTCCTATTATGTTTTATCGACCTAATGCATCATTTAATGCAGCTACATCGACCATCACTTGGTCCAAAGAAGAAATGCTGAAAAAACCTACTATACGTGTTTGGGATAAAAAGTCATCTACCAGCAAATCTATTCAGGGTGTCGAGTATGTTTGGCAACCGGAAAACATATCATTTGGAAGAATTGTCAGTGAGAGCAGTGGTTTCACAGGGATCTTTCAACAACCCCTTGAATACCTCGGTCCTCCAAAAATAATTTCATCGAAAGACGTTGTATATGAAGTAAATACGCCGCTAACGGAAAGTAAGTTTTTAGAAGATGCCAAGATTGTTACGGATCAGGAAACAACTATTACAACTAACTTTAATTCGAAAATAAAAGATACTTCAGTTGCTGGCGTCCACTTTGTTACGGTCACAGCGTCTAATATAGAAGGCGAAGTTTCCATAGGTATAAAGGTTGTTATTAAGAATAAGCAACCAGTCATCACTGCAAAAAGCGAATATACTTATTTAGTAGGTGAAAACGTTGACTCGAATCAATTTCGACAAGACATTAATGCGACTTTAACTGGCCCAGGGAGCATTCCTAATGATTTGAAAGATGACTTTGCTTCGAAGGTGGATTTAAATAAAGTAGGAGATTATTTCGTCGAGCTTTCCACTCCTGATTGGCCACCGTTAACCGATGCTGCTAAACCGGTGACAATTTTAGTACGTGTCAGGGAAGGCTTAGAGATGAAAATTTCAGATGATTTTCGGATGGACGTGGATGAAAATACTGACCCCATTCCTATTTCGAATAATAAGCAAACCTTAAAATGTTTTGCTCAGGCGGGAGACGCTGAAATAGAAGTCCTTGATAGAAGAAGGGCGAAACAAGGATGGACTATAACTGGAATGATGAGCCCTTTTAAAAACGAGAAAGGAGACATATTAGAAACTTCTCTTAAGTATCAAAAAGAGTCATCAGAAAGTAGTCCGATATTTTTGAATGCGACTAATCAACCAATTGAAACAAAACAACCAACTGACCAATCTGGAGAAATTACAACTACTTTTAATTTGCAAAATAACTTAACTCTAGAAGTTTTACCAAATGATGCATTAGTAACGGGAATTTATGAAGCTACGGTCACATGGACTTTAGAGGATGTACCGAGATAAAAAAACAAATAGAAGGAGACTTCGAAGCGTGAAAAAATATATTCTAATTGTTATAGGTTGTACTGTTTTATTTCTTTTTCCATTAGAAAGTAGCGCGTATACAGATACAGCAATAAGTAAGGCAGGTGTAACTTTTGTGAGGGATAAAAATCGTCCTGCACAGGTTTTTGGAACAGATGATAGGAGTGGCACTTTTCCTTCCAAAGGTCCAATTAAGCGGCTTCCTAAAACCGGAGATAATAGTGATGTTTACTTTATTTTACTAGGTGTAAGTCTCCTTTTAATTGCTAAAAAGAACTTATTTAAGGGGGTGAAGTAAAAAAAGCTAATCTTAAATAAACAATAACATAACAGAAAGAGGAGAATAATAATGATAAGAAAAACAACAAAGGTAATTTCAACAAGTTTATTAGCACTAGGATTAATCGTGACACCGGTACTTTCTGAAGATTTTGCGTCTGCAGCAACTAAAGTCAATAAAGATACAAAAGGAACCATCAAATTTGATAAAAGCACAACACCAACTCCCGAACCAGTAACTCCAGATCCAACTGAAACAGACCCAGTAGTACCAAGTCCAGACAATCCACCCGTGAGCTCGGACGGATTATGGATACTTGCTATATCCAACTGGGATTTCGGAACTCAAAGTGTAGCTTCTTTATCTTCAGGAATTTTGGATTTTTATGCAGAAGATGACACTCTTTCTACTTATACAGATACAAATGGCAACGGACAGCAAGACTTACCAGGAGAAGCATCCGTATCAAAAAAAGTCACTCCGTATGCACAAATAAGTGATTTACGTGGTACTAATACTGGTTGGACGCTTTCTGTTACAGCTAGTGAGTTTAAAGATGATTCCACCCCAGCTAAAAAAATTAAAGGTGCTCAGTTAACGATTCCGAAATCTACTGTCGCAACAGTCAATTCGACAGCGAAAGCCCCAACTGGTTATGATAATATAACGATTCCGATGACGGGTCTCAGCACGGTTCCTGTAATGGCAGCCAAAGATAAACAAACAGCGACACCGGCTAACTTTAGCGATGACGAAGGTATGGGAACTTGGACAGATAGTTTTGGTTCAGCAGCAAAAGACGCGACTCAAACAACAAAACCTAAATTATCCATTCCGCAAAATACCGTTGTTGAAGATGGAACTTATCAAAGTAAGTTAACTTGGACGTTAAGCGACACACCAGCAATTTAACATTTTTTAAAAGAGAAAACTTCATCTTTTTATGTTGTTTTCTCTTTTTAAATTGAGGAATTAGGAGGAAATTTAGACTTGAAAAAAATATTCGCTATTGTCTTTGTATGTTTTTTTACTTTTATTTTTTTTCACGGTCAAACAGTGGCAGCAACGAAAGCGGAAGGGAAATTCTCTGTCAAAGCAATCCTGCCTGAGAACCAAGCTTCTGGGGTTACTTATTTTGATTTACAAATGGCTCCAGAAGATAAACAAACTATAAAAGTAGAACTAATGAACCAAGGGAAAGAACAAATCACGATTAAATGTGTGGCCAATACAGCTGTTACTAACGAAATGGGGTACGTAGATTATTCGATTCCAAAAGCAAAAACGGATAAAACATTAAAGTATCCATTTTCAGATATAGTAAAAGCAAGTGAATCAGAAGTAACGCTTAAACCGAATGAAACAAAAATATGGTCTCTCGATATTAATATGCCAGCAGAGAGTTATGATGGCATTATTTTAGGTGGGCTACATTTCCAAGAAAAGAAAGATGAAGAAAAGGAAAAAGATACCTCTAAAAAAGAAGTTCAAATTAAAAATGAGTATGCTTATGTAATCGGAGTGAAGCTTACAGAAAAAACGACGGTCGTAAAGCCGAACTTGGAATTAAATGAAATTAAACCGGCATCGCGAAACTACCGAAATGTAGTCGAAATAAACTTGCAAAATACAAAAGCGACCTTAGTTAGCGGGATGGCCGTGGATGCAAAAATATATAAAGACGGTAGCAAGAAAGTATTGCGTGAATCAAAACGAACCGACCTTTCTATGGCACCAAACTCCAACTTTAATTACAGTGTGGACTGGGAAAATCAAGAGTTAAAACCCGGTAAATACAAAGTGGAGTTGGTAGCTAAAACAGCCGATGATAAGTGGGAATGGGTAAAAGAATTTACCATTTCAGAGGAAGATGCTAACAAGGCTAATAAGGTGGCTCTAGGACTTGAGAAAGACTATACTTGGATGTATGTGACTGGCGGTATTTTACTCGTGCTCCTTGTGATAGCAACAGCTTATTTTATTGGAAAACGAGCTAGGAAAAAAGACGAAGAATCACAGTGAAAAGCAAAATAAAAAAGCTTGAAAACAAGATTCGATGCTTGTTTTCAAGCTTTTTTTATTTTTCGATTTTCTCCGTCTCTACTACACGAAGTCCTTTGCGCTCTAAGTGAGAAATGATTTCGTTTTTCTTATCTTCGGTTACTCCAACTGGTAAGGAAACAAGTACACGACGAATGAAATCTTCCGTTTGGTTATCGAGTGTAATCAAACTCGCGATGCTCGAATAACGGTCGATGATTTTAGTGATTTTAGTTAAGGCGCCTTGTACTTCACCGGTTGCAATCGTAAGTACATAACTAGTAGTTTTTACGTTCCAGCCGTCTTGTAAAAGACCAAGTAATTTACCATGCGTCAAAATACCATAGAAATTACCTTGTTCGTTTAAAACAGCGATATATGGTAGTTCTTTAATTGTAAAGAATACTTCAAAGAAAGATGCATTCACACAAATGTGTTTCGTTGCATTTTTGATTAAGCTCATTACAGGATCGCTCAGGCTTCCACCATTTGCTGCATGTTTGTAAATATGCATTTTATAAATATTACCTAAGAATTTTTCGCCTTTTTCGTCTAGTACAGGAACACAGCGATAACCAGATTCTTCTAGTAAATTGATAGCCTCTTGTAAAGTAGCATCTCCAGGAACGGTTGTTAAATTTATTTTAGGGATACAAAGGTTTTTTATCAACATGTTATTCACTCCATTCTTCTTCTCTTTCATTTTAACTTAAAGTAGGTCTTTTGTATAGAAAATCACTGTTAACTCAATTACGAGAATGAAAATGTGTAATTTTTATCATATATATAAGGAAACTTTTGTATAAAGGTTTAATTTTTCTTGAAAAAGTGTATTATTAACTATGCTATGTAAAATTGTAAACAGAAAGAAGGACATGAAAATGCAAAAAGAAATCTTGAATTTTGATTATTATAATCCTACTCATATTATTTTTGGTAAAGACCGTTTTGCAGAATTAAATGAAGTTATTCCTCAAGATAAAAAAGTATTGATTTTATACGGCGGTGGTAGTGTAAAAAGATTTGGAACGCTTGATAAAGTAAAAGCAGCCCTTAAATCTAGAGAAGTTGGTGAATTTGGTGGTATCGAAGCCAACCCTACCTATGAAACGTTAATCAAAGCAATTCAACTTGTGAAAGAAGAAGGCTATGACTTTTTATTAGCTGTTGGTGGCGGTTCTGTTATTGACGGTACGAAATTTGTCGCTGCTGGCGCTTTATTTGAAGGAAATCCAATCGATATTTTTGGTAGCGGAATTGGCGAAAAACGTCAGATTACAGAAGCACTACCTTTTGGAACAGTATTAACTCTTCCGGCAACAGGTTCTGAAATGAATAGTGGCGGGGTTATTACTTTTGTTGAAAAGAAAGCAAAACTTGGCTTTGGAAGTGCGTTTACATATCCAGTTTTCTCCTTACTTGACCCAGAGCTTACCTATACTTTGCCAAAACGTCAACTAGCAAATGGTATTATGGATGCGTATGTGCATGTGATGGAACAATATATGACTTATCCAGTAGGCGCGTTACTTCAAGACCGCTATGCTGAAAGTTTATTACAAACGTTAATTGAAATTGGTCCAGCTGTTATTGAGGAAGATAATCATGATTACAATACGCGGGCAACTTTCATGTGGTCAGCTACGAATGCGCTCAATGGAACACTATCTCGCGGCGTCCCACAAGATTGGGCAAGCCACAGTTTAGGTCATGAAATTACTGCATTATATGGAATAGATCATGCGCGTACTTTAGCGATTGTATTACCATCTCTTTTAAATGTTCGTCGTGAGGAAAAACATGAGAAATTAGTACAATATGCTGAACGTGTTTGGGGAATTACAAGTGGTACTGATGATGAAAAAATAGATGCAGCAATTGTTAAAACACGTGAGTTCTTTGAAAGTTTAGGCGCAGGGACTAGATTTAGCGATTATGGTCTTGGTGATGAAGTAGTAGACTTACTAGTGGATCAATTAGAGCGTCATGGTTTAACAAGTATTTCTGAACGCGGTGACCAAACTTTAGAAATATCTCGTAAAATCTATACCAATGCTTTATAGTAATAATTTTTAAATATGAAAGAAGGCGAATTTTCTTGAGTACCGAGAAGGAAAAGACATTTTTTGGACATCCGCGCGGACTCGCTACGTTATTTAATACAGAATTTTGGGAGCGATTCTCATACTATGGAATGCGCGCAATATTAATATATTATATGTATTATTCTGTATCTAAAGGTGGGCTTGGTTTTAGTCAATCTACAGCCACTGCCATTATGTCTATTTATGGCTCACTCGTGTTTATGTCGGGTGTTATTGGTGGCTGGTTTGCTGATAGAGTGTTAGGACCGAGACAAACCATTTTTTATGGTGGCGTATTAATTATGGTAGGGCATTTAGTGCTAGCGATTCCTAGTGGGGGAGCAGCAGCGCTATTTGTTTCTATGGCATTTATTATTTTAGGAACTGGATTACTTAAACCAAACGTATCTAGTGTTGTTGGGGACTTGTACCCAGCTGGAGACAACCGTCGTGATGCTGGCTTTAGTATTTTCTATATGGGGATTAACTTAGGCGCATTTATCGCACCACCGATTGTTTCGAATGTTTCGGACCATGCCGGAAGCTTCCACGCTGGTTTTGGTGTAGCAGCTGTTGGGATGGCAATAGCACTCGTTGTTTACGTTTTGACAGGAAAACGATACTTAAAAGAAGCAGGCAAAAAAGCACCAAATCCACTTCAAAAATCAGAAGCTAAAATCCTTACGATGAAAATTATCGGTATTATTTTAGCAATCGGATTATTAATTGCTGTGTTAACACTTATTACAGGTAGTTTAACAATTAATACAATTATCCTTGCTGTAACAGTAATGGGAGTTGGAGTGCCGCTAGCTTACTTTATTATGATGATGACAAGCAAGAAAACAGAGGCGGACGAAAGATCACGCTTAACTGCATACATACCATTATTTTTAATCGCAGTATTATTTTGGATGATTGAAGAACAAGGATCAACCACTTTAGCGCTATTTGCAGCAGAAAGAACGGATTTGTCTATTTGGGGCTTCAATTTAAACCCGGCGAATTTCCAATCACTTAATCCCGTATTTGTAATTACCTTATCGCCCATCTTTGCATGGATTTGGACGAAACTTGGTGATAGACAACCATCTACACCACGGAAATTTGCTTTAGGACTATTCTTTGCTGGTTTATCATTTGTTGTAATGATGCTTCCTGGTATTTTACATGGAAATACGACTACACTTGTAAGCCCGCTTTGGCTAGTATTAAGTTTCTTCATCTGTATTTTCGGGGAAATGTTTATCTCTCCAGTAGGACTATCCGCGACAACCAAACTAGCACCAAAAGCTTTTGCGTCTCAAACAATGAGCTTATGGTTCTTGTCAGATGCGATGGGACAAGCTTTTAACGCACAAGTAACGCAATTCTTTAATGCTGACACTGAAATTGCTTACTTTGGAATTACTGGTTTTGTAGCAATAGGCTTTGCGATAGCATTATTCATTTTCGCGCCATTCTTGAAAAAATACATGAAGGGCGTTCATTAAAGGATTTAAAGACACTTTCTCTTTATTTAGAGGAAGTGTTTTTTGTGTGTGGAAAATAAATTAGTTTGCCATTAACTCTTAAGATTGCTACTATTAAAGGGAGAAGTGATAATTTAAAGGAGTGTATACATGGAATCATCAAGCAGGGTAGTTATCTATTTAACGCGACATGGAAAGACGATTTTAAACACACTTGATCGGGTGCAAGGCTGGGCTGACTCGCCGCTCACCGAAGAAGGAGCACTTGTTGCGCATGATTTAGGTCGTGGTTTAAAAGGGACTAATTTTGTAGCCGCTTACGCAAGTGACCGCGGACGTGCCATTGAAACAGCTCGAATTGTAATGAAAGAAAGCGACAATCATCATTTAAAACTCGAAAAATTAGCTGAAATGCGCGAGTTTGGTTTCGGTAAATTTGAAGGAGAATATAACCAAACTGTGTTAAAAATGGTTGCGAAAGCTCATGGCTTTGAGTCAATCGAAAATTATTATGATAAAACTTCTGAAAACAATTCTAATATCGTGATTGACACGGTGCATAAAATGGATGAAACAGGCATGACAGAAAACTCGGCCATTTTTGAAAAACGATTGACCGCCGGACTGGATGCAATTCTTCAGGATGCGCAAACTCGTGGCGGGGGCGAGGTCCTTGTTGTTGCGCATGGTATGGTTATTCACCGCATTATTGAAATGATTGATCCAAGTAAAAATTTAAGAACGATCGAAAATGCTAGTGTGACAAAAGTGATTTTTGAAGACGGCGTTTATTCAATTGAAGAACCTGGAAATATGTCTTATGTAGAAGCCGGAAAAAAAGCGCAAGGGGGAGTTTAAGTGGCAACAGGAAAACTAAATGTGTACTTAGTTAGGCACGGTAAGACGATGTTTAATACATCTCGGCGCGTGCAAGGTTGGTCAGATACACCACTAACAAATGAAGGCATAGAAGTGGCAGAATTTTTAGGGCGAGGGTTAAGGGAAATTCCTTTTGATGCTGTTTACACAAGTGACCGCGGTCGGACGATTGAAACGGCTGGAATAGTTTTACGAGAAAGCAAACAAACCCATTTGGAAATAAGTGAGTTGAGCGATTTCCGTGAATTCGGTTTTGGTAAATTTGAAGGGGAGTATGAAGACATTATGTTCGGAAAAGTAATCGAGCATCTTGGTTTTCAGTCAGTGGAAGAAGCTTTTGAAAAATTCGGCTATGATGGCTATCAAATCATTTCCGAAACAGTTGAAAAAATTGATGAAACTGGAATGTCTGAAAAATGGGACTCCATGGTAACTCGCTTGAAAAATGCTTTGGAAACAGTTGCTAAAGAAAATCAAACTGAAAATGCAAATGTATTAGTTGTTTCTCATGGAATGGCGATTAATACCATTATTTCTTTCTTTGATATAACGCAAATTAATCCAGAGTTAGCAAATGCGAGTGTTACAAGACTTGGGTTTGAGAATGGTGAATGGACGATTGAAGCAGTTAATGATTTAAGCTATATTGAAGCAGGAAAGCTAGTCTTAGCATAAAAAAATCCAGAGTGGCGAAATACGCTACTCTGGATTTTTAAATTATTTTACGAATTTAATACAAACTGGTTCTGGAACTTTTACATCTTTTTGAAGTAAAGTAAGAGCGCCAGTTTCTTTATTGACACCAAAAACAGTAACGTTATTGCTGTTTTCGTTTGTTGCAACTAAAATGTCGCCAGTATAGTTAAGGTCAAAGTCACGAGGACCAACGCCTTCTACTGGTGTTGTTGCTGCAAGTGTTAAAGTACCGTTTTCTGCAACAGCATAGCTTACGATAGCATCTTGACCGCGGTTAGAAATATAGAGGAAACGACCATCTGGAGAAATATGAATGGCGCTACCTTTATTTTCTTTATCAAATCCTTCTGGAAGAGAAGCGATTGTTTGGATAACGTTTAATTTACCAGTTGCGTTATCATATTCAGCAAAAATAACTTCGGAAGTTAATTCAGTCATGATATACACATATTTAGCATTTGGGTGGAAAACAAGGTTACGAGGACCGCTTCCAGGTTTTACTTCTAATTCAGTTACTTTTTCAAGTTTACCGGAATTAGCGGAGTAAGTAGTTACTTTGTCCGTTCCAAGGTCACATGTGATAACATATTTTTGGTCTGGAGTGAATCCAGCAAAGTGAGCATGAGGTTTTTCTTGACGTTCGTGAACACTTTTACCAGTATGTTGAATCGTTGCAACAGATGGTTTTAAAGCGCCATTTTCTGTTGGGTAACTTACAATTGTACCTAGGTGATAGTTTGCAGAAACAACGATAGAACCATCTTCTGAAGCATCTACATAACACGGCGGGTTACCTGTTTGAACATCTTGATTAATGAAAGCAAGTGAGCCATCTTCTTCAATTGAAAAAGCTGCAACTCCACCTTTATCGCCATCTTTTGCTACAGAGTAAACGAATTTTTCGTCATCTGAAATTTTAAGATATGTTGGGTTATCCATTTTTCCGGCTAATTTATTTTCTTTAATTTCACCAGTAGTTTTGTCGATTACTAAGCGATAGATCCCTTGGCTTTCGACTTTGGTGTATGTACCAATATACGCAGTTGCTTCATTATTTGACATGCCTATTCCTCCTATATATAAGATATTTCCTAGTCAATTATAGCATAGTAAAGAAAAGATAGAAAAACATCACGTTTATTGCATTTTTATTACTTTTCATAAAGTTAACCATATTTTAGACTTTTATGAAATATTTTTGTAATAAAAGTATTGACTTGGAAACAAAAGTAATGTAAGATATACTTATCCCATAGAGATTGTCATTTGAAATAAGCTAGTTAAGAATAAATCACTTCCCCCATAGAAATGTTCTTAACAGCTTATTGCAAATAAACACTCCTTTTAAGATAGTTGTAGCACAGAATTTCCCAGGTTCTGTGCTATAATTATATTTTAGTAGAGATGCCAGAGAAGAGGCGCTCTTTTTTTATGCCATCTGGGAGAGAGGGGAAGACATGTCTATTCAAACAATTTTTGGAAATGAATTATATAACTGGATTAACATTAATACAGATAAAGCTAACAACTTAGAAGATATTTATGCTACATATGATATTGATGAGGAGGTCATTGCTTATTCTTTAGATAGAAATGAACGAGCTCATTTTGAGTATGACCAAAAAACAGATACTTTCGTAGTAGTATTTAATGTACCTGACCAAAGAAAAATCGATAATCACTATGAAACAATTCCAATGGTTTACATTATTAAAGATAAACAGTTACTAACGATTACAAATAAAAACAACCAATATATTGTAAAAAAAATGAATAAATACTTAAAAGAGAATGAAGATGTGACTATTTTACAATTTTTATTTAGTAGTTTATATCTTGTTATGGATTCGTTTTTTCCGTATGTGGAAGAGATGGATATTGATCGTAAAACAATTAATGATAAGCTGAAAATCAAAACGACGAAGAAAAATTTACTTTCTTTATCTGATTTAGAAACAGGGATTGTGTACTTTTTGTCTGCTTCTAAGCAAAATGCTGCGTTATTAGAGCAAATGAAAACACATGTAATCTTTCGAAAGTTAAATGAAGTGGAAAAAGAGCAGTTTGAGGATGCGCTAATTGAAGCTAGACAATTGGTTGAAATGACGGAACTAAGCTCGCAAATATTACAGCAACTATCAGGTACATATAATAACATCTTAAATAATAATTTGAATGATACGATGAAAATACTTACTGCGTTGTCTATTTTGCTTACAGTGCCAACGATTATCACTGGGTTTTTTGGAATGAATATGCCACTTCCATTAGAACATAATGCACTTGGATGGATTGTTGCAATTTTTATTAGCGTTTTACTGTGGTTTGGACTTTCTTTTATATTGCGAAAATTGATGAGATAACATAAAAAAACCTGCTTTCACACTGAAAGCAGGGTTTTTCTATTTAAATAATTCCGTGAGCAATCATTGTATCTGCAACTTTTAGGAAACCTGCGATATTGGAACCGACAACTAAATTACCAGTTGCCCCGTATTCGCTTGCAGCATTGCTTGAGTTTTTATAAATGTCTTTCATAATGTTTTGTAAGTGTTCATCTACTGTTTGGAAAGTCCAGCTCATGCGAGTGCTGTTTTGAGCCATTTCGAGTGCTGATACTGCAACTCCACCGGCATTGGCTGCTTTTGCTGGGCCAAATAATACTTTGTTTTCGTGATAAATATCAACAGCTTCAAGCGTAGATGGCATATTTGCACCTTCTGCAACTGCGATTACACCGTTTTTTACAAGTGCACGAGCTTGGTCGGCATTTATTTCATTTTGAGTAGCGCATGGTAAGGCAATATCACATGGAACAGACCACACATCGCCGCCTGCATAATATTCAGCAGATGGATGCAATGTTACATATTCACTGATACGTTTACGCTCTACTTCTTTTAATTGTTTCACTGTTTCTACTTTAATACCTTCTTTGTCATAAACAAAACCAGCAGAGTCACTACATGCAACTACTTTAGCGCCAAGTTCATGTGCTTTTTCGATTGCATAAATAGCTACATTACCAGAGCCTGAAACAACAATCTTCTTACCGCGAATGGATTCACCAGCTGCTTCTAACATTTCAACCGTGAAATAAACAAGACCATAACCAGTTGCCTCTGTACGAGCTAAACTACCACCGTATGATAGACCTTTACCAGTTAAAGTACCAGCATCATAAGCGCCACGAAGACGTTTGTATTGACCAAATAAGTAACCAATTTCACGGCCGCCAACACCAATATCACCAGCTGGAACATCAGTATCTGGACCGATATGTTTTTGTAATTCTGTCATAAAGCTTTGACAAAAACGCATTACTTCAGCGTCTGATTTGCCTTTTGGATTGAAATCAGATCCACCTTTACCGCCACCAATTGGTAAACCGGTTAGAGAATTTTTGAAGATTTGCTCGAAACCAAGGAATTTTACAATACTCCCGGTAACGGATGGATGGAAGCGAAGGCCGCCTTTATAAGGGCCAATTGCGCTGTTAAATTGAACGCGGTAACCACGATTTACTTGTACTGTGCCAGCATCATCTACCCACGGAACTCGGAAACTAATTAGGCGTTCGGGTTCTGTTAGCTGTTCTAAAATACCGTGTGCTTCGTATTTAGGTTCTTTTGCAAGGGCCGGGATAACAGAGTTTAAGAATTCTTCAACTGCTTGGTGGAATTCCGTTTCGCCAGGATTCCGTTGTTTAATTGTCTCAAACACACGGGCTGCGTATTCTTCGGCTGCCTTAGTGTCGTTTTGGATAGTAGATGTTTGTGCCATACTATAATCGCTCCTTGTTTAAATATTTTGACTATAAGGAAAAGTAGAAAACCTGATACAAATACAAGCGATGTTATAAAAGAGAAAAACATCGGCTTAATTGCATCAATTAGGTCAACTTTTCTTACCTATGTTGTTAGTTTACACATTGTTGAGAATATTTTCAAGCATAAAAACCAATTTTTCAGAAATTTTTTAAAATCAAGTTAATGAGAACGTTTGCTTAAGTAATTAATGAAAAAATTTTGGAGGGAAGGGGGATTTTTAATGCGATTTCTTAACTGCCAAGAGATGTCATAAAAAATAACCGCACCAGGGGGATGCGGTTAAAGGGAGTATTAGGGAGTAATAACGTTAGAGCGAGCCAAGGGATAAGACTAATTCGGATACTAGAATTATTGCTCTAACATTACTTGCTTTCTTTTGGGAAAAAATAAAAGCCCTCCACGTAAACAAGTATATAAAATATGCTCTTTAAAATCATGTGCTTTTTCTTACAATAGTATTCTTTAAGGTTACGAAAATGTCATGTTTTATAAATCGTTAATTTCTTTACGATCACTTGTTTTGCTTAACTTTCCTTCTCGGCTTTGAAGTTCTTGTTTAATATCTTCTAATGGAATGTCTTTTTCGGCTAGAAGGACAAGTAAGTGGTATGTTAGGTCGGCTATTTCTGAAATGAGCTCTTCATTATTGTTTTTGGCGGCGATGACGACCTCAGTAGTTTCTTCGCCGACTTTTTTTAGAATTTTGTCTAATCCTTTTTCGAACAAGTAGTTGGTGTAGGAGCCTTCTTTTGGTTGGTTTTTGCGAAGTTTGATTTCTTCATATAAGTCACTAAGCATTTAAAAGTCCTCCTTTATAAGATTGAAAAAACAGCTTTTTTTACCGGTATGACATGCTGGGCCTGTTTGAATCACGCGAATAAGCAAAGTGTCATTATCACAGTCGGTCCAAATTTGTTTTACTTTTTGGGTGTGCCCACTGGTTTCGCCTTTATTCCAAAGTTCATTTCTCGAGCGTGAAAAAAACCAAGTATAGCCAGTTTCAAGTGTTTTTTGGTAGCTTTCTTGATTCATATAGGCGAGCATTAAAACTTCGCCATTTTGGTCATCTAAAATAATCGTTGGGACTAATCCTTTAGAAAAATCAACGGTATTCATGGGCGAATGTTCACTCCTTTTTCAAGTAAAGTAGTTTTGACGTTTTTGATACTAAGTTCACCGTAATGGAAAATACTGGCAGCGAGTGCGGCGGTTGCGTTTGTTTGTTCAAAAACTTCTACCATATGGCTCGCATTACCGCATCCTCCTGAAGCGATAACTGGGACGGAGACAGCTTCGGAAATTGCTTTTGTGAGTGGAATGTCGTATCCGTTTTTCGTACCATCACCGTCCATGCTTGTTAACAGAATCTCACCGGCGCCAAGTTGAGTCGCTTTTTTGGCCCATTCAATGGCATCTAATCCAGTGTCATCGCGTCCACCTCTAGTGAAAACATGCCAATTGGAGCCGTTCCATTTAGCGTCAATTGCGACTACAATGCATTGGTTTCCAAATTTGTTAGCTCCTTCTTGGATAAGTTCGGGTCTTTTTATTGCGGCGGAATTAAGCGATATTTTGTCTGCTCCTGCTTGAAGTAATTCTTTCATATCATTCACGCTATTTATACCTCCGCCAACTGTCAGTGGAATAAAAACTTGTTCTGCCGTTCGTTCCACAACATCTATCATCGTTTGGCGTAGTTCAACAGTTGCAGTAATATCGAGGAAAACAAGTTCATCCGCTCCAGCTTCATTATAAGCTTTGGCAATTTCGACTGGATCACCTACATCGGTTAATGAAACAAAATTAACTCCTTTAACTACGCGTCCAGCTGTAACATCAAGGCATGGGATGATTCGTTTAGTAAGCACTTTGTTCCACCTCCACTATGTCTGACATCGAAATATTTCCGTTGTAAAGGGCTTTTCCAGCAATTGCTCCGTATAATCCGAGTTCACTAAGGGCTTCTAAATCAGCGCGACTGCTAACGCCACCAGAGGCAATTAAATTAAGCGTAACGTGTTTTTGAAGTGCGGCCATCTGTTCTAAATTTGGCCCAGTTAGCGTACCATCACGGCTAATGTCTGTATAAATAATGGTTTCAACATTCATCGCTTCCATTTGTTTGGCTAAATCTAAAAAGCTTACTTGGCTGATATTTAACCAACCACTCGTTGCAACAAAGCCGTTTTTTGCATCGATACCAGCTGCGATTTTAGATCCGTATTTTTTCACTGCTGCTTGTAAAAAGTCTGGGTCTGTTAGTGCAGCTGAACCGATAATAACTCGGTCAATACCGGACTCAAGGTAATAATCAACTTGCGCCATACTACGAATACCGCCACCAACTTGGACCGGAACCATGGCTGCTTTTTTCATTTGTTGGATAATTTCTAGATTAACGGGACGTCCTTCTAAAGCTCCGTCTAAATCAACAATGTGCAAATAGGTGGCGCCGTTTTTAGCAAATGATTTAGCTTGGGCAATCGGGTCTTCATTTACAATTATTTTTTTGGAAAAATCACCTTGGAAAAGCCGGACGCATTGTCCATTTTTTAAATCTATTGCTGGGAAGATTTGCATGATTCAGTGACCTCCTTAAACCCTTTTAAAATTTCAAGCCCGATTTGACCGCTTTTTTCTGGGTGGAACTGGGCGCCGTAAATATTGCCTTTATTTATCATACTTGGAACTTCAACAGAATAACCGCTAGTTGCAATAATGTATTCGTTTGGACAATTTGCATAGTAGGAATGGACGTAATAGACATATTCACCGCCGAGCTTTTTAGTGAGCGGGGTGCTGCGTTTTATTTCAAGTTGATTCCAGCCCATGTGCGGAACGGCAAATCCAGGTTCATCTGGTAGTTTTTCGACATGTCCAGGAATGAGACCGAGTCCTTTAGTAAAGTGATGTTCGTCGCTTGATTCAAGTAGCAGTTGCATACCAAGACAAACGCCAAGCATCGGTTTGCCAGATTCTGCAATTGTTTTTAACGTCACATCCAGACCACGCCGACCTAGTTCTTGCATCGCTTCTGGAAAAGCTCCGACTCCTGGTAAAATAACGCCATCCGCTTGCAAAATTTCCGCGTGGTTGCTAGAAATTTTATTTTGAAGACCGATAAAATCAAGTGCTTTGCTGATGCTCTTCGTGTTTCCTGTATCATAATCAATAATAACAATCATTTACAGGACTCCTTTAGTAGAATTTACACCTTTTATTTCAGGGTTTATTGTGATTGCTTCGCGAAGAGCACGACCAAATGCTTTAAAAAGTGCTTCAATTTTATGATGTGTATTTTTACCATAAAGGACGCGAAGATGAAGGTTCATTTCTGTGTTAAAGGCAACTGCTTGGAAAAATTCTTCTACTAATTCAGTGTCAAAATCGCCAAGCTTGGGATTTGTTAATTCGGCGTCAAACACAAGATAGGAGCGGCCACTTAAATCAAGTGCGCAAAAGCCAAGTGATTCGTCCATTGGCACATAGGAAGAGCCGTAACGGTTAATACTGGCTTTATCAGAAAGTGATTCTTTTAAACAAAGACCCAGTGTAATGCCGACGTCTTCAACTGTATGATGTGCATCAACATATGTATCGCCGTCTGCTTTTACATTTAAAGTAATTCTGCTATGTTTGGCAAATAACGTTAGCATATGGTCTAAAAAGCCGACACCTGTTGATATAGTAGAATCCGCTTGTGAATCTAGGTTAAGTGACAGTTCAATAGAAGTTTCTCCGGTAATTCTTGTTTTACTTGCTGATCTCATTTAATTTTCCTCCTCAAAACGAATTTGGATGGCTTTGGCGTGGGCATCAAGACCTTCTTTACTTGCAAGGAGTACGATAGCATCTTTTTCTTTTGCAAGAGCTTCTTTTGTATAAGAAATAAAGGCTGAACGTTTCGTGAAATCTTCTACGCCAAGTGGAGAGAAGAATTTGGCGGTTCCGCTTGTTGGTAAGACGTGATTCGGTCCAGCAAAATAATCGCCAAGTGGTTCAGATGCATAGTTTCCTAAGAAAATGGAGCCGGCATTTTTAATTTGGTAAAGGTAGTTCATTGGGTTTTCAAGTTGTACTTCTAGATGTTCTGGAGCGATTTCATTCATGATATGAAACATTTCCGCAGTGCTCTTTGTGATAATAATTTTTCCGTGGGACTCGGTAGCTTCTTTAGCAATCGCTTTTCGTGGTAAATTTTCAAGTTGTTTATTTAGTTCGATTTTTGTTTGTTGGGCAATTTTTTCACTGGTTGTAATTAAAATAGCACGGGCTAATGTATCGTGCTCTGCTTGAGAAAGTAAGTCGGCTGCGATAAAGGCGGGGTTAGCTGTTTCATCAGCGAGCACGACGATTTCAGATGGACCAGCAATCATGTCAATATCGACTAAGCCAAACACTTCACGCTTAGCAGTAGCCACATAAACATTCCCAGGTCCGACGATTTTGTCTACTTTAGGAATGGATGCTGTACCGTAGGCTAGGGCAGCGATTCCGTGCGCACCGCCAACTTGATAAATTTCATCGACACCTGCCAAATTTGCGGCTGCTAAAACATATGGGTTAATGCCGTTTTCGCTAGGTGGTGTAATCATTACAATTCGTTTTACACCGGCAATTTTGGCTGGGAGGACGTTCATTAAAACAGAGGATGGATAGGCTGCTGTACCGCCTGGAACATACACTCCAACTGTTTCTAGTGAGCGAATTATTTGACCGCGAATGACACCATCTTTTTCACTATCTAAGAAAGCTGATTGTTTTTGTTTATTATGAAAGCTTTCAATGTTTGCTTTTGCTTCTTTAAGAGCTTCAAGAAAGGCGGGATCGACTTTGGTTGTGGCTATTTGGATGTCGCTGTTTGGGACGCGCAATTCATTTAGTTCAACGCCATCGAACTTTGCCGTATAGTCGAACAGGGCTTGGTCACCAGTGTTTTTAACGTTTTCAATAATTGCTTTTACTTCACTTGCGATTTGGTCGGAGGTATTACTTGAATTTTCCGCTCTCAGTTCGTTTAGTATTGCCTCCGTTGTTCCTGTTAAAAATTTCATCGCGTCTGCTCCTCCTTTATCGCTTGTTCTAATTGATCAATTAATTGGAAAATTTGTGTTTTATTTTGTTTTAAGGAAGCTTTATTAACAATCAGTCGGGCGGAGATAGGATACATTTTTTCATAAATAACTAAGCCGTTTTCTTTTAAAGTCGAGCCGGTTTCGACAATATCAATGATAGCGTCAGCGAGTCCAAGTACAGGAGCAATTTCGACCGAGCCTTCGATTTTGATGATTTCGACATCTTCGCCTTTTTCACGGAAAAATTTAGAAGAAACAGCTGGGTATTTGGTTGCGATAATTTTACGACGGTAGCTACTTGGGTCAAAATCAGGAGTAGAAGCTAGGCAAAACTGACATTGACCGATTTCAAGATCGAGCATTTCGTAATGCGATTTGGAGGCTTCCATTAGAACGTCTTTACCAACAATGCCAATATCTGCAACACCGTGTTTTACATAGGTCATAACGTCAACAGCTTTTACTAAAATAAAAGAAATTGGTTGGGTGCTACTATGGAAAATCAGTTTTCGCTTTTTATCATTCATAGAAGAACAATCAATACCCGCTTTTTCTAAAAGTGCGACCGCGTCTTTCTCGAGTCGACCTTTTGTTAAGGCGATTTTTAAAGCTTTCATTATTCCGCCTCCTTATGAAAAATAGTTTGGATACTATCGCGCGCAACGTGAACGACAGTCGGAATTTGCCATTTTTTCGCAAAAGAGATGGCATTTGTTGGAGTTTCAAAAAAACTTAATTCGCTGTTAGGTGTTTCTTGCATGAGTTTTTCTGCTTGTTGGATTGCATCTAGGTCGTAGTGGATTAAAAGCGTTGTTGGAGTTTGTTTTTTGATGATGCCAGCGCGGTTTTGTAGGGTTGTGAGGGAGTCGAGATTAAGAGCTAAACCAACTGCTGGAGAGGAAGAGCTGGTGAATTGTTCTAGTAAGTGATCGTAACGACCGCCACTTAAAAAATTATCAGCAGCAAGGTCGGCATATCCTCTAAAAATAATACCAGTATAATAATGAAAATCTTGCACGAGTCCTAAATCGACACTAATATCTGCTGCGTAAGAAACAGCGTCCACGATAGTTTCCATTTCAGTTAGTGCCGTCAAAATTCCTTTATCGGTCGTTAAATTTTTAGCTTGTTTTAAAATAGTCGTTGCTGGGCCAAATAAACGTGGTAAGGCGAGAATAAAATCATCGAGCGTACTTGGATTCTCGGTAACAAATTGTTGAATGCCAGTGAGACTTTTATTTTGAATCAGGAGACGAAAATCCATTTCAGCAGTTTCAGGTAGGTTTAAAAGATGGATTACACGTCTATAAATCGCCGCATGACCAAGTTCAATTTGAAAATTCGGAATTTCTAGAGCATTTAAAACTCCAATCCCACTTAAAATACATTCCATTTCTGCTTTAATGGAGGGGTAGCCAATAATTTCAATTCCTGCTTGTGTTTGTTCGTTTTGTTCGCCGCCAAAGTCTTCATTGGCACGGAAAATTTTTCCGCTATAGGAAAGTTTTAAAGGAAGCGTAACACCAGTTGTACTAACGACTCGACCAATTGGAAGGGTCATATCTGGCCTGAGTACCGTCAAGCGACCTTTTTCATCAAAGAAGCGATATAGTTTGGCGTCAGCTTGATGTTCAGAGGAAAAAACATCTTCAAATTCGATAACAGGTGTTTCAATACGCTTAAATCCACGTTTCGCAAAATAATGATTCACTTGTTGCTCAATCTGGTATGAGGCCCGTGCTTCGCGAAAGAGCTTATCACGAGTTCCAGTTGGCAAGTTCTTGTTTAAGTTCATCTGGTTAGCTCCTTTACAATATTTTAGTTTATTAGCATATTAGCACGTTAAAGTATTTTTGTAAATGATGAATAGAAAAATTGTTTCATATGGTATAATTAGTGTACCATTTAGAGTACTTAGGGAAAAGAATTTTGAAAGAGGGTTGAATATGAAAAGAGACGGGCACACGCATACCGAATTTTGTCCACATGGTACGCATGATGATGTGGAAGAAATGATTTTAAAAGCGATTGAACTGGATTTTGATGAGTATTCTATAGTTGAGCACGCGCCGCTTTCGAGTGAATTTATGAAAAATACTGCGGGAAATCAAGAAGCTGTCACAACGGCAAGTATGTCGATGAGTGATTTGCCTTATTATTTTAAGAAAATGAACCAGATGAAGAAAAAATATGCGAGTGATTTATTAATACATATTGGGTTTGAAGTGGATTATTTAATTGGTTATGAGGATTTCACGCGAGATTTTTTGAATGAGTATGGTCCGCAAACGGATGATGGTGTGTTATCGCTGCATTTTTTAGAAGGCCAAGGTGGCTTTCGTTCGATTGATTTTACAGCGGAAGATTATAATGAAGGAATTGTACAATTTTATGGTGGATTTGAACAAGCGCAACTTGCTTATTTAGAAGGTGTCAAACAGTCAATTGAAGCGGATTTAGGAGCTTTTAAACCGCAGAGAATCGGACATATTTCGCTGTGTCAGAAGTTTCAACAGTTTTTTGGTGCAGACGGGCGCGATTTTTCGGCGGAAGTTATCGCAGAATTTGAGGCGATTCTTGCTTTAGTGAAAAAACGGGGTTACGAGCTTGATTTTAATACGGCGGGGTTATTTAAGTCACTTTGCAAAGAAACCTATCCACCGAAAGAAATTGTGACTTTAGCTCGAGCGTTAGAGATTCCATTTGTGTACGGATCCGATTCACACGGTGTTGCTGATATTGGTCGTGGCTACAACGCTTATTGCCAAAAATGATCTTTCATTTTGACATGTCCGTTTTCTTTAAATGTAACCCCTTCTGACAGTAGTAGTTCACGCTGTTCTTCCCAGTTCGGAACAAGTCGGCCAGCTGCATTTACGACCCGATGGCATGGCGTAATTTGGTCACGTTTTGAATGCTTCAGTGTAGCACCAACTAGTCTGGCGTTTTTTGGAAAGCCAATCATATAGGCGATTTGACCATATGTAGTCACTTTGCCGCGTGGAATTTGGCGTACGACCGTATAAACACGATCTTCAAAATCTGCTGGAACCATTACATACCTCCGTTTGTTCATAATAAATTTAGTATACAGGAAATAGTTATTTTATAAAAGTTAGGATGATTAGTAAATGCCAGATTTTTCTTACGCAAAAATTACGAAACTCGTGGTCCATTTTGCTGGAAATAAAGCGAGAGAAGAAGGAACAGAAGTATCAGCGAATGTACTTCAAGATATTGGCTCAGAAATGAACCAAACCTTGGCTTCTATTTTCTTAGAGCCATTTACGAAAGACGATTATTATCAATTTTCTCATGAAACAGATTTGGATTTTAATGAGGTCCGGACTTTTGCGGCAAATATGTTTGGGGCGGAAGAAGAGTTTTTAGATGAATCTAAGAAAATTTTAGAGCATTTATATAGTGAAACAACCCACCCGAATATTAAAAGTGGTGATGTATGGATTTTCTTTATTGAAGGTTGCGTAGTTGATGGTGATTTTACGAATGGTATTGGAATCTTCAAAGTTGAAAACAAAGAAGTTTTTCTGAAAAATGATTTTAATGGTAGCGAGTTCCAGATTGGTTATGATAAAGGTATTACAGGAACAGACCTCGATAAAGGTTGCTTGATTTTTAATGTCGACCATGATTCGGGGAATAAAGTTTTGATATTAGATCGGCTTAATCGCGGGGATTCTGTTTATTGGAAAGATAAGTTTTTAAGTATTGATAAAATAACAGATGAAAAATTTTATACAGAAGGATTTGTGGAAGTTTGTACGGATTATATTAAACAACGGGAAGAGTCGCTGCTTGATAAATCGAATTTTGTGAAAGCAACGAGCGAATATTTGGCAGGGGAAGAAACGTTAAATATCGCTGAATTTGCCCGTACGACAATTGAAAAACCGGAAGAAATTACCGAATTCAATACAATGGTCGATACTTTCGAACGAGAAAACAATGTCCGTTTTCCGGAAACATTCCAATTAGATGAAGAAAAACGTGAAAAACTATCGAAAAAAATTCGCAAAACGATTAAACTTGGCAAAAATATTTCAGTTGTCGTGAAAGACTTAGAACAACTGGAAGAAACTGATTTTGTTCAAGGCTATGATGAGGAAAAAGGAAAAAACTACATGATTGTTTATTACGATTAAAAGAAAAACCGGGGATTCCGCATCCCCGGTTTTTTTGCTGTCTAAACGACAAACATAAAGTACAGTATAAATAGAACCATCATCACATACATAATTGGATGCACTTCTTTATAACGACCTTTAAGTACCATTGTAATTGGGTAGAAAATGAAGCCAATCGCGATACCTGTTGCAATAGAGAAAGTAAGTACCATCATTAAGATAACGAAAAACGATGGAACAGCTACTTCAAATTTAGTCCAATCAATATGAGCGACATTGCCAATCATTAAAATCCCTACGATCACAAGCGCTGGAGTCGTAACCGCACTTGTAATGACACCAAGAAGCGGCGAGAAGAATAGTGACAGTGAGAAACAGATAGCAATAACGACAGCTGTTAAACCAGTTCGACCACCAACCGCAACACCGGCAGTTGATTCTACATAAGAAGTAGTTGTTGATGTTCCGAAAATCGCACCAAAAACTGTTGCCAGCGAATCGGAAAACAGCGAACGACCTGCGCGCGGGATTTTATTATCTTTTACAAACCCAGCTTGAGTCGCAACCGCAACAAGTGTCCCCGCAGTATCAAAGAAATCAATAAAGAAAAATGTCAAAATAACAATGAGCATTTGTGGTGTGAAAATATCTGGTAAGTGAATAATTGCTTGACCAAACGTTGACTCCATACTTGGTACAGAAGAAACAACTTGAGTTGGCACGTCAATTAATCCAAATAACATTCCAGCAATGGCAGTAGTTGCCATCCCAAAGAAAATCGCACCTTTCCAACCAATTGTCATATAAGCTACAGTTATAATAATCCCAAAAACAGCAAGTAACACCGGACCAGAATGTAAGTCACCAAGCGCTACAATCGTCGAATCATTTGGTACGATTATTCCAGCATTTTTTAGTCCTAAAAAGGCGATGAAAAAGCCAATTCCAGCTCCAACGGCAAATTTTAGTTCAGTTGGAATTGCATTAACAATTTTTTCGCGTAGTCCTGAAAGAGTTAAACAAATAAATACTAGACCAGAAACAAGTACGCCAGCTAGTGCAGTTTGCCACGGGATACCCCACTGCGCACAAACCGTATAAGCAAAAAACGCATTTAATCCCATACCAGGAGCGAGCCCGATTGGGTAATTAGCGATAAGTCCCATTGCAAGTGAACCAACGACTGACGCAAGAATAGTTGCCACAAAAACAGCTTTTAATTCCATTCCAGTCGTTGCAAGCATAGATGGGTTGACGAAAAGTACATAAGCCATAGACAGAAAAGTCGTTAGCCCCGCGAGTATTTCTGTTCGAACAGTCGTCTTGTTCTCGCGTAGTTTGAAAAGTTTATCCATTAAAAAAAGCCTCCCTATTTATGTTGTCGCACATAACGGAAAGAGCATAGGTAAAAAAGGGAATGATAAATAAAAATAGCAAAAAAATCCCAATTAAATTTTACAATAGCTCGTAGCCTGGCATTTTACGGTTGCCTGGTAGAAACGAACGGTCCATATTACCGAACTTATACGACCTTATTATTGTAGACGATTAGCCGATTTTTGGCAATACATGAATGAAATAAAAATAAAAAACAAACTTTTGCATAAATAAGTTTATACTTTTAAATAAATAAGGTATAATAAAATAAAATAATAGTTGGAGGTAAAAAAATGACTTATAAATTTCCGGATAATTTTTGGTGGGGAAGTGCAGCATCAGGCCCACAAACAGAAGGCGCAGCAAATGTAGATGGCAGAAAACCAAGTATTTGGGATCACTGGTATAAAATCGAACCAGGTCGTTTCTTTAATGATGTTGGTCCTGCGAATACATCTAATTTTTACTATCAATATAAAGAAGATATTGCTTTAATGAAACAAACAGGGCATAATTCTTTCCGTACATCGATTCAGTGGTCACGCCTTATTCCAGATGGTATTGGCGAAGTGAATCCAAAAGCGGTTGATTTTTATAATCGGGTTATTGATGAAATGCTTGCAAATAATGTTGAACCATTTATGAATTTATATCATTTTGATATGCCAATGTCGATGCAAGAAAAAGGTGGTTTCGAAAGCCGTGAAGTAGTTGATGCATATGCTACTTTTGCAAAAACTTGTTTTGAATTATTCGGAGACCGTGTGAAACATTGGTTTACATTTAATGAACCAATTGTTCCTGTTGAAGCGGGTTACTTATACGATATGCACTATCCGAATGTCGTTGATTTTAAACGCGCGACACAAGTTGGGTACCATACTACTTTAGCTCATGCGCTTGCTGTAAAAGAATTCCACGCACTTGAAATTCCAGAAGGCCAAATCGGTATTATTTTAAACTTAACACCGTCATATCCAAGAAGCCAAAATCCAGCTGATTTAAAAGCGGCTCATATTGCGGATCTAATTTTCAATCGTAGTTTCCTTGACCCAGTAACAAAAGGGGAATTCCCGGCTGACCTTGTAGAAATTATTCGCGAACATGACGCGCTTCCAGAATATACGGAAGAAGATTTGGCGATAATTAAAAACAACATTATTGATATTCTTGGTGTAAACTACTACCAACCGCGTCGTGTGAAAGCGAAAGAATACGCAGCTCACCCGGATGCGCCATTTATGCCGGAACATCTCTTTGATAATTATGAAATGCCTTACCGCAAAATGAATCCATATCGTGGTTGGGAAATTTTCGAAAGAGCGATTTATGATATTGCGATTAATCTGCGCGATAACTACGATAATATTCCATTCTTCATTTCTGAAAATGGCATGGGTGTAGAAGGCGAAAGTCGCTACCGTAATGCAGATGGAATGATTGAAGACACGTACCGAATCGATTTCATTAAGAGTCACTTGAAATGGCTGCATAAGGCAATTGAAGAAGGTTCTAACTGTCATGGTTATCATCTTTGGACATTCATGGATTGCTGGAGCTGGGCGAATGCTTACAAAAATCGTTATGGCTTAGTAGAAGTTGATTTAGACAATAATTTCAAACGTACCGTAAAAGCATCCGGTCATTGGTACAAAGAACTTTCAGAAAACAATGGTTTTGAAGATTAAATGTGATAAAATAAAAGTATTATGTGTAAAGAGGTGAACTTCCGTGGCTCAGAACCAGACAAAATATAGCTTTATTGCTGAAGAAATCCGCAAAAGAATTATGAATCACGCCTATCCGCTTAATCAACCTATTCCTGATGAGATAACTTTGGCGAAAGAGTTTGATTGTAGTCGAATGACAATGAAAAAGGCGCTTGAAGTACTTGTACTTGAAGGCTTACTATATCGTAAACGCGGGCATGGTACTTTCATTATCAAATCGGCGCTGGACGCGGACCGTTTGCAGATTCATAACCAAGAAGTAAATGGTTTCACTAAACTTTTGAACGGCAAGAAAGTCATTAGCAAAGTAATTGAGTTTAAAGTCATCTTTCCAACAGAAGAAATTGCGGAACGTCTTCATATCGAAATGGAAACGCCAATCTATGATATTCTTCGTGTTCGGCTAGTGAAAGATGAACCGTATGTGCTAGAACATACGTATATGCCGGTTGGGGTTATTCCAGGCATTAACCAGCAAATTTTAGAAGGTTCGATTTACTCTTATATTCAAGATGAACTGAACCTAAAAATTGCTAG
The DNA here is from genome assembly GCF_058684075.1 of Listeria sp. MAN/IMW/UF555. Taxonomy (NCBI): domain Bacteria; kingdom Bacillati; phylum Bacillota; class Bacilli; order Caryophanales; family Listeriaceae; genus Listeria; species Listeria sp. MAN/IMW/UF555. The sequence continues at coordinate 1,066,846 of NZ_JBZWZS010000001.1, read as the reverse complement.
TTCCTACAAACAAATTCGCGCGGATAAAGCGACACTGCTTGATCAGCAATATCTTGACTGTGCTTCAGATGATCCCGTTGTCGAAGTAGAACAAACCGTTTATTTAAACAACGGTCTCGCGTTTGAGTTTTCCAGATCGCGCCACCGTTATGATAAATTCGTGTTTACTACCGTTAATATTGCTAGACGTTGAAAAGACGCTAGACAAAGTGAGCAATCATTTTGTCTAGCGTCTTTTTTGAATATCTAAGCAGTTTAGGTTCAATTCTATATAAAATAATGGATTTGTTCACAAAATAGACACATTTACACGCTTGATAATAATTTAGGATTCTTATATAATATTTAACCCAATTACGCACAAATTTTAAATATAGTTCTACCGTTTAGGCTATACGGAGCTGTGGAAAGAAATAATATTACTCCTAGTATAAGATTATTTTAATAGTTTAAAGAAAATATTTTTGTTCACATAATAGACATATTTAACCTCATTGATAATGTTTTTTGCCTAATATATAATTGTTGAGCTCAATTAAGTGCTATTTTAGTACTCCTTTTGCTAGGAGAGTGAGCAGTTAAAATGAGAAATTAGTTATATGAGGAGGGATAGTACTATGAAGAAAAAATACTTTCTTTGCGTATTCGCAGTAATATTATTTTTCACAGGTTTTCTTTTTGGAAATTCACCGGTGAATGCTGCTGAAACTGATACAAGCAATGTGACGTATAATTACATTGATATCAGCACATTAACAGAAACGCAAAAAAATAGTATTATCAAAGGAAATCCAAACGAGACACTTACAAATGATTATGAAAATTATTCCTTTGTGTATCAAAAAAACACATCAGAACCAACTACAAATACAGATAATACTTCTGACAATAATAAAAATCAAAATGGGACACTATTAAAAGCGGGAGATGTTGGCCCAAATAGTTATTTAATCATCCTAGGGTTTATTTTATTCGGAAGTGGTATTGGACTTCTTACATTGAAAAAAAGACACGCCAAACAGCTGCTAGTATTTCTTGTTGTCCTTGGCGGTAGTAGTTTGTTAGTCGGATCGATTGTTCAAGCAACAGAAAATAGTAACTTAAAAACCCAAGAATCTCAAACAGTTGCAAAAGGAACGAAAGAAACGAAACAACCCGAATCAATGGAAGGCTATACGTATGTAGGATATATACACACAAGTAAAAATAATACACCGCCCGTAGTTGAAAAAGGAACTATAACTGTAAACTATCAGGATGAACAAGGAAATTCACTGGCGACTAGTGAAACCCTCGAAGGCGACATTGGCCAACCATATCAGACTGCAACGAAAAATATTGAGGGATACCAATTAAAAGAAGCGAACGGAAATACAACAGGAACTTTTACAGAGAAAGCGCAAGTTGTTACTTATGTTTATCAAAAAGTGCCTTTAGCTACCGTAACTGTTAAATACCTCGATCAAGATGGAAACAAAATCCATGATCCACAAACAATTAGCGGTAATATTGGCGAACCATATGATGCTTCAACAGATAAATACAAATTACAAATTGATGGATACACATTAGATACAACGAAACTGCCAAACAATGCAAATGGTACTTTCACTAATCAAGCTATAGAAGTAACGTATATCTATACGAAAGAAGCGCAAGATGTTAAAATAACAATTAAATTTGTTGATAGCAATGGGGATCCATTTGTTTTAACGGATTTAACAACTTATAAAAACGGCGATTTAGTACCTATTTATCCTAATTTAGATCAATATCATATGAGATTAAATTACAATCAACAAATTTATAATCAAGGTGAAGCGGTGCCTGATATTGTTATTCCAGCTAAAGAAGGGGAAACATATTCGTTACCGGAAAGAATGACCTTTAATATACTGGATGATCAAGGGAAACAAATCCCCTATGTTATTTCGCAAAATGCCGATCTCAGTAGTACCGGGATTGAGAGGTGGGAAAACTACCAAAGTATACCAACCAATCGCGAAGGAACACTGACTAGCGAAGATGTGGTGGTTACGTATCAGATACTTGTTTATGGGGTTATGATTCCTGAGCCATAAGTAAATCAAATTATTCGATAATAAAAAAGCAATCTCGTCTAGAGATTGCTTTTTTAAATACGTTCTTTACGTCCACGAAATGCCCTAATACTATGATTGAATACTTCCGAGAGCATTAATCCAGCTGCTATAGCGCCAGCAACCACTGTTACTTGCACGGAAAAACCAATTGCTTCCGTGTAGTCGCCTAACACAAAATTCCGTACAGCTTGGTAAGCAAGGCCCCCAGGAACGAGTGGCACAATTCCAGGAACATTAAAAATCGTAATTGGCAATTTTTTATATTTCGCAAAAAAGTGACTGAGTACAGCGACAACAAAAGCTCCAGCTAAAGAAGAAGCGCCGGTTCCAGAATCCATTTGCATCAAGGTCCAATAAGCCATCCAGCCAAATGTACCAGTGATACCACAAGTATTCAGCGCTCTTTTTGGCACGTTTGTAATAATCGCAAACGTCACAGTCGCAACATAACTCAGCACTAATTGAATAATAATAGTCCAAACTAAATCCATTATAGCGCCTCCTTTATAAGAAAAAGCGGAAAACAACCGCGATTCCAATTCCTATTGCACAAGAAGTAAGTAGCGCTTCCGTTCCGCGTGCCATTCCACTAAGTAAATGCCCAGCAATCAAATCTCGAACCGCATTCGTAATCGGTACCCCGGGAACAAGCGGCATCACGCCACCAATAATCATCGTATCTAAATTAATTCCCCAACCAATTGAAATCGTCAAAACAGCTAAAAGCCCAACACTCAATGAAGCTAAAAATTCCGCGAGAAACTTTACCTTCATAAAAATCTGCGTGTAGTAAAAAATGATAAAACCAATCGCACCAATGATACAAGTTGGAATAAAATCAAACCAACCACCGCCAAAAATAACCATCAACGATCCACTAACAAGTGAGGCAGCAATAATTTGCAACCAAATAGGGAAGTAGCGAACATCTTTATCTAAATTAACGAGTTTTGTATGTAATTCTTTTAAGGAAATTCTCTTTTCAGCGAAATCCCTGGAAAATTCATTGACCATAGATACTTTTTCTAAATTAATTGTTCTTGTTGGGATTTGCTGTAATTGTACATTACGCTCACCTTCAAGTGACATAAAAAGCCCAGTTGGCGTCACGAAACTAATCCCTTTTTTATTACTAGCGATGGTGGCGATGCGGTTCATAGTATCTTCCACACGATACATTTCTGCACCACTTTCCATCATTATTTTACCGGCCATCAAACATGTTTCCAGTAAATAATCTGTTGTTTCATTCGACATAACTAAGCACCTCCAACCCTTTAGTACTTCTCAATCGTAACGCAATCAATCCAAAAATTCTAGTAGGAAGGGCGCTTTTTTTGAATTCACGATTGTTTCAATGTAATTTGGGGTAAATATTTGATAGTATGGTAGATATAGATTCGGAAAGGATAAGGATTATTTTGGCAAATATTGAATATGAAATCATAGAAGAAATAGGCGTATTATCCGAAAATGCACGTGGTTGGCGGAAGGAATTAAATAAAGTCAGCTGGAACGGTCGTCCGCCTAAATATGACATCCGCGACTGGTCAGAGGATCATGAAAAAATGGGAAAAGGGATTACACTAACTGATGAAGAGGCAGAAGCACTAAAAAAACTGTTAGATTAAGGGCTGGTGTAAAGAATGAAAATGTATGCGTATGATATTTATGAGCCAATTGGGAGAAAAGATGGGGAGATTTTTCCAGTGATATTCGCACTTCACGGTTTTGGTGGAGACGAACTTGATATGGCGGGACGATTAGAATTATTAATGGACCGCTTTGTAGTAGTTTCTATGCGCGGTGACGTTGAATATGGACCAACATATGGATTTTATCATATGGTCACAGAGGGCGATCCAAATCCGCGTGAGGTTGATTATACAAGCTTACGAGTAGCAGAATTTATCGATGAGGTTTGTAATGATTATGTTTCCATTGATAAAAATCAAATCTTCCTTGTTGGATTTGATCAAGGAGCCGTTTTAACAATCTCTATAATGCAAAGTTATGGCGGGCAATATAAAGCTGCTGCGCTACTTAGTGGTCGTTTGCCACATTATTTGGAAGAAAGACCGGCTAATTTAATGTTAAAAGATAAACGTATTTTTATCGGTCATGGCATTGAGGATGCAGTTATTCAAATAGCCGAAGCAGAAGAAATTGCTCAGTTTTTCCAGAAAATGGGTTGTAATGTAGAAAAACATAGTTATTTTGTAGGCCATAATGTTAACGAAGCTGAAGAAGACGACTTATACAGCTGGTTTGAAAGTTTCTTGCCAAACCAAAATCAGCCAATAAAAAAATAATAACAAAACAGCGACCAAGCAATTGGTCGCTGTTTTTTATTTATCCAAAGTGAGGAAAAGAACTTTTAAATAATTCCCTTCAGGAAAGTTTTTATTTACTGTGAAGTCTGCTGGAAGTGAGTGCGTTTCGACAATTTTATAAGTGCGATCGCTTGTTTGAAAAGCTTCGGCAATTAGTTTTTTAAATGCTTTCATCCCAAATCCGGCGTAGTTTGTAGAAGCAATAATGGTGCCATTTGGAGCAGTAATATCAATGATTTCACGGAGCATAGCTGGGTAATCTTTTGCAGCGCGGAAGGTTACTTTTTTAGTGCGCGCAAAGCTCGGTGGGTCAACAACGACTAAATCAAAAGTTAGTTTTTTCCGTAAAGCATATTTAAAATAGTGAAAAACATCTTCTACGATAATATCCTGAGAATTTGGATCTAGTCCATTTACTTCTAACTGTTCTTTTGTTTTACTAAGTGACCGTCCAGCAACATCCACACTGGTGGTTTTACTAGCACCACCAAATAGAGCTGCTACGGAAAATGCTCCAGTATAAGAAAAAGTGTTTAGGACGTTTTTGGAAACAGCATAGTCTTCACTTATTCTTCTCCGTACGTCTCGCTGATCAAGAAAAATTCCAGTCATCCAACCATCATCTAAATAAGTAGCGTAGTTAATGCCATTTTCTTTAATAATCAGTGGGAAAGTAGCTTTTTGACCAGCGACAAAATCATCTTTTGTATCTTCTTGGAAACGTCTTTTTTCGTAAATACCTTTAACTTCTGGAAAAGATAAGAAAATCTCTAAAATCATTTTTTGGAAAGAATATACGCCGAGGCTATACCACTGAATCACAAGGTAGCCGTCATAAAAGTCAGCAGTGAAGCCGCCAAAACCATCACCTTCACCGTTGAAAATCCGAAAAGCTGTAGTTGAATCATCTGCAAATAAAAATTGACGCTTTTCGATAGCTGCTGTAATTACAGTTGTTAAAAAGTGCTCATCAAGTTGTTGTTGTTTATCCCAGGTGAAAATCCAGCCATCGCCTTTATTTTGTTTTCCGTGATACCCTCGAGCTATAAATTGACCATTTGTATCTATTAATTCTACTAGATCGCCTTCCTGTAGATCTTTTGGCCATTTTTCGAAACGTTCTTTTAGAATTAAAGGATAGCCTTCTTTATAGCCTTTTGTAAACTTAGGAAATAGTTTTAGTTTTATCGAGTTTTTCATCATGCACCGTCTTTCATTAAGATAAAATTTCCAACAAAAAACCTGTGAAGCGAACTTCCTGCTCCACAGGTTACTTTAAATTATTAATTATACGCGACCGAATCCAACTAGGAATTTACCCCAGCCAGCGCCGTGGATATTATCATACTTAACGCCATTGTCTTGCGCGTTAATCATTTGACCATTACCAACGTAAATACCAACGTGAGAAATTCCGCTACCATAGTCAAAGAATACTAAATCACCAGGTTTTGCTTGTGATTCGGAAATTCTTGTAGTGCTAGCGTATTGTGCGCCAGAAGTACGTGGAAGAGAAATTCCAGATTTAGCGAATACATATTTAGTGAAACCGGAGCAATCAAATGTAGTTGGTCCGTTACCACCCCAAGAGTAAGCTTTTCCAAGATGTTTTTGAGCTTCAGCGATTAAAGCACTTGCGCTCGCATTGTTAGTGGAACCTTGGTTTGTGTTGGTATTCGTGTTTGTATTAGTGTTCGTGTTCGTGTTTGTATTAGTATTTGTGTTTTTTGATGGTGTGCTTGCATTAGTATTGTTGTTTGTTGTGTTTGTTTTATTTGTGTTAGTAGACGGAGCAGGAGCTGGTTTCGCAGCTTGAGTTGGTGCTTTAGTAGTTGTTTGTTCCGTTGCAGTTTCTTTTTTCTCAGTAGTAGCAGTATTCGCATTTGAATTTTCTTTTACTGCTGGAGCTGTTTGTTTTTCAGCTGCAGGAGCTTGAGTTTTTGTTTCTGCTTTTGGAGCTACTGTTTTAGTTGGTTGTTTAATAGCTAATTTTTGACCTACATAAATAGAAGAAGAAGATAAATTATTCCATGACATAATATCTTGAACAGAAACACCGTACTTCACGGATAATGCCCAAATTGTGTCGCCGCTTTTAACGTTATGTGTAGTAGCATTTTGGTCTACTACTGGAGCTTCTTTAGTTTCAGCTGCTTTTGGTGCAGGAGCAGTTTGTTGTGTAGTTGGTTGTTTTACTTCTGTTTTTGCTTCTGTAGCAGGTTTAACTTGTTGTGTCGTTTCTTTTTTCACTTCTTGTTTAACAACTGGAGTGCTAGTTGCTTTGTCTGTTAAGTATTTACCGTTAACGTAACCAGTTTTTCCATCATTGTAAGTAATTTTGTGCCAACCGTTTGATTCTGTTGTTTCAACAGTTACTTTAGTTCCACCTTTAATGGAAGTAAGAATGCTGTGGTCAACTCCAGCGCCAGAACGTACATTAAGCCAAGTTGCGCTAACAGATTTCTCTGCTTTTTCTTCAGTAGCAACCTCGTTTACTTGTAGTTTTTGACCTGGTACGATTTTATCAGTGGTTAAATTGTTTGCTTTTTTAATGGCGTCAACAGTAGTCCCTTTGCTCTGAGCGATACCCCAAAGTGTATCTCCAGCTTCAACTACTACTGTGCTTGCGGATGCGATAGTTGGTGCAGCAAATGCTGTAACCGCAATCCCAGCTGTAGCCGCGATAGTTGCTTTTTTCATATTCATAAAACTCCTCTCTTTTTTTCAGAAAATCTCAGTACGCAATTAGTAATTGAGAATTAATTTTATAGTGATTAATACTTAGTTTACCCAGTTTTTACGCAAAAAACAAATAGATAAAAGCTGTTACAAAGAGAGATAGCGGACTATACCAACTATTTGTAATGAAACTGTAACAATTAAAAAGCGAACGTGCATTCTTAGGGCTTGAGATGTACTGCTGGGGAGTCCTTTAAGGTGTAAGTAAGATATTAACAAAAAGCAACAACTTTCGCTATGGGAAACCTATTGCTTTTTGTTAATAGAAAAATTTAATACATTTGTAATATTATTCTCATCAGTTTTTCCTTTTTTCTAAACCTGAAATAAATTGCCAGATGACTTTGTGTTATTCTATAATAGAAGGTATGGAGGATATTATATAATGAGACAGAATTATGATGATCGCAAAATTGTGAAACAGTATCGAGAAATAGCCCGTCAAATCGTTAGAAAAGAGGGCTTATATAAAAATATGGACCAAGATGAACTTCGCGAACAAACGAATTTTTGGCGCGAAAAATTCAAGACAAAACCAATGACTGAACGAGATAAGATTAATATTTTTGCATTAGCAAGAGAAGCGGCAAGTAGAATTATTGGTTTGGATGCCGTTGTCGTTCAATTAATTGGTGCGCTTGTTCTTGGTGATGGCAAAGTGGCAGAAATGAAAACCGGTGAAGGTAAAACATTGATGTCTTTATTTGTGATGTTTATCGAAGTGATGCGTGGCAACCGTGTTCACCTTGTTACTGCGAATGAATATTTAGCAAGACGGGACCGGGAAGAAATCGGACAAGTGTTAGAATATCTCGGTATTTCGGTTGCTTTAAACGAATCTGGTTTAGATAAAGATCAGAAAAAGGCGATTTATACAGCAGATGTCATTTATGGAACAGCTTCTGAATTTGGCTTTGATTATTTACGTGATAATATGGTCCGCCAAAAAGAAGATAAGGTACAAAGTGGACTTGATTTTGTTTTAATCGATGAGGCAGATTCCATTTTAATAGATGAAGCAAGGACTCCTTTACTTATTTCTGATCGTAAAGAAGAAGATTTATCGCTTTATCAAACGGCAAATGAACTCGTGCAAACGATGATGAAAGATGATTATGAAATAGAAGAACATAAGCGTTTTGTCTGGTTGAATGATGCGGGGATTGAAAGAGCTCAAAAATTTTGGGGTGTTGAATCACTTTATTCCGCGGAAGCACAGGTGGAACTTCGAATTACAATGCTTCTAATGCGTGCTCATTTTTTGATGCATAAAGATAAAGACTATGTCGTTCTTGATGGGGAAGTTTTAATTATCGACCCGCATACTGGTCGCGCGCTTCCAGGTCGTCGCTTTAATGATGGACTTCACCAAGCTATTGAAGCAAAAGAAGGCGTGGAAGTAAAAGAAGAATCACGCACACTTGCGACAATTACAATTCAAAACTATTTCCGAATGTATAAAAGACTCTCTGGTATGACAGGTACGGCGAAAACTGAAGAAGAAGAATTTCGGCAAATTTACAATATGGATGTTGTCGTAATACCAACAAATTTACGCGTCAATCGTGAAGATATGCCCGATGACATTTTTTATACGAAAAAGGAAAAAGGAAGAGCGATTGTTTATGAAGTTTCTTGGCGTTATGAAAAAGGTCAGCCAACTCTAATCGGAACTTCTTCTATTAAAAGTAATGAGTGGATTAGTAGTCTGCTTGATGCTGCAGGAATTCCTCACCAAGTTTTAAATGCTAAAAACCACGCCCAAGAAGCGGAAATTATTGCCAAAGCCGGGAAACGCGGCATGGTAACTTTAGCAACGAATATGGCAGGACGAGGAACGGATATAAAGTTAGATCCGGATGTTCATAAACTCGGTGGATTAGCGGTAATCGGGACAGAACGCCACGAGAGTCGTCGTATTGATTTACAATTAATGGGACGTTCTGGTAGACGCGGTGACCCTGGTTTTAGTAAGTTTATGATTTCATTAGAAGATGATTTATTAGAGCAGTTTGAAAGTAAGAGTTGGGAAAAACTGTCTACGAAACTTAAGCGTAAAGCACCTCGTGATGGAAAACCTGTTAACTCGCGTAAAATTCACTCTGTCATTGTAGATGCTCAAAAACGTTTAGAAGGTGCAAATTACGATATTCGGAAAGATTTGCTTTCTTACGATGAAGTAATCGATTTACAACGGAAAATGGTTTATAAAGAGCGCGATCAACTGTTAGAGCGAAATAAACTGGGCGTGTCTTCTGAAAAAATTCTTCGAGAAGTCGCGGAATATTCATTTATTCATCCGCTTGAACTTGAGGAAGAAGAGTTGGAGAAATACTATAGTCGCCAAAAAGAATTACTTGGTGGCACTAAATTCCCAATCTCCTTTGATCAAGTGACATTGATGGATCCAGCTGAAGTAGTGGAAGAAATAGTCTCTTGGCATAAGAAAGAACGTAATAAATTCCCAGTTGAAACAATTACTGCAATTGAAAAAGAAGTGTATTTAAACTTGATGGACCAAATGTGGGTAATGCATCTTGACGCTATGGTTCAATTACGGGAAGGAATTCATTTACGCGCATATGGACAGCAAGATCCGCTCGTTATGTATCAAAAAGAAGGTGCTCAATTATTTGAGAAATTCCAAGCTGACTATCATTTCTATTTTGCACATGCTTTACTTGAATTAGATCCAGATGGATTGATTCAAGGATAAATTACAACTTACGCCTGATTTTTTTCAAATTTATGGGTAATTTAGTGAGAACGAGGGTATTAACCTATATAATAGTAACAAACAAAAATAAATTTAGACAAAAGAAGGTGGAAAAGTGAAGGGGACATTAACAAAATTCAAACAGTTTTTTATTGAGAACAAGTTTGTACTAGGATTATTAATTTTCTTGCTAGTAGCGCTTGATATTTATGTATTAACGAAGATTGCCTTTATTTTTGATCCACTAATGGTAATTCTTAAAACCGTTGCTGCGCCAATTATTTTAGCGGGGATTTCCTATTACTTATTTAACCCAATAATTGACTGGCTTGAGAAAAAAAAGTGGAAGCGAGGCTGGGCAATTGCCTTGTTATACTTAGTAATTATCGGTTTAATCATTCTATTATTTAGTTTTGTTATTCCAGCAGTGAAAGATCAAATTGTTAGCTTATTTAAATCTTTCCCAGGTTATTGGGATCAAATCACCCAAAAATTTGACGAATTTAGTCGTTCGAGCTTGTTTGATCAAATAAAAGATAAATTAAGCACTAATATGAGCGATATTATGAAAACTCTTTCGACTAAAGGAACTTCCGTTATTAATAGCGCGATTACAAGTATTGGAAGTATTGTTGGAACGGTTACCGAAGTTGTACTAGCAATTGTAACTACACCGCTTGTATTATTTTACTTATTAAAAGATGGGAAAAAATTACCAGATTTCCTATTAAAAATGTTGCCTGTAAATGGTCGTGCGCATACTCGCCAAGTACTTGGTGAAGCAAACCACCAAATTAGTTCTTATATTCGTGGACAAATTATTGTTAGTTTATGTATTGGTATTCTGTTATTTATCGGTTATTTAATTATTGGCTTACCATATGCATTAACGCTTGCGATCATTGCCGCATGTACTAGCATTGTTCCATATTTAGGACCAGCTATCGCAATTACACCAGCTATTATTATCGCAATTGTAACTTCTCCTTGGTTATTAATTAAATTAATTATTGTATGGTGTGTGGTTCAATTATTAGAAGGTAAATTTATTTCGCCTCAAGTAATGGGTAAAACATTAAAAGTACACCCTATTACAATTTTATTCGTTATTTTAGTAGCCGGAAATCTTTTCGGTATACTCGGAGTTATCTTTGCAGTACCAGGTTATGCTGTGCTTAAAGTAGTTGTAACACATGTATTTATCTGGTTCAAACGAGTTTCAGGGCTTTACGGAGAACAACCTGAGAGTGAGTATGTTGTAACGCCCCCTGAAGAAAAAGAATAAAACTAACAAGAGTTCTATTAGTTAGAAAGGTATTTTCTAGCTTAATAGGGCTCTTTTTTTGATGATTAAAAGTGTTCACAGAAAAGACATAATTTTTTTCTTTACAAGATGAGTCCGGTAATAGAGCGGTTTTTGTGTAAAATTTTTAACATTTACTAAAAAGAATGTGATAAAATTTATTATTTTTCATAAGTTGTACATATTTTTGAAGCTCTTTTCGTCATAATATAAAGATAACGCATGACGAAAGGAGAAACAAAATGATTTTCAAAAAAACATTAATTGTAGGATTAATTGGCATAACTTCAGTCACACTTTTTGCACCGTCTGCTTTTGCAGTATCTTCAGAAGGGGATTCAAAAGCATCAATTAAATTTAAAGCAGGAACTGGGGTAGTTAATCCGGTTGACCCAGAAGATCCAACGAAACCGATAGATCCATTAGACCCAAGTAATCCGACTGATCCGGGAACTGGAAATACTGGTTCGCTAACAATGGATTATGTATCTTCTGTGAATTTCGGTGAACATGAAGTATCCACTACGGAACAAAGCTATTCTTCCACTTCAAGAAAACCGTTTATTCAAGTATCTGACCGCCGCGGAACAGGTGCTGGTTGGAAGGTTACTGCAACAGCAACTGCCTTTAAAGACGAGGATGGAGCAGCTTCACTATCAGGAGCTAAACTATCATTTAAAAACGGAGAAACAGTTTCTTCAAGTACAACGGCAACAACGCCAACTGCTGTTCAAACAGTAGAACTACCGGCCGATGGAACTTCAATTGTAAATGTTGTTTCGGCAAAAGAATCTGAAGGTATGGGGACTTGGGTTAATCGTTGGTTTGGCGCGACACCTAATGATGCAGCTAGCTTAAATGACAATGTTAAGTTAACGATACCAGCAGGAAGTGCAACTTTAGGAGACCATGAAGCAACAATTACATGGACACTATCTGACGCACCAGGTGTTTAAAAAATTTGCGTTTAGAATTTCATTTCTAGACGCAAAATTTTTATTAAAGACGATGAAAGGAAGGTTTAATTGAAAAAAAGTTTTCTTAGCATATTATTCCTTGTTCCATTATTAGTGACGTTCGGCAATTTTACAGAAGCAAAAGCAGCGGAGGGAGATGTCGGCTATTCCGTTCAAGCTAATATTCCCGCCAATCAAATAGACAAAAAACAAACCTACTTTGACTTGAAAATGAAACCAAACCAAAAGCAAACAGTAGAAATAGATGTAATGAATAGTTCAAATGAAGAAATTCAAGTAGAAGCATCCGTCAATTACGCGTCAACCAACCAAACTGGTGTGATTGATTATACGAAAAACGACCTTTCTAAAAAAGACAAAAGCCTGAAGTACCCATTACCCGCATTAGCTACAATACCAGACGACCAAAAACTTCTAACGATACCTGTGAATGGCAAAAAAACCGTTCAAGTTACGATTGAAATGCCAGACGAATCAATCGATGGAGTTGTTTTGGGCGCAGTACAGTTCAAAAAGAAAAATCAAACGGAGACCAAAAAAACAAAAGGTGTCTCACTTAAAAATGAATATTCCTATATTGTTGGTATGCAGTTATCTGAAACCGACAAACAAGTCAAACCACATATGAATTTATTAAGTATTAAACCAACTCTTATCAATTATCACACAGCGATAGTTGCCAAATTACAAAACGACCAACCAGTTATTATCAAAAACCTAAGCATTGATGCAAAAGTGTATCAAGATGGCTCGAATAAAATGCTATATCAAACTAAAAAGGCAGATATGACGATGGCACCAAATTCCAATTTTGACTTCGGGATTGATTGGGAGAATAAACCGTTAAAAGAAGGTAAATACAGATTAAAAATGACTGCTACAAATGGCGTAGAAACTTGGAATTGGGATGAAACATTTACGATTGGTAAAAAAGATCAAGATTTAAATAAAGAAGCAGTGAATTTGAAACAAACGAGCCAGTGGTTGTATGTTGCGATTGCTGCAGGTGTTTTACTTATAGTATTAATTATTATTCTAGTAATTAGAAAACGAAGAAATAACCAAGAAAAATAAAGAAAGGAGCTGGCACATTGGCTTTCAAAAAATTAATGATTGTATTGACCATAGCGGCTCTTTTTCTAAGTTTTAACCTAGTAGTAGATGCTGAAACGGGTAGTGATAATTTAGCAGCAAATGAAGCGGTAGTCACTAATTTCGCGGAACTGAAAGCTGCCATTTCAGAAGATAACGGGATTGATACTGTTTATTTAGGAGCAGATGTTGAATTATCTGGAGGTATTATCATCCCAGCTTCGAAAAAAACTTTTACTTTATCAGGAAAAAATCCAGCAACTGGTGAAATTCACACGTTAACAGAGACAATGGCATCATCTGGGGCGCAGAGCAGTGTCATCACAGTTAACACAAATACAGGCACAAAAGAAACCACGTTAAAAGATATCAATGTTATTGGGAAAAACTACTATGGAACTATTTCGGTTTACGGGGCTGCAAAAGACGTCGTTCAAAACTATGAAAATGTTCATTATCAAGGTCCGCAAATGATTTATAATTTAAATGGAGTAGCTAATTTCAAAGGGACAAATGATATAACGATTGCCTCCGTTGTAAGCGGATCAGCAGCAGTCAATGAAGTTGCGGAAATTAAAGGAGTAAACGTTTCTGGAAAACTAAATATTAATCACGCAAGCGGCAATGGGAATAGTGCGTTTTGGTTTGGTGGCGGAACAGCTGATGTCAATACTTTTACAGTTGAAGAAAATGCAGATGTAACCATACTTTCTAACGGAACAGGAATGTTTTATCGCTCAGGAGCAAAACCAATTGATATTGATGTAAAAAAGAATGCGAAATTAAATATTACCTCTAACAATAATATTTTTCGAGATACACCAGGTGGGGCGGTTAAAATTGCTGAGGGCGCCGATGTGACAATGACAAAAACGGCTGGCTCTAATCCACTTCTTTGGTCAGCGGATAATATTACCGTCAGTCCAAATGCTCGCTTAATCTTAAATAAAACAGGCGGAACTGGCTATATTATCCAATTTTATAATGCAACCGCGAAATTAGACATTCAGGATCCTCTAAGCTTTTTGGTTGCGACGAATAGTAATACACCGATGTTTTACTGGCCTTATGCAAATACATTTAATTTAGACGCACAATTGGTAAATTACTGGAATACAGCTGGAGCAATTGATCGGACAGACCAACCAGCACAAATTTTTAATTTACCGAGTGGGGAAAATGTTACTGGGAGTCTAACTTATTCAGGAACAACAACAAAAATTCTGTCTACTAATGCTGGAATGACGCCAACTAAGTTCAATCAAAATACGGCGCGTATGATTGCGATGGGGCGCCTTGAAGGAACGATAAATCCAGTGACGGATGGAGAAAGTGAAGTCACCGGAACAGCGACACCAAATGCATTTGTTAATATTGCGTATACAGAAAATGGTGAAAACAAGCTATTATCAGGACAAGCAGATGACACGGGCAATTATCGAATTGCTATCCCGAATGGCTTTATTAAACCTTACACTGATCTAGTAACAACAATTACACAAGACCAAAAGCGAATTACATTAGATCCGGTAACTGTAAAAGATGTGACTCCTCCAAGCGGAGATGCTGTTCCGCAAGTTTTAAACATAGGGGATTCGCTCCCAGATGCACATCATTTAGTTACGAACATTACTGATCACTCAGATGGTACGACAGGTGAAGGTGTTACTATTACCATACTAAATGAACCAGATACGAATGTTTTTGGACCAACAGAAGCAATTGTTAGATTAGAAGACAAGGCGAATAATTACGCTGATATTCATGTGCCAGTTTTTATTAAAGATGATTTGACAGAAATTCAAGATGAGCAAGCATTACGAGCAAAAGATTTTTCCGTAAATGTAAAAGACCTTATTAATCTTAATGATGAAGAAGTGAAACAATTCATTCTAGATAAATCGGAAGCAAAAGCATTCAATATCGTAACCGGTAAAGATTTAACGCCAGATGTGAAAGTAACAAGCACAAATCTAAAAAAAGAAACCGGAACCTACACAGCCACCATCCAAATTGGAACTTTGACTAAAGAAATTACCATTCAAGTAACTGGTGAGCTGAAATTCAACCATGTGCCAGCAACTATGTCTTTTGAATCAATCGAACTTAATAATCAAAAAAGTATCGCGAAACGAAACACGGATTTTGATTTATCTGTACTTGATTCACGAGGAGCAGGTAGCAAGTTCAGCGTGACAGCATCAGTGAAATCACCGCTAACTTCAACAACGAATCCAGCACACACATTACCTAATGGGCTTATTTTCATTGATAATAATGGCGAGAAAAAGCCGCTTTCAGAAGAACCGATTACTATTTACCAGTCCAATGCGACGGATGACATGATTGTTCCCATTACGTGGGCAGAAAATCAAGGCATCCTTGTAGAAGCAGACGCGGCGCACGCTTATACGGATGAGGACTACGAGACAACAATTGAATGGACATTGACGGATGCTCCGTGAAATGTAAAACTTATATAAATTTTAATAGTAAAAAAGCTCACTAAATTTAGTGAGCTTAAAAAAATATATGTATGTTAGCCTGAAG
This sequence comes from Listeria sp. MAN/IMW/UF555, assembly GCF_058684075.1. Taxonomy (NCBI): domain Bacteria; kingdom Bacillati; phylum Bacillota; class Bacilli; order Caryophanales; family Listeriaceae; genus Listeria; species Listeria sp. MAN/IMW/UF555. The sequence goes on along the minus strand of NZ_JBZWZS010000001.1, from coordinate 1,051,034 downwards.
ATCTTAACTTACTTATTGGAATTACTATTTAAAATATCTTCAATGGTAGGATCTATTCCATTATCAATTAAATTTTTCACTTTATTTTGTGCATCAAAGCGATTCACACAATTAGCGGTGTAGTTTAAAATTTCAGCTGCAGCTATCAAGCTGTCATAATCAAATAATGCATCATCGCTCTTTAAAATTATGTAAGCAATTTCACTAAAATTATCATAACTATTCCAATGGAAATCTCCACGAACGCCAATAGCAAGTTTAGTTAAAATACTTAATGATTTTTTGGGGCCGCTTATCAATAATTTTCGTAAAACACTTTTTGCATGGTTTTCTTCAGCTAATATATCAGATAGTTCAGAGTCATTTAATGAAAGAAGAAATCCCGCAACCTCATCATCATAAATATCTTGCCTTATCTTTGACATAATTTTTTCTGTATAATCTTCTTTGTCCTTTTGAATTAAAAATGACTTTATTTCGTTGTGTAGTTTCTCTGCATCTTCATAACGATAGCTTGGATCAGTTGCTATCGACTTATTAGTAAACTGAGCTAGTGAATGATTAACATTTTCAGGATCTTTAGTGAAAATAAAATTAATTATTTTACCTAAACTAAAAACATCAGAACAAAAATTTGCATCAGATAAGTTGTTCAATTGTTCTGGAGCCGCGTATCTATATTGTCCCAAGCTACGAGTGTATTTTGTTTGATGGGAATATTTGTCATTGAAATTCTTCCCGATTCCAAAGTCAGCAATATAAATCTTAGAATCATCAATTAGAATATTATTAGGACTTAAGTCTCTATGAATTATTTCTTTTTTGTGAACTTGGCTAATTGTACTTAATATTCTCAACACAATTTCAAGTTTATACTCAATATTTAACTCGTTTTGATGTATAAAATCATAAAGGTTAGTTTCACAGTACTTCATCTTATAACTATATTCCTTAGGATTGTAGTCAGAAATTGATATAATCCCATCTATATCTTGCAAGGATTCTGTAATTTCATATTCTCTATTAAATCTGTGTGTAATACTATAATCAGTTTTAAATTCATCTTTCAATTTTTTAATTGCAACCGGATGATTTTCAAATCTATATACGGTTGCAAACCCTCCAGATCCTATCTCTATTAAATTTTCTTGAATAGGAGTTAAAAAAATTTTATCGTTTTTGTGTTCTATTTTAAGGTCAACTTTATCAAAAATTTCATTAAAGCGATTAATTCTTATTAATATTTCTTCTTCTATTGTATTTCTATTACATTTTTCATACACTCGAAGAAATTTACTTGAAAGAATAATTGAAAAGAATTCCTCTAAAGTATTTTCTCTTTCTAATCGTTCTAATTTGTCCGAAACATAATATTTCCTAGATGGAAAACCTTGCCCATAAGAATCATCTTCATCAAAGTATTCATTAAAGAACTCTACTAAATCTGACCCCCTTTTGTATGAGTATGAACTTCCTTCGCTATCTCCAATAAATTCTTCTGCTATTTCTTTTAGTATACGACTTGAAATCATTCTATTTTCACCTCAGTATTTATTGTATCATGTACTTTATTCTTTTAGAAGATAGATATATTATAAGCCCTTTGTTTTTCTATATATAGTCGTTTCTCGTATAATAACGATAAGTAATATGCGAAAGGTGGAAGCAAATGACTTCAGTAATGTGGTTTCGTAGAGATCTTCGAGTAAATGATAATAAAGCTCTCTATCATGCCTGTAAAGAAGAAGATTTAATTTTGTTATTTCAAGTAAATCCAGAACAATTTATCAAAGGAAGCCCTAGTCACCAAGCATTTTTCGCGAGTGTAGCTCATTTCCAACAAGAGCTAAATAGAAACACCCATTTGCAAATCATGTTTGGCGAGCCAATCGAGCTCTTAAAACAGTTAAAAGAAAAAATACCAACTTGGGATAAAGTTTTCTTCAACCGGGATGAAACAGGCTACGGAGCGAGTCGAGACGAGGCTGCCCGAGCATTCTTTGCTGGTAAGGAAATCACAGTTCACAGCTATCATGATAGTTACCTTCATTCAGCCGAAGAAGTGAAAAAATCCGCCACAGAATACTACAAAATTTTCACTCCTTACTACAAAAAATGGCGCGAAGAAATAAAAGAAACGCCTTTAAAAGTCACTTTAAAACTAGAAAATATTAGGAAAGAAAGCTTATTTCCAAAATATGAGGAACAGTTTAGAGAACTGATTCAAGATTTACCGGCCTTTGATTCCGGTGAAAAAGCAGCGAATACGAGACTTGCAAACTTTGTAAAAGAAGATTTAGCAGACTATGACAAAGCAAGAGACGTCCCAGCGCTTGATAAAACGAGTCATTTATCACGCTATTTACGAACGGGAGAGATTTCGATTCGTACGGTTTGGCAGGCACTTCAAAAAGAAGAAGCTACAGAAGGGCGAGCAACATTCGAAAAAGAACTGTGCTGGCGCGACTTTTATAATATGATTTATGTTTCTTTTCCAAAGCAAAAAAATGAGCCTATTCAAGAAAATTATCGTTTTATTGAATGGGAGAATAATCGCGAATTTTTCAAGAAGTGGCAAGACGGGCAAACCGGTTTTCCGCTTGTCGATGCTGCGATGCGCCAATTAAAAGAAACCGGCTGGATGCATAATCGCCTAAGAATGATTACGGCTTCCTTTTTAACGAAGGATTTACTAATTGATTGGCGTTTTGGCGAAAAATATTTTCAACAAATGCTAATTGATTATGACCCAGCGAGTAATATTGGTGGTTGGCAGTGGGCGGCTTCGACTGGAACAGATGCAGTGCCGTACTTTAGAATTTTTAATCCAACAACCCAATCGGAAAAATTTGATCCAGATGGTACATTTATTCGGAAATATGTAAAGGAATTACGGGATTTGCCTGATAAATTCATTCATCAACCAGAAAAAATGTCTGAAACAGAGCAAAAAGAGCATGGTTTGATTTTAGGAAAAGATTATCCGCTTCCGATAATCGACCATAAAGAGCGACGAAAATTAGCGATTGCGCGATATGAGTTTAGCAAGGAGCATTCTAGGGGAAATATATAGATAATGAATCAATCATTGCGTTAAATGATTGATTTTTTTATGGCAGAAAGTAAGAAGAGTGAGTCTTGAGCAATCTTTTAGGAGTAAGAACCTAGGTATGTTAAAATTCACTTATCAAGTGATAAGGGGGAGTCGAAATGGCGCAATTTTTAAAGCTATTTGTAACGAGTGCTGTAGTTTTCTTAGTTTTTGATCTTTTTTGGTTACTCGTAGCTTCTAAGAAAATGTATCAGCAGTTTATCGGGGAGTTAATGGGGGATGTAAGGCTTGCTCCAGCAGTAATTTTTTATTTTATTTATGTAGTTGGGGTTACTTTTTTCGTATTAATGCCTGGAACGGAGAAAGGTAGCTTAGGTTATACGATTTTAGCCGGAGCATTATTTGGTTTAGTTTGTTACGCTACGTATGATTTGACGAACCTAGCAACATTAAAAGATTGGCCAATTACGATGACAATTATTGATCTTATTTGGGGAACGGCTGTGACGACTGTGACTTCCGTAATTGTCTATTTCATTAATATGCACTTCTTCTCAGGAGGAGGTTCACTTTGAAGGAGTCGGAGAGCAAGCTTCTATTACAAAGCATGTTGAACGGGGCAGCTGAAGTAATCAGTAAAAAAGATGAGCTAAATCGAATTAATATTTTTCCCGTAGCAGATGGTGATACAGGAAGTAATTTAGCTTCTTTAATGCAAGCGATTATTGATAATGTTTCGCCACGAGAATATTCCACGAAAGAACTACTTGAAGAAGTGGCCAGCGCAGCACTGATAGGAGCACGTGGCAATTCTGGAATGATTTTTGCCCAATATTTAAATGCGGTTGCGGAAAGCTATCATCATTTGGAATCTACCTTTGATGGACTAGTCGAGGCGTTTCAAAAAGCAGTTCATAAAGCCTATGAAGCGTTATTAGATCCAAAAGAAGGTACTATTTTATCGGTGATGAAGGCTTGGTCTGAGGCACTTGCTGGGACATATGAGCAAGAACGTTCTTTTCAACAATCGCTCTTAAATGCGCAAAGAGTTGCGGAACAAGCGTTAATTAATACAGAATTTCAAATGGCTATTTTACGTAAGAATCGGTTAGTTGATTCGGGGGCGAAAGGTTTTTATTACTTCATTGCCGGGCTGACCAATGCTTATTGTGGGGGAACAGTTTCTACGCCAAATAATTATGTGGAGCAGGAAACACCCCAAGAACACACTCATTTTGAGACAAGTGAACCGATTTATCGCTATTGTTCTGAATTTATTATTAAAGAAGCGACCATTTCTCATCAAACATTACGTGAAATCCTTGCACCAAAAGGGGATTCCTTAGTGATTGCAGGGAATGAAAAACAAACAAAAATACACATTCATACAAATGAACCACAAGAAATATTAAGTTTACTATCAGAATTTGGAAAAATGACTTATCAAAAAGTAGATGATATGCGGCTTCAATATGAGGTAACAAAAAATCCACGAGCAAACATCGCGATTGTAACCGATTCGATTGCTGATTTACCCGAAGATTTCTTGTTAGAACATCAAGTGCACGTTTTACCGATGAATATTTTAGCCGGGGAAGAAAATTTTCTCGATAAATTAACAGTTGGACCAACTTTGATACAACAAAAACTAACGCAGCAACATAAAATGAGCACGGCGCAACCTACCATTCGAACAGTCGACGCATTATTATCGTTCTTAGAAAATAAGTATCAACATGTACTAGTTATTGCAGTTTCAGCTAAATTAAGCGGGACGTATCAGCTAATCAAGCAACGAATTAAAGCGCGCGATTTGTCGCCGGAATGGATTCGAGTTATTGATTCCAAGTTGAATTCCGTTGCTCAAGGGCTTTTAGTGAAACAAGCAGTGGAGTTAGTGGAAGCTGGAAAGCCTTTTGATGAAGTTACTCAGAAAATCGAACAGTTAACTGCTCAGACATTTATTTATGTTGCAGTGGCAGATTTGGCGCCAATGGTTGAGTCTGGTCGGATACCGCGAATTTTAGGTAAGTTGGCACAGAAACTTTCATTATATCCGATTGTCAGTCTGGACAGAAATGGCGAAGGGAAATTGATAGGCGTGTCATTTAGTCAAAAACAAAGTATGAAAAAAATCATTAAAAAAGTTGCAAAATTACAACTGAAAGAGCTTGCTATTACGCATGTTTCTTCAGAACATGACGCGAAACTTTGGCAGAAAGAACTTGAGGCGAAAATAGGAGGAAGTAGCTATTTAGTGGATAGTTCAGCTGCAATTGCCATCAGTGCCGGACTTTCCAGTGTCGCGGTCGCAGGGATTAAAAAGGAGGAAACAATATGATGTATTGGATAGTAGCACTCGCTTTACTTGTCTATTTTGTACTTTGGTTTATCATTTCAAAAATAAAAGGTAAATATTCATTAGTAGATATTGCTTGGGGCGGGGGATTTGTTGTTGTTGCTTGGACCGGATTTTTAACTACTTTTAATGTAACGATGCAAAGTTTGACGATTCTTATTTTAGTTACTTTATGGGGTGTACGTTTATTTTGGCATTTAGCACGTAGAAATTGGAACAAGCCAGAAGATTATCGCTACGTTAATATGCGCAAACGCTGGGGAACGACATTGGTTAATTTAAAAGCCTTTTTAAATGTTTTCGTTTTGCAAGGTGTTCTCTTATTTATTATTGCTTTACCAATCACGCATACTTTTGCTAATGAATCAGCGGAATTTACTTGGTGGCAAATTGCAGGAATTGTAATATGGATTATCGGTTTTGTGTTTGAAGTTGGTGGCGATCTCCAGTTAGAAAACTTTAAAAAGAACCCAGCTAATAAAGGAAAACTACTAACGACAGGTTTTTGGTCTGTTACAAGGCATCCTAATTATTTCGGCGAAGCTCTTAGTTGGTGGGGTGTATTTTTAGTCGCTTTTACACAAATAACAGATCTTTGGCTAATTACTAGTCCTATTGTTATCACCTTATTATTACTATTTGTTTCCGGCGTCCCACTACTTGAAAAAAAATACCAAGACCGCGAAGACTTTCAAAATTATGCCAAAAAAACCTCTAAATTCTTCCCTTTTATTGGTAAAAAAGGTCTGTAAAAGTACTGATTTAAGTAGGAAGGTGCTATTAATTGCTATTTGCCGACTAGTGCGAGTAGAATAAGAGTTGGGTATGAAATAACATGCCTAAATACAATACTTATGAGGCGAGAGGGGTACAACAGATGAAAAAAGAAAAAACAGTGTTAATTATGAATTTCGATGAAGAAAGTATTTCTTATCAAGCTTTCTCTGAAATGAAAAGATTGCACCAAGAGCGCAAAATCATTGGTTATCAAATGGCAGTTGTAAAACATGAGCCAGGAAATAAACTTGTTGCACAAGATTTTCTTGATTTTACTGGTGCCGATAAAAACATGAAAGATAGCCTTATTGGTATGCTAATTGGTATTTTAGGTGGACCATTTGGTATTTTGATTGGTTGGATGGTTGGAGCAATCGTTGGTTCCATGCAAGATGCTGGCGAAGTGAAAAACGCTCTATCCGTATTTGAAAGAACGTTAAAAACAATTCCAGAAGGTTCGACAGGCGTTATCTTAATTGCGACAGAGCAAGAATTAGCTAATGTAAACGATGTTGTAATGGATGAGTTACATGGTCGTGTACAACGCATGGATGAAGCAATTGTGGCCGAAGAAATTAAAAGCGCTCAAGAAACAGAAGGAAAAGCAAAAGATTCTGCTAAAAAACATTGGTTTGGAAAATAAATCAGTTAAATGAGGACAGAGAAATCTGTTCTCTTTTTTTGTTTTAATAAGGATAAAATGGGGAAATAAACAACATAAAACAGTCAGATAGAAACTTTTTTCAAGATGGTAACGCTTAACTCATTTTTATTTTCTGAAAACTATTTGCATCAAATTAAAAACATGCTACAATAAACAAGTTGTGAATTTCACAAGAAAATTTTTTGTTTGGAGATGAAATAATTTGGATGTTGAAAGTAGTCCATTAATGCAGAAAATTGATTATAGTACGCGCAAAAAAATTGATTTAGTAAATAATAGTATTCTTCGTTATATCGTGCGCGCGATGTTAGCATGTTTATTCTTAACACTAGGGACTGCGGTCGCTGTTATGATTGGTGATAAAGTCGATCATTTTGCACCCGGACTTGGTAAAATCACCTATGCATTTATGTTTAGTTGGTCGCTCGTTATGATTATTTATATGAATGCTGAGCTGGGTACTTCTAACATGATGTATATGACAACAGGTGTTTATCAAAAAATTGTTAAACCTGGAAAAGCATTACAAATTTTGATTTTATGTATTGTTTGTAATTTATTGGGTGGAATTCTTGCAGGGTACTTAGTTTCTCTGACATCTGTTTTCCATAATTTACCTGCTGATCATTTCTTATTTACTGCCGTTAGCGGTAAACTTGAAAAAGCGCCATTACAAATTTTTGTAGAAGGTATTTTCGCCAATATTGTTGTAAATACGGCCGTGCTTTGTACACTTCGAATGAAAGATGATGCTGGTAAAGTCATTGCGATGATTTTCATTATTTTCATCTTTGCATTCTTAGGATTCGAGCACGTTATCGCCAACTTCTCATCATTCTCATTAGCATTTTTCGCTTCTGGTGGAACACTTGCTGCAATGACAGCGGGCAATGTGACCGTCAATTTAGTCCTTGCTTTACTTGGGAATTTTGTAGGTGGTGGCCTTGTTATCGGACTAGGTTATGCGTGGCTTAACCGAACGAAATCAATTTATAAAGACTAATAAAAAAGTTACCTCAGAAATTTTCCGAGGTAACTTTTTTTATATGCTTTTTACAGGTAAATTACTTAAAAATGATCGGATGAGCGGCTCGAACTTCGGTACTTCCTTTTCAACTAGAAAAGCGTCATGACCGTATTCAGAGGCCACTTCATGATAAGTAACCGGCACATCCCATTCTTTTAAAAGCTCATAACCACGGCGCAAATCGTGAATTCGGAAAAGCTGATCGGTCGTAATGCCAATCAGCAAATACGGAATTTTAATTTTTGAAAAAGCGGGTAAATCATCTTTCGCGGGAGCCGTAACGTCAAATAAATCAATCGCCTTTGTTAAATATAGATAACTATTCGCGTCAAACCGCTCGACAAAAGTATCCCCTTGATATTGTAAATACGATTCAATTTGAAAATGCTCTTTTGAGAAAGCGGCCGGAGAAGACTCGGCGACAGTGAAACGTTCAAACCGCTTGGAGAAAAGTTCGCTCGTCCGGTAAGTCATCATTCCAACCATTCTTGCAGTAGCAAGGCCGCCCTCAGGTTGACCAATATAGTTGCCGCCATTAAAGTCGGGATCATTCAGAATCGCCATCCGCATAATTAAGTTATAGCCAATCGCATCAGGTCCGGCAGCAAGCGGGGAGGCGATGTTGATAATGCTATCTGTTATATCGGCATAATCAATCGCCCATTCAGTGGCTTGCATTCCACCCATCGATCCACCAATCACCGAAACAATCCTCGTAACCCCAAGTTGCTCCAAAAGTTCACGCTGCACTTTAATAATATCTTTAATTGAAAATCCGGGAAATTGTAACCGGAAAGGCTCGCCTGTTTTTGGATTAATCGAGGAGGGGCCAGTCGTTCCACTACAACCACCAAATACATTCGTACAAACAAGGAAATATTTGTCTGTATCAATCGTTTTCCCCGGACCAATATAATCATCCCACCAACCAGGGGCGTCATCTTCAAAATGTTTCGCCGCATGTGCCGTCCCAGTGAGCGCATGTTCTAACAAAATACAATTATCGCGTGAGGCAGAAAGTGTCCCATACGTTTCATAGCCAACTAAAACCGGACTTAATGTTTCCCCGTTTTCAAGTAGAAGAGGACTTTTTTGAAATAGTTCTTTTTGCTGTAAGGTCACTTCTCTTCACTTCCTCCTAAATTTGCTCTAGTGCTTTCGTTAAATCTTGAATAATATCATCCGCATTTTCGATTCCGATAGAAAGACGGATGGATTCTGGTTTAACGCCAGCTGTTAATTGTTGTTCTTCGCTTAGTTGTTGATGAGTCGTTGATGCTGGGTGGATTATAAGCGACTTGGCATCACCCACATTTGCTAGATGTGAGAATAACTCCACAGATTCGATAACCTTTTTCCCAGCCGCGTAACCACCCTTAACGCCAAAAGTGAAAATGGAACCAGGTCCTTTTGGTAAATATTTTTGGGCTAAATCGTGGTATTTGTTGTCTTTTAAGCCAGGATAATTAACCCAAGCAACTTTTGGATGGTCATTTAAGAAATTCGCTACTTGTTTCGCATTTTTCACGTGTTGCTCAAGTCGTAAAGATAATGTTTCTAGCCCTAAAATGAGCAAGAAGGCGTTGAACGGGGAAAGTGCGGCACCAGTGTCACGAAGGAGCGAGACACGGAGCTTGGTAATATAGGCCGCTGCACCAACGTCATTTGTATAAGACAGCCCGTTATAACTATCATCAGGTACAACGAGTTTTGGAAACTTCCCATTTGCCCAGTTAAATTTACCAGAGTCAATAACAGCGCCACCAATCGCAACCCCGTGACCACCGATAAATTTCGTTGCCGAGTAAACGACAATATCTGCGCCAAAATCAAATGGGCGATTTAAATAAGCGGTCGCAAAAGTATTATCAACAATTAGCGGGACATCAGATGCGTGCGCTATCTCAGCTACTTTTTCAATATCAATAATATTAATATCAGGATTCCCAATCGTTTCAATGAATACGGCTTTCGTATTTTCTTTAATTGCTTTTTCAAAATTTTCAGGTTCGTTAGGGTCGACAAAAGTAACATCAATGCCAAACGTTTTAAATGTATGCGAGAAAAGAGTGTGTGTGCCACCATAAAGTGTTGCCGCTGCGACGATATGATCTCCGGAACCAGCAATATTTAAAATCGAGTAAGTAATAGCGGCCATGCCTGAAGCCGTTGCAACAGCGCCAATGCCACCTTCAAGTAAAGTTAACCGTTCTTCTAAAACAGCTGTAGTAGGATTCATAATTCGTGTATAAATATTTCCGGTTTCCTGTAAACCAAATAAGGCTGCGGCATGTTCTGGGCTATCAAATGTATACGATGTTGTTTGATAAATTGGCACAGCTCTAGAATGCGTATCTCCGTCCGGTGTATGTCCGCCGTGTACTTGAATTGTTTCGAATTTATACTCATTACTCATAAAATCCACTCCTCTTTAATATGTATTTATCAGTAATTTCCATCAAAAAACCTCCCTAGCAGTATATAAGCCGCCAGAGAGGATAGAGTTTCCTAAACTTGGATTTCCGACTTATCTTTCAGAATATACTGCTGGAATTAGCACCGTGAAAATAAATTCCGGTTGCTAAGGCTTCAAAGGGCCAGTCCCTCCACCTTTCGTGATAAGAAAATACTATTAAATTAAGTTATATATTACGCTGGATGAAACAAATTGTCAACTAAGTATTTAAAAAGTCCAAAAATAGCACTTGTGTGTGGAATTTTTGTGACAAAGCTGTTTTTTAGACTAATATTTCATTTTAAAAAGGTTTTAAAATCCATTTTTTAGGCTATTATAGTTAAGACTAATTATATTTCATTAAAAGTGGGGTTAGATTAGCACAAATAAAGGGGAGTTGAAATAAAAATGAAGACATTTACACGTATTCTTGTTTTATTAGCAGGGATTGCGATGATTGTACTTGGAATTTGGTTCTTATTCCATCCGGCTATTTCATTATTAACATCAGCTTTTATGCTTAGTTTCTTATTACTGATTTCTGGTATTTTCCACACATTCTCTTACTTTTCAGACAGAAAATCACAAAATGTTTCTGGTTGGGTACTAGCTGACGGGATTTTATCCATCTTACTAGGTTTCTTGTTATTATTTAATGAATTTGCTGGACCAGAAATAATTGTATTACTTTTTAGCATGTGGGTATTATTCGCTGGTATCATGCGTACTGTTGGTGCATTTACAGCCAAGCAAAACAATATACAAGGTTGGGGTTGGATTTTAACCATTGGTCTTATTGGTATCGTTGTAGGATTTATCGCTCTGTTTAATCCAATTGTTTCTGTGATTGGAGCAATAATTGTTGTAGCAACATTCTTCATCGTTCAAGGTATCGGCGCAATCGCGACATTCTTCTTTATTGGTAAAAATAGTTAATAAAAAAGAAGCTATCTAACTAAGATAGCTTCTTTTCATTATGCATATTTTTACGAAATACTATTAGAAAAAAAGTATTCATTTTACACTCATATGTAAGGTTCGTGATTTTCTTTTAGTTTTTGCTTATGAATCTCGAAATTATTAACACGCCAAGGTTTTGGCGAAAGCGCAATAATTCCATCTTCTTCTAGCTTTCGCAGGTTAGTTGCAACGTAAGCTCGAGCTAAATTTAGATAATTTCCCAAGATTTTTTGGGTGAAATAATAGGGAATCAAACAAGAACCATCCGACTCGATTCTTCCAAATCTCTCCCCACAAGCAATTAATCCCGCTAAAACTTTCTCGCTAGAAGGTAAATTAACGTAACCTTCCCGTTCTAACATAGGTGTAACCATACTTTGCATAAGTGCATTCATTTGCCAAAATACATCTGGTGAGCTTAAGAGTTTATTCAAAACATATTTACGTTCAAATTGATAAACACTAACTTCACTAATAGACGTATAGTTTGCAGGTGATTTGGCTCCTCCAAGTAATGTAAGCGGACCGATAGAATCTTGTTTACCTAAGAAGCTAATAATACTATCTTCTTTACACGTATTTTTACTCATCGAAACGACCCCGTCTTCAATAATATAAAAGTAAGTTGTTTCCGCGCCTTCTGTTAAGATTTTTTGGTTGCGTCTAAAACGAATTCTCTTATATGGAAGAACCGCTTCATTTGAATCTTTTAACAAGTCGAGTAAATCTACGTTGTAAAAATTATTTTCCTCATTCAGTAATGACATATACCGAGTCCCCTTTTCTCAGTGTTAATCATTATCATTATATAGGAGATGAGTCGAAATGTGTATTAATGGGACTTATGATGCTCTAAGTAATTTTGCTTTAATTAGACGATCACGAATGAGAATACCTAATAAAGCAGCGAACACCGCTTTAATAATACCAGGAATAATAAATGGTACCATCCCAGTCAAAAATGCAGTCGGCCAGTCAAGACCTGTGCTAACTTTAAGCCATAAAACACCGAAAATTAACGTAACGATGGCTCCTAGAATATTAGCAACGATTGCATAAGGAACAGTGAATTTTGTTTTTTCGAGCAACCAACCTGTAAGTAGTGCATTAAAAATAAATCCGACAATAAATCCGCCAGTTGGCCCAAAAAGAATCCCAATTCCTGCTGTCATCCCTTGAAAAACCGGAATACCAACTGCTCCAAGCACGATATAAACTAAAACAGATATGGTACCGTGACGAGCTCCAAGAATTGTTGCTGCTAAACCAATTGCAAATGTTTGCCCAGTAAGTGGAATAGGGCCAAGTGGAATAGCAACTTGTGCGAGTAAAGCAATGATGACTGCGAATAAAGCATCTACGACTAAAAATTTCAATTTCTGATCACGCATAAACGTATCTCTCCTTAATGTAAACTTAATACTAAATTAGGTTAACATTTATTAAATAAAAAAACAATACTATTTTTTCTAATCAGTACCTTGCAATGAACACTAGTGTATGATAAACTATAGTGGTAGTGAACAATATATAGTAGTGGTTACTTATTACTAGTGGTAATTTAGCAGAATGGAGGAGTTAGCATGGAGGTTAACCCGCAATTCAAAAAAGGTGTGTTAGAACTATGCTGTTTGTTTTTAATTCAAAAGAAAGATTGTTATGGTTATGAATTAGCAAATCAAGTTTCTAAATATATTGAGGTTGCAGAGGGAGCTATTTATCCGGTACTTAGAAGATTAGTTAAAGAAGAGTATTGCTCCACTTATTTAGTAGAATCAAATGAAGGTCCATCAAGAAAATATTATCAGCTGACGGTAAAAGGAGAAATTTACTTGAATGAGCTTATCTCTGAATGGAACAATTTTACAGATAGTGTTGCTAAGCTTTTAACAGAGGGGGAAGCAGTAAATGAATAAACAAGATTTTCTAAACGAATTAAACCAGCGCCTAGAATTGCTGGATCCAAAAGAGCGGAGAGAACTATTATCAGACTATCAAGAGCATTTTAGAAATGGTGTGGAAGCTGGGAAAAGCGAAGAACAAATCGTCTTTGATCTTGGAAAACCGGAAGAAATTGCGGCAGATATTTTAAGTGAAAGAGATATTCGCGAAGAACAGGTAGAAGCAGATTATTATTATGTACCTCGAAAAAATCAAAATGAAAATAGATCTGTGAGTAAACAAGTTTTAATTGGAATAGGTTTATTTTTCCTAGACATCTGTCTTATTATTCCGATTATGGTTTCGCTATGGTCACTCGTTATTTCACTTTGGGCAACAGTTGGTGGGTTCTTACTTTCACCGGTAATACTTGGCGTAGAACTATTATTTGGCGCTGATTTTGAATTTTATCAAATGTTTATTTCCATTGGGCTTGTAGGACTGGGTCTTATGCTGCTGTTTGTAGCAAATGCACTTACTAAGTTTACAAGTAAAGCTACTATGGCTATTATCCAGTGGCACAAATATGCGGTCAAAGGAGGCGGAAAAAATGCGTAAACATCATTTAAGTAAGAAATTATTTTTCGCCGGTTTGGTGCTATTTATTATCGGAGCTATCGGCGTGGCAGTCACAATGAAATCAGGCACTATGATTGAAAAAGGCGAACCACTAACAAAACAGTGGGACTTATCAGCTGAAAATATTAATACAATTGCCTTTTCTTCCGAGCGAGATGTACTAATTGAATGGAAAGAAAGTACAACAGGCAAGAATTATATTGAACTCAAAGGAAATTACTCTGCAAATGACAAAAAAGCCATTCAAAAATTAGAACCAGTCTCTGAAGACGGAACCTCATTTAATATAACAGTTCCTGAAGAGGATGATTGGTATAACAACTTTGGCAAAATCTACGCTTACGGGCAACAAAAAGTAACTGTCTTTTTAACAAAAGATACGAAATTAGCTGATTTAAAAGTAAAATCTCATTCAGGAGATATTAATGTTTCTGATTTTAAAGTAAAGAAATTTGTTAGTTCTACAAATTCTGGTGAGTTAAAAGTGAATAATTTAGAAGCAAATAGCGCTCAAATGGCTACTTCTTCTGGAGATTTAGATTTATCGAATATTAAAGCAAATACATCAATTGAAACAGATTCAGGAAAAACTGAACTTACTAGTTTGACGGGCGATTTAGAAGTAAATGGTGGTTCAGGGGATGTTAATGCTACTGGCGTTAAAGCGAAAAAACTTAAAATCGCTATTGATTCTGGTGACATCGAACTGACAAATAGTACCGTTACAGACTTAGCCGTTTTAACAACTAGTTCCGGAGATATTGATGCAAATACAAAAGGGAAAGTACAAGCTGAATCTGACTCAGGAGCGATTGAACTTGCTGGCGTAACGAATAATGTAACTGCGAAAACGAGCTCAGGCGATATTGATGTTGCCTTTAACAAACAAGTAGAAAATATCGAAGTCAATACAGATTCTGGCGAAGTAGAGCTGAAACTACCAGGCGATTTTAAAGCTATTTATGAAACAAAAAGTAATTCTGGTAGCATTAAAGCACCAACAAGTGATTCTAATACCGCTAACCGCGTAACTGTGAAAACTAGTTCCGGAGATATTACAATCGAAAAATAAAAAATCAGTGCGCTAATTACTTAATTAGCGCATTCTTTTTGTTAAAATGGGGTAAAGTCAGATAAACTGTTTTAACAATTTGCGCAATTGGAAGGAGAATGGATCATGGATTTTCATATTAGAAAAGCGACTAATTCAGATGCTGAAGCTATTCAGCATGTGGCGACTACTTCATGGCACCATACTTATCAAGATTTAATTCCAAGTGATGTACAAGACGATTTTTTGAAAAGATTTTATAATGTTGAAACGCTTCATAATCGGATTTCAGCGACTCCTTTTGCTGTTTTAGAACAAGCGGATAAAGTAATCGGCTTTGCGAATTTTATTGAGCTTGAGAAGGGGAAAAGTGAACTTGCGGCTTTTTATTTACTACCAGAAGTGACCCAGCGCGGACTTGGTACGGAATTATTAGAAGTTGGAATGACGTTATTTCATGTGCCACTACCAATGTTTGTTAACGTAGAAAAAGGTAACGAAACAGCAATTCATTTTTATAAAGCGAAAGGGTTTGTTCAAGTGGAGGAATTTACCGAAGATTTTTACGGCTATCCACTGGAAACAATTCGGTTTAATTTGAATCATCATGCATTTGAAGAGGAATAAAAAAATGTCTATTCTAGTTGAATAATCAATTAGGATAGACATTTTTTTATTTTGTCGCAGCTTTTCCACTTGTCGATTTTCCGCCTCGTAAATAGAAGAAAATAACAGCTAGGATTGCCATAATTATTCCTGCTAAAACAGAAACACCAACAGAAATGATCATGCTAGAGACTTGAATAATGCTAAGGATGATGACTGTTACAACAACTCCGTATGCAAATCCCCATATCGCAAATGTTGAATAGCTCGCTTTTTTGCTAAAGCCATAAAATATTTCGCCCAACGTGGAAGCGACTAAGATGACGGGAGCAGCAAAAAGAATTGCTGAAAAAACAAGCTGCGGTGTGACATTTTCATAGAGGATTGTTTCGACTAAAAGTGCAGAAAAAATACCTAAAACAAAAATCGATAAATAAGCAATAATAAAACGCATCAAAAAAACCTCCTAAAGTACACTATATTATAGCATAAATTAGGAAGTTAGCTTAACATCTAGCCCAGTTATCATCATTGTGCTTTACGACGCGTGTAATACCTCGAATCAAGTTGAAAATGAGTATCGATACATTAAGAAATACGATGAAAAAAACTGTAGCTAGAGCCAAAAAGTTAATAGTATCAGCACTATTTGTACTAAAAGGAACGTTATTATAAAGTAAAATCATTACAACCATCCCAGCGACAAAAGTTGTCTGTGTCAGTAAAGCCCATTTCACGTGATGACGTGTTTCTTTATCTTTATTTGTACACCAGATAATAATAGGTGCGATAACCGGGGCAAAGAAAAGGCTAAAATAACTAAGTGCGCTAATAATTTTTTTATCTAACATTTCTCATCTATCCTCTCATTTGTTTATAAGTCTAGTATAGCGGGGAAAGAGAAATGAAACCATCGAATTAGGTGACGATATTAAAATGAAAATGACAGTTTTGTCATGTATAAAAAAACGCCCCTTCGAAAAAATCAAAGAGACGTTTCTTTATATGACTGATTTTAAGGACCAAACTTTACTGCGCCATCTTCGGTACATTAGAACGGCGCGAACACCTTCATCGATAATATAGGCAAGCCAAACACCGACAAGACCAAGCCCAGCGGAAATTCCAAGTACATAGGAGAATGGCAAACTAACAATCCACATAACGATAAGCCCACATATGAACGGAAAGCGAACATCACCAGTAGAGTTAAGACTACTAATGATAATAATATTGGTGGCACGTCCAAGCTCAAGGAAAATCGAAAGTAAGAATAATTCTTTCGTCATTGCAATGATTTCGGTATTTGTTGTAAATAGACTCATAATCGGTTCGGCAAATAGATAAATCGAAACACTAACTACAATGGCAACAACTAATCCTATTTTCCAACTGCGAAGACCTTGTTTATAAGCTTTATCAATTTCTTTTGCACCAACCGCACGACCGATAATTATTTGCGAGGCCTGTCCGAGCGCGATAGCAAAGAGTGCGACAAATTGACTAACTGTTGAAGCGTAAACTTTGGTCGTAAGCGCTTCTGTACCTAAAATAGCAATGATTGCAGTAACGACAAGTTGTGAGCCAGCATAGGATAAGTTTTCTCCAGCAGAGGGAAGACCTAGACGTAAAATCGAATAAAGTAGTTTTTTGGACACTTGCTCCAATTTTTTGAAATGAAAAGTGTAACCGATGTATTTTCGAAGCATCCAGATGGCTAGACCCATTCCGACGAAGTTTGCAACAGCCGTAGAAATCCCAACACCTGCCACCCCGTAATCTAAGTAAGCAAGTGGTCCGTATAGAAATAGGTAATTACCGACAACATTGATAATACTGATTGTCACAGGGACGAGAATGGATTGTCTTACATAACCATGCGCCCGGAGAATTGGTAAAATGGATGCATGGATCGCGATGACAACGGAACTCCCACCGATAATTTCTAAAAACGGCGCACCAACTTGAACTAAATGAGGATCAATTCCCATCCAAGTCAGGAAGTTTTTCGACATAAAAATGAAAATAATACTCATCACAATTCCAATTAAGAAAGCAACCACTAGGCCATTTGTAATCACATTCTCGATTTCTTTATGTTTTTTCGCTCCAATCATTTGTGCGACGATAATCTGAACACCAACACTAATAAAACCATAAATAATAATCGAAATGACGAGAATCTGATTGGCAACCCCTGTCGCAGCTACAGCATCATCTGAATAATGCCCCAACATAAAGACATCAATATAACTAATCATCAGTCGTAAAAATTGCTCTAGAAATATCGGCCAAGCAAGTGTGAAAAGACTTATACTGGCTACCTTATGTACTGAATTCACTTATTTCCCTCCCTTCTCTTTTAACACAATTAAAGCCATTATAAGGTAATTAAAGTTAAAAGTATAGATTAATTTCAAAATAACATTAAGATATTGCTTGACAAAAAATGAATAACTCATATAATTAGTTAGGTAAACTAATCAAATGATAGAAAGAAGTGGAGAAATGTCTTCAAAAAATCAAGACTTGGGGCACTCAGTAATCAAGGCTTTCATGAATTTTAAGCATGCTGAAATAAAGAGTTTCCAAATTCCAGGTTACAGTAAATCTGAAACAAGATTTATTTTTATTTTATCTCGTGGGCTTAAAAGCAGAGGGCCAAAAATTCGTGTTTCCGATCTTGGTCACATGCTTAGAATTTCAAAACCAAGCGTCACGCAAATGATACAATCTTTGGAAGGGAAAGGGCTAATTAAGCGAGTTCAGAACCCCGAAGATAAGCGCTCGATGTATGTGGAACTAACAGAGGTCGGAGCTGGTGTATCGAAAAAAATGTTTGATGAGTTTCAAGCTAGTTTTGAAGATATGCAGGAATTTTTAGGTGAAGACGACATGAAAAAATTGATTACACTCCTAGAGAAACTTACAGATTACTTAAACACAAAATCCGAAAATAAGGAGGCATAAACCGCAAATGATGAAATTGATGAAAAGATTAAAACCTTATTGGCTAAGCATAACGGCCGTATTAGTCCTTACTTTCGGGCAAGTTATTGGGCAGCTTTTTTTACCCACATTGATGTCTAACATTATTGACAAAGGCGTTGTAAAAGGCGATACAGATTACATTTGGAGCACTGGAATGCAAATGTTACTTATATCGTTCGCTTCAGTTATTTTGTCGGTCATTGTCGTTTATCTCGCATCGAGAATTTCGATGGGATTCGGGAAAGATTTGCGCGATAAAATTTTTACAAAAGTAGAGGACTTCTCCTTACAAGAGTTTGATAAAGTAGGGACTTCTTCACTGATTACTAGAACGACGAATGACGTTGTTCAAATCCAAAACGTTCTTTATATGATGATGCGACTTATGGTGATGGCGCCAATCATGCTACTCGGCGGTATTATTATGGCTGTTGGGCGAGATGCGAAACTATCACTTATTTTTGTTGTTGTTTTACCACTACTACTTCTACTTGTAGTTATTCTAGGTGGCAAAGCAATGCCAATGTTTAAATCACTTCAAAAGAAAATGGATAAATTAAACCGTGTTATTCGTGAAGGTTTAACCGGGATTCGGGTTGTTCGTTCTTTCAACCGAAATGAAGATGAACTGGAAAAATTTGAAGAAGCAAATGCTGACTATGCAACAACTGCAATTAAAGTCAATCGCTTGTTATCACTAATGAGTCCATTGATGATGTTACTAATGAACTTAACATCGATTGCTATTGTCTGGATTGGTTCGATTTTTATTGGTAATGGTGATATGGAAGTAGGGGACTTGATGGCGTTTATTCAATACGCGATGCAAATCATGATGTCCTTTATGATGCTTTCTGCTGTATTTATTATGATTCCACGTGCTGGAGCTTCAGCTGAGCGTATTAATGAAGTGTTAGATATGAAAGCAGAAATACTTAACCCTGAAAATCCAAAAACAAGTACACCACCAGCAAAACTATCTTTTGAACATGTTACTTTCCGTTATGAAGGTGCTGAAAAACCAGTGATTGAAGATATTACTTTTGAAGCAAAAGCTGGCGAAACGATTGCTATCATTGGTAGTACCGGAGCTGGGAAGTCGACTTTAATTAATATGATTCCGCGGTTTTATGATGTCGAAAGTGGCGTTGTGAAAATTAATGGAATAGATGTGCGTGAAATGGATCAATCTAAATTACGCCAAAAAATTGGACTTGTTCCGCAAAAAGCTGTGTTATTCACTGGAACAATTGCTTCCAATATGCGCTACGGAAAAGAAGATGCGACCGATGAAGAAATTTGGGCGGCGCTTCGAACTGCTCAAGCTGAGAATTTTGTATCTAAACTTGCAAATGGCTTAGGCAGTCGCGTTGAACAAGGTGGTAATAACTTCTCAGGTGGTCAAAAACAACGACTTTCAATTGCGCGTTCACTAATTAGAAAACCAGAAATTTATATATTTGATGATAGTTTCTCAGCGCTCGATTTTAAAACCGATGCTAAACTACGCGAGGCTTTGAAAGCTGAAACAACAGAAGCCGTAACACTTATAGTGGCACAGCGGATTACTTCAGTCGTAAATTCCGATCAAATTATTGTTCTTAATGAAGGTAAAATTGCTGGAATTGGAACACATGAAGAATTGAAAGAATCAAACAAAATTTATCAAGAAATTATGAAGTCACAGCTGTCAGAGGAGGAAATCGCATGAGTGGTCCAGGTCCAGGTGGTGGCATGAGAATGCAAACAGCCGCCAAACCAAAGAACTTTAAGCAAACACTATTCCGGCTTCTTGGCTATATGAAACCTCGCTCTGTCGCAATTATTGTCGTTTTTATCTTTGCGATTCTATCCACGATTTTTAATATTTTTAGCCCGAAAGAACTCGGGAAAGCGACAACAGAAATTTTTAAAGGTGTTATGAGTCCTGAGGGAATTAATAACGATAAGATTTTCAATATATTAATGATTGTTTTAGTATTATATCTTGGTAGTTCACTATTTAGTTTTATTCAACAATATGTGATGTCTAGTGTGGCGCAGCGAACTGTGTATGACATGCGGAAGGATTTAAAAGCAAAAATGGCCCGACTTCCGCTAAAATATTATGATACACGCTCAAATGGTGATATTCTAAGTCGTTCAGTTAATGACATGGATAACATCGCGAACACCTTGCAACAGTCACTAACCCAAGCAATTACAGCGATTGTCCAAATGATTGGTGTTTTAATCATGATGCTAACGATTAGCTGGCAAATGACTTTAATCGTACTAGTAACTGTTCCAATCAGTATTATTCTAGTCGCAATTATTGCCGGTAGATCACAACGTTACTTCGGTGCACAACAACGCAACTTAGGTATTTTAAACGATACAGTCGAAGAAACTTACGGTGGTCAAACTATTATTAAAGCTTTTGGTCAAGAGAAGAAAACACTAGTAAAATTTGATGAAGTAAATGAAGATTATTTCAAAGCAGCGAAAAAAGCGCAATTTATTTCCGGGATTATGATGCCGGTAATGCAATTTGTTGGTAACTTAGGTTATGTCGGTGTCTGTGTGGCCGGCGGGATTTTTGTTACTAACGGAACGCTCCAAGTTGGGGATATTCAATCATTTACGCAATATGTTCAATTGTTTACTCAGCCAATTTCAAGTGTGGCAAATATTGCTAATATCATTCAATCCACTATTGCTTCAGCAGAACGTGTTTTTGAAATGATGGATGAAGAAGAAGAAAAAGACGAAATTCCAGCTAATGTTAATCAAGTTGCTGGTGAAGAACATAGTATTGTGTTCGACCACGTGAAATTCGGTTACACTCCGGATAAACCACTTATGACAGATTTAAATATTCATGTTGAAGAAGGTCAAATGGTGGCGATCGTTGGTCCAACTGGTGCTGGTAAAACGACGATAATCAACTTGCTAATGCGTTTTTATGACGTGGATGGCGGGGAGATTCGTATGAGAGGTATCGATACACGTGATATGACCAAAGATGCTGTTCGCGAGAAATTCGGAATGGTACTGCAAGATACTTGGTTATTTAACGGAACTATTGCAGATAATATCGCATATGGTCGTGAAGGCGCAACGAAAGATGAAGTTATTGGAGCAGCAAAAGCCGCTTATGCAGATGATTTTATCCGGAGACTTCCAAATGGTTATGATACTATCTTGAACGAAGAAGGTTCAAATATTTCTCAAGGTCAAAAACAGCTTCTAACGATTGCTCGTGCGATTTTATCGGATCCATCTATATTAATTTTAGATGAAGCGACTTCTAGTGTAGATACGCGTACGGAATTAAATATTCAGCTTGCGATGGGGAATTTGATGGAAGGTCGCACAAGTTTCGTTATTGCGCATAGACTTTCAACTATTCGTGACGCCGACTTAATTCTCGTTATGAATCACGGTAGTGTAATCGAGCAAGGTACACACCAAGAATTACTTGATGCTAAAGGATTCTATGCAGACCTTTACAACAGCCAGTTTACCGGAGCTCAAGCAGTTTAATAATAAAGGCAATGTGGCTTCTTGCTGCATTGTCTTTTTTTGAGCAAAAAATTTGTTTGATTTTGGATAAGGAGGTATGGTTAATAAAGAAGAAATTGAAGAGGTGAAAATAGATGTATCAATCGATTACGGCAAATGATTTAGAACAAGAATTAAAAAACACACAGCTTAATATACTCGATGTGAGAGATGCTGATGCTTTTGTTGAAGGACACATTCCGGATGCGATAAATATTCCAATTAATGAACTACCTGAAAAACTAACGTCCCTTGATAAAGAGAAGCCTTACACAATTATTTGTTACGCAGGAGGTCGTTCTGAGCGCGCAAGTCAATTTTTAGCGGCAGAAGGATTTGACGTAACGAATGTAATGGGCGGCATGGGAGCTTTTCACGGCGCTGTAACTAAATAAAAAAAGCGAGACTTCCATTTTGAAGTCTCGCTTTTTTATTTAACTATGTTTTCTTTTTCTGAAAAAGATTACTCCGATGCCTATTAAAATAATACCGATTAAGACAATCGTTGTTTGACTTGAGTCACCAGTGTTTGGAAGGGCTGGTTTTTCAGAAGCTTTATTCTGGTTGTTTGGCGTATCATTAGAATCTTCGGATAGCACAAGATCATCATTATTATCATCATTTATAGCTGGAGTATTCGGGTCAGGATTAGGATCTGGTCCTGGTCCCGGCGGTGTTGGTGGTTCGTTTCCTAAAACAACATTTACTAGGACAGTAACAGGATCCGCTTCAACGCCATCTGAACTTACTGCATTTAATGTTACTTCATAAGTTCCGACTTGGGTTAAATCTACTTCACTATCAAAGTTACTTGTGACTGCACTGCCATCACTTGTTTTAGCTGAAATATCTTTTAGGAATTGTTGGGCAGTTTTAGTAGTATCTTTCGTGTAAGTGATGCTATTATTTGCTGTAATTACTGGTTTTTCAAGAATAGTAACAGTAACTTGTTTTGGAGCTGCTTTTAAACCAGCGTTTTCGGCATTTAATGTTACTGTGTAAACGCCTGGTTTATTAAGATCTACAACGCTATCAAAATCACTAGTAACAGGTGTGCCATCATCTGTTTCAGCGTTAATATCTGTTAAAAATTGTTCTTCTGTAACAGTTGTTTGCTCCGTGTAACTTATTGTAGAATCGCTAGTGATATTTAATGTGTGATCGATGTCAAAGTAGTGATCATACGACCCACCTGACACAGAGTAACTATTGAAGCCTGGTGGTGTTTGATAAGATCCGGCGGGATTATTGTAAAGCGCATTATATTCCATTTTTGTAATAGTATCAAAGTAATCTTTTGTAATGCCGCTCACTGTAATTCCTTTATCGTCAATGCTTAAACGGCTGCCATCAATTTTAGTATTGTTTAAAGTAAAATAAGTGCCAGCAGATCCAGCGTTAGTTGTAAAAGGGAACATATAGCCATCGAAATTTACGCTCCGCTGTGTCATTAAAGTAAATGGTACAAAAAGCGTTTGGTTAGCTTCATCAAAGTTTAATGAGGAGCTTTTAATTGTGCTATTGATTAAAACGGTTCTACCAACATTTTGTCCGTAAGCAGATAAGTTAAGTAATTTAGGGAATGAGTCAATCCCGCGAAAATCATTAATTCCACAAAATTGGACAAATAAGGTAGCTAACTTGGGTATAGATTTTAGTGGCATGATGTCAGTAATTGAAGGATTACTATCTAAATTTAAATAAGTTAAGTTCGGCATTTTATTAAATTTAGTTAATGCACTATTGTCGAGCTTACCAGGACTTAGATTTAAGTTGGTGATGTTTGTTAAACCATTTAAATCTGGTAATGAATCAGTTGTTAAGTTATTCCCATCAATACTAAGATTAGTTAAACTAGGTATTTTTGCAACTAAAGCGTAGTCTGTTACCCCCGTATTTGATAAATGTAAAAGCGTTAAATTATGCGCGTAATCAAGTCCAGTTAAATCAGTTAGGCTATTATTACTAATAGTGACGTTTGTGATTGTGTCCATTTGCGCTTCGGTAATGTCACTTGTACTTGGTTGACCTAACAGCCCATTTAAATAGCTTTTTAACACTGGGTCGGGAATGTTGACAATATCTTGCGCAGCCTTGATACCAATGTTTTCTTCTGCTGAAACATTAGCTGAAAACGGTATAATAAATGGAGATACTAAAAGAGCGCATAAGCCAATTTTGATTCCCATTTTTCGCATTAATTTATTCCTCCTCTAAGCAATATTTGTTTATAATACCATACGGATTCTTAAAACAATTCCACTAATATGAGTGTTTTAAACCCTGAATATGTCGATATTGTGAAAAATGAGACTAAAAAATAACCGTAACAGAGGTTTACTCCGTTACGGTTATTTAAAATTAAAAGATTTTTGCTAATTCAGCTGCTTCTTTTGCACCAGCAGAAATAATGTCTTTTGCTTGATCGGGTTTTGCGTTGTGACCTTCTACAATGACCATTTCTGGTTCAGAGATGCCGAAGTGAGCTAAAACGTTTTTAACATAGTTTAAGGACATTTCAAAGCTTTGCAGTGGGCCATCGGAATAAATACCGCCGCGAGCATTAAGTAAGGCGATTTTTTTATCTGTTACTAATCCAATTGGACCGTTTGCTGTATATTTGAAAGTTTTTCCAGCTTGATTTAAATAGAATAAGTAAGTTAAAAATTGTGCTGGGATACTGAAGTTCCAAAGTGGGAACGCCATAACGATTTTATCAGCAGCTAAAAATTGTTCTAAATACCCATTTGCAATATCAGCTAATCGTTTTTCTTCCGGGGTTAAAGTCTCACCAGCTACTTCTTTATGTAATCCACTCATCATTGTTACATCATAATAAGGTAGATCCGCTTCGAATAAATCTAGTTCTGTTACATTATCGTCCGGATGGGACTTTTTGTATTCAGCTAGGAAAATTTCGTATAGTGCCACGCTGACTGAGCGTTCGGCAGGTAAACCATTTGCTTTTATGAAAAGTACGTTTGTCATTACATCTTGCCTCCATTTTTTTTGAATTATCTATTAAGTGTAGCTTATTTTAGCTATTAACGGCAAGTATATTGCTTACAAAAAATTAGCCACTAATATTTGAGCAGATATTTTGTGATTTAAAAAAGGAAGCGTATAATAGTTGATATATCATTTGACATGTCAACTATGGAGGTGGAAATGCTGGAACCATGTACGAAACGTTCAGAACTGCTTTACCGGATGCATTTGTTATCTAAAGAAATAAGTCATGTATTTGAACAACAGACGAATATGAGTTTTACGAAAGTAGAGATTTTATTTCATATTAAACAAACGCCTGGTCAAAGTCAGAACAGATTAAAAGAAAAGCTGTATATTGATTCAGCAAGTATTACCCGTCATTTGAAGCGCATGGAAGAGCAAGGGCTTATCGTTCGTAAAAAGCAAGATGAGAATAAACGCTATACGTATTTATTTTTAACACCAGCTGGCGAGGCGGAATTAGCTTCCTTACTTACGGAAAAAGAAAAATTCCAAACTGGGGCTTTAGAAGAATTTTCTGAGGATGAAGTCAGTGCCTTACTTAAATCAGTCACAAAAATGATGAATAATGTAGAGAAATTGGAGGAGAAGTTAAAATGAAAGCAGTTGTAATTGAAAATTATGGTGGTAAAGAAGAGTTAAAAGAAAAAGAAGTAGCAATGCCAAAAGCGGGTAAAAACCAAGTCATTGTAAAAGAAGCAGCAACATCCATTAATCCGATTGATTGGAAGCTTCGTGAAGGATACTTACAACAAATGATGGACTGGGAATTTCCAATTATTTTAGGTTGGGATGTGGCAGGTGTTATTTCTGAAGTTGGTGAAGGCGTGACTGATTGGAAAGTCGGCGATGAAGTATTTGCTCGTCCTGAAACAACGCGTTTTGGTACGTATGCTGAATATACAGCAGTAGATGATCACTTACTTGCACCTCTTCCAGAAGGTATTAGTTTTGAAGAAGCTGCATCTATTCCACTTGCAGGTTTAACAGCATGGCAAGCTTTATTTGATCACGCAAAACTTCAAAAAGGTGAAAAAGTCTTGATTCATGCTGGTGCTGGCGGCGTTGGAACACTTGCGATTCAACTTGCAAAATATGCTGGAGCAGAAGTTATCACAACAGCTAGTGCGAAAAATCATGAACTACTTAAATCGCTAGGAGCAGATCAAGTCATTGATTATAAAGAAGTGAATTTTAAAGACGTACTTTCAGACATCGATATTGTTTTTGATACAATGGGTGGTCAAATCGAAACTGATAGCTATGATGTATTAAAAGAAGGAACAGGTCGTTTAGTAAGTATCGTTGGTATTTCAAATGAAGACCGTGCGAAAGAAAAAAACGTAACTGCGAATGGAATTTGGCTTCAACCAAACGGGGAACAACTGAAAAAATTAGGTGAACTACTTGCAAATAAAACAGTGAAACCAATTGTTGGCGCAACTTTCCCATTCTCTGAAAAAGGTGTTTTCGATGCACATGCATTAAGTGAAACTCACCATGCAGTTGGAAAAATAGTAATTTCTTTTAATAAATAAGATTTTCGGAAAGCTAGATGCTGTCATCTAGCTTTTTTTGCTGTTTGCGTGCGTAGAATGGATAGGCTATAATAGCAAAAAAGGTGGTGTCTAAATGGAAACTAGAGAGCTTAAGAACGGACAAATAATGACGATTAGAGAGGCTACGAAAGAGGATGCGGGCAATATTGTTACTTATCTGAATGAAGTAGCAGGTGAGACTGATTATTTATCCTTTGGGCAAGGCGAGTTTTCATTTAGCGTAGAAGAAGAAGCGGAATACATAGAAGAAGGGGTTAAAAACCCGGGCTCTATTATGTTATTAAGTTTTATTGAAGATGAACTTGCAAGTGTTTCTCAACTTATTGGTCATACAAAAAAACGAGAATTACATACTTCTGAGCTGACTATTTCTACCCGAAAGAAATTTTGGGGTTTAGGGATAGGGACACTTATTATGGAAGAATTAATAAAACATGCTAAAAAAACCGAGCGCTTAAAACTCGTTTACTTAGAAGCTGTTTCTGAAAACAAGCGAGCAATTAATTTGTACAAAAAGTTCGGATTTATTGAAGCTGGTGAGATTCCAGCATTAATGCAAGTGGAAGGACGGTATATGGACGTAACAATGATGTACTTAGTTCTTTAATCCTCTACAAGGAAGGCGAGGTCATTAGCTACTTCTATATCGCTAAGTTGTTTAGCAACAATATCCGCTCCAGTATTAAGAAAAATAGCCATTTGACTAAGGACGCGAAGGCTAATATCAGAAGTGCGAATATCTTTATCAATAAGTTTTTGCAAAGTACCTTCTTTTAAGCGAGTATTTGATTCAATATCATTGGTAGTAATATGTTTATTTGCTAACAATTGTTCAATCGGATGCATCATATCACCTCTTTTCGAATAGTTAACTTTATGAATTAATTATAACTAAATTTGCTTCGTTGATAAACTATAAAGCCTTGAAAATTGAACAAAAAAGGGAGAAGCAAATGAAAGATTTAAAAGACAGTTTGAAAATTTTATATCAATTTAAGACAGATTACCTAAAAGTAACATTGTTGTTGACGATCTTGCAGGCATTTGTGATTGGGCCTTTTATTTATTATTTCTTTTTCTTTATTCTTCGAGTTATCGGAGTGCCAGGGATTACAGACTCCAATCTCGGAGAAGTTTTTTCGAGTCCTGTTGCCGTTATTATGCTGCTGATTTTAGCTTTACTCATTTTACTGTTTGTATATTATGAACTGGGTTTCTTTATAATGATGGCCATTTATCAATTGCGGGGAGAAAGCTATACCGTATTCAAAATCATACAAAGGCTCAATGTAAAAGCGAAATACTTTCTTAGTTATCAAGCGATTTATTTTCTGCTATATTTCTTTTTACTTTTGCCAATTGCAGGATTATCTTTACCAATTACGATAACAGAAAACCTCTATTTGCCGCATTTTATTACAGATGAATTAATGAAAACGACGACAGGCACGTGGCTATATGTTATTGCAATTGCGATTATTTTCTATATTAGCGTGAGACTCGTATTCGCATTACCATATTTTATTGAAGATAAATCACTCAAAATAAGTGGAGCTATCCGGAAAAGTTGGAAATACCCACAAAAGCATTTATTTTTTATGTTACTAAAATGGGTTTTAATAATTGTTGTGATTGGCTTTTTAGTATCGATTATCGCGACGATTATTATGTTACCGCTTCTCTTAGTAGAAAAAATAACTCCGGGAATTGCGGTAGTTATAGCTGGTATTACTTTAACCATACTGCAAGTGATAGGTTTCTTTGCTGCCGGGATTTTTCAAGGAATTATTGCGCAATTATTAGTGAAGAATGCCTTTGCTATCGAAGGAAAACCAGCTCCAATGACGCACAGCCAGTTTCCGCATAAAAAGCGGTTTATTATTGTTGCGATAATCGTTTTCATTATTTTTAGTGGTTTTAATATTTATACAGTAAATGCGACTTTATATGAACCTAATACGAAAATAATAGCCCATCGTGGTGATACAATGAATGCTGTTGAAAATACGGTGGAAGCCATTGAATCAGCTGCAAAGTCCGGGGCAGATTACAGTGAAATTGATATTCAAGAAACTAAAGATCATCAATTTGTTGTTTTCCATGATATGACACTGAGAAGACTTGCTGGCAGTTCTAAGCGAGTAGCAGATATGACTTTAAAAGAGTTGCAACAAACTAAAGTGAAGAGTGGCGACTATTCATCTCATATAGCTTCTTTTGATGAAATTATCAAGACAGCGAAAAAGAATAAGATAGATTTACTCGTGGAAGTGAAGTTGCACGGCGGGGAATCGAGCGATATGGTAGAACGACTTGTCACATTGTTAAAGAAAGAAAAAGTAACTGACAAGTATTTAGTTCAGTCGCTCAACCAGCCTGTTATAGAGGAAATCGAAAAAGCAGATCCTTCACTAAAAACTGGAATCATTCTAGCGCTTAATATCGGGAATTTGCCAAAGACATCAGCAGATTTTATTGTCTTAGAGGATTTCTCTATTAATAAGCGATTACTAACACAAGCCAAACAAAATGATAAAATGGTGTTTGTCTGGACTGTTAATAAAGAAAAATTAATGCAAATGTATTTACGGAAAAATGTAGATGGGATTATTACAAACTATCCTAAAAAAGCAATCGAACTTAGAGAATCTTTTAATGAAAATGATTCTTTGCGAAGTCGTATCGAGAACAGGTTAGGATTTTAAATTAAAAAGCCGCAAACAATCACTGTTTGCGGCCAATTTTTATTTTAATTCAAATGATTTTTTGACTGTGTTTTTGCTGAAGCTGATTAATTCTTTGGCTTCTACGTCGACTTTATTTTGCGTATCTTGTAGTTTATAGTAATCGGTTATTTCTAAAGTAGCTCCAGGTTGAACATCTTTCTCTACACCGCCCATGCCGCCATCAGCGGATACGGTTGTTTCTAATTGTGTCCCATTTTGGAAAACTTGTTGATCGATGGCTACCATAAAGGAAGTATTTTCTTTACTGTTATTTGTGAATTTTGTTTTGACTGCAATTGCGTCATTTCCAGCATAGTCTTTTACTACTTCAGAGCTAAGGATTTCTACTTTATAATCGCCAAGTGTATTTGGATCTGTTTTCTTTTTTTCTTTCGTCTCCGCTTTTGCTGTTTCTTTTTTCTCTGTACTTGCTTTATCTTCTGTCCCACCACATGCAGTTAGGGCTAGGGCAAAAGTTATAATCCCCATTAATAGTAAAACGCGTTTTAAATTTTTCATTTTCTTCTCTCCTTCTTAATTTATCTGTATCTATTACACCATGCGGAGATAAGAAAAGTCCTATGCACCGGGCATAGGACTAAGAAAAGATTTCAGTATAAATTCCATAAATTATAATACAAACGAAAATATATACGACAATACCAGCTTTTCTTGTTCCTTTAGATGAGGACTTAAGTAAAGGTAATTTGGACCAGATGCCACATAAATTAGTAAATATAATGAAAGCAGGGAATATCAAGAAAAAATTAGCGAAAAAGTTTTCGATGTTATTCATTTTAACGCCTTCTGTTGGTGGGGTAAATAATCCAAATGCCATGAAAATATAGCCTAATACTGCAACTACCATTTTCCAAGTATGACCAGTTCTAAAGCCGGGAATATGTTTATACCAGGGAATAAAATCTTTTTCGTATTCATCTGTTGAAGTTGCCCAGTTTATTTCGTCCGCGCTGTCTTCTATGGTAGCGAAGTCGCTTAAGTCTGTTAATTCGGAAACAAAGGTAGGTCCAAGCGAATCATTTTTAATAGCGGTTCGGAATTCTTGGATGGTTTGGAAACGTTGCTCTGGGTCGAAGGATGCTGCTTGCATGGCGATTTTTTCTAGAGAAGTAGCTGTTTCTTTGTCAGGTAAATTATTTTTTCCACGTAAAAGTTCAAGCATAAGGACGCCGATGCTATAAATATCTGAACGAGCGTCGGTTTGCGAGTAGCCATATTGCTCAGGAGCAGCGTACCCGATCGTCCCGAGATTGACTGTATCTTGATTTTTTCCTACTTCAAAAACACGAGATGCATCAAAATCAATTAATTTTAAAACGCCATCACTGGAAATCATAATATTGGACGGTTTTATATCACGATGGATAATTGCGTTTGTATGAAGTTCCGTCAGTGCGTCAGAAAGCATCAACATCAGTCGTGTCACTTCATCAGCATCAAAGGGCGCATTTACTTTCATTAAGTCAGCTAAGTTTTTCCCGTTGATATATTCTTCATATACAATCAGTTCGCTGCCATTTGGAATCATCACTTCAATTTTGGGTAAATAGTTACTTGATAATTTTTTAAGTTCCTCTAGTACTGGAGCGAAACTAATAGGGATTATTTTACGAACTAATAATTCGCCTGTTGCAGTATTACGCGTTAGTACGGCAGGATTTTCTTTGTTATTTAGATTATCTAATTCTTTATATTGTTCTTCTATAAAAGCAAGCGTCATTTCTCCCATTTTCTAAAATCCCTTCTACACTTTATAGTGAAATTATAGCATGAAGCATAGTAGTCGGGTACTTATTTCGTGATATAATAAAAAAAACAATCGGGGGTGTGCCTTATGGATGGGGAAAAAGAGACAAGTAAATTACTTCATGAATTAAAAAAAGCGACAAATCTACGCCAGGTTTTAGATGAAAACGAGGCGGAATTTAAATCAAGTGAAATGGTTACATATTTAAAAGAGTTATTAGTAGAGAAAAAATTAACAAAAGCTAGCGTCATTCGTGCGGCAAGACTCCATGAAACATATGGCTATCAGATTTTTAGTGGAGTTAGAAGACCTTCTCGCGACCGGACTATCGCGCTTTCTTTTGGTTTTAAGCTTTCAGGTCATGAAGCGAGTCGATTACTAAAATATACGGAATATCCGCCTTTATATGCGAAAAACCGCCGAGATGCTATTATTATTTTTGCACTGGATCATGGTTATACTTTAGATCAAACCAACGATTCTTTATATGATTTGGAAGAGGCGCTTATTGAAACTTTCAAAGAGGAAAAACCGCTTATTTAGATTAATCTAGAAATCAGGTATAATAAAGAAAGACATACTTGATTGGAGACTAGTTATGATAAATAAACAATTGATTTTACAAGCAGCAACTAGTGAAAAAAACGCTGGTGATTTCCCGAAAGTTATACAAGGTTTTAAGGAATTAGGTATTACAAAATATCAATTTTTAGTTCAAAAAGGCGTTTATGTATTTTGGGATGAACAGGATAATATGGTAGAAGCCCAGTTAAATGGAGTTGCTATGCCTGTTTCTAAGGAAAGTTCAGCAGAAAAATTACGTGAGGCAGTAAAACAAGCACAAGCGGGACGGATAGATTTTGAGAAATTTATTGAATTAGCAGGTTTGGCAGGAATCGAACTGTGGGAAGCCGATTTAACTGCAATGAAAGTGACGTATATAGATAAGGCTAGTGAGAATTTGGTGATTGAACCTATTCCTAGCATTTGAATTCAAAAGACAATAATTTATTGTCTTTTTTTAGTACTTTTAAAAATTGGGAAATATGTTAAGCTGAAAAAGGTGAAAGAAGAGAGGTACGGAAAATGGATATGATAACATACTTTCTAATAGCGCTTAGTACGAGTGTTGTGGGAAGCTTTTTAGGTATTGGTGGCGGAGTAATACTTTTGCCAATTTTACTACTAATGGGCGTTTCTCAAGGAACTGCGGCTTTTAGTTCTGCGCTGACGGTTTTCACGATGGCGATTTTTACTTGTAGTATTTATTATAAACGGAAGCAAGGAAACGTAGGATTAGCATTAAAAATTGCTATAACGAGTATTCCAACTACTTTTCTTGGTGCAATCGTGAACCAAATGCTGCCAGAAGCGGTTTATCGTTTTATGTATGGTGCCTTAATCGTGATTTTATTACTTCTGATGGTTTGGAAAAAGAAACGCAACAATGAAAAACCTCATTTTTTAAGCAAATATCGGATAATGCCTTATTTATTTGGGGTAATTATTGGGTTTTTAGCTGGTTTATTTGGAATCGGTGGCGGGCCAATTGTTATACCAATTTTATTACTTATTTTTATGCTAAATCAAAAGACTGCCTCTGCGACTTCAAGTTATGTGACGCTACTTACTTCTCTTGCAAGTATCGGCTCCTACGCGATTGTTGGTGGAAGTGACTTTTCGATTGGTGTTTATATGATACCTGGAGCAATACTCGGCGCGCTTATTGGGACAAGATTAAATAAACTTTTGGATGAAAAATGGATTGCCATTCTGTTTAATATTTTACTTGTTGCCCTTTTTGCCTTGAATTTAATTAGAATTTAACGATTTACAAGCTATGAAAACTAGCTTGTTTTTTGTTGTGGCGTTATTTTATGTTAAGCTTAGAAGGAGTAGGAGGGGTTATGATGAAAAGGAACTGGCAAGACTTTGTTGCATTTTTACTAACAATCCTAACTGTAACTTGGATAATTTTAACTTGGGGATTACATATTTCAGATATTGTACCGGGAGGAGAAAAAGGCATCTTTTATCAATTAATTCCACTTTTTTTAGGAGTTATTTCGACAATCAGTGTCTTTTTTGTGAAAGAAAAATTGGTGAAATGGATTTTGCTCGGTTTTAATATTTTATTACTTATTTTAATTTATTTTGTATACCATATTGGGGAAATAGGGATGTTGTAAGCGGGGGTTGATAGGATGGATGAGCCAACGGAAGCGGTAATCTATCAAATTTTATCTAAAACAGAAGAAAAAAACGCGACGATGGATCACTTAGTTTTTGAAATGATGCAATTTCCGGGAGCCGCTGCATTTACGAAAAATGAATTACTTCTTGGCGTCTACTGGTTAGAAACATTTAATTATATTTTTCGGAGCACAGAAGATCATACGACAAGATATTTTCGAACAACAAAAGGCCACGAAAAATTAGCAGAATTAGAACTTAAAAAAAGAAAGGCTTGAATTCCTAAAAAATAGGTATTCAAGCCTTTCTTTATATATATTTTGCCATAGTAATGTCGGTGTTTTTGAAACCAACTTTATCATACAATTTAATGGCGGTTTGGTTATGGGCGAAAACGTGGAGTTCGATTTTAGTGATGCCCATTTCTTTTGCAAGAACATCTAGCGCTTCAAGTGTTTTCGTACCAAAACCTTTACCTCGAAATGTTTCGAAAATCACAAAATCATAAATGAAAGCATGTTTTTCATCGACATGGAACCATAAATAACCGATTTTTTGGTCAGTGAAAATGCTATAGAGGTGCTCATTTGGTGTAGTAATTCCGTCATAAAGTAATTTGTTGAAAGAAGCTTTTGAATTGGTTAAGGCTTCCTCTTTGGACCATGTGCCGGCTGCTATTTTTTCTGCGGCATAGTCTGGAATTGCTGTAGTTAAAAAATCTTCTAAATCAGAAGTAGTCATTTTTTGTAAATGTAAGATAGGGTTTCCTCCTTCTATTTATGCTCGGTGCAAACTTGCATATTGGATGAATTTACGTGACATTTTAATATGGCCCGCTTCGTTTGGATGAATGCCATCAGCGCAAAGTAAATTCTCATAGTGGAACTCGGCAAGAAAACTATCACGAATATCGATAAGATGGCTGCCTGTTTCTGCTGCAATCCGTGAAATAGCATTGCTGTATCTTTCCTGCCAGCGATAAATCATCTCGACATCGCCACCCAAAAAGTGGAGAATATTTTCTTTGCTCAGGCCACTACGCGTAATGAAATCAAAATAACGTTTGGCATGAAGGGGAGGCAGTGTCATTAAAATCGGTTTAATATCTAATTTTTTAAGTCGTTCAATCATTTCAAGGAGTTGTGTTTCAAAAATATCTAGCGGCGTGCTTGGAATGTGTTCTTTGTCTGGATTTTCAGACACTTCTGCCCAATTGAAATCACAGTCATTTCCGCCAAATTCGATGATGGCAATGTCGTTTGTTGCGTCTTTTTCCAAGTCTTTTGTTAAAATTTCGTGGCCTTTTGTTATCGTCCGACCCATTGTGGAATGATTTTGAAAAGTCAGGCCAAGTTTTTCAGATGCTCGTTTAATGCAGTTGTTTTTAAGCAAAGTATAGCGGTTTTTTTCTGGATTGAAAAGAACGCCTTTCATAATACTATCGCCCCAAACACCAACTGACTGAATGGTTTTCTTCATAAACATCACTCCTTTCATTTATCATACCATAAAAAAAGTAAAAGACGCGCTTTGTATCTCTAAAAACGCGTCTTTTACTTTTTAATTTGTAGCTTTGTATAAATAAATTTTCCAGTAAGATGCTTTGTTATTAAATGCTTTTTCGAAGGTTAGCCCAATCTCAGAAGCGTTGTCAATTGGAACGGCAGACAAGATATATTCGCCGCCAACTGCTTTAAATGCATCTATATTAAAGTCTAGTTTTTTAATATGCTTTTTCGAATCTTTGCCGAAATCGTAATTTTTCCCTAACTCGGCAGAAAATAAATAACAACGATTTCCCCAGTTATCATAATAATCTTTTAGAACGGGGCTTTTGTCTAATTCGCCAGCGATGATTTTTCGAAAGGCTCTTTTATAAGCAAGTGGGTAAGAATTAACGTAGCCATCCACAGTGTAAAAGCCATTTTCTTGGGAAACAGACGGATGCAGGCCAATGCTACCAACGCGGTAACTTGATTGCGGTTTACCAATGTAATTTTTAATTTCTGTAAATTGCTCCGTCGCATAAAATTGATTGATGCTAGGTGAGCCATTTCCAGTCCGGTAGTAGATCTCAGAATTATTCGCGAAAACGACGACAAGCTGCAACACAATTGCTAAATAAGCTAATTTTCGCCACCAATTTCCTTTTTTAATTAAATAAACGATTGCAATTGCGAATAAACCATAAAATAAAAACGGTTGTAAAAAGTGAAATCGTGAAAAATTAAAAGTTCGCATGATTTCTACATTTTCTTTGATCCAGTTCCAGCCACGATACCACCAAAAACCATACCAAAATGATAAAAACAAATTAAACCCAAATAGCCATAAAAACAGTTTTTCTTTGACCCATTCTCGTTTGATAAGGATTAACGCTAGCACAAGCAGTAATACTGGCAAAATAACAAATCCAGCGAGCGCCTGATCGTGCGTGTGTCCTACAATGAAATTTTTAAAACTAAGTCGAATCGAACTTAAAAATGATAAATCTGGCAAACTAAATTCGCTTCTTGAATCTGGTGTTGGGTTTATGAACATCGCATAAATAAAACGATAATTTACTAGCGCGTATAACAATCCCATGTAAACCATACTAAGTAAAAAGCGGATATTGATTTGTTTTTTCTTAATAACATCATATAACCAGATACAGCCAACCATTACTAAAAAGAAACAAAATCCTAATATTAAACTAGAATAAAATGGGAGCAGTGTCAGTATAACTACATTCCAGATTCGCCGCTTGTTATTTCTAATGTTTAAAAACGCCCACAAAGCAAGTGGCATCCCTAGCGTACTGAGCATACCTGATGGCCAAAAAGGCGTCAGTGCAAAAGCTAAGGAAACAAAATAAAGCGGTACGAGATATTTTTTATCTTTAATGAGATAATCCCTTGCCCATAAAAACAATCCTAAAAATGCAAATACACGTGTAATCAACTGGCTCACCGCAAACGCAATAGGTGTACTGAAAATCATATAAAGCCAATCAATTCCAACAAATTCTGAATCAAATGAATCTCTGGGGACACTATCATCCATTATCTGATCAATATTTGCTGTCCCAACTTTTGCTGTATAATCCCCGCTATCCAAAACCATTTTGTACCATGTCACATTGGAATCTAAATTATCATGTATCCTCACGTGACTATTCCCGCCAAGAATAAACAATGGAGCGACATAAATTACCAATAAGAGTACTGCAACAATTAGCCACTTATGCTTCTTCCACATAGTTCTCCTCCTTCATTATCTCTAATATATATGTACCCGAGAAAACTAGTTTCAATTATACCAAAGGAAACTACATTTGTTCATTAAAAAGGGGTAGGTGATTGGAAATACAGTTTAAAAACATATGCCTTAGTAAAAAAGCGTTCAATAAAGAGGGAAGTTAATCCAAGTAATCTTGGGTCGGCTTTTCTTTTGAACAAATCAAAATCGGGTATACAGATAGAAATGAAATAGGGGGGCTTCATGATGAAAGAAGAACTATTACAAGCAATCGAAGTCGGAGAGCCAGTTTTACTTGTGACAGCTATTGGATACATTGTTGGGATTGTAGAAACTAAAGGAGAATTGATTCGTTTGGCAGATGTATATATTAATTGCATATCAGCTTCCCGAGTGAATCGCTTTAGTCGAGGATTGGCAGTGAATATCAACCAAGTAATCGGTATGCAACTACTAAGCAAATCAGAAAAAGACGAAATGATTGGCGGCTGGAAAGCATATGTGGCGCCAACAGCAGGATGATAGTATAAGTGAATTCTAAAGGAGTGAGAAATATTGATACTACTAATTATTGACACGCAAAAAGCAATTATGACAAGTGAGCTTTATAATTTTGATTCACTTGTTTCAAACATAGAGCGTTTGATAGCTGCTGCCAGAAAGAATAATATCGAAGTAATATATGTTCGACATGATGAAGGACCTGAAACAGATCTCACCAAAGGCAAAGCAGGATTTGAGATTTACGAAAAATTCCAACCAAATAAAGACGAAAAAATCTTTGATAAAACAGTAAATAGCGCTTTTAAAGGAACAGGCTTACTTGAATACTTAAAAGGAAAAGGAACGAAAAAAATTGTAGTAGCCGGGTTGCAAACCGATTTTTGCATTGACGCCACGGTGAAATGTGGTTTTGAACATGGTTTCCAGATGATCGTTCCCGCCCATGCTAATTCGACGGAAGATAACCACTTTATGTCTGGTGAGAATAGTTATAAGTACTATAATGAATGGATGTGGCCTGGCCGTTACGCGACCTGCATTTCTATGGAAGAAACGATTAAAGAAATGGAAGATAGTTAATTAACCGAAGAGTCTAAGCACTTTGCCTAGGCTCTTCCTACTTTTTCGATTTAATGGTAGAGTAAAAGAAGCGAATTTTGCAGGAGGAAACCATGATTAATTTAATTTTTGATATTGATGACACAGTTTATGACCAACTAAAACCATTTGAAGAGGCCTTTAAAACCATTTTTGGGAAATCAGACCGCCTGAAAATCGAAAATTTATATATTAAAAGCCGATTTTATAGTGATGAAGTGTATCATAAGGTTGTTCGAGGAGAAATGCCAAAAGCAGAAATGCACGTTTATCGGATTACGCAGGCATTGAACAATTTTGATTACCAAATTACAAAAAAAGAAGCAGAAGCATTTCAACACGCTTATGAACAAAACCAACGCAAAATCGAACTTTCACCCGGAATTAAAGAAATTCTCACTTGGGCTAAAAAGAAAAATATAACGATGGGAATTATTACAAACGGGCCAAAAGACCATCAACAACATAAAATAAATGATTTACAAATAAACGACTGGATTCCAGCCGAGCATACTTTTATTTCTGGCGGAGTAGGTATCGAAAAACCAGACAAGAAAATATTTAAGCTAGTAGAGGAACAAATCGGTATTAAGAGCGCGGAAACCTATTATATTGGCGATTCTTTCGAAAATGATGTAATTGGTTCAAAAAGTGCCGGCTGGAAATCAATTTGGCTAAACAGACGACAACACATACAACCTAACAATGCCACTTACCAGCCAGATTATTGTATTAAAAATGAACAAGAACTAGCTGCTTTGTTGCGAGATTTATTATAAATACTAAAATCTTTTCCTTTATTAGGAGAAGGTTTTTTTGTTGTAGATTGACAAATTTGTTTAATAAGGATATTATAGAGTCGTTAAGTCTTTAATTAAGAAGGTGAAAGTATGAAATTTTCAAAAGCAACCAATTATGCGCTACATACGATGGTTTATTTAGCGAATTTATCTCCGGAAAAATCTGTAGGAGTGAAAGAACTTGCAACCAAGCAAAATGTTTCGCCAACGTATCTTTCTAAAGTGTTAACAATGCTTGTGAAAGCTGGTTTCGTTGAGTCAGTAACAGGTGTAAACGGCGGTTATAAATTAGCCGAACCTGCAAGCAGTATTAGTTTTTTAGATGTTATTCAAGCGATTGAAGGAAAAGGTGCTTTTTTTCACTGTGATCCTAAAAATCATAGTGAAAGTCAGCCGCACTGCTTAATCGGCGAAGTAATGAATAAGGCAGAGCAACAAATGGAAGACTATTTAAGCAAGCAGACTGTAGGTAGTATTGTCGTAGAAATTGAAAAACATCAACATTAAAGGAGTGCTGAAAATGAATCATCACCACAATCACCACGGGGAAGCTGGTTTTAAGAGGAAAGTAGATTATTTGGATCGACCTGAACGGAGCGAAGTTTTATCGCCAGAGGAATTTTTACAGAGGGTCCCAATGGAAAAAACAGCGAGCATTTTAGATTTAGGAGCGGGAACAGGATTTTTAACGATTCCGGCAGCGAAAAAGGTTGAAAATACCGTTTTTGCATTAGATTTAGATACGAAAATGTTGGAATTAATTGAGGCGAAAGCGAAAAAAGCTGAATTAACCAATATAAAAACATTAGAAGCAAGCATGGATGATATTCCGCTTGAAGCTAGTTCGGTGGATGTTGTGCTGGCATCGCTCGTGTTACATGAAGCGGGTTCACTTCTGGATGTTTTGCGTGAAGTAAGTAGAGTCGTGAAATCTGGTGGCTACTTTGCTACCATAGAATTCGATACACAAGGAACGGATTTGAAAGGTCCCCCAATGGAAATTCAAATTTCAGCTGAGAAATTGAAGGAAGAGCTTGCGGGATTTGGATTTGAAGTAGTGCAGAACTGGGAGCTTGATGAGGGAATGTATGTGAGTATTGCGGAGAAAAAAGAATAATAAAAAGTTCACGCCTGAAATAGCAATATAAGCTATTTTTAAGCGTGAACCTTTTTATATTTACGGAGAAACGGGGATTCGAACCCCGGCGCGGCATACACCGCCTAACAGATTTCGAGTCTGTCCCCTTCAGCCGGACTTGGGTATTTCTCCACTGTGACATAGAATGCCGACAAGAAGTATTGTATAATAATATTAACAAAAATACCAGTGTTTTTTATAAAAGGAGCGTGCTAAATGGAAAGAAGATTGGTTCAAGAAATAAATTTACTAGAAAATAAAAAATTGGTTATGAATTTGAATATTGTTGCGATTGTTATTGTGCTTGTATTAACTGTTTTAGGGATTGTTTTTTCAGGCGGTTTTGCAATTACGAATGGTTTTATGGGGATTATTTGGATGTTTGGTGGCTATGCAGTAGCAATTGTTATTCACGAAGCCGTACACGGGATTTTCTTCAAAGCTTTTCGCCCAGAAGCAAAAGTGAGATTTGGCGTTAAAAACGGGATGGCTTATGCTGGAAGCCCCGGAGCATTTTATTCGAGAGCGCAATTCTTTATTATTTCGATTGCGCCATTTATCGTTCTTACGGGATTGTTCATTTTTCTGCGCTTTCTTGGAGTAAATGAAGCTGTTCTATATTTAATTTTTGCCCTACATACATCAGGCTGCGTCGGTGATTTTTATTACTGCATTCTTTTGATTAATCAACCAGCCGGGATCGTTGTGGAGGATACGGATAAGGGAATTAGTTTTTATTCAGAAGGTTAAGTTTGGTAACGATTTCAACAAAGTGTTAAAATAAGGATATACTTTTAGAAAGAGGTGCTTGATTTTGAAACGAATAACAATTGGTAATAGCGATTTAACAGCTTCAGAAATTTCGCTAGGATGTATGAGAATGGCGGATCTTAGTAAAGAAGAGGCGAACAAAGTAATTAATACAGCACTTGAAAACGGTATTGATTTTTTTGATCACGCGGATATTTATGGCGGCGGTAAATCAGAGGAAGTCTTTGCTGATGCAATTGATATGAATGCAACAGTTCGTGAAAAAATGATTCTTCAATCAAAATGCGGAATTCGTCAAGGATTCTTTGATTTTTCAAAAGAGCACATTATTTCTTCTGTGGAAGGTAGCTTGAAACGCCTGAAAACAGATTATTTAGATACACTATTACTTCATCGTCCGGATACACTTTTTGAACCAGAAGAGGTAGCAGCGGCGTTCACTGAGCTTGAAAAAAGCGGGAAAGTTCGTCATTTCGGCGTAAGTAATCAAAACCCAGGTCAAATCGAACTACTAAAAAAATACGTGGACCAAGAATTAATTGCCAATCAACTACAATTTAGTATTATGCATACAGGAATGATTGATACTGGTTTTAACGTAAATATGACGATTGATCCTTCTCTTGATCGCGATGGCGGGATTTTGGAATATAGTCGTTTAAATAATATGACTATCCAAGCTTGGTCTCCGTTCCAATATGGTTTCTTTGAAGGAGTTTTCTTAGATAACGATAAATTCCCTGAATTAAACAAAACAATCGATAAAATTGCTGCATACAAAGGTGTGACTAATTCGGCAATTGCGGTTGCGTGGATACAGCGTCACCCAGCAAGCTTCCAAACAGTGGTTGGTACAATGAACCCAGGAAGAATCGCTGATATTGCAAAAGCTTCTGACGTAACACTTAGTCGCGAAGAATGGTATGAAATTTACTGTGCGGCTGGAAACCAATTACCTTAATGTAAACATGCACTTGGGCTTTTTGCTCAAGTGTTTTTTTATGTGTAATAATGATAGTGAAATTCATTCTCAATTAGAAATAAATTTTATCAATTAGTTTGATATGATTTTTAAAAAGTGCTATAATAACAAGTGAGTTAAGGGTGTTTCCTTTAAAAATTAATTATAATAATTATTGTTTAGTCTGTTTTTCGCAGTTGCGAAAGCAGATTTTTGTGTTTTTTAGGGTAATGGGAATCATTATCATTTGGAGAGGATGAGCATTATGAAAGACTGGATGGAGCGGAATTGGCAGTTTGTAACGACTGGTATTAGTGGGGTTTTAATTGTTGTCGGTAGTCTAATCGGGAATGATGTCGGTGATTTTTGGACAGCGGTGATTTTCTTGAGTGCCTTTGTTATTGGCGGATTTGAACAAGCTAAGGAAGGGATAGCGGCGACGATTAAAACGAAAAAACTTAATGTAGAGCTTTTAATGATATTAGCGGCTACAGGGGCTTCAATTATTGGTTATTGGTTTGAAGGCGCCATACTTATTTTTATTTTCTCAGTTAGTGGGGCATTAGAAACGTATACGACGAATAAAAGTAAGCGCGAAATCACGAAATTAATGGCTTTTCAACCGGAACGAGCTTTTCGTTTTCTTCCAAATGGTGATGTTGAAGAAGTGGCTGCAAAAGATTTGCAATTAGATGATAGAGTACTCGTTCGACCTGGGGAAAGTGTTCCAATTGATGGTGTGATTGTTCGTGGTTCAACAACTTTGAATGAAGCAGCAATCAATGGTGAATCGGTTCCAGTTGAGAAAACTGTTGATGCTGAAGTATTTGGTGGGACAGTTAATGTCAGCAGTGCTATCACCATTAAAGTAACGCAAACTTTTGATAATACGATTTTTAGCAAGATTATTCGTTTAGTAGAAACCGCCCAAAGTGAACCTTCAAAAACCGCTCGTTTTATTGAGCGATTTGAGGATGCGTATGTTAAAGCAGTATTATTATTTGTTTTAGTGATGATGTTTTTACCTCATTTTGCGCTCGGTTGGTCTTGGAATGAAACTTTTTATCGCGCAATGGTTTTACTTACTGTAGCTTCTCCTTGTGCGCTAGTTGCTTCGGTGACTCCAGCGACTTTAGCAGCTATTTCTAATGGAGCACGTCACGGGATTTTATTCAAAGGCGGCGTACACTTGGAAAATTTGCGCGGTGTAAAAGCAATTGCATTTGATAAAACGGGAACTTTGACAAACGGAACACCTGAACTAACAGACCAAATATTTAAAGAACACATCGATAAACAGCAAGTAATAAATGTGGCGGCAGCAATGGAGCGGCAGTCTTTGCACCCATTAGCCGCAGCAATCACCAAAGCATTAGATATCGAAGTAACGGACAAATTAACAGAAATAGAAGTAACGGATGTGCCAGGTTGGGGAGTGCAAACTAGTTACAAAGGCGAAACATGGCAAGTTGGTAAAGCCGGTTACGTTGGGGCGGAAAATGCTGCCAAGTTTTCAAATGGCGCGTTTGAACGGCTTGCTAGCGAAGGGAAAACGATTGTATATGTCGCTAAAGCGGGCGAAATCGTTGCGATGTTTGCGCTCAAAGACACTTGCCGACCTGAGGCGATTCGGACCATTCAAGCTCTAAAAGCAAAAGGTATTAAAACAATTATGGTGACAGGAGATAATGCACAAACTGGCGCTGCAATCCAAGCTGAACTTGGTATGGATAGGGTTGTTTCTGGATGTTTGCCTGAGAAAAAAGTAGATGTTTTAAAAGAACTATCGGTGACTTATGGAAGCGTGGCAATGGTTGGTGACGGGATTAATGATGCTCCAGCACTTGCCCATGCGGCTGTTGGCATTGCGATGGGCGAGGGAACGGATATTGCAATGGAAACAGCAGATGTTGTTTTAATGAAAAATGACTTAGAAAAAATCCCGTATGCCTACACGTTATCAGAACGACTTCACTGGATTAGTTGGCAAAATATTTGTTTTGCCATTGCTGTGATTCTGCTCTTAATAACAGCGAACGTTTTTCAAGTAATCAATCTACCGTTCGGGGTTGTGGGACATGAAGGAAGCACGATTTTAGTTATTTTAAACGGACTTAGACTACTTAAGTCCAACCGGAAATAGTGATTCATTTGACTGCCCGTCTATCTCTAGTCTAAGATAGATGAGCAGTTTCTTTTTAGAAAAAAAGGGGTATTGCATGATAGATTGGAGATGAGTGCATGAGAAAGATTAACTGGACACAATGGATAGCGCTGTTTGTTTTCGCATCAATGGGAATTTCAGTCGTTTTTACTATCTATGAAATTTTTAACGCACCAATAAAGCAACCAGCAACTGGACCGCATGTGACATTACGAGGGGATTATATCTTTTTACTATTTGAAATTTTACTAGGAATTTTTATTTTGTTATTGCCTTCCATTATCGCACGACGCTTCAAATTTGAAATACCCGGACTTGTTTATATTTTGTTTATTGTTTTTTTGTACGGCTCGATTTATCTTGGAACCGTTCAAAAATTCTATTCAACCGTGCCGCACTGGGATAAAATTTTACATACTTTTAGTGGGGCAATGCTTGGAGCTATTGGCTTTTCGTTCGTTAGCTTGTTGAATGCAAATGATAAAGTAGTTATGAAACTGAAGCCTGGTTTTATCGCTGTCTTTGCATTTTGTTT
Organism: Listeria sp. MAN/IMW/UF555; assembly: GCF_058684075.1. Lineage (NCBI taxonomy): Bacteria > Bacillati > Bacillota > Bacilli > Caryophanales > Listeriaceae > Listeria > Listeria sp. MAN/IMW/UF555. Next base: position 1,007,061 of record NZ_JBZWZS010000001.1, on the reverse strand, counting down.
TGCTGTAACGATGGGCGCTTTCTGGGAAGTGTATGAATATACTTTTGACGGGATTATGAACTTAAATATGCAACGCTACAACCTATCAAATGGTACACCACTAACTGGACGAGCAGCTCTGGAAGATACGATGACAGACATAATTGTTGATATTATTGGCGCCTTATTCATCGTCATTGTAGGCTATTTCGCACTGAAAAAAGGTCGGCCTTGGATGGAACGCTTTGAATTCAAACGAAAAAACTGGAAAAAAGAACCAAAGACTAAGTAAAATCAAAAAAGCATTTGAGCCTACTCAGATGCTTTTTTAGTTGCACAAAAACGCCGACAACTTTGGGGCCATGAAATGATTGACTGCATCTTAGAACTTTTCTACACTTAAATTGAGAAGAAAACTTTTAAAGGAGTGAGGAAATGTTTTTAGATACGGGGAATTTAGAGGAAGTAAAGAAAGCGCTTCAATTTCCGTTTTTTGAAGGTGTAACTACGAACCCAACCATTTTACTGAAAGAAAATCAGCCCAGAAAAACCCATATTGCTCACATTCCAGCAAAATTAGTATTTGTCCAAGCAGCGGGATTAACAGAAGAAGAAATTTGGGAAGACGTGCTGAGAATTCAAGAAATTAAGCCAGCTGAAGGGACTGTTATTGGCTTGAAAATCCCTGCCCATGAAGCCGGGATAAAAGTTATTGCTACAGTTCGCGCTAAGTTTCCAGATGCGATTATTTTAGCAACGGCAATTTTTTCATCCGAGCAAGGTTATATTGCGGCTCTTTCTGGGGCAGACTATTTAGCCCCGTATTACAATCGTATGGAAGTAAGTGGTTTAGATGCAGCAAAAACGATAGAAGAATTGCGCTATGTTCTAGATTTACAAGGTCTTGAAGAAGTGAAAATCATGGGGGCGAGTTTTAAAAACAGCCGCCAAATTATGCAAGCATTAGCGAGTGGGGCGGACACAGTAACAATCGGTTATGATTTATTCTTACAAATGATGAATAAACCGCTCGCACTCGAAAGCATTGAAAAATTTAACGAACATAATGCAGCTTTACCAAAATGAAAAAAAGGAAGTATCCATGATATTGGATACTTCCTTTTTTTATTTGTCTTCGTCGCGTAACGGTAGATTATTTACGTAGCTATCAGAATACTGCAAGAGTTTGCGACTTGTTTCGAATCGCTTCTTCACTTCATCTGATAGTTCTTTATTTGTTCCGTTATAGTTCGTTGCTGCTCCAGTTTCAAAGCTTTCGTCTGGCTGATACATGTAAGAATCAGTGAAATAGCTTCCTTCAGGCATAGTGTATCGTTCAGGAACATAATTGTTTGTTGAATTGAGAATATCCGTACCAAACATTATTTGATTGCCTGTATTAATACCTAATAAGTTCATCACAGTTGGCATAATATCAATCTCACCGCCAACATTTTTGATTTCGCCAGGGTTTTTCATTCCTGGATAATGTAGGAAGAACGGGATACGGTAATCGTCTGCTGGATCTGCTTTAAGCTCGGTAGAACGATTGACGTATTTTTTCTGTTCTTCTGGAAGTTGATCGGTTTTGATAATATGGTGGTCTCCGTAGAAAACGACTACTGAATCCTCCCAAATGCCACTATCTTTTAATTTTTGAATGAAAGCGCCGAGTTGTTTATCCGCGTAATGAACCGCTTCAAAATAATTGCCAAGTTCTGTATCTTTTAAATCACTCGGTAAGTTAATTTCTTGCTTTTCTTCAGGGATATTAAACGGCATATGACTACTTACACTAATTAATTGCGCATAAAATTTTTGATTGTTTTTATATTGTTTTTCTAGGATAGGGAACGCTTTGTTGTATAATACTTCATCACTAGGAGAGAAGCCAATTACGTCTTCATCGCCAAAGAATTTACGATCATAAAATTTATCAAAACCAACTGCCGGATAAAACTCATCTCGATTATAAAAACTAGCGTCATTTGTATGGAAAGTGGACGTTGTATAATCATTTTTACCAAGTAGTCGAGGCATAGATGGAATGACCCGGTCGCCGTAAGTTTGGGTATTAGTGTAGTATCCGCTTGGGAAAGTGGATGTATAAACAGACCATTCTGCGTCGGCTGTATTGGATTTAGAAACTGTTTGGAAAAACTTATTGGAATACATTGTTTCGTTTTGTAAATTATCTAGCGTTGGAGTGATTGACTGTCCATCAATTTTAATATTTGTTAAGTTCCGCTGAAACGATTCTAATTGCACGATAATCAGGTTTTTCCCTTTCGCAGCTCCAAAGTAATCCGGTTTTTCTTTTAAATCCACGCCTTTAATATCACGAACGTTTTTGGCGGTAATGTCTGCAGCTTTAACATGATCAGTTCCAGCAAGAGCAGTACTAATATTAAATGTAAAAATTCCCATCCGCTTTGCTCGTTTCGAATCGCTAATGATATTTTGTTGCATCATAAAATAAGTAAATCCGCTAAGCACAAGTAAAGTACTTAAAAACGATACGCCATAAATACGTTTAGTTAGGCGGAATGATGGAAAAACATGGCCTTTTTTTATGCTAAAGTAGAGGATAAATGGAAGTAAAATAATATCCATGATGTAAAGCCAATCAGTTCCACTAAGTAAACTAGTAGCGCTTGTTTTTACGACACCGACTTCTCCGATAAGTGAGAAACTATGATACGTAGGAACTTCATTATAGAAGCGGGCATAAAGTACGCAAACTAACATAAGAATGCCGATAAATAAAGACATTCCAGCATACCAATAAACGTGAGAACGAACCGGAGCAAATAAATGAATTAGCCCAAGTAATAATACGATAAACAGCAGGTCCATTCCTAGCGCCAAGAAATTGGGATCTTTAAAAATCTGGAAATAGGCAAAAGTGAACTTACTAATAATTAATAAAAAATAAAATAAAATCAATTGAATTCCTCTTTCTAGCATGCTTTGTGCCGAATACGCACAAATCCATTCTCTCTAATTTTAGCCTAATCATGCTTACAGTGCAAATCATGAAAGATGATTCAGATATATTTGGGTAATAGGTGCTATTTTAGGAAGTTATAATTAGTTTTGTATTTTTTTTCACAATTCTATTGACCTTTAAAGCGCAAAAGTATACTATTTTAGAAGATCGTAAAAAGGTAGGCGACAAAATGAATTCATTATTTAGAAGAAAACCGATAGAAGATTTAATGCATAATAAAAGCGGAAGTACACATTTAAAACAAACGCTTGGACCGCTTGATTTAACTTTACTAGGGGTTGGAGCGATTGTTGGAACTGGGATTTTTATTTTACCTGGGACTGTAGCTGCGAAAAATGCTGGACCAGCGATTATATTTTCTTTCGTCATTGCCGCGATTGTTTGTGCGATTGCTGCGATGTGTTATTCAGAGTTTGCATCTAGTGTTCCGGTTGCAGGGAGCGCCTATACGTATGGCTATGTCGTTTTTGGCGAGTTAATCGGTTGGTTGCTTGGCTGGGCACTTATTTTAGAATACGGGCTTGCTGTGGCATCTGTAGCAAGTGGCTGGTCTTCTTATTTAAATGCGTTGCTTTCAGGTTTTCATATTTCCATTCCTGAAGCAGTATCTGGGCCTTTTAATCCAGAAGTAGGTACATTTATTAATTTACCTGCAATTATTATCGTTCTCGTGATTGCTTTCTTATTAACACTTGGAATAAAAGAATCAACGCGTGTGAATACGATTATGGTAGCTATCAAAGTAGGCGTTATTTTACTTTTCTTAGTAGTTGGCGTGTTTTATGTGAAACCAGATAATTGGCAACCATTTATGCCGTTTGGGATTAGTGGTGTGATGAACGGTGCTGCACTCGTATTCTTTGCTTATTTAGGCTTTGATGCAGTTTCCTCGGCCGCAGAAGAAGTGAAAAACCCGCAACGAACTATGCCGATTGGGATAATAGGGTCGTTACTTATTTGTACTATTTTATATGTAGCGGTTTCTGCTGTCTTAACAGGAATGGTACCATACACGGATTTAAATGTTACTGATCCAGTGGCTTATGCTTTGCAAGTGATTAATCAAGATTGGGTGGCTGGTATCGTATCACTCGGAGCTGTAGTTGGTATGATTACTGTTATTTTAGTAATGAGCTACGGGGCTACAAGATTGATTTTTGCGATGGGTCGTGATGGTTTATTACCAAAAGTACTGGCAGAAATTAATCAAAAATATCAAACACCAGTCAAAAACACCTGGATTTTTGCAGTTATTGTGGCGATTATTAGTGGACTTGTACCGCTTGATAGATTGGCTGAATTAGTCAATATTGGAACACTCCTAGCATTTATGATGGTTTCCATCGGGATTATCTTCTTACGTAAAAATAAATCTATTCAACAATCAGGCTTCAAAGTGCCATTTTATCCTGTGTTACCGATAATTTCGTTTTTATTATGCGCATTTCTTATAAGTCGCTTATCTGTTCACACCTGGATTCTTTGCGGGATTTGGTTTGTAATCGGATTAATTGTGTACTTTGCATATGGTAGGAAACATAGTGAATTACTTAAAAAATAATTAACTTACTTTTTGTAAGTCGTTTTATTGGTATTTGGACGCTCCTTGTGTTGTAATGAATGTATTACAATAAAAGGAGCGTTTTTTACATGGTGGAAATTAGTGAAAAATTACGATTAGGCGAAGTTGTCTTAAATGTAGGTCATTTAAAAGAGATGGCAGGTTTTTATCAAGAAGTAATTGGTTTAACTTTATTAGAAGAAAATGATCGGATTGTAAGGCTTGGAGTGCCAGGTTCGAGTGAGGCATTGCTTGTTCTTAAAAAAATAGACCATGCAGTTGTTCCAGAAGTGCCGCGGATTGGATTGTTTCATACAGCATTTTTATTACCAAATCGAGAAAGTTTAGCAGATGTACTCGTGCATTTAGCTCAGTCGGGTTATCCGATTGACGGAGCGGGGGACCATGCTTATAGTGAGGCGCTTTACTTACATGATATTGAAGGGAACAGCATTGAAATCTACGCAGATCGGCCGAAAAATAGTTGGATGCGTGATAGCGCTGGAAACTTACCAATGGTGACAGAGCAAGTCGATGTGGATGATTTATTAAAAATCGCAACTGGAGAACCTTTCACTGGAATGCCAAGTGGGACAATTATTGGACATGTACATTTACAGGTAGCTGATGCAGACAAGGCAGAGCAATTTTATAAAGAAGCGCTTGGTATGAATTTAACGACAGCAATACCATCAGCAAGATTTTTTGCAGCAGGCGATTATCACCATCATATTGGATCAAATATGTGGGCTGGACGCAATTTGGAAAATCGTCGTGAGAATGAAGTCGGGCTAGCTTGGTTTACAATTATCACACCTGACAAAGAAGCGATAACAACGAATCTAGAGCAGCAAGGTTATGAAGTAAAACGATTTGACGAAACGATTTCAGTTACCGATTCAAATGGAATTATGATACACTTTAAATAAAAAAAGAACTGTTTAAGCGAAAAATGAGCTTAAACAGTTTTTTGATGCGATAATAAGGGAAAGGTAGATTAGATTAATTATTTTAATGTTTACGTTGCATTGTTTTCTTGAAAAGCCAGTTGCTTGATTGGAAAAGCGTTAAAGCAATTAAAACGACGCCAATTCCAAGATTTAAATACGAAAGGGCTACAGCTGCGTTATCTGGAAATGAATTTTGCACAGTGATGAAAATAATAAAGAAACCGCTGTTTGCACAAAACGCAATCCAAAACCAAGATAAACCACTAAGTTTACCAACTACAAAAGAAAGTCCTGAGATTATTGCTGCTAAAACAATTCCTGTAAGTATCATTGACATAAATTCCATTTTCATCGCTCCTTTGTCATAAATGAATTATTATTAATAATAATGTAACATAAATGAAATATTTTGTAAAGAAGTTAGAAGAAAGGAGATACACAGATGATTGAATTTTTTAAAACAACGAATGAAAAAATGGAGCAATTATCCGAGTTAGAAGATGGTTGCTGGGTGAAAGTAACCGCTCCGACAGAAGATGAAATTGAGCAATTAAGTAAAGAAATGGATGTGCCAAAACCTTATATCTTAGATGCACTCGATTCAGAGGAGCGCTCGAGAATAGAATTAAAACGAGCAGAACAAGATGTAAGACACTCCTTAGTGATTGTCGACTATCCGTATGAATCGGAGGATGAACTTGGTTACACGATGTACGAAACACTGCCAATAGGTATCGTATTAACGAGAAAGTATCTAGTCACTATCTCTTTACGCGACTTACTAATATTAGAAGATGTTCGTACGATGAAACTAGAAACATACGATACGACGAATCATAAACAATTTTTGTTAAAATTATTGTATGCTGTATCTTATTATTACCTCAAATACTTAAATCAAATCATCAAACAAACAAATAATTTAGAAATACAGATTAAACAGTCGATGAAAAATGAACAACTGTATGCGTTTATGGCGGTTCAGAAAAGTTTAGTATTTTTTGCAACTGCACTTCAATCGAACAAAGCAATACTCGATAAAATGGAAGATGTGGAACATTTTATGCAACAGGAAGATAACCATGACTTGCTTAGAGATGTTATTATTGAAAATAAACAAGCAATAGCAATGACAGATACATACACGCAAATTATTAGTGGCATGTCAGATGTGTTTTCTTCTGTCATTTCGAATAATTTGAATATCGTGATGAAGTTTTTAACATCTTTTACCATTATTTTATCTTTACCAACTATTGTGGCGAGTGTTTACGGGATGAATATTAAGTTGCCATTTATGCACAATGAGCACGCGTTTGCATTAATTCTTTTATTTACGCTATTAATTACAACGGGGGTAACAGTGATTTTTTGGCGTAGAAAATACTTTTAATATATAGAAAACGAGGGATGAGCATGGAAAAACAAACATACGAAAAATTAGCATACTATACAATCAAAGAAAAAATTCTCAGCGGAAAGCTTCATGTTGGTCAACATATTTCAGAAGCGGGTATTGCAAAAGAATTATCTATTAGTCGAACTCCTGTTAGAAAAGCAATTGCGGTTTTAGTATCCGAAGAATTAATCGAATACGAACTGAACCGGGGGGCAATTGTTATCGAAAGTAGCATGAGCGCTGGACGTTTTATCGAACTCCTTGAAATGGCAGAAATTCTCGTCGTGCAAACAATTGAAAAATGTAAAAGTAAAAATTTAACTTATAAACCAGAACAAGGCAATGAATTACTAAAAGAGATGAGAATCATTCAAAAAGAAGAAAATGTCGATGCTTATCTATCTTTGCTGAGTAAATGGTTGTTACAATTTGTCGCGCAACTAGCTAATAGTTATGCAGAAGATATTGTAAGGAAAATGAAGCGTGATTTCTTTAATAAAGCACAAAAAGATATTAAAATAATACCAGTGCTTTTGGAAGAAGAAACGATGGATACATTAGAACAACTAACTTTTTATATGGTAGAAAAGAAATATGACTTAGCAAAAGAGGTAATGCAAAAATTAGTGAATTTGTATATTATCCGTACATTTAGATAGTATTTCTAAAATGATTTGCTTAAATACAGGAGGTGCTTTTGATGCGGAAAGTATACGAAATATTTGTTTTAGACTGGCGCCGTCTCTTTAAAGCGCCTTTAGCTTTATTATTAGTTATTGCATTAATTATTTTGCCATCATTATATGCATGGTTTAATATTGAAGCACTTTGGGATCCTTATTCCAATACATCAGGAATCAAAGTAGCTGTTTCAATTGATGATGAAGGCGCAGAAGTAGACGTACCGGGAAAAAAGCCTCAACAAGTGAACGTTGGGGATCAGCTTAAGAAAACCCTTGAGAAAAATAAAAAACTTGGTTGGACTTTTGTTAGTGAAGAAGAAGCGAAAAAAGGCGTAAAAAGCGGAAAATATTATGCTTCGATTCATATTCCGAAAAATTTCTCAGAGGATATGGTTTCGGTTGTAAGTGATAACGTCAAAAAACCAACAATTGATTACTCGGTTAATGAAAAAATCAATGCTATCGCGCCAAAAATGACAGAAAGCGGAGCAACAACTATTGTAAATCAAATTAGTTCCGAGTTTGTGGGCACGGTGAGTAAGGCTGTTTTAGAAGAGTTTAATAAAGCAGGAATTGATCTTGAAAACGAGTTACCGACAATTAGACGTTTAAAAACCAAAGTATTCCAAGTACAAGATGCTTTACCAGAACTTAAAAAAATGGGTGCTGAGGCCGTCAAAATTGAAGCCAAATTACCTGAACTAAAAACGAAAGCAAATCAGGTTGTCGAACTAAATGAAAAAATCCCAGAACTAAATAAAGCGACAGAAAACGTTTTATTAGTAGAAGAACAGCTACCAAAAATCGATCAACTTGGTCAAGATATTCTTGTGCTCCAAAAGAAAATCCCAGAAATCAAACAAATCGCGCAGTCAGTAAAAGAAGTAGATGAAAACTTCGGAACGATCAAAAAAACAGTCAATGACGCGGTGAATGAATCTGGTAAGGCGCTTGATGTGATTGATACAGCGACAGCAGCGATTCCAACAGTTGAAAAAATCGCCCAAAATGGTAGTGGATATGTCGATAAAGTATCCGATTTTGCAGACGAAATTAATAAGTCATTTGATACGTTAGCACCTGCTATTAAACAAAACTTAACGCTAATGAAGCAAATGGCAGATAATATTTACCAAGTAACTGAAGCAATCAAAAATGGTTCTATCAACCCTGAACAGGCGATTTCCGAACTGAAGAAAATGGAAAACGACATTGATTCCTTACAACAAATGATTACAAAACAAACTGCAACTTTGGAAAGCTTAAATGAAACTTTACCGAATAAGCCGTTTACCGATTTAATTGCAAACTTAAAAACGATTAATAGCCAACTAGGCGCACAAAAGGAAACAATCACAAAAGTACGCACAGCACTAGAAAATGGTGAACAACCAGCTGAGGAACTTTTAAATCAATTGAATGAACAAGCCAAAAATGTTAGCGCAAAATTAGATCAAATTTTAGCAAACTATGATTCGGAAATTGTTCCAGCAATCAAAACCGGCTTAAATCAAATTCAAGGAGACTTAAAAGACAGCCAAAAATTACTACAAAACTTGCAAGCAAAAATCCCAGAAATCACTCAAGTATTGAAAGATTCCAGAGAAACACTGCAAACTGGGCAAACGTATTTAAAAGAATTTCAAGAGCGACTGCCAGAAATCCAGAAAACTTTGGATGAAGCAACCAAGGTTATCAATACGAAACTAGATACAATTATCGCAGGTATTAATGAAGCAGCTGATTTTTATCAAAATGATTATCCAAACGTAAAAGCTAACATCAAAAAAGCAGCTAACTTCATTCGCGATGATTTACCAGGACTCGAAAAAGAAATAAATCAAGCATCCAATCTTATTCAAGAAAAAATGCCGGAGTTCGAAAAAGCCGTTAAAATCGCAGCAAATCTTTCCAGAGAAGAACTGCCAGAATTTGAAAAAGCAATTAATAATGCCGCCAATAAAATTACCGATTTCGATAAAAATTACGATTTGCAAAGTATTATTAAAATGCTAAGAAATGATGCCGATAAAGATAGTTCCTTTATTGCGAACCCGGTTAATTTAAAAGAAACAAGTTACTACCCGATTCCAAACTACGGCTCGGCAAGCTCGCCATTTTATACAGCACTTTGTTTATGGGTTGGGGCACTCTTACTTATTTCATTACTACGTGTTGATGTAGAGGTGCCAGCGGGGATTTTCAGCCATTACCATCGTTATTTTGGCCGATTATTAACGTTCTTATCCATCGGGTTAATGCAAGCCCTTATTGTTACGCTCGGGAACATCTTCTTGCTCGGTGTTTCCATCGCTGAACCTTTACTCCACGTGCTCTTTAGCATGTTTATCAGTGTGGTCTTTATGACGATTGTCTACACACTCGTTTCGTTATTTAATAACGTCGGAAAAGGGATTGCGATCATCTTGTTAGTGCTACAAATTTCAGGAGCGGGCGGGAACTTCCCAATTCAAGTTTCACCGCCATTTTTCCAAGCGATTTATCCGTTCTTGCCATTCACTTATGCCGTTAGTTTAATCCGAGAAAGTGTAGGCGGACTTTATATGCCAACTGTTTGGATTGACATGAGTGTTCTTGCTGGATTTGCCATTTTGTTCATTGCATTAGGTTTGTTACTCAAAAAACCGCTCGACAAAGTAGTACCAAAACTATCCGAAAAAGCAAAACGAAGCAAGCTTATTCACTAAAAATATTTCTATGATATAATTACTAGCGAATAGGGGGCAGACTTGATGGTAAATAAATATAAAACGTTGGATAAAATGGTCTATAATTTACTTCTTGAAAAGATTAAAAAAGGCGATTTAGTCCGTAATGAGCATCTCGCTGAAGAAAAACTTGCCGCTGAATTCGGAGTTAGCCGGTCCCCACTTCGAAAAGCGATTGCTACTCTTACAGCTCAAGGCATTGTGAGCTATCACGAAAATAGTGGAGCAGTGTTAAACGATGTGCTCATTGGGTCAGACCGTTACGTGCAATTAATGGATACCATCGATATTTTAGTTGATGCAGCAATAGCAAAAGTAGGGCACTTCAGTTTAGTAATGGATATAGAAAAACTACACGAACGTTTACAAGAGATGGAACGATTTTCTTATTTAACGGATGTTGAAAGTTATTTCGATGCCCATCATCGTTTCATTCTTTGCTTAATTAGTTTTGCTGAAAATCCATATCAAGTGAAGATCGCAAAGGATATTTTCTTTCAAATGGTTCATTTTTCGGATGGTATTAATATTTTCAAATCAGTCGAAATTAGAGAATGGACCAATAAAAAAAGCAGCCAAATATATGAGCTACTCGCGCAAGATAAAACCGAAATGGCAAGGAAGACAATTAAATCAATGTTTGCTGAACTTACAATTCAAGCGTATCGTTAAAAGAGCTGTCACAAAAGTGACAGCTCTTTTTGATATAAATTAAACCCATTCTTCTCACCAGAAAATATAAATCCATAACGCAGATACATTTGATTAAGGGCTTCGTTTGTTTTGATGCAGTCTAACCGAACAAACGGAACAGACATGTTAAGTGCCAATTGTTCAGCGAAACTAATCATTTGTTTACTTAAAGAAATGCCACTAAATTCCCTTGATACCATTATTCGGTGTAAGTAGTAGGCTGATTGTTCATGCCTATCACCCCATAAATCCGTATCCCAGTCACTTGGCGTTTTCCTAATAATCATTACTCCAGCTAGTTTTCCATCAGTTGTCTCAAAAAGTGCAACCTCCGCGAGCTCAATCCGTTGTTCAATATTATGAACATCAAATCCATGTAAAATATCGCTCCACTGGGTCGAACCCGATTCTTTTAGCCAGCGCGCAGTATTTACCATTAATTCATTTATTGTTGAACGATCATTTGGCAAAGCAAAGCGGACTAGAAATTCCAGTCCGCCAGCTGTTATTTTATTTTGGTTCATTATTGTCTTTTGGAGCCTCAGGAGCTTCTGGAGTCTCAGGAGTTTCAGGTGCTTCTTTCGTTTCAGGAGCTTCTGGAACTTCTGGTGTTTCGGGTTCTACCGTTGTTTCAGGAGTTACTGGAGCTTCTGGTTCTACTTTTGTTTCAGGTGCTTTCGGAACTTCTGGTGTTTCAGGTTCTACCTTTGTTTCAGGTCCAAATCCCTCTGGATGAGTATCTTCTACAAAAGGATCAGATTCTCTTGTACCAAATGGATCAATTTCTTCTTCTACAATAACTGTTTCTTCGGTGTAAGTTCCTTCGCTTGCTGCATATAAATCATCATAGAATACAGCGATAGAAGTGATTAGATACGGATAAACATAAAGTGAAATACCAAGTGTAAGTAACCAAGAAGCTAGTATTAATAGCAGTCCACCAAATGTAGCTCCAGCAGCAAGTGCTGTAATTACTTCAGCAGGATCAGCAGTATAAGAAGTAGAAGCCATACCACCAGCAACGATTACAGTACCTGCAATTGCTACTGCTAAAGGAATTAAATACCAAAGTAGGAATGTAAGGGAAAGACCAAATAGTCTACCTTTATGCCCGTTCATCATATGGCGGCTTTCTGTAATAGCATCAAGTGCTGAAATATTAGGATTATCGCGTAAAATAAAGAATGTTTGTGAATAGGAATATGTTTTAATAATTCCTGGTACGATTAGTAATAAGCTCCATAAGAATGTGAAAATAGAAATGAGCAAGTAAGCTAAAAACGTACGTCCAAATTGTTTAAAACCACTAAACATATAAGCAACATCTGGTTGTTCACGCCGGCTAATTGCTAAGTATACCCAAGCAACCCCCGTATAAAGTGGTCCAGTTAATAGAAATAGGGCAATCCAGCCAACAACAGGAATCCAACCAAGTACCCCTCCGCCAACGGTTTCAATTAACCATGCAAGAACAAATATCCCAATGGCAATACCCCAGTTGCCACGTAGCGACTCTTTAGCTGTCTGTTTTACTTGTGAAATAGTCATCATAATGAAAACTCCTTTTTAATTTATTTTTAAGTATAATAGCAAAAATACCTACTTTTAAAATAGCATACTTTTAGGCACTAATACAGCAATATGGAGCGGGATAAAAAAATGTTTAAAATAGGATTAATTTTCTAGCAATAGGGGAAAAGTAACGTTATATGATATGAATAATTTGGAGGTGGCGCATATGGCCCATGAGAGTTTAAGAGAATTAGAAGATCGATTAATTGAATTGCGACAACAATATCAAGAAGCGTTAAGCGAAACACGGGAGTTTGAAGACCCGCAACTTCAAAATGGACCAATTAATGCTGCTGAAGTAAGATTAAGTGCATTACGTCACGAAATCGCTGAAGTAGAGAAGAAAATTAAAAAAGTAGAAGGCAATACCAAATAAGGAAAAGACGTCCTTTTGCTAATGTCATGTTAGCGAAAGGGCGTTTCTTTTACGTAGGTTTGGAGGTTATAACGATGAAGCCAATTTTTGCTGTAGGAGATGTGCACGGGGAAATTACGCTTTTAGATGAGTTGTTAGAAAACTGGAATAAAGAGCAAGAACGGCTTTTATTTGTAGGTGATTTAATTGATCGCGGTGAAAATCCAGCGGCGGTACTTAGGCGTGTGAAAGAGCTCGCGGACGAAACCGAAGTGATAGTCTTAAAAGGCAATCATGAGCAAATGTTGCTCGATTTTTTAGATAACCCTTCTGAAAAAATGCATTATTATTTGAGCCAAGGTGGGATGGAAACAATCCAATCTCTAATCGCTGACTCATTAGATAAAAAAATGACACCAGAAGGATTGGCTAAACGCGTGCAGGAAGAAGCTTCTGAACTCATTGATTTCATTCGCCATTTGCCACTTTATTATGAAGAAGGTAAGTATGTATTTGTCCATGCAGGAGTAGATTTTTCTAAACCAAACTGGGATGATACGGAAGAACGTGATTTCTTCTGGATTCGCGAACCATTTTTATTCGGGAAAAATAAAACCGGGAAAGTCTTTATTTTTGGACATACTCCGGTGCAAAATTTACATAGCGATGGAAGTGCAAGAATATGGGTCTCTGAAGATAGAACCCGGCTTGATATTGATGGTGGCGCCGTTTTTGGCGGCGAACTTCACGGAGTCGTCGTTGAAGAAAATGTAATTACAAAAAGTTTTTCCGTAAAAAAATAAGCATCGAATGGGCTGTTTTTAAGAGCTCATTTGATGCTTTTTTGTTTAATAATACGGTGCCATAAATAAGTAAACGAGTACGCCAGTTAAGCTGACATATAGCCAAATTGGCATAGTCCAACGAACGATTTTTTTGTGTTTCTCAATTTGCATTGTCCAGCCCCACACAAGTGCAAATAGCGCTAGTGGAACAACGATTGCCGCTAAGAAACTATGTGTAATTAAAATGAAAAAGTAGATTGGTCGGATAATCCCAGTTCCGCCAAACGTAGAAGTTTCTGCTGAAAGATAATGGAACGTTAAGTAAGTTACTAAGAAGAATAAAGTTGATGTAAATGCTGCTAAAATGAAGCCACGGTGCATTTTAATGTTTTTCTTTTTTATAATCGCCCAAAGTGCAATAACTAAAAATACAAAGGTAAAACTATTAAAGATGGCGTTCATTCGCGGGAAGATAGTAATGTCGAAATGTACTGCTCCTTGATACCCAATCGGTGAGAAGAAGAGTAGTAAAATCACTACAACCGCAACAAATGAAATGATCATTATCGGCCAAAAATAGTTTTTGTCTGATGTCGGTTTTGTAAGTTTTTCTTTATTGTGTTCCATGAAAAAAATAGCCCCCTAAATATAAAAAATTGCTGTACTTCTTTCATTATACATGACGAACATATCGGATGCGAAAGATTGAACTTTTGAGTTATAATGGGTTAGGAAAGGGTGTTTCTAATGTCGATTATTGCGCGAGAACTAACAAAAGCGGAAGAAGCAGAAATTATCCGTTTAAAAGAAGAGGGCGAAGTGATGCTCGAAACTGACGGAACTCCAGAAGAGCGAATCGAAAAAATTGCCAAATATTTAAAAGATACCTCACCAGACTTCGATTTGGCGGAGGAACTTGGTTATATTTTAGGGTCTCTGTATGGAGAAGCTGTCCGTGAAAAGTATCAGTGGAGATGGCTGTTTATTTCTGAAAATGATGTGGAAGGGTACGCAATTACATCAAAAGAACATGGTTATACATTGATGGCGCATGATTATTTTATGCAAGTAATTGTTCGAAATAAACCGGATAATAGTAAGAAATTGTTTGAATTAATGCCTGATATGACAGGGAATAAGGACGGATTCCGAGTTATTGGATGATGGAACAGGTACGTTATTAAAATGGGGATAGGTCATATAAAGAGAAAACATTTACGTGTTTTCTCTTTTTTGTCGTTTACTTTTTATTTCTTTCCAAAATTAAATAAAAGCCATATTTTCGACACATCAATGAGGGTGTTGTACACTATTTAGACATAAATACTCAGAATCAAGTGATACTAATGGACTTTTGAGAAAAAACGCCATGTATAATGTAATTTAGATGGTTTATTTTATGATTCTGCAACTAAAAAAACTGACATCTAAAGAAGAAAGGGACGGATATATGATAAACAAACAACATTTTTATAAAGTAATTCAGGCTTTTATTGGGGTTCTTTTAATAGGGAGTGTTTTTATATGGCTTGGGTCAAATAATGATGTAAATGCTGAAGAACAGAGTATTACCGAACCTACACCAATAAACGAAATTTTTCCCGATGCTAAATTAGCAGAAGTAATGAGAAACTATCTTAGAAAGACGAATGTCACTGATACTGTTACGCAAGAAGAACTGAATAAAATAACTATTGTAAGTGGAAATGCGGTGGGAATTGAATCACTTGAGGGAATACAATATTTGCCAAATGTGACGACTTTTAACTTTAAAGGAGAAAAAATACAGGATATTAGCTTATTATCAAAATCTACAAAGTTAGAGAATCTGGACCTGTCAGAGAATCCAATAAAAGATTTTAGTCCGATTGCAAACCTAACAAAATTGCACACTCTTAATTTAATGAATTCAGAAATAAGCAACATTAGTTTTATCGCAAATTTAACTGAGTTGAACTCTCTTTTTCTTAGTTATAACAGCATAACAGACATAAGCCCGTTAGCTAACTTAACTAATTTAGACTATTTATATATGGAGGATAACCAAATAACTGATATAACTCCGCTTAAAAATATGAAAAACCTCATTAATTTATATATAAGTCAAAATCAGATTAAAGACATTACAACAATTGCTGAATTAACGAATTTGCAGGCTTTATCTATTAGTGAAAATCAAATTGTTAATATAAGCCCATTAGCTAAGTTAAACAACCTAAAATCTTTAGGCATCTATAAGAATAATATTGTTGATATAAGTCCATTAGCTAATTTGACGCAATTAAGGTTTATAAACATACGAGAGAACCAGATTGATAATATTACTGGGTTAGCTAATCTAACTAATTTAACCAATCTGCATATAGGTAGGAATAAAATATCAGATTTAACGCCACTTGCGAATTTGACTAATTTAACTAGTTTGGATTTAACTAATAACCAAATAAGTGAGGTAATACCTTTAGCTAATTTAACGGGAATATCCGATCTTTGGTTAACAGGAAATAATATAATTGATATTAGCCCATTGAAAGATTTAACGGGTTTAAGAAATTTAAGTTTGTCTGATCAGCGAATACTGAAAAAACCTGAATTATTTCAAACCAATTTTACTTTAACTAACAATATAAAAGATTTAGATGGTGAATTAGTTGTGATAACGGATATGAGTGATAATGGGACTTATGCTAGCCCGATTATTACTTGGGATTTGCCTAGATATGTAAATGAAATTAGTTATAAATTTACACAACATGTGAAACTAGGAAATGCTACGAGTGATTATGATGTTATGGTTACACAACCTTTTATACTGCCATCGCATACTGTAAACTTTATTGTAGACGATGTTTTAAAAACAAGTTTAGAAGTAAAAGAAGAAGCCTTGATTACTCAACCAGCCGCGCCGAAAAAAGCAGGATACACATTTACTGGATGGTATGATGCGAAAACGGGCGGAAATAAATGGGACTTTGAAACAGCTGAAATGCCGAGAAATGATATGACTTTATATGCGCAGTTTAGCGAGAATGAAGTTATCCCAGTTGATGAAGACGTTGAGCTTATTGTTGAAGCAAGCGGACCAGTGCAAGAAAGTAATGATGAGGTAACAGTTACTGAACCGACAAAAAATACCGTAACGCTTCCAAAAACAGGAGACAGTAACAACATGTTATTTGTTGTATTAGGTTTATTGTTGTTCGGAACAGTGGTTGTTATTAGAAAAAAACGACGCTAAAACAAGAAACGATTATTTAAAGAGAAAGCTTTATTGCTTTCTCTTTTTTGTTTACTTGGAAAGATTAGCGATAATAGATATTAGCAAAATATTATGCTACAGTGAAAGAATTAATAGGCTAGTTTTAGTGAGAGGTGATAACGGTTGAATATAAATAAGCAAAAAGTGCAGGTTTTAAATAATTTAGTTGAGCTTTATGGTTATCAAGATTGGTGGGAAGATGACAATCGTCTTGCTGACTGGCTTTCGATGATATTAATTCAGCGTACGACCGAGAAAAATGCCAACCAAGCTTTAGCCAATCTCGCGCCTTATTTAGATTTAGATAGTCTAACCAAGATGGATACAGGGCAACTTGAAGAGTTAATCTATCCAGCAGGTTTTTATAAGCAAAAAAGTCTTTATATTAAAGCACTTATCGGGTGGTTTGTTGGTCACGGTGCTAGTTTGGATAAATTTAAGTCTTATTCAACAGAAGATTTGCGCAAAGAACTACTAGGTATTAAAGGCGTTGGGGAAGAAACGGCCGATGCAATGTTGCTGTATATTTTTGAACGTAATGTTTTTATTGCTGATTTATATGCCAGACGACTATTTACTAGGTTGGGCTTTGGTGAATATAAAAACTACGAGCAAATGCGGGAAGAATTTATGCCGATAACCGAAAATATTCCACATAAATTATGTAAAGAATGGCACTCAGTCATTGATGTTCACGGGAAGCATTTTGGGAAAGACAAAAGTATGAATGAATCGTGGTTGCTAGAAAGCTAGCTCTTAACAATATCTATACCTTTTAACCTGATAAACTGATCTAATAAAATTTCATATAAATAAGCAATTTCTTCAAAACGAAGGTCATTCATAATTTGAATGGCTTTTTTTGCTTGATTGTAACCTTCTTGGATATGATTGTTTTGCATTTTGATTAACCCTTTTAAAAAATGGGAGATATTGCGGTAAAAGGCGCTTTCGTTATAAATGCATAAAGAGTCTAGCAGGATAATGAGTTTACTAGCAGAGGATAGTTGACCGCGCGAAATAAACATTTCAATCGTATTAATTAAAAGTGTACATAAAACACGTCTGGCCCGGTCGTAGTTTTTATAAGGATGAATCGCCTTAATGACCTGATTTAAAAATTGAATTTGTAAATCTTCTTCAAAAAAATAGATGGAGTTAGCGCAAATCTTGAGTTCTTCAAGTGTCCACGTGTCAATTGAAAACAAATACTTTTGAATGGTGCATTTATCTTTAGGTGTAATGACGTCTACTGTAAATTCATGATATTTAAAAAGATGTTTGACTAATTTAATTTGCGAACGAACAAAAGCTTTCCATACCTCAACTAATTCGCCGTTATGTTTAGAAAGCTCGCTATATAATAGTTCCAAACTCGCAAGGTCGTATATATTTCCTCGCTCTTGATTCATGCATAAATAATTATTCTCAGCTGATACCGACAATTCTCTGTGGATATAAAAGAACTCATCCAAGTCCATATTCATCCGTTTTAAAATTTTTTCAAATAACGTTAGTGTGATGTCGTGTTTTCCTTTTTCAAATTCGATAGCGAAGGATTTGGAAATGATATTATCGTATAAATCTTTTTGATGTATTCCTTTAGAAGTGCGAATATCTCTCACTGTTTTTCCATACCCGACCATTCAAGTTACTCCTTCTGTTTAAAAATTTAGATGAGGGCTGCATCTAAGAGGTGTGCCAAGGAGTTTAACAGCCATTTTACTTTTAAATCGTAGCATAGAAAATTTGGCGGAAGAAGTCCTATTTTTAGGACTTTATGAAAAAATGTTAGGAAAACTTGATATATTAGAAATGAAAAAAACAGATCTATTTGCATCTTTTTTTATGATATCTAACAAGAGAAAGAAGGAAGTTTTATGGCTAAAGCAAAATATGACGAGAATTTTAAAAAAAGTTTGGTTGCTTTATATCGCAGAGGGAAAACGAAGCATAGTATCTGTCAGGAATTTAGTGTCCCTAATTCAACTTTTGGAAAATGGGTAAAAAAATTTAATAATGATGATAATATTGAATCGAACGAAATCTTAAATATCTTGCAAGCGCAGGAACTTAAAAAACAACGAGTACTACTTGAGGAAGAGTTATCTATTTTGACAGAAGCGATTGCGGTTTTTGAAAATCCTTCTAGTAACGATTGAATTTTGTGTTGAGATGAAATGGTTATACCGAAATCAAGAAAAGCAGTTATTCTCTTAATTTTAAATAGAGAATAGCTGTTTTTTTATATTTAAATAGAAAATGTTGTCTTTGGGATACTTTTTGTTGATTTTTAGTCACATTTAAGATGGGATTGCTTATATTAATGGACTGAAATGTGACTCATTGTAGGTATAATTGTTCTTAGTTAGATACAAGGATACGCAAGAAAACGGGGGAAATTGAGACAGATAAAACATACTGCAAAGGAGGAGATGTATTTGAAGAAAATTTTACATATTATTATCGCGCTTAGTGTAATTTGTTCGATAATTTTAGTGCCGGTGGATTGGTCCGTAAAAGCAGACGGTAATAATAAGAGAGATGATCTCATTAAATCTGTCAGTTTTTATAAATCAGATGGTCAAAACGTAATGGCGAAGGAAAACTATAATGAAAAGCTCAATTATTTTTTAGAGGTAGCTTTTGGAGGGAATTCTTTCCAAAAAGGGGACTACTTTAATATTACTTTATCATCTGATACTTTACTCTACACAGAGAAAGCCTATGATTTGAAAGTGGATGTTGACCCAACAGCGGTAACTAACGAACAAGTAGTTGGTAAGGTTACTGTAGAAAAAATTAATGGCTCGCCCACATTGCACTTTGTTTTTACAGAAGATTCAGAGTCTTTTTTCATGAAAAACTTTGATGCGAATTTTAAAATACAGGTGATGCCGGCTCATGGCGATAAAAACGTTATAAACCTTTCTTACAGTGGAGCTGCGAAAAATTTTAAAAATATTGGGACGAGCAGTGTAGAATTGAATGTAAATATGGCAAGTGACTGGCCGCCAGTTGGAATAAAGGATTTTACTAAAAAAAGCGGTGATTTATACCATGCGATTTTAGTATATGAAAAGCCTAGTAGTAAAGTGAATTACGAAACAGAAATTTTAGTATCGTATCCGCTTTTTGAAAAACGCATTCCGCTTGGAAATGTGCAAAATATTAAAATTGAAGTTTGGGACGAAGTGAAGGAGATTTATAGAGTTGGTGTTGCAGGGGTGGATTACGGAACGATTACATATGATGTTGGAACTCCATTTGTAGGCGGTCCTATTTTCCAAATGAATTGTACTATTCCGTTCAAAGGTATTTCTACTAAAACTCGTGTTAGTTTTGATATAGATACGAATGTGGACGGGAAATCTGGAACAACAGATCCATACTTGGTTAGTCTTTCTTCTGTATCATCAGCTACAAAGTCATTAGAATTCTATCCAGTGAATAATGCTGATACGAAAATGACAGCTGCTTTTTTTGGAAAAGTAACGACGCGTTTTGAGGATGAGTTAGGCAATCCGGTTACTTTTGATGATTATAGTACTGTAACAACACCGGGAAAAGTCAATCAAGATGGTAAATTTGAAATAGCGGAACCTTTTTTACATAATTCCGTGCAAAACGTGGATAAACATGCCTATGATTCCCTTTTGAATACTAATAAATATAAATTATTAGAGGTAACTTCTCCTAATAAACTATCTGAAACAGCGGATAATTTAAGTATTCAAATAAAGCAAGGCTACCAAAATGATGTTCTATACAAAATAAAAGCACTCCAAAAACCTGTCATTAGCGCACTTCCTGAAATCGAATATAGTAAAACAGTGAACCGGACAATGGAAGAGTTTTTGGAAGATGTGGAAGCAAAAACAGATATTCCAGCTGATATAAAATGTGATTTAACGAATGTGAAATGGGGTGTTCCGGGCGACTATCCAGTTCTTATTACCGCGGTGAATGAGGATAATCAAGCAGCAGACCCAGTTCCTGTAACGATTAAGATTTCCAAAAATCCCGCACCGGTTATAACGGTAGACCCAGAAATAACCTATGATAAAACAGTGACGAAAGACGAGAGCACATTACTAAATGAAGTAAATGCGCGAACAAATGATGGTTCGACGATTACTTCTAATATAAACGACAAAGTAAAATGGGGCGTGCCAGGCGATTATGAAGTTACGTTAAACGCGATAAATGAAGACGGCGTAGCAGCGGAAGCGAAAACATTTATCGTTCGTATTTTAAAAAGTCCAGCGCCAATAATCACTGTGGATCCCGAAATAACTTATCCGAAAACAGTAACTAAAACGGAAGCTGAACTACTTCAAGCAGTAAATGCGCAAACAAATGATGGTTCACCGCTTATTTCTGATATGAATGATAAAGTAAAATGGGGCGTGCCAGGCGATTATGAAGTTACGTTGAACGCGGTAAATGAAGATGGCGTGGCAGCGGAAGCGAAAACATTTATCGTCCGTATTTTAAAAAGTCCAGCGCCAATTATCACTGTGGATCCAGAAGTAACCTATGATTCCACGATAATAAAAAATGAAACAGAGCTATTAAAAGAAGTCCGCGCAGAGACTAATGATAACTCAGCTATTACTTCCGATGCTCCAGATAAAGTGAAATGGCAAACGCCGGGAAGCTATACTGTGACACTGAATGCGGTAAATGAAGATGGCGTCCCAGCTGATCCAGTAACGTTTATCGTGCATATTGTAGAAGCGAAAAAAGCGCCAATTGTTATAGAAGAAAATCCAGCTGAGACGCCTACTAAGCCTAGTAAGCAAAAACCCAAAGAGAAAATTGTTATCAAGAAAACAACGAAACTTCCAAGGACAGGGGATACACAATCGAAAGCTATCTTAGGTGGGGTTCTTTGTTTGGGAGCATGGTTCCTATTTAGAAAGAAATAGCAAGAACAAAAAAACTTAAGTGAATTCACTTAAGTTTTTTTGGAGTAATTTATTAAACTTTATCATATGCTTCCAAGGCAACTGGCAGGGCGCTTATAACAGTATTTCCTACAGCCGGTAAACCAACGAGAATGGCGCTAATAATCTCATCACGCGTCGCACCGTTTGTTTTTGCCATTTTCACATGGAAAGGGAGCCCGCTTTCTAAGCGAGTGGCGGCCATAACGGCAATGTATGCTAGTTCTTCTGTTTTTTTATCGAGCTTGCTTGCGGCATCTAACTTATGTACGGTTTCCATCCAGGCTGATTGTACTTCAGGAGCTTCTTTTGCAAATACCTCAAATGATTTACTTACTTTCATCGAACTCATCTCCTAACTTTTATTATAATAAAAAACCGCCCAAACAATGGACGGCTTTTGTATTATCTATTTTCGGCTTTATTATAAGCACCATGCCAAACAGGACCGATGAATTCGTTTAGGGCAAATCCACCTTTGATAGCTGCTGTGACAAAGTCTTTTGCTTTTGCGACAGCTTCTTCAACCGTTAAACCTTTTGCAAGTCCAGCTGTGATAGCGGCTGCGAAAGTACAACCCGCGCCGTGATTGTGGCTTGGAGAGATTTTTTCTACTTCATAAACAGTAAATTCTTTACCGTCGTATAGTAAATCAATTGCTTTATCGCTTTCTAGGGCTTTTCCGCCTTTGATAACTACGTATTTAGCACCTAATTCGATGATTTTTTTCGCTGCTTTTTTCATATCATCTAATGTAGTTAATTTGCCAAGACCGGATAATTGGCCTGCTTCGAATAGATTTGGTGTAGTGATTGTTGCTTTTGGAAGCAGTAGGTCGCGGATAGCTTCGGCGTTTTCTGGTTGGATTAATTCGTCTTCGCCTTTACAAACCATAACAGGGTCGATTACGACATTTTTTAAATCATATTTGTCGATGGCTTCACGAGTTGCTTTAATGATGTCGATTGAACCAAGCATTCCTGTTTTCATTGCGTCAACAGGGCCGCCAGAAAGGATTGTTTTTAGTTGTTCACGAACAAGTTGCGCATCAATCGGAGTAACGCCGTGCGCCCAGTTGTTGTCTGGATCCATTGTAACAATAGTTGTGATTGCGCTAAAACCATAAGTGCCGTATTCTTCAAACGTTTTTAAGTCTGCCTGTAAGCCAGCTCCACCACTTGAATCAGATCCTGCAATAGTTAATGTTTTTTTGATTGTCATTAGTGTTTCCTCCTAAAAATAAACTTTAGTCATTTGTTTCTAACATTTTATAAATGGCTGCTGCAACTCCGTGTTCATCATTGGAAAGTGTTACATGTTCTGCTAATTCTTTGACTTCTTCTTCGCCGTTACCCATGGCTACACTATAACCAGCCATTTTTAACATCGAAATATCATTCATATTATCTCCAATTGCAAAAGTTTCATCAAGTGTAACGCCTAATTTTTCTACATAATATTGTAAAGAAATACCTTTTTGTGCTTCGCGGTGCGTGATTTCAATATTATCGGAGAATGAAGATGTTACGGATAGTTCGGATTCTTTTTCTAATTTTTGTTTCGCTTTTGCAAGAATGTCTTTATCAGAAGAGAAGGAAATAAATTTAAGAATCGTTAAATCTTTATTGCCTAAAATACGTTCTACATCAGGAATTTCGTGTACGTCTTTTGATTCAAAGCGTTCTTCTACTTTATCCATAATAGTTTCTGCTGGAACGTCTGGGTGGATACGTTTGTGCATTTCAATCATAAATTCTTTGCCACGAGCTTTGTCTGTTGTGATAGGGCCCATGTCAGTGAAGAATTCAGTATACATTCCAAGTTCTGTCAAGGTATTGTAAGTGTTGCGCGCTAAGTTTCTATCAATCGGATGTTGCAAAATTATTTTGCCGTGTTCATCGCGAATTTCCGCACCGTTCATACAAATAGCTGGTGCATATAAATTAGCTTTATTAATTAACCCCATTGCATCGTCATACATACGCCCAGTACAAAGAACGAAATGAATTCCTTTGGCGCGGGCTTTTTCGATTGCCTCGACGTTTTCTTGTGCAATCTCGATATCAGAGTTAAGTAATGTGCCATCCATGTCTGAAGCAATAACTTTAATCATAATATTAAATTCCTCCCCAATTTTACCTACCTCACTAGAATATCATTTTTTTAAGAAAAATGCACAAAAGGTAGCTGCGCGTAGTTTTTTGGGAGATGCGATTACTTTACTATATTTCTGTCTTTCATTTGGTTATAATGGATAAGAATAAAACGTGGATTGGATGTGTCAGGATGAAGACAGAACTAGAAAAGATGATTGCAGGAGAAATGTATAATCCTAGCGACAGAGAACTTGTACACGGAAGAAGTCGTGCGCGTAAGTTCTGCAGAGAGATTAACGATACAATGGATTCTGAGTCTCGTAAAAGCGTGCTTAAGCGTCTATTCGGCGGAACAAAAGAAAATGTTTACGTCGAACCAGATTTTCGTGTAGATTATGGTTCTAATATTTATGTTGGCGAAAATTTCTACGCTAATTTTGATTGTGTGATTTTAGACGTTTGTGAAGTACATATTGGTGATAATTGTATGATGGCGCCAGGTGTTCATATCTATACGGCAACGCATCCGCTTGATCCAGTAGAACGTAATAGTGGGCTAGAGCTTGGTAAACCAGTTGAAATTGGCGATAATGTTTGGATTGGTGGTCGGGCAATTATTAATCCGGGCGTGAAACTTGGAAATAATGTCGTGGTTGCTTCAGGCGCAGTTGTCACGAAAAGCTTCCCCGATAATGTCGTCGTTGCCGGTAACCCAGCGCGCGTTATTAAAACAATTGAGGTTGAGGAAAAATGATTATTGCAGATGCAAAGATTTTTGAACAAATGGAAAGTGAATTAGCGAAAGCAAAAGCAGCAACAACAAAAGCAAGTCAAGATAAGCATTTGCATGGCTTGATGCTTCTTGTTCAACTTGCAAAAACGGGCGACGAAAGAAGCGAAGAAGTGACGAATGTCTCAATTCCAACTTCTGAACCAGCTCAAATCACAAGTATGGACGGGAAGAAAATAGAGTTAGAAGACGGCGCGAATGGAGACTCGTTGCTTGATTTTTAGGGGGTAACTATGAAGAAAACAATTATTACTGGAGCCATTTTTGCAGGGTTAGCAGTTTTACTTGGAGCTTTTGGGGCGCATGCTTTAAAAGACGTACTTGGAAGTTATGCGAGTACTTGGGAAACCGGCGTTCAGTATCAAATGTTTCACGCAGTTGGCATTTTAATCGTTGGGATATTAATGGAAAAACAAGCTAGTCGGCTTTACACTTGGGCAGCAATTTTATTTTCAATCGGAATTGTCTTTTTCTCAGGTAGTTTGTATGTGTTAAGTATTTCCAAAGTATCCGTTTTAGGGGCAATTACGCCTATCGGTGGCGTTTGCTTTGTCGTCGGTTGGTTCTTGCTAATTTTAGGGGTATCAAGAAGAACGATGAGCAGATATTAATTAAAAAATGATCGTCTTTTCGCACTATTTTACGTGGAAGACGATTGTTTTTTCTTATTGGCGAATAAGTGCTAAAATAAAGGAATCATAATTTATAAGGAGACAGCAATTACATGACTTATGCACTTGAAATAAAAGGGTTAAGAAAAATTTATTCCACTGGGGTCGAAGCGTTACGCGGTGTGGATTTAACGGTAGAAGAAGGGGATTTCTATGCACTGCTTGGTCCTAATGGTGCTGGAAAATCAACGACTATCGGCATTATCACGTCACTTGTCAATAAAACATCAGGTGAAGTGAGCGTTTTTGGCTATGATTTAGATAAAGATATTGTTCGGGCAAAACAACAAATCGGGCTTGTGCCGCAAGAATTCAACTTCAATCCGTTCGAAACGGTTCAGCAAATCGTTGTTAACCAAGCTGGATACTATGGTGTTTCTCGTAAGGAAGCCATTAAACGTAGTGAGAAATATTTAAAGCAATCGAATTTGTGGGAGAAACGGAATGAACGTGCGCGGATGCTTTCAGGTGGGATGAAACGTCGCTTGATGATTGCGCGTGCTCTCATGCATGAACCGAAGTTACTTATTTTAGATGAACCAACTGCTGGAGTGGATATTGAGCTTAGACGCGAGATGTGGACGTTTTTAAGAGAGTTGAACGAAAGTGGTACGACGATTATTTTGACGACGCATTATTTAGAAGAAGCCGAGATGCTTTGTCGAAATATCGGCATTATTCAATCTGGGGAGTTGATTGAAAATACCAGTATGAAATCGCTACTTTCTAAATTACAATTTGAAACGTTTATTTTTGATTTAGAACCGTATGAGGGAACTTTCGAAATTACGGGCTATAATCATGTTTTTGAAGATAAACAAACATTATCTGTGGAGGTTGAACGAAATCAGGGAGTTAACCATATCTTTGAACAATTAAGCGAACACGGCATTAAAGTGCTTTCGATGCGTAATAAATCGAATCGCCTGGAAGAACTATTTTTGAAAATTACAGAAGAAAAACATCAAGTGGGGGAGAAACATGTTTAATCTATATTTTACAGCGTTAAAAAGTTTAGCGGCGAAAGAAACCAACCGCTATATGCGAATTTGGGTGCAGACACTCGTGCCGCCAGTCATTACAACTTCGCTTTACTTTATTATTTTTGGGAAAATGATTGGTAGTCGGATTGGTGATATGAACGGTTTCTCCTATATGGAGTATATCGTTCCTGGGCTGATTATGATGTCTGTTATTACGAGTTCTTACGCCAACGTATCGTCTTCCTTTTTCTCGCAGAAGTTTCAGAAAAATATTGAAGAAATTCTTGTTGCGCCAGTGCCAACCCATATTATTATTTGGGGCTTTTTGATTGGTGGGATTGGTAGAAGTGTTCTAGTTGGAGCACTTGTTACGCTTATTTCGATGGTGTTTGTGCCGATTCACATTCATTCTTGGACGATTGGTATTATTACCTTTTTAATGACAGCAATTTTATTTTCACTTGCGGGACTTATTAATGGGATTTTCGCTAGATCATTTGACGATGTATCCATTGTTCCAACTTTTGTATTACAACCGTTAACGTATCTAGGTGGCGTATTTTACGCGATTTCGATGTTACCGCCAATCTGGCAAGCAATTTCTAAAGTGAACCCGATTGTCTATATGATTTCCGGATTCCGCTACGGTTTCCTAGGAGTTACAGATGTACCAGTAGTAATTTCTTTATCCATTCTTGTTGTATTTAGTGTCGTTCTGTACTCGATTTGTTGGTATTTAATCAATAAAGGACGAGGACTCAGAAGTTAATAGAAATTTTTTAAAGAGAGAGCGGGTTTCCGTTCTCTTTTTTTTTCATGTTTACTACAATTCTTTTTCAATTTGATGTTAAACGTTTTAGCGTAAAACAGGAGGGAAAACATAAAGTAATGGGGGGGAATGAAAATGGGAAATAAAAAAGTGAAGCGAAAACTTAGCGCTAATATTTGGTGGATACTTATATTAGCCATTTTAATAATTTTCGTAGCCTATCTAGTAATGGGTTACGTTGCAAAAATATAGGAGGTTTTATGATGAATAAAGAAAATCCATTAAACAAATACCATACGGGAAAATTTGAAAAACAACGGCAAGATTATCCAGGTCTTCAAAGTAAAATGACACCTGTGCCAGATACGGGCGAATCAAGTTATCAAGGTGCGAACAAATTAACCGGAAAAAAAGCCTTTGTAACAGGGGGCGACTCGGGAATTGGTCGAGCTGCGGTTATTGCCTACGCTCGAGAAGGTGCTGATGTCGCGATAAATTATCATCCGGATGAAGAAGTAGATGCACAGGAAGTTAAAGCGATTGTTGAGGAAGCTGGACAGAAATGCGTCTTACTACCAGGTGATTTACGAAAAGAAGGTTTAGCGAAAGAGTTAGTGAAAAAAGCATATAACGAGTTAGGTGGACTAGATATTCTAGTGCTAAATGCTGGACTACAGCAATATCAATTAGATATTCAAAAACTTCCAGCTGAACAACTACGCGACACATTTGAAGTGAACGTTTTCTCTGTTGTATTCGCAATTCAAGAAGCACTTAATTACTTAAAAGCAGGGGCAAGTATCATTTTAACGTCCTCTATTCAAGGCGTTAAACCAAGTGCTCACCTTGTTGACTATGCAATGACAAAAAGTAGTTTGATTTCATTAACGAAAAGTTTAGCTGCTCAACTAGGTGAAAAAGGAATTCGCATTAATGCAGTTGCACCAGGTCCAATTTGGACGGCGCTACAAATTTCTGGTGGTCAACCGCAAGATAGTATTCCAGAATTTGGTCAAAATCAGCCACTTGGACGAGCAGGTCAACCCGCAGAACTAGCGAGCGCTTATGTGCTACTAGCCTCAGATGAAGCAAGTTATACAACTGGGCAAGTATACGGAATTACTGGCGGTGCTCCTATTAATTAAAAGCGAGGTGAGAGGTCGTGCCGTGGACAAAAAATGATTATCCTGATTCGTGGAAAAATCTAAGAAAGACCGAACGCGAAAAGGCAATTGAAATCGGCAACGCGCTATTAAAAGATGGCTACTCAGAAAGCCGCGCCATCCCAATTGCCACTTCAAAAGCAGAAGAATGGTATGAAAATCATAAGGAATCGTAAATTAAAAAAGTACTTGGAATGAAATTTTTATCCAAGTGCTTTTTTTGTTGTAATCGTTTATTGATAGAAGTTTGGTTTCTGTAGCATTTTAGTTAAATTCGTCATCTAATTTTAATACAAAAAAAGGGTTTGGATTGGGTGAGACGGGTATTATATAACCATAAGCAATGACAATGCCATTACTTTTTCTCCCTTTTTTGTAGTGGATTGTCTTTACTTACCTTAAACTCCCTTTTATACTTTTAGCGGTTGTTAGCAGCCACTAGGAGTATTTTTTTTGGAAATATATTTGCTATGTTAAGGGGCAGAAAAGTGTAGTAGATAAAATCTTCTCAGAATTGAGTGGAATAAAGAACTAAGAGTACATTGAACACGAATAGAAAAACGGAATATTAATCTAAATACTATTTACCAAGAATACATGGAACACTTAAGCTTTAAGAATTGCTAACAAATTAATAAGAACTAGTAATAAAAACACCTCGGACAAGGGAAAGTTCGAGGTGTTCGGCATTTACTGATATTTATAAATGCCACTGGGGATTTTCTAAGTGAACAAAGATATGGATGTTTGGGAAAGCATCCACTTTCAGAATTTATCACAGATAGAGGCGTTTAAATTGCAATGTAGTATAAATCATACAATAAAAGACGTTCTTATAAAAACGGCATTCATTTATACATACCACTAATTACTTTGAAAGATTAAATTGTATCTATTTTTTAATTAATTTTTAGGAACTACGAGAAGCTTTATAATTTAAAAGCGTTTTATTCGTGGATTTTTAAGAAATGGATTTTTGCCATTAGTGAGTTTTAAGGCCTGCGCCATTAGTCCTAATTTTGTTTGTGAGTTGAAATGTGTCTATTTTATGAATCTTTTAATTTTAACCTTGTGCAAAATACAAGTGGCGTATATCCTTAGTGCTATAACTAAATTTAATTACACAGGGGGAAATATGGGATTTTTAGAAGCTTATAAGTCATTTTGGAAGAATTATGTGAATTTTAGTGGTCGTGCACCAGGTTCTGCATATTGGTATGTAGTGGTTTGGAACCTGATGATTATTGTACCTCTTCGTGTTATGGCAGCTATTTTTGGCGCTTCATCAATGATAGATGGGGTTGGCTTTGCTGGAATCGTAGTTATGTTCTTTCTTGTTGGTCTACGGTGGTTGTACTGGTTGGCTACTATAGTCCCACTAACGAGCCTTATTGTAAGACGACTACATGACACTGGGAAAAGTGGCTATCTTGCTTTCCTTGCTTTAATTCCAGTCGTTGGATCCATTATTATTATAATATTTATGTGTTTTGAAAGTGATGGACCAAACCAATATGGAGATGTCTATCATAAATCAGAGGTTTAAAAGAAAAACGAGCTAAAACTAACACTTAACTTTTTTATAGATTTATATGTGGATTTTATGAATATTTATATGAAAAGTTTATTTAAGTAAGTGCGGACGTATATTCTTAGAAGAACAGTAAATTTTTATACATAGGAGGAAATATGGGATTTTTAGAAGCTTATAAATCATTTTGGAAAAATTACGTTAACTTTAGTGGGCGAGCTCCGCGGTCAGCGTATTGGTATGTGGTAGTTTGGAATGTTATTATTTTTGCAGTATTATACTTTTTAGCTTTTGTTTTTGGCATTTCTATATTTATGGAAAGCGCTCTTGGGGGAACTGGTATTGCGAGTAGTGGTGGGGCGCTCTTTATGATGGTTCTTGTATGGCTATATCTACTAGCAGTATTACTTCCGACAATTAGCCTGATGGTTCGGCGTTTACATGATTCAGGGAAAAGTGGTTTATACTTATTGCTTGATTTAATTCCGTTTGTTGGTAGCATTATTATGCTTGTCTTTATGTGTCTTGAAAGTGATGGACCAAACCAATACGGTGATTTAGATAGTGAATTTGATATTTAAATATTAAAAACGAGCTAGAAATTAATTCTAGCTCGTTTTTTTAATGGATTCCTTCGCTTACAAGGAACCAATTCACTTGATTTGTATTGATAAAGTAAGTTAAGTCATATTTCGTTAACTCGATACATTTTTCGTTAAAAAGGTTTTTTAGGTCTGCTTTGGATAATTCGTGGATGCTGATGTTATTAATTTTTGCATCGTCATCAAGACGAATTGATTCACCATTTACTGTATAAATCTCGATATACATCGTAACACCCCTTTCATAACTTACATTTGCTTATAATTTTCTTTGAAAACACCTAGTTGGTTAAGTGTTACAACGAGTTGCTGACTGAAAAGTGGCAGCGCTTGGATTTGGTCTAAGTCGCTTGCATAAGCAAAATCAGCTACTTGTAATACTAGTGTATGGAACGAGTCTGTCATTGTTTCATTTTGTTGTTTTAAGTAGGAGTTTTCTTGTTCCAACTCTTGATATTTTGTTTGAAGATCTTGATATTTTTTGTCGAGTTCTTCTTTTTGTACTGCAAGGGAAGAGAGTGAGTAGATGCTTTTAAGTAAGTCATATACGTTATTTTCTTCACCTTGATTTTCACTTAAAAGTTGAACATTGCTTTTGACGCCGGAAAGTAGATCAACTAGATTTTTTTCGCGTGATTTGTCGTAGCTGATTTGTTCTTTGATGGAGGTTGGCGCTTTAAATTCAGCTGGAACGACTTTTCCGAAAATGTTGGTTTTTTCTTTTTTAGTATTCTTTTGTGTTTTTTTTTTTCTCCCTGGCTTGTTTTTCGGAATATCTTCTACTTGGATAAGCTCTTTTTTTAGTTTGTAATAGGTGTTTTGTAGTTGGCTTGGTGTCTTTGGAAAAATCCGCAAGTCGTTTAGGCTAAGCATTTCAGAAATATCAAGGACCTTCATATCTTCTAAAATAGCAATTTGGTAACATGCAGAAAGTAGTTCTAATTCGATTTTTAACCAACTAATATTGGAATGCATATATTTTTCGATTCCACCGTGTTCTTCAACGGCTTGATAAAATTCAGTGAGTAATTGGTAGATTTCTTCGGCAGTTTGTTCGTTAATGCCAGCTTCTGAAGCCATTTTTTTAATTTCAGTAGCAGATGAATTCCCCGGCTCATCTACTTGTTTTTTGATTTCTTGAAGTAATTTTCTTATTTCTGATTTAGGCATACAATCACATACCTCTCTATCCTATAGTATTATTGATTTTCTGTTTATTTTTATAATAACAATATATGTTAGTTGTGTAAAGGGAACGCGAGTAGGTCAAAAGGATTGGGTATGAAGAACCTTTTTTTAAGTTAAATAGAAAAATATAAATCGAATAATGAGAAGTTTTCCTTTGATACAGCTGTTACGCTGGCTGTTTTTTTATTTTTACACACAATTTCATTTTTTAAAAAAAGTATAGATTTTTTCTGGATTTGGTGTAAAATTTTATATTGCAGTTACAAAAAACACTTTATTGATATATATTTTGAAAAAATGATTTATTTTTGTAATCTGATGAAGGGAGTGAAAGGTGAATTTACCTTACTTGAATGGAATATTTTTTATCACTTTTAAAAATTATTGTACTTTTAGCAGTACTTGCTGGAATTTCTTATTTTTTAGTTAAGAAAAATAAGCAAGCAAATCGCACGAGAAAAAGCGAAAATGACCTAATAAAGTTGAAAGACACTCTCTTAATCTCTCATCAGTTACGTGCAGTTCTTCTGGAGGCAGACGGGGAAAAGGTGCTGGCTATTATTTCTAACAATGATATTCGAACGGTGTCATTAAAAGGAAATAATATCCAAAATGAGGCACTTTTCCGAGAATTACTTTTGAAAGAGGAGACTAAGGAAAATGCGTAAAATAGCTTCTAGACGAGTGTTTCAAGTATCTTTTGTTGTTATTTTTGCAATTTCATTGGTTTTCTTTTGGCCCGGCGTGAATGTTCATGCGGAGAGTTGGCTTGATTCTCTTGGTGTAAATGGGACAGACGGGGTTAATTCTAGTGTTGCCCTCTTTGTTTTAGTCACGGTTCTTTCGTTGTCTGCATCGATTGTATTAATGTTCACACACTTTACTTACTGTATTATTGTCCTCGGCTTAACGAGGCAAGGACTTGGTGCAACTAACTTACCGCCCAATCAAGTGCTTGTAGGGCTGGCGTTATTTTTATCTTTGTTTATGATGCAACCTTTAATTACAGCTTGGTATGACGATGTATATAAGCCTTCGCAAAAAGAAGAGTGGAGTGCGTCAAAAGTTTGGGACGAAACACAACCACTTCTAACAAAATATGTTGCAGAAAATACATATAAGCATGATATTAACATGATGTTGAAAGCAGAAGGAGAAGACCCGGTTACAAAAAAAGAAGATGCACCTCTTATGGCCTTAATGCCTGCTTTTATTTTGACACAGATTACCCAAGGATTTTTAACTGGGATGTTTATATACTTGGCGTTTATTTTTATAGATTTAATTGTTAGTACGCTACTGATGTATCTTGGGATGATGATGGTGCCGCCGATGACCATTAGCTTACCGTTTAAGATTCTTGTTTTTATTTTCATTGGCGGATACGGACTGATTACCAACATGATTTTTCAAACAATTCACTTTTAAGGGAGTAGCAAAATGAATTTAACGCCGATTACGCAAATTTTTCAAGATTTTTTCTATAGTGGGCTGGCGCTTATTTTGCCGGTGTCGCTCATTTGTATCGTGGTCGTGATTGTGGTAGCGATTTTGATGGCGATGATGCAAATTCAAGACCAATCGCTGACGTTTTTACCGAAGATTATTGCTTTTGTAGTGGCGCTCTTTATTCTTGGACCGTGGATGTTTGAACACATGACGGATTTATTTGTAGGAATCTTTTCCAAATTACCCCTGATGATTAGGGTGTAAACATGGAGTTTGAATTTTTCCTTGCTGTAGTGATTGTTTTCAGCCGAGTTGCCAGTTTTTTATTTTTCTTTCCGCTTTTAAAAGGGCGTAACATTCCGAACAGTGTCAAAGTTGTTTTTGGGATGGCGATCTCTATTCCAGTTGCGACAGGGGTCGATGTTTCTGGTATTACGACATTACCTGATTTGCTACTCCGGGTAACGTCTGAAGTGGTATTTGGATTAGCGCTGGCGAAATTGGTGGAAATTATTGCGGTAATTCCAAAAATGGCTGGTTTTATGATTGATTATGATTTAGGATTTTCGCAAGTAAACTTGATTGATCCGTCTTACGGGACGCAAAACTCGATTACTGCTGCGATTTTAGATACTTTCTTTGTCGTAATATTCTTGTCACTTCAAGGCATGGATTACTTAATTTATTACTTAATGAAATCGTTTGAATTTACGGCTTCGGTTTCGATTTTATTTGAAAAAGGGTTTATTGATTTGCTGCTCGGGACGCTTGGTTTTGCGCTCGCATCAGCGGTTTCGATTGCACTTCCGATTATGGGTAGTATTTTTATCGTTAATATCATTCTTGCTTTTATCTCTAAGAGCGCTCCGCAAATCAATATTTTTATGAATGCGTTTATTATAAAAATTACGTTTGGGATTTTCATCCTTGCGTGCGCAGTTCCTATCTTGAGTACAGTTTTTAAAAATTTGACAGATGAGATGATTCAACAATATGTGTCGTTTTTTGATTATTTACTGAAAAAATAGGGAGGAGAAAAAAGCTTGGCGAAGGATAATAAGACGGAAAAAGCAACGCCGCGCCGCATTAAGAAAGCTCGAAACGAAGGTAATGTGGCGAAAAGTAAAGAACTTAATAATGCTTTTTCACTGCTGATTGTAGCTGGGCTTCTTTATTTTTTTGGAGAAATGTTTATTAAAAACACAATCCAAGCATTTGTTGCTCTTTTAAAACAGCCGCCGAAGCTTGCTAGCATGGAAAGTTACAGTTTGTTTTATTTAATGGAATTTGGCAAAGTGCTAATGCCTGTGATGGTGATGGTGGTTATTTTCGGTTTAATGAACTACGGGGTGCAGGTTGGGATCTTGTTTTCCGCAAAGGCTGTGAAACCTCAGTTCAAACGACTGAATCCGGCGAACTATTTTAAGCGTGTGTTTAGTGTGAAGGGGATTGTCGAGGTTGTTAAAGCATTACTTTTAATCACATTACTTTCTTATGTGGCTTACATTGGCTTTCGGGATCACTTAGACACACTCATTAGTTACACTGGACAAAATTGGCTCTACTCACTCAGTCAAATTTTCGCTTTATTCAAAAATGAATTTCTAGCTTTATTCCTAGTAATCGCGGTAATTGGGCTGCTCGACTTCTTTTACCAACGCTACGATTATAAAAAAGGTTTGCGGATGTCAAAGCAAGAAATTAAAGATGAAATGAAGGATTCGGAAGGGCGCCCGGAAGTGAAGCAACGCCAACGAAGCATTGCACGGGGACTTCTCCAAGGTTCGATTACGAAAAAAATGGCGGACGCAACTTTTGTCGTTAATAATCCGACGCATATCTCGGTCGTGATGCGTTATGACAAAACAAAAGACCATGCGCCAAAATTGCTCGTTAAAGGGGAAGATGAGCTGGCAC
Organism: Listeria sp. MAN/IMW/UF555; assembly: GCF_058684075.1. NCBI lineage: Bacteria > Bacillati > Bacillota > Bacilli > Caryophanales > Listeriaceae > Listeria > Listeria sp. MAN/IMW/UF555. Next base: position 971,978 of record NZ_JBZWZS010000001.1, on the reverse strand, counting down.
TGTTTATAAGACAGGTGGCGGATACGGACGGGGTACCGATGATTACGAATAGACAACTGGCGCGAAGTATTTACTATACGACGAATCCAGATGAATACATACAAGAAGATTTATATAAAGATGTTATTGAAGTGATGAAAGAATTGATGGACGCAGACAAAATCAAGTTCTAACAACATATGAGCGACCTTTCTAAACTTAGAAAAGGCAGGTTTCAAAATGGGGAATTTAGGTGCTATAAAAAAATATTTTGCTATCTTGATTGCGGTCTCGTTTGTTATTGCACTTATTGTGCCATTACCTCCATTTGTGTTGGATTTAGTGCTTGTGACGATCTTGGCGTTCTCTGTGTTAGTTTACATGCGTGCCACATCAATTAAAGATTGGAATGAATTAAAGTCATTTCCGTCTTTACTACTTTTGATGGGGATATTTCGTGTTTCGATTAATATTTCAACGACGAGGGCGATTTTAACTACAGGAGATCCGGGTCAAGTAATTAAGCAGTTCGGGAACTTTGTTATTGGCAGTAATTTTGTTGTTGGGATTGTAATTTTTATTATTCTAATCGTCTTTCAGTTTATTGTGGCAAATGGTTCATCGCGGACAGCTGAAGTTGCTGCCAGATTTACGCTTGATGCTTTACCTGGTAAACAAATGGCGATTGATGCGGATCTGAATCAACGTTTGATTACAGAGCCGGAAGCGAAAGAAAAACGCGCATACTTGAATATGGAAACCGAATTTTACGGGGCAATGGACGGAGCTGGGAAATTTGTAAAAGGGGACGTTCTTTTTACCGTTTTGCTAGCTGTTGTTAATATCGTTTTTGGTTTAATTGTCGGAATGGTTCAAGGCGGACTGTCATTCGGAGAGGCTGCGGTTAAATATACGGAGTTAACTATCGGGGACGGTATCGTGAGCCAAATCGGTTCACTACTAATGGCGATGTCAGCTGGGGTTATTGTTACTCGAGTATTTGATGGCTCGGATGATAACGTTGCGGTCGGAATTTTTAAAGAATTAATGCAAAACTCGGTGGTTGTATATACGCTTGCTGCAATGTTTATCTTAATGGGCGTATTTAGCCCACTCCCTGCGATTCCTTTTGTCGGAATTGGGATTGTGCTTGGTATTATCGGTTACCGTACGCAATTTAATTTAAAGAAAAAAGAACAATTGGAACTGGAAAAAGAAATGGAGCTTATCCAGTCGGAAACAAGCTCTGCTGAAGCGGAACACAATCAAGCATTTGGGGCAGCACGCGAGAAATTCCCAGTGGTGGTCGAACTTGGCTTAAATATTGCGGCACTCGTGAAACAAAAAATGAATGGTGAAACGGCGAAAGATAAAGTCGTCTTGATGCGAAAATCGATTTTACAAGATTTAGGCATTGGCGTTCCTGGGATTAATTTTAAAGATAATACAAGTTTTCAGCCGCGCGGGAAATACGAAATTAAAGTAAAAGGTGTTGCGGTTGCGAGCGGGGTTTTAAAAGCAGGACATTTATTAGCACTAAAAACACCAGGCGTGATGATGGACCTTGACGCTGAGCCGACGAAGGATCCGATTTTCGGGGAAGATGGTTATTGGATTTTGCCGGGAGAGTTGGAAGATGCGCAAATGAAAAACTATCAGGTGCTTGAGCCGCTGAGTATTTTAATTACCCATCTGGATGTCGTTTTACGGAAAAACTTACATGAACTACTGATGCGCCAACAAATTAAAGATTTAATTGACGGGCTTGCTGATGAAAACCAAATTTTAATTGATGAAATTAAGAAAAAAGAAATTGATTATTCGTTGATTCAAGGGGTACTTAGACAACTTTTGAAAGAAGGTATTTCAGTTCGTGATTTACCAACGATTGTCGAAGGAATTATTGACGGACAAACAATTTATCCGAATGATCTTGATGGAATTACAGCTTTTGTCAGAGAGCGGATTTCAAAAGTCATTTGTGAGCAAGCGAAAAACCAAGATGGCAAAATTTACGCGCTACTTTTACAAGATTCGATTGAAATGGATACGGAAATTGTTAACACGCCGTATTATGGCTACGCGCTAAACTGGGCGCTTGATAAAGAACTGCCAATCATCCAAAAAGTGAGAGATACCGTAAATAAAGCGCAACTTACTGGACGCGAACCAGTCATTTTAACAAGGCGGAAAGATTTTCGTTTTGGCTTTGTACGAGTTCTAGAAAGGTATCAATTGGATGTACCGGTGCTCTCTATTAGTGAACTGTCGCCGGAAACGGAAGTGGAGCAAATTGCGTTGATTGAACCAACTTGATGAGGGAGGTAATCCGTTGAAATGGGAAAACATTTAGTGGAAAAGATGGAAATTTTTAAGGCGAATTCCAAGCGAGAAATACATAAAAAAATTCGCTTAGTAACGAACGAGCCATATAAAATTACGGATGAACGTGTCACAAAGCTTGGGATTTTTAAGAAACAGTATGAAGTGACGGCGGTCATTATGAGTGAAGTAGCGATAGCAGATGGTCGAATGGACTTCCAAGAAACCTTTCAAAAATCAGTTGTGAAAACGAGACCAAAAACGGACGATTTATTAAAAAAGGAAAAACTACTAGAGATGCTTGCTGCGGGGGCGGAACTTGCACAGTCAACGCCACTCCTTGAAGAACGTAAAACGCAAGAAGAAGAGCTTACAACTATGCGCCTTGAGCTGGCGGCATTAAACCGCGAGCTTGCTGTAAAAATGCGTGAGGAACGCGAGCAAAATAGTGATTTCGTGAAATTTTTGAAGAGCCGCGGAATAAGCGATACGTATGTGGCGGACTTTATGCAGGCGGGACGGAAACAGTTTAAGCAAGTGGAAACAGCTCATTTAGACGATATTACCGATTGGTTCGTCCCTTACTTGTCAGGAAAATTAGCGGTGGAAGATTCGTTTGACTTAAGCAACCACCGGATTATTTCTTTAATTGGGCAAACTGGTGTTGGGAAAACGACGACACTTGTAAAACTAGGCTGGCAACTTTTGAAGCAAAATCGCACAGTTGGTTTTATCACAACAGATACTTTCCGCTCGGGTGCGGTAGAGCAGTTCCAAGGTTACGCGGATAAACTTGACGTCGAACTCATTGTTGCGACAAGCCCTGCTGAACTGGAAGAAGCTGTGCAGTACATGACGTATGTTAGTGGTGTGGATCATATTTTGATTGATACGGTTGGCAGGAACTATTTGGCGGAGGAATCGGTGAGTGAAATCGCTGCATATACGAATGTTGTTCATCCAGATTTAACTTGTTTTACATTTTCTTCTGGTATGAAAAGTGCTGATGTGATGACAATTTTACCAAAACTAGCAGAAATTCCAATCGATGGTTTTATTATTACAAAAATGGATGAAACGACCCGAATTGGTGATTTATACACGGTAATGCAAGAAACGAATTTGCCGGTGCTCTATATGACTGACGGGCAAAATATAACCGAAAATATTTTCAGACCAAAAAGTCGTTGGTTGGCAGAACGATTTGTTGGGACGGATAGGAGGCAGGTACTGGAATGAAAGGATTATACATTGGAGCAGCTGGGATGATGAACTATATGCAACATATTCAGGTTCATTCTAATAACGTGGCAAATGCGCAGACGCCAGGTTTTAAATTTGATCAGCTCACAAGTGAAGTTATTTCTAGGAATAAGGTGAACTATCAGAACAGTCCTGTCGCTAGGCAAGTTGGAACGATTGATTACGGCGTTCGACCAACTGCGACACATATTAATTTAACGGCTGGGTCAAGTTATATTACGAACCGCGACCGAGATTTCTTTATGCAAGACACAAATCCAGAACAAGGTAGTAATTTTTTCATTACTGCCAAAAATGGTGAGATTTCTCTTTCAAGAGGCGGGCAGTTCCATACTGATCAATTTGGTTTTTTACGGACGGCAGATGGCGCCAATATACTCAGCTCAACCGGAGAAGCGATTCAAGTTGGCCAAAAAACAGCTATCCGAGCCGAAGCAAACGGTGATTTATATAATGCAGAAACTAATCAATACTTGGGACGTCTTGGAACAAAATTTGTTTCAGCAGATCAAGTGGACAGCTTAGTGAAAGACGGAGAAGGAAGACTTCACGTCAATGGAATAAACACCATGAATCTACCAGCTGGACAAGGGAATATTCAAAACGGTGTACTGGAAACGTCCAATGTCGATTTAGGCGTGGAAATGGTACAACTGATGGATAACCAGCGTATGGTACAAGCTTCAAAAAATGTCGTGAATATGTTTGACAAAGTATACGACAAAGAAGCAACCGGATTAATTCGTCAGTAACGACCTAGCTAAGGGGAGGGGAAAAAGAATGATTCCAGATTTGGAGAAGGATTATCTTTACTTTACTCGTGTCGTCAAAAGGGACTTAGGTTTAGATTTAACGCTTTATAAAGAAACACAAATGAAACGGCGGATTTTATCTTTTATCGTGAAGAAAAAATATATTACATTTGGAGAATTTTTCAAACATCTCAAAAAAGATGCATTGCTTTTAGATGAGTTCATTAGTTTGATTACAATCAACGTTTCTGCTTTTTTTCGGAACCGCAATCGTTGGGATGTGCTAGAAAAACAAGTGATTCCGAGACTGCTTGAAGATAGTCGCGGGAAGCTTCGCGTGTGGAGTGCGGCTTGTTCATCAGGGGAAGAGCCGTATTCGCTAGCTATTATGATGGAACGTTCGGTGGGCACGCGGCACTATGATATTTTGGCAACGGATCTCGAACCAGCTATTTTAAAACGAGCAGTCATCGGAGAATATCAAAGCCGCCAAATGGAAGAATTAAACGAACAAGAACGACGTAGCGCATTCATTGAAAAAGGGGATACATATCAGATTTTACCTGAATATCGTAAAGCTATTCGTTTTCGACGTCACGATTTGCTGACGGATTACTACGAAAAAGGTTTTGACTTAATTGTCTGTCGCAATGTGCTGATTTATTTCACGGCAGAAGGAAAACATCAAGCATACCAGAAATTTGCAGATTCACTAAGACGTGGTGGTGTTCTTTTCATCGGAGGTTCAGAGCAGATTTTGAACCCGGCTGACTACGGGCTGGCCACATTAAATAATTTTTTCTACATAAAAACCTAGCAAAAACGAAATGGAGTTGGTTAGATGGGACGAATGGAAAACATTAAAAATTTAGCGTTTTTTGAGGACAAACCAGGACTCGCAGAACAAATTTTAATGCTTGAAAAGAAAGAGCAACTTTTTTTACCAAATGAATTTGAAATTAGACAAACAGTTGGCTATGAAATCGGGGATAAAGAAGTCATTCTAGGCCGACTCGAGTCGTTTTATTTTCTCGCTTTAAAAGGTGTTAAAGAAGATAATTACCGCTCGCAAGCATTTGCCAGTGAAGCGGATGCCAAAGCGTTTTTCGTTCATTTACCAGAAATGGAAAACGAGTTAATTGCTTTTTGGTTAAATGAAGTGGAATTAGTTCGCTGAAAAAAGTAGGTGGGAGATGAAGTAACGTGGAAATAACAACGATTATAGGACTTGTGTTGGCAGTGATAGTCATTGCGGGTTCGTTTATGATTCAAAATATATCACTGGCGATGTTATTTAGCGCAGAAGCATTAATTGTTATCATTCTTGGGACAATTACAGCTGTTATGATGGCGCACCCATGGAGTGATGTAAAAGTAGTACCGAAACTGTTTAAAATTCTTTTCACTAAAGAAAAGATGCCAGACAAAGTAGAGATACTTGTGCAGTACAAAGAATATGCCGATGAAATTAGGCGTAGCGGCGTACTTGCGCTAGAAGACTCTGTCGATGAAATTGAAGATCCATTTATGAAACGAGGCATGCGTCTAGTTGTAGATGGACAATCTTCCCCAGAATTTTTACGGGATGTTTTGGAAGAAGAAGTTGCGAGCATGGAAGAACGTCATGCTGCTTATGCCAAGATTTTTGCATCAGCCGGAGCATATGCGCCGACGCTTGGTGTACTTGGAGCAGCAATGGGACTCATTCATGCGATGGGAGAAATGTCGAATCCAGATAAGCTTAGCGAAGCAATAGCCGCGGCGTTTGTTTGTACGATTTTCGGTATTTTCACCGGTTACGTGCTTTGGACACCATTTGCCAATAAATTAAAAGTAAAATCACAAAAAGAAGTGCATTTGCGATATATGATGATTGAGGGAGTCGTCGCGCTTCAAGAACGAAATGCACCACGTGTTGTGGAAGAACGTTTATTATCTTTTTTAAGTCCAAAAGAGAAAGATGTGCTGCGAAATGGAAAAGGGAAGAAAACGAGAGAAGTGGAGGAAATTGAGCGTGGCCAAGCGTCGCAAGAAACCGCAGGAGGAACACGTTGATGAAACGTGGTTAATTCCATATAGTGATTTGCTGACACTTTTACTTGCGCTATTCATCGTTCTGTTTGCCTCCAGTTCCGTTGATGCTAAGAAATTCGAACAAATGGGAAATGCATTTAAGAAAATTGTTGAGGAAGGCGCGGCAGGCAATCAAGCATATGTATCCAAAGAAAAAGGACCAGATGATCCAAATGTGAATGCAGTCTTGAAGGCGATGGAAGAGCAAGATAAAAAGAAAGAAGCAAACGAACAAGAGAAAGCCAAAAAAGCAGCGGCTGCCTTACTTAAAAAGCAAAACGAAGAAAAGATTGAAGCATTTAAAAAACAAATCGATAGCTATATAGCAGCAGAGCATTTGGGAGCGAAAATTACGACGAAATACTCAGACGAAGGGCTTTTAATCACCATTCGCGATGATATTTTATTCCAATCTGGTAGCGCAGAATTATCTGCAGACAAACGCGAGATTGCCAAAGAAATCGGCGAACTATTTGCGCAAGGTAAAGGAACGATGGAAGGTATTGTTTCCGGACATACCGATAATGTGCCAATAAGTACATCGATATATTCCTCCAACTGGGAACTAAGCGTCGCGCGTGCTGTTAATTTCATGGAAGCAATTATTCAAGAAAACAGCGAAGTCAACCCAGGTGAGTTTAGTGCTCGTGGTTACGGAGAATTCAGACCCGTCGCCAAAAATGATATTGCAACAAATCGCGAAAAAAATCGGCGTGTAGAAATCATGGTGCGCCCAATTAATCGCGATACACTTGATGAAGATAAGTAGGTGAGTTGATTGCAACTTTTTTTAAGCGGTTCCCATACATTAACAGATTATGACAAACAAGAAATACAAGCATACCTAGAAAAATTTGCACCAGTGAACCATATTCACTTGCTTTGTTATAAATCGATTGAAAATGAAGTTTTACAATATTTTCTAAAAAAAGAGCATTTGGCTCCGCGGTTGTCGATTTATACACTTGCACCAAAAGAATGTTTACCAGAGCCATTTTTATCCGCGATAGACTACTTGGAGCGCCTAGGCAGTAGCTATCAATCATTTGGTTATTTTGATACGGTGATTACAAAGCCGACTTATGAGAAATTCTTAGCACAAATTATTAATAAAATGGATTTGGTTTGTTGTTTTTATAACGGGGATAAGCCGACTGATGTGATACCAGTCGATGTAGCAAAATCGTTCGATGTGCAAAGTATGATTTATGATTTACCTAAAGCCAAAAAACATCTACTGCACCGGGCGAGCAGCGATAAAATAAAATTAGTGAATTAATTGATAGAAAGAGGGAAGATTCATGCGGCCGTTAATTTCGATTTGTATGATAGTCAAAAATGAAGCACATATTTTAAGACAAAGTTTAGCGTCTTTTAGAAAATTTACAGAAGAAATCATTATTGTAGATACAGGTTCCACTGACGAAACCAAGGAAATCGCAAAAGAATTCACTGATTTTGTCTATGACTTTGAATGGACTGGCAACTTTTCTGATGCAAGAAACTTTGCGGCCAAACATGCAACGGGAAAATGGATTTTAGCCATTGATGCAGACGAATGTTTAGAAGAAGAAAGTTATCGCAAATTAGAAAAACAATTAAAATCACCAATCGAACCAATTCAAATGGCACAAATTATTAGTTTTACAGGGGAAAAAGGGCGAGTAACAACAACGAATCAAATGGCTCGTGTTTATAAAAATGATGGGACGATTTGTTTCCGCGGCGTCATTCACGAACAGCTAGAGGCAGTCGATAAACACGCGATTGAATCAGGTGTTGCCGAAGTAAAAATTTATCATTATGGTTATATGTCTGAAATTGTTGAAAAACAAGACAAATCAGACCGTAATTTGCGCTTATTAGAAAAAGAAGTTAAAAATAATAAAAACAGCGGCTTTGTTCACTTTAATATTGGGCAGGAAATGAATCGGCTTGGAAATAAAAAAGAAGCTTTGAAAGAATTTTCGGAGGCCTTCCGTTTGCGCGATAACAACCATTATATTTGGGCAAAACTAAGCGCCTATCATATTTCCGAACTACTTGAACAAGAAAAACGCTACGATGAAAGTTTGGCAATTATTGAAGAAGCGAAAGTCATTTGGCCGAACGTACCAGAGTTTCCACTGAAAAAAGCAAATATCTTATACGTTAATCACCAACTCGAGGATGCGAAAGAAATTTATAAAAGTTTGCTAGAAAATACTGCGATCGACTACCAACCGATTGTTTTATACGAAGCAACGAACTTTATGCCGCACAAAATGCTTGGAACGATTTACTTAGAAGAAAAAGATTACACACGAGCAATGACTCATTTTTCCAAAGCATATGCAGAAAATAGTTCTGATTACGGTGTGATGTTCCAAATGATTATGTTACTGAGCAAATTCCATCAACCAAAAGAAATTTTCGCATTTATGGAACGTCATAACTTTATTTCTAGTACGGAAACAGGATTGCGGTTACTTTCGATGACAACACAACAAGGATACGCAGAGTTATCTGAACTCATCGTTCAGTCACTAACGGATGTTTACCCGCCAGTCGCAGAAGCTACCGAAGTGAAAATCGCGACCATTCGTAACGTCTTCCCAGTAATTAGCGAATCGGCCATTTTATTCGGGATTAAAGAAGAATTAATTGACGCGGCTGACTTATGCTTGTGGCATTATGAAAATCCGCAATTACCAATCGAGCGCGTCATGAAAAATAGCGATGTTGGAGAAATTTATGATTTTATCTTTGAAAACGGTCCGAAAATCAGCAAAAAACGTTATTTATTTGTATTAGAACGAGCGATTGCGCTTGGTAAAGGCGAGTTTGCCGATTACTTACTTGCGCTTCGAAATGTCTACCATGATAGCATTAATAGCCACATTGCTGACTTGTTCTTCCAATATGATTTTGCCGATATTGCGCTTGATTTTTACAATATCGTCGACGCAGACGAAGTGACTAAACAAGGCTATATTAACCTAATCAATTATTTAGTAGATGCCGAGGTACTGGATGAGGCGCTTGCAATTGCAGAACGAGGTATCGATAATTTTAGTACCGATTTCCGTTTCTACCTTTGGGCAATCAAAATTGATACCGAAAACCGCGCGAATCGTATTAGCGAAGCAATGGACGAATTCCCAAATAATCGCTATTTAGCAAAATTGTTAGATGAAGTTACGATGCTACAAGATACAGTTACAAACAATCGATAGGAGGCCAGTAATATGACAGAAGAAAAAGGAATTTTACTACAAAGTGGAACAAATGAATTAGAAATTGTTACTTTTACAGTTGGCGAAAATTTATTTTGTATTAACGTTTTAAAAGTGAAAGAGATTATTCATCCGCTAGAAGTGACGCCCGTACCAGATTCGAATCCGGCAATTGAAGGCGTTTCCCAAGTTCGCGGCGAAATCATGCCAGTTGTCAATCTTGCGCGTGTGATGAAATTACCAGAAATCGAACCAGAAAATACGAAATTCATTATCACAGAACTAAACCAAATGAAAATCGTTTTCCGTGTCGACGAGGTGCACCGTATTCAGCGCATTTCTTGGGAACAAATTGAAGAGCCAGAGAAACTATCGATTGGCTTAGAAGAATTAGCTGTTGGAATCGTGAAGCTAGATGGCAATCTAGTACTCTTACTTGATTATGAAAAAATCATTTATGAAATTAGCGGAAATGCTGATTTTGCCGTTACAGGTGAAGATCGTATTACTCGAAAAGTAAACCGTGAAGAGAAGACTATTTTCATTGCCGAGGATTCGCAAATGCTACGTCAATTACTGGAAGATACACTTCATGAGGCTGGCTATACAAATCTGCAGTTCTTTGCTAATGGTCGTGAAGCGCAAGAACATATTTTCAAATTACTCAAAGAACAAAAAGAGCAAACGTTTGAAAATGTTAACTTATTAATTACAGACATCGAAATGCCACAAATGGACGGACACCATTTAACAAAAGTAATTAAAGAAGATGAAATTGGTCGTGAATTGCCAGTTGTTATTTTCTCTTCCCTAATTACAGAAGACCTGGAACATAAAGGTGCTGGGGTTGGTGCGGACGCGCAAGTAAGTAAACCAAATATTCATCAACTCATTAATATTTTGGATGAGCTCGTTTTATAAAAAGAAGTGTTTGGACAATTTTTCTGTTCAAACACTTCTTTATTTTATTTAAAAAAATAATTTATAAAAACAGAAAAACGTTGATATTAAGCCGAATTTCCATTTTTATATAAATAAAAACAACTTATTTTTACATTTTTAACAAAAAACATTTGATTTTTTAAAAAAATGAAGATATAATAAAGCATATAGAGAAGAGAAGTCTTTTCTAAACCGAATGTAGGAGGGAAACACAAATGAAAGTAAATACTAATATCATTAGCTTGAAAACACAAGAATATCTTCGTAAAAACAACGAAGGCATGACTCAAGCGCAAGAACGTTTAGCATCTGGTAAACGTATTAACAGTTCTCTTGATGACGCTGCTGGTCTTGCAGTTGTTACTCGTATGAACGTTAAATCTACAGGCTTAGATGCAGCAAGCAAAAACTCATCCATGGGTATTGACTTGTTACAAACAGCGGATTCAGCTCTTAGCTCCATGAGTTCAATCTTGCAACGTATGCGTCAATTAGCAGTACAATCTTCTAACGGTTCATTCAGTGACGAAGATCGTAAACAATATACTGCTGAATTCGGTAGCTTGATCAAAGAACTTGATCACGTTGCTGACACTACTAACTACAACAACATCAAATTACTAGATCAAACTGCTACAAATGCTGCTACTCAAGTAAGCATCCAAGCGTCTGATAAAGCTAATGACTTAATCAATATCGATCTTTTCAATGCGAAAGGTCTTTCTGCTGGAACAATCACTCTAGGTAGTGGTTCTACAGTTGCTGGTTATAGTGCATTATCTGTTGCTGATGCTGATTCTTCTCAAGAAGCAACTGAAGCTATTGATGAATTAATCAATAACATCTCTAACGGTCGTGCGCTTCTAGGTGCTGGTATGAGTCGCCTTAGCTACAATGTATCTAACGTGAACAACCAATCCATCGCAACTAAAGCATCTGCTTCCTCTATTGAAGATGCAGATATGGCTGCTGAAATGTCCGAAATGACTAAATACAAAATTCTTACACAAACATCTATCAGCATGCTTTCTCAAGCAAACCAAACACCGCAAATGTTAACTCAATTAATTAACAGCTAATAACATATCAAATTCATTTATCGAACATTGTTTACCCTTTGCCTCTCGTCACCCCGGACGAGAGGCTTTTCTTTTGTTTTATAAAAATATTTTCGGATTGAAATTATGGCCCAGAGCCAATGTTAAGCTAGTTAACTATTTTTTAAATAATTTTATTATAAAAAACGGATATTTTTTAAGAAAAAGGTAGAAATTGTCTTATTTTTATTATAAAATGATATTATGCGATTTTTTTAAAAAATATTTATAGGTATAGGAATGGGAGTTGTATTTTATGTTGAAGTTGTTGATTGTCGACGATGCAATGTTCATGCGTACGATGATTAAGAATATCGTGAAAGATAGCGATTTTGAAGTAGTTGCAGAAGCGGAAAATGGACTGGAAGCAGTGAAAAAGTACGATGAAGTAAAACCTGATATTGTAACGCTTGATATTACAATGCCAGAAATGGACGGCTTAGAAGCACTTGCACAAATTATGGCAAAAGATCCATCTGCTAAAGTTATTATGTGTTCGGCGATGGGACAACAAGGCATGGTTGTTGATGCAATTAAAAAAGGTGCCAAGGACTTTATCGTGAAACCTTTCCAAGCGGACCGGGTTTTAGAGGCGTTAGAAAAAGCAGCTAAGTAGAGAAATGGAGGTGGGTAGCATGACTACAAATATGTTAGACCTGTTTATAGAAGAAGCTTCAGAACATTTACAGGCGCTAAATGATAATCTGTTACAGCTTGAGAAAGACCCGACGAACGGTCAGTTGGTAAGTGAAATTTTCCGTTCAGCACATACGTTTAAAGGAATGTCCGCAACAATGGGCTTCCAACAGGTGGCTGATTTAACGCATGCAATGGAAAATGTACTAGATGAGGTACGCAATAATCGATTAGCTGTAACAGAACATTTGGTAGACATTATTTTTACATGTACATCTCATTTGGAAACAATGGTTTCAGATATTCAGCACGGCGGGCAAGGTGCCGCGGATATTTCGAAAACCGTGGCTGACTTAGAGGCGCTTTTACATCCAGAACAAGAAACTGGTTTAGCCGTAGAAGCAACTTATCGTATTAGCATTCAAATTGAAGAAGCAGCTATTTTGAAAGCAGTGCGGGCGGTGATGTGTTTAGAGCGACTTGCAGAAATTGGAATTATCTCAGAAACATCACCAGATAGAGAAGCAATCGAGCTAGAAGAGTTTGAACAGACGTTTGAAGTAGTTTTAGAAACTGCGCAAACAAAAGAAGAAATCGAAGCGGTTATTCTAGATATTTCTGAAATCGAAAAAGTGACAGTAACAGAAGAAGTGGAAGAAGTTCAGATTATTGAACCAATCAAAAAAGCCGTAAAACAAACAACCAAACGATTAGAAAATAAAACCATTCGTGTACAACTTGAAAAAATCGAAAAGCTAATGAACGTTTTTGAAGAAAGCGTCATTGAACGGGCGAGAATTGATGAAATCGCAGAAAAAACCAATAACAAAGAATTGATGGAGCATCTAGGACGATTCAGCTCCATCTCAAAAGAAATCCAAAATGGTTTACTCAACATGCGGATGGTACCAGTAGACAGTGTTTTCAACCGTTTTCCAAAAATGGTACGTACGCTTGCCAAAGAATTAGGCAAGAAAATCGATTTAGTTATTGAAGGCGCTGATACGGAAGTCGACAAAATCGTCATTGATGAAATTGGTGACCCACTTGTTCACTTAATTCGTAATTCAGTAGACCACGGCGCAGAAACAGTGGAAGTTAGACGTAAAAATGGGAAAAATGAAACCGCCACAATTAACCTAAAAGCTTTCCATAGTGGGAACAATGTTGTGATTGAGATTGCCGATGACGGTGCGGGAATCAATAAACGCAAAGTCTTGGAAAAAGCAATTGCGAAAAATGTCGTTACAAGAGCAGAATCAACCAAAATGACGGACTCGGAAATTTTTGATTTATTATTTGATTCCGGTTTCAGTACCGCAGACCAAGTATCCGATTTGTCTGGTCGAGGCGTGGGGCTAGATGTTGTCCGTAATACGATTCTTAAAATCGGCGGAAAAATTAGCGTAGAATCAAGTGAAAATGCTGGCTCGACGTTCCGAATTGAGATTCCGCTAACATTATCAATCATCCAGTCGATGCTCGTTGCAACCTCTGAACGTCGCTATGCTGTACCACTGGCAAATGTGGCAGAGGCAATTACGATTAATCCCGCGGACATTCAACATGTTCACGGCAAAGACTTAATCAACTACCGCGAAACCATTATTGAAGTACTCGATTTAGGCGAATGCTTCCATGAAACACCTTTGAACGATACGGATGAATTACTATTACTCGTCGTGAAAAATGCCAAGCGAACTTTTGGACTTATTATTAAAGATATTATCGGTCAACGGGAAATCGTTTTAAAAACACTTGGCGGCTTTTTCAGCGAAAGTCAAATTGCCTTTTCTGGGGCAACGATTTTAGGCGATGGCCGTGTCGTATTAATTTTAAATTTAGAAACATTTTAAGGAGGGACCATGATGGAACAAGTATTTCAAGTAGAACTTCCTGAATGGGAACCGAAAGAACCGAGCCAAGAAGGACGCGAAAAAGGCTCAATCCGTCAAGTAGACAATATTGGCGTTAACTTAATCGTCCGCCTTGGAAAAAAAGAAATGCCAGTAGGGGACATTGCCGAGTTAAGCATTGGCGATGTCCTCGAAGTGGAAAAGAAACCTGGCCACAAAGTCGAAATTTTCCTCGATGAAAAGAAAGTCGGCATCGGTGAAGCTATTTTGATGGACGAGAACTTCGGAATCGTTATTTCAGAAATCGACTAAAGAAAGAGGGCAAGTGATTTGAAGCAAGAGGCTTACAACGCAGTGAAGATGAAAGTGGACCAAGAGAAAACGGCCATTTTAAAAGAATTGCAATTATTACTATCCAAACGGGAAAAAGTTACAGAAAAATTAGCGCACGAAAAAGAAGTCTATTACTCGAGAACGAAAAAAGAAAGACTCCAAGTGGCGGTATTAGCAGGAAGCATGCAACTTGATGCCTTTTCCCCGAGCCGCATTCAACAAATGGAGCGAGAAATTCACCAAATTAGCCAGTACATTAAAAGCAATGAACAAATCTTAGAAAAACTTGAGGAAAAAGGGAAACAGGCGAAAAAAATGTACGATGACACAAGAAAAAAATGGCAACAGCTTGAAAATAAAAAAGAAGAACAACTATTACGCGATTTGAAAATGGTGCTATTAAAGTAAAAGGGAGGAAAACTCATGCTAATCCCAGATAATTTGCTACAACCACTCGTCGGAAAAAAACAGGTCGAACCAAAAGAAATGTTAGCAGAAGAATTAGTAGAATTACCTTTTATTTCACTTTTAATGGAAAATAGCCCTGCGCCGCTCTTAAAGGGAGAAGCGGGAAATGAAGAGCTAGCCACCATTCCATTAAAGGAAATCGCACCACCACTCGTTTCAGCAAAATTACTTGAAGGTGAGCCGGAGACCAAACTACCGGATGCGCCACTTGAGCTGAAAGAAGTTAAAGACACACTTGCGGCAATCGCCAAACAAGCAATTGAACAACCAAAAATAGAAAACGCCCCGCAAGCCGTGCAAACTCCAGTAACAAATACACCGAATGAACCCACAAAAAATGCTACCAGAGAGCAACAACCGCCACCAGAACTTATCATGCCCACAAAAGAATCACCAAAGTTAACGGAAACTGTGGCCAAAAACCAACCAGTCCTAGCCAAATTACCTCAAGAAAAAGAAGTCGTGCAACTTTTTAAAGCGAGCATTAAAGAACCGGTAATAGCAAAAGAAGAAGTCGCTGTCAAAAAGCCAGCTGAATCAAGTAATATTTGGCACGACACGGCAAAACAACTCACACCAGCTGCCAAACCCGAAGTTCCAGTAACGCTGAAACAACTCGATAAAACCATCACCGACCAAATCGAACAGTTGCAAAAATTTCAAGTAAAGCAAAATAAAGCCTTTTTCGCGATTCAACCAGAGTCACTCGGAAAAGTAGAAGTTTTACTTAAAAAAATGCCCGATAAAATATTTGTACATATCGAATATCAGGAGCAAACAGCGAAACAAAAACTCGAACAGATGGCGCAAGATTTGCATAATCGCTTTCGAGATCGCGGTGTAGAAGTTGCCGTAACAATGACCGAAAAACAAGCGCCAAAAGAAAATGGTCAAGGGTCAGATGGACGACACCAAGGCGAATCTAAAAAAGAGAAAGAACGCGAAAATCCACATCAGGAAAGAGCTAAACAAGAAGCATTTGATTTAGAGGAGGAGACGTAATTTGGACGGAATTAGTAGTTTATCAGGAGCGAGTCAGGATACAAATAATGCAGTAACATCAAGCGTATCAAAAACCCTTGGCAAAGATGACTTCATGAAACTATTTTTAACAAGTTTACAATACCAAGACCCATCGAGCCCGCTTGATACGAATGAAATGATGTCACAAATGGCGCAACTTTCCTTAATGGAACAAGTTGCCAATATGACCACTGCCGTAGATAAGCTATCTGAACAAGCACAAAACTCCGCCTTACAATCCGCGGTTAATTTTATCGGTAAAGATATAAAAGGAGTTTCACTAAACGGCGAAGTAATTAGCGGCCAAGTCGAAAGCGTTCAACAAACGACAAACGGCGTCATGCTGAAAATAAAAGACCAAGATAGCCTCGTGCCAATGACTTATGTAACAGAAATTAATTAAAAATTTGGGAGTGTGAATTATGAATCAAACTATGTATACAGCTATTTCTGGGATGAATGCGTTCCAACAAGCATTATCAGTGACATCAAATAATATTGCCAATGCGAACACGACAGGATATAAAAAACAAAGCGTCGTTTTCAATGATTTACTTTACCAAAACACAATGGGATCTGTTGCAGGCGGACTTTATGCAGGAACAAACCCAATGAGCTTCGGTTCCGGTTCGAAAATTGGGGCAATTTTAACCGATTATACAGCAGGTTCTCCGACTTCAACTGGCAGAAACAAAGATGCAGCACTACAAGGCCGCGGCTTTTTCATTGCTGGCGATAACGCTGGTGGGAATATCGTTTACACACGTGACGGTAGCTTTGCAGTATCTGACAATAACTATTTAACAACGCAACAAGGAAAATACGTTATGGGATATGCAACAGATAAAAATGGCAACGTTTTAAACGGAAACTTGCAACCAATTCAAATCCCATTAAATAGCGCAATTCCTGGCGAAGCAACAAAAAATGGTAGCTTAAGCGGTAACATTCCACTTGACTGGGGCGAAAAAGATACGATTTCTTCCGAGCTTTCTGTATACGATAATGCTGGTGGAAAACATAAACTTCAAGTCAATATGAAAGCTGCGACACCAGATGCGAGTGGCAATGTTTCCTACGAATATGAAATTCAAATGGACGGAAAAGCCTTAACTCCTCCAGTAACAGGAACACTTAATTACAACGCGCAAGGCGAACTTACAAACCCTGATGCACTTAAAAACATTCAAATCAATTCCACTGTTAACGGCAAACAAGTCAATATGGGCTTAAACCTAAGTGGCTTAACAAACTATGGTACAAACCAAGTATTCTCGCCAACTTCTGACGGAAAAGGCGCTGCAACTGTAAAAGACTACGCAGTTACCGATTCTGGTTATATTGCAGTGAGTTACTCAGACGGTACAGTTATCCCAGTTGCCCAACTTGCGGTTGCTACTTTCTCCAATGAAGACGGCTTAGTCAAAATGGGGAATGGCGAATATGTTCCAGGATTATCTTCTGGAGATGCAGTTTACGGCGTTGCTGGCCAAAACGGAGCTGGCGGAATTAGCGGCTCTTCATTAGAAGGCTCAAACGTAGATTTATCCCGCGAATTCGTTAACTTAATGACATACCAAAGTGGTTTCCAAGGCAATACAAAAGTTATTCGTGTTGCAGATGACGTGATGAAACAAATTGTGAACTTGATTCAGTAGGGAGTTTAGCTAAATGAAAATTAATCATACTATTCCACTCAGAATCGACTTCGAGTTAGGACGCACGAAACAGCCAGTCGGTAGTTTGCTAGATGTAAAAAAAGGGACCGTTTTTCGGTTAGAAGATTCAACAGCCAATGTGGTTAAAATTACGATTTCAGGCAAATGCATCGGTTACGGCGAGATTTTGACAAAAGACGGCAAGATGTTTGTCAAAATAACGAAATTAGGAGAGGGAAGTTCTTCATGAGAGCTAGGGAGTGACAAAAAATGAGCGATAAATTAAGTCAAGAACAAATTGACGCCCTGCTTTCCCAAATGAGTGAAGGTAAGGTAGTTGATGAAAGTACGGAAATTGGCGACTTTGGGCGCTTTCATCCCTATGACTTTCATAAACCAGAGAAATTTGGTGCAGAACACCTCGAAAGCTTAAAGACGATTGCATCAGCATTTACGAAAAAAAGTATGGAGTTTGTTTCCCAGCGTATCCGGATTCCAATTCATACCGAAGCAACTCTTGCAGATCAAGTTTCTTTTGCGAGCGGTTATATCGAAACAATGCCGAACGATAGTTACATTTTCTGCATTATTGACCTTGGGAATCCGGAGCTCGGCCAAATTATTATCGAACTCGATTTAGCCTATATCATTTATATCCATGAATGCTTATCTGGCGGAAATCCAAAACGAAAATTAAGTGAGCGCAGACTATTATCTGTTTTTGAAGAGCTGACGTTGAAATCTATTTTAGAGAAATTTTGTGAAGCACTTAAAGATAGTTTTAAATCAGTGCATCCAATCTCACCAGAAATCGTTAATATCGAAACCAATCCAGCGCTTCTACGTGTCACATCACCAAACGACATGATGGCGCTTGTGAGTGTCGATATTAAATCGGAATTCTGGATTAGTACGATGCGGATTGGCGTGCCATTTTTCTCGGTGGAAGAGATTATGAATAAACTGGAAAACGTCGTTGAGTATACGTTTGATAAAAGACGGAACTTTGATGCGGAAGTGGAGCAAGAATTGCATCAAGTTGAGAAAGAAGCGCGCATTCGGGTGGGAGAAATTAAAACAACATGGAAAGAGCTTAATATGCTGGAAGTTGGCGACGTGCTTCTGACAGAAACTCATATACGTGACACACTTAAAGGTTACGTCACCGAAAAATGGAAATTTGAATGCTATATGGGAAAAAGTGGTAACCAAAAAGCCGTTAAATTTATGCGTCATACAGGGCGAACAGAGCAGGAGAGGTAGAAGTGGAGCAATTACTAGAGAAAAATATCACGCAAATGGAACTAGATGTGATAGGAGAAATCGCCAATATTTCGTTTGGCTCAGCTTCTACGGTCTTATCTGATTTACTACACCAACAAGTCACTATTTCTACACCAAAAGTAGAGATTGTTGATTTATATAATACGAAAGACATTGATATTCCACATGTCGTGTTAGAAGTGAATTTTCACAAAGGAATCGAAATGCGGAATTTATTTGTTCTGCAATCAGAGGTGGCTGCGGCTATCGCGGACTTAATGATGATGGGCGACGGGAATATCGATCCAAACGAAGAGCTTTCAGAACTTCATCTCAGCGCCGTACAAGAAGCGATGAACCAAATGATGGGACATTCTGCAACCGCAATGAGCAATATGTTTGGTGAAATGATTGATATTACAACACCAGACATTAAAGTAATCGCGTTAAAAGAACAGTTAGAAGACACAAATGACCAAACAATGATAAAAGTTGGTTTTGATTTAATTATCGGCGACTTAATTACATCGAATTTAATGCAACTTATTCCCGTTGATAAAGGTCGCGAACTTGCGAAAAGATTGCTTGGCGATGCAATCCCTGAGCCAGAACCTGTAAAAGAAGAAATTAGCTTAACTGCCGAAGAATTAGATGTCTTTTTAGAAGTTTGTAATATCGGCATTGGCTCTGCATCAACTGTTCTATCGAAATTACTTAATCGTAAAGTTTCGCTACAAATCCCAACAGCTCGCGTGATTGATAGCAAAGAATTCGAGTTTAATGAACGACCTTGCTTAGTAACCAGTGTGGAATTTGTCGAAGGACTGCGTTCAAGTAACACCTTTATCATTAGCAAAAATGCCGCGTTAATCATGGCAGATTTAATGATGATGGGAGACGGAATCGTTCAAGAAGATGCGGAATTAACAGAACTTGAAGTCAGTGCAGTGCAAGAATTAATGAACCAAATGATGGGCTTCTCAGCGACAGCGATGTCAGAAATGCTCGGAACAAAGATTGATATTAGCCCGCCAACGATGGAATTCTGCAATTTTGGTGATACGATGATTCAAAAAAATATTGCAGAAGGAAAAACCGTCGAAGTTATCTTCCCACTTGAAGTAGAAGGCTTGTTAAAAACACCCATGTATCAAATTTTTAATCCAGCAGCAGCAAAAGAAATGGCGCAACTAATGCTTGGGATTCAAGCGAAAGAAGTCGCAGAAAAAGAAGCAACACCAGTAGAAATAATGGCGCATGAAACAAAAGAGCCAGCGCAACCAGTAGTAATGGAAGAAAAAGAAACACTATCCGAAATGGAACAAATTTTGGAAGATATTCCAGTAACGCTTGAAGTTGTGTTCGGTACAGCTAAAGTAAAACTAGAAAAATTTATCTCATGGTGTGAAAAAGATGTGATTATCTTGAAAGAAAGCATGAATGAACCACTTGTCTTAGCGCTAAATGGCGTAACGATTGGCAAAGGAATTTTAGTTCGCGTAGATGATCATTTTGGTATACAAATGACTGAGTTAGTAAGGTGAAAAATGTGCGAAAACTTGGACTGATGACAATTTTATTTTGGATGTTTATTTCTGTTCAAGTATTCGCGGCAGAACCGGAACTTCCGATGATTTCACTTGAAAAGGAACAGCAGATTTTCACGTCAGGTGAAGTGATTTCGTTTCATATCGAAAATGCGGAAAAGATGAAAATCGTTTTAGTGAATGAACATGGACAAAAAAGACCCCTAGATGGCGAAACATATACGGTGACGGACTTTGATTTGGAGGGAAGCTACCGCGCAGAATTTTACGCAAACGACAACCCTGAAGCGATTGTTACTGTAGACGATTTATTCCAAGTGCAACAACTGAAGGAAGTTGAAAAAGATGAAACGGCACCTAGTTTAACAGATATTACCTTCGCGCATGACGAAGATGTTTTACATACAAGCGCCCTTCATGTGGCAGCAGATTTAGCCGATGCAGAAACAGGTGTAAAACAAGCGATATTGATAATTCATAGTGATTCGAACGACGCAGAAGCTGAACTAAAACATAACAACTGGACTGGAAAATTTGAAGGAGAAGTACCGTTAGAAAAATTTCAACCAGGAGAAAAACTCACTTTTCAGTTGAAATTAGTTGATTTTGCGGAGAATGAAATCACGATTGACTTAGAAAAAACAATTCAGATGTATCAGCCGAAAAAGCCACATCTAAGTTATAACGCTGTTGACATCACCAACGACGAGAAAAAAATCGTCCAAGTTGGCAATCAAATCAAATTAACGCTCGACAAATATACAACCGAATTTCCAGAAGCTGAAACGGAAAGTGGTATTAAAATCCCGCTAAAATGGCAAAAAAACGCCAACGAATGGATTGGAAGTCTCACTTTAACAAAAGAATTATCCGGCGAAATTATCCATTTCCAAGGAATGAACGTAGCGATACTCGTTCGCTCTACAAGCGAGCCATTTGCGGAGATTAACTTAATCAATAATACGGTTTTAACTGGGATAATTAATCCAGATTTTGCTTTAATCTCAGCATTATCTGTCGAAGTAAATGGGCAAACATTCCGCACCGTTAGAACGGATAATAGCTTCAAAAGTGCGGAAATCTCAACAACCGGAAAAATCATATTACAATGGATCGACTGGGACGGCCGGGCTTATTCTAAACAATTGAGTCAAGAAATCAAGCCAGTGATTCCTGTACCAGGTAAAGAAATAATTGCACCACCACCAGTTATACCAAATGAAAAAGAGCCAATACTTGCAAAACCTGCCCCTAAACCATCTACTGAATCCAGCGAAAAACCTCCAAAGAAGCAGGCTAAGAAGGAAACCTCAACTAAAAACAAGTCAAGCAGTATCCCGTTTTGGATTCCGGCACTCATGATTATAGGCGTTATTATTTTTTCAGGTAATAGAGCAATGAAATAAAAGCAGAAGTGAGGTGGACGGAATGAAAATAGATGGCATTCAAGAATCCGCAGAAAATCGTAATCAGCTAGAACGGGAATTAATTAAACAAAATCCATTATTAAAAGAAGGCAGTGCAAAGGCACAAATGAATACAGAAGTCGCGGTACCAAAAACGCCACCAGTATCATTTTCCTTTAAAGAACTAAGCAGTTTGCAACTAAACGGCACAACAACCGCAAATCTAGAATTATATATGAAATTAATGATGAACAACGCCAAAAAAGCGAATGACTTAATTTTTTACGTCATGCGCGCAGGTATAAAAAATCCAACTGACTCGGCAAAATGGCAAACGGTCAGAAGCGAAATTAGCAGCCAATTAAGCACCATTTTAATGAAACAACATAATTTTGAAGCATACTTTTCTGAAAATCCAGCCAACCAAAAGTTGTTTTTAGCCAATCAAAAAATTATGAACGAAATTTCCTTTTTGCTAAAAATGTTACCAACTTTAACATTTGAAACAACTGGAAAATATGATTTTCTCCGTATGATGCAAATCGCCTCTGGAAATATGGAAACTGGTATCCAAATGATGCGAGAGTTTCAAGGTCATCTGGAACATGCGACAAGACTTGATCCAGTAGTTGACGCTAAGCAAGAAACAAACTGGATGATTAAAGTATTACGTGAGTTTGGCAATATGTTCCATTCCCGCCACTTACTACCATATGAATTACAAGCTGAAAACATCAACATCTGGAAACTAGGTAGCGAATACTTAAAGCTAATGAACCAACTTTTACCACAAATTGGCGCATTTCCAAATGGCAATATTAAAATTTTTCACCAACAAGCGACAAAACCATTAACGGAGCTTTTCCAAGAACTACAAAGATTAGCTGATGGACAAATGACTCAAGGCGGGATTGCTGTTATTCTCGACCGAATGCAAGGTCAGCTCTCGAGACTCGCGCAGCTTTTTCAAAAAATGGAAATCGAAGCGGGCTTTACAGATTCTGAGCGAATTTTAGGAAGCGTAGACGCAGAATTCGCTAGTGATATGACAAAGATGATGCTACTCGCGCAACAAGAAATGTCGTTTTTAGATTTATTAGTAAAAGATTTTCGAAGCGTCTCCAAACAACCAATATTTTTCATGATAGTTGCTATATTTATTATTTTATTATTAATTATTTTATTTTAAAAAAGATATTTTTTCAAAAAATATATACTTTTTCAGGTTGTTTCAGTATAATTAAATAGAAAAATAAGGTTTAGAAAGCGAAAATGAGTTTTTCGGGGGAAAAAGGATGAATAATGTTTCAATTAGCCAGATTTCGCAGTCCAAACAGACGAACTTAGTTAGGGGAATGCAAGAATTAAATCAAACACAACAGCTCTATTTTGAGCAAATGAAGGCAAATGGCAAAAAACAAACTCCTTCCCTGACTGAAATCAATGAACTAATTACCGAAGTGACAGATAAAAAATCACTTGTTGAAATGGATATGACTGTAGATAACGTTTTGAGCTACAAAAAAGCAGTCCAAAGCTTTTTGAATTTTTATGTTAATAATGTGATGGATTATGACAATATCGAAAGCCGACATCCAAAATACGGGTTTTCGCAAAAAATGACGATTTTAAAACAAGTAGAAAAACAAACCAATGAACTAGATGATGTAATGAATTTAATTGATACAAAAACTGGACATTTAGATATGCTAAATCGAATTGGTGAGATTACTGGCATGATTCTCGATGTCGTATTGTAGGTGATGGGAATGCAAAACGAATTAATTAATCAATTAGAAATCTTAATCGAAAAAAATGTCAAAGCGGCCGATGAAGCGAATGTATTAGGTAAATTACTACAGGAAGAAAATTGGATTGAAGCAGAAGAACGCCAACTAGGGCTTCAGCGCGAACTTGCCGGTTTACAAAACGAATATCACGTTTTAAAAACAATTATTGGCGAAGATAATACACTTAGAAGCTTGCAAAAAACATGGACGCCTGCTGAAAATGCATTTATCGATGAACGTAAAAAAATGCTGCTTGAAAAAGAAAGCCTTTTACGAGTAACTGTTTCTGAAAATCAAATTAGAACAGAAATGCAATTAGCTTTTTCGGAACATATGGTAGATGTTATTACGGGGCATCACGCGGAAACTCAAGCAGAAAATAATATGATGATTAACGAAACTTTTTAAGTAAACGGAGGGATTTTTTGTGCGTTTAAGTGATTTTAATACGTCATTATCGGGCATGTCAGCGGCGCAAATCGCTAATATGGTCGCTCAGCAAAATATTAGTAATATGAATACGCCGGGTTATATTAGACAAGCTGTGGATCAGACGGCAGTTTACGGTGACGGAGGTCTTCTCGGCGGGAAACAAACAGGCTACGGGGTCAAAGTAACAGATATTAAACGACTGACAAACGCAGCTCTTACGACACAATATAATAATCAAATCGCCAAACAATCCGCTTCGTTATATCAAAGTGGGGCGCTCGGTCAAGCGCTTAATTTATTTGGTACTCCTGGGAAAAATACCCCAAGTGATAATTTAGATAACTTTTTCACCGCTTGGGCTGCGTTAGCAAAAAATCCCGATCAAGCAACGAATACAACAGCACTTTTATCTAGTATGACGATTTTTACCGATCAATTAAATCAACTTCATTCTGGCTTAAAAGAATTAGAAACAACGATAGCAGCAGATACAGACGCTGCGATTCAAGATTTAAATACATTAATTAAAAAACTAGGCAGTATCAATAAAGCAATCGGGAATGCAGGTTCTAATCCGCCGAACGATTTACTTAACCAGCGCGATCAGCTGCTTAGTACGATGTCGGGCTATGCTGGTATTTCTGTTAGCGCCCACCCAAATAACCCAGATGTATACGATGTGACAATCGGCGGACGTCTTGTCGTACAAGGTGATGAAACAACTGAAATTACCTCGACACGGACAGCGACAGGCTTCGAATTCTCCGTGGGTGGTCAAAAACTCAATATGCCAGAAGGTTCCATCATCGCTTCTGTACGCGTTAACCAAAATGAAATTAAATCCTACCAAGAAAAAATCGAAACTTTTTCAAATGGCTTAGCAAAAGCATTAGATGATATTCAAGTCAAAAACGTCAACAAAACAATGGCCGACTTGCAAAAAATCAATGATGCTCTTCAAGCTAATCCGAATGACGAAAAATTACTCAGCAACCGCGAAGAACTTTTACGTCAATTAGAAAAATTCCCTGGTGTGACGCGTTCTGGTGATACGCTAACCATTGGCGGAGTTGACCACGCGATTGACACACTTGGTACAAGTACATATGTAACTGATGTGAACGATTTTTCGATTCCAATTTTCACCCAAAGCTCTGGTAAATGGATCCTGAATCCCGCAATCACTAGCAATGCTGAAAACAAGCCATTCTTAGGTGTTATCGCGGCAGATATTGCATCTTTAAAAACCGATAAAAATATTCAAGGAACAACTTTCCCAAGCTTCATGGATGGAATCATTACAGAAGTTGCAACAGATGCGAGTAAAAGTAGTGCAACTTCCACGGCAGACACGCAAGCTTTAAATTCCCTTTCTGAATCAAAATCATCTCTTGAAGGAGTTAATATTGACGAGGAAATGACAAATATCATGCAATACCAAAGCTATTATGTGGCCAATACGAAAGCCATGAACACAGTGAACGATATGATGAAAGCTCTCTTAGCCATGTTATAAGGAGGAAAATAATGCGAATTTCAACGAATCAACAAGCAAATTCAATAATTAACCAGCTGAATAATGTTTCAGGAAACCTTGCAAAATACCAATTACAAGTATCTTCCGGGAAAAAGTATGAATCGATGAGCGAAAATCCTGGTGCTACAGCGCAAATTTTATCCTATAATCACGTGCTTAGTCAGCTTAATCGTGAAAAAACGGACGTAACCGAAGCGAAATCATTATTAAATACGGCAGAAACCTCTCTTTCATCCATGTCCACATCGATGAACCGGGTAAATGCTTTAGTCTTGCAAGCAATTAACGGTACGAGCGATAAAGACAATATGTCGCAATCAGCCGAAGAAATCAAAGGTTTACTTGATGTTCTTATTTCTGTTGCTAACTCAGAAGACGATGGCAGATATGTTTTCAGTGGTTCTAGTACAAGCGTTAAGCCATTTACAACGGATAAAACAACCGGAGAAATCATCTATAACGGAACGACAGAAAATAAAAAATTCCGCGTAACGGACACATTAGAAGTAGAAGTTTTCCATGATGGCAGCGCGATGACGGATGTTTTTAACAACATTCAAAAAATCGTTGACGCAATGAAAAGTGGCGATAAAGATGCTTTGTCTGCCTTGCAAGAAACAAATAGCAAAAACATCGAAATTATTACCAATTCAATGACAAATATCGGCGGACAAAAAAACGGCGTGACAGCCTATGACAATGTACTTTCTAGCAAAATTGTTGATTTCTCCGAACGAAAATCCAATGTCGAAGAAGTCAATATGCCAGAAGCTGTAAGTAATTTAAACAAAACGTCTATCGCTTACCAAGCCGCACTGCAATCCAGTGTGATGGTACAAAAATTAAGCATACTAAATTATATGTGAGGTGAAACCAAGTGGGAAGTTCGATTGCAAGTAGTTTAATGGATCCGACGCAATATTATTCGCAATTTATTAGTCTCCAAAAAGCCAGTTTAGAAAAAGCAAAAACACCATATCAAAACCAAATTTCTAGCTACCAATCACGGATTGATCTTTATGCTAGTTTAAAAAATGCTTTGTCTGACTCGCTGAAAACGATGAGTTCTTTCACGACTTATGAAAGTAAAACCAAACTAGCGACTTCATCCAATGAGACAAGTTTTACCGTTTCATCAACGAGTAGTTCCGTCAACGGCAGCTATTCCATCGAAGTTCAAAACTTGGCGACCGCAGATACTTACAACAAAGCAGTACCTGATATTGAAGCAAAAATTGGTGTAAGTGGAACAATTAAAATCAACGGCAAAGAAATTAAAGTCGATGCAGATAGCTCGATGAAAAATGTGATGAACTCGATTAATAGCGCTGGTGCCAAAGTAAACATCTACACATTAGGCGAAAATATGGTCGTTACAGCTTCAACTACTGGTGTTGAAAATAGCATTAAATTTGAAGGCGATTCCGCAGTTTTAGAAGCACTTGGTTTAGTACAAAATTCACCAGACCATTTAGCGGCAGAAGATGCCAAACTGAGAATCAACGGCGCAACTGTCACAAGTGCAACAAACAAAGTAACCAACTACATTCCAGGCGTGACAATCAACCTCAAAAAAGAAACAACTGGCGCTGAAAAATTAACGATTCAAGATCAAAGTGATGAAAAAGCAGCCAGCATGATTACAAGTTTTGTAAATACATACAATGCGCTAACAAGCACTATGAAAACATACACGGGAAAAGGGACCATTTTACAAGCATCTGCTGCAGACCTCGAAGCAAATCGCGCGCTAAACAATGTATTCCAACATAAAAAAGACGGAAATACATTATTTGACTTTGGCATAAGCGTCGATAAAGAAGGCGTTTTAAAAGTAGATGAAACTGCGATGAAAAAAATGGTAGCTGAAGATCCAACCGCCGTCGAAAGATTTTTCTTTGGTATTGGTGGAATTGGCGATGAACTTTATCAATCTTTGAATAAAACATTTGGCTCGACAGGCTTTATCAGTGATGAAACAACCTCGATGACGAATGAAATCAATAAATTAAACCTCAAACTAACCGACATTACTAGCCGAAATGACACCTTACTAACGAATATTACCGACCAGTACAACAAATGGCTCGAAATGATGCAAGCCATGCAAAGTGACGCAATGACTCTCGACGCCTTAATCGATGGCATGAACAGTTCTAATAAATAAAAATGGTAGGTGAAAAAAATGCAAGCTTGGAAACGATATACCCAAAATGAACTAAATACGAGCAACCCCATTAAAAACACCATTTATATATACGAACGTTGTATTATTGAATTTAAAAAGTTGGACAAAGCACTCGAACAACTGCATTTTTCCGAAGCAGACCTTATTCTCGATAAAATGGAAAAGATCTTTGAAGAACTAAAATTACAATTAAATCCCGAAGCCGGACAAGAACTTTACGATAATATTTTCGGCTTATACGAATGGATTTCAGAACAAATTCGTCAAATGCAACTACTAAAACAACCCGTTAATATCGATACAATCATTCACGTCATCACGCAGCTAAAAGAAGGCTACGAGGGAGTGATGAAACATGAATCAAGCAAAGACACATTTGGCTGAGTTAAAAGCACTGTTTCACTCGACGGGACAATTAAACGTTAACCTCGAAGAATATCAAGCGAAACTAAATGAACTACTAAAAAGCACCGAACATCTACCAAAAGACACAAAAGAAGCCATTTTAAAAGAAACAAGAGAAGTTATAAATAAAGGTATTCTTTTCACCCAAAAACAATTAGAATCCACTGAAAATGCCTTTTCTGAAAATAAAAGTCGCAATGCCGCCAACTTGAACTATGCGAAATTTTTCTAAAAGAAAGAAGGAAATCACAAGTGGAAAATTATACCACGCATATTGGCAACTACTTGAACTATCTTCAAACAGCGAACCAAGTAGTTTCAAATAATATCGCGAATGCCAATACGCCAAATTTTAAAGCAAGTGAAGCGAGTTTTGAAGAATCATTCGGCGCGAGCTTGCGAGCATCCGGTTCGAACAATATCGAATCAACGGGAAATTTAACGAAAACGAACACGAAGCATTTAGCCGGAACCGATATAGACGAAACAAATGCGAAACTCACGACTAAAAGCGGCTCCATCAACGAAGACGGCAACAATGTCAACGTCACTTCTGAAATGATTAGCTTAACTAAAAATAACCAAATGTACGCGCTCGCTATCAGTGCACTCAACTATAATTCATCTATCAACACAGCAGCCCGTGGAAAGTAAGGTGAAGACCTATGTTTGAAGGAATAAACACAAGTGGCTCCGCGTTAAATGCTGCGAAACAATGGATGGAAGTTAGCTCTAACAATATTGCAAATGCTGATTCAAGCGCCGCACCAGGTGAGACACCTTTTCTTAGAAAGCGCGTCGTACTATCCGAAATCACGCCATTTGAAACAGCTTTAACAGGTACAAAAGGTGTGAAAGTAAGCGAAATATCAAGCGATACAGGAAGCGTTAAGCGTGTCTATGATCCAACTCATCCTAACGCAAATGAAGCAGGTTACGTCAACTACGCAAATGTGGATATGACAGCCGAAATGACCAATTTAATGGTCGGACAAAAAATGTATGCTGCAAATACTTCCGCCTTACAAGCAAATGAAAAAATGATGGAAAAAGATTTAGAAATAGGCAAAGTATAAAGGAGTGTTTTAAGGAATGGCAATTGAAAGTATTAATGCAGCAAGCGTCTTACCTAAAGTTACGCTTGGTGAAACCGCAAAAACAGACAATGCGACAGGTGCCGGAAATACCTTTACGCAAATGCTGGATAGTATGAGTGATACACAATCAAACGCACAAACTTCCGTATCAAACCTTTTAACAACTGGCGAAGGTAATGCGAGCGATGTACTCATTCAAATGAAAAAAGCAGAATCAGAAATGAAAACTGCTGCGGTCATTCGTGATAATGTAATCGAAAGCTACAAACAGCTTTTAAATATGCAAGTGTAGCGGTTAGACTAGTCGGGGGAGTTTTAGTCAATCGTCCACACGAGAAAAATGGAGCGAAGTTTTTAAGATGGCAAAAATAAAAACAATGTATTCGAAATTGAAGAATTGGCATAAAGGCGCGATTTTTGTCGGCCTTTTTGTCGTAGTCACGGTGTTATTACTCTACATGAACACGCCCAAAACAGAAGTTACCCTTTATAAAAATTTATCAGAAACTAGCCAACAACAAGTTACAGACCAATTAGCCAAAATGGGCGTTGATTATACCGTTGATAAAAGCGGCAATATTTTAGTCGATGAAAAAGTGGAGACGCTTGTTCGTGACAAATTTGCTGACTTAGGAATCCCGTATACAGGCCAAGATGGCAATGATATTCTTTTAAATAGTTCGCTTGGAGCTAGTGAAGAAGATAAAAAAATGCAAGAAAAAGTCGGCACAAAAGTTAACTTAGAAAAAGAAATCGTTCAAAGTTACGGCACGACCGTGGACAGCGCATCAGTCCAACTAACTTTGCCAGAATCAAGTTCGATTTTTGAAGAAGCGAGCCAAAAAGGAACGGCAGCAGTCACGCTAAAAACCAAAAATAACCAAACGCTAACAAAAGAACAAGTTCTCGGTATCCAACGAACCGTAAGTGCCGCTGTGCCAAACGTTGCAAGCGATGACGTTGCAATAATCGATACAAAAAATGGTGTGATTTCAGAAGCAGATACCTCTAAAGAAGAAGGTAGCTCAGCTTATAAA
Organism: Listeria sp. MAN/IMW/UF555; assembly: GCF_058684075.1. NCBI lineage: Bacteria > Bacillati > Bacillota > Bacilli > Caryophanales > Listeriaceae > Listeria > Listeria sp. MAN/IMW/UF555. The sequence continues at coordinate 941,659 of NZ_JBZWZS010000001.1, read as the reverse complement.
AATGAAGTCGACATTCAAAACGCAATCGGAAAAAATGTGAAAACAGACATTGAAGGCACTCTTTCAAGCATTTTTGCTCTAGATAATTTCCGAGTAAATACAAATGTCACAGTTAATTTTGATGAAATAAAACAAAATACCGAGCATTATCCAAATGACGGTAAAGTCCGAAGCAACCAAAAAGAAACGTCCACCGATACATCAAAAGGCTCCACCAACCAAACAGAGTCAGGAACTGCTTCGAACGCTGACGTACCAAATTACACCGAACAAAATGGCGATGATACTAACACCTACACGAGTGAAAAATCTAGCGAAACTACGAACTATGAGCTTGATTCTACCATTCAAGAAATTAAAAAACATCCAGCCCTAGCTAAAACAAATGTCGTTGTTTGGGTGGACCAACAATCGCTCAATAAAAATGGCGTTGATATGGCTGAATTTACGAAAGCTATTGGCGTTTCGGCAGGACTAACTCCTAATATGACGACCGAAGAAGCTGGTGAAGGCGGGGAAGCAGCAGCCACACCAACATTCGAAGGAACATTCCAAAACGGCGACGTGACCATTATGCCAATCCAATTTTTAGACAATCAAACACCAGTAGAAAAAGATACTACTGAAAAAGCAGAACCAGCAAGTAAAGCTTGGGTTTGGTGGCTTGTAGGAAGTTTACTATTTGCCCTAATTGCAGCTGGAATAATTGCCTATATCATCTTCCTGAAACGTAAAGAACAAATAGAAGAAGCCCTAGAAGCAGAAGAGAAAGACTTCATCCCAGCCGAAGAGGCGATAGTTAATCCAGAAGAACATCCAGATTTCAACTTCCAAACAGACGCATTCGATTTATCAGAACCAGAACTTAAAGCTCGTAAAGAAAGCTTGAAAAATAAACTCGGCGAAATGGCCAAAGAAGATCCAGGTCGCGCCGCAGCAGTCATCCAAAAATGGCTCAATGAAAGGCAGGAATAAAAAATGGCAGAAACACTCAAAGAAACCTTAGAAGAAACTAGCGCTGAACTGGAAACTGTCGAAGTAGCAGAACCAGAAGAAAAAGCCGCTACTCAACTAGATTCAGGTATTTCAAGACGTGAAAAAGCCGCCCTTATTATTTGGAGTCTAGATGAACAAATCGCGACTGAAGTAGTTGATTTACTTCCAGATGCCTCCAAACAACGCCTTGCACGTGAAATGGCCAAAATGAAAGAAATGGATGGCGGCGCAGTGGAAGAAGCAACAAGAGAATTTCTTGATGAACTAGAGCTTCTTTCTGGCGGGATTGCTAAACTTGACCGAGAACACTTGCAACGCCTATTCCCTGACATGACAACAGAAGAATTGAACCAATTAATTTACGGGGTAGAAGCAGAATCGCGTATCGGCGAAACAGCATTAGATATTTTACGAGAAATTGATGATGTCGATTCCTTGTTTACGATTATTAGTGACGAATCACCGCAAACGATTGCGATGATTGCTTCATACATGAAACCGGAAGAAGCATCTAAACTCCTAGCTCTTTTACCAGAAGAAAAAATGATTAGTACGGTAATCGGCATCGCGAGCTTAGAGCAATTTGATAGTGAAGTTATGCAAAATGTATCTAATTTACTAAGAATTAAACTGGATACAATGTCGAATAGTTCGCTTAACAAAACGGACGGAATTAAAAATGTTGCGAATATCTTAAATAACGTAACTCGTGGTTTGGAACGTACTATTTTCGAGCATTTAGACGCAGAACAAGCCGAACTTTCTGAACGAATTAAAGAGAAAATGTTTATGTTTGAAGATATTATTCTGCTTGACAATATGACCTTGCAACAAGTGCTTGCCGAGATTCAAGACAACAACAAAATCGCCCGTGCACTCAAAAACGAAAAAGAAGAACTCAAAGAAAAAATTCTTTCTTGCGTATCGAAAAACCGTCGCGATATGATTACCGAAGAACTCGAAGTCCTTGGCCCAATCAGACTTTCTGATGTCGAACAAGCACAACAAGACATCGCTAATGTCGTTAAAAACTTGGAAAAAGATGGCAAAATAGTTATCCAACGGGGGGAACAGGATGTCCTTATCTAATCCAAGAATCCCAAAAGGCAAAGTAACTTTATCCGACGTGAAAATGGAACTATTCTATTTAGAAGATATGGAAGAAACAGAGGAAGTCGAATCACCATATTCCAAAGAACTTGAACAACTAGAAAACCACCAAAAAGAACTCGAAAAGCATATGTCAACTATCGAAATCGAACAACAAAAGCTAGCAAATGAAAAAGCAGCACTAAAAGCTGAGCGCCAAGCCATTGAAGAATTAAAACAAAGCGCAGAAGCAGAAATTAAAGCACAAAAACTAGCTTTTGAACAAGAAAAAACACAGCTTTACCTAACAATTACCGATTTCCTTTGGGATGAAAGCATCGATCTCGCAGAAAGAATCGTCCACCAAGCAATCGACACCCGCCAAATTGAAGTCTTACCAATGCTAACCGAAGTCATTCAAAAACTCCCAGTTGCTTTCGACAAACTAAACGTCACCACCCACCCAGAAACATTAAAAGCACTCAAAGAAGAAAACACCGGAACAAAGTACGACTGGCTTTTAGAAAATATTCATTGGAACTTCGATATGCGGCTTGATTACGGCGAATTCACTGTAGAAGAAGAAAAAGAATACTTCGACTACCGAATCACAGAAATTTTCCAAACATTACACAAGCAAAATGCAGAACGGAAAATTCTAGGAGGAGATAAATCGTGAATTGGTCGCCAAAAACCGAAGCTTGGCAAGAACTAAAAAACACCGTCCCATACATCCAAAAAGGAAAAATCCATACTGTTCAAGAACAAGTCTATATTTCAAAAGGGCCACAAGTGAAAATTGGCGACACCGTCATGGTCGGCGAAAACAAAGTGCTTTGTGAAGTAATTTCTATCGAAAAAGAAAACAACATGCTACTCCCATTTAACCAAAGCGATAAAGTAGCATATGGTGACTGGGTGTACGTGACTGACACAAAAATCACTATTCCAGCCGATGAATTTTTACTCGGAAAAGTGCTAAATGCATCTGGTGATATTTTAAACGAAGAAGCTGGTACTGCTAAATTTAAACAAAAAATGCCACTGGAAGCACCGCCAATCCATGCTTTTAACCGAGCGGAAATTACGGAAACACTTGAAACTGGAATCAAAGCGATTGATGGAATGCTAACCATTGGTATAGGGCAAAAAATCGGTATTTTTGCAGGATCAGGCGTTGGTAAATCGACTTTGCTTGGAATGATAGCACGTAACGCCAAGGCAGACATTAATATTATCGGTCTTGTTGGCGAACGTGGTCGAGAAGTAAAAGATTTCTTACGTAAAGATCTTGGCGAAGAAGGGTTGCGTAAAAGCGTTATTGTTGCAGCCACTTCAGATGAAAGCCATCTCATGCAACTGCGAGCTGCCAAACTAGCCACTTCGATTGCAGAACATTTCCGCGATCAAGGAAAAACCGTCCTATTAATGATGGATTCTGTCACTCGTTTCGCTGATGCAAGAAGAAGCGTTGATATTGCCGTCAAAGACTTACCAATTGGCGGGAAAACCTTGCTAATGGAATCCTATATGAAAAAACTGCTAGAACGTTCCGGTAAAACTAAAAATGGATCAATCACAGGTATATATACAGTGCTCGTTGATGGAGATGATATGAACGGACCAGTACCCGATTTAGCGCGGGGAATTTTAGATGGACATATCGTTCTAACTCGAGAACTGGCGACAAAAAACCATTATCCAGCCATTGATGTTCTTGGCTCCGTTAGCCGGGTAATGGAAGAAATCGTTCCAGAAAGTCAGTGGAAAGCCGCTTCGAAAATCCGCGAATGGATGAGCATTTATCAAGAAAATGAACTGTATTTCAAATTAGGAACAATTGAACAAACAAGCGACAACGCAGCCATTTTTACAAGTAAGGAAAAATCCTATTTTATTCATCAATTTTTAAAACAGCTGCGGGATGAGAGTGTCACGCTAGAAGAAACGAGTAAAATGATGGAAACGTTAGTATAACAAAGGAGTGCTGTGGATGAATCCAGTAGAACAAGTTATTAGTGCTAGACAAGCCGAGTTTCAAAGCGCATTTGAAGCAGCGAAACAATCGGCTACCACTTTTGAAACGAAATTAAATGAACGTTTAAACGCAACAAAGCAAACCACCACAACTAATGTGCAAACAGTCACCGATGCCGAACTAGCTCGCGCCCGTGAAGCATACGAAGCTTTAATAAATAAATCCGAAACTAAACAAACTCCCAGTGCAAGTTCAAGTGTAGCGACCGAAACGCCAGCAGCAGCAACCGGAGAACTAACTAATTGGAACAACTACCAAATTAAACCTATTAGCGCTGAAAACGAAGGCAAATATAGCGATTTAATTAAAACAGCAGCAACCAAATATGGTGTACCAGAAGCGCTTATCAAACGAGTTATTCAAGTAGAATCTAATTTTAATCCAAATGTGGTTTCAAGTGCTGGTGCCACTGGTCTAATGCAACTAATGTACGGCTCTAATCGAACCGACCCAGCGACTAATATCGACGCAGGGACAAAACAGCTTGCCGGTTACATCAAAAAATACGATGGTGACCTAAAACTAGCATTAGCAGCCTATAACGCTGGACCAGGTAACGTACATAAATACGGCGGGGTCCCACCATTCAAAGAAACGCAAAACTATTTAACGAAAATTATCGGGTAGGGGAGAATAAATCATGGGAAACTGGCAACAAAAGTGGGAATCATGGCGCGATATGACAGCAGCAATGCAACAAGAAATTAAAATCGAAGCAGCTGACAAAGTAACTTCCTACATAAAAAATGACCAATTTGAAGAAGCAATCAATGTCATCAGACAAACCGAAAATCTCCTAAATGAACTTGATTTTGAAGCAAAAATGAACCGCGTCGAAGAACAACTCCAAGCCTTCACATCCGACCAAGAAGCATCTAAATCATTCGAAGCGAGCCAACTTCAAAACCTAGAAAAACCAAGTACAACCGTAAGTTTCGACCTCGCTAGCGTAAAATCAGAAGCCATCAATCAGTTCACCAAACGCGATTTCAACCTAGTAGACTCACACGATACCCACATGCAATTTCTAAAAGGCAACCGCAATTTTTATATGGATATTTTTAACCCCGAAGAAAGCGAAGAACATCACTACGCTAACCTTCATGAAAAATGCCAATACAAAAATATCGGATTCATCTGCCAAAATGATGCAGCAGCCGAAATGGCCGCAAACTTAACGAGCGAATGGCTTGAAACATTAGAAGCGCCCAAAAAGAAATTTTTAACAGTTAACATCGCCAATTTAACCGCGATGAAACAAAACCCAGAAGTACTATTTCAATAAACAAAAAGAGAGCCGCTACTATGCGCCTCTCTTTTTTATAAAGCTAATTTTGTGATGCATCGATTTTTCGATCATAAATAGTCGCGATAACACCAGCTATAATATAAAGCGAACCAGGAATCGGATTTATGTAAAAACCTTCTATTAGGTTGGCGCCTAACAATAGAATACCACTAATAAATAGAAAGATAATTTTATTGTTAGGAGTTAGAGAGCTTAAACGGATAAAGCAACAAAGACAATGAGCTAGCATAAGAAATGCTATCAAACTAATGATAGGGAATAAAGTTATCGCGTCTCCCAGAACTTTTAGCGTATAAAAGGCAAAAACAAATTCTAAAAAACAGGCAGACCATACTAAAGTTTTTATTAAAGATAACATATTAATTGTTCCTTTCTAAGAAGTATAAGTAGATAAGTTGGAATTTAATTCTATTTTACATCTATTTGATAGTTTCATTTTAGTATAGGAATGATTCTGTTGCAAGATTACTAGTAAACTTTATAATCGCATTTATTATAAAATTTTGTTGTATCAGAAAATAAAGTACATTATAATTGATTCAAAGGTATATTGTGAAATTTAATACAAAATAAAATACGGGAGGAATATACCATGTTTAATTCGTTGTTTGCAAGTGAGGAATTAACAAATGCAAAAATAAAACATCAGAAATACGAAGATTTAATTAAAAAAGCAAACTATTTAAAAACCCAAATTGAGAACGCTCGTATGTGTGCTATTGATTTAGATTCAATAGGTTGGCTGGATACCAACTACGAACCCAATATGCTCATTGATGACAAAACTCGTCTTGTTCTTGAGATGGCTCGAGAAATGCGTAAAAAGCATGATAATCAATTGGAAGATTTATGTGACTTGAAAAACTCAGCGCAAAAAAAGTTGTATTCTTGTGCACTGGAAATCAATCAATTGGAGGCAAAAGAAAATGAGTCGTGAGCAATTATATAATGATAATTGGTATGAAGCGTGGACAGAACTAGCGAAAGTAAAAACAATGTTAGATGATACTCTTTCGCAAGCCAAAACTTTACAAGCAAATGTTGAGAATATGAATTGGAACGGTGAACACTACAAGCATATTCGAGCATTACTTGAAATGGTTGTTGTGTATCATGGTGCTTTATTGAACAGTTCTGTTGAATTGAATGAAGCTCTTTATCAATTTGGTCAAACCTATAAAGAATTTGAAAGAATGGAATCCTATCTTGGAATAAAAGGTATTGTTTATGACTGGTAAAGTATTAAATGCCGATGAACTTTACTACTTAGCAGAGTATCAAAACATATCCTTGCTATTTGGAATCCCTTATGAAGCACCAAGCTCTGCCTCTGTAGAAGGATTAATAAAAAAAGAAATACTAACATCTACTGGAGGTTTATCATTAGTTACAATTAACTATGTGGAGGTACTAAAAAAATACGCTCAAGCTGATCGTTATGTACATATTCAACAATATATTTTTGGTTTATTTAACGATGGGCTATGCATTATTTTGAAACAAGTCCCTGTTCAAGATACTATTCGATTTGAATTTTTTGTTGGCGATGCCTTGAGTATGCTAGAGATAGCTCTTAGTCATCCAATCCTAAAACAGTCAGCAAGTATATATTATGAAAAAATAACTACCAAGACATTAGATGAAAGAATACTTTCCTTTTCACATAGCGCGCCCACTTTGGTGATAGAAATATTTAACAATGAATATCAACTCGAAGCTCAATTAGCTATTGGACAAGATAATAATCAATATTATCAGTTAGATGAAAGGAATAAACTAACTACAAAAATTGATATTGACCCTTTTAAATGGTTTGTTGATAAAGTACCACAAATTGTAACTATCGCCCAAGAGCGAATCCAGGAGGTAAAAAATCATGAGTGAAATTGTTATTAATCCGGATGAACTAGAGCTAGTAACTACCACTTTACAACAATTAATGGAATCTATTATAAATACAGCGCTGCCATCTCTTAATGCTGTGAAAAATAGTGCTTTCTATATTGAAGGTGAAGCAAAAGAAGAAGTGGAGCGTATCTTAAGTAAAAGTACGATTGAAGTGAATGGTTCAGATATGATGCAAATGGGGGCGGACTTTGCTGGAAAAGTGCAGATGCTTGCAACTTATTATAATCTTATCAACGAATACTGCATTGATGCTATGATTACATTCAAAGATACTGATGAAAAGATAGCTAAACTTTGGGAGAAAACTTGTGAGGAGGCATTGGGATAGTGGCAGAACAAATTTATATAAACGATGATACATTAGAAAACTATAAACAAGATTTGTTTAACCGCTTGAACGAGGCTGTAAATCAATTTTATAGAGTTGACCACTTATTCAAACAAATGGATGATTATTTACACGATGAAGGCTTAGCTAATGAGTTCTATTTCACTTATTCTTCACAGAGTTTTAAAATTGATAATTTAAACGAAAAATTATGGAATTTGACAAATAATATTGTTAGAATTTATCGTGAAGCCAGTGAGAAGATTGATAGTCCATTTAAGAAAAATATGGAACAATTTGCAGAACGATTAAGTTTAGTAGATATTAACCGTCACTCTGTTTCAACAAGTGGTATAGCTGTTCAAGGAGAAGCTTGGCAACCAGGTGAGAGCATTTCTGCTCCTTCAACGGCCTATAATACATTTAAAACCAAAAACGATGTAGATTTTATGGATTTGATGAATAGTTCATTTACACGTAAAATGAAACAAGAACAATATCAAACCTTTTTAGCCATGACTGGTCAGTTAGACTTTCAAATTAATTACGAAACCTTTGTAAACACTCTCTATCGTCAGACTGATTTTAACTATGAAACTGGTTTAGAAAAAGTAACCAATATGCTTACAACAGGACTAGTTATTGTATGTGTTGGAGGTCTAGTAGTAGCAACGGGGGGCGCTTTTGCGGGTATAGCTGTACCTGGATGGGTAAGCACAACATCAATGGTGGCAGGTGGAATTATGAGCGCCCAGTCTATCGGTCATGCGATAACTGGACTCGATATAAACGGCAACCCACTTAGTCAAAAAGAACGTGAAGCATATATTCTGAGTGCAGGGACGGATATAGCTTTTATGGTTGCAGGATTTGGGCTCAGTAAAATTTTAAGAAAGCAAGCTAATATGCTATTTATTAATAATCTAGATGAAACAGAAAATATATATCAGAATTCAAAATATATAAATGGAGAGCTTCGTCAAGGTGGTGCAGGGCACACTTATCATGGATTTGCAAAAACTAAAGGAAGTATTGCTGGTGGGCATATAGAGGATACATTAAGTAATGAAATTAAAGTAGTTGATACTATTCCCAACCCACCAGTTAAGAACCAACCTTATAAAGGAATTCAACAAAACTTGGTTTCTGGAGAAGTTATGGCAGAAAAGACTATGTTTCCTAAAAATTGGAGTGTAGAAAAAATTGATAAAGCGATACAAGAAGCATTCCAGACTAAAATATACACTGGCACACGAAATCAATGGATTGGGGAAACGAAGTCCGGAATGAAGCTAATGTTTTACCTTAATGCTGAAGGGAAAATCATAAGTGCTTTTCCGATAATTGATTAATGAAAGGAGTTAGTTATGAGATATAAATTTAACCAAAAAGAACTATGTTTTTCTAACGGAGGAAAATATTTTAATCTTAGTATTGATATTTTAAAAAGTAATGGAGAAAAAAACAAAGAGCTTAGCGATAATATAAGTATTTTACTGGGTAGTGAGTATCTGTCGTATGAATATTTAGAATGTGCAATTAAACAAATGGATAGTCATACGAAAGAATCCGATGGATCAACTTTGCATGATTCTGGAGAGGCTGTTTGTTGGCAAGTTTATCCAAAAGAAACTGCTATTTGGAATTGGATTGATGAGCAAGATGGAGTTTCTTTTGAGAAAACTTGGATAAAAAATGATGTGCTGTTAACTATTGGCAAGCATTTTTATGAAATTAAAAAGTCGTACAGTAAAAATAATGGGTATCTTGGTTTGACTGATGAGGTTTTTGAAATTTGAATATTATAATTAAAAACGTAATATGTTGGATATTAAGCCGATCATATTACGTTTTTAAGATTGTCTAAGCATTTAAGGAGGCTTTTTATTTTCCATTTGACAATCAACCTACTTTGTATTACTATATACTTGTACCTAGTAACAACTAGTAGAGGAGTGAATTCAAATGAAAGGACTTACCGAGTTACTCAAAGGTAGTTTAGAAGGAATGATATTAGAGCGAATTTCTAAAGGTGAAACATACGGTTATGAAATCACCAAGTATCTCAATGACCTAGGTTTTGATGAAATCGTTGAAGGAACCGTCTACACCATTCTCGTTCGCCTCGAGAAAAAAGAATTAGTCAATATCGAAAAGAAAAAATCAGAATTAGGTCCACCTAGAAAATTTTACACATTAAGCCCAGCCGGCGAAGAAGAACTAGCAACTTTTTGGAAACGATGGGACTTTATCCAATCGAGAATCGTCCAAATTAAAGGAGGACCAGCATATGTTTAAATGGTACACAAAATACCGCGAAGAAAAACGAGACTATAAACAATACAAAAAAAGAATAGACGCGCTCCCAGAAGACTATAAAACAGCAATGAAAGCCGTTGAAACCTATTTATGGAACTTCGCAAAAGGCGCAGGGATGTTCGAAATCCTAAAAAATGTCCTCGAAATGTTCGAAAACGCAGCCGCTGATCAATTAGAATTAAAAGCTGTTGTAGGCGATGACCTAGCCGAATTTGCAGACAGCTTACTAAACGAATATCCAGAAGAAACATGGATGGATAAACAACGCTCGAAATTACGTGATTCAATCAAATAAAAAACAGCAGGTCTCTCCGAATATAAGAGAGACTTGCTGTTTTTTATTTGCGTTTCTTCACAACTTCAATAAATTCATCTAATGTTTCGTGGGCTTTTATTTGCTCGTTACAAACATCGCTATCGTAGCAAATATAATTACCATTTGTCGTATAAACGCCATCACTAGAAGATTTCGTTTTCGCCATAAACAGTGATACTTTGGAATGCGTTTGGCAAATGGAACAAACACCCTTTTGAATCTCCGGAGAAATAGTCCCATTTACGCCGACCAAATTTCCGTCCTCATAAGTCACGATATATTTACGCTGCTGAGCAATATCATTCCAGCCGTAAAAAGTATAATCGCGCAAATCAAGTTTCGACCATGCAGGAATTTTTAATTTTTTCGTTTTCGCAAAAAGTTTTTTAAGTTTCACATCGCTAGGCGGAGCGAAAGGAATCACATAGGCTTTTAACCCTTCTAAAAACGGCTCTGCTTCTTTGGTTGAAGTAATCGAATGGAGCTCACTAAAAAGTTCCTTATGCTCTTCTAGCACGCTCTCCGGAAATAGTTCGTTGATTTTCTCTTCCGTCAAAGACTTTAACGCCTTCAAAGTGGATCTATCATTCGCGGACCGATAAGCGCGTGAGACATTTTCTATTTGTTTTTTGATAAAATTATATTGGTATGGTTCGATAAACTCTTTCATTAATAATTCTCCTTTAATAGTTTAATTTTGGTTAAACTAGCTGAAGGATTGAAGAGTTTATTTCACTCTTACTTTCTAAACAATCCTAAAGCCATTGTTAGAAAGTCGAGAGCAGTGCAATTTTGTTTGCATCTCTTTGATCACCACCTTGCCTTCATTATAAGCACTTCTGAATTGTTCGTCAATTCTCTTTCATGAATATTCTTCCAAAAACAGGGTAAACGAAAACTATTGGACATTAGAGAAAACATCCATGGGAGGAGAAAGTATAATGAAAAAAGTAAAAGCAAGTGAAACACTCGTACAAACATTAAAAAATTGGGACATCGATCATGTTTATGGTTTACCCGGTGATTCGATTGATACCGTGGTCGATGCACTCAGAAAAGAACAAGAGGCAATTGAATTTATTCATGTGCGTCACGAAGAAGTCGCATCACTAGCAGCAGCTGCCTATACCAAATTAACCGGCAAAATCGGAGTCGCTTTATCTATCGGCGGACCTGGTGCCATTCATCTTCTAAACGGCATGTATGATGCAAAAATGGACCACGTGCCAATGCTCGTTTTAGCTGGCCAAGTGACAACGGACGTCTTAAATACAGGCTTTTTCCAAGAAGTCAATTTACCAGCTATTTTTGAAGATGTTGCCGTTTATAATAAACAAATCGATAATGCTGAAACGCTGGCAGATGTTGTTGATGAAGCGATTCGAACTGCCTATCAAGAAAAAGGTGTCGCTGTCTTAACAATCCCAAATGACATTCCATCTCAAGAAATTAAAGCGAGCCTAAAAGCAAAACCAGTGAAATTTGAACAAGAAACTAAAGAACTAGATGAAAAAGCAATTCAAGAAGCCGTAACATTAATTGATAAAGCTGAAAAACCAGTCATTTTAGCAGGCCTAGGAACAAAACACGCTGGACCAGAATTAATCGCCTTTGCAGAAAAAGCAAAAATCCCGATTATTCATTCTTTACCAGCAAAAACAATCGTTCCAGATGACCACCCAAATGCACTTGGTAACCTTGGTAAAATAGGAACAAAACCAGCTTATGAAGCCATGCAAGAAACTGATTTACTCTTAATGTTTGGTAATGATTATCCTTATAGCGACTACTTACCTAAAAAAGCTGAATGTATTCAAATCGATATTAACCCAGCCAAAATCAGCAAACGTTATCAAGCGACAGTTGGTTTAGTTGGTGATGCCGCAGAAATAATTAGCAATTTAACAACCAAAATAGCACCGGTTGAAGAACGTAAATTCCTTCAAGCATGCCAAGAAAATATGCAAGAATGGTGGAAATGGTTGGAAGAAGATATTTCGCAAACAACGGATCCAATTGCCCCAGAAGTCGTGATGGCTAATATTCAAAAAATCGCTGATAAAGATGCTATTTTCTCCATTGATGTAGGAACAGCAACGGTTTGGAGCACGCGTTATTTACACTTAACACCAGAAAATGACTTTATCGTATCTGCATGGCTTGGTACAATGGGCTGCGGTCTTCCAGGAGCTATCGCAGCGAAAAAAGCCTATCCAGATCGCCAAGCAATTGCAATCGTCGGTGATGGTGGCTTTTCAATGGTTATGCAAGATTTCGTAACCGCAGTAGGCCTTGATATGCCAATGATTGTCGTCGTATTAAATAACCAACAACTATCATTTATTAAATATGAACAACAATCTGCCGGAGAACTAAATTACGCAACCGACCTTCCAGACATCAATTACGCAAAATTCGCCGAAAGTTGTGGCGGAATTGGTTTCCGAGTAGAAAAAATGGCGGACCTAGAAGCAGCTTTCGAAAACGCCAAACTAGCAACAAAACCAGTTATCATCGACGTTTCCGTGGATAGCGCAGCCGCTCCACTACCAGGAAAAATCGTGATGGACGAAGCATTAGGTTACACCAAATTCGAAATCCAATCAGTCCTAGAAGACCACCGTTTCGCCAAAATGCCACCACTTAAAACTATTTTACGAAGATTTTTATAAAAAATAAATAAAAAAATAACAATATCACCCATTTTACGCCGATATTCACTAGTTATTATAATGTTTTTTTATTAAAACTAATTATTTTACAATAAAATATGGAGTTTTTTAAAAAAATATGAGATAATGAACTAGAATTAGAGAATAGGAGTGTGGAATGGGTGAATTTAATTAAAAATCGTAAATTGAAAACAAAACTAAGCATTAATATTATTATAACCACCATCATGTTAATCGGACTTGGCGCAACGAGTTTCCTTGGATTTCGTCATGTAGCGACACTTTCAGATAATATGGTTGATAATAATGTTGCTCCAATGAAAGAAATCGCAAAAATCCAAACAAACATGGCACAAATCAATATCGACATCCTGACCATGTTCGATACTATCAACGGAAAATCAACCCTTATTAAAGATATTGATACGCTTTATGCTGAAAATGACCAAGCAATCCATAATTTCAAAAAAGCCAATTTAACAGCAGAAGATAAAAAACAATTAGCTTACTTTGAAGAAAAATTAGCAGATATGAAGTCAGCAGCATCCTCTGTCATCAGTGATACTTCAAGTGCGCTGGACGACGCAGAACTTTTAGGAGCACAAAATCGATATTACCAAAATGTTAAAACAAAATTTGACGATGCTACAAAACAATTAAACGTTTTAAATGATATGAACTATAATGAAGTCGAAAAATCTTCGCAAGCTATTTCTGATTTTGGCGTAAAAATTAGTTTAATCTTCACAGCCGTTATCATTGCTGTACTGATTTCACTATTCATTTTCAACGCTTATATTACACGCGTTATTTTAAAAGGAATTCGTCACTTACAAACAGCTGTACATAAAGTAGCAAGCGGTGATTTATCGTACCGTAGCACATACAATGGTAAAGATGAGCTAGGCGACATCACGAATGACCTAAACGAAATGAGCGAAAACCTAAGATTAATGATTGAAGATATTAAAAAAGCTTCTACAGACGTTAAATCTTCCAGTGATAACGTCATTATTAGTTCTGAAATTATTTCTGCAATGACAACAGAGATGGACATCGAAATGAAAATGATGGGCGAACAAATCCAAACGCAAATCGGTAGCATGAAAGAAAGTACCGATGCAATGGATCAAATGACAGGTGGCGTTCAAAACGTTGCGGAATATGCCCTGAAAGTATCTGACTTAACAAAAGACTCCGCAGAAAAAACAAATGATGGAATTGCTGTTATTAACAATTTAGTATCACAAATGGATCGTATCAGTGGTGTTATGCGTTCGAGCACAGACGTCGTATCTCAACTCGTTAATCGTGTTGGCGAAGTCGAAAAAGCACTTGATACCGTTACAAATATCGCTGACCAAACGAACTTGCTAGCCTTAAACGCAGCAATCGAATCCGCACGTGCTGGCGAACATGGCCGCGGCTTTGCAGTTGTAGCTGAAGAAGTCCGTAAGTTAGCAGAACAATCTCGTCTTGCTGTTGTCGACATTAATACGGTACTGAAAAAAATCCAAACCGAATCAAAAACAACGATTGAAGTAATGAACACTGGGCTTTCTGAATCAGAAGCAGGTCAAAAAATCATTTCTGAAACAGAAGCGACATTTACAGATTTACTCAACCGTGTGAACGATATTTCCGCACAAATGCAAAACGTCTCTCAAGAAACAGAAGAAATGGCTGCTGGAATTGAAGAAGTAAACACATCGATTAGCGACGTAACAGAAATCTCTAATCAAATTGGTGAAAAATCCACAGCCGCACTTGAATTCGCGGAAGTTAACAAAATGAAAGTGGACGAGCTAGTAGTTATCTCAGAAGAAATGCAAAAAATTTCCGGCTCATTAGAAGGGTATATCGCCAACTTCAATACCGAAGTAAGCGAAGAAGCGGTCGAAGTAGAAGAAGAACCGGAAACAAAAGAACCAGGAGAGCCAGTCCTAGCCGAAAATGTCTAGGTAGCATGTACAAATGCGAATTTGGATAAAATCACTACTTGTTATTACAGCTTGTATATTTAGTTTGACCCTTCTAAATACGAAATATACCTTTTATTCACCAACCGTCAAACTCGAAAGCGCCAAAGTAGTTTATAAATTAGATAATGAACCTTTTAATGTAAGACTTGACGTTCCTCTCGTTAATCAAATGGATGCGCCTATTCTTTTTAACGGCTGTGAAGTAACGAGTCTTGCAATGCTCCTACAGTTCACTGGAAAAAATGTTACCAAAAATGAATTAGCAGCGAACCTTCCAACCACACCTATTGAACAAAATGGCTTACACGGAAATCCTGATAAAGCATTTGTTGGGAGCATCAGTGGAGATAGTAAAGGGCTCGGGGTGAATCATGCTCCCATCGCCAAACTTGCTGCTAAGTATGTTAACGAAGCGCATGTACATGATATTAGCGGCAATGATATAACCGATATTATAACCGTACTTAGCACAGGAGCACCCGTTTGGGTTATCACAACGACCGATTACCATGCACCAAAAAATTGGCAAAGCGTCCAAACAAAAGAAGGAAAAAAGAAAATCACTTATTCCATGCATAGTGTTGTCATTACTGGATTTGATAAGGAGAATTTTTATATCAACGACCCATACGGACATAAAAATCGCGCTGTAAAAAGAGCTGTCTTAGAAGAAGGCTGGTCTGCCATGGGAAAACAAGCTATTTATTTAAGCAAACCATAAAAAAACGTTTGGAAGCATAAGCAAGCTTCCAAACGTTTTTTTATATTTTTTTCTTAATGAAGAGAACGACTGCTAAGACTACTAGAAGTACTCCGATAACAATCGGCCAAACCGAAAATGCATCCCCGGTCGAAGGTAAAAGTGACGCATTACTTGTATGCTCGAGTGCATAAACCGTGCTCACACGAAAATAAATAAAACCTAGCGAAAAAATTAAAGCAATACTAGAAACTATTTTTTTTGATAAAACCATACGGCTCGCTCCTTTTTCTATCATAACTATATTATTAGTCATTTGTTATTTTTTGTCAATGTATAGACCAATTTTAAACAAACGGCTATATATAATGCTTGACCTAGTATACATATTATTGTAAAATGGATTTGTTTCCTTGAAAAGTATTGAAGGAGGATAGTACAACTGAATAGAAGCGCCAGAACTGATTGGGACGAAAATGCTTAAAGGTGAAATTCCTGGAAAGTAAACAGTCAGTTGACGAGGAGGAGATTAATCGAAATTTCGGCGGGAGTCTCCCGGCTGTGCATGCAGTCGTTAAGTCTTACTTACAAATCATTTGGGTGACCAAGTGGACAGAGTAGTAATGAAACATGTGCAAGAACCCTCCAAGGAAACCAAAAAATGTAGAGGGCTTGAAATTGGACAAGTCTGCCCTCAAGTTAATTATTGGAGGAATTTATTATGTGTGGAATCGTTGGATATATTGGAACAAACAATGCAAAAGGTATTTTATTAGAAGGACTTGAAAAATTAGAATATCGCGGTTATGACTCAGCAGGAATCGCCTTACAAAACAAAGACTTAGTAACAGTTGTAAAAGAAAAAGGACGGATTGCAGACCTTGCGAGCCTTGTACCAAGCGATGCATTCGGTACAACAGGGATCGGTCATACACGCTGGGCAACTCACGGTAAACCAAATCACGAGAACGCTCATCCGCACCAAAGCAAATCAGGCCGTTTTACTATTGTTCATAACGGTGTAATCGAAAACTATACACTTTTAAAAGAAGAATATTTAAAAAATCATTCATTTATTAGTGATACAGATACAGAAGTAATCGTGCAGCTTATTGAATTATTTGCTGAAAATCTTTCTACAAAAGAAGCATTTAAAAAAGCATTATCATTACTTCACGGTTCATACGCAATTTGCTTAATTGACCAAACTGATACAGAAACACTATACGCAGCAAAAAACAAAAGCCCATTACTAATCGGAAAAGGCGAAAACTTCAACGTTATTGCAAGTGATGCAATGGCTGTTCTTAAAGAAACCGATGAATTCGTGGAAATTATGGATAAAGAAATCGTTATCGTTACAAAAGACGGTTTTACATTAGAAACATTAGAAGGGGAAGAAGTTAGCCGCGCAAGCTATACTGCAGAACTAGATGCATCTGACATCGAAAAAGGCACTTACCCTCACTATATGTTAAAAGAAATCGACGAACAACCAGCAGTAACACGTAAAATCATCCAAGCTTACCAAAATGAAGCTGGGGAAATCAACGTCGATCAAACAATCCTTGATGAAATTTTATCTTCTGACCGTATTCACATTGTCGCTTGCGGAACGAGCTATCATGCTGGTTTAGTTGGAAAAAATTTAATCGAAAAAATGGCGAAAATTCCTGTAGAAGTACATGTTTCTAGTGAATTTGGCTATAATTTACCGCTAATGTCTAAAAAGCCGTTATTCATTTTCATTACCCAAAGTGGGGAAACTGCCGATAGCCGCCAATGTCTTGTAAAAGTGAAAGAACTTGGTTACCGGACGTTGACATTAACGAACGTACCAGGCTCTACGCTTGACCGTGAAGCAGATCATTCGATGTATCTCTATGCTGGGCCAGAAATTGCGGTTGCATCAACAAAAGCATATACCGCACAGATTTCTGTTTTAGCAGTACTTGCAGTTTCACTTGGTCGTGAAATTGGTGATGCTGAAGCACTTAGCATTAATTTGGCTGCTGAATTAGGTATCGTTGCAACTGCAATGGAAGCAATGGTTTCTAGTAAAGAAGTCATCGAACATATTGCGGGCGAATACTTAGCGACTTCTCGTAACGCTTTCTTCTTAGGTAGAAACATCGATTATTTCGTAGCGATGGAAGCAGCACTTAAACTAAAAGAAATTTCGTATATTCAAGCAGAAGGTTTTGCAAGTGGGGAATTAAAACATGGTACTATCGCGCTTATCGAAGACGGCACACCAGTTTTAGCACTTATCACGCAAGAGTCTATCAATTGGAATATTCGTGGAAATGTAAATGAAGTCTTAGCACGCGGAGCAAAAACTTGTGTATTTGCAATGGAAAACGTTGCACAACCAGGTGATCGCTTTGTTATTCCACAAGTACATCCATTATTAACACCACTAGCAAGCGTTATCCCGTGTCAACTATTAGCTTATTACGCAGCACTTCACCGTGACTGCGATGTCGACAAACCAAGAAACTTAGCAAAAAGTGTAACAGTAGAATAAAGTATTCAAGACCTTTTCGAAATTAGAAAAGGTCTTTTTTTATGCAATCAATAAATTTGCACGACCCCCTTGTTATACTATAAACTTAGAGAGGAATGGGGGAAATCAGCCAATGGAAGTATCACACGTAACACTCGAACCAAATAAAGATAGTCGCCCCGCAGTATTAACAATCGGTAAGTTTGACGGGGTTCATCTTGGTCACCAAACCATTTTAAATACAGCTTTATCCATCAAAAAAGAAAACGAAATTTTAACTGCTATCAGTTTCAGTCCACATCCACTTTGGGCTTTAAAACAAATCGAAATATACCGCGAAATGCTCACACCAAGAATGGAAAAAGAACGCTGGCTCGCGCATTACGGGGTAGACCATCTCATCGAAACAGCTTTTACACCAAGGTATGCGGAAACAACACCAGAAGAATTTGTTACGGACCATTTGACCAATTTACAATTATCGCATATCATCGTTGGTTCTGAGTTTAATTTTGGAAAAGGGCGCGATTCTGATGTGGATTTACTCCGGGACCTTTGCAAGCCCTATGGTATCGGCGTCACATCTGTCCCAGTGATTGAAACAAACCAAACAAAAATCAGCTCCACAAACATTCGAGCTTTTATTCGGCGCGGTCATTTCCTAGAAGCAGAACAACTCCTTGGTCACCCATGGTACATTACAGGAATGGTAGAAAATGGTGAAATGGTCGGCTTGGATGATTATGTTCTTCCTGCAACCGGCACTTATCAAACCGACAAGAACCTCGTAAAAGTAACGAATAGCCGAACTATCAAAGTAGATTTACCAGACGGACTACAACAATTACATATGAAAAATGAACTTTCCTAGTCATTAGGAAAGTTTTTCTTTACATTTTATGAAATTAGTAATATACTAATTTAGTAAATTACTAAAATTTAAAAGGAGAAGTCTAATGAGGATTCCAACTACCTTAAAACATAAACCAGTGATTGTTGCTGAAAATTACGAAGAAGTAGACGGTAAAAGCGCGTATCACTCGGATGCTAAAGGTCTTTCACTTGGTCTTGCGCAGTGGAATGATCGTGGAAAAGTAGATATTTCAGCCAAAGTTTGGCGTCATACGGGCGATAAATGGTCGCGCCAATCCGAAGAGCTTCCGTTACACCGCGTACTTGACTTAGCTATTTTAATTGCAAGAACGAAGGTTCATTTCAAAGATGCTTACCGTTTACCTAATTTTTACGATAAAGAAAATCCAACGCTTGATCGTATCGGCTTGCAAGGAGATGCGCTGACTATCGCAGTTTGTGAAGATAACGAGTATATCGACGAAGACATTCAATTATTTGAACAAGCATTAAAAAATGATGATGAACTACTCAGCGAACGCCTCAAGACACTTAGCAAACTTTTACAAGAAGCAGGATACTAAGGATGTGAAACAAATGGATAAAGAAAACCGCAAAGAGCTGATTCGGGCATACAAAGAAAAAGCCCCTGACGCCGGAGTATACCGTTTTATCAGTACAAAAACTGGCAAATACTTCATCGATAATACAATGGATTTAAAAGGAATAGCCAATAAGCTTGCTTTCGGAGTGAAAATTGGAGCAGGAAATATGCTACCACCAGAAATGGCAAAAGAAGCAACTGAACATGGTATCGACACCATTCAATTTGAAATTCTTGAAAAAGTAGACATTAAACCCGAAATGACAAAAGAAGATATTAAAGAAGAAAATGATGTACTTCTCAGTTTATGGCTAGAACGCGAAGATATTTAAGGCCTCTCCAGACGAGAGGTCTTTTTTTAACAGTTAAAATTGTACAATAAAAAGATAATTTAAATAAAAATACACTAAATGTCTACATTTTTTGTGTGAATTAATGGTATACTAATAAATGACTATAAAAAAGGGAGGTTTTACAACATGAATCCAAGAAAACCAGAATTCATTCTAACATTAATAGCAGGAATTACAGGTATTATCGCTGGTATTACAGGAATCGCAGGTGGAGGTATTCTTGCTGCTTTATCTGGTAGCGAAGAACTATCTGGTGCTGCAACAATGTCTACTACTGATACAGAAGCACTTGCTGCTGCTGGAGGTTTCGCAGTAATTTTATCTGCAATCGCTTTAGTTATTGGTATTGCTTTGATTGTTTTCGCAGTATTAATTAAACGTAATGCGAAAGTATTTGGTATCTTAACGCTAGTAGCTGGTGTAGGCGGTTTCTTCTTAGTTAGCTTACTATGGATCGTTCCAGGCGTACTTGCAGTTATCGCAGGTATTATGTGCCTAGCGAGAAAAGTACAAACTTTCTAAAAGGGGCTTTAGAAAAAATAGATTGTAACAATTTGAGAAATCATTTTGTTTACAGTCTATTTTTTTTACAAAAAAAGTACTGGAAATCAGTAAATGTTTCTCAAACTTCACATTTTATTCACATTTTAAATATAATTCAGAAAATTGAGTCTGGTTTTAGTACTTGTTAATTTTATGTTGATTGTATACTGGATAAGTACCAATTTCATAAATAAGCGTTTATACATCTAGGAGGAATGATTAACTACATGAAAAAAACACTCACAATGTCGCTACTAGTCGTATCTCTCGTCTTAATTAGTTTTATTAGTTCTCCAAATGCCAATGCAGCCGAAAAGAGTATTTTAACATCACCGAAACCAATAATTGAGGTTTTTCCTGATGAAAATATGGCTAAAGTAATAGCTGAAGTCACTTATAAGAGTAGTTCAGCAGATGAAGTATCTCAGGCAGATTTAGATAACATTACAAAGTTAGATGGCAGCACCTCTGACAGTATGCCGGGGCCAATAATTTATTCGATAGAGGGTGTCGAGTATCTTCAAAATTTATCGGAATTTGATATTTCTGGGCAGTCTGTAAGTAACATTTCACCGTTAGAAGGATTATCAGAGTTAGAAACTGTATATATTTCTGAAAATAATATTAATGATTTATCACCACTTAGTAAATCTCCAAAAATAAAAATATTAGATGCATCGAATAATAATATAAGTGATATAAGCACACTTAGCTCATTGCCAAATTTAAATTCGGTAAGACTAAATAATAATAGTATAAGTAATATAAGTGTGTTAAGAGATTTCCCGGCAAACCAATTTGTTTATATTTATTTGGCCGATAATAAAATCAAGGATATTAGCCCGCTCGCTGGTAAATCGTTTCAACAATTAACACTTAACAATAATGAAATAAGTGATATTAGTCCGTTAAGTAAGATGACACTATATTCAGAGGATCCATTGACAGATGATTTTTATATTGATATTAGCAACAACCACATTAGTGATATTAGTTCGTTGAAAAATGCTGATTTTGGCAAATTAGATTACTTTTTTGCAGAGGATCAGAGTATTGTCAATCAACCCAAAGCTTTTTCTACAAATTTCACACTGGAAAATAAAGTGAAAAATATCAATGGAACACTTGTGACGCCGAAGAATATTAGTAATGGCGGTAGTTATTCAAATGCTATCTTATCTTGGCAACTTCCAAGCTTTGTAGCAAATCTAAATTATTCTTTTTCTGAGACAACTCAGATTGGCAGGTCAACAGGGGAATTTAGTGGGAAGGTCACACAATCCCTTGTTGGAGGATATACAGTAACCTTTGACAATGAAGGAACATTATCTACAAGGACTTTTGCCAGTGATGAATTAGTAACTGAACCCGCAAAGCCTAGCAAAAAAGGGTTCACGTTCACTGGTTGGTACGATGCAAAAACTGGTGGAAAGAAATGGAACTTCGCTACAGATAAAATGCCAGCAAACAATATGACACTATATGCTCAGTATGAAGAACAAACAACAGATCCAGTTGATCCTGCAAGTCCAGTTGCCCCAACAAAACCAACAGATCCAGTTAAACCGGATGAAATAGTCTCCTCCGAGGGATCGGGTGATATGGAGATTAAGGGAGAACAATCTGGAACTATAGCGGCATCAGAAAACGCAACTTCTTTAGATGACTCAAAACAACAAAGAACACTACCAAAAACAGGTGATACTAACTTATACTTGGTGCTGATTGGGCTATTATTTGTTGGATTTGCTAGTTTACTTTGGAAGAAAAAACAAATTTAAGCCATTCAAAAAGACGATAAACCTCGGTTTATCGTCTTTTTTTATTAATTATTATTCAGATTTACAGCTGATTCTTTCTCCAAAGAACAATGGCAGAACTTAAAAGCAAGATTCCTACTAGTGAAGGAATTAGTGGACTCTTATCACCAGTTTTTGGAAGTTTTGGCATTCCTACTGTGCTTGATTCTGCTTTTGTTATCGATTTATTAAAAGTTGTTTTGTTCGATGGTGATTTTTCTGAACTGTCTTCTTTTTGATATACAAAAGTGACTTTTTTCGGTGTTTGATCAAATGTTCCGAGCTCATTAGAGGGCTCTTTTTTTAGTGTGTATCCTGTTATTTCTTTATGAGTGATTTTATACGTTTTTCCAATTTCTCCTTCTACTATTAAAGGATTACTGATTGGCGTGTTTGTGGAATCAACAAATTCTACTTCGACTTTACCAATTTTTGCTTTTAGTAAAGATTTGTCTTTAGTGTACACGTAATTAACGCTTTGTTTAGTATCAGAAAATGTACCGTTCGCATTTGTTGGTGTTGTAGTTAGCTTATAACCTTGAATTGTTTTGGCAAAAGAAGAATAGGAATCTCCAATATTGCCATCTAAGACAGTTTGTTCTGCTAACTCTTCACCTGTATCGCTCACATAATTAATTGTTACAGATTCAGCTGGGATAATATTTTTAGTGTAAATGTAATTCACTGTTTGTGGGTCTGCTGTTAATTTTCCGTTGGCGTTTGCTGGTGTTTCTACTAATGTGTATCCTTCAATCGTTTTTTCTGTAGAAGTATAATCATCGTCTATAAAACCAGTGAATGTTTCTGATGGTGCTAGTTCTTTACCTTTATCATCAACATATTTTACAGTAACTGGTTTAGCAGGAACGGGGTCTTTTGAATAAACATAAGTGACTGTTTGTGGATCATTTAAAAAAGTACCGTTCGCATTAGCTGGCGTTTCTGTCAGTGTGTAGCCAGGAATCGTTTTAGCTTCAGACGTGTAATTTGCTTCTAATAAACCTTTTAAAGTTTCAGAAGGAGCAATTGTTTCTCCTGTGGTACTTTTGTATTCGACTGTGACATCGGAGCCTTCTGGAGGAGCTTCCACAACGATTGGCACCCGTACTTTTGCAAATGGATTGGAAGCAGTTGATAAGGTGCTTTTAATCGTAATGAAACCTTCACCTTCTGTTGTGGCTACCCCGTTTTCAAGCGTTGAAGAACCGTCGTCATAATATTCGAATTCATGAGTAGGATATAACGCATTATTTGAAGCTAATCCAAGTTTGGATTTATCAGGAGTCAGTTGTTTAAAGTCTGTTTTGTAAGGAACTACGATAGGATCGCCTTTATAAACCAATTGATCTTGCTTTTGACGATAATTGTAATTCTCTAACATGTTTCCGCCATTATTATAGTTATCTAAATAATCAACAGGAACATCTGAAGTAATTTGATTTCCTTCTGTATCTATAATTAGTAGGCCACTGCGGCTAGCCCATTTAGTTGTAAAAATCTTATCAGGAATGGAAATTAAATTGTTATTACGAACATCGAGACTTGATAAATGTGAAGACATATTCGTAACTTCTTCAGGAATTTCACTAATATTATTTCGTTGTAATAGAAGTGAATTTAAAGCTGGTAGGTCATAAACAACTGTTGGTACTTCAGTCAACTTATTATCATAAAAACTTAGAAAGGTTAGCTTTTTAAGTTCGCCAATACTTTCTGGTACTTCAGTCAAAGTTCCTCTTGTTATATAGAGCCTAGTTAAATTTTTATAGTCTGTTATATTATCAGGTATAGAAGAGGCGCCCACTGGATCAAGAGAAGTGAGGCTTTCTACATCTGCTAGTGTAATATCTTCTCGTTTTTTATTGAGATTTCTCTCTGTTGCTGAGATGAAAGCTTCGTTACCATCTAATTCTGTTTCAATCCAGGACGTCGGTTCAGTGGTAGCTTTTGGGAAAGTGAAGGGGACGAGTGTTGCGAGTAACATGGAGCAAATGAGGATTAGAAAAGTTTTTCTCAAGAGGTATTGCACATCCTTTTATAGTTTGTTTTATTATTTATGAGTTAATTATAGTCCTTTCCCATATTTCCGTAGTACTAAAATCAGACCTAAAAATCGCGTATGATTTCTTAAATGTGACTATTTGGTGACGAAATCACAAAAATGGCGAAAAACAGGGTTTGTTCAAATTTAGACCCGATTTAACTGTTTTATAACTATTTTAGATGCTGTTTAGACTAAAGGGAGCTATTTATGGGGTATTGATTTGAATGCTTTTTTGAATTGGGAAACAAGTAGTGTCAATGTGTTATTAGATTTTTCTTCTATGGATACTTGTTTTGTTCACGGGAATAATTTTTGATTTTTTGAGGTAAATGTGTCAAAGAAAAGTGCTTGTAAATCAAAAGGTATGCTGCTTTTATGATATGAAATGTTCGAAAAATGTTCACAAATGGTGATTTTAGGTACCTTATTAGGCATTTTAATAATATTGTTTAGCGTATAATTTTAGGAGTAATCAAAAACACTGGAGGTTATACATTAATGAAAAAAGCTTTACTTTGTCTTTCTGCTGTTGTTCTCTCATTAAATTTTGTTTGGGATCATCCCATTTCCGGAATAGCATCAGAAACAACAAAAGAAACAAATCAACCAATTAATTTAAATCAAAGTAATACAGATATTGTTACTTCTGAAGATTTAGGAGGACAAGCGTGGTTAATCAATGAGGTAAATAGACAATTAGCTCCGAAAAAAGTCGGTGTTGATCTAACTTTTGAGGATTTGGCTAAGATTAAGACCATTTCTTTAAGCAATAGGTCGCTTACGGGAGAAGTCCCACCGGAGATTAAAAACCTAGTGTCTCTCGAAAGACTTTTGCTTTATAGTAATAATTTATCAGGGGAGATTCCTAGTGAATTAGGTCAATTACAAAAATTAACAGAACTGCGCTTAGATTATAATCAATTCTCAGGAAAAATTCCGGATGGTCTTGGAAATATTCCTTCCATCGCTTTGCAAAGTAATAAATTAGTCGGGCAACTACCTTTAAGTTTGTATGAAAATAGAACTGGCGCAAATGAAGTAAATGTTTCTGGTAACCAAGTAACGATTAACAGTCAAAAACCAGAACCAAGCGTTTATTCAGCGTATACGTTCATTTATCCAGCTAATACACCAGAGTATAGCGGTCATATTAAAGCAAATAATTCTTATATTTCTAATCTAACTAATGATATGGAGCTTACGCCATTTTTAAAAAATAGTCCTACATTTATTAATTTACAAGTAGTATATATGTTTGACTCGGAATTGTTTGATGGCCATGATGTGACGATTACCGATACGAATGATGGCAAAGTGCTTTATGACGGGAAACTGACTTCTGACGTGAGTATTCCATTAACCAACTTTAAATCAGGCATACATGTAATTAAAGTAGTTCTTGATAATGCGACCAATAATCCTCAAAATCAAGCCACTTTTTTAATTGATATTTTACCGGTTAAGGCAAAGGATTTAACGGTTAAATATGTGGATGAAACAGGGGCAGAGATTCACGAGTCGCAAACGGTAAGTGGAAATGTAGGCGATGACTATGATGTGACGACACCTGAATATGAACTAGCAATTGATAAATACGAACTCGATACTAACCAACTACCAGGAAATGCAATCGGGACACTTAGCTTAGACGAGCAAACGGTCACTTATGTATACAAAAAAGCAGACGGCGCACCAGTCACAGTAAAATTTGTAAACCAAAATGGCGAGGAACTAACCACTTCAGATATTTTAACAGGTAAATTAGATGATACGTATCAAGCTGAAGCAAAAGAAATTGCTGGATTTACATTAGATGAAAGTAAACTGCCAACAAATGCAAGTGGCGTATTCGAAACAAACTCGCAAACAGTCACTTATGTTTATCAAGCAGTACCTGCGAAAATTAAAGCGCACGATTCGACGATTTATGTAGACGATGCATGGAGCGGAGAGGACAATTTTGATGGTGCGATAAATTCAGTCGGTACCGCTGTTTCCTTTAGTGATGTGCAGGTGGACGGTGAAGTTGACACCACGAAAGCAGGTATTTATCCAGTCACTTATAGCTTTGGCGGCGAATCAATAACGATTAATGTAACGGTTAAAGAAAAAGCCATTCCAGCGCCTCCAGTTACACCGCTAAACCCTGTAGTACCAGCGCAACAAAATAACGAAACTACACCAGCTAAAAACCACCAAACATCAGCAGATAAGACAGAAACAATAAAAATAACGCCAACTCAAAGTGAAAAATCAACTATAGCTGGTAAATTAAAACTTCCAACTACTGGCGATAAACTTTGGGATAGCGTTTTGTATAGCATGTTTGGCTTAATATTTGTATTTGCAGCGCTTGGATTATTACGCCGTAAACACAAACAAAATTAAATATCTAAGGAGTCCTTATCTATCCGATAAGGGCTTTTTTTATTGACTAAAAATTCTTCGTCTACAAGCTCTGTGAGTAAATTAGATATGTTTGGCTGGGTTGTACGGCAATATCTTGCAAGGACTGACTGATTGATAAAGTTTGGTAACACAATCTCATTTCTTTCTTCATCTTCAGTGCCCATCTCTACAGCAAGATTTTCTAAAGCCATGTAAATCCGTTCTTTAGGTGTTTTTGCAATCATTCCAAGTAGTGCATAGTGGCGAGCAAAAACGTCAGCAATACTTGTCAAAAGAAAATCATTTACATCAGGTTTGACCGATAAAATGTTTAGTAAAAAGTCTGCTTCTATTTTATAGAGCACCATTTGCTCACTCATGACGGTAATACTATGTTTTTTCTTTGGAAATGACGAGAATGCGTCAATCCCTAACACATTATTTGGAAGAACGAATATTGAAATATAGTTTGTTTTTCTTAAATTGTCCTCTAATTCTACCGCAGCATAACCTTCCACAACAAAAAAGATATGTTTTGCTTTTTCTTGTTCAAAAATAATTTTTTCATTCATTGTATAGGTTTTCTTTGTTACATATTTATAGTAGTCAGGAAATTCTTTTAGATAACTGAGCACTGTATTGAATTTTTCCGTCATTAGGACCACTCCTTTTTTACATATTTACCCATTTATTATACCTTAATTCTTTTCAAAAAGAGTTATGAACAGTTTGTGACTCCTGCTAAAGTCGCTTGGAGAGAGGGATAAAAGTTTGAAAAGAAATTTTGTAGTGAGAAAAACGCTTGCTCGGTATATGAAGTATATAAATGAAGCGATTTTCCTTTGATATAGTACATTCATAGCCAGTGTGACCCAGGTGGTACGGTGATACGGACAGACAGGCGAAAGGAGGAAATTATGAAGTTTGATGATAGTAAACCCATTTATAAGCAAATCGTTCATTATATTCATACAGAAATTGTTACAGGAACATACGAGGCTGGTGACAAGCTACTATCTGTAAGAGAATTAGCAACAAAGTTAGAAGTAAATCCGACAACCATCCAGCGAGCTTATGCAGAACTGGAAGAAGCGGGAATTATTTTCACCGTTCGCGGTACTGGTAAATATTTGACAGAAGATAAGAGGAGAATTGAGCAATTGGAAAATGACATCGCAAAACAACTTACCGAAAATTTTATTAGTGAAATGAGTAAATTAGGAATTAATAAAGAAAAAATCATCGCTTGGGTGAAAAAAGTAGAGGAGGTAGAAGTAAATGTTAGTGGGAAATAATCTTGCTAAATCCTATCCAAATAAATTAGTCTTACAAAATGTGGACTTCGAAGCAAAACCAGGCGATATGATCGTGCTCACTGGTGAAAATGGCAGCGGGAAAACGACTTTGCTAGATATGTTAGCAAATTTGAAGAGACCAGATAGCGGCGCATTACAACTAGATAATGAAGTTTTCATAACGAGTGAAATCCGTCAGCAAATCGCTTATCTAAACAATGAACTTTACGCTAAAAAAAGTATTACTATAGAAGAATTTATGAAACAACATGCGCTTCTTTTTGAAAATATGGATTTAGATAAGTGGGAAAGACTACTTTCAGGATGGCGCATTAGTAAACGTTTAAAACTTGGTGAACTATCGACAGGTATGTTGATGAAAGTGAAAATTGCTAGTGTTTTAGCAAGACAAGCCAAAGTGTATCTTTACGATGAACCATTTGCAAGTATTGATATTATGGCTCGTTCAGAAGTAATGAAGGCTATTATTAGCGAAACAGAGCCAGATGCTATCACGATTATTTCTTCGCATCATTTAGAAGGCACGGAAAAATTATATAACAAACTTTGGTTAATTAAAGATAATACATTAAAAACAATAGAAACAGAAACTTATCGCGAGAGAACAGGCAACTCATTAATCGATTTCTATAAGGAGGAAATGAACAAATGACAAAAATGACTACTTTTTATTTAAAACAAATTAGTCCTATTCTTTTGATTGGACTTGCAATTATCTTGGGGCTGAACTTTCTAGGGTTCACGATAAATCTACTGGAGGGAACGGATTTACTTTTTAGAGCGATTCGAGGAACGACGGTGATAAGCTTAATTCTCGTTCTTATCACGACTTGGAAAATCACGAAACTCGACACATCGAAAGAAAACTTAACGCTCGCTTCTCTTTCCGGATTTTCGGAAACAAAGAAATTTTTCGGAAAACTATTTGCTGCTTATTTATCAGCAATTGCAGTTATTTTACTTCAAAGTGCCTTTATTTGGTATTACGGTTTTGAAACAGGACGAATTGGAGCAGGTGATGCGTTATCGTTTGTATCTGGAACGCTGATGATGTT
Organism: Listeria sp. MAN/IMW/UF555; assembly: GCF_058684075.1. Taxonomy (NCBI): domain Bacteria; kingdom Bacillati; phylum Bacillota; class Bacilli; order Caryophanales; family Listeriaceae; genus Listeria; species Listeria sp. MAN/IMW/UF555. The sequence goes on along the minus strand of NZ_JBZWZS010000001.1, from coordinate 912,542 downwards.
TTTATTTATCGCTATGTTTGTTTGTTACTTTGTTATTCCGGTAGGTTGGTTAAAAGATCACGTGAAGGCGAGTTCTCTTCAAAAAGCAGCCGTTATTCTACTTCTTTTCGCAATCCTAATAATCAATTTATTAGCTGAATACTACTTGCATATTTATAACAGTGCGGGAATTATCTCTATTTTGCCAAATGGTCATTTTGAAATTTCACTTCTTTCTATTATTTGGAATGTAGGATTATGTTCAGTTATTGCAGGCAGTTATATCTATATGAAGTCTAAAAAAATGGATACTATTTGAAAGTAGGAGAATACATGTTAGAAATTAAGCACTTAAAAAAATCTTACAAGCTTGGAAAGAAAAACGAGACTCCTGTTTTGAAAGATATTAATGTGACGATTCAAGACGGGGAATTTGCGGCAATCATCGGGAAAAGCGGTAGCGGTAAGTCCACTTTGCTGAATATTATTAGTGGGCTAGATACCGACTATTCCGGACAAGTTTTATACAATGGCGCTGATTTACAAGATATAGACTTAGACGCCTATCATTTTAATCATATTGGTTTTATTTTTCAAAGCTTTCATTTAGTTAACCATATGTCTGTTATTGAAAATGTCAAAGTTCCTTTATATTTGAATGCCGAATTATCGGAAAGTGACCGAAATGCGAGAGCGCTAGATTTGCTGAAACAAGTTGGATTAGACGAATTTGCTAGTAAAAAACCAACGCAACTTTCTGGTGGACAAAAGCAACGGGTAGCAATTGCGAGATCGCTTGCCAACAATCCAGATATGATTATTGCAGATGAACCAACTGGAGCGCTTGATAGTGTAACTTCAGAGGAAATCATTAAGCTATTAAAAACGTTAGCGAAACAAGGAACGACAGTCATCATCGTCACGCATGATTTAAATATTGCAGACCAAACCGATGCAGTATTACGACTAGCAGATGGAGAAGTAATTTCATTTGAACGGAAAAAAGAAGTTGTCCAAAGAGTGAGCCACAAAAATGAAAAAAAGTTACGTCTAAACTGGTGGGCGACTGCTAAAATTTCTTTTAAAAGCTTTTTCAATAGAAAGTTTCGGAATTTGCTCGTAGCACTTGGGACTTCGATTGGAATTATCGCTATTTTATTAGCATTCGGGCTTGGAAATGGAGTGAATCAAAGTCTTTCAAAGATTTTTGGAACGACTTTTTCACCTAACCAGATTACGACTTATTATAAAGAAGATGGTGGCTCGAAATCACCTGAACCGACTACTCCATTAACGAGTAGTGAAATTAAGAAAATTAAGCAATTGTATGAAGATGAAAACATTACTGAAATTTATGAAAGAACTACTGTCCAAGGCATTAAATTTGAATACGATGGCGAATATTTGAAAGGTATTTCTGGTGAAATGCAAGAAGCCAACTTTAAGCCATCACGCTATGAAGATTTGACTGTCAAAGATGAATATCTTCTAAGCGGGAAAATGGTGACAAGTGATGAAGCAGGAGCAGTTATCCCTTCTAATGTAGCAAGAGCTATTCTTGGGAAAAAGGATTCTGATGATTTAACAAAAAGTGACGGCGATAAACTCATTGGTAAAACAATAACCTTAGTTTATGCCGGAAGAAACAGCGATACAAAAAATACGGTCAAAATAGAAACAATCATTTCTGGTATTACAAATCCATCTAAAGAAGGTTTTGCTAGAGGATTTGACGTTTCTACAAAAACAATGAATGATTTTATTAAAACAACTGGTATTGAAAAACCGATTTTATCTGTAGATGCATTTACAAAAACAACAGCACAAGCAGAGGAAATCGTTGGAAAATATGAGGATGACAAAGACTGGGCGAATTATTCGATTACTAATGCGAATGCTTTCGTAGATACATTTAGCCAGTTTACCGATATTATTGTGTACTTGATTGCCTTTATTGCAGGTCTTTCGCTGGCTGTTGCTGGCGTGATGATTGCTATTGTGCTTTATATCGGTGTGGTTGAACGAACAAGAGAAATCGGGGTATTCCGAGCAATTGGTTATCGAAAACGTCATATTCGCGGACTTTTCATGATGGAAGCAAGCTATATTATTATTTTAGCAAATGTACTATCAAGTCTTGTCGCCGTGACAATTGCAAAAATAGCGAGTCCTATTTTAGAAACGAACATTGGTTTTGAAGATATGATTCACATTTCGTTCTGGAATTTCCTTGTCACACTCGCAATAACAATTACAATTGGCTTTATTTTCTCGATTTATCCAAGTAATAAAGCAGCAAAATTAGATGCAGCAGAAGCTTTAAGATCAGAATGACCCAACTAACAGAAAAGAGGAATTTAACATGAAAAAACCACTAAAAATCAGCTTAATCGTCGTAGGAATCGCCGTAGTCATATTTGCAGGAGTGATGCTATCCTACCGTTTTATTAAATCAATGGACGTTACTGAAAATGCCGAAATAAACAAATCAGCTACAGGAGATCACGTATTGCTGGCAACTCAAGGTAGTAAATTTAAAGACAGCGTAATGGATCAAGTGAAAAAAGACATGGAAGGCAAAAACGTACATGTTTCGATTATCGATACAACAAAACTAGACAAAGTAAAAGCAGATGATTATGACAAAGTAGTTCTATTCACTACAGTACAGTCCGATGATATTCCAGAAAACGTAACCACTTTTATGAATGATAATAAAGATAAAAGTATCCATATTGCGGTAACAGCAGATTCTGGCCGTTGGGATGATAAACCGAAAGATATTGACGCTATTTCGGAAGCATCGAAAGCAGAAAACAAACAAGATTTTGTCGATGATTTAACGAAAGCAATCGTAGCGGAATAAGAATAAGAAAGCACTCACCTTTAGGGGTGAGTGTTTTTTAATATCAGATAAATTTACTAAAAACGCTATATCGTTATTCCCATTTTAAAATATGCTATACTTAGGGACAAATAAACCTCAAGAAAAAGGCGGGTGGTAGTCATTGAAGAAGAGTAGAACGGTTCAAATTCTTTTCGTTTTTTCCGTTATTGCGCTAGTTGTTAGTGTTGTTGGTGTAGCGTCAATTTGGTACGGGCAAAAAAATCATCAAGCAAATAATACAAATTCAGCTGCCAAAAAAGATACTACTGTAACGAAAAAACAAGATACCTTTAAAATAACTGCACTCGGCGACTCACTTACATATGGCGTTGGTGATACAGAAGGCGGTGGGTATGTTCGGGTTGTGGAAAATTTCTATAAACAAAAAGAGAAAAATGTCGAGAACGTCAATCTTGCTATTAGCGGGGCGAAATCAGGACAATTACTCAAACAATTGGAACAAAAAGAAGTACAGAATCAAATAAAATCAGCTGATGTAGTCTTAATGACAATCGGCGGCAATGATTTATTTCGCGGCGGGGAAGCACTTGATGATTTCAAAAGTGATGCGATTAAACAAGCCGAAGCAAGCTACACGAATAACTTAAAACAAATTTACCAAACGATACGAAAATTAAATCCATCCGCGCCAGTTTTTCATATTGGGCTCTATAATCCGTTTATGTCGTTAGAAAATGCGAGTGAGATGTCGGCTGTTGCGAATGAATGGAATTTAGAGAGTCAAAATCTATCACAAAATGAGAAAAACATTATTTACATTCCAACCTTTGATTTATTTCAGCAAAATGGAGCGTCTTATTTAGCAAGTGATAAATTCCACCCAAATCATGCGGGATACCAGTTTATCGGTAATCGGGTGACAGAAGTGATACAGACGGGAGGGGGAAAAGGCGATGACGGAGCTAGCACTTCAAGTAACTAACCTGCATAAAAAAATCCGCAAACGAGAAATTATTAAAGGGATTTCTTTTGAAGTACAACCAGGAGAAGTATTCGGTTTTCTAGGACCAAATGGAGCGGGCAAAACAACTACGATTCGAATGATCGTGGGGCTGATTAAACCAACATCTGGAATGATTTTAATTGGTGGGAAAGATATTCGGAAAAATTTCACCGAAGCAATGCGCGGTCTTGGCTCTATCGTGGAAAATCCGGAATTCTATACATTTTTAACAGGGCAAGAAAATTTGGCGTATTTTGCCCGAATGGATCCCTCGATAAAAAAAGAACGTATTCAGGAAGTAACCGAGCTAGTGGGGCTAGAAAAACGAATAAATGACCGAGTTTCTACTTATTCACTTGGTATGCGCCAGCGTTTAGGCATTGCTCAAGCGTTACTTTCGAATCCGAAATTATTAATTCTTGATGAACCAACAAACGGTCTCGATCCATCTGGAATTCATGAAATGCGCGACTTTATCCGTGCGCTTGCCAGAAATGAAGGAATTAGCGTGCTTGTGTCTTCCCATTTATTAAGTGAAATTGAGCTTTTATGTGATCGAGTAGCGATTATGACAGACGGGACGATTATTAAAACCGACCAAGTTTCACATCTCCTTAGCTCCCGCGCACAATTACGCTGGCTGGCGACTCCTTTTGAACAAGCCAAAGCATTTTTGGCAAGTGTAACCGAAGTCGAAGTGGACGGCGAATATCTCGTGACCGCAGTGAACGAACATAGCGCCGAATGGAACGAACAGTTGGTTGCAAAAGGCATTCAAGTCCATGAAATCGACAAGAAAAAACCATCTCTCGAAGACCTATTTCTTGAGTTAACAGGAGGTCATTCGATTGATTAATTTAGTCTATAATGAACAATTAAAACTTTGGCGTAAAAAACGACTCATTGTTATTTTGGCGCTAGTGGCAATTATCGTAGCGATTTTTACGTATGCACAGTTCCGGCAGCATCAAGAAGACGAAAAGCAAGCTGGTACAAGCGATTGGCATGTGCAAACCCAGCAACAAATTGTCGACCTTGAAAATCGACTTGGCACAGGGCGACTGCCAGAAGAATATCAAAAATATTTCAAAGTGCTTGTCGGGCAACTACAATATTATTTGGATTATGACATCAACCCAAATGCACCTGGAGCACCAACTTTCTTAAAAACGTTTGTCGAAAATGGAATTAGTTTATTGTTTCCGCTTTTTATCATGGTTATAGCAGCTGACTTAATCAGTGCTGAAACAAGTGCGGGAACGATGAAATTCCTGCTGACAAGGCCTGTGAAGCGATGGCGGATTTTGACGAGTAAATATATATCGATGTTGCTCTCGATTTCCGCGATTATGGTATTATCTGCCGTTATTGCCTATCTGATTTCTGGAATTGTGTTTGGTTACGGTGGCTGGGACGCACCAGTTCTCACCGGATTTGGCATGAAAGATGGTGCTGTGACAACAACAGATGTTTACCAACTGCCGGTTTGGCAATTACTACTCATGGAATTTGGCCTCGCCTGGTTTGTCAGTGTCGTGGTCGGAGTGTTAACAATGTTTGTATCGGTGCTCGTCCGCTCCACAGCTGCCGTAATGGGAATTATGCTTGCTTCACTCATTACCGGAACGATTTTAACCAATCTCGTCAGCTCTTGGCCAAGCGCGAAATATTTATTTATGGTTAATTTACAACTTACCAACTATCTAAACGGCTCCAGTCCACCAGTTGAAGGAATGACATTAAGTTTTTCGATGCTCGTGTTAACCGCGTGGATGGTAGTCGCTTTCATCTTATCCTATTTTATTTTCACAAAACGAGACGTGTATTAAAGGGCGCTTAATGGCGCTCTTTTTTGCGTCCATTAAAAGTTACTTACTTTTTGTGAGCATAAAACTTTTCTTTTTAATAGTTTAGTTATAAACTATAGTTAGTAATCAAGAAGGAGGTACAAACAAATGATTAAAGGCATTCATCACGTATCCGCGCTAACCAAATCATTTAGCGAGAACCATCATTTTTATTCAGACATATTAGGGCTACGGCTCGTAAAAAATACAGTAAATCAAAGCAATATTCACATGCGCCACCTATTTTACGGGGACTATACAGGAAGCCCCGGTACCTTGTTAACATTTTTCGAAGTACCTCGCATCGGCTCAAGCTACAACGAGCGCGCCTTTTTCGGTAATATCACCCTTGGAATACCAAAAGACACAAGCTCTTACTGGGAAAAAAGGCTAAACGATTTTGCCATTTCTTTCAAAAAACAAGACCAGACTTTTAGATTACAAGATCCCGATACAATGGGCATAATCCTAACGGAAATACCAGAAACCATTTCTAACCCAACCATCCACACCGATATACCAGTCGAAAAACAAATCGTTCGAATTATCGGCGCAGACTATCACGTACCGGACCCAGCTGCATCTAGTCAATTTTTCACAGAGCTTTTTGGGTTAAAGCAACAGAATGGGGTAATAGTAGATAAGAGTGAAATGAGTTTTATGAAACTTTACGCTACTAAATCAGACAAAAAATCCCGCACAGGACGCGGAACAATCGATCATATTGCATATACTTTAGAAACGAAAGAAGCTGTTGATGAACTTCATAATTTAGCAGTGAAAAACGACTTGAAAATTGAAGAATTCGTTGACCGCGAGTATTTTAAAAGTCTCTATATTCGCGAACCAGGTGGCTTGAGAATTGAATTTGCTAGCGCTGGCCCCGGTTTTGCTATTGACGAACCGCTTGAAACAATGGGCGACCACTTAGCCTTACCAAGCTTTTTAGAAGGAAAAAGAACAGAAATAGAAACTTTTTTTGGAGGAGATTTATCATGATTAAAGAATTAAAAGGAATTCACCACGTAACAGCAATGACAAGTAGTGCGGAGAAAAATTATGCGTTTTTTACAGAAGTTTTAGGAATGCGTTTAGTGAAAAAAACCGTCAACCAAGACGATATTCATACGTATCATTTGTTTTTCGCCGATGACAAAGGTTCAGCAGGAACGGATATGACATTTTTTGACTTCCCTAATTTACCAAAAGGACGTCACGGCACAGACAGTATTTCTCGTGTATCTTTCCGTGTACCAAGTGATGCAGCGCTTGAATACTGGCTTGACCGTTTTGAACAATTAGAAGTTCCGCATAGCGACATCCAAACATTATTTGGCAAAAAATATCTTACCTTCCAAGACTTTGACGACCAACAATTACAACTGATTTCTGATGAAAATAACGAAGGAGTTGCAGCAGGAACACCTTGGAAAAAAGGACCAGTTCCAGAAAAATATGCGATTTACGGTTTAGGACCAGTATTTTTAACAGTAGTTTCGCTCAAAAATATGGAAGCAATTTTACAAACTATTTTTGGCTTCAGAAAAGTGACAGAAGAAGATGGGCTTCATTTATACGAAGTGGGGGAAGGCGGAAACGGGGCGCAAGTGATTGTGGAAGAACGTACCGATATTCCAGCTGCAATGCAAGGTTACGGCGGTGTACATCATGTAGCTTTCCGAGTAGAAGACCACGAAGAATTGCAAAAATGGATTGACCGTATGAATACAATCGAAGCGCCCAACTCTGGCTATGTAAACCGCTTCTACTTTGAATCATTATATGTACCAGTTTCAGAACGAATTTTATTTGAATTCGCAACAGATGGTCCGGGTTTTGCAGGCGATGAACCATACGAAACACTTGGTGAAAAATTGGCATTACCTCCATTTTTAGAACCAAAACGAGCTGAAATTGAAAAAATGGTCCGCCCAATTAATACGAAAAGGAGCTGAAAAACGTATGGAACACATTTTTATTCCTGGAAAAAATAACGATTTAGCACCGTTATTACTGCTTCACGGGACAGGTGGCGATGAAAAGTCGCTTGTTGAAATAGCGGAATTTATTAATAGTGATGCTGCTGTTTTATCATTACGCGGTGATATTAAAGAAAGCGGAGCAAATCGATTTTTCAAAAGGTTTCATGATGGCAGCTTAGATTTAGAGGATTTGGAGCTTAAAACTGCAGAATTAATCAAGACGACACGCGAGTTAGCAGAGCAATATCAACTGGATTTTGAACGAATGATTGCGGTAGGTTATTCGAACGGTGCCAATATTGCAGCCAACGCGCTACTACAAGCAGAAGATAGTTTTCATAAAGCAATTTTGTTTCACGCGATGCCAGCTGGAAATAAACAACCCGAGTTTTCAATTAGCCACCGCAACGTATTTCTGTCAGCGGGCTTAAATGATCCACTTATTACCGCAAAAGCATCCGAAGAATTAGTAGAAATCCTCGAAAAACGGGGCGCGAAAGTCGAAACAGTTTGGACCGCGGCTGGACATTCGCTTACGATGGAAGAACTTGAAGAAGCGAAAAAATGGTATCAAAACAACCAGAAATGAGGTAAATAAATGGCTATTTTTAAAAGTGCAGATTTATCCCAAAAAGAAAACTATAAATTTTTAACAGGAAGTATTATTCCACGACCAATTGCTTTTGTAACAACACTTGCTGAAGACGGGGAGACGGTTAACGCCGCCCCGTTCAGTTTTTTTAATGTCGTTTCGAGTGATCCGGCAATAGTATCGATTGCGGTTCAACGCGCAGATGGCAAGCAAAAAGATACAGCGAGGAATGCGGCTTTTACGCAAGAATTAAACATCCATATTGTTAGCGAGGAATTTGTGGAAGAAATGAATAAAACTGCGGCAAGACTTGCACCAGATGTGAGCGAAATCGATAAGACAAGCTTGCATTTAGAGCAAGTTCCTGGAATGAAAACTCCGAAGATTTCCGAGGCCAATATCGTCCTTACAGCTAAACTAGAACAAATTATTCCAATTAAGAATGACGCTGATGAGGTTGTTTCTGATTTAATTCTGGCACGTATTTTGACGTACGATTTTGCAGATGAAGTGTTTGACGAAAAGCATCACTATATTTTACCAGAAAAGCTTGCGCCGGTTGCTCGTTTGGCCGGGAATGACTACACGAATCTTGGGGAGATTTTTCGGATTGAAAGGCCAAACTAACGAGAAATAGTTGCGAAACAAAGGCCATCATGTTAAACTAGGGGCATCTAAATTGAACGGAGGGTTGCCCATCATGCGTTATATTAGACTACGTTTCCCAAAAAATCTATGCAACTAATTTAATAGTGCGGGAATATCCATGCTTATTTAGTATGGGTAACGGGATTGGTCTTGCGTGCATGTATGGCACCCAAAATAAATATGGGTAGAATGAAGGCGAAATACTTTCATTTAAAGGCAAGCTAGTATCTTTTGATGCTGTTTTTGTGTTTTCATCTACTCAAAAACCCTGACCGCGCTGAATCTATTTCAGGAGGTCCTTTTTTATGGGAAAAAATGTATTAATCGTTGGTGTTAGCCAAAAACAAAAAGATTTTGATTATTCAATGGAAGAATTAGCCAATTTAGCGGCTGCAAATAATATGGAAGTAGTGGGCGAATTACGACAAAATATCGATCGTGAAAATCGTGCTACTTATGTTGGAAAAGGAAAAGTGGACGAAATCAAAGGCTTAGCAGAAATGCAGGATGCCCGCTTGATTATTTTTAACGATGAACTTTCGCCGTCGCAAATTAGGAATTTAGAAGAAGCGCTCGAGCTTGAGGTAATGGATAGGACTGGGCTAATACTCGCTATCTTTGCAAACCGAGCAAAAACTAAAGAAGCTCAACTCCAAGTCCAAATCGCCAAATTACAATATGAATTACCGCGAATTTTTGGACAAGGGGAAGACATGGACCAACAAAGCGGAAAAGGCGGACTCAGCAACCGTGGTTCTGGTGAAAAGAAAATCGAAACCGACCGTCGTACCATCAAACATCAAATCCGCCATTTACAAAAAGAACTAGACATGCTCGTAGATGACCGCGAAGTTCGTCGTCGCAAACGGAAGAAAAATGAGATTCCTGTGGTGTCACTTGTTGGATATACCAATGCTGGAAAATCAACGACGATGAATGGTTTAGTACGTGCTTATAGCGAAACTGCGGACAAACAAGTTTTTGAGAAAGATATGCTGTTTGCTACGCTTGAAACAAGTGTGCGCGAAATTGTTTTACCGGATAACAAGCAATTTTTACTCACAGATACAGTTGGTTTTGTTAGCAAACTTCCGCATCAATTAGTGAAAGCATTCCGCTCCACACTAGAAGAAGCACGCGATGCAGATTTACTCATACATGTGGTAGATTATTCCGATCCGCATTATAAAACAATGATGAAAACCACTGAAGAAACGTTGAAAGCTGTTGGTGTGGAGGACATTCCAGTTATTTATGCTTACAACAAAGCAGATTTGATAGAAGGAGAAATTTATCCTAAGCAAACGGAAAATACAATTGTCTTTTCAGCGCGCGAAGAAGAAAGTTTGGAATTTCTAACCGAAGTAATTCGTAAAGAACTTTTTGCTAGCTATGAAAAAGCGACCTTTTTAATTCCGTTTGAAGCGGGGAATGTTGTTGCTTATTTAAACGATCATGCAGATGTTTTAGCTACTGAATACTTGGAAAACGGCACAGAAATTGTGGCTGAAGTTAGTCCGGCCGATTTACAGAAGCTAGCAGAATACCAAGTAGCTGAGTAAAGCGAGTTCCAGCTGAATTTGCTATAATGAAACATACAGCAAATTTAGTGAGGAGATTTCTAGCTATGAAAAAAACTGGATGGGGTATACTTGGTGCAGTTGCTGCTTTCACAGGATATGCATACTGGTCAACCAAACATTTAACCGTAACAGATTATGAAATAGTATCAGATAAAATTCCGGCAGAATGGGACGGCGCGACTTTTGTTCAGCTGTCTGATCTGCATAGTGCGAGTTTTGGTTTATATAATAATCCTTTGCTTAGTATCGTGAATCAACTAGCGCCGGATGCTGTTTTTTTAACGGGAGATATGATTGATGGTGACGAGTCTCCTTTTGTAACAATGGCAGTCGTCCGTAAATTAGCAAAAGAATTTCCGGTCTTTTATGTGAGCGGAAACCACGAAGGTAGAAGCGCATTTTATGAAGATTTTAAAGCGGACATGGAAAAACATCATGTAGCTGTCCTTGAAAACGAACGCTATTTTCTGAGAAAAGATGGTGCGGCGATCATGGTAGCTGGTGTTAAAGATCCGCGATTTGTTAGAGATGATTGGGCCGAGAAAGAATTGCCTAAACAAGTTTGGGAAGAAGAAGCATTAAAAGAAGCGCTAGATGAGGCGACAGCTAATTTATCCCCGGACTACTTTACGATTCTTCTCGCCCATCGTCCAGAATTTTGGCCACTTTATCAAGCTTATCCGGTTGATTTAGTATTGTCTGGTCACGCGCACGGCGGTCAATTTAGACTACCACTCACAGAAGGACTTTTTGCACCAGGACAAGGCTTTATGCCAAAATGGACAGCGGGAATTCACTCAGCTGGCGGAAAATCGCTTATCGTCAGTCGTGGTTTAGGCAATGTTACTAAGCTGCCGCGTCTATTTAATGATCCAGAAATCATTCGAATTACGCTTAAAGCAAAAGGGGATGCTAGAGAAAATTGATTTATTTAGACAATGAAGACGTGCTTGACCAAGCATATAATTTTGCAATGGAAGAATATGCGCTCCGTTTTTTGGATGAAAATGAAACCTATTTTATGTTTTACCGAATGAAGCCAACGATTATTGTTGGTAAAAATCAAAACACATTAGAAGAAATTAATCATTCCTTTGTAAAAGAACATAATATCGATGTTTTGCGCCGGTTATCGGGTGGCGGGGCAGTCTACAACGATGAAGGAAATATTAGTTTTAGTATGATTACAAAAGACGATGGGAATAGTTTTCAAAACTTTGCCAGATTCACAGAACCGGTTATTCAAGCACTTCAAAAATTAGGTGTAAATGCCAAACTCAGCGGAAGAAATGACATTGAGGTGGACGGCAAAAAGATAAGCGGTAATGCGCAATTTGCGACGAAAGGGCGACTTTATAGCCACGGAACGCTACTTTTTGATGTGGATTTATCTATGTTAGAACAAGCACTGCAAGTCGATCCAGAAAAATATTTATCTAAAGGCGTTAAATCTGTGCGCAGCCGTGTGACAACTATTCGCGAGCACTTAGCAGAAGATATGGATATTCAAACCTTTAAGCAAATTTTACTTGAGTCGATTTTTGAAACGACAGATATACCGAAATATAATTTCACCGCGGAAGATAAAATCGAAATAGAAAAATTACGCACTCAGCGCTATCGGAATTGGGACTGGAGTTACGGAAAATCCCCAAAAGCAACCATCAAACGCAAAAAAAGATTTCCCGCCGGCACTATCGAATTTCAGCTATCCTTAAATAAAGGGCAAGTGGCTGAAGCGATAATTTATGGTGATTTCTTTGGTACAGAAGATGTTAGTGAGTTAGCAGCTAAATTAATCGGTTGCCGTTTTGAGCGAGCAGCAGTCCAAAATGCTTGGAAAAACGTAAATACAAAAGCTTATTTTGGTAATATTGAAAAAGAAGCGATATTAGATATGTTATTTGAATAAGGATTAAAACTCTGAGATATAGATTCTCAGAGTTTTTTTGTGTATAAAAGAAAACGATTTCATTTTTATATTGACAGAAATTAAATATATATAGTATTATTTAAATATGATAAATACTAATTAAGTATAATTAATTAAAAGGAGTGAATAATTTGGTTATCGCAAACCGCGCTTTTATACAAACAAGCACCGAAAAAATAAAAAAAGAATTAAATAATCAAAAATTAGCTGACATGTATGAAAAGTGTATGGAAAACACATTAGACACCACCATTAAAATCAGGGAAAATGGTCTCACATTTATTTTAACAGGGGATATTCCAGCGATGTGGTTACGTGATTCCGTATGCCAAGTACGACCGTTCCTGCTTTTCGCTAAAGAAAATGAAGAAATTGAGTCGATGTTGATTGGTCTTAGCAAAGAACAAGTCCGTTTAGTTGGAATTGATCCTTATGCTAACGCTTTCAATGAAACGCCAAATGGAGCTGGGCATCAAGCTGATAAAACGGAAATGCATCCACAAGTATGGGAACGAAAATATGAGATTGATTCGTTATGCTATCCGATTCAATTAGCGTATTTTATTTGGAAAATTACTGGAAGAACAGAACAATTTGACGCTGCATTCTTTAAGATGTTACAAACAATTTTTGCTTTATGGGAAGTAGAACAACATCATGAAACAAAATCGCCTTATCGTTTTGAACGGCTGGACTGTGTTCCTTCTGATACTTTAAAAAGGAACGGATTAGGAACAGGAACTGCTTACACGGGTATGCTTTGGTCAGGATTTAGACCAAGTGATGATGCTTGCGAATATGGGTACCTTATTCCTTCAAATATGTTTGCAGTAGTAGTTTTAGGTTATGTCAAAGAAATTATAGAAGCTTTTTACCCAAGCGAAATAGAAACGATAAAACAAGCAGTTACCTTACAAAATGAGATTCAATTAGGAATTGAAAAATTTGGTACATATAATCATCCGACTTTCGGTGAAATATTTGCATTTGAAGTAGATGGGCTTGGAAATCAATTATTGATGGATGATGCCAATGTTCCAAGTCTACTCTCTATGCCAATCATCCAATATCTTGAGAAAGAGTCGCCAATTTATCAGAACACGCGTAAGTTTATTTTAAGTAAATCAAATCCGTATTATTTTGAAGGTGAGCTTGCAAAAGGAATTGGTAGTCCGCATACACCAACAGGATATATTTGGCCAATTGGACTGGCGATTCAAGGACTCACTGCAAATGATGAATCAGAAAAACTGGAGATTTTACAAATGTTGTTAAGAACGGATGCGGGAACTGGATTAATGCATGAATCGTTTCATCCAGACCATCCGGAAGACTTTACGCGTGAATGGTTTTCCTGGGCAAATATGATGTTTTGCGAATTAATTCTTGATGTAGCTGGATTTCGAATGGCAAATGTTTTAAAGAACTAACAAAGGAGGCTTAATGATGGCAACGATTAGAAATAAATCTGTTCAAATACATCAACAACGAATGGCTTACCTTTTTATTGCGCTTCCAGTTTTATTACTGGCAATTTTTATGATTCTTCCAATTGGAATGGCTCTGTTTGTCAGTTTTACAGATTATGATATTGTTAATTCTCCCAATTGGATCGGCTTTGACAACTACATAAAAATGTTTAGAGATCCTTATTTTCTCATTTCATTAAAGAATACGATTATCTACACAGCTTTGTTTGTACCACTTGGTCTTGTAGCATCGCTTGGAGCTGCTATCTTGATTAATATGAATAAAAAAGGAGCAGGTTTATTTCGGACATTTTTTTATGTGCCGGTATTATGCTCTACGGTAGCCACAGCGACTATCTGGTATTGGTTGCTTAATCCGCAGTATGGTTTGATTAATCGTGTTTTAGGATGGTTTGGAATTAATGGTCCTGCATGGCTTTATGATTCGAACTGGGCGATGTTTGCGATTGTGATGATGAGTGTTTGGATGACATTTGGAACTAATATGATGATTTTTCTTGCTGGACTTCAAGGCATCCCAGCTAACTTATATGAAGCTTCTAAAATAGAAGGCGCTTCAAGATGGAAAACGTTTCGTTATGTCACTTGGCCATCCCTCTCACGGACTACTTTTCTCGTAACAACGATGCTAATTATCAATGCTTTTCAGGTGTTCGATCAAGCATATGTATTAACAAAAGGCGGTCCTGGAAACTCAACGATTACACTTGTCTACTATATTTATAATGAAGGATTTGGGGGATTAAAAATGGGCTATGCATCCGCAATTTCTTTTGTACTATTTTTAATCATACTAGTATTTTCGATTATTAATATGCGTGTGAATAAAGAAGATAGGACAGCTTAAGGAGGGTTGGTATGAACACCATAAAATTAAAAAAAATGAGCAAGTCGTTCATTTGGTATATTGCAGTACTTCTAATTAGTTTAGTGACTGTTTTCCCGCTTATTTGGACAGTATCTACTTCCTTTAAACCAACGAGTGAAATTTTAAGTAATAGCATGAATTTAATTCCTAAAATGTTTACTTGGGATAATTACAAAGATGTGTTTAGTACAACCCCATTTGCCCGCTATCTAGTCAACTCTTTAATACTTGCAGTTGGTGGAGTGCTCACTAATTTATTCTTTGGATCACTAGCAGGTTATGCTTTTGCTAAGCTACCTTTTAAAGGGAAAAAAGGTCTTTTTATGACATTTTTAGGAAGTATGATGATTCCGGCTGTAGTAACAATGATTCCATCGTTTTTAGTCTTAAAGAATTTCCCGTTGATGGGTGGTAATGATATTACTGGCCATGGTGGAATGGGTTTTATTAATACTTACTGGGCAATTTTGATTCCAGGAGCTGCTGGAGCGTTTTCGATCTTTTTCATGAAACAGTTCTTTGAAACTTTGCCAGATGAACTTTCTGAAGCTGCAAGAATAGACGGTTGTTCGGAGTTTAAAATCTTTTGGAAAATCTATATGCCACTTGCTAAAACAGCGCTTGCTACCCTTGGAATAATGACATTTCAGGCTGGTTGGAATCAGTTTATGTGGCCGTTGATAGTTCTTAATTCGCAAAAAATGATGACTGTTCAAGTAGGACTTGCTTCCTTTCAATATAACGAAAGTGCCAATTATGGGGCTTTAATGGCTGGGACAATTGTTTCCACCATTCCTGTATTGTTTGTTTTTATTTTTGCACAAAAATATTTTGTAGAAGGTATTGCGCATAATGGCGGTAAATAAACTAAAAAGGAGTGTATAGGATGAAAAAAGTATTGTTAGCAATTCTTAGTATGGTGTTGTTACTCAGTTTAGCGGCTTGTGGTGGAGGTTCAGACAGTAGTAAGGATAAGGACGGAAAAGAAGAAATTGTTATGTGGGGCTCTTGGTCAGGAGATCAGATTAAACAGTTAGAGAAACAAATCGATAGTTATAATAAGTCACAAGATAAATATAAAGTAAAATATGTAATGCAAGAAAATGTGGAAGAAAAATTATTAACCGGAATTGCAGGTGGCGAACTCCCTGATATTATTATGTGGGATCGCTATCAAACAGCTCTTTATGCACCAAAAGGAGTGCTTGAACCACTAGATAAACTTGTCAAAGAAGACAACGTGAAGATGGATGACTTTTATGAAGAATCGGTGAAAGAAATGACCTATAGTGATAAATTATATGGTTTACCACTATTAAATGATAACCGAATTCTATTTTACAATAAAAAATTATTACAAGAAGCTGGCGTAAAACCACCAACTACATGGGATGAATTAGCAACCGCTGCGCAAAAAACAACGAAATGGGATGGAAATAAAATGACGCAAGCAGGAATGTCGCTTCAAGATGTTGGCTTGTTTAACTTATATTTAATGCAAGCAGGTGGCGAACTAGTAACTCCTGATAATAAAAAAACGGCATTCAATTCAGAACAAGGATTAGAAGTACTTAATTACTGGGATAAAATGCAAAATGATTTAAAAGTATACCAACGTGGTTTTGATGATGGTTCTGATGCTTTTGCAGCTGGAAAAGAAGCAATGACATACAACGGTCCATGGGCTTTAGCAGATTATAATAAAGTAGAGAATCTTGATTACGGTGTAGTAGAACCACCAAAAGGACCAAATGGCGATAAAGGCGCTATCATGGGCGGATTTGGATTAGTAATGCCTAAACAAGCTGAACATAAAGACGGCGCATGGGACTTTATGAAGTGGTGGACAACAAAACCAGAAAATGGCGTAGAATTTGCCAAAATAAGTGGTTGGTTACCAGCGAATAAAATTGCTGCTGAAAATGAATACTTTACAAAAGACCCCAATTATTCTGTTTTTGTAAATACAATGAAATATGCTAAAATCCGTCCGACTGTGGCAGGTTATGCAGATGTAGAAGGTTTAGCAATGAAACCTCAATTTGAGAAATTCATGAATGGTAATATTTCAGCGGAAAAAGCTTTATCACAAGCTGAAAAAGAAGGAAACCAAATTTTAAAAGAAGAGAGAGATAAATAAACGATGAAATGGTCCGAATATGCAAATTTAGCTCAACAAAGTTTAGAAAAATTTTATCTTGCGGATACAAAAGAACAATTTTTAAATAACTTTTATCCGACAGAAAATCCGGAAGAAGATAATAAGGTTTTTAATTATTGGTGGCTAGCTCACTTGGTGGAAGTACGATTAGATGCTTACTTACGCACGAAAAAACAAGCGGATTTGGAGGTAGCCGAAAAAACATATCAGCATAATAAAAAAAGAAATGGTGGAACACTTATTCATGATTTTTATGATGATATGCTTTGGAACGCACTTGCGGCTTATCGTCTATATAAAGCGACTGGAAAATCAATTTATTTAGAAGATGCACAGTTGGTTTGGCAGGATTTAGTGGATACTGGTTGGAACGACATCATGGGCGGTGGCTTTGCTTGGCGTCGACCACAAATGTATTATAAAAATACACCCGTGAATGCCCCGTTCATTATTCTTTCTTGTTGGCTATATAATGAACTTAATGAAACGAAATATTTAGAGTGGGCAATGAAGACCTATGAATGGCAAACTAAAGTACTTGTACGTGAAGATGGTTTTGTTGAAGATGGAATTAATCGTTTAGAAGACGGATCCATTGATTATGAATGGAAATTTACTTATAACCAAGGTGTGTATATTGGAGCTAATTTAGAATTATACCGTATCACTAAAGAAGCAAAATATTTAGACACAGCGAATAAAACTGCGGATATATCATTAAAAGAATTAACAGAAGATGGTATATTTAAAGATGAAGGAAATGGCGGAGACGAAGGGCTTTTCAAAGGAATCTTTTACAGATATTTTACAGATTTAATAGAAGAAACGGCGAATAAAACTTACCGAGATTTTGTACTAAATAGTTGTCAAATACTCGTTGAAAGCGCAAAAGTAGATGGATATTTGTTAATGGGGATGAATTGGAAAGAAAAACCTTCTGGAAAAATTCCTTATTCAGCAGAATTAAGTGGAATGATCGCACTTGAAATGGCTGCAAAATTAGAACATTAAAAAAAAGCACCTCCTACTTGGAGGTGCTTTTTAGTGGCTCGACTGAATCTCCTTCTACAAGCATTGGAGGTAAAGTTTCTTTATTTATCGTATCTGGTTTAAGCACTTGATTTAACAGCATATCCACTGCTTTAACGCCTATTTCATATTGTGCTTGTTTTATATGTGTAAATTGGAATGCGGAGGTATCAAAAAAATTATCTGGATGATCAAAACAAACCACCGATAAATTAGTAGGAATAGATTTGCCTAACTTATTACATGCTTGTTTTATCAAAAGGGCGATATTGTATTCTGTCGCTACAAGGGCAGTAATTTCTGGATGTGTTTCTAAAAAATGAGCAATTTTATCAATATCTGTTTGAATCGAAACCGTTGAATTTGGCATTACTGATTCAATTTCACGAAAAACATAATCAGAATGAAAAGCGGTATGGAAAGATGCATGTCCGCGAATAAAACCATTCACTCGACTATCAAGCGTAGAAACTGGACTAGTAGACGTTATCATTCCAATGTGCTTATGGCCAAGTTCAAATAATTTCTCTGTAATAATACGACCAGCTTCTGTATTGTCGGAACTAATAGAGGATATTGGTAAACCTTCTAACGTACGATCTATCACAACTAAAGGGAATTTTTGAGAAGCAAGCTCCAGTAAAGTTGGTGAAACAAATTTAGAACTAGCAGGTAAAATCAGTATCCCAGCAACATTCATTTCAATAAATTCTTGCAGTATTTCTTCTTCTCGTTCAGTATCTCCCAGTGATTTTTTTACAATAATATGAGCTTTAGAGTCACTGTGCTCTAGCATACCGGATAATAAAATCGTTCCAAAAGTATCGTCGAAATTCGTCATAATACAACCAAAAAGTGGTTTATCGAACTTCCTCGTTTCGATTTGCTCACTATTTGGCGAGTCATTAATAACAAAAGTGCCGACACGAGGGCGCCTTGAAATATAACCATCTTTTTTTAATAATTCCAGCGCTTTTTTTAACGTAATACTGCTCACATCAAATTGAGCCATTAATTCATTTTCAGTCGGCATTTTGCTACCAACAGGAATCTTGCCTTCTTGAATGGATAATTTTAGTTGATCATAAACTTTTTGATATAGTAGTGTTTTCATTTACTCACCCATTAAATATATTTTATAATATTAATTATATTTAATTTTAAGCATAATGTAAACTAATTACGATAAAAAAGTGAAAATCTCTTTACAAACTTTAATAAATGGATGACTCATGTTAAACTTAAATTTAGGAAAAAAAGGAAAAGGTGTAGAAATGGCTATAAAAAAATTAAACGATTTTTATTTTAAAAAACTTAGTAGCTGGAATTTAATACATAGCTTTATGAAAGGTTTTTGGAGAGCGTTTTTTTTATTAGTGCTGCTTTTAATTGTTGGTAATGTTATAGTCATGAATTTAGTGGATAATCGTTTTTTTATTCCAGTAATTTTGGTTAGTTTACTCTGTATTCCACTTTTTTATTACCTATTGATTTATAATCGGGCGAAAAAATTTATTAAAACCCGTTATCAGTTGCGTAATTTTAAAGAGTTAGCAGTTATGCGTCGCTATTTATTATTTGCTTATTTAGAAAAAAGTGGCTTCAGCTCAAGAGATGACTTAGAAAAACTGCTTCGGTTTATTCACTCTGAAATGGCGGAAGAGAAAAAGAACTATAAGCCCCTTAGTACGATGATAGGCGTTTTTATCGCTGCATTTTTAGCTATATTAGGCGGGTCTTTTCTATTTTTAATGAATAATGTAGCAGAACGACTCATTGCGGCAGTGATCATTATCGTTATGGCAATAGTATTGTATTTTTTCGGGATTACGATTATGTCAGTTATTCGTTCTAAATCAGAAATAAATGCAAAAAAAGAGCAAGAACTAACAAAAGAAATAATTGCTATTCAAACAGCTATGTTAGTCACAGAAAATACGAGTTACCATCCCTTTTTGGCGATGGAGAAAAAAGTGAATGAAAACGATTTTTTGAAAGAGATTATTACATCACGGTCCTTTTTATAACATAATTTTTTAGGCATACTTAGGAGGAAAAGTAATGACAACCAAACGCAAAGAGACTAGAGAAAGTGTTTGTTATCGGGAAATTAAAAAGAAGATTAGAAACGGGGAACTAAAGCCAGGTGATCGCTTAATAGAAAACACGTTATCAGAGCAGCTTGGTATTAGCCGGACGCCCATTCGTAAAGCAATCGGGATGCTTGCTGCAGATGGATATGTGGAATATAATGATTTCCGCGGCGCTTTTGTTCGGGACAGTATTATTAATAAAGAACGTTATTTTGAAATGACTGAAATTCTTGGTTTATTTTTAAAACAAGCCATTCAAAAAATTCGTACTAAAAAAATCAGTTTTAATAAGATGCGCGTAGTCGCTAAGTTAGTAGAAATTGAACGTGATGTAGAACCAAGTGATCCAGCAGTTTATTTTGAATATGAAAAATGGTTTGTTAATGATTTATTAACCTATATGAAAAATAATTACTACTTAAAAATTAGCAATGACTTTTTTAATAATATTCAAGAGTTTGGTGATGAGGAAGTAATTAAAATCGCTCAAAACGCTTGTGTTAAAACAATCGCTAATATTCAGCGTTTTATCGATGCGCTTGAAGCACAAAATTACGACGAATGTATGGCGATTATTGATCAAGTTATTGATGCACATGTATTAGTCGCTTATCGGTAAAAAAGCATTGTCCCTTTTGACGGGGACAATGCTTTATTTTATTTTTACTAAATATCTTCCGGTTATTCCGCCATTCATGATTTGGTGAAGGGCAGCTGGTAATTCAGAAAAATTGATTTCAGTAGCAAGCTCATTTAAATTAGTTAATTTAAAATCTGTTGCAAGTCGTTTCCAGATGCGTTCTCGTTTTGGCATTGGACAAAGAACGGAATCAATACCAAAAAGTTGAATCCCACGCAAGATAAAAGGGAAAACAGTTGTATCTAATTTTCCACCCGCTGACATACCACATGTCGTTACTGCCCCGCCGTATTTTACAGCAGTTAGTAAGTACGAAAGTGGTTTTCCGCCAACACAATCAATCGCCCCTGCATATAGTTGTTTATCTAGAGCGCGGATTTTTTCTGGTTGGAATGCTTCGCGGGGAACGACTTCTTTCGCGCCTAGTTTATGTAAGAATGTTTCTGCGTCTTTTTTTCCTGAAGAAGCTACGACTGAATATCCTCTTTTAGCTAAAATGGCTGTGCTAAGGCTACCAACGCCGCCAGTAGCGCCACTCACAGCGATTTTTCCAGCATCTGGTGTTACGCCGCTAAATTCCAGCGCATCGACCGAGAGCGCTGCTGTGAAGCCTGCTGTTCCTAGTACCATAGCTTCTTTGAGCGATAAACCTTTTGGTAAAGCGACCACCCATTCAGCAGGAACGCGGATAATTTCGCTATAACCGCCAAAATAGCTAACACCAAAATCATAGCTTGTTACGATAACCTCATCACCGGCCCTAAAACGATCTGATTTTGATTCAACAACGACACCACTTGCATCAATTCCCGGAATAAAAGGATATTCATTCACAATTTTTCCATCAGGAAGTACTGCCAGCCCATCTTTGTAATTAATACCAGAATAGTGAACCTCAATTGTTACTTCATTTTCTGGTAAGTTATCTAAAGTAGTTTCTCTAAAATGAAGTGAAGTATTGTCTGCCTCTTTTTCAATGAAAAGCGCTTGAAATGATTTCATTAATAAATTCCTCCACAACTCTATTTTGTGTTCATCTTCACTTTACGACTTTTTTCGGCATTTTTCAAGGCTGTGACTGGTACAAATCCCTATTTCAAGGTAAACTATAGTAGTGAAGATGCCTATATTATGTGTGAAAATATAAATAGAATTTTTTTGCAAGAGAGGGTGAGTGCGATGGGTAAGGCACTATTGATTGTGAATCCATCATCAGGTAAAGAAAAAGGAAAAACGTATCAAGGAAAAACAGAAGAAGTCTTAAAAAAACGATATGATGAAGTAGAAGTACGTTTAACAGAAAAAGCAGGAGATGCAACTGAATTTGCGTCTTGGGCATCGGAACAAGGGTTTGACGCAGTTATCGCAATGGGCGGTGATGGAACGCTAAATGAAACTATAAATGGTTTAGCAATCCATGAAAAACGACCAGATTTCGGCTTTATTCCACTTGGAACCGTCAATGATTTGGCGCGTTCAGTAGGAATACCGCTAAAACCCGAAAAAGCGATTCAAGCGCTTGAAAAAGCAAAAGCAATTCCAATGGACATCGGCCGAATTGGCGATCAATATTTTATGAACGTATTAGCGATTGGAATGATTGCGCAAGCCGTTGACCAAGTGAGCGTAGAACAAAAAACGAAATTTGGTTCAGTAGCATACTTTTTAGAAGGCTTAAAAGCATTTAACCGCAATGAACTACTTCATTTTAAACTAGAATATGACGAGGAAGTATGGGAAGGTGAGGCAGCGCTTGTTGTGGCTGGCTTAACGAAATCAGTCGGCGGAATGGAATCATGGGCTCCCGATGCCAAAATCGATGATGGTTATCTTCATGTCGTCGTGTTAACTAAATTAGGACTACTTGATGCGGCAAATATGATTCCGCAATTAATTCGTGGTAATTTAAAAAATAGCGATGGCGTTGTTTATATTAAAACGAAGAAATTAACGATTGATGCAAGCGGGGACGACTTAAGCATTAATGTGGACGGCGATCCAGGTCCAGGCGTTCCAGCCGAGATTGAAGTCCTTGGAAGCCATTTGAACATCCTCGCACCTAAAAAAAGCAGCCAGAAGCGCTTCGGTCCATTCATACTGAAAAAGTAACAGCTAGCGTTGTTGTTATAAATGTAGAAGAATAAGGAGATGAGAAGCTTTATGGAAGAGGAATTAGAAGTCATTCATAAAGGTCTTGCCAATGCGAAAAATGGTTTTAAAGCGGTCCCTGGGAAGCTTTATTTGACCGAAACTTACATTGTCCACAAGCCAAATGATTACTTTGACGAAGAAATCAATATTCCACTGAACCGCGTCTCTAAAATTCGCGGAGTCCGAACAAAAATTCTTGGAAAAGAGTTATTATCCAACATTTTAGAAGTAGATATGATTTCAGGTGTGAAGTATCAATTTGTTGTAAATAAACAAAAGAAATGGCTTGAAGCGGTCAGAAAAGTATTAGAAAGCCGAGGTGAACCAGAAAAATTAGGATAAAAAGAAGCTGGCGCAGCAAAGTGTCCAGCTTCTTTTTTTATGCTAAATGAAAGGCAGTTGCACCAATTAAGTTGGCATCATTTCCGAACTGACAACTAACTACAGTTGGGCGAATTGTAGCAATCGGAACACTCGCCTTTACTTGATCGACGTAGCTATTTAGTTCAGTTATAAAATCAGGACGTTCACTCACACCGCCACCGATCACAACCATCTCAGGATCAAGTGCATACTGTAAATTAAAAATACTTCGAGCTAAATAATAAAACATTGTCTCAAGTTCTTCTTTGGCGACCTCATTTCCTTCTGAACGAAGCTTAAAAACAAGATGACCATCGACTTCATCAGCAGGGAGCTCCAGGCGTTCTGAAATCCGAGTAGCAGCATTTACGACAGTACCAAGCTCGCTAAGTGTGTGTCCATCACGGTCCATCAACATATAACCAAATTCGCCGCCATGTAAATTCGCGCCATGATGTACTTTACCACCACGAATAACGGTGCCACCTACGCCACTTCCAAGTATCATAAAAATAATATCTTGTTTATCTTTAGCTGCTCCAATCCAAACTTCTGCTAAAGCCGCACAGTTGGCGTCATTTTCCATTGTAACCGGAAGCCCGAGTTTTTCTTCAAGTAATTGTTTGAAAGGAAAGTTATGTATGTAAGGAATTGCGCTCGCTCCGCCAATGATGCCGGTTTCATTATTTACTGCACCAGGACAACTAAAAGCAGCACCTTGGAAAGAATAGTCATAATTAGATTTCACATCCACCAATAATTGTATCATTTCATCCAAATTATCCGGAGTTGTAAATTTACCCTTTTCTAGTATTGCGCCTTCTGTTGTTAAAACGCCATACTTCACTGCGGTACCACCCATATCAAATGCTAGTATCGTCATAATCCGATCTCCTTTTTATAAAAAGTATATACTTATCATACTTTTAAATAAGACAAATGACAAATAAAAAGTGAAATTACTTTGCTAAAAATTACCGTCACTTTCGAGTTTTGTGCTATAATAAAGCAAGAATTTGAAGCGCAGGAGGAAATGGTTAGTGGAGATAAAGGTTCAAAAAAAATTGACTGACGGCAGAATCGCTTTTAGTAGTGAATATGGTGAATGCGTTGGTATATGGGCCGATGAAGACCCAGAACCAAGTAGGGTTTACACGGTAGAAATTACGATACCTGATATGATTACCGCGGAACTTTTGCATGAAAGTGAAGAAAAACATTGTTTATTAGAAATAGATGAAGATGGCTTAGTTCATGTAGTTGGTAAGTTAGAAGACTACGAGGAAGATGGCTTTGCGGTACTCCGTCTAGAAGAAAGTATTATTTGTTTTGATACGAAATTCAGCGAAGAAATCGAAATGCTCCATGGAAGATTTGTTGAATTTGTTATTCCGGAAATAGAATTAAGTAATGTTGGTATATAAAAAAACGCCATGCTCCATTCTCTTAAAAGGGAAGGTGAGCGTGGCGTTTTTTAGCTATATGTAGTAAATACAGCGAGCATTTTTTCTAAATCTTGTTCAGATCTTGCAAAGAGCATTAAACGTTGGCGATTAGTTTCAATGACTAACACACCGTCTTCCGATAAATTCATTCGTTCGATTTTAGCGTATGGGAAGAATAGAAGGGCATAATAAAGTCCTGTTTCTTTAAAAACAGCTTTTGAACTACGGAAGAAACAAATATAGATGAATAATACACCCATAACAGCAAGTAATACCGAAGTAGAGAACGGACCTTCACGAAAGAATGTATTGGAAACAAATAAAAGAACAATGATTCCGACGAAAATATAGCCATCCCAACGTCCGCGAGAACGCAATTTGACACTTAAGACTGTTTTACCTTTTGAAAGAGGAATTACTGCATCATTATACAAGATATACAGTAACGTCAATATGTTGGCAATGAATAAAAAGATATTAGTAGCATCCCAAACCATTTAGTTATCACTCACAATCTATCATTGATATAGTTTAGTCATATTGTAACATAATTACAGGAGGAAAAGGGAGAACTGGCTTCAAGATTGATTTCCTCATAGATACAATTATAGTCAAAATCGGAAGAATATGAATTTTAACTATTATGTAAAGTGAAAGTAGTATCTAAAAAAATAAATTAAAGCTTATTTTCAAGGTATAGATTCACAAAACGATCACAAAATGAAAGCGATACCAATGATATAATATACTTATATTTCATAGAGAAGGAGTAGCATGATGATAGATAGAAAAATTCATGAAAGTACTTTCCGACAAAACGTGGAAAGCATCCTTAGAAAATGAGTAGGATTGACATTGCAGAACTCAATGATTTTCTTCAAGGATTACGAAGCAGTAATGCCGAGGCTAAAAAGATGATACGCGGAATTCAACAAGCAGCGAGCAAGTATGCGCAAGATAAAAGTTTAAAAGGGCAAGCGGTATCAGCTTCCCAAAGCTACTTTGCTTCCAGTTATCCCTCTATTGCACAAAGTATTTTAGAAGCTTTAGAGGAAAGCGAAGAACGTTTAGCACAATACATACGCGAGTTTGGTAGCCAAGTCGACAGCTCGCCGTCCGCCCGAATCGATGCGGAAATTCTCCAAGAGGCAATGGCAAAAGTGGTGCATTTGCAGCGAAAAGAAGAAGACTTACATCGCCAACTCATCGCGCCGAATACGAAACCGGATATGCAACAAGTATACGTAGTCCGAGCAAGAAGTGCACACACGCAATTACTGCAAGCCATCCAAAAAGAAGATATACTAGAGAGGTACATCGCCTTTGAACAAAGTCACGCCCAGTTTTTTAGTGCGTTAACCGAACTCATTCACTCCACAGGACGAGCGGTGCAAGAGCTGAAACAAAATGTGACGTTCCATGAGAAAACAGGCACCTATGCTGTACCTAAAAGCGTTCATGCATCGATTAGTTTGATGAGAAAAGCGATGGATAAAGCGCGCAAAGAAAACGCGAAAGATCCTTTTCCAGAAGCATTCGAAGACTATCAGTTATTCGCCTATACGTATGTGAATGACAAAGGCGAAACCGTCACGATGTGGCTGCTGGAACGAGACGGCAAACGCGCCACTAACAAAGAACTCCAAGCTTTTCTAGAGGAAAATGGAGCCGAGTTAGACCCTATTCTGTACACAAATCTTTCCGGTGAAGAGCTCGAACGCAAAGTAAATGACGCATGGAAAGACGGCGTCAACTACTTAAATGGTCAAAAAGTAACCGGATTTTCCGGGGCGACACTGAGGTCCTCTGCTTATGTAGCTAGCGTGAAGGATGCAATGGATGACGCTGGTTTGACCGATATGGCACTAGGATTAGGCTTTGGGATTGCTGTTGCTAGGAATAAAGCTTTACGAACTAAATTGCAAAATAATTCTATTCGACAGAGAATTGAATTTAATAATGAAGAACTTTTTAAAGAACATTTTAAAAAACATAGTAGAGAAATAATGGATACATTAAATTTAAAAAGGTATTCAAGGAATGATTACTTAAATGATGCTAATCAAGTAATTAGTACAGGGCAATATGTTCCAGAAATAAATGGTTATGTGAAACTTGTTGGTGGAAAAGGCAAAGCAAAATATGCATTTGTTGGGCTGGATAGAGAAACAGGGAGTATAACTACTTTTCATTTGAAAAGTGTGAAGCAGCTTATGAAAAAAGCTCCCAGCCTAAAGTTAGAAAAATAGGAGGAAGTAAAAATGATAAAAGTAAAATCAATCTATTGGTTAGATGAGGCCGCAAAGGAAGCGGATGTCGTTTTAACTGATGGAGAATATAATGTAGTTTGTTTCTCTCATCCATGTGAGCTTGCTCTAAATGGTTTATATAATGAGCTTATTTTTTGCTTTGATCCATTTGATATTTTTAAACTTAATCAAAAAGAATTTAGTATGGAGGTTCCTAATGACAATCCAGATTTGTATATTTTAAAAGGAGAACTAATAGATGCAACAGATTCAATTATACAAATTGGTGAATTTAAAATAGATATATCCGAGGGTGATATTGCTCAAGATATTCATAAAGGGGATTTTGTAGAATTGAAGGTTCATAGAATAGATACTGAATGAGAAAAAAGTCCAGATAAGACACAAAAAAGAACCGGGATTAATCCCGGTTCTTTCCAAATTATTATAACCACCCATTACCCTAGCGGTGAATACCCAGCTGGTGGAAGTCCTAAAATACCAGACCAGTAACCTAGAATACCAACAACGAATAGTCCCAAAATTAGCCATAAAGCATTGACTTTTTTCTTCAGAATCCACATACAAGCGAATGTTAGTAGAAGGGCAAGAAGACCTGGCATTAATTGGTCCAAGATACTTTGAACAGTAGTTGGAACGTCTTTACCAGTTTTAGAGTCTTCTGTTGTATAAGCTACTAGTGGAACATAGATTGTGGTCCATTTATTAACAAGGGCACCCATAACGAATAGTCCGAGAATGGAAGCTCCTTCTGTTAGTTTTTGAAGCAGGCCGCCAGACATATCAGATACAACATCTGTACCTTTTGTATATCCGTAGAACACGCCCCAATAACGGAAACCTAGACGAATTGCATTAAATAGTACGAAGAATAAAATTGGCCCGATGATACTACCGTCAGTTGCAAAACCTGCACCTAAAGCGGCAAGTACCGGACGAACAGTTCCCCAGAAAATTGGATCCCCAACACCGGCAAGTGGTCCCATTAGACCAACTTTAATACCATTGATAGCGCCGTCGTCAATATCAGCGCCATTGGCTTTTTGTTCTTCCATCGCAGTAGTTACACCTAAGATAGGTGCGGCCATATATGGATGGGTATTAAAGAACTCAAGGTGACGTTTGATAGCTTGTTCTCTATCAGGTCCTTTTTCAGGATAAAGACGTTTGATTACTGGGATTACTGAGAAACAGAAACCTAGAGATTGCATACGTTCAAAGTTCCACGACCCTTGGAAGAGGTTGGAACGAATGAAAACGCCCATTAAATCACTTTTCGTTATTTTCTTTTCATTAACTGTAATTTGTTCACTCATATTTTTTCTCCCCCTTCCTTAGTCGTCAAGGTCGTCGTCGAGATCATCATCCGCTGATCGTCCGCCGCCGCCTCCACCGTATTGTTGGATAGCTTCTTTCAATTGATATTTAGGATTTAGTTGGATATATACGATTGCTGCAACTAGTCCTAGAACACCTAGTGCTACTAAGTTGAAGGCAGTAAATGCTGCTACAACAAAACCTAAGAAGAAGAAAGGCATTAAATATTTAGCTGACATCATGTTAATAACCATTGCGTAACCAACAACAACGATAAATCCACCAGCTACGTTAAGACCATTAACAATAACATCAGGAATGGCATTGAGTAAATTTTCTACGGCGCTAGTACCAACTGTTACCGCAACGATAACGGCTGGAATTGCGATACGCATTGCTTGAAGTAGTAGTGCAGTAACATGTATCCAGTCGAGACTTCGCAGATTACCTTCCTTACCAGCTTTATCAGCCATGTGTTGGAAAGCAACTGTAATTGTACGAACTAGAATTGTAAGTACTTGACCAAGAGCAGCTAAAGGAATCGCAAGCGAAATACCTACGCTAATATCTTGTCCCCCTGTAATAACTAAGATAGTAGAAATAATAGATGCAAGTGCAGCATCAGGTGCAACAGCAGCTCCGATGTTCATCCAGCCAAGCGCGATCATTTCAAGTGTTCCCCCAATAATGATACCGGTTGTAATATCCCCTAAAACAAGACCGATTAATGTACAGGCAATTAATGGACGGTGCGTTTGCCACTCATCCAAAATACTACCCATACCACTAATACATGATACGAGGAATACAAGGATTAATTGTATTGCTGACATATATTTCCCTCCCAATTTTTCTTTAAAATGATAAAAAAGATAATTTCAATATGATGACTGAATAATGAAAGCGTCTGTTACATGAGCTTTTATTCATGAATCACCCCTTTAAAGGTCTTCCTTTAAACGTTTGCATATCTTTCTACTTTAAAAATGAAAGCCTACTTTTCTTTATCAAGTAGTGGAATGAGTTTTACTTTATTATCAGAAGCGACTTTACGGATTTCTAGTTCGATTCCTTTTTCGTCTAATTTGCGGAATGCTGCTTCGTCTGTTGCATCGACAGAAACTGCATTGGTAATCATATGTTTACCTTCGCGGAATGCCATGCCACCAATATTAACAGTTGTGATATTGACACCAGCTTCTACTAAAGTTAATACATCTGTTGGGTTAGTAAATAAAAGCATTACTGGAGTTTTTGCGTATTTAGGATTATTGTATACACGAATTCCTTTTTGTACGTCAACAACACTAGCTTTAACTCCTGGAGGTGCTACTTGTGTAAGAAGGGTTTTACGCACTTCATCCTTTGCTACATCATCACTTATAACAATAATACGTTCTACCTGTGTTTCTTTTGTCCAAACTGTTGCTACTTG
Organism: Listeria sp. MAN/IMW/UF555; assembly: GCF_058684075.1. NCBI lineage: Bacteria > Bacillati > Bacillota > Bacilli > Caryophanales > Listeriaceae > Listeria > Listeria sp. MAN/IMW/UF555. Next base: position 882,865 of record NZ_JBZWZS010000001.1, on the reverse strand, counting down.
ACCGTGAATTAAGCGGTCATCAATACGTGCTAAGCGAATTTCCATTATAAATCGTCCTCCCCGACTTCGGTTTCTTTTTTTGGTAATGATGCTTTCAGTGACTTAACGCCATCACTTCCTGCTGTTATAGCAGTTTTAACTAGATCTTTTTGATTACTTGCAGCACGCATGGAGAGTGTTTCAAGTAACATTGGGATATTGACGCCCGTTATAACGTCCATATTCTCTTCTGGAAGGGCAATTTGGCTAGAAGCATTATAAGGACTACCACCAAATAAGTCGACCATAAAAATAACACCTTCTGAAGTATCTAATTTGTCTAGTTTTTCTTTATATTTGGTAATAAGCGTATCAGTGTTTTCTCCAGGAACAAACGTAATAAATTCAACATTGTCCTGTTTGCCGATAATCATTTCTGCTGATTTGAGCAATTCACGCGCAGCTTCACCATGTGTCCCAATAATAATTGCAACTGGCATAAGTATCTCCTCCTTAAAGCGTGGATATGAAGCATCCATTAATACTAACGCAAAAACTGTGCCAACTTTTCTGTATTAAACTACCCCCTTTATTAATAGAAGTGGTTCAAGGCTTCTGTAAGCGTGTACTAAAAGGTGAATAGGAGCTTAATACGCTATATAACTACATTAATACACTAAATATTTATCTTAGACATACATACAACATTACCCTAAAAAATGTAGCAGAAAACGCAATAGTTGAAAATAAAAAAAGCCAACGTAAGAATTTTGTTGGCTTTCTGATGTTTATGAAAGTACTTCTGGTTGAATTTCGTTCAAAATATCATACAAATAACAAAGTTCATCATTTGTAAGCTTTAAGTTCATTTTGTAGATGACTTCTTTATTTGTTTGTTCTAATGCACTGAAAATATCTGTATCTAGCATGGTTTTTGGTTCGCGGTAGACTAAACCATCATTTAAAACCATTCGTTCTAGGGCGCAACCTACATGGATAAGTAAATTAATTTTAAAAGTATTATCCAGTTTGTAACCTAGTTTTTTCTCTAATACAGATGCAAAAGAGCTCAGAATTTCGATTGTTTTCTTTGGATTAAGATAGGTTAGAAATTCATTAAGGCTTTCTTCGATAATTTCTTTTGCGATTCGACCAGTTTCGCCTTTTTTAACAATAATGTTGCGTTGTTTAACTAGGCTAACTAATTGTTCTTCACCGTCAATGCCAAAAAGTCGTTCAAGCGGGATGAAGGGGATTTGGATTTTTGGATCTTGAATTCCGACAGCCATTAAAATATCGTTTTCTTCTTGTAGCTGTTCTAATCTCGTATCCATTTCATGTAAACCGATTGGGATGACTTTGATGGCGTCCGTTGTGATAGTATCTAAAATATTTTCAATAAATAGTTGAAGTTTTTCAGCAGTTCCTTCGCCAGTCGCACAAATAGTAACGATAGCATGTGGTTTTTGATTGGAATCGAGTGTGTCATCATCAGAATTATAACCCCCGTAGCCGCGGAAATCTTTCAGTGAATCGTAAATACTATCTAGTTCCATATCAAGAATGTTTGATTTACGTACGGCTTCGATAACTGTCGCGGTTGAAACCATATCAATTGAGCGAACCGGAATGCCCGTACGTTCAGAAATAACTGGAGCAAAACTTGTGAGTGAGCCCATATCAACAAGTAGAAGTAGACCACGTCCCATATCCATTTCTTTCGCTCGTTCAGTCAGCTTATCCAGCACGATTTTCGGACTTTGGTCAAGCGGCATATCAATTCCTTCGACCAATCCTTCGCCGAGTAATTTTTTCGCAACGCTAACCATACTGCTAGCGGTATTATTTCCATGAGTAGCAACAAGTACAGCAACGCGCGCATTTTCTTGTTCTTTAAGCAAGGAGCTAATGAGAAGGGTTAGATACATTACTTCCATATTTGGAACGCGAATGTGGAAAGTAGCTTCAATATCATCTTTAATTTCACGAGATAATTCGTACGCTTCAGGTTGGTCATTAACTACATTTTCGATATTCGTGTATTTTAACGGTTTGTTACTTTCAATGCGTTTAATAAAGGAAGTCAAGTGCAGACTAAAGGCGAGTAAGAAGCGCTCATTTAACTTTTTGCCTAGCTGATGCTCGATTCTTTGTTCAATACCTTCTGCAAAATTAAGGATTTCTTCATTCACGATTTTTAAAATATTTTCGCGATTATGGATGGTATTTTTGAATTTGTTATAGAAACTGTTGAGGTGAATATCAATATCCATCTTGATAAATTTCTTAATATCGTCATCTTCAACACCTTGATCCATTAAAATAGAAGCTTTATCTTCAATAATTTTATAAAGATTGAAGTTTGGCTCATATTCATCGGAGGTAATTAACGTGTTGTTTAGCTCAGGGAAAATCGTCGTGTAGGGCTCTAGATATTCCGCGATTGCTTGAAGTTCTTTGCGCCGATTACTAAAGTGGAAAAAGCCATCTTTAATATTTATCGGTAAAGTTTTAAAATCGATTAAAATTTCATCGTCTTTATCAAAACTGTTTAAAAAACCTTGCGCACAAACGAGTTGAATGTTTGATTTCAACTGGCCGATATTGCCGTAAGTAGTATTACCAATCAGCGCTTTGGCAGCCTCATCTTCAATCCGAATCGGTTTATTTACACGGTGCGCCTCGCTAGAAAGTAAGTATTTAAGCAGTTCTACTCGTTCAAAAGCAGTTCTTTCTTCTAAACTTGGCAAAGTAATAATAATCGGAATACGACGCATAAATGTTTTTAATAAGGAAGATTCCGGATTTTCTGTCGTTGCTCCAATAATTAAAACATTGGATTTTCGAGTTCGGTCAGTTTCGCCGAGTTTGTTGTAGGTACCAGAGTCCATCAGATAAAAAATCATTTCTTGCCCTTCAGGAGGGAGACGATGAATTTCATCGAGGAATAAAATACCTCCTTCTGCTTTTTCAACGAGTCCGCCTTTATCATTTTCCGCACCAGTAAAGGCACCTTTGACATGACCAAAAATATGGGACATCAGGAGTTGCGGGTTATTGTAGTAATCGGCACAGTTGAAAATAATAAACGGGGCATCAGCCGGCAATCGTTTGGCATGTTGCGAGAAACGATACATTAAGTTAGCGAACAATGTTTTACCCACACCAGTTTGTCCAAGAATCATTGTATGTAAGCCGTTTGGTGGATAAAGTACTGCTGCTTTGGCTTGTTCGACAGGGGTTTTAAGGCTATCATTTACGCCAATTAAATCATCGAAAGGGCTTCTTTCAACGATACTTGGCTTTAAAATTTTCAGAAGTGCTTCACAACTTTCAAATTCTAGTTCGTCATCTGAAAGCACGCGGCCAATTTCTTCTTCCACCGTTCGTTTCGGAAAATAAAGCACTGGTCGCCCAACGATTTTAATAATTTTGCCTTGTCTATGAAGTTCATTTAATTCCATGCTGACGTTATTTCTTAAAATATCTAATGTTTCTGAAATAGTAGTTGCAGTAAAGCCTTCATTATTTTCTAGTTGCTCACGAATCGACTTAGTTGAAGGGTTTTCTAAAATAAATTCATAAATACGGTCAATACGCTTCAATTATAAAACCTCCAATTAGTGTATTGAAAAACGGAGTGTGTATTGAATGATACTAATACACTCTAGAATTCTGTATTTATCTTAGCATTCCTAGTGAAAATGTCAATGATTATTTGCTTAAAATCAAATTGACTCCCCGCGCGGATAGTACTATTATATAGAAGGAACAAATAAAATCAATGAGGTGTTTTCATAATGTCAAAAGTACTATTTATTAAAGCGTCACCACTTCCAAATGAAGTATCCAGAAGTTCGCAAGTAGCAGCTACTTTCATCGACGAATACAAAGCGAAAAATCCGTCTGATACAGTAGAAGAATTAGTTTTATATAATACAGAAGTTCCGTTATTAGATTTAGAATTAATGACAGCTGGCCGCGAATTACAAGCAGGTAAAGCATTTACTGATTTAGCTCCAGATGTACAAAAAAGATTAAATGCCTACAATGCGCTTACAGAGCAATTCTTAGCAGCAGACAAATATGTATTCGTTTTCCCACTTTGGAACCTTGGAATCCCGCCACTTTTAAAAGCTTATGTAGACACTTTTGTTATTGCTGGTAAATCATTCCGCTATACAGAACACGGTCCAGAAGCACTTTTAAAAGGTAAAAAAGCGATTTTGATTCATGGTAGCGGTGGTATTTATTCTGCTGGACCAACAAGTTCATTTACTCACGGAGAACCTTATTTGCGCACAATTTTACAATTTATCGGTATTGATGTAGTACCATCGATTTTTGTGGAAGGTATTGACCACAATCCAAGCAAAGAAGCGGAAATCGTTGCAGCTGCTAAAGCGGTAGCGCATGAAAGTGCTGCTGAATTCTAAAAAAGTTTGTGAAAAATAGTTTTTAATATTAAATGTTAATATAGTATTATCAACTGTCTAGACCAATAAAAACATATAAAAAGATTGCTAATCCCTTTATAAATTGGTAAAGTAGAGAAGTAGATTGATGGATAAAGTGCTGACTCAACTCGGCACTTTATTCTGTTTAGTTACTCGAAAGGGATGAATAGAGATGGAAGAGCAAAAAGAAGAATTGCAAAGAGGACTGAAAAATAGACATATTCAGTTGATTGCGATTGGCGGAGCAATTGGTACAGGGCTTTTTCTAGGAGCAGGGAAGTCAATTCATTTAGCCGGACCTTCTATCATGTTAGTTTACTTAATTATTGGGGCTATTTTATTCTTTGTTATGAGAGCTTTGGGAGAATTATTAATACATAATCCAACAACAGGATCTTTTACCGAATTTGCGGAACAATTTATCGGACCGTGGGCTGGCTTTATTACTGGTTGGACTTACTGGTTTTGCTGGATTGTAACCGGAATTGCAGAAATCACAGCAGTTGGAATGTACGTGAAGTTTTGGGTACCTGATTTACCTCAGTGGATTCCAGCGCTAGGTTGTGTTCTAATTTTGCTATTATTTAACTTAGCTACAGTCAAAGCTTTTGGCGAAATTGAGTTTTGGTTTGCGATTATTAAAGTGGTTGTTATTATCGCTTTAATCGTAATCGGATTTGTGCTTGTATTTATTGGTTATAAACATGGAACTAGTACAGCTTCATTTTCTAATTTAATTGATTATGGTGGCTTTTTCCCAAATGGAGTAGCTGGATTTTTACTCGCGTTCCAAATGGCGACCTTCTCGTTTGTTGGGATTGAACTTGTTGGGGTGACAGCGGGAGAAGCAGATGATCCAGAGCGGACACTTCCAAAAGCAATCAATAATATTCCAATCCGGATTTTGATTTTCTATATTGGTGCTTTATTAGTACTAATGTCCATTTATCCGTGGAGTAATATTGATCCTGACACAAGTCCATTCGTTAGTGTATTTACGATGATTGGGATTCCGGCCGCGGCAGGAATTATTAATTTCGTTGTATTAACAGCTGCGATGTCTTCTTGTAATAGTGGTATTTTTAGTACTAGTCGGATGCTTTATACACTTTCAGCAGAAGGAAAAGCACCGAAGAAAATGCATCACCTAAGTTCAAATGGAGTGCCAGCAACCGCGTTAATCACTTCTACAGCATGCTTACTTATCGGTGTATTTTTAAACTATATTCTACCAGAGCAAGTATTTATTTTAGTTACAAGTATCGCAACGATTTGCTTTATCTGGGTTTGGGGCATTATTTTAGTGGCGCATTTACGTTTCCGTCATAAACATCCGGAAATCTCTGCCAAAAGTAAATTTAAAATGCCATTATCGCCATTTATGAACTGGGTGAGTTTGATTTTCTTTGCAGGATTATTGATTATTCTAGGATTTGCAGCAGATACACGTATCGCTTTATTTGTAACTCCAGTGTGGTTCTTAATTCTAGCTATAGCATATCAAATTTTAAAAGCATCAAACCGAAAGACAAAAATTAGACATAATTAACGAGAATACAGTCATTCGCTAAAGAAAGCAGTTTTAGCGGGTGACTGCTTTTTTTGAAGCAAAAATAGCTCCGCGAAATTCTTTACAAATCAAAAAAATCGTGTAGAATGATAGGTGTTTAGAGGTTTTGATGCCTTTACGCATTTCGAGTGAGTACTCACTCATTTTTATAAATGCGTACATATGTGAAGCAGTATACAATTAACGGATGATATGTGAATTTTTGTACATATCAAGTAGGGCGTAACGAAAGGGATGAGAAAATGATTCATGCAGGTTTAGATGTGGGATCAACAACAGCGAAAGCCGTAGCACTTAACGACCAGGGGGATATTTTATTTCAAACGTACCGAAGACATTTTTCCGACATTAAAAAAGTAACACTAGAAATCATGCAAGATATGCAAAAAAAATGTGGCATGACCGAAATGACATTTAAAATTACAGGGTCTTCAGGGCTTGCCATCTCCAAATTTTTGAATGTACCATTTGTGCAAGAAGTAATTGCTTGTACTGAAGCAGTAGAACAGGTAATTCCAGAGACAGATGTAGTCATTGAGCTCGGCGGGGAAGACGCGAAGATTATTTATTTCAGCGGTGGGATTGAGCAGCGAATGAATAATGCGTGCGCGGGGGGAACGGGTGCTTTTATTGACCAAATCGCCACACTACTTCAAACCGATCCAACTGGTTTAAATGAACTAGCGCAAAATGCGAATACGATTTATCCAATCGCTTCTAGATGCGGTGTTTTCGCAAAAACAGACGTGCAACCATTACTTAATGAAGGTGCTAGAAAAGAAGATATAGCAGCATCGATTTTTCAAAGTGTTGTTACACAAACCATTAGTGGGCTAGCTTGTGGACGCCCAATCCGCGGGAAAGTAGCTTTTCTTGGAGGTCCGCTTACGTTTCTTGATCAATTACGTTATCGTTTTACAGAAACGCTTAAAATGAAAGACAGTGATATTATCGCACCTCAAAATGCGGAATATTTTATTGCGCTTGGAACTGCTTTTACAGGGCTAAACGATGTACCGATAAAAGTGGCGGATATGATTAATCGTCTGTCTAACATGGATATGACAACAATGGCGACCGATACGGTTATTTTGCCAGCACTTTTTGAAAATAACGAAGACTTAGAAGATTTTCGGGCACGTCATAATCAAATGAAAGCTAAACGGGCGAAGTTGGAAGAGTATGAAGGCGACGCTTATTTAGGAATTGATGCCGGTTCAACGACAACGAAATTAATTTTAATGAGCCAAACCAATGAAATTTTATACTCATTTTATTCAAGCAATAACGGTAATCCACTTCAATCTGTTATTGATGCAACAAGCGATTTATATGAAATCTTACCAGAAAAAGTTCGAATAGCGCAGTCGGGAATTACAGGTTACGGCGAGTCGCTTATTAAAGCCGCACTTAAAATTGATGTTGGCGAAATAGAAACCGTAGCGCATTATCGTGCTGCTCGTGAGTTTTTGCCGGATGTTGATTTTATTTTAGACATTGGCGGACAAGATATGAAATGTATGAAAATTAAAAAAGGGGCACTGGATAGCTTAATGCTTAATGAAGCTTGTTCAGCCGGATGTGGTTCGTTCCTTGAAACTTTTGCGCAAACACTTAATTTATCCATTGAAGAATTCGCTGCCAGAGCCTTGGAAGCAAAAGCTCCAGTTGACTTAGGTTCGCGCTGTACGGTGTTCATGAATTCCAAAGTGAAACAAGTGCAAAAAGAAGGCGTTAGTATGGAAGATTTATCCGCGGGTCTCGCATATTCCGTCGTAAAAAATGCCCTTCAAAAAGTAATTAAACTCCGTAGCCCGAAAGATATTGGTGAAAAAGTCATCGTTCAAGGCGGAACTTTTTACAATGAATCCGTATTACGTGCTTTTGAGCTTTTAACAGGGCGGGAAGTTGTTCGACCGGATATTGCGGGAATGATGGGGGCTTATGGTGCTGCTTTAATCGCCAGGGAACATTATGAAACTGGCGAAGTGACCGAAATGCTCGTACTGGAAAAATTACGTGAATTTAGTGCAGATACGTCGCAATCGCGTTGTAACCTTTGTAGTAACACATGCCAGCTAACCGTGACAAGATTTGGCGATGACCGGATGTTTGTTAGTGGGAACCGTTGTGAACGCGGGGAACGTGTCGAAACAAAACGCAACTTACTACCAAACTTATATGCGTATAAATTAAAACGGACCTTTGATTACAAATCGCTGAAAAAATCCGAAGCTACAAGAGGCACAATTGGCATACCGCGTGCGCTGAATGTTTTTGAAAACTATCCGCTGTGGCATACGATTTTAACAAACTTAGGTTTCCGTGTCGTTTTATCGTCTAAATCGTCTAAAAACCTGTATGACAAAGGTATCGAAACGATTGCTTCTGAAGCGGTTTGTTTCCCAGCCAAATTAACACATGGTCATATTATGGATTTAATTAAGAAAAAAGCGGATCGCATTTTCTATCCATCTGTCGTTTATGAAAAACCAGAATTTGGCGAGGCGACAAATAACTTTAACTGTCCAGTTGTGGCCGGTTATCCTGAAGTTATTCGTGTGAATGTGGATGCGTTGGAAGAAAAAAACATCCCAATGATTAGTCCATTTTTAACATTAGATAATGAAAAAGCATTGATCGAACAAATGAGTCTCGCATTCCCAGAAATTCCAGCTGCTGATATGGAAAAAGCAGTCCAAGCTGGGTTAGAGGAAGCAGAACTTTGCCGTAAAGATATTCAAGCTGAAGGAGAAGCGGCACTTACTTATATTAAGAAAAATAAAATTAAAGGAATTGTTCTTGCTGGGCACCCGTATCATATTGATCCAGAAGTAAACCACGGCATTCCTGAACTTATTACGATGAATGGCATGGCGGTTCTTACCGAAGATTCAATTTCTCATCTTGGTGAAATTGACCATAAACTCCGCGTCGAAAATCAGTGGAAATATCACGCCAGACTATATCGCGCAGCCAGCTTTACTGCTAAAAGTGAAGATTTAGAATTTGTGCAATTGACGTCATTTGGTTGCGGACTTGATGCAATTACGACGGATATGTGCCAAGAAATCATTGAAGGTCATAATAAAGTATATACACTACTTAAAATCGATGAAATCAACAACCTTGGTGCCGCTCGTATTCGCGTACGTTCGTTAAAAGCAGCAATGGAAGAACGTGAGAAAAACAATGTGAAACCAGGAATTATGGCAAAACCAAAAGAACGACCATTATTTACAAAGGAAATGAAGAAAACTTATACTATTTTAGCGCCACAGCTAGCTCCGACCCATTTTGAAATGTTAGAAGCAGCTTGTAAAGTGGGCGGTTATAACTTGGAAGTGTTACCAGCAGTTACGCCTCGTGCGGTTGATGAGGGATTACGTTACGTCAATAACGATGCATGTTATCCGGCGATTTTAACTATCGGACAAATGATGGATGCACTGAAACACGGCGATTATGATGTAAATAATTTAGCTGTATTGATGACGCAAACAGGTGGTGGATGTCGGGCTACCAACTATATCTCGATGCTGAAAAAAGCTCTCGGAGAAGCAGGCCTAGATCATATCCCAGTTATTTCGCTTAACGCCAACGGTTTAGAAAAACAACCAGGTTTTAAAATGACACCAAAAGTTCTCATTCGTTTCTTAGCTGGAATTAGCTTAGGTGATGCGCTCGACCGGATGCTATACCGAACCAGACCATATGAAGTCGAACCAGGCAGTGCGAATAAACTATTCCGTAAATACCTTGATGCTGGACGTGCTCTAATGGAAAATTATTCTTTCGTAGCATATAAAAAATTAGCGAACGAAATGGTTCGCGCTTTTGACAATCTACCAATTACAAATGAAGTGAAACCAAGAGTTGGCGTGGTTGGAGAAATTCTCGTAAAATTCCATCCTGGTGCTAATAACAATATTGTCGATGTCATTGAAGACGAGGGCGGAGAAGCGGTTGTTCCAGACTTAACAGATTTCATTTTATATTGTTGTTATGACGATCATTTTGCAGCGAATACTTTCGGACGTTCCAAAGTAAAATCATTCGCGAAACAAAGCGTTGCGATTCCGCTCATTAATCAATTCCGCAAACCAGTGACAGATGCGCTGAAGAAAAGTGAACGCTTTGAAGCACCAGCAAGCATCGAATCTATCGCTGAAAAAGCGAGTCAATTACTATCTCTCGGAAATAAAATGGGTGAAGGCTGGTTCTTAACAGGAGAAATGTTTGAATTACTCGATAGTAACGTACCGAATATCGCTTGTTTACAACCATTTGCTTGCTTACCAAACCATATTACTGGTCGAGGAATGATTAAAGGTCTCAAAAAAATGTATCCAGAAGCTAACATCATGTCGATTGACTACGATGCCGGATCAAGTTCTGTGAATCAACTAAATCGAATCAAACTAATGCTCTCAATTGCTAGAAAACAACTAGAAACGACAGAAGTTATCACAGAGAAAGAAACAAACACACGATTTAACCCAAGAGAAAAAATCCTTGGTAAAGCAAAACAAGTTAGAGAAAGTACGCCAGTCGAGATGATTGGAAACAAAGTGAAACAAGCGCGCGATGCAGATCCAGTTGGCGCGATTGCTCAGAAAGTAAAGCACGTAGCTTCTAGCAATGAGCATGTCCAAACCGATAATGATTAATTAAAAAAGCCGCCCATCCAACGGGCGGCTTTTTTCTATTCAATAGTTAAATTCTTCTTTTCACAGTAATATCCTTTACCACCCACAAACACTTTTTCTATCTCATCATTATTACTCAATGCTAAATTAACTAAGACTTCAGAAGGCGAGTCCAAAGAATAGCCCTGTTCAAACAGGTAATTCTCTTTTCGCAAGTAATGATTTTTATAAAGATAACAAGCTAGAGCGGCATTCGAAGTCCCTGTTGCTGCTTCTTCATTAATGTCGTATAGCGGGGCGAAATTCCGACAAATAATTCGGTCGTTATTAAAAGTATAAAGATGCATTCCAACGACATCATAAGTCGCACTAACTTCCCGGATCTTTTCAAAATTTGGCTCTAAGGCATGTAAATCTATTTCACTTGTGATTGGAATTAATATATCTTTTAAACCAGTTGAGACAATTTGAACTTGATAGTTTGTATTAACCTTGTTTAAGTCAAAGCATTCAGTTAGCTCATTTGGCGGGATTATATCATAGAAATTTGGGCGATTTTGCTCCATGAAGATAGTACCGTCTTTTAATGTAATAGTAAGAACACCGCTATTTGTTTCGATTGTATATTGATTCTTATGAAGTTTATTTAAATGCATCAATATCGCAAAAGAACCAATAGTCGCATGTCCACATAAATCAACTTCTTCTTTTGGTGTAAAATATTCTAATTTATAATCGGCAATTTTAGAATCGGTTACAAAAGCTGTTTCCGCATAGCCTAGTTGTTTTGCAATCGCCATTTTTTGCTGGGTAGTTAATGTTGGTTCATTTAATACTACGCCAGCTTTATTTCCGCCGTTGTTATTTTTGCTAAATGCGCTTGCAACGTATACGGATATATCCATAAAACATCATTCTCCTTCGTTAAACTTAATCTTCGGTAATCATCGCAAACTCCGCACGGACTACTTTTTTTAAGTCAAAAGGGGCTAGTTCGATTTGAAGTCCTCTTTTTCCGGCTGAAATTAAGATAGTATCCAGCTGTTCTGCACTATTATCAATAAAAGTTGGAAATAGTTTCTTCATACCAATAGGAGAACAACCACCGCGAATATAACCGGTTAGCTTTTCCAACGTATCAACTGGAATTAATTCACATTTTTTATTCCCGCTAATCTTCGCTAAGTGTTTCAAATGCAAGGTTTTATCAGCTGGAATGCAGGCGACGATATTCCCTGTTTTGTCGCCAGTCAGAACGAGCGTTTTAAAAATTTGCGCAGGATTATTCCCCGTTTCTGCCGCAACATGAAGTGCATCAAGCGCGTCTTCACTCCATTCATACTCACGTAATTGGTAACTAATCTTCTGTTTATCTAAAATTCGACACGCATTTGTTTTTTTATTCAAGTGTTTCACCTCAATTAATTTTATTTTATGTACAAATTATGACACTTTTAGTAAAATAGTTGGCTTTTATCCCTGCATTCTGTACAATGAAGTGGAATTCAAATAAGAAAGGGAGATTTATTAATGAAAAAAGGGTTATTTAGTATGGTTCTTGTGCTTGCGATGGTACTTGTTTTAAGTGCATGTGGCGGCGCATCAAGGGTAGAACCAAAAAAAGCAGGAGAAATCACAGTTAACGCCGTTGTTTATAATAAAGACACGGATAAAGTTAAAGACGTATATGGTGAAGATGGTTCTAAATTCGAAAAAGAATTTGAAACTAGTTTTAAAGAAAGCTTCATTAGTACATTCACTGCAAGTTTTTCAAGTGATGTTAACTTAGACAAACAAGTGGATGATTTCTATAATGCACTTCGTAAACAAGTAAACGAAAAAACATCGTACACTACTAAAGTAACAAATGACGACAAAGAAAGTCCAGAAATTCAGTTCGCTGTTAAAGGCCTAGACATGAAGGGCGTTCAAACAGAATTAGTAGAAGAACTAACAAAAGCAGCAACAGCTGATCCATCTCTAGCTACAGATGATCAAAAAATGGCTGAAAAAACAATGGAAATCTACACTAAAGCTGTTCAAAATGCAGATGCAGTATCAGAAGCAAAAACAATTACACTTAAACTAAAAGCAGATCCAGATGATGATTCATTATGGAAAATGCAAAACGATATGGCATTCATGCAAGAATTAACAACAGCATTTTTCATGGGTGGCATGAACTAAGATTTTTATAGACACTAGCAACTTTCGGGTTGTTAGTGTTTTTTTGTTTTTAGCAATAGATGTTATAATTGCGTTAATTAGTTGAATAGGAGGGGGCACATGGTTACACTTAAAGTCGCTTTAGTACAACAACAAGCAGTACCAAATGACAAAGAGGCAAATTTAAATTTATCTATACAGTATATACAAGAAGCGCACCGAAAAGGAGCCGATTTAGTCCTTTTTCCCGAAATGTGGTCAAACGGCTACGCGCCACCTTTTGACACAGCCTTTGATGAGCCAATGGATGCTAGTTTTGAAGAAGAGCGCACGCGGTGGTTGGCAGATGCAGTAGCACGAGATAGCGCATACGTTACTACTTTAAGAAAACTCGCGAAAGAACTAAACATTGGTGTTTGTGCTACTTATTTATCTAAAACAAAGCAAAAACCGCAAAATACAGCTATTATAATTGACCGAAATGGAGAAATAATTCTAGATTACGCTAAAGTCCATACGTGCGATTTCTCTTTAGAAGTATTGCTGCAAAACGGGGACGAATTTAATGTTTGTGAGTTTGATGGCATAAAACTTGGTGTGATGATATGTTATGACAGAGAATTCCCTGAAAGCGCCAGAGTTTTAATGTTAAAAGGAGCAGAAATTACCCTTGTTCCAAATGCATGCGATATGAATCCAGCTAGACTGAACCAACTAAACTCTCGTGCTTTTGAAAATATGGTTGGCGTTGCAATGGCAAACTATCCTGGAAAAAAATGGGGCAGATCCACTGCTTTTTCCCCGATTGTTTTTGATGAAAATGGAGATTACCAAGATAATACGATTATTGAAACAGATGACGTTTCAGAAGGTATTTTTATTGCTGAATTTAATTTAGATGAGATTCGAAATTACCGGGAAAATGAAACGTGGGGAAATGCCTACCGAAAACCGCAAACCTATACAGATTTAATAAGTTTAGATGTAAAAGCGCCATTTAAACGAAATTAAAAAAACAGAGATGAGCGATTCTCTGTTTTTTCTTTTAAAAATAATAAAGCCCCGCAACAATCAGCGCAACAACCAAAATCCCCGGAACCAGATTCGCGACCCGAATTTTCGTTAAACCAAGCAGGTTGAGACCAATAGCCAAAATCATAATTCCGCCAGTAGCCGTTAGTTCTTTAATAATAAGTGCCATCAGGTCTGCTGGAATGAATTGATTAATTTGTGTTGCAAAAAGCGCGATAAGGCCTTCAAATAAAAACACCGGAATAGCCGAGAGCATAACGCCCCAACCAAGTGTCGTACTAAGAAGAAGGGCGATAAATCCATCCATCACTGATTTCGTATAAAGTACATCATGATTACCACGAATGCCACTATCAAGCGCGCCAATAATTCCCATCGCGCCAATCACAAAAATAAGTGTAGCAGTAACAAAGCCTTTTGAAACATTACTTTTTCCTTTTGCCCCGACTTTCCGTTCAATCCAGTGCCCGAGTTGATTAAGGTGGTAATCTATATTAAGCCATTCACCAATAACAGCTCCAAAACAAATACTTAAAATAACAATAAGCGAGTTGCTCGTTTTAAATGCCATTTGAATACCAAGGACGATAACGGATAAACCCATCCCTTTCATGACAGTATCTTTCATACGTTCAGGGATATTATGTAATTTCATGCCAATTATAGAGCCAATTAAAATCCCTAGCCCGTTAACTAGCGCACCAAGTAGAACCATTTTCTTCCTCCCTTTTTTGCATATAGCATTAGTATACAGGAATTTTCTGGCAATTGGGAGTATTATTTCGGATAAAAAAGTCGAAGGAAGCGTTTTGCTCCTTCGACTTTCGTGTTATTTTCCAGCCACTGTAAATCGTTCATTTAAGTGGTTTGGTCGCTCAATCTCATCTAAAACGGCGATAGCATAATCTTCCATACTGATAAAACTATTACCATCACTACCAAATAAAAGATGATCTTTCCCAGATTGATATTCGCCAGTACGTTCACCTGGCTCAAACATGGCAGAAGGGCTAATGTAAGTCCAACTAAACTCTGCCTTATTTGCTTTTAAATGTTCCAACTGTTTTGCTTGAGCACGAGCAGTTGGATAGTATGGTGCTTCTCTAAGTCCTTTTGATTCTAAAAGGGTATTACCATCTTCATCAATTTGAAGACTTGCTGCCCCGCCAACGACAATTAGGCGCGGAGATACAGTTCCATTTAAAACAGAAATCAGATGATCAAGCGAATCCACATGTTTTTCTGCTTCATCCGGGCTGACCCCATAAGCATCAACGACTACATTTTGATCGGATAAATCTGAAAGAGTTAAATCAAAAATATCTTTTTGTAAAATATTAATATCCTTATGCGTTTGCGTTATTTTCCCGGCATTTCTAACAATAGCCGTTACTTCGTGGCCACGGCTTTTTGCTTCTTCTAAAATTCTTGAACCAGCTCGACCCGTAGCGCCAATAATACCAATTTTCATGAAAAAAGCCCCCTATTCATTTTTATGGAATAGCTTCTCGCTTGATAGAAGAATTATTCCCGAAAGAGGGGACCGGAAAACATTTTTTTATGATTGTTCTTTTGCAGCGGTTGCTAATTGTTTAATTTTTGCTGCGGAATAAATGTGTGAAATCGTGAAAATAATAAGTGCCAACCAGATGAACATGAAGGCAAATAATTGGATGTGGTCAAAACTTTCTTTGAAAAGCAAGACACCGAGAGCAAGCATTAACGTAGGTCCAATATATTGCAAGAAACCGACCATTGTGTAGCTGATTTTCTTCGCAGCGGTCGCAAATAAAAGTAATGGAATGGCGGTAACAATCCCAGCGCCAATTAAAATAATATTTGTTTGCGCGGCATACTGCATTAATCCATTCGTCGCGAAAAAGAGTACATATATGAGTGCAAATGGCGTAATAATCATCGTTTCAAGTGTTAAACCAGTCCATACGGAAACGGAAACGACTTTTTTTATCAACCCATAAAGGGAGAAGGAAACAGCCATACCAATTGCTGCCCAAGGAACGGACCCAAGATGCCATGTGAGAATTAAGACGCCAATTGTTGCCGAGATAACTGCAATAATCTCACCGCGACTCAATCGTTCTTTTAAAATCACCGTTGCGAGAAGTACATTTACAAGTGGATTTATATAGTAACCAAGACTTGCTTCGGTCACATGCCCGCTATTCACTGTGTAAATGAATAAATACCAGTTTCCAGTGACTAAAAAAGCCGCCGCAATAATGGCGATAAGCGTTTTCGGTTTAAGCAAAACGTCCTTTGTTTCTTGAAAAACCATCGAAGTCTTTCGTAAACAAACAATCAAAAATAGCATAAAAATAAAAGACCATATAATTCGATAGGCCAAAATCTCCATAGGAGGGACATTTGTGGCTAGCTTCCAGTAAATTGGAAGGACACCCCAAAATACATATGCGAGAGCTCCGGCGATAATTCCACCTAGCTGCCCATTTTGTTTATTTTCCATAGCGATGTTAGCCTCCTTTTTTAAAAACAATAGAACTATTTTATCCTAAAAGGGAGAATAAAGCTACAAAAAAAACCACGAATAGGCTAGCTACTCGTAGTTTCAGTAATTATTTACTTGCTTCAATTTGGATGTTTAATTTTACTTCGTCACCGATAAGTACGCCACCAGTTTCTAATGCAGCATTGTAATTTAGGCCAAAGTCTTTACGGTTGAATTTACCTTTTGCTTCAAAGCCAGCTACCATGTTACCAGTGTTTGGATCTTTTCCAGTACCTTCATAGCTTACTTCTAGTGTAAGAGGTTTTGTTACGTCGCGAATCGTTAAATCACCAGTCACTTCGTATTCATCATCGCCATCAGCTGTGATTTTTGTTGCTGTAAAAGTAACGTTTGGATATTTTTCTACATTAAAGAAATCTTCACTTTTTAGATGACCATCGCGTTGTGCTTGGCGAGTATCTACAGAAGCTGCTGATACAGAGAAGTTTAATTTTGCTGTTGTTAAATCTTCTGGATCCATTTCAATATCTGCTGTGAAATCGCTAAATGCACCTTTTACTTTTGATACCATCATGTGTTTTACTTGAAATTCGATTGAACTATGCGCTGGGTCTACGTTCCATTTTTCTACTGTCATTTTTTCATTCCTCCAAATATGTTTTTTTATAAAAGCATTCTCTTATAATCTAGCCTAAATTGTTTGATATTAAACCTTAGAAAAAATACTTTTACGCGTTAGAAAAGCAATTGCTTAACTGTTTATAAGTAAACTATATCATACTTACTTTTAATAAGCAACTATAAAAACGTATTAGAAATATATTTTTTTCGTAAATATGATTGAGTTTTTCTGATAAAGTGCGTAGAATAGGTGGTAAGAGGAGGTTGAATGATGGAAAAAATTAATACAGATACAGAAAATATTAGTGAATTATTAAAAACTTATTGGTCAATACAGCGGATTTCAGCGGGATATGCCGATCAAAATGCGGCTAGCTTAGGACTAACAATTCAGCAACTTGCGATGATTAATGTGATTTATAGCACACCTGGCATTTCAGTGGCGGATTTAACTAAACGATTAATAATTACTGGAAGTTCTGCCGCGGCTAATGTGGACGGGTTAATTAGCTTAGGTCTTGTTGTAAAATTAAACAAAACAATCCCAACTGATAATATGGATTTAACACTAAAGCTTTCAAAAAAAGGAGAAGACTTATCTAAGCGCTCCACTGCAAACGCTTTTATGTACAAAGCCATGATGAAAGTGTTCGAAAACCTGACCGAAAACGAAATAGAAGAATTAATTCGCCTAAATAAAAAAGTCGAAACCTTATTGAAAAAGAGTAAATAAAAACATCTCCTGTATCATTCAAGTAAAAATGAATGAACAAGAGATGTTTTTTTATTTTTGATCAAATTTGCAGTCTTCCAGTGGAATGACTTTTGTTTTATTTGTAAATTTAAATGATAACCAGAAGATAAGGAAAATAGGGAGGCCGATATAAGAAATACCGATTTTTTGCCACCAAGCAGGATTCGTAAATTCTGGTTTTAAAAATGCCGCGTAATCTTGACCGACAATAACTAAAATACATAAGATTAAAGCTAAAATCGGACCAAAAGGGAAAAATTTGGCTTTATATTTTAGTTCGTTCAAATCATGGCCTTGCTTAATGAAAGCTTTACGGAATCGGTAATGGCTAATAGCAATGCCGACCCAAGCGATAAATCCGGTTAAACCAGAAGCAGAAAGGAGCCATGTATAAATAACTGTTCCATTTTCGGTAAGCGTGGTAATGAATGTCATCGCACCAACAATGGTAGTAACAATAAGTGCAGCCATTGGGATACCACGACGGTTTACTTTGCCTAAGAATTTAGGAGCTTTTTTATCACGAGCCATTGCCCAAAGCATTCTTGTGGAAGCGTAAAGGCCTGAATTACCAGCGGATAGAACGGAAGTCAAGATAACCGCGTTCATTACCGAAGCCGCAAAAGCTAGCCCAGCCTTTTCAAATACGAGCGTAAATGGACTAATCGCCACATCTGTTGCCTCAGCGCTCAGTAAATTCGGATTAGTATAAGGAATAATCATCCCGATAATGAAAATCGCAAAAATATAAAATAACAAAATCCGCCAGAAAACTTGCTTAATCGCTTTAGGAACACTTTTTTCTGGAGTAGCACTTTCACCAGCTGCAATACCAACCATTTCAGTACCTTGGAAAGAAAATCCAGCAATCAAGAACGTGCCTAATATCGCGAAAAATCCACCTTTAAATGGTGCATCTCCTGCTGTAAAGTTAGAAAAGCCAATCACTTCGCCGCCAAGAATACCAACAATTGTCAGCACACCGACGATAAGAAAAATAATAACAGTCGCTACTTTAATAATCGAGAACCAGTACTCTGACTCCCCGTAAGCTTTTACCGATAGGGCATTTAAACCGAAAATCAAGAGTAAGAAAATCGCACTCCAGAGCCAAGCAGGCGTATTCGGCAACCAAAATTGAACAATAATCGCCGCTGTTGAAATATCGACTGCGAGCGTGATCGCCCAGTTAAACCAATAGTTCCAACCGAGTGCAAAACCAAAAGCTGGATCAACAAATCGACTAGCATACGTACTAAATGAGCCGGAAACAGGCATGTATGTAGCCATCTCACCTAAGCTTGTCATTAAAAAGTACACCATAATGCCAATCGCAATATAAGCAACTAGCGCTCCACCAGGCCCAGCAGTATGAATCGCATTTCCACTTGCTAAAAATAATCCGGTTCCGATTGAACCACCAATTGCTATCATGGATAGATGCCTTGTCTTTAAGTCACGACGAATCTCGCCATGTGTTTCTTTTTTCACTATAAATCTCCCTTTCTATTATCAGAGGAAGTGCGCAAAAAACAGCCAATCTGCAAGAAATTGGCTGTTACGTATTTTACCAACATCATTTTGTCAGATAGCACACCTATAAGAAATTTCGACAAATTCTTATAGCAGTCCAGCTCCTTTAGGAAACTGTCCCAACAACTATTTCGATACAAAGAAAAAATAGTCACTTCGGCGATCAACCTGTTCGTTTTTTGTCATTGGCGTCTTTGTTTCGCCTCGAAAAAATTACTAGTGCATCTCGCAACCTCTACCTCACCATTTGGATGAGGGTTTATATTTGATTATTTACCCATAATAACGGAAAATGGGTTGTTTTGCAATATGTTTTAGTAAAATTGTAGTGCTTCTTTGATTGTGCTATAAGTAGTTAAACTAGATAGATTTTCTTGGTAGCGCATTAAAGTCATCGCAAATTTAGGTGAAATCCCTGTAATAATTAGTTCCACACCTGTTAGCTTCATAAAGCCATGGAACTTCACAAGATTCATTACAGCATCTTCATTAAAATCAGCAAGACCAGAAAGATCCATAATTAAGTAATCTTCTTTTCCATTATCCATATATTCGCTGACGTATTCGGACATGTGCTGAAACCGGTCGTGGGTCAAGGAACCAATTAGCGGCAGCACACAAATATTTTCCTTAATGGGAACAATTGGCGTTGATAGTTTTTCAATTTCCCATAAGGATTTTTCAAGTTCCAGTTGATAATTATGCTCGGTCGTCACATCTTTTTGAATGCCGACAAAATATAAATGGTCATTATCATCATAAATCGGTTCAATTGTCAGCTCATTCATAAATGAAGTGCCATTTTTTCGGTAATTTTTTAGTAAAACATTCGCAGTTGATTTTTCGTTAATGGCATGACGGATTTTCGCAACTTCCTCTTTGTCAGTATCATCTCCTTGCAAAAAGTGACAATTAGAGCCAATAGCTTCTTCTTTAGTATAGCCAGTAATATTTTCAAAGCCTGTGTTCACAAAAATAATCGGATTGTTTTTTTGCTCAGGATCTGTAATAATTACTCCTACACTAGACAAATTTAATGCTTTTAAAATAACATCGAATTTTGGATAAGCGCTCATCTGCGTGTTTCTCCCCCTTTGTAAATACATACCTATCATACCACGCAAAGGAATGAAAACCCAATGTCTAATTTGTGAAATAAATAGAAAGTAAGCAACTCACGCGAAATCTTAGTAACTCAGGTGTATAATAGAGTTAGAGGTGATTGGTTATGTATATAACATTTACAGATAGCGCCATAAATCGGCTAAATGCGCTTCGTTCAAATCTTTCCGGTCAGTTGCATTTATACTACGATACAGAAGGGTGTTCCTGTGAAAACAGTGGTATATTTACCCTTCGATTAGTAGCAGAGAAAACTCCTGAAGATGATATAATAGATTCAAATATCGGTCCTGTATTAATTAAGCGCTGGACGGAAATATTTCTAGAAGATGCGTTAACGATCGATTATAATGACACAGAAAAAACGCTGGTATTAAAAAGTGATGGACAGTATTATAACCGTAATTTGTTGCTTGTGACAGATAACGATAAAGTAATTAGTTGTCCAATTAGTTAAATAGCGAATTAGCCTAGAATAATTTTTATTCTAGGCTTTTTTATGAAAATTTCATGAGAATGTGGTGAAACTTTCGACATATAGTTACGCTGGCTTCTGATTTGTAGTAACATGGAATAGGAAGTTTATACATATGGAAGGAGTGTCATCATGGAACAACCATCAGTAGACGAACTAAAGCATTGGCGAAATGTTATGCTTCTTCACCGTTTTGCTCTAGAAGAAGTGAACACGAAACTTAAAATATTGAATGAAGAATTTCAATTTATTCACGACTATAATCCAATGGAACACTTGAAATCACGGGTCAAATCACTCGAAAGTATAGGGGCAAAACTGGAAAAGAAAAATGTGGATATTACACCAGAAAATGCACTTAAGTATGTACACGATATTGCGGGAATTCGTATTACCTGTTCTTTTGTATCCGATATTTTTCGTATTCATGAAATGCTTGCCGGCCAAAGTGATATAACGATTAAACGAGTAAAAGACTATGTGACAAACCCAAAACCGAATGGCTACCGGAGTTTACATTTATTATGTGAAGTGCCAGTTTTCTTAACAAATCGTTCGGAAAAAATGACGGTAGAAATTCAAATTCGAACGGTTGCAATGGATTTTTGGGCAAGTTTAGAACATAAAATTTATTATAAATATCAACAAGAAGCGCCAGAAGAATTAGTAAAAGAATTACAAGACGCCGCAAGAATCATTACCCATTTAGATGAAAAAATGAAAAATTTAAATGATCAAATTGATAAATATAAGAATGAAAAAGAAAAGTAACTTAATCTAACAGCTTTGTTTCTTTGTAAAGTGAGCAAATACAAAGGAGCAGGGCTGTTTTATATTTGCGAGATCGTTTATTTTGCTTCATAATAATATAGGAGAATAAACGAAAGGGGACGGTACATATTGGAGATATTTTTATATGTTTTAGCATTACTTGTAGCTATTTTTATTTCTAATTTGCTTAATCGGTTTGTTCCCTTTGTTTCGGTGCCGTTAATTCAAATCGGACTTGGTGTAATTATCGCTATTATGCCAATTACGTTTGATTTACAACTCAATCCAGAACTTTTTCTAGTAATGTTTATTGCACCCTTGCTATTTAATGATGGCAGACAGACGGATAAAGCGGCACTTTGGGGAATGCGGATGCCGATTTTAGTATTAGCGCTCGGGCTTGTGTTTGCGACGGTTGTTGTGATTGGTTATTTTGTCCACTGGATGATTCCAACCGTTCCACTTGCAGCAGCTTTTGCTCTTGCAGCGGCTCTTGCGCCAACTGATGCTGTAGCCGTTAGTTCACTTTCTGGGCGGATTAATTTGCCAAAACGGATAATGAATTTACTAGAAGGAGAAGCGCTTATTAATGATGCTTCAGGACTAGTTGCTTTCCAATTTGCGATTGCTGCGATGGTGACAGGCGTATTTAGTTTAATGGATGCGAGTATTAGCTTTTTTATTATCGCGATTGGTGGTATTTTAGTAGGGCTCGTTTTAAGTTGGTTAAAATTCCGATTGTTAAAATGGGTTCGTGGTCTTGGGATGGAAGATGTTACTTTTCACATGCTTATCCAAATTTTAACGCCATTTATTATTTATTTAGCGGCAGAGGAATTACACGTTTCAGGAATTTTAGCGGTGGTTGCAGCCGGGATTATGCATTCAATGGAACAAAAGAAAATGGATCCACAATTAGTTAAATTAAATGTTGTTTCGCAAAGTACTTGGTCGGTTATTATTTTTGTTTTAAATGGCTTAGTGTTTTTACTGCTTGGTACGCAACTTCCTGCGATTACCGAGGTAGTATGGAATGATTCCGGTAGTAGCAATTTACAAGTAATTGCTTATATACTTTCTATCACAGCAGCCTTGATTTTACTGCGCTTCTTATGGGTTTACATATCATGGAGCATTGGCGCAAAACAAAGGCAAAAACAGAATAAAAAGACACAGCTACCTAAGTTTAGACCAGTTGTGCTCACATCGCTTTCTGGTGTTCGCGGGGCAGTTACGCTTGCCAGTGCGCTCGCAATTCCATTTTTCTTAGACGATGGATCACTATTTCCGCAGCGCTCACTGATTATCTTTATAGCGTCAGGTGTTATTCTGTGTACGCTAGTTATTGCGACGTTTATCTTACCGTTACTAGCAAAAAGTGAAGAAGTGACAACGGAGGATGAACGAGCTGAAATTGCGACACGGATTCGGATACTTCGAAATGTCATCAGAGAATTGAAAGAACAGACTTTACCAGAAACGAAAGCCGCAACAGATGAAGTAATTGAAGACTACCGCAGACGGATTTATGATTTACAGCAAAATAATATTTCGAATCGAGGCATGGATGAAAGAGAACGGGCGAAACGATTAGAAATTATCCAGTGGGAACGTGAAAACACCCAAAAAATGACCGATGAAGGACGCATTGTTGCTACAGATAGCTATCGTTATCAACACTATCTTAATATGATGGAACAAGCGATTAAACAGCGCTTCCGAACAAAAATAAAAACAGCATGGATGTTCCTTTATCGTCTAATAATGCTTATCATTCACCCGAAAAAATGGGGTAGAATCACCCATAAAGTGAAAAAAGGTATTTCTAAAGATAGCGAACGATTCCAAGCAATTCGCCAACTACGAGAAGAAAATGAAATACTCATTATTTCTAAACTCAAAGAACAATTAACGAAAGAAAATGCTGATATTATTGGACCGTTAATTACGGAACACACTATTTTCTTAGAACGCGTGAGAAAAGAGCACAGTCCAAGAGGTAAACGCGCAAAATTCGAACAGAAAAAACGCGAAGTCCAAGTAGTTGCTTTCCAATTAGAACGTGATATTATTCAGAATATGTTTGAAAAAGGCGGGATCTCAAGGGAATTAGCCCGGGACTTACGCCAAAATCTCAACATGATTGAAACATACTTATATGATGACTTTTTAGAATAAGAAAAAGCCCTAAGAACAACACAATGTTCTTGGGGCTTTCTATTTAAGCTTGCATATTTCTTAAATGTTCAGCGAGATTTTCTATTTCTAAGTGGAAGTTCTTTCTGCCATTTCTATGAGTGATGGCGGCATTTCGGAGCTTAATTTTTTCTTCTTTCCCTGTCTCTAAATTAAGAATATTGATAGTGTAATAGGGAAGAAAAGAAATAGTCCGCCCGTGCAACCTAGTGTCACATTCCAGCATATATTGACTAAAAGGATATTTTTTATCCGAAAATCCTCTTTTATAAAAAAGCGCGCGATTATTAATCGAGACAGTACCATTAACATAAGTGGAGAAGATATTAATAGTTGAAATAATAAAAACGGCATATAAAAGCCAAAATTGCCAAACTCGCAGGACCTCATAAGTAATAAACAAGTAGAGACCAAGGCCCAAGATAGCTAAGGCAACGATGAAAGTAAAAAAAGTTTTGATATTCATATTATATTTGAAGAAAGGATAGTTTTTCATATTTGTGTACCACCTAGGATGTTTTAGTTAAGATTGATATTGCTTGAGTTGATCACGTAATTCTTCCATTTTCAGTTGCATTTGCTTATCTGCGCCTTTGTATCTACGCGCTACATTGTACACTTTAATTAGTTTCTCCGCGCGGGTATCTTTATTGATAATAACAATTCGGTAGTAAGGCATTGCTCTCGAACTAGGGCCCATAAAGCGAATTAATTTTGCATCACATTCGATAATGTACTTGCTATAAGGATATGCTTTTGATCTATAGCATAAATTTCCCATGCCATGGAAAGGATTAATGACAAAATAGAAAAACAACTAATCATAACCAAAAGTGTTACACTACCTGCATTGATATTAAATGTTGAAAAGTGATATTTTTTCATGAATGCTTGTCCGCCTATGTTGATTTTATAACCAAATCTTAGCATTAAAAACAAACGTTGTCTAACTTAGGAAAAATCAAAAAAAACTATTGTTCATGTGGAAGCTTTGTTGTATAATGTAGCTTGCTGTAAGTAAACTTTGTGTTTAATATTAGTAAACTTCTATGACTTGAGGTTTACTATAACTAAACTTGAAAGAAAGGACATTGACATGGATATTGGCAAACGCATAAAAAATCTTAGGCTCAGCAAGAATTTGACACAAGAAGAATTAGGCGAACGAACGGATTTGACGAAGGGATATATTTCTCAGCTAGAACGAGATTTGAGTTCTCCTTCTATCGAAACGTTATTTGCTATTTTGGAAGTGTTAGGTTCTACTCCGAAAGATTTCTTTGATGAAGAAGAACATAATCAAAAAGTAATTTACGGAGAACTAGAGCATACTTTCTTTGAAGATGAAGAAAAAGGTTACAGAATTAAGTGGCTTGTTCCAGAATCAAATGAAAAAGAAATGGAACCCGTTCTACTTGAAATAGAAGCAAACAGTTGTTTTAAAAGCTTTGAACCATCACTTTCAGAAACTTTTGCTTACGTGCTAAAAGGGGAAGTGACCGTGCTGCTTGGTCGAAATGAGTATGTGGCTAAAAAAGGAGAAGCAATTTATTTCCACGCCGCAGATGAACATCAAATTGTTAATCGATCAAATGAACAAGCGACACTCATCTTAGTTGCGACAGACTCATATTTATAAGGGAGGTAAATGATTGTGACAGAAACAATTATTCGTTTTGAAAATGTAACAAAACAATTTGATAATGATCCACCAGTGCTTGACAATGTCAGCTTTGAAATAGAAAAAGGGAAGTTTTATACTTTGCTTGGCCCATCTGGTTGCGGGAAAACAACCATTTTGCGCTTAATTGCCGGTTTTTTAGAAGCTTCAGAAGGACAAATCTACTTAGGGGATAAGGTAATTAACCAAATTCCAGCCAATAAACGTCCTGTAAATACCGTTTTCCAAGATTATGCGTTATTTCCACATTTAAACGTGTACGAAAATGTGGCTTTTGGACTGCGGATTAAAAAACTAAAAAAAGATGCAATCGATAAAAAAGTACAAGAAGCACTGCGCTTTGTTAACTTAAAAGGCTATGAAAAAAGAGAAATTAGCGAAATGTCTGGCGGACAAAGGCAACGTGTCGCAATCGCGCGGGCAATCGTCAATGAACCAGAAGTTATTTTGCTTGATGAACCACTGTCAGCGCTTGATTTAAAGCTACGTACCGAAATGCAATATGAGTTGCGCGATTTGCAAAAACGGCTTGGGATTACGTTTATTTTTGTGACACATGACCAAGAAGAAGCACTTGCAATGAGCGATGAAATTTTTGTATTAAATAAAGGCGAAATTCAACAAAGCGGTACGCCGATTGATATTTACGACGAGCCGATTAATAAGTTCGTTGCTGATTTTATTGGCGAATCCAACATTGTTAATGGCAAAATGATTCAAGATTTCGAAGTGGAATTTGTGGAAAGACGTTTTGAATGTGTCGACCAAGGTTTCCGTCCAAATGAAGTCGTTGAAGTAGTTATTCGTCCGGAAGATCTAGAGATTACTTCGGCTGAAAAAGGAAAACTTCAAGTAACCGTTGATTGGATGCTATTCCGCGGTGTTCATTATGAAGTTGGTTGTATTGATATTGATGGAAATGAATGGCTTGTTCACACAACGAGAAAAGTTCGTGTGGGTGATAAGATTGGCTTAGCGTTTGAACCAGAGGCAATTCATGTTATGCGTCTTGGGGAAACGGAGGAAGAATTCGATAAGCGGCTTGATAGCTACGATGAGGTGCAGTAATGAATAGACGCACCCGTACAGTTTATCTCGTTCCTTATGTTCTTTGGATTTTACTTTTTGTTGTCGCACCGATTTTATTAATTGTGTATTATTCTTTTTTTGATGTAGATGGCAATTTTACGGTAGATAATTATATTCACTTTTTCACTCCTGTATATTTAAAAATGACAGCTAGTTCGTTCTGGTACGCGTTTTTAATTACCGTTTTTACGTTGTTGATTTCTTATCCAACGGCGTATCTGCTAACGAAGCTAAAACATAAACAATTGTGGTTATTACTCATTATTTTACCGACTTGGATCAATTTACTGCTTAAAGCGTATGCCTTTATTGGGATTTTTGGGACATACGGGGCGGCGAATCAATTTTTAGAAATACTTGGAATTGGCTCGAAACAGATTTTATTTACGGATTTTAGTTTCTTATTTGTATCAACCTATATTTTTATTCCGTTTATGATTTTACCGATTTTTAATGCAATTGAGGAAATTAACCCAACGTTGATTCAAGCGTCACGGGATTTAGGCGCATCGAGTATGACGACATTTAGACGAGTGATTTTCCCACTTACTGCTGACGGTGTGAAATCAGGATGTCAGGCTGTTTTTATTCCAGCGCTATCACTCTTTATGATTACGCGATTAATTGCAGGAAACCGTGTGATTACGCTCGGAACAGCGATTGAAGAACATTTCCTTGTCACGCAAGACTGGGGAATGGGTTCGACGATTGGCGTATTTTTAATTATTGCGATGATTTTAATTATGTTCCTAACGGGTTCGAAAAAGAAAAGAGGTGCGCGTAAATGAAGAAAAGTAAATGGGGTACGATTTATTTAGTGCTTGTTTTTGTGATTTTATATGCGCCGATTTTCTATTTGATTTTTTATTCGTTTAATAAAGGCGGCACAATGCATAACTTTAGCGGATTTACGCTCGGTTATTACAAGGAAGTTTTCCAAGATACGCGCTTACTGATTATTGTTTTAAATACGTTTGTGATTGCGCTACTTTCTTCGGTGATTGCGACTATTATAGGGGTTTGCGGGGCGCTGGCGATTAAATTTATGCCAAAACCTTTTGCGAAAAACTCACTTTTAAGTTTGAATAATGTGTTGATTGTTAGCCCAGACGTTATTATTGGTGCTAGTTTCTTGATTTTCTTTACGATTTTAGGCGTAAAATTAGGTTTTATTTCTGTGCTAGTATCGCATATTGCCTTTAGTATTCCGATTGTCGTATTGATGATTTTGCCGAAGTTGCAAGAAATGAGTCCGACGTTAATGGATGCCGCGAGAGACTTAGGTGCAAGCCAGTGGCAAGTGCTTTCAAAAGTTATTTTGCCGTATATTATGCCGGGCGTTTTGGCTGGATTTTTCATGGCATTAACTTACTCGCTAGATGATTTTGCGGTAACATTCTTTGTAACTGGAAATGGCTTCTCGACATTGGCGGTAGAAATTTATTCTCGAGCAAGACAAGGAATTTCGCTTTCTATCAATGCTTTATCGACACTGATTTTCCTATTTACAATTATTCTCGTGATCGGTTATTACTTTATCAACCAACGTAATACAAGTAAAAATATTCGGACGGGGGCGACGAAAGAATGAAGCAACTGCTGAAAATTTTTGTACCAGTAATTGTTGTCGCGCTCCTAATGATGCTAATTGCAACAACGATGAACCGCTCTGAGGGCTACGCTGGGAGTAATACGCTGACAATTTATAACTGGGGCGATTACATTGATCCATCGCTCATTACTAAATTTGAAAAAGAAACTGGCATCAAAGTTATTTACCAAACATTTGATTCTAATGAAGCGATGATGACGAAAATCGAGCAAGGTGGAACGACCTTTGATATTGCGGTGCCAAGTGATTACGCGATTAGCAAAATGAAAGAAGAAAATTTGCTGATCCCACTTGATCATTCCAAACTACCAAATGAAAAATACCTTGATCCGCGTTTTATGGACTTGTCGTTTGATGACGATAATAAATATTCGATGCCGTATTTCTGGGGAACGCTTGGCATTATTTATAATAAAGAAATGTTCCCAGATAAAAATTTCGATACATGGAATGCATTATTTGATCCCGAATTGAAAAACCAAATATTGCTAATTGATGGGGCGCGTGAAGTGATGGGACTTGGGCTGAATAGTCTCGGTTACTCACTGAACGATACGAATAAAGCCCACCTACAAGCTGCCAGAGACAAGCTAGAAACGATGACGCCGAATGTCAAAGCGATTGTTGGCGATGAGATTAAACTTCTCATGGCGGACAATGAAGCTGGTGTCGCGGTTACTTTCTCCGGAGAAGCAGCAGAAATGCTCAGTGAAAATGAAGATTTAGAATACGTAATTCCAAAAGACGGCTCCAATTTATGGTTCGATAACATGGTCATTCCAAAAACGGCGAAAAATGTCGATGGCGCGCACAACTTTATTAACTTCATGTTAAAACCAGAAAATGCCGCAATTAACGCTGAATATGTTGGCTATGCAACGCCAAATGAAAAAGCTGTTAAATTGTTACCCAAAGAAATTTCGGGTGACGAACGTTTTTATCCGGATATGGACGAACTAAATAATTTAGAAGTATATGATAACCTCGGTAAACGAATGCTGTCGTATTATAATGAATTATTTTTGGAGTTTAAGATGTATCGGAAATAAAGCTTCATCTCAAACAAAAAGACTCTTGTATTCTAATACAAGAGTCTTTTTTACGGTTCCTTATTTTTGATTAAATGAGGCTTGGTTTCCGTAAGAAAACAAATTTCCAGTTAAAGTTAGGGAGAATGTTGTCCTATCAATCATGCCCACTATTTTATCGCTGTCATACAAATCTAGTAAGAATTGGGCCATTTCATCACTTGTATGATAGTTATTAAATTTTTTGTCATAGTCATATTCGCTTACATCATTTGCTTTTTGCCCAAATTCGGTTTTGGTGGCAGCTGGTGCTAATACTTTTGCTTGAAGTGGAGAACCGCTTTCTCGTAATTCCAAACTTAGTGCTTCAGTAAAGGAACTGACATAGAATTTACTAGCACAATAAGTTGTTGCAGTAGGAACCATCGTATAGCCACCTGCTGAAGAAACATTAATTAGTTGTGTACCTGATTGGTCATGATACTTTCTAACATACAAGACCGATAAAACTGTTAAAGCTTCAATGTTCAAATGAAGAAGCTGTAAAGTCTTAGTTAGGTTCTGGTTTTTAACTTCACTATAATATCCTAGACCAGCATTATTTACCCACGTTTCAATGAAATAAAGGTCCAATTCAGAAAATAATTTCTCTAACCGATTTATTTTTGTTAAATCAATCGCTTTGATTAGGACTTCAACTTCGGGTACTTCCTTCTCAATCTCGTTTTTCAACTTCACCAAATTAGCTTCTCTTCTGGCAATTAAGATGAGATTTTTTTTGCGTTTTGCAAACCCTTTAGCGGTAGCATAACCGATGCCGGAACTCGCACCTGTGATGACAACATATTTTTTCATGGCAATTCCTCCTAGCATTTAGTATGGATTAACTATAAATGCTGGAGTTAACACCATGTCAACTCTTCTTATACGAGCAAAAATTATTTAATATCTCGTTCACTCAACATTTCCTTATAAATATCTATTTTATTTAGTAGAAACTGAGTGTATAGCTCAATTTCTTTCCTTTTTTCAACTAAAACATCGTATTGCTTATATAACAAGGTCATTCGTTGCTCGATGGTTTGATCTCCCAGATACCGAAGTTTTGCATATTCCTTAATATCTTTAATTGGCATGCCTGTCTGCTTTAATTTTTTTATGAAATTAATCCAAGTAATATCCGAACTATCATAAATTCTACGGTTGATCTCATTTCTTTTTGGTAAAATTAGTTTTTCTTTTTCATAATATCGTAATGTATCAATTGATAAGCCGACTTCTTTTGAAAATGCACCAATTGTGTAATTCACGAGTAATCATCTCCTCTTTTAAATGAATATGGTGTTAACTCCAGCTTACTACATAAAAAGGAGCGGGGAAAGGATGAGTGAAACGAATACGATTTTTACTGAATAACGTTCTAGAGGAAAATTATCAACATATATTATATAATGTTCTAAACTGAATATTTCCTGTTTATGATGGACGGGAATAAAGCTACCAGTATCTTTCAGCAGGTTCACGCGAGAGTCACAACACGAACATTAAGCATATAACTTGTGAAATAGATCAGCTATCCGCTAAAATAATGTTACGCAATTTTTTTCGAAAAGGAGAAATGGTTATGACTAAGGAGAAAGTGTTATGGGGTTACGATGAAAAGACTGGGCCAGAAATGTGGGGGCATATCTGCTCTGACTTTGAAATCGCACATACTGGGAAAGCACAATCGCCAGTAAATATTGAACAAGCTGACGTTGTGAAATTAAAACCATCAACAATGAAATTTTACTATAAAGAAACAGACTATACGATTAGAAGAATTGAACAATCGGTGCATGTTTTTCCGCATGATAAAGAACAAGGGTTACGCTTTAACGGCGAATATTATCCACTTGTATCGTTCCATGCACATATTCCGGCAGAGCATTTGCTTGACGGTTATATATATCCGATTGAATGGCATTTTGTTCATGAAAAACCAGACGGCACAACGCTTGTAATGAGTGCTTGGATGGAAATTGATAATACAAATAATGTCGAATTCAAAGATTTACCAACCTATTTCCCAGAAGTGTTCGCTGATTTTGAAACAGAACGGGAAATTACTTTGGATGTAAATGAATTTATGCCAGAAGAACGTGTTTTCTATACATACCAAGGTTCACGGACGACACCACCAACCGTGGAAGGCGTGACTTGGATCGTGTTGAAAAATGCGAAGACGCTTGGCCAAGAAGATTTTACTGAATTTGAAAAAGCAATTGGTAATACAAGCCGACCAGTACAAGATTTAAATGGTCGTGAAATTACTTTTTACAATTAAAAAACTAGAAAGCCTCGCTCGAATCTTGTATAGTATAGACATAGATTCTGAGTGGAGGCTTCTTTTTATGTATGAAAAAGCGAGACAGATGATGATCGAAGCGCATAGTGGCCAAGTTCGCAAAATTACTGGCGAGCCTTATTTTTCGCATCCTTTAAATGTAGCGAGAATTTTACGCCGTGCTGGTTTTCGCGAAGAAGTTGTTGTCGCGGGGTTGTTACATGATGCTGTTGAAGATACGGAGATGACTGATGCCGATATTCGCGCAACATTTGGTGACGAAGTAGCAGATTTAGTAGCTTCTCATACAGAAAATAAAACATTATCTTGGGAAGAACGAAAAGCCCATACGATTGAACAAGTCCGCACTGGTAGCCTAGAAGAAAAAGCGTTAATCGTTGCAGATAAGCTAGATAATTTAACCTCTGTCAAATATGCCTTAAGCTCAGAAGGCAAGTCTGTCTGGGGCTATTTTAAACGTGGCTATGAACTGCAAAAATGGTATAACGAAGGGATTAAAAATAATATGGAATACGGGTTAAATCCATCCGACGTTCCTAGTTTCTTTGATGAATACGCGCGACTTGTGAAGTGGATTTTTAAGAAGTAAAATTTTGTATCAAAATATCTGTTAAATTAGGTATTTAGAATTAAAATGATAAGTTTTTAGAAAATAAGTTTCTTTTTCCAGAAAACTATTGTAAAATGAAAGCGTTATAAAACTTACGAGAAGGGAAGTTTTTTTGAATGGTTTATGGAGCAATTGAAGCAGGCGGAACTAAATTTGTTGTAGCAATTGGTGAAAAGTCAGGGAAAATTATTAAACGCGAGAGCTATCCGACAACGGAACCTGCAGAAACAATGAAAGCAGTCATTCAATTTTTTAAACAATATCAAGATGAATTAAAAGCAATTGGAATCGGCTCTTTTGGACCGATTGATATTCAAAAAAGTAGTGCTACATATGGTTACATTACCCAAACGCCAAAACTAGCGTGGCGTAATTATGATATTGTGGGCGCAATGAAAAAAGAATTTAATGTGCCAATTGGCTTTACTACCGACGTTAATGCAGCAGCTTTAGGAGAAGTAAGCCTAGGAGCAGCGGCAGGTTTAGACAGTTGTATTTATTTGACTATCGGCACTGGAATCGGTGGTGGTGCAGTTGTTTCTGGCAAAATTCTAGAAGGTTTCTCTCATCCAGAAATGGGACATATTATGGTGCGTCGTCATAAGCGCGACCGTTTCACGGGAAGTTGCCCAAGCCATAGCGATTGTTTAGAAGGTCTCGCAGCTGGTGGGGCAATCGAAAAACGCTGGGGTCAAAAAGCAGCAGAACTCGCAGATAATGAAGAAGTGTGGAATTTAGAGGCGCATTATATCGCTCAAGCTTTAATGAATTACACGCTTATCTTATCTCCAGAAAGAATTGTTTTAGGTGGAGGGGTCATGAAACAACGCCAACTTTTCCCACTTGTCCGTCAAAAATTAAAAGCACTCGTTAATAACTATGTTCAGCTACCAGATTTAGATGAATATATCGTTCCTCCAAAGTTAGAAGATGACGCTGGAATTACTGGCTGTGTCTTGCTCGCTGTGGATGCTGAAGAGTCCAATTAATGGCGAAAAACAGCTCTAGTTTATAGGGCTGTTTTTTGATATACTAAATTGTGATAAAACAAACAAGAACGCAGGAGGAAAAAGATGTCGATTACGAACTTATTAAATATTAAATATCCAATTATCCAAGGTGCGATGGCTCAAATTGCCAAAGCTCCACTTGTAGCCGCTGTGTCTAATGCAGGCGGTTTAGGAATTATCGCTTCTGGCGGGATGACTGCCGAGATGCTACGCGAAGAAATCCAAAAAACAAAAGCACTGACAGATAAACCATTTGGTGTTAATTTAATGCTAATGATGACCAATATTGCCGAATTAACCGAAGTAATTATAGAAGAAAAAGTGGGAATTGTTACAACTGGAGCGGGAACGCCGAAAACATTTATGCCAATTTGGAAAGAAGCTGGAATTATCGTGATTCCTGTTGTTCCATCTGTCATGATTGCTAAACGTATGGAAAAAATGGGCGCAGATGCAGTTATCGCAGAAGGAACAGAAGCGGGTGGACACGTTGGCGAAACAACAACAATGGCGCTCTTACCTCAAATCGTGGATGCTGTAACTATTCCAGTCATTGGCGCAGGTGGAATTGCCGACGGTCGCGGAATCGCCGCAGCCTTAGCCCTAGGTGCAAAAGGTGTCCAAATCGGCACACGCTTCCTAGCAACCGATGAATGCCCAGTACACCCCGATTTCAAAGCAGCCGTTATTAAAGCTTCCGACCGCGACACAATGGTTACTGGTCGAAAAGCAGGCGCGCCCGTTCGCTCAATTAAAAACAAAATGATCAAAGAATACATTCGTTTAGAAGAAGAAAACGCCGATCGCGACACGTTAGAAGAGTTAACTTTAGGCTCTTTACGAAAAGCAGTACAAGAAGGCGACACAGACAACGGCTCCGTCATGGCCGGTCAAATCGCTGGTTTAATTACAGAAATTAAACCTTGTAAAGATGTTATTGAAGAGATGATGACAGATGCTAAGAATGTGATTGCTGGATTAGAATTAAATTAATGCTTTAAACTGCTTTCTTTTGAAGCGTTTGAGTAAAATAGCTTCGATAGATTCCTTAATATTGGATTTTTAGTAAGTCACAAAAAGCCGTGCCAGTTCACTCAGTGCTGATACGGCTTTTTTAGTTAGTAGAAAAATTCATTTCTGTTTCATCAATACATTCTCTATGTTATACTAATGTAAAGTTATATTGTTGCAAATGCAATAAAAGGAGGTTGGCGATGAAAGATATATTAAGAGATATAGGTGTTATTGCACGTGCACTTGATTCAATAAGTAATATCGAATTTAAAGAATTAAATCTAGCAAAAGGACAATTTATTTATCTAGTTAGAATTTGCGAGAACCAAGGGATTATTCAAGAAAAACTAGTAGATATTTTAAAAATCGATCGAACCACTGCTTCGAGAGCTATTAAGAATTTGGAGAAAAACGGTTTGATTATAAAGAAACAGGATAAGAATAATAAAAAAAATAAACTATTATTCCCAACAGAGAAAGGACAGCAACTATATCCCTTAATTATCCGCGAGAATGAATACTCTAATGCAGTAGCTTTAAAAGGATTTACTGAGGCTGAAATTAATATGCTCATCGATGCGCTCAAGAAGGTCAAAGAAAATATTGCAGATGACTGGTTATATGTCAAAAAAGGCAATAAAAGAAGTTATTAATTTGGAGGAAATGTAATGATAAAATTATGTACAATAAGTGATTCCCAAGCACTCTTAGAAGTAAGTTATAAGACATTTGATGAAACATTTAGAGCGCAAAATAAACCGGAAAACATGGATGCATATTTAAAAACAAATTTTACGGCTAAAAAATTAAGCGATGAACTAAAAAACCCACATTCCTATTTTTATTTTGTTTTTCACCAAGAAGCTATTGCTGGTTATTTAAAACTAAATATAGGAGATGCTCAAACAGAAGAAATAGCTGGGAATACAATCGAAATAGAGCGTATTTATGTATTGAAGTCATTCCAAAAAAAGGGATTAGGTAAAGAGTTATTTAATCAAGCAATAGAGATAGCGAAAGAAGTTGATGCAGAAAAAATATGGTTAGGTGTTTGGGAAAAGAATAAGAACGCTATTCAATTTTATGCAAAGCTGGGTTTTATTAAAAATGGACAACATGATTTTTTCATGGGCGATGATTGTCAAACTGATATTATTATGATAAAAGATTTATAAAAAAAGTTGAGCGCATACTAAGCTCAACTTTTTTTATCAAAATTAAGCTGCCAAAACACCCCAAACCGGTCCGTCACCTGCGCATAAGTCGAACCCCAGAATGCCACTTGCAACTCCATCTCCACTTTACCCGTAGCGCTTAAAACTTCATAGGCGTACTTAATATCATCCTCTGTTTCAAAATTAATCAGGATTGTCACCCGATTACCAATTGTAAAACCATCATAAGGCGCATCGGTAATATAAATAAATTCTTCCCCGTTTTTTGCTAAACGACTATGCATCAATCGCTCACCAAAAACGGCATCACCATCAAAATTGTTCATTTCTTTAAAGCGCTGTACACTTGTAATTTCAGCTTGAAAAACATCTGCATAAAATGTTAATGCATCCTGACCTTCGCCGTTGAAAACTAGGTATGGAACTGCAAAAGACATCTCATCATCTCCTATACAATTAATTAGCTTAAGTATAAGCCTAAACCACTTTGAAGTCATGTTTGAGAGAAAAGGATATTTGTAAAGAAAAACGAAATACTTGCAATAAAACGTGATATATTATACAATTACAATAAGAAAGCAGATATATTTAAATAAATATTTTTTTGCAACAAAATAAAGTAAGTACTTGCTTTTAGTAGTAGGTGCGTAGGAGGTAGATGTATGCTTTGGGTAAAAGAGTCAGTCGAGCAACTTCTTAGCAAACTACACACAAATTTAGACACAGGGTTAACGAAAGAACAAGTGAAACAAAAACATGCAGAGTTTGGGACGAATGAATTTGAAGAAGGGAAGAAAGAATCACTGCTTCAAAAAATCGGTCATCATTTGATTGAGATTACGACGATTGTCTTGCTTTTTGCAGCAGCAATTTCTGCATATTTAGCAATTACAACCGGATATGGTTGGGCGAAGGTTGTTGTTATTTTAGGAATTGTCGTGTTGAATATGGTGCTTGGGATTTACCAGGAAAACAGCGCTGAGAAAGCACTTGCTGCGTTACAAAGTATGAATGCGCATTTAACGACGGTCGTTCGTGATGGTGTGCGGATGCAAGTGGACGCAACGGAATTAGTGCCAGGGGATATTATTGAAATCGTTGCAGGAGATATGATTCCAGCAGATGCGCGAATTATTTCTAGCAGCAGTTTACAAGTCGAGGAATCTGCGTTAACTGGCGAAAGTGTTCCGGTTGAAAAAGACGCAAATGCGGTTGTTTCAGAAAAAGCACCAATTGGCGATCGTCTGAATATGCTTTACTCAGGCTGTCTTGTAACAAATGGTCGTGCAACAGCGGTTGTCGTAGAAATTGGTATGGAAACAGAGATGGGGAAAATTGCTGGACTTTTAAACAGCACCTCAAAACTGATGACGCCTTTACAACTTCGCTTAAAAGAATTAGCTAAACGACTTAGTATTGTAGCACTTTTAGCAGGTATTTTAATTTTTATAATTGATGTATATGTGTACGGTGAAACGATTATTGAAACGTTGATGATCGCGATTTCTCTAGCTGTAGCAGCAGTTCCTGAGACGTTGCCAGTTATTGTGACATTAACACTTGCTTATGGGGTTCAAAATATGGTGCGGAAAAATACGATTATCCGCCGAATTCCAGCAGTAGAAACAATCGGAAATACGTCTGTTATTTGTTCTGATAAAACAGGAACATTAACGCAAAATAAAATGATCATCCAACAAATTTGGGCAGCAGACCATACACCGATAAAAGCAACAGCTGAATTTGATAATGCAGAACAAAAAGTATTAGAAATGTTGAGTCTTTCCAGTAACGCGACGATTGATGTAACGGACGGCGAAGAAACCATCATTGGTGACCCAACCGAAAGTGCGATTATCCGTTTACTGGAAGAAAAAGGTACGACCAAAAAAGCATTGGAAGCCAAATATCCACGTGTGTTTGAACTTCCTTTTGACTCAGATAGAAAGTTAATGACGACGATTCACCAAGTAGAAGACGGATTCCTTTCTATTACAAAAGGTGCTTTTGACCGCATCCCGGTAAATTTTTCAGCAGAGTTTTTAAAAGAAGCAGAGCAAGTGCATGACAGTTTTGCAGAAGAGGCATTACGGGTGTTAGTTGTGGCCTATAAAAAATATCCGGAAATGCCGACAGACTTGTCTAGTGAGGCGCTTGAGACCGACTTAACTTTTGCGGGAATGGTTGGGATGATTGACCCACCAAGACCAGAAAGTAAAGCGGCTGTGTTAGCGGCGAAAAAAGCGGGTATTAAGACTGTAATGATTACTGGTGACCATATTGTAACGGCATCAGCAATTGCAAAAGAAATTGGTATTTTAACGGATGGGGACAAAGCGATTACTGGAGCGGAACTGGCAGAAATGTCAGAAGCAGATCTGGAGAAAAATATTCGAGATTATGCAGTATACGCTCGGGTTAGCCCAGAAGACAAGATTCGGATTGTCAAAGCTTGGCAGAAAAATGGTGAGATTGTAACAATGACAGGTGATGGTGTAAATGATGCGCCAGCCCTCAAAGCAGCGGATGTTGGAGCAGCAATGGGAATCACCGGAACAGATGTATCTAAAAACGCTGCAGATATGGTTATAACAGACGATAATTTTGCAACGATTGTAGATGCAGTCAAAGAGGGGCGTACTGCCTATGAAAATATCCGCAAAACGATTTACTTTTTACTAAGTACAAACTTTTCTCAAATTTTCATTATGTTAATTGCGATTATTCTTGGCTGGGGCGCGCCGGTTGTAGCTGTTCAGTTGCTACTAATCAACGTTGTGTCTGACGGGATTCCAGGATTCTTCCTTAGTCGTGAAAAAGCAGATGATTCGATTATGGAGCGTAAGCCAATACCGAAAAACGCTGGAATTTTTGCGAATGGACTTGGGAAAAAAATGGCGACACAAGCGGTTGTTTTCACTATTGTAACGCTAGCTGGGTTTTATATCGGACAGTTTGTAACGATTAATAATTCGATTGGTGCAAGTTATGAAGTTGGAATGACAATGGCGTTCGTTATTCTAGCATGGTCATCTGTCGCGCACATTTTCAACGTAAGAAGCGATAAATCGATTTTCACCATCGGATTTTTATCAAACCGTGGCTTGTTCTTTAGTGCGATTTGTTCGATGCTGATTATTCTAGGGCTTGCGATTATTCCACCACTTGCTAACATGTTCTTCTTAGTTGAGATGAGCTTAACGCACTGGATTCTTGCATTTATCCTGTCGATGTTCCCACTTCTATTCGTTGAAATCCAAAAGCTAATTCAGCGTAAAAGAGCAAAAGCTTAAAGGAGGACAACTAAATGAATGAAACTCAAAAATTAGTAGCAGCATCTCTTGAACGTAACTTTGGAAAAGACATCGGGGCACGTTATGAAGGAAACGAAGAAGCGCAGTTACGTGCCGAAGAAGTTATTGAGGAAATTGCTATCGTTATTGCACCACTTGTAGAAAAATTAGGAATCGAAAGTAAAACAGTGAAAAAAACGATTCCATTTTTATACGAACTTCAAAAAAATCAATTTTGTGATATGAGTGCCTATCCGTATCCGCTTCTTTTGGTCAATGGAACGAGCGCGGATACAGAAAAATATTGGCGGGATTTACCGACATATTGGACAGATGAAGCTAATAAAATCGTGCTCCCATATGTATTAGAACATATTAAAAATAATAAAGTACGCCAAAAACTATTATCTTTCCATGCATGGTTGTTAGGTGAGGTAGCCGAAATGAACACAGAACTCGGAGCTCAGTTTCGGGTGAAATTAGTTTTTGAGTCAGATATGCGCATTCGTCTTAGAATTTATGAAGTCGAGCAAATTGCCATCGAAGTTCATTTTTTAGATAATCATGATACGGAACAACAACATTTGGGCTATGATGTGAGTTTGGACGCGGAGCTTGAGGTCAAAGCTAGACTATTGCTACGCCAAGGGATTTTAACAGAAAACCTAGGATTGGTAGCATTAAAAGCTTATATTCGCTCCGTTTTACCAATTGCACATAGTTTGAAAAAGCTAGAAAAATTAACGGATGAAGAGGCGAAAAAATTAACTAAGTGGTTAACGCACGAAGAACCAAAAATCATGGAAGATACAGATTTAACTAGTAAAGCACTCGATTTCTTACAAAAAGTAGCACAGCAATAAGAATAAAATGCTATTTGGAGGAAATTGATCCTAAATAGCATTTTATTTTTGCAAGTGAGATTGGTAGAATAGTAAAATGATACAATGATATTAGAAAAGAGGATGTAAAAATTGATTCGACAAGCCAAAAAATCAGACGCGCCAAAAATTGCGCCACTTTTACTCGTAATATGGAAAGATATGGAGTTACCAATTTTAGAAGTAGAAACGGAAGAAGCAATTACAAATGCATTAATTGAAGCGATTCAAACCGAGGATTACCGTTATAGCTACAGACATCTTCATGTATTTGAAAAAGATGGAGATATTGCCGGAGTTTTAGCTGGCTATCCTGGGAAAATTGAACCGGAAATCGACCATGCGTGGAACGAGATTGCGAAAAAACACGGAATTACTTACGATGCGCCGATTTTTGTGGATAAAGAAACATTTCCAGGTGAATGGTATTTAGATTCAATCGTAACAAATGAAAAATACCGCGGTCACGGCGTTGGAACAGCTTTACTTGCTAAATTAACAGAAATTGCTGCAAACGATGGCGAAAAAGTAGTCGGTTTAAATTGCGATAAAGGAAATCCACATGCGAAACGGTTGTATGAACGCTTAGGTTTTCATGTAACTGGGGAAATTAAACTGAGCGGCCACGACTATGAACATATGCAAAAATAAGAAATGAGGCAAACCAATGAAAAAAATTATTTTCACGCTGCTACTTAGTTTAGTTTTAGTTCTCGCAGGATGCGCCAATGTAACGAATACGGTGAAAGTCGACAAAAAAGGTGAGGCAATGATTTCCTTTGACATCGATATTTCATCTGTAGCAGGAATTTTCGCATCAAGTTATTCAAATCAAGTGGAAGCTAAACTAAAAGAAGCTGGCTTTACTGTAAATAAGAAATCAAATACAAGTTATCATATCGAAAAGAAATTAGCGAAGAACGAAACGACGAAAAGCGATATGAAGCCAGAAGATTTTGGCGTGAAAATTACTAATACGAAAAGTTTCTTCACACAAAAAATCAAAGTGGATGCAAATATTGACATCGAGAAAATCTGGAAAAAAGAAGTAGCAGATGTCCCGTTTCCTAAAGAAATATTAAGTCAAATCGACTATACTTTTATTTTAGATTTACCAGTGTCCTCAATTGGTGATAATAATGCTAAGAGCGTCGATGGTGGAAAGCTCACTTGGGACGTTCCACTTGATCAAAAATCCGAAATGTACTTTGAAGTCACTGTGCCAAACGTGAAAAATATTGCGATTGTTGGTGGAATTCTACTCGTAGCGATTATTGGTTTATTGATTTACCTTATTAGAAAACATCGTAAAAAGAAAAGATTACAATAAAAAAAGTGTGAATCAGTTAGCTAAGCTGATTCACACTTTTCTTTACGTCTTTTTCTAATTCTTCATAGCATGCTAGTTTTTTCTCAATTTTTTTAAATGCGCGGTCCAGTTCGGCTTGCCGGCGATACATATCTTGTTGATGTTTTTTAAGTACAGCAATTCGTTCTGATACTGTTTCGTCGCCACATTTAGTTAATTCAACAATTTCTTTCTGTTTCGCAAGTGGCATACCAGTGACACGTAAACAAGTAAGTAATTCAAGCCAGTGCAGGGCATCATTATCGAAAATCCGGTTATTATTTTTATCACGTGCTAGAAATGGAATTAACCCTTCCCGTTCATAGTAGCGAATCGTATGGGCGCTTAAACCCGTATGCTCAGAAGCTTCTTTAATTGTTTGTTGCACTAAAATCACCTCTTTTTTTCTTAATAATAGCACCTTAAAAATCGAAAAGCCAAATGTTTGCCTTTGAGTATACTCTAAGGTGTATAGTAAACGTGTTAATACTTTTAGGAGGCGGATAAATTGAACTTAAAAGATACAGTAAAACTTGCAAATGGTGTAGAAATGCCACGTTTAGGATTTGGCGTATGGAAAGTGCAAGACGGCGACGAAGCAGTAAATTCTGTTAAATGGGCAATCGAAGCTGGTTACATTAGCATTGATACAGCTGCTGCTTACAAAAATGAAGAAGGCGTTGGTCAAGCGATTAAAGAGTCTGGCGTTAAAAGAGAAGACTTATTCGTAACAACCAAACTTTGGAATGCAGAGCAAGGCTATGAATCTACTCTAGCTGCGTTTGATGAAAGCTTACGTAAACTAGAACTTGATTATATAGACCTTTATTTAATTCACTGGCCAGTCGAAGGAAAATTCAAAGATACTTGGCGCGCTTTTGAAAAATTATATAAAGATAAACGCGTTCGCGCAATTGGCGTATGTAACTTCCACGAACATCACCTAAAA
Organism: Listeria sp. MAN/IMW/UF555; assembly: GCF_058684075.1. Lineage (NCBI taxonomy): Bacteria > Bacillati > Bacillota > Bacilli > Caryophanales > Listeriaceae > Listeria > Listeria sp. MAN/IMW/UF555. Next base: position 841,015 of record NZ_JBZWZS010000001.1, on the reverse strand, counting down.
GAATTAATGGAAGATGCGGAAATCGCTCCAATGGTTAACCAAATTGAATTACATCCGCAATTAACACAAGAACCATTACGTAAATTCTGTGCTGAAAACAACATTGTAGTAGAAGCTTGGTCTCCACTTGGTAACGGTAAACTCCTTGCTAACCCAGAAATTAAAGCAATTGCTGATGCACATGGTAAATCAGTTGCACAAGTTATTCTTCGCTGGGACTTACAAATTGGCGTAGTTACTATTCCAAAATCAGTTCACCAAGAACGTATTATCCAAAATGCCGATATTTTCGACTTCGAATTAAGTGATGAAGAAGTTGCAAAAATCAGCGGATTGAATAAAGATGAAAGAACTGGCCCAGACCCAGATAATTTCGATTTCTAAAAGAAAAACGAAGAAACTGCTAATTAAAATAAAATCCCTTCCGACTTTTCATAGCGGGAGGGATTTTTGTTATGTTTTTATGCTACAATAAACTAAAAAAAGAGGTTACTATGGAGCGAAAAACGATTATTCAAAAGCGGTTCATAAACCAAAGATTAGCTGAGACTACATGGCTTCTGTCCCCGGAAGAAGTAGTGTTTCATTTTGGCGCGATGCAGTCTCAAAATTATGGTCAATCACTTTGGGCAGTTGGAAGTAGATTAATTACTCCAAATGAGCAAACTGTAAAACAAGCAATTGATGAAGGTGAAATTATCCGAACGTGGCTTTTGCGAGGAACAATTCATCTTTTTTCGGCGCGAGATTATCACTGGTTGATGGATTTAATTGCCCCGAGGATAGATAAAATTTGTAAGCCATATCGAACTAAATTAGGTTTAACAGAAGATATTCTAAGTAAATCTACGGAGGTTGTAAAAACACTTGTAGAAGAGCATGCGATAACGCGAAAAGACTTAGCTCTAAACTTAGCGAAACATGATTTACCTAGCAGCGGCATCCCGTTTGCGCAGTTATTGGTCTACTTAAGCTCGCGGAAAATTATTTGCTCTGGCGCGGATGAAACTTTTCGAAATACAAGTCATATCCTTACGCCTGAGTACATTTATACCCGAGAAGAAGCGTTGAAAGAATTGGCAAAGCGCTACATACAAAGCCACGCGCCAGCTACTTTAAAAGACTTTTGCTTTTGGTCTGGATTAACCGTTACCGATGCAAAAATAGCTTTAGAGGATTTCACTAAAGAAGGCGACTTTTATTTATCCAGTACAATTGAAAAAAGCAGTCTAGTACACACGGTTCCGCTTGCAGGTTTTGATGAGTGGATTATCGGATACATTGACCGCTCCATCGTTTTACCTGAAGAGTGGCATGAAGCAATTATAACGAAGAATGGGATTTTTAGACCAGCGATTATTTCAGCCGGCCAAGTCGTGGATAAATGGGAAAAGCCTAAGAAAAAAGCAGAACTAACCGGGGATTACTGGAACCGTTACATCCAGTTTCGGAATATGCTATAGTCAAGTAAGTGCAGAAAATTTAATTTGAGGTGATTAAGGCAATGAAAGCTTTTGATAAATTTTATAAAAAAACTTTAGAAGAACGTCGTGCGGTTTTAGCCGAATATGCTGATTTAAATGAAGAAGAACAAGCCTTTTTAGCTTCCACAGGGGCTCTTTCTCTGGATAAAGCGAACCACATGATTGAAAATACGGTTGGCATATACTCGCTTCCACTCGGGCTAGGAATGAATATGCTATTAAATGAAAAAAATTATATTGTCCCAATGGCAATGGAGGAGCCTTCTGTCGTTGCTGCTCAAAGCTCAGGAGCAAAATTAATCGCGCAAAACGGTGGTATGAAAGGCACTGCGACTGACCGGAAAATGATCGGTCAAATTGAATTAATTAACGTGCCAGATGTCCAATCTGCGGAAGAAAAAGTTGTGGCTAATCGAGAAAAACTCATTGCAGTTGCTAATGACGCCCATCCATCTTTACAAAAAAGAGGCGGCGGGGCTGTGGATTTACAGGTACGTACCGCCAAAACTGCGAGCGAAGAAACTTTATTTATTGTTCATTTACTTGTTGATACCCAAGAAGCAATGGGAGCCAATATGGTAAATACAATGGTAGAAACGTTAGCGCCCGAATTAGAACTTTTAACGGGTGGAACGGCAAATATGCGAATTTTATCCAATTTAGTAGATGAAGCAACCGCAACCGTGACTTGTCGACTTTCCCCTCTAAGTTTAGCGACGAAAACGCAAAGTGGCGAGTGGGTACGTGACCGAATTATTGCCGCTTATGAATTTGCAGATGCTGATATTTACCGAGCAGCCACGCACAATAAAGGAATTATGAATGGTATCGATGCGGTTATTATGGCTTTTGGAAATGATTGGCGTGCAGTAGAAGCCGCAAGTCATGCCTATGCTGCCCATACAGGAAGTTATAAGCCCATGTCTAAGTGGTCCAAAGATCAAGACGGATATTTGGTTGGGGAATTAACTTTACCAATGCCAGTCGCCTTTGTAGGAGGTTCTATCGGGATTCATCCGATCGCCAGCCTTTCGAAAAAAATTGCACGAGTAGAATCGGCGAAAGAACTAGCTATGTTAGTATGCGCAGTTGGTTTAACGCAAAATTTAGCTGCTTTAAAGGCACTCGTTACGGAAGGCATCCAGCGTGGACATATGTCATTACAAGCAAAATCGCTGGCAATGACAGCGGGAGCAGAAGCAAATGAAATCGAAAAAGTCGCCAAGTTTTTACAAGAAAGCAAACAAATGAATGTCATGGCTGCAAAAGCGTATATCACTACTTTACGATCTGAAAAATAAAAGTCTATGTAAACGACCTTTACAAAAACTTAACAATACATTCGGAACGCGTTAAAGCCTTTATTTTCAACGTTTCACATTCTTTTTAATAGAACTTCCTTTACAAAATGAAAAAAATCTATTTACCTCGCTTTTACTTTCTTTTATGATGAAAAAAGAGTGAAATTACAAGATTACAAACAAAAAGGAGATTTTCATGGGAGACATAAATATTCAGCAGATGATTTTTCAATTTATTGGAGGACTTGGAATTTTTCTTTTCGGTATAAAATATATGGGAGACGGACTGCAAATGGCAGCCGGCGACAGACTCCGTGATATTTTAGATAAGTATACAACGAATCCTTTTATGGGTGTACTTGCCGGAATTTTAGTTACTGTATTAATTCAAAGTAGCTCAGGTACAACTGTTTTGACGGTCGGGTTAGTAAGTGCCGGGTTTATGACCTTAAAACAAGCAATTGGTGTTATCATGGGGGCGAACATTGGAACAACCGTGACCGCCTTTATTATTGGTATTAAGTTATCCGAGTATTCTTTGCCAATAATTGCTGTAGGAGCAGTACTTTTATTCTTCTTTAAAAATCATAAAGTAAAAAATATTGGACAAGTATTCTTTGGATTTGGTGCATTATTTTATGGACTGGATTTGATGGGACAAGGGATGAAGCCTCTTGCTAGCATGGAAGCTTTTCATGAGTTAACTGCGCAAATGAGTACGAATCCATTCTTAGGTTTGTTAATCGGAACGATCTTTACCGCGGTAGTGCAGTCTTCAAGTGCGACTATCGGGATATTACAAGAGCTATATGGGCAAGGTGCAATTGACCTTCAAGCCGCATTACCAGTTTTATTTGGAGATAATATTGGTACAACGATCACAGCGGTTCTTGCTGCCATTGGAGCTAGTGTTGCAGCTAAACGTGCAGCAGCGACTCATGTTATTTTCAACTTATTAGGCGCAATTATATTCATGTTGATTTTACCACTTTTCACATCGCTCGTAGCTTATATGCAAGGTTTATTTGGACTAAATCCAGAAATGACCATTGCGGTTGCTCACGGAACGTTTAATGTGACAAATACATTTATTCAATTCTGGTTTATTGGGGCCTTTGCTTGGCTAGTAACAAAACTCATACCAGGAGACGATTCGCGCATTGATTATAAAGTGAAACATCTAGATACAAACTTAATCGATCAGTCACCAGGGATTGCACTTGAAATGGCACGCGAGGAAACACTGCGCATGGCAGATTATGCCAAATTAGGCTTACAAGAAGCAAAAGAATATCTCGTTAACCAGGAGCCAAAACATGCCGAGTCAACTGTTCAGGTTGAAGAAGCAGTGAATAATTTAGACCGAAAAATTACCGAATACTTAACTAAAATTTCTTCGGTTGCTTTAACAAACAATGAAACAGAAGAACATGCGCTGATGCTTGATACCGTTCGTGATATTGAACGGGTGGGCGATCACATGGAGAACATCGTAGAAAATATCGACCAACTGATTAAAAACAAAGCAAAAATGTCCGAAGAAGCTTCCACACAGCTAATCGAAATGTTTGAACTGACAACATCCAATTTCGAACGAGCAGTGAAAGCAATGCATAAAAAAGACCGAGCACTTGCTGAAGAAACTATTTTGGTTGAAAAAGATATTGATAAAGCTGAACGTAGATTACGTAAAAGCCACATCCGTCGCTTAAATGAAGGCAAATGCCAAGTCGTTAGCGGAATTTTATATATCGATATTGTAAGTGATTTAGAACGAATTGGTGACCATGCAAATAACATTGCAGAGTCTGTTTTAGAATTAAACGAATAATAATCAAAAAGAAATTAGCTATCGTTTTAGCTAGTTTCTTTTTTTGTTAAAAATCTACACTTTTTCTAGTCCTTGTGAAGCATTGAGTATAAGCGAATAGTGGTGTAGAATAAGAATGATTATAAAACTAGAATGACTGGAAGTGTTGAGTCTTATGCGAAATAGAAAAACGATGGATGGAAATACCGCCGCAGCTTATATTTCTTACGCATTTACAGAAGTTGCAGCAATCTATCCGATTACCCCTTCCTCCACCATGGCTGAACTTGTGGATGAATGGTCTTCAAAAAACAAGAAAAATTTATTCAATGAACCCGTAAAAGTAGTAGAAATGCAATCAGAAGCAGGCGCAGCAGGGACAGTTCACGGCTCACTTCAAGCAGGAGCCTTAACGAGCACATATACAGCGAGTCAAGGTTTACTTTTAATGATTCCGAATATGTACAAAATTGCCGGCGAACTATTACCAACTGTTTTCCATGTTTCTGCAAGAACAATTTCTGCAGCCTCACTTAATATTTTTGGCGATCATAGTGATGTGATGGCAGCGCGCCAAACTGGATTTGCGATGCTAGCAGAAGGTTCCGTGCAAGAAGTAATGGACTTATCTGCCGTTGCCCATCTAGCCTCGTTAAAAGGGAGTTTACCATTTTTAAATTTCTTTGACGGCTTCCGGACGAGCCATGAATTACAAAAAGTCGAAGTGCTCGAATATGACGAATTAGAAAATTTACTTGATAAAGAGGCTTTACAACAATTCAGAAATCGCGCAATGACGCCAAATAATCCTAAAACACTAGGTTCCAACCAAAATCCAGACATCTTTTTCCAACAAAGAGAAACGGTGAATCGTTATTACGAGGAAATTCCTAGTATCGTTCAAAACTTCATGCAAGAAATTAATCAGCTTCGTGGCACAGACTATGACTTAGTAAATTACTACGGAGCGGAAGATGCAACAGACGTTATTGTGGCGATGGGCTCTGTAACACCTGTCATCGAACAAGTGATTGATTATTTAACTACCCAAGGCAAAAAAGTAGGGCTATTAAATATTCGTTTATACCGTCCTTTCCCAGCAGAAACTTTCTTAGCAAAACTACCGAAAACAGTGGAACGTGTGGCTGTTTTAGACCGGACAAAAGAACCAGGATCAGGCGGAGAGCCACTTTTACTTGATGTACAAAGTGTGCTTTATGATAGTGAAACGCGTCCGCTCGTTATTGGCGGTAGATATGGCTTAGGTTCAAAAGATGTTACACCAGACCAGATTCTTGGTGTTTATTCGCACCTAACGACCGAAAAACCAAAACCACGCTTTACGATTGGAATTACAGACGATATTACGAATCTCTCCATTGAAAACACTGGACCAAGTGATCTGACTTCAGCAAAAACATTCCAATGTAAATTCTGGGGTTTCGGCTCGGACGGCACAGTTGGCGCGAATAAAGCCGCGATTAAAATCATTGGAGATAATACCGATTTATATGCGCAAGGCTATTTCTCTTATGATTCGAAAAAATCGGGCGGGCTAACCGTTTCGCATTTGCGTTTTGGTGAAAACCGCATTCGTTCTGCCTATTTAATTCAACAAGCTGATTTTGTTTCATGCTCCACCTCGGCCTATTTACGCTCCTATGATTTATTAAAAGGCTTAAAACCAGGCGGAACATTCTTACTCAATACGATTTGGGAAGGCGAGCAGTTAGAACGACATTTACCAGCTGCGATGCGCGAATATATTGCGAAAAATAATATTCAATTTTATACATTAAATGCGATGAGAATTGCGGGTGAAGCTGGACTTGGTAGAAGAATTAATACCGTTATGCAAACGGCCTTTTTCCGAGTGACCGATATTTTGTCGTTTGAAAAAGCACTGGCTGACTTAAAAGAATCGGCTATCGCTACTTATGGGAAAAAAGATATGGCAGTTGCGGAGAAAAATATTCTCGCGATGGACCAAACAGTTGCTAACTTGCATAAAGTAGAAGTGCCGGAAAGCTGGGCAAATCCAGTTTTAACAGCAGAAACAAGTACCGCCACTGAAAAACCAGCGTACGTTAAAAATATTCTGGAACCTGTGAACCGTTTAGAAGGGGACAACTTGACTGTTGGCGATTTAATTTCTAACGGCATGGTGAGCGGCGCGTATCCTCCAGGGACAGCGGCTTACGAAAAACGTGGTATTGCACTTGAAGTTCCCGAATGGATTTCTGAAAACTGTACGATGTGTAATGAATGTGCCTTTGTTTGTCCGCATGCAGCAATCCGTCCAATTTTAACAAACGAAGAGGAAATGGAATCTGCACCAGAAGGCTTTATGACACGAGAAATGCGCGGAAAAGATGGACTTCGTTACCGTATTCAAGTTTCACCAATGGATTGTACTGGCTGTAACTTATGTGCGGAAACATGTCCGGCGAAAGATAAAGCGCTCGTAATGAAACCTTTTGAAGAAGTTGCCGCAAAAGAAAATCCGAATTGGTCCTTTGCGATTAATGTGAAGCCAAAGAAAAATCCTGGTAAGAAAAATACTGTTCCCGGCAGTCAATTTGAACAACCGTTACTTGAGTTCTCAGGAGCTTGCGCAGGTTGTGGTGAAACCCCTTATGTTAAGTTGTTAACGCAAATGTTTGGCGACCGAATGATGATTGCCAATGCGACTGGCTGTTCCTCAATTTGGGGCGCATCTGCACCAGCGACCCCGTATACTGTGAATGATCAAGGACACGGCCCGGCTTGGGGAAATTCATTATTAGAAGATAATGCAGAATACGGTTACGGCATGTATTTAGCGAACCAAACGATGCGAAAAGCTTTAAATAATAAAGTCACTCAAGCACTGGCGGATGAAACATTATCAGAAGGCTTACGTGAGGCTCTTTCAGATTGGCAAAATCAAATGGACGTTTCAGAAGACACACGTGACCGAGCAGAAGCTTTGCAACTTGCCCTTTTAAATGAAATGAAAGGAAATGCCTTGCTTGAATCCATTTACCGTGATAGAGAATTATTTATTAAACGGTCGCAGTGGATGATAGGCGGCGATGGTTGGGCTTATGACATCGGATTTGGCGGAATTGACCATGTTTTAGCATCAGGAGAAGATGTGAATATTTTTGTAATGGATAATGAAGTATATTCCAATACAGGAGGTCAATCATCCAAAGCAACCCCAACTGCTGCAATAGCCAAATTTGCTTCTGGTGGGAAATCGGTCGGTAAAAAAGATCTTGGAATCATGGCCATGAGTTACGGTAATATTTATGTTGCTCAAATTGCGATGGGTGCAAGTAAACGCCAAACCTTGAAAGCTATCGAGGAAGCGGAGGCTTATCCTGGACCGTCGTTAATTATCGCTTATACTCCATGTATTAACCACGGGATTTCTCGCGGAATGAAGACGATGCTTAGCGAAACCCAAAAAGCAGTTGAATGCGGATACTGGAGCCTATATCGTTATAATCCTTTACTAGAAGAAAAAGGTAAAAATCCGATGGTTATGGATTATAAAAAAGTAGATTTTGATCAATTTGAAGACTTCTTAAAACGCGAAACACGTTATTCTGCATTATATAAAGCAAATCCAGAAGTAGCTGCTAAACTGTCCGAAAAAACGCGCTTAGATGCTGAGAAACGCTTCAAACGCTATGCGACAATGGCAGGTCTTGATTTAGAAAAAATATTGAAGAAAAAAGAAGCATCTGAAGAAGTAACCAAAAAACCAGTAGATGATGACCGAGCAGCAAGAAAAGCAGCTAGAGAGGCTAGAAGGTTAGCCCGCGAACAAGAAAAATAAAAAGAAGACCCAGTGATTACTGGGTCTTCTTTCTTTGCTTTTGATCTGTGGGAATCAGAAGCTAAGTGGGAATGAATAGATATTCTTTTATGAATGTTATAAAGAAATAACTACTATTTTAATATAACTTTTTTTACTAAAACGTGCACTAGTAAAAATAGAACAGAAATAGTTAATAACGCTCTATTTGTTGCAGCCCAGTCAGTCTGGCACTTGTGAAAGTTTTATGACAATTCTAAATCCATCGTTCAACTGTTTTCGTGAAGCGAACCATTGCGGTAAGCCTCAAGAAGCATTTTTAAATCGGTGGCTTGTTCATTAAGTTTTTTACCAATATCAGTGTCTCGTACACGTTTTCGATTAATTTCCATCTCAATAACTTGTCGTGTTGAAAGAATATCGGTCTCATTTTTTATCGCATCTTCTTTCGTCGTAAACGGTTGATGACTGACTAACTGCAAACCGTAACTATTATAGAGTAATGTGTAACCAGCAAGCGTCGTTTCTTTATGATAAGCCTTGGCAAAACCGCCATCAATCACAAGCATTTTGGTGTTTGCTTTAATTGGACTTTCTCCTTTACCTTCTTTAACGGGTGTATGACCGTTTATAATATGTCCACATTCCCCATCGAGACCAAATTCCTCCAAGATTTGTTTGCAAATTGTTTCTTCGTTGCGGAGTTTATAATAAGGATTTTTTTCTTCTTTGTGTGTTTCTTTTTCCGCAATGAAGTAGCGCTCAAACGTAGTCATCTCACTTTTTCCAAATAATGAAGATACCGCTCCCGTCCATAAATACCAAACAATATCACAAGCATATTTCTTCTCTTTTGTTCCGGGTTTACGCACGTAGGCTTCACGAGTAAGAATTTCAAATTGTTCTAAAAGCTCTCGTCCAGAAAAGTTTTCTCCGCGTAGCTTCATTTCCATAAAAGTCCCATCTTCATAAAGAGGAATACAACCATGATAAAGTAAATTACCATTATACGTTAAAAACATACTACCTTTTGAATAAAGAAATTGAACATGTTTTTGTAATCGCCGACAATTTTTAAACGATGCCGTAATTTTTTCAATAAGCTCTTTTTCTTCTTTTGTTAGCTTATAAGGGTCATTAGGATCTATCGTTGGAAAATGAGTATCAAGTAACTGGTAATCTTTCCCTTTTAAATGGATGGTTCCTTTTTTATAATCAATCATTTGCAGTAACAGACGATGATTCATATCAAATTCTTTACGTCGATGGATTATCTCACCCTCTAGTTTAAATTGAATGATCGAAATCGCTTTATGCATCCGCGCAATTTGGGTGATTTCAGCTTTACTATAGTTTAAATTATCTTCATTTTTAGGTTGGAAATAGGTGCAAGGATCATTTTTATAAATTTCATCAGCAAAAAGTGCAAGTGGGCGAAGAGAAATACCATAACTATCTTCTAAAATATCTAAGTTTAAATAACGCGCAGAAATTCGAATAACGTTAGCAGCACAAACTCTTGAGCCACTAGCTGCTCCCATCCATAAAATATCATGATTACCCCACTGGAAATCAAGTGAGTGGTAATTCATCAGTGTATCCATAATTTTATCTGGATAAGGGCCTCTGTCATAAACGTCGCCAACGATGTGTAAATGATCGACCACGAGTTGTTGAATTAAGCGAGATAATGCACTGATAAATTCAGCTGCACGATCCAGTGAAATGATATGTTGCAAAATTTCTTCATAGTACATTTTTTTATCTTCTTCGTTATAGTTTTCATGTAACAACTCTTCTAATATGTAAGCAAAATCTTCCGGCATGGCTTTCCTTACTTTCGATCTAGTATATTTTGAGGCAACATACTGGCACAGTTCAATTAAGCGGAAAAGGGTAGTGCGATACCAATCATGCATATCGTCCATTTCTTCAGCAATTAAATCCATTTTCTCTTCTGGATAATAAATCAAAGTACTAAGAGAATTGATTTCAGCATCATCCAACTCATCACCAAAAATATCGCGAATTTTACGTTTTACAACTCCAGATCCATTCCGTAAAACTTGTTCAAATGCGCTATATTCTCCGTGCACATCACTTAAAAAATGTTCCGTTCCTTTTGGTAGATTCATAATGGCTTCAAGGTTAATAATTTCTGTGGCCGTTTTAGCTATAGTAGGATATTGTTTGGCTAATAAATGTAAATATTTCATATCGATATTTTCCACTGATAACCGTCTCCTTTTTTAATTGGTATAGCTATTATATTTATAAAATATAAGTAAATCAAACGTTTTGTTTTATTATTGGTCTATACAAAAAGACGAGCCGGAGCCCGCCTTAGAAAACTGGATGAAGAAAATAAAGTACGATAGGTAGCGTAAATATACTTAAAACAGTACTAATAAACGTCGTACTGGAAACCAAATCTGGCTTAGTATCAAATTGAACAGCCATAAGAGTTGTATTTGCTGCTGTAGGCATTGCTGCTAACAAAATCATGATTTGCTTTGTCATTTCATCGACAGGAAGAATAAGAGTCAAACCAAATGCGATAAACGGTGCTATGAGTAATTTCAGAACTAGCGCGATGCCAACTTTATCCAGTTCAATCCGCCGAAAAGAAATAACCGCTAACTGCATTCCAAGAACAATCATAATTGTTGGAATCGCAGCATCACCAACAAGTTTCACACAAGTCATTAATGCAGAGGGAAGCGGAATATGTAGTAGCTGAAGAATAAGCCCAAGTAGCGCCCCGTAAGCAATCGGCATTCGTACCACACGTGTCATGACAGTTTTCATACCATTCGCATCCTTGCTCCCTTTTGCAGCAAAATAGATACCAATCGCACTCATTGCAAGTTGTTGTAACACCATTAAAACAACCGCAATATCGAGTCCAGCCGCCCCAAAAACAAGCAAAACAACAGGAGTGCCGTAATTCCCATTATTCATAAAAGCACTAGCTAAAATAAGCGCACAACGATCTTGCACATTGTAACCAAGCAGAAAACTAATAACACTAACAAGTAAAATTAAGCTTAAGCATAAAACAAAAATATAAATCGCCAAATAAAAATAATCCATCGTTAGCGGATTAGTATAAAAAGTATTAAATGCAAGAAACGGCGACATAAGATAAAGCGTCAGTTTCGATAAATTAGGAATATCGAATTTTAATGTTTTCTGCCCAATAAAACCAATTGCAAAAATTCCGAAAACTGGAAGTAAAATGAATAGAAACTCCATAGCAACACCCTTTTCTATATAGATTGTAAATTATTGTACCACAAAAAGACGTTTTATATTTAAAATAGACCAATAGTAGCCCTTATAAGTTATCTTTAAACGATTATTTTTGCTAAATTATGCTAGAATTCCTCTCTGACATCTTTTCTTAAAAAGAATCGAAAGCAGCTAAATGTACTGTTTTAGGAATAAAAAAGCTCTTTTTCATCATAAAAGTCCCGAAAAAGTACTAAAAAATAGAGGGAGTTTGACCTATGTCATTAAATAGACACTAAAAAGACACTTTTTAGCCACAAAAACAACTAAATTGGTCTTTTTTTAGTATAAAAATTTTCATCGTATAATCTATAATAAATGTGTTGATTAAGAAATTTTGCAAATTCCGAAAAGTTTCATTGTTGATAAGAAAGTTTTTACTGAAAAATAAAAGGAGATAATAGGAATGAAACGAGGCTAGACTGCATTAATTAACGAAGAATTGGTTTTATCTATTAATTTTCAAAATAAGGGAAACAAGAAAAATAGTTCTTTTAAATACTAAAAAAACAATCGGCAAAACTGCTCATTCAAAATAGTTTGAAAAAGGAAATATTGCTAATTTGTTATTACTAGAAATGAGTATTAAAAGAGACGTACAATGGGGTATTAAAACAACACAACAGTTGACTGGGAAACTACTTTATGAGAAAAACGCACAAGAAAGGAACTGTTTATGCCTACTAAAAAATATACCGAAAAATTCAAAATAAGCCTTGTTTATTTATATCGCAAAGGAACTTCTAAACAAACTCTATGCGAGGATTTTGGAGTTTCAAGCGCTTCACTTTCTAGATGGATTAAATGGTACGATGTGACAGACGTTGATTTGAATGAAGCTGCAAACATCTTACAAATGTACGAACTAAAAAAACAAAAAGATAAATTAGAAGCCGAAGTTTTAGAACTTACTAAAGCGATTCAACTTTTCAATTCAGATTTAAATACAGTATAAAAAAAGCAAGCAATCCCGAAAGTGGGGTTGCTTGCTTTTTTAGCCCTCTCTTTTAAGGAGCTTTGTATTAGCTAAAAATAGTGCAGCGACAAGAAGTAAAATCGCGCCTGAAAGTATTAGCGTAGATGTCGCACTAGAATGATCAACAATAATAAATCGAATAATCGCTGTGATACCGATATAAATAAAGTAGCGCAGCGGGAAATGAAAATGGGATTCGAAATATTTTACAATGAGCGCAATAAATTCAAAATAAAGGAAAAACGTCAAAATATCCTGTGTCATATAGTAGTAAGAAACGTCCGTATCTAAAAAGAAAATATTATTGAAAATCGTAAATGCCTCTCTAATTAAAAAAGCAACAAGAGTAAATCCGACCATAATAAGCGCCAAATTTAGAGTAATCCGTAGCAGGATGGGAACAATAGAAGAAATTTTTTCTAATCGTTTCATCAGTTGCCTCCTTTCCAAAAACGATATCGCTTTTTTAGTCATTTTACACTATAATGGGAACCATGACTATTTTTAAGGGGGGAGTTTGTTATTCTAAAAAGGTTTTTTAGTTATTATAAACCGTATCGGACACTTTTTATCATTGATTTTGGTTGTGCTGTTTTAGCTGCGATTTTGGAGCTCGCATTTCCGGTCGCTGTAAATCACGTGATTGATACATTACTTCCAGGAAAAGATTTTGGGCTTATTATTACTGCTGCGCTTGCCTTGTTATTCTTTTACATACTCAATACTTTTATGCAGTACATTGTCACTTATTTTGGCCATATGCTAGGTCTTAACATAGAAACAGATATGCGCAGAGATTTATTCAGTCATTTGCAAAAACAACCATTTGGCTTTTACGATAATCAAAAGACGGGGAAATTGATGTCGCGAATGACGACCGATTTATTTGAAATTGGCGAAGTGGCGCATCATGGTCCGGAAGATATTTTCATTTCAATTATGTCGCTGTTTGGCGCATTTTTCTTAATGCTAAATATTAATGTCAAGCTGGCGATTTCTACATTTATTTTAGTCCCCATATTGACGGTACTAATCGTATACTTTAACAAACGAATGACCAAAGTAACGACCGGGATTTTTAAAGATTTAGGGAATTTTAACGCTGGAGTGGAAAATGCAATCAGTGGCGTTCGGGTTGTTCAGGCATTTGCCAACGAACCGCATGAAAAAGGTCGTTTTGCCGTTTTAAATCAAGCGTACCGCAAATCTAAACTCATGTTTTACAAAGTGATGGGACTTAGTTTTTCATTTAACTATTTTCTTATGCGATTAATTAGTTTATTTGCTTTGTTATTTGGGGCATACTTTACGATTAATGGCGAGATTTCATACGGTGAATTTGTTGGCTTTATTTTACTAACGAACGTTTTCATCCGACCAATTGAGAAAATCAATAATGTTATCGAAAGTTATCCGAAAGGGTTCGCGGGCTTTAAACGTTTCCTTGAAGTGATGGATACGGAGCCCGCAATTCAAGATGAAAAAGATGCTAAACCGGCTTCAGCTTTCCGCGGTGATATTGAATATAAAGATGTTTCTTTTGAATACAGCGACGGGAAAAATGTCTTAAGTCATATTAACCTTTCGATTAAAGCTGGCGAAACAGTCGCATTTGTTGGACCAAGTGGTGCTGGGAAAACGACGATTTGTAATTTACTGCCACGTTTTTATGATGTTTCAGATGGTGAAATTACTATTGATGCCGAAAATATTAAACATTTCACTTTGCCATCCTTACGAGCGCAAATCGGCGTAGTGCAACAAGATGTCTTTTTATTTTCCGGTACTGTTCGTGAAAATATCACTTACGGAAAATTAGATGCTAGTAATGAAGAAATTGAGCATGTCGTAAAACTAGCACATCTTTCTAAAGTGGTGGAAGAGATGCCAGACGGTCTAGATACTATTATTGGTGAACGCGGGGTAAAACTTTCTGGCGGGCAAAAACAACGGTTAGCAATCGCCCGAATGTTTCTAAAAAACCCACCAATTTTAATTTTGGATGAGGCAACTTCAGCCCTGGATACAGAAACAGAACAAGTAATTCAAGCTTCATTAGAAGAATTAGCAGAAGGTCGAACCACTTTAATAATCGCGCATAGGCTTGCTACGATTAAGCATGCTGACCGAATTATCGTTGTAAATGAAACCGGCATTGCAGAAACTGGAACACATGATGAACTGTTAGCAAAAGAAAACGGTGCATATAAACGATTATATGATGCACAATTTAATACGATTTAAGAAAAAGGGATTCCAACTTGGAATCCTTTTTTTATAATTGCGGACGAGTCCTTTTATAGAGAATAAAAATGGCAACAGTTATCAAAATGACGCCCATCACGGCTGGAGCAGCGTGACCAAGAGTGATATAAATTTGACCACCGATAATAGGTCCAATGATGCGCGCGAGTGATTGAATCGCTTGGCTACCACCTTGAATTCGCCCTTGTTCACTGGCGCTTGCCGATTTCGAAACCATGCCATTAAAAGCGGGGCCGAAAATCGAATCACCAAACCCAAAAACAAACATTCCAATGACTAGCAGCTGAGGAAGGATAAAAATTGAGGAGGCCGCAATAAGCGCATAACCAATAATTTCAGCAATCATCCCGAGAATAGCAATTTGTTTATCACTAAGCCTGAGCAGTAGTTTAGGCATAACAAAGGCTTGTGAAAGAATATCTTGAACCCCCATAATCGAAAACATCAAACCAATTAAAGCTGGTTTCCAACTAAAATTATCAATGGCAAATTGAGACATAACTGCTTGAAGTGAGCCATTTGGAATCCAAATCAAGAATGCCGCAATAAGTAAGCGACCTAAATGTTTAATTGTCAAGATATTAAGGAGTTGCGAGAAAGGATTAAGTCGTATAAGCGGAATCCGTTTTAAGCGATTTTCCTCTTTTAAAGTTTCAGGCATGTAAAAATAGCCAAACACCAAGTTAATAAAAGTAATAGCCGCCCCAAAGAAAAACGGCATCGCATATCCAAAATGGGCTATTACGCCACCAAAAGCAGGACCAAGCGCCGCACCTGCACCCGCCGCGGCACTGACCCAGCCAAAGTATTTCGTACGCTGTTCTTCGGGTGTAATGTCAGCAAAGAAAGCGAATAGCGTGCTAATACTACCGCCAGTGATTCCTTCAATAATCCGCCCAAGAAAGAGCACCCAAAGCGCCCCGCCAAGCCCGAAAACAAAGTACCCAATTGCCGAACCGATAAAACAAATTAGTAACACCGGACGTCTGCCGAACCGATCACTTAAAGCTCCAAGTCCAGGTGCTGCGAAGAACACGCAAAGGGCATAAACAGATGTTAATAGCGTGACCATAAGCGCTTGTTCACTAGAATTACTTACATACGGTGCAACTAGAAAAGGAACTACAGGCATAATGATACTGAAGCCCATTCCACAAAGAAAAACAGATATAAGACCAAAAAGTAAGGTTTTTGTATTAATGAAAGATTTAGTTGAAGACATGTGATTCTCCTATCGAAATATAATTAGTGTCCTAGGAAACATAAATAGCTTAACTCCTTTTTGTTTCCTTGTCAACAAAAATAAAACGATAAAAAACAGCCTAACTAATAAAAGCGAGACTGTTACTAAGTTTATTCTGATTTCCTATCTAAAATTTTCTTCATTTCAACATCTAAATGACGGCTATATTTATCCACAAATTGTAAAACTTCCTCATATTGTTTATCAGAAACATCTTCAAAAACAACTTTATCCCGGTCAAGAAACTCTTGGTGCAAATTATCATGCACTTGGTTGATTTTTGCTCCTTTAGTTGTTAATCGAAAATAGATTTCTTTTTTATTTTCAGGTTTTTGATAGCTTTCAATATATCCTTTATCCATTAATTTTTTAGTGATTTTACTAATCGCGCTTTTTGTCATATAGAAAGCTTCCGCGAGTTTAGTTACGTTTGGGTCCTCATTTTTAGCAATAAATTCAATGCAGTGAACTTCGGAAGGTTTGTATCCCTCAAGCGCTTTTTCCATTTTCACTTTGTTAATCCATGCGAGTTTGTTAAATAAATCTCTAACGTTTGCCATGACTTGTTCGTTTTTATCCATGCCATGCCCTCCTAAGTTATCTCTCTGGTTGTAGTATAGTTGTTTTTTGTGTCCGTTTCAACTATTTTTTGCCTTTATTCGCTAAAATAGTAAGTTGGAAGCGCTATTTGTTAAGAGTGTGTAAATTCTCCATGTTATCAATATTATTTCACTGTTAAGATTTGTTATACTTAACACATAGATTGATTGGAAGGGGCTGAAATGATTGGAGATTTACCGCAAAAGCGCGGCAGATACATTTAAACAACTAGAAGCAACAGAACAAGGCTTAACAACTAGTGAGGTTACAAAACGACAAGAAAAATACGGTTTTAACGAACTGAAGAATAAAAAGAAAGATCCACTTTGGAAGCTTTTTCTCGAAACGTTTAAAGATCCAATGGTTATCGTTTTAGTCATTGCTGCCTTGGTGCAGTTGGTTTTAGGTGAAGTAGTTGAATCACTTATTATCTTTTTAGTACTTATTGTCAACTCAATTATTAGCGTAGTTCAGACGAGGAAAGCAGAAAGTTCACTCGATGCTTTACGGGAAATGTCTGCGCCAGTCGCCAAAGTTATTCGCGATGGCTCTAAACAAAGCATTCATGCGCGCGAACTCGTCCCAGGCGATGTAGTTATTTTAGATGCAGGTGATTTTGTCCCAGCAGACGGCCGCTTATTCGAAAGTGGTTCTTTAAAAATCGATGAAGGCATGCTCACTGGGGAATCCGAAGCAGTAGAAAAATATATTGATACTATTTCTGATGAAGTAGGCCTTGGTGACCGTGTGAATATGGTGTTCAGTGGCTCCCTCGTTGTTTATGGTCGCGGCATGTTTGTCGTAACAGGTACAGCAAGTGAAACGGAAATCGGCAAAATTGCAGGACTACTTGAAACAGCCGAAGCAAAACAAACACCACTACAACGAAAACTAGAATCATTTAGTAAAAAATTAGGAATTGGTATTTTAGCACTCTGTGTACTTATTTTTGCAGTTGAGGCTGGTCGCGTATTACTCGGCGACAATTCAGCGGATATGGCAACAGCGATTTTAAATGCCTTTATGTTTGCCGTGGCCGTAGCTGTAGCAGCGATTCCAGAAGCACTTTCTTCTATTGTAACGATTGTACTTGCCGTCGGAACAAACAAAATGGCGAAACAACATGCGATTATTAGAAAGCTCCCAGCTGTTGAAACACTAGGCTCCACAAGTGTTATTTGTACCGATAAAACAGGTACATTAACCCAAAACAAAATGACAGTTGTCGATTACTTTTTACCAGATGGAACAAAGGAAAATTTCCCGGATAGTCCAGAAAACTGGTCAGAAGGGGAGCGTCGTTTAATTCATATTGCGGTACTTTGTAATGACTCAAATATTAACAGTGAAGGTAAAGAACTAGGCGACCCTACCGAAGTAGCGCTAATTGCCTTTAGTAATAAAAATAATCAAGACTACAATGAAATTCGCGAAAAATTCATCCGTGAAGGCGAAATTCCATTTGATTCAGATCGTAAGTTAATGTCTACGCTTCACACTTTTAATGAAAACAAAGCAATGCTAACAAAAGGCGGACCAGATGTGATGTTCGCGCGTTGTAGCTATGTTTTCCTTGACGGCGAAGAAAAGCCAATGACAGAAGAGATTTTAACGAAACTAAAAGAAACAAATGAAGAATTTTCGAATCAAGCACTCCGGGTCCTTGCTTACGGCTACAAACGAATGCCTGCTGATACAACTGAATTAAAATTAGAAGACGAACAAGACATCGTACTAGTTGGCTTAACAGCAATGATTGATCCGCCTCGTGAAGCTGTTTATGCATCGATTGAAGAGTCGAAAAAAGCAGGTATCCGCACCGTAATGATTACTGGTGACCATAAAACAACCGCACAAGCAATCGGACGTGATATTGGTTTAATGGATGCAGATGACATCGCTTTAACTGGTCAAGAACTCGACGCCATGCCAGAAGAAGAACTTGATAAAAAACTAGAACATATCGCTGTTTACGCCCGTGTTTCTCCAGAAAACAAAATCCGTATCGTCAAAGCTTGGCAGAAAAAAGGTAAAATAACGGCAATGACCGGAGACGGTGTCAATGATGCGCCCGCTTTAAAACAAGCCGATATTGGTGTCGCAATGGGTAGCGGAACTGACGTTGCCAAAGACTCTGCCGCGATGATTTTAACCGATGATAATTTCGTTTCAATTGTGGATGCAGTTGGTGTAGGTAGAACGGTTTTTGATAATATTAAGAAATCCATCTCCTACTTATTTGCAGGAAATTTAGGCGCAATTATTGCGATTTTATTTGCACTAGTGCTCGACTGGATTAACCCGTTCACAGCACTACAATTACTATTTATTAACTTAGTCAATGACTCCTTACCAGCAATCGCATTAGGTATGGAAAAAGCAGAACCTGACGTGATGAAACGCAAACCGAGAGATATTAACGAAGGTATTTTTGCCGGCGGAACGATGCGTGCCGTTATTAGCCGCGGTGTATTAATCGGTATCGCTGTTATCATCTCACAATATATCGGTATGCAAATTTCACCAGAGATGAGTGTCGCGATGGCATTTACTACCCTTATCTTAGCGCGTACATTACAAACATTCGCAGCTCGTTCGAACGTCCAAACCGCATTTGGCGCAGGATTTTTCAGCAACAAATACGTCATCGGCGCAGTATTACTTTGTTTCGTCCTATACGGAATTACAGTATTACCAGGAGCTCGCGAAATCTTCTCAATCCCAGCAACATTTGGTTTACACGAATGGTCGATTGCAGCAGGATTAGCACTCGCAGCAGTTGTGATGATGGAGATTATAAAAGTAGTTCAGAACAAGTTTTTTAAATAATTCATATAAACACAGAAATTCCTTGAATAACTAAGGGTTTCTGTGTTTTTTCTTCGTAATTAGAAAGAAATCGGTGAATAACAAGTATATAAAATAGATAAAATTTCTTTTAGAAAACCATCTAATAGAACTACTAACAGACCAATATAACACTAATATGCCTGTTTTAGGATTATATTAAAAACTATAAAAAATGGCTCTATCATGGGATTTTAATAGTTATTTTACTTCTCTAAGAGTGTCTCATTTGCTAAATATGTCTAAAGTGTGTCTAAAATCGTGTTTTTATATGGCGAACTTTTGTATGAAATGGCAATATTTACTATTTATTTTAAAAACTCATCCTAGTCATGTGTACATATGGCGTTCCTTGTATGTATTATATTAAATGAAATGCGAGGACACACTATTTCACAGCTATAAAATATACTTGGAGGAGCGAACTCTTATATGATGAAAGTAACTAAAGCAAGACATTATTTAGTGCTGTTAATGGCATTTTTCCTAGTATTAGGACAATTAAATTTAACAGCCCTTAATGTGTTTGCAAAAGAAAATGGAAATGACGAGCTAACTTATGAAGTTCAGTCTAAATTGGCAGAAGACAAAAAATCAGCTGATTTAACCATTAAAGTAACACCAAAAAGCGATCAGGTGAAAATCTTGACTATTGAAACACCTGATGGAGAGAAGAAAGAAGGCCAAGAAGTAAGCTATAAAGCCGAAAAAAATGGTACAACTAATTTCTTAATTAACTATCAAAATACAAGCGAAGAAAAAGCAGAAACTAAAACATATACTGCTTCTTATGAAGTATCTGACATTGTTTCTGACGATGAAGCAAATAAAGCTACGGAAACAGAGAAGGTAACTGAAAAAGAAGATGCTAACATTCAATCTCCTTCTAATAATAAAAATATAAAATCACTTAAATCTGGACAAACAACAGTCGAACTAAAAATACCAGATTATAACAAAACAGCATGGGCAAACGGTGATATTAAAGAAGTAACTGCGACAGTTAACTTTGGCGACAGTACTTCTACTGGCAAAAAAGTAAATTTCACTTTACCAGATGGAATGCGTTTTGTTTCTTTGCCAGTGCCGAGTAACTACCAGGCTAGTGCGAATGTGGATAAAGGAATTTTAAGTTTTTTAGGGGCAAGTGATCCACTAGGAATTGCCATTACTTCGGTAAAAGTACCTGATAAAGAAAAAGCATATAATCAAGCTACTTTTGGAACAGTTAGTTATGAGCTAAGTCCAGGAACTGAAAAAGCGAGCTTTACTTTTTCTGTACGAGTAGATGCAGCAAAATATTACGGACCAGTTGACTTAGATGATCTAATAAAAACAGAAGTATTTAAAGGGGAGGCAAGTACACCTGTTGCTTCTGCAGAACAAGCAATTCGTGCAGAAGGAAAAAAAGTTGTAGGATATGCTGACCAAGATCATGTAAAAACAATGTTCCGTAATTGGTATAATGATCAAAGACTATCAGAAGTCCTTGCAAGTACAGATGATACCGACTCTTATAACTATACAAAATCTTACTCTGTCGTGAATGGATTGAATAGTTTAGATAGTCGCGGAGCAGCAGTTTACATTGCTAAAAATCTCGAAATAACGCTTTATTACCCAGAAGGTATGGAGTTTGTAAATGTTGTAAATAATAATGGAACAGTGCTGACGGAAAATTCTAACGTAACTATTACTAATTATCCGAATGAAAATAAGGTTGTGATTAATAACAAGCACTTAAACAACAGCTCTGCTAGTAATTCTATTTATGGAGTCAAATATAAAGTACCTAAAGGAACTCCTGCAGGAACATATAGCACATCAAAAGTTCCCCATGCAGTTATCACAACATATGATGGAGAAGTATTTGAATCAGATGCACTAACAACTAATACTAACGACTTAACTACTCTAGCACCTCTAGACAATTGTATAGTTGTTGAGACTACCGAAAATAAATTGAGTTTAAAGACAGGAAATGGTCAACTCAATCCAGATAACGAAACTTGGGCTGGTAGCATCCAAATCAATAATAAAAATAGTGCTGGTGTGAAAAAAAATCAAATGTATCAAATTAAATTTGATCCTAACTGGGAAGCTTATATGGTTAATATTCCTTTTGATAGCACCATTTCAGGAAACAAAATCAGTGAAGTACAGTATAAAACAAATTTAAACGACGCTTTTCGAACATTTGAAGGGGCGCTTACTAAAAATAATAACCAAATGTATCGACTAGATGCAAAAGCAGTTGGACTTGAAGATGGGGAATATTTCACAGAAGTAAAAGCAAATGTGGGAGATTTTGCGCCTGGATATCAGAATACAGCAGCTTCGGCCACTTATCGTTGGGACTCCACTACTTCTTACGGTAAAATCAAGCCGGGCATTACATCTGTCCAATTTGAAGGCGCAATTTGGGACGCAGATGATGAAGCTAACACGAAAACATCTGGCATATCAACTTATAAAGTTTCAAGTGCAGAAAGTACAGCAGCAAATGGTACTGCAGCTTTCTATAATAAAGCTGGTACAAAGGTGAAAACAGCAAGTGCAGGAGAAACTATCAACACAAAAGCTATATTAGCGTTATTTGATTATCCTTATGGAACAAGAACGGTCCTCAATGATCCGGAAGTTTATTTACGTGCTATAGAAGGTACAACAATTCAACCTTCTTCTATTAAACTGACTGATCAGGATGGGAAAGATGTTAATTTCACAGTTGAACAAGAAACGGCAAATAATGGAGACAAAGTATACCTCTTAAAAACAACGGATGTATCAGTGGGAGTATATGTCGGCTATCCTACTAAACATAAATTTCTAAATGTCAGTTACGATACAACGTTTGATGTAACTTTAGATAAAAGCATTAATATGGATGCACAGGAGGTCATTGCATGGGGTGGCCCAAATGTTACTCCGGCAATTTCTACTAATTCTTTTTCAGATGTAGGGCTAGATGTAAATAAAAATGGCAGGGACAATGAAAGATTACTTTCTGTCAATAGTAGTACTTTAAGTATTCCAAAACAAGATACAGTTGCTGTAGAAACCTTCTTAAGCGTGGCTGGAGAAGGAGCTAAAGCTGCCTATGTAGAAGGAGAAGACAGTACGGTTTCCTATTTCACACCAGGAACGGATGCGGACTACACAGTTAAAATTACGAATGCTTCTAACGGAGAAGCAAGTGAATTTGAGCTTTATATCCCAATTCCAAAAACTGGTCAAGACTTCGGATCTAAATTCCAAAGTGAACCTTTCAAGTGGGATATGAAACTAAGTGGAGCACTACCTGTTAGTTCAGATCAACAAGACCAATTCGACATTAGTTATGCAACAAATGCAACAGAAAACAATTACGATTCTACCAGCATATACTCAAATACAGTTTCTGACTATGAAAAAGTAAATATGGTTCGAATCAAAGTTAAAACGAAAATTAATGCAGGTGAAACACAAACCTTCAAAGTACCACTTAAAGTAGATGAAACATTTGATTCAGCAACAGAAGGCAACAAAATTGGTGAACGTGATATCTACAACCCGTATTACCGTGTAATTACTAATACGTTCGCTGGTTCATTATCTGGAACAAAAGTAGGTGCTGAATTAGTAATTGGCGAAGTAGCCGGTATGTTATTTAATGATAAAGATGTTAATGGTTTGTATGAAAAAGATAAAGGCGATGAACCTTTAGCGAATGAAACAGTTGAGTTGTACAAATGGAATGAATCCACATCTGTTTATCAACCTGCCAAAGTAGGAGACAAAAATGTAACTGCCACAACAGATAGCAACGGTAAATACAGTTTTGATTACAATGATGGCGTTGGTTATGGTAATTATGCAGTGAAATTCCCAGACAAAGCTGGCTATCAGTATACGTTGAAAAATATTGGTAAAGATATTTCACTAGATAGTGATGTTCCATACAGCGGAGCAGACAAAGGTTGGGTGAAACAAATCGATCCAACGCAACCAAGCTCACAATACGCAAATGCAGGTTATTACGCTTATAATCCTACACAAGATTTAAAAGTTAACCTAAATGAAAAACGAGTGCAAATGGGTCGCAATTTAGAAATCACATTACCAAAAGTAGCTTCAACAACTGGACAAGCTGCCGAAGATACTATTGAACCAAGCTTCTTTAAAAATATTAAAGCAACAACAAATGGTTACAAATGGACTGTTGCAGATACAAAAGTGGCAACAGTACAAACATTAGCAGATGGTTCAGCAGCTGTAGTTGGCGTTTCCACAAATGATAAAACGATTGATGTAACGGATTTAACGATTACAATTCAAGATATTTTTGGAACAGAACAAAGCTCCAAAGCTCCACTATATGTTACTGGAACTGAGGGAACAGTTGCGCAACAAGACGGTTATACCATGGGTGCGACTGACTTTTCGATGGAGTACAAAGAAGCCACTGATTTAACGAAAGCACAGGCACTAACTCTCGCAAAAACAGCAGCCTTTGAAGAGGTAAAAGACGGTGTTAATTCAAGTGCCGAAGATCGTTTAGACTTAGTACAAGTGAACCAAACACAACTTAATGCAATAAAAAATGGCTCTAATCAAGGTGGCGTGTATCCATTAACTTACACGATAACTAAAGATAGCAAAACAGTCTCAGTCACTATTCAAGTAACTGTAGCGGAAGATTTAACAGCAGTGAACGCACATGATTCTACTATTTATGTAGGAGACACATGGGAAGCGAAAGACAACTTTGATAGTGCAGCAAATAAAGAAGGCGAAACTAATGTAGCGTTTAGCGATGTGACAGTTACAGGAACTGTAAACACTGCAGTAGCTGGTTCGTATCCAGTAACCTACACATATAATGGTGTCTCTAAAAAAATTAATGTTACTGTCAAAGCTAAATTAACCGCAGTGAACGCACATGATTCCACGATTTATACAGGTGACACATGGAATGCGGGAGACAACTTTGATAGTGCGCTTAATAAAGATGGTAATTCCGTCGCTTTTGCTGATATAACAGTGGCAGGAAATGTTAATACAAATCAAGCTGGTACTAATACCATCACTTATAGCTACGATGGCGTTTCGAAAACTATTACGATTACTGTTTTAGAAAATAAAGAAGGTATCAGTGCTCATGACTCTACTATTTATGTAGGAGATGCATGGGATGCTAAAGATAACTTCGATAGTGCTTTTGACAAAGATGGTAACGCGGTTGACCTAGAAGATGTTACAGTCACAGAAAAACCAACCGTTGATACAGCTAAAGCAGGTGCTTACGAAGTCACTTACAAGTATGGCAAAGTATCGAAAAAAATCACTTTAACTGTGAAAGCTAAATTAACAGCAGTGAACGCGCATGATTCCGCGATTTATGTAGGAGATGCGTGGAATGCAGAAGATAACTTTGACAGTGCGCTTGATAAAGATGGCAATTCCGTCGCTTTTGCTGATATCGAAGTTAAAGGAACTGTTGATACAGACAAAGCTGGAACATATCCAGTAACGTACACATATGACGGTGTCTCAAAAACAATTAATATCCAAGTAAAAGACATCTTAACAGCAGTGAACGCGCATGATTCTGAAATCTATGTGGGAGATAGCTGGGATGCCAAAGATAATTTTGACAGTGCACAAGATAAAGATGGAAATACAGTAGATTGGCAAAATATCAATGTTTCAGAAAATCCGACTGTTGATTTAGAAACAGTTGGTGTTTACCAAGTGACTTATAGTTATGGTGGTGTTTCGAAAACAATTAATCTCACTGTAAGTCCAAGAAAAACAAGCTTAGAAGTGCATGACTCTATCATTTATACAGGAGATAAATGGAAAGCAGAAGACAACTTCGATAACGCTACAAATAAAAAAGGCGACCAAATTTCTTTCGAAGATGTAACTGTAACCGGGCAAGTTGATTCTGAAACAGCAGGCGCATATGAAGTAAGCTATATCTATGATGGAGTGAAAAAAGTAGCTCATATCACTGTGATCCAAAACCAAGCTCAAATCACTGTAAAAGATAGCGTTATCCCACATGGAGAAAAATGGGAAGCAGAAGCTAATTTTATAGGTGCGACAAACCGAGATGGTGTAGCAATTCCTTTCTCCAAAATCCAAGTAGATGGTAAAGTAGATGTAAATAAAGCTGGTATCTACAAAGTGATTTACACGTATGATCCAAATGAAGGAACTGCAGATGCAGGGAAGAAACAACTTTCTGTTACAGCTAACATTCAAGTAAAAGCAGAAAATGTAAAACCTGTTGACCCATCAGACCCAACAGGACCTACAAATCCAGTAAAACCATCAGTAGAAAAAACACCATTAAAAGTAGTTGATAACAAGCAACATACAGCAACATATGAAGCAGCAAAACCATTACCAAAAACAGGTGACCAAACAAACACTTGGGTAATCTGGACAGGCATGAGCTTACTTCTTCTAAGCATGCTCTTGTTGGTGATGAGAGGTAGAAAGAAATTAAGAAGGAAAAATTAATAAAAGATAGTAAGAATAAAAATACCGACCAGTTTTCTCTGGTCGGTATTTTTTGCTATTAGACATAATAGATTTGTTATAGTGTTTTACTAATTTTAAGAACTGTACAAAAAGACTGTTAAAATATAGCTATGAATTACTTTTATCAAAGATAGAAATCATGTTCAAAAGACAATTGGGATGACTCATGTCAAGCACTGCAAAACTATTTCTACTGGGAATTTGAAAATTATAAAAGCTGAAAATGGACAAATTTAGCTTGTTAATTCAGTACAACCACCAAACCAAAACCCCTACAGTCCAAACCATCGCAAGCGGAACTAAAATCCGAAACTTCGGCTTTTGCGTTTTATGGTGAAACAACTGCATCGACATCCAACTACCAAAGGCACCACCAAGAAATGCAGAGAGCAGTAGTACCGACTCAGGTATCCGGTATGCGTGTTTAATTGCTTTCCGTTTATCAACAGCGAATAATAGAAAAGAAATAAGCGTTATCGCGATTAAATATATCGTTAAAATCATTCAGAAAGCCCCCTTTATTGCTAAAACTAACTTTATTTATTAGAATAAAAGCATACCACAAAAGAAAGCAGGGATAAAATGGCAAAAGAAATTATTCAAACCTCGTCAGCCCCAAAAGCACTCGGACCATATTCACAAGCTGTAAAAGTGAATGGACTTATTTTCACATCAGGTCAACTTGGTATTAACCCAGCAACTGGAGAATTAGCAGAAGGCGCAACAAAACAAGCTGAGCAAGCTTTTAAAAATTTAGCAGCCGTACTAGAAGAAGCTGGTTCTGGACTAGACAAAATCATTAAAGCGACCGTTTTCTTCAAAGATTTAAATGATTTTACAGCTGTGAATGAAGTATATGCTACTTTCTTTTCCAGCGATTTCCCCGCAAGAAGTGCTTTCCAAGTAGCCAAGTTACCGCTTGATGCTGACATTGAAATCGAAGTTATCGCAGAAGCATAAATATTCAGAAATAAATTTGACAATTACAAGAAGTAAACGATATAATAAGAACCAATTACATAGTAACTTATCAAGAAAGGTGGAGGGTTCTGGCCCAGTGAAGCCTTGGCAACCGGACTTTTCACGGTGCCAAATCCAGCAGTATCACTGACAGATAAGGCACGCGAAACAGGTAAATCACTCTTTCCCTTAAAAGCTGTCTTTTGGGGGAAAGTTTTTTTGTACATAAAAATAACTAGAATTGAGGCGAAGAAAATGAATCAAGTGGCACCATTTTATGCAGATCATGTTGGAAGTATTTTACGGACAAAGGCAATTAAAGAGGCACGCGAGAAATTCCAAAGTGGCGAAATTACAACTCAAGAATTACGTGAAATTGAAAATGAAGAAATCAAGTACATTGTTGAAAAACAAAAAGAAGTGGGTTTAAAAGCAATTACTGATGGCGAATTCCGCCGCGCTTGGTGGCATTTTGATTTCTTAGAGAATTTGGATGGGGTAGAAGGGTACGATGCAGCGGGAGGCATTCAATTTAGCAAAGTCCAAACAAAATCACATTCAGTGAAAATCACTGGTCCAATTGATTTCACGACGCATCCATTTATAGAAGATTTCATTTTCCTAAAAGAAGCCGTTGGTGAAAATCATGTAGCAAAACAAACGATTCCAAGTCCGGCGATGCTTCATTATCGTGGTGACATGGAGTATCAGCCATATATAGACGATGCTGATAAATTTGTGGCTGATTTAGCGGCTGCGTATCAAAAAGCGATTCAAGCCTTTTATGATGCCGGTTGTCGTTATTTACAATTAGATGATACATCGTGGAGCTATTTATGCTCTGATGAACAGCGTGAAGTCGTGCGTGAGCGAGGTTTTGACCCCGATACGCTGCAAGAAACATATAAAACGCTTATTAATGAATCTATCAAGTATAAACCAGCAGATATGGTTATTACGATGCACATTTGTCGTGGGAATTTCCGCTCTACGTGGATAGCAGAAGGCGGTTATGGACCAGTTGCAGAAACATTATTTGGCAAACTTAATATCGATGGTTTCTTTTTAGAATATGATAATGAACGTTCTGGAGATTTTTCACCACTAAAATATGTAGCGCGCCCAGATTTGAAAATCGTTCTCGGCTTAATCACCTCTAAAACAGGGGATTTAGAAGATGAAACGGCAATCAAAGCACGAATTAAAGAAGCGAGTGAGATTGTGTCGCTAAACCAATTATGCCTTAGCCCACAGTGCGGATTCGCCTCTACAGAAGAAGGCAATATTTTAAGTGAAGAAGAGCAATGGAACAAATTACGTTACGTCGTCAAAATCGCAGAAGACGTTTGGGGGAAATAACAAATAAGAAGAACTGGCCTAGGCTAGTTCTTTTTTCGTCTTTACAAAAACAGCAAGTAGGAATAGAATAGATGTTCTAGAAGGAGGGGAAGCCCTTTGGATGACAAATTACAAACCAAATTAACCTTATTACCTGAATCACCAGGTTGCTATATTTATAGAGATGAAAATAACGAAATACTTTATATTGGCAAATCTAAATGTTTAAAAAACCGTGTAAAGTCTTATTTTCATAGTAAACAAATCGGTAAAACAGCAAGACTTGTAAGACAAATTCGTGATTTAGAACTAATTATCACTACTTCCGAAAAAGAGGCACTACTTCTCGAGATGATTTTAATTCAAAAATATCAACCTCCTTTCAATATCCAGTTAAAAGAAGGAACGAGTTATCCCTATATTAAAATCACGAATGAGAAAAATCCGCATATCGAAGTTGTATTTGAAGTGAAACAAGATGGCGCGCACTACTTCGGTCCATATCCTGGTCGGTTTTCAGCAAGGCAAACGGTAGAACTTATTGAAAAATTATATCCGCTTTGTAGATGTGACGGAAAGCCGGGACGTCCGTGTTTGTACTATCATTTAGGACTTTGTCTAGGACCTTGCCAAGCGGAAATTGAACCGGCTGTATATAAAAAACAAATTCAAAAAATTAGTCGTTTTCTTGAAGGCGATGTTAAAGGCGTGAAGGGGAAGCTCATTAAAGACATGGAAGCAGCCACCGAAAAACTGGAATTCGAAAGAGCTGCTGAACTACGCGATAAAATTCATGCTATAAATGAAACCATCGAAAAACAACATATTATTTTCCCCGGACTAAAAAATCGAGATATTATCGGCTGTTATGAACAAGATAATCATTTAAGTGTTTTCGTTTTCTTCGTCCGAAATGGTGCAATCAACGGTAGTAAATGGCATGTTTTTCCAATCGAAAATTCGCTCCAAGAAGACTTAGCCAATTTTATCAACCAATTTTACGAAGACCCAAATAACATCCAACCAAAAGAGTTGCTAATCGCAGAAAAAATCGATAAAATTACTTTGAAAGAGCCGCTCCGTAAGGCTTCTTCCTTCCCGCAAAAAGGTGGAAAGAAGAAACAGCTTAATTTAGCTATCGAAAACGCTAAGAGTACTTATGCCGCATATGCTAAGATGAAAGAATACGATTTTGAAAACCAATTGAAAAACAGTTAGAAGCTAGCTTTCACTGATTAGCTTCTTTGTTTTGATGTATTGAAAATCTTATCATAAATAACTATGGTCAATAATCTAGCCTTATGGTAAAATCTTACGAGTACGGAAAAAAATTAATGCTACATAAAATAATTAATTATAGCTAAACACATATAGAGGGAGGACACAATATGAAGAAATTTTCACGCTTCATACTAACAATGGCAGTTGCATGTGTTGCCATGTTCATTTTCACAGGAAACGGGTTAAATGCAAAAGCCGCAGAAGAAACATACTTGATTGGTACAGATACTACTTTTGCACCTTTCGAATTTGAAAAAGATGGGAAACATGTCGGGATTGACATGGACATTCTTAAAGCCATTGCCAAAGATCAAAATTTTAAATATGAAATTAAAGCAATGGGATTCAATGCAGCCGTTCAAGCACTTGAAGCTAATCAAGTAGACGGCGTAATCGCTGGAATGAGTATTACAGACGAACGGAAACAAAAATTCGATTTCTCTGATCCGTACTTTGACTCTGGCGTTGTTATGGGAATCCTGAAAGATAACGACGAAATCAAGAATTATGATGATTTAAAAGGCAAAAAAGTAGCCGTTAAAACAGGTACAGAAGGTTACGCTTTTGCTGAAAAAATAAAAGATAAATACGGTTTTGATATTGTTGTATTTGATGATTCAGCACAAATGTATGATGATGTTAAAACAAGAAATTCAGTTGCATGTTTTGATGATTATCCAGTACTCGCTTATGGCGTGCAAACTGGAAACGGCTTAAAAATCGTTACTGAAAAAGAAAAAGGAAATTCATATGGTTTTGCCGTTAATAAAGGCCAAAATCAAGAACTCTTAAAGAAATTCAATGCCGGTCTTGTTAATATTAAAGCTAGCGGCGAATACGATAAAATCCTTGAAACTTATTTAGGAAAAGACGCTGTTAAAGAAAATACTACTGAAAAAGGCTTCATGGGTATTATTAAATCTTCATGGCCAGCACTTTTAGCTGGAATGTGGTTGACTATTCGTCTAGCCGTTGTTTCATTAATTATTGCCTTCATTATCGGTATTACATTTGGCTTTATGAAAGTGAGCAATAGTAAAATTCTACGTGGGATTGCAACGGTTTATGTGGATATTTTCCGTGGAACACCGTTAATTGTTCAAGCATTCTTCTTCTACTTTGGTATTCCAGCCGCACTCGACTTTAGGATGCCAGTATTCCTGGCAGGGGTCATTGCGCTAAGCTTAAATGCCGGTGCTTATATGGTCGAAATTGTGCGCGGCGGGATTCAATCTGTCGACAAAGGACAAATGGAAGCAGCAAGAAGTCTTGGCTTACCACATAAAAAAGCAATGATGAAAGTCGTTCTACCACAAGCAATTCGGATGATGATTCCATCCTTTATCAACCAGTTCGTTATCACTTTGAAAGATACGTCGATTATGTCGGCAATTGGACTCGTCGAATTAACACAATCTGGTAAAATTATTATGGCGCGTACGTTTGAAAGTACATGGACTTGGCTTATCATTGGAATTATGTACTTAATCGTCATTACCATTTTAACGAAAGTGTCCGATCGTTTGGAAAGGAGATTACGAAATGACTAAACTTAAAGTAACAGGTCTTAAAAAAAGTTTTGGCGCGAATGAAGTGCTAAAAGGCATTGATATAGAAGTAAAAGAAGGCGAAGTAGTTTGCGTAATTGGGCCATCTGGTTCTGGTAAAAGTACCTTTCTTCGTTGCATGAATAACTTAGAGGAAATCACAGCTGGTGAAGTTATTGTAGACGATTATAATATTACAGATAAGAAAGTCGATATTAATAAAGTTCGCGAAAACATCGGTATGGTTTTTCAACATTTTAATTTATTCCCGCATCTTTCTGTTTTAGAAAATATTACTTTAGCTCCTGTAGAACTGAAAAAAATGGATAAAGAAGCAGCGAAAAGTAACGCGCTTCGTTTACTTGAGCAAGTTGGGCTAAAAGAAAAAGCAGATGAGTTTCCAAATCAACTATCTGGTGGACAAAAACAACGGGTTGCGATTGCCAGAGCTCTTGCAATGGACCCAGATATTATGTTGTTTGACGAACCAACCTCCGCACTTGACCCTGAAATGGTCGGGGAAGTTCTTGGAGTAATGAAAGAGCTAGCTAAAGATGGAATGACAATGATGATTGTTACCCACGAAATGGGCTTTGCTCGCGAAGTTGGTGACCGTGTTATCTTTATGGATGGCGGTTATATCGTTGAAGAAGGAAAGCCAGCTGATATTTTTGACAACCCTACAAACGAAAGAACAATTAGTTTCTTAGACAAAGTTTTATAATAAAAAAGCAATATGCCTGTATTATTCAGGCATATTGCTTTTTTTATTGGTTTGTTAAAACGGGATTTTTTCGATTCTTTGAAATCTGTTCGTAAGCATATCCCATATTTAGTAAAGCTATGTCCGTATTACGTTTAGAGACAAAAGTTAAGCTCTTAGGTTGATTTGATTCAGTGTCATAGCCAGCTGGGATAGTGAGTTCCGGATTTCCAGCGATTGGAGCTAGGAACTTCACAGACCCGCCGACACCTGCTGATACGATAGCGTCTAATCTTTCATTTTGTAACACAGAATCCAGTTCATTTTGTGTAATATGAATAAGTTCATTAGCTACGTTATCCGCTTCTTGTTTCGTCATTGTACTATTCTGCGACGCTACAAGTTCACTTTGGCCGAACTTCATGTTTCTAGTAGGATTAGTTTTATTAAAAGCGATAATCGATTCTAATGTCGACATAGGGGAACGATTAATTTGTAAAAATTGATTAAGATCTCGTTTGAAATCGGCATTTAATAAAGTGATATAATCAGCATCCACTTGTTCTAATTCTTCCAGTGTGATGCCCTCTATAACAGTTGCGCCAGCAGTTGTTAAATCTTTTTTAATTTTCTTTAGGATGGCTGTTTCTTCATTGCTTTCATCATCAGACATTAGTCCAATCCGCTTATTTTTTAGCGCATCTTTGGAAAGTGGTGTTTGACTTGCTTCATCCATTAAAACATTGGTTGTTAAATAAGCATCTGTAACTGTTCTTGTAAGTGGACCAGGCGTATCAAATCTACTTGAGAGTGGGATAATTCCCTCGTTGCTTACAAGGCCTTGACTGGGTTTAAAGCCAACAACAGATTGAGCTCCTGCTGGTAAAATGATAGAACCATTTGTTTCTGTTCCAATCGCAATTGCAGCAAAATCACAAGTAGCAGCAGTTGCAGATCCAGAGCTTGAACCAAGTGGATCTAGTTCGGAAGAGTAAGGATTTTTGCTACGCCCTTTTTTTCCTGAGTAGCCATTTGGTACTCCATCGTCCATTGCAGCTGCCCATTCTGACATATTAGTTTTTCCTAGAATTAAAGCACCGTTTGTTTTAAGTTTGTCTACGATAGCCGCGTCTTTCTCCATTACCCAATCTTTAAGGGCTACAGTACCGGCACTTGTTGGCAGGGTAATAGTACCAATATTATCTTTTAAAACGACAGGCATGCCGTATAAAGCTGGTTTATTTGGTTCATTTTGAATATCAAGTTGCTCTGCTTCAGCAATAATAGTAGGATTAATTTCTGTTATTGCATTTAACATAATCCCATTTTGATCGTGCTTTTTAATTCGGTTGAGGTAAATTCCGGCTAATTCTTTATAACTCAATTGATTAGTTGTAATTAAATTTTGAAGTTTGGCAATGTCAGCTCCAATTACGAGCTGCTCTTTTTCTTCAAGAGCCGCTATATCCAATGATTCTAGTTGTGCGTCAATTGGATCCATTACTCGTTCTTTGTCATAAAAGTTTATATCTTGGATTGGCGCCTCTTCGGTCGGTTCTTGTTTACCTGGATTTACTTTATCTGGATTTACTTTCCCAGGTTTTGCTTTACTCGGCAAAGTGTTATTCGGTGTAGTGTTATTCAGCTTAGAATTTCCCTTTTTTTTCGCTGCTGCTGATTTGTCGTTTGTTAATTTAATTTCGAAATTTTTGTTTTGATTAACAGATTCCTGTGAAACTTTTCCAGTTAATCTACCAACTTCTAATGTTTTATTGCCAAAACCAGTTTCTAGTTTGAAGTTTTCTTTATTTGAACCGATTTTTTTGTCTTTATCATGTTGATTGGAATCTTTAGGTTTGGACGTTGGAAGATCTTTTTTGGAAATACTAGAGGTTCTTTCTGGAGCGGAAGTTTGTTGGCTTGTTAGGTAGAGATAGGTACCGGTTACACTAAACGTTGTAATAACTGTGGCACATATGATGATAATTCGTCTTTTCATGTAATTCCTCCGATGTCTGATGTATGTATCTTATTATATAGGAAGTATAAGAGAAAATCAGTGACAATAATGTGAAGATAAGAATTATATTTTTAGACTTGATTTCATACATAATGGCTATAAATTCACAATCTAGTTACTTAAAAAGGTTTTATGTCATTTTCTTTTCACAATTTTGTCACAAAATAGCGACTTTTTTCCTTTTAGTTAACAATTATTGATTATTATATTTTATAATTATAAGAAAGGATTACAAATCCACTTAGGAAACTTTATGTGAAAAAGGCAATTATTCTTTATATTAATACGATATTATCCAAAAAAATTCGGTTTTCAAACGCTTTCTTGAAAAAAGTCACGAATTTAGGTTAGTTTTTAGATTAATAGGGTATTTTTACTAAAGAGAATATGGTAAAGTAAGGAAAGAGAGATAATGAAAAGAATGAAAACTAATTTGGAAGATGGAGTGATGAGTTTGGATAATAATCAAAAAGATTTGAATCAAGTAATCCGTCAGCTCAAAGAAAAAGGTATTGTGGTTGAAAAAACCAAATCCCGAAAAGATATATGGAAATCGGTAAGCGGGAAAGCGATGCCGAATATGACACTTCGATTGCAATAAAATCGAGAAGTGGAGACTTTTTATATGTTATTTATCTGCGTTTTTTGTAAGTGAAGTTACGAAAAACGATAGAATTCGCATGTAAAATTACTCCACTTTTTTTCTTTGTCATAAATTAGTCATTAAGTTTTGATGTTTCTGTTATCCTTTTTAAGCGAAAATGTTGTATGATGGTATGGAAGACTTCTGTGAATGAAGAAAATAGAAATAGAGTGAGGCAAATACATGAAAAAAGAAGCAGTTAATCAACAATCTATTTATGTTCATATTGATCATGTTATTAACAATGTGGCGACAAGCGGCATTTCTTTTTGTGATTTTTTAAATGGCGTTGGGCAACCGCCTGAAAATATATTGTTAATCAAACATAATATGGAAGATGCGTCTTATAATGCACACACGGCTTTTCATTACTTAGAGCCAGGCGATTTGGCAAATATATCTAAAGAAAATTTCAGTCCACTTTGTTGGATTGATTTTGAAGATGTGGAACTTTTAAACCAACTTACACCGCAAGAAGTGGCTGAGATGCTTTATCTTGCGCATACGGGACGCCACCTTCGTTCTCCTTTTTACTATAAATTACAAAATAATTTTGTTTATTTAACGAGAGAAGACGGTCGCTACAATAAAGTATATTATCGAAATTTAAATCATTTTTATATGTTGCTAAGTTATGTCATTGCCCGGAAA
Source organism: Listeria sp. MAN/IMW/UF555 (assembly GCF_058684075.1). Taxonomy (NCBI): domain Bacteria; kingdom Bacillati; phylum Bacillota; class Bacilli; order Caryophanales; family Listeriaceae; genus Listeria; species Listeria sp. MAN/IMW/UF555. The sequence goes on along the minus strand of NZ_JBZWZS010000001.1, from coordinate 805,719 downwards.
ACATCGGAACTCGTTAATGAGAAGGGCATTTTTTCGTTTGGAAAGAAAAAATATGTTTCTGAACCACCAGTTGAGCTACTCAAAAAAATGTCCGATCATTTCAAAGACGGTGCTTGTATCGCAATGGATGATGTCGTTAGAACTAGAACCCAAATCGAAGTACCAATTGGCCTCGGTCTTACGGAAGAAATGACTGAACTAGAAATAACTTCAAAAATTTACTACGAAGAAGAAGTTGCAAAATTGGTCTATGATTTAAAACAAAATGAATGGAAATATATCGAAAAATAAAAAATCAAACCTTTTCCTTTACGTTTGGTTTTTTATTTGATAGAATTTAACTAATGAACGTTAGTTAGGAGGATTGTTCTAATGACGAAAAAACTTATTAAAGAAGTAGCATTAACCCTTTTTGCAGAAAAAGGATATGATGGGACGGCTCTTTCTGAAATTGCAAAAGCTGTAGGGATTAAAACACCTTCGTTATATGCGCACTTCCCATCTAAAGAAGCGCTTTTTATGGAAGTGTATCAAGATAGCATTCACACAGAACTAAGCGAATTAAGTAAAGTAGCTGATGAAGAGACGCTAGTAGGAGAAGAAAAACTGCGGACAATCTTTTTTGTTGCGACTGATTTTTCAAGAAGTCCTGATGAGAAGAAATTTTTCCAACGAGCGGTATTTTATCCACCAAAGTCTCTTTTTGAAGAGTTAAAAGAAGAGACGAGAACTTATGAGCAGTTAACAAATGATATTTTACGAAAAACGCTTGAGCCGGCTCTCTCTGAAGATGCTTTAATAAGATGGATGCATGTGTTCTATGCGTTACTCGATGGGCTTAGCGTGGAGCACGGAATCTATGATGAAACGGAATTTGAGTTGCGTAGAAAATCCGCTTGGGAAGTTCTCGCAAGTTTACTCGGATAAATTGGAGGTAAGGAAAATGGCTTGGTTTTATTTAATAATGGCAGGATTATCAGAAATTGTTTGGGCTTTTGGGCTGAAAGAATCTCATGGCTTTACGATGTTAGGGTGGAGCCTTTTAACGATAGCGTTTCTAATAGTTAGTTTCGGTTTGTTTTCGATTTCCATGAAGTCGATTCCAATTGGGACGGCGTATGCAGTGTTTACCGGAATTGGGGCTGCTGGTACGGCGATTATTGGAATGATATTTCTTTCAGAAGGTGTTTCTTTTTGGAAAATTGTTTCCCTAATCGTACTATTAACAGGAATTATTGGCCTTAAGTTAGTGGATGGCAATGAGTCTGAGAAGGAGGCTAAATAACGATGGATTGGATATTTTTACTCGTAGCAGGTTTGTGTGAAATGGTCTTTGTTGTCATGCTGAAATTATCAGACGGATTTAAACGTCTCGGATTTGCGATACTCACCGTTATCTTTATGTCAGCGAGCTTCTTCTTATTATCTCTCGCACTTAAAACAATTCCGATTGGTACGGGTTATGCGATTTGGACCGGAATTGGGGCTGTTGGTAGTGTCACACTCGGAATGATTGTCTTCAAAGAGCGTAAGAGTGTTGGGAAACTGCTCTTCATTACGATGATTATTGCAGGCGTTGTCGGTCTAAAATTAACATCTGGTGTTTAAATAAAATAGGTTGAAAAAGATCTTTTTGGAATAAGAGCACGTCATTCTTATTCGAAAATGAAGATTTTTTCAACCTATTTTTTAGTTATGTCTTTTCATCTTGCTAAAACATGGTAAAATAGATAAAGCGAATAATGACGGAGGGGTATTATGAAAACCAAGTTAATTTTATTATACGGTGGAAAATCTGCTGAACACGAGGTTTCCTTACAAACAGCATTTTCAGTAATCAATGCTTTAGATTTAGAAAAATTTGAAGCTGAACCAATATATATTACAAACGAAGGTGAGTGGGTTCAAGGACCGCTACTTTCTGGAAAATTAGATTTTGTCGAGCAATTACGTTTCTCGGCTACAGATAGAGTGAAACTTGCTACAGCTGAATCAGAAAAATCAGAAGGGGAAGCAATTAGCCCAGCTGTTTTAGAAGCTGACGGACAAGAAACAGTCGTATTCCCACTTTTACATGGTCCAAACGGAGAAGATGGAACTGTTCAAGGCTTGTTCGAAGTTTTAAATATTCCTTACGTTGGCAATGGTGTCCTAGCTTCATCAGCAGCAATGGATAAAATCGTAATGAAGAAAATTTTTGCAGATGCTGGTATTCCACAAGTTCCAGCAGTTGCGGTGCGTTTAATTGATTGGAAAAACTATCAAGAGGAAATGGTTACTGAAATGGAAGAAGTACTTACATATCCAGTCTTCGTAAAACCAGCTAATCTTGGTTCGAGTGTTGGTATTAGTAAAGCAACGAACAAAACAGAGTTAATTGAAGCGATGACTGAAGCATTTTTATACGACCGTCGTGTTGTCGTTGAACAAGGTGTGGTTGCTCGTGAGATCGAAATGGGCGTGCTTGGAAATGATACGCCGGTGTGCTCGGTTCCCGGTGAGATCTTGCCAGAAGGTGCAGTTGCTAAGTTCTATGATTACAAAGCAAAATATCAAGACAACAACACGGCATTAATTATTCCAACAGAAGTAGAACCGGAAATTTTAGAACAAATGAAAGAATATGCAGTTCAAGCTTTCTTAGGACTTGATGCAAGCGGGCTCGTGCGTGCTGACTTTTTCTTAACAGAAGATAATCAGTTGTTCTTAAATGAAGTAAATACAATGCCTGGTTTCACACCATATAGCATGTATCCACTACTTTGGCAGGAAACTGGCTTACCATACGGAGCGCTAATTGAACGATTAGTTGATTTGGCAAAAGAACGCCACGCAGCTAAAAATGCACTTAAATATAAATTAGAAGACTAAAATAAACAAGAAAGCAGTTTTCAGATGCGGAAGCTGCTTTTTTATGGAAGAGAGCGATTTAATTTGAAAAAAACAGTAGGCGAAGTAGTAGCAATGTTAGATAGTTCCATCCATGTAGATACATTTCGCGATGTCGTCATTACTGGCATTTGTTTTGACACAAGGCAAATAAAGTCAGGAGATTTATTTGTTCCGTTTGTAGGGAATTTACGCGATGGGCACGAATTCGTAAGTCAGGCACGAGAAATGGGAGCGGTAGCGACTTTTTGGCAAAAAGATGTACCCAATCCACCAACTGATTTCCCGGTTATTTTAGTAGAAAATACTTTGCTGGCACTTCAAGAGCTGGCAGCGAAATATATTCAGCAAGTAAAACCTAAAGTAATTGCAATCACTGGCAGCAATGGGAAAACGACCACAAAAGATATTATGGCAGCAATTGTTGAAACGACTTATAAAGTGCACTATACGGGCGGGAATTTTAATAATCATATTGGTTTACCTTATACTATTTTAACGATGCCGGAAGATACAGAAGTGGCTGTACTTGAAATGGGGATGAATCATCGTCATGAAATCGAAGTGCTGTCAAAAATTGCAAAACCTGATATTGCGATTATTACTAATATCGGCGAGGCTCATATTGAATACCTTGGTTCGCGTGAAGAAATCGCCAAAGCAAAACTCGAAATTACAGCAGGCTTAAATCCAAGCGGTATTTTAATTTATCCACATGAAGAAAACCTTCTTTTAGGAAACGTAGATGGCGACTTTAGACAACTGACTTTTGGTAAATCAGATGCAGCGGAAATTTATCCGTTAGAAATTCGCGCTGAAGCAGAAGGGACCTCTTTTATAACAAACTGGGAGCCAGATTTAGAAATTTTTGTTCCGATTATTGGCGAGCATAATGTTTTCAATACAATGGCGGCGATGCTTGCGGCAAGAGAAATTGGTATTGAAGGAGAAAAAATACAATCAGCGCTTAAAAATATGGAACGTTCTAAAAGTCGTTTAGAATGGATAACGACCAAAAGCGGCGCACGTATTTTAAATGATGCTTACAATTCCAGCCCAACAGCGTTAAAAACAGTTTTAAAAACTTTTATGCATATGGACTCAAAAGGTAAACCAAAATATTTAGTACTTGCAGATATGCTTGAATTAGGCGATTTGTCGACAAAACTACACCAAGAATCTGCTGAAGTACTAGAAAATGATACGATTGAGAAGATTTTCTTATACGGTGAAGCGATGAAAGCTTTCAAATCAGTCTCTGAGGCAAAAATTGGTCAGGGAAAAGTTCAACATTTTGACACAAAGGAATCGCTTGAGACGGCGCTTCTTTCAGAAATAAATGGAAATGAATGGATACTGGTCAAAGGTTCTTACGGAATGGGCTTGAAAGATGTGGTAGAAAATCTTATTATTAAGTAACGAATAAAATTGGACATATGATATTACCGATTAATTGGTAATAATTTGGACAGGAGGAAAGGCATAATGGTTGCTTGTTTGTGTATTCATGGTTTTACTGGTTCGCCGTCCGAGGTGAAGCCGCTCGCTGATTATTTGCGAGAGCATACAGATTGGGATGTTTTAGCACCCACATTACCTGGCCATGATCACCTGCGCCACTTAAAAAATGTGACGTATAAAGATTGGATTGTTTTTGTAGATAGCATTTTAAGTCAAATGTTAAAAGAAGACGATGAAGTATATATTATTGGTTTTTCTATGGGCGGTTTGCTCGCGGGATGGCTAGCTAGGCATTATCCGGAAGTGAAAAAGCTGGTACTTCTAAGCACTGCTGTAAATGCGATGGAATGGCCGCAAATTATCGAAAATTCCAAGCAAGTAATTACCGAAGCAAAAGAAGTCACACTTAAAAACAGCCCGATGTTCAAACGCTATCAAAAGAAAGTAACTGAAACCCCGTGGACATCCACGCTTCAATTTAAAAAAATGGTCGCTCTTGCAAAACCAGTATTTGAACATATTGAAATTCCAACTTTTATTGCACAAGGCAGTGCCGATCCTATTGTTCCTGCTGAAAAAAGTGTCAATTTTTTAATGGAAAGTATACCAGGACCGAAAGAATTATTTATTCTAGAAGGTTCAAAACATGTGATTTGTCAGGATGAACAAGCAGATAAATTATTTGCAGCTGTTTTAACATTTTTACAAAAAGATGTAGCTGTACTAAATGCAAATTAAAAAAACCGATTCAGCTCTCAGTTGCTGAATCGGTTTTTTTGTTTTCGCCAACAGAATCTCGGGCTATTAAATTAGTCGCAAGTGCCAGATGAACAAAGCCTTCATCTGGTTTTCTTACGCGATTATACATAAGTTCCACTGCTTTTTCGCCCATAAACGAAAGATTGGTACACATTGTCGTAAGCGGGGGATTGCTAAGTACCGTAAATTCGGTGTTATCAAAACAAATAATCGATAAGTCTTTCGGAATATTGTATCCTTTTGATTGCAAATAAGTATTTAAAATAAATCCAAGACCTGAATTGACGCAAAACCAAGCAGTTGGAAGTTCATCTAGCTCGTCTAACGTCCGGTATAGTGTCGTTTGTTCTTCTTTAATTCGTGTAATGGCATATTTTTCATTAAAAGGAATCTGATGATACTGCAATGCTTTTTTGTATCCTTCAAAGCGTTCCTCATAACTTGGAGAAAAAGTAGTATCACCAAGAAAACCGATTTTTTGATGTTTATTTTCGATTAAAAATTCGACTGCCGTGAAAGCACCGTCTTTATTTTGGCTAATAACGGCATCGGCTTTTAAATGTGGATCGTGATGATCAATTAGTACCACTGGCATACCAAGTTCAATCACTTTCTTACTGTAAGCTGTATTAATATGCGATAGCAAGAAAATCCCTGTCCAGTTTTCCTTTGTTAGTTGCTCAGGAAGTTGATTCTTTTCTGCCTCCGCATCCGTCACTGGAAAAATAATTAATTCCGCTTGATGAGCAATGATGCTTTGTTTCATATTATCAATAATTTCACCAAAAAAACTACGTTGTGATAAGGCGAATGAAGTTGCTAAAAGTGCGAATTTTTCTTTCACGACTTCTCGTGCGATTTCTTTTTTATATTTATAACCTAATTCATCAGCCATTTTAAAAACAGCCAATTTAGTTTGCTCGCTGACCCCGTTTTTATTACCTAAAGCTTGTGAAACTGAATTTTTCGTTATATTTAGCCTGTCAGCAATATCTTGCATTGTAACTTTCTTCATGCTTCCCCCTCCGTTTTCCTCTGTTTATTCTATTATAGAAGTTAATTCACAAAATAGCAAAAATTTTATAATTAAAAAGTAATGTTAAAAGTAATTTTTATGATTTTTGATAGTAAATGCTTAAAACGTTTATAATAAAAGAATTTATAAAAGTAATTATTGACATTACAAAAATGTAATGTGATAATGTAATCGTAATCAAGCGCTTACAATTACAAAAAGTGGAATTAGGAGGATTATTGATATGAAGATTAGAAAAATTGCTATTGCGGCTCTTAGTGTTGCGGTTGCTGGCTCATTACTAACTGCTTGTGGCGGTGGAGGAAACAAAAGTGGAGACGATAACGGTAAAACAAAAGTAACGTTTTGGGCAGCTCCAAATCCAACTCAAGTAAAATATTGGGATGAAATGGCAAAAGCATATGAAAAAGAAAACCCAGATGTAACGGTTGAAGTTTCCCAAATGAAAGAAAGCCCATCATCAGAAGCGACAATTCAATCAGCTATCGCCTCTAAAACGGCACCAACTATGTCTGAAAATATCAATCGTAGTTTCGCTGCACAATTAGCAGATAGTAAAGCTATTGTACCTTTGAACGATGTAAAAGGTCTTGATGATGTTGTAAAAGAAAGAAAAATGAGCGAAACAATGGATTCTTGGAAATTCTCTGATGGCAATCAATATGTGCTACCTGTATACTCCAATCCAATTCTTTTTGCTTGGCGTTTAGATACATTAAAAGAACTTGGCTATGATGCTCCACCAAAAACATATAGTGAAGCACTTGAAGTTGGTAAAAAATTAAAAGCGAAATATCCAGATAAAGTACTTTGGGCTAAAGGTGATTTATCTGACCCAACAGCATGGATGCGCTGGTTTGATTTCTTCCCACTGTATGATGCAGCTTCAAAAGGAAATGCATTTGTAGAAGATGGCAAATTAGTTGCAGATGATAAAGCTGGAACAGAACTATTAACCTTCATGTCCGAATTGCAAAAAAATAAATTACTCCTTGCAAGTAAAGCAACAGATCCATTTGAAACAGGAACAAGTATCATGGCAGACAATGGCCCGTGGACTTTCCCTAACTGGGACGAAAAATTCCCAGAACTTAAATATAACGAAAACTACGCGATAACTGCACCACTTGTACCAGACAGCATGGCAAATGAAAAAAATATTGCTACTTATGCTGATTCAAAAGGGGTTGTAATGTACGCTCAAGCAACAGATAAAGAAAAAGAAGCGGCAATGGACTTCTTGAAATTCGTTTATAACGACGATAAAAATGATTTGAAATTCCTTGAAACTACTAATTTAATTCCAGCACGTGACGATGCAACTGAAAATGAAGCTTTCACAGCATTCTTTAAAGAAAATCCAGAATTAGAAGTGTACGCAGCAAATGTACCTTATAGCATTCCAGCGATGGACGATGCGAAATACAATGATATTCAACAAGTTCTTGGAGAAGAAGCTTGGAATCCGATTGTGCGCGGGGAGAAAAAACCTGCTAAAGCTTGGTCTGACATGAAGAAAGCTGAGGACGGGGTGCTTCAAAAATGAAGCGGCGAAATAACAAATTGGGCTGGTCATTTACCAGCCCGTATCTCATATTCACAGCGGTATTTTTCTTAGTACCGCTAATTTGGTCAATTTGGTTATCCGTGACTGATTGGAACATGATGAGCCCAGAAATCAATTTTGTTGGTTTTGATAATTTTATTAAAGCTTTTACTAGTCCGGCAGTTCGAGCGGCATTTTTCGTCACTTATAAATTTTTAATTGTGTTTGTTCCGATGGCGTTAATTATTTCGATGATTGTCGCAGTACTTGTGAATGGGCTACCGAAGTTTAAAGGACTATATTTAGTGGCGTTTTTCCTACCATACTTGTCCTCAGGTGTTGTTACTTCACTAATTGTGCAAGGTTTACTTTCGTATAACAGTGCTCTAAATGTGTTTTTACGTGGGCATTTTGGTTGGGATATTGATTGGCTTGGGACGCCGATGTCGGCACTTGTCATTATTTCGCTAATGATTGCATGGAAAATGTCTGGTTATTATGCGCTTATTTTAATTTCTGGACTCGCTAGTATTAACCATGAAATTTATGAAGCAGCAGCGATGGACGGTTCTGGTCGCTTTAGAACTTTTTGGAAAGTTACCGTTCCGATGCTCTATCCAGCTTTATTTACCGTAATTGTTTTAGCGGTCGGTGTTAGTTTTGGGATTTTCACCGAAGTATACCAACTAACTGGCGGTGGTCCAAATTTTGCAACGAACACATGGCAAATGGAGATTTTCAACCAAGCATTCGTTAACTTGAATTCTGGTTATGCTTCAGCGATTTCTCTAATGGCTGCTACTGTAACGTTCGCATCAATTGGTGTTATTAAGAAAATGCTTGAGAAATGGGGTCAAAGAAATGGTTGGACATAATAGTAAAGCAGGAAAAATTGTTCGCTATATACTGACAACATTGCTCATGTTAGTTATGATTTATCCGTTTATTTATCTCGTATTAAATTCATTTGCAGCTTGGGATCAAGTAGATAAAAAGCTCATTCCGACTGAATTTACCACTCGTTCTTGGGATTGGCTGTTTGGGAATTCAGTGGTTGCGGCGCCTGCTCCGTGGATTCACGCCTTTATTAATACCATCATTGTGTCCACGATTGCGACAGGGTTAATGTTACTTTTTGGCTTAATGGTCGGCTATGCACTCGCAAAAGTTGATTTTAAGGGTAAAAAAATTGTTAATAATGCGATTTTATTCCAAATGTTTTTCCCGGCGATTATTTTGCTGATTCCGCAATTTTTAATGATTACGGACTTTGGGTTACTTGATACGTACGCTGGAATGATTATTCCGACCATGCTTAGTTTATGGGCTGTATTTATGTATACCAACTTTTTTAAAGCGATTCCAGATACTTTAATTGAAGCGGCCAAATTGGATGGTGCGAGTGATTTGAAAATTCTATTTCGGGTTGTACTTCCGATGTCCAAATCAATCACAACAGTTATCTTTTTATTCCTGTTCACAGACAGATGGACGAATTTACTTTGGGATATGCTTGTAACGAAGAGTGATGGAACGGTAACGCTGAATGTACTAATTTCGCAAATGTTCGGACCGTATGCAACTTATCCAGGTCCAATGTATGCAGCTTCTGTACTACTCACACTACCACTAATTATTCTATTCTTATTCTTCTCAAAGAAATTCCAAGAAGGAATGCAATTTACTTTGAAATAAAAGGAGCGACTGAACTTGGAATTTTGGCGAGGTAGTGTTTTTTATGAAATTTATATGAAATCATTTCAAGATAGTGATGGTGATGGTTTAGGTGATTTTAAAGGATTGACTAGTAGGTTAGATTATTTGGTAGATTTAGGGGTTGATGGCATTTGGCTCACTCCATTTTATCCTTCACCACAAGTGGATAATGGCTACGATGTTTCGGATTACTGTGATATAAATCCAGATTACGGCAGCATGGCTGATTTTCGAGAATTTATGAAAGCAGCAGATGCGCGAGGCATAAAAGTGATTATTGACTTAGTTTTAAATCATTCTTCGACGGAGCACGCGTGGTTTAAGGAGTCGCGGAGTAGCAACACAAATCCTAAACGAGATTATTATATTTGGCGTCAAAAACCAAATAATTGGGAGTCGTTTTTTGGTGGCTCAGCTTGGGAGCTCGATAAACTTACTGGTGAATATTATTATCATAGTTTTGCAAAGGAACAAGCTGATCTTAACTGGGCGAATCCGGCTGTTCGCGCTGAAATCGAGCAAGTTTTAGCATTTTGGTTAAATGAAGGCGTGGCAGGATTCAGGTTAGACGTGATTAATAATTTAACGCTTGTACTTGAGTTCCCAGATAATCCAGTTGTAGATAATGAAATGGAGCATGTTTATGATCGAAATCAACAAGGACTCGAACAAGCTTTAGAGCAGATTGCTGCTTTTTGTCGCAAAGAGCGAGAGGTATTTTTAGTAGGTGAAATTAGTTCTGATAAATTGCCAGAAATTGCGAAATATAGTTCGAAAACAATGCTTGATGTTACCTTTAATTTTAACTTTGGAAGTGTCGAACTGCTTGATGCGCAATCGGTATTTACCACTTTAAATGAAATGGAAACGGCATTACAAGAGGGACAATGGCCAACGCTTTTCTTTGGTAGCCACGATATGAGTCGATTTACAACACGACTTTCAAACGGAAACTTGTCCAAAACGAAACTGTTAGCGTTTTTAATGTTAACTGCTAAAGGGATACCGTTTATTTATTATGGTGAGGAAGTGGGGATGCCAGATTTAACCTTTTCCTCTGTGGAAGAAATGCGTGATATTCAAGGGACTGCAGCTTATTATCAAGCGTTACAAGCAGGTTCAGATGAACAAAGTGCACTTGAACTTGCGATAAATAAAACGCGCGATAAAGCACGTGGCCCGATGGTGTTTCCGGATGGGAAGCCGTTTACGACCGGGCAACCATGGATTAAAATGGCTAGTTTAAATGAGGAAGAAGCATTATCAATGTGGCATTTTTACCAAGCTTTACTCGCTTTTCGAAAAGGTCATGATTTTAAAGAAAAAGAATACGCGTCATTAACGTTAGATGGTGAAACACTTAGCTATCAGCGCGGGGAATTCTTATTTTTACTGCATTTTGGTGAGACAGAGGTGACATATCCACTTCAAGAGAAATCAGAGCTTGTTTTTGGAGAAGCTGTGATGTTAGAAGCTGGCATTAAGATGGGAGCGTATACTGGAATTGCGCTCAGAGTGGAGGATTAACATGAAATCAATTGAAACCATATTGCAAGTTTATCGTGAAACAAAGACTGCTTCTTACACCCGTCTTGAGTTAAGTGGCGCTTTTGACAAGGATGTCTATAACATTACTGCGCCTTTTACGTGGTTTGGAAAAGAATATATTGCTGGGCGAGTGGAAGCACGGGATAGTGAGTTTGCAGAAGTGCGCTTTTTTGAAAATACGGCAAAGGATACGTATCAATTAGTTGAAAATACGACTATCCTAGCCCTGCAAGATCCATTTGTAACGTTTGTACAAGGAGAACTTATTATCGGTGGCGTGGAAGTTTTTCCTAAAGAAACGGACCAGACAATGTTAGATTGGCGCACTAATTTATATCGCGCAACTTCGCTTACCGACTTTGAGCAAATTTTTACAGGTCCAATTGGAATGAAAGATTTACGAGTGAAGGAGCTAACAGACGGCCGGATTTTAGTACTAACAAGACCACAAGGCGAAAAAGGCGGTCGTGGGAAAATTGGCGCAATCGTCATTAATTCACTAGCGGATTTAACAATTGAACAAATTGAGAAAGCGCCCCTTTTAAAACGAAACTTTTCAGGTGATGAATGGGGCGGTGGCAATGAGATTCATTTGCTAGAAGATGGTCGAATTGGCGTTCTTGGTCATATTGCTTGTTTTGATGAATCTGGTGATCGTCATTATTACGCGTGCTCTTTTTGTTTAAATGAAGATTTTACACAAATCGACCAAGAAAAAATTATTGCAGAACGTGCTGATTTTGCTCCAAGTGAGCCGAAAAGACCTGATTTAGCAGATGTTGTATTTAGCGGCGGTTTAATCAGAAATTCGGACGGTACTGCTGAACTTTATGCAGGAATTGGTGATTCTGATGCACAAAAATTAACCATTCCTGATCCATTTAAAAATAACTAATAGTAGGAGTTTTGAATAGAAATGAACATTTATCGTTATGAAGAAAACCCATTAATTACACCTTTAGACGTGAAACCAATCCATAAAGGTTTTGAAGTGATTGGCGCTTTCAACGGCGGTGTTGCCGAGTATAATGGCGAAGTGCTTTTACTTCTTCGTGTGGCAGAAAAACCAGTTAGTGAAGATCCAGAAATAGTTCTTGCACCAGTTTATAATGCGAAAAACAAAGAATTAGAATTACAATCTTTCCGTTTAGATGATGAAAATTATGATTTTGAAGATCCGCGAATGATTCGCAGTAAAGCAAAACTAGAAGGATTTTCTTATTTAACTTCTCTTTCTTATATTCGAATCGCTCGCAGTAAAGATGGTCATCATTTTACCTTAGATGAAAAGCCGTTTTTATACCCATTTAATGAATATCAGACATTTGGGATTGAAGATGCTCGCGTGACACAAATTGGAGATACTTATCATGTGAATTTCAGTGCGGTATCTGAGTTTGGTGTAGCAGACGCATTAGTTACAACAAAAGACTTTGAAAATTTGGAGTATCAAGGCAATATTTTTGCTCCTGAAAATAAAGATGTACTTATTTTCCCGGAAAAAATTAATGGGAAATATTATGCACTACATCGCCCAAGTTTAAAAAGTATCGGTAACTTAGATATTTGGATTGCTTCTTCACCGGATTTGCGTAGTTTTGGAGATCATCGTCATTTACTTGGCATCCGTCCTGGTGAATATGACAGTGGTCGCGTTGGTGGCGGTTGTGTGCCAATCAAAACAGAAGAAGGCTGGCTGATTTTATATCACGGTGCAACTGAAGAGAATCGTTACGTAATGGGCGCGGCTTTGCTTGATTTAAATGACCCAACAATTGTACTGAAAAGAACGAAAACCCCGATTTTAGAACCAGTGGCTGATTATGAAAAAAATGGTTTCTTTGGCGATGTTGTTTTTGCTTGTGGAGCCATTCAAGAAGGCGACACGTTACACATGTATTACGGGGTAGCTGATACTTCCATGGCAGGTTGCGATATGAAAATCAGTGAAATTTTACATCAGTTAGAAGTGGAAGCTAAATGACTTGGCAAAACTATTTGAATGCTTGGAAAAATGCCGATTTATCTGATGAGTGGCGAAGTGAATTAAAGCGAGTGGAACATGAACAGGAGCGTTTTGAAGGATACTTAACATTTGGAACAGGCGGAATGCGTGGCAAAATGGGGCTTGGCTCGAATCGCATCAACCTTTTTACAATCAGACGGGTGGCAAGTGGATTAGGCGAGTATGTGGCAGCAAATGGAGGTAAAGAGAAGGGTGTCGCGATCTTTTACGATTCTAGAAATAATTCAGACGTTTTTGCAGCTGAAACAGCAAAAGTATTATCAGCACTGGGCATTCGAGTTTATTTATCAGATACGATTCGTCCAACGCCAGCACTTTCTTTTTGCGTTCGGGAAACGAAATCCTTTGCTGGAGTAGTGATTACCGCGAGCCATAATCCTTCTATTTATAATGGATTTAAAGTGTATGATGAAAATGGATGCCAAATCACATTAGGTGCGGCACAGGAAATTACCAGCTATTTAAATAAAATAACGGATATTTTTCGTATACCAGTACGAGAATTACCGAATTTGCTCGTTACTACCATTGGAAAAGAAATGGACGATGCCTATTTACAGGTTTTAACAAAAGTAATTTCTCGTCCGGAATTGGTTGCTGATTATGGAAATGAATTAGGGATTTGCTACACACCACTTCACGGAGCTGGTAAAGAACTAGTTATGCGAGGCTTAGTGGAAAATGGCTTTGCAAATACTTTACTTGTTCAAGAGCAAAGTGAGCCAGACGGAGATTTTCCAACGGTTGTTTCACCTAATCCAGAAGAAGAAAATAGTTTTGAATTAGCCAAATTGCAAGCGAAAAAAATGCGAGCAGATATAATTTTGGCAACTGATCCTGATGCTGACAGACTCGGAGTAGCAGTTTTAACCAATCAAAACGAGTATCAAATTTTAACAGGAAATCAACTTGGTGCTTTGTTATTAGATTATATTTTGTCTGCAAAAGAGCGTGTAACGAAAGAGGACACAATGATTAATACGATTGTCACCGGAGATTTAGGTGGCAAAATAGCAAGTCAATTTGGTATTCGTCACGTCCAAACACTCACAGGTTTCAAATTTATTGGTGAAAAAATAGCCGAAATGGAAGGGACGCAAGCTAATTTTATTTTTGGCTACGAGGAGAGTTACGGTTACTTAATAGCACCTTTTGTACGCGATAAAGATGCGGTACAAGCGGCATTACTTACAGCAGAAATGGCTCTTTTCTATAAAAAAGAAGGAACTACCCTGCTTGGAAAACTAACTTCTTTATATGAACAATTTGGCTATCATAAAGAATATTTGCACACTATTACCCTCGAAAACAACGATGGCGCTGCAAAAATGAACCAAATGATAGGTAATTTACGAAAAGCACCCCATTTTTTACCAGAAATAGTGATTGTAGAAGATTTTCTCACTAGCGAACGAACAAATCTTCTCACAAAAGAAATAACAAACATCAAGCTACCTCAAGAAAATGTATTGAAATTTTACTTAAAAGACAAATCATGGTTCGCTGTCCGACCTTCTGGGACTGAACCAAAATGCAAAATCTATCTCCAAACCATTGCTGAAACAGAAGAAAACGCAGAAAAAGCAATGAATGACTTAAAAGAACGCGTATTAGCTGTATGGGACTAATAAAAAGCTGGAAATCGTTTTCGGATGATTTCCAGCTTTTTTAAAATTAAAAATAACTAAAAACAGCTGATAAACGTACATTTAAAACGAAATAACTTTTTTTATTCGATAATAGCATGGAAAGATAAGGTTTTGACATTGAAAAGAAATTGTTATTGTGTTATGATGTTAGATGGAAGTTTATTAGGTTTATATTTAGCCTAGTGATTAATGAGGGCTTTTTTATTTGATGCGTTAGAACTGCTATAATGGCAGAGAAATTTTCTGATGCCGTGAATCATTTTGCTTGGTGCGCCCAGGCTTTTCTATTGCAGAAAAATGAAAATGAAAGATAGCAGTTTTCATAAAAACAACTGCAAATGAACAGACAAACAATCGTAATAAGCGTATTGTGATGAATTATAAAAGTAGCTCTCCTACCAAACTTTAAACAGGTAAAGGAGAAATGACATTGACAAAATTTTCGGAGTTCGGACTGGACGAAAAAATTGTAAAATCAGTAAATCGGATGGGGTTTGAAGAAGCAACGCCAATCCAAGAAAAAACAATTCCACTAGGACTAGCAGGTAAAGACTTAATCGGACAAGCACAAACAGGTACTGGTAAAACAGCCGCTTTTGGTCTTCCAATGATCCACAAAATCGACCAAAAGAGCAACAACGTACAAGCTTTAATTATTGCTCCAACACGTGAACTTGCAATCCAAGTTTCAGAAGAGCTTTATAAACTTAGCTATGACAAACATGTGCGTGTGCTAGCGGTTTACGGTGGTAGTGATATTAGCCGTCAAATCCGTTCACTTAAGAAAAACCCACAAATCGTAGTTGGTACGCCAGGACGTATTTTGGATCATATTAACCGTCGCACACTCAAACTAGACCACGTGGAAACACTTGTACTAGATGAAGCAGACGAAATGCTAAACATGGGCTTCATTGATGATATTGAAACTATCTTAAAAGAAGTACCAGCAGAACGTCAAACATTACTATTTTCTGCAACAATGCCTGATCCGATTCGCCGTATTGGTGAACGTTTCATGCACAGCCCAGAACTTATTCGTATTAAAGCGAAAGAAATGACTGCACTATTAATCGAACAATTCTTCGTAAAAGTGCACGAAAAAGAAAAATTTGACGTATTATCTCGTTTATTAGACGTTCAAGCACCAGAACTAGCAATTGTTTTTGGTCGTACGAAACGTCGTGTAGACGAACTATCTCGCGCGCTTGATATGCGTGGTTACGTGGCTGAAGGTATCCACGGTGACTTAACGCAAGCAAAACGTATGAGCGTACTACGCAAATTTAAAGAAGGAAAAATTGATGTTCTAGTTGCAACAGACGTAGCAGCACGTGGACTTGATATTTCCGGCGTAACACATGTATATAACTATGATATTCCACAAGATCCAGAAAGCTATGTTCACCGTATCGGTCGTACTGGTCGTGCTGGTAAAGAAGGTATGGCGATTACTTTCGTACAACCTCGTGAAATGGGTTATCTACGTATTGTTGAAGAAACTACGAAAAAACGTATGCAACCACTTCAAGCTCCTACTTGGGACGAAGCATTTGCAGGCCAATTACGCGTAGCAACTGAAAAAATTCAAGAAGCAATTACAGAAGAAAACTTAGCTGACTATAAAACGTTTGCTAACGAACTTCTTGAAAAATACGATGCAACTGACATCGCAGCAGCAATGCTTAAAATGTTAGCGAAAGAGCCAGACAAAACTCCTGTCCATATTACTGAAGAGCGTCCATTACCATCCCGTGGTGGCGGTGGCTACAAAGGTAAAAATGGTAAAGGCGGTAAAGGTGGCGGCTATCGCGGCGGAAGCGGTAAAGGCGGAAGCTACCGTGATCGTAACAACAGCGGCAAAGGTCGTCGTAGCGGCGGCGGAAGCGGTTCTGGCGGTGGCGGCAATCGTGATCGTCGTGGCGGCGGAGAACAACGCAGCGGCGGCAACAAAGGCAACTACTCACAAAAATCTAAATAAGATTATTAGACAAATAGTTACCATATAGATAGACTGTAGATAAAGAAGTTTTAACTTTATCTACAGTCTATTTTTTTATAAATACTAATGTTAGGGAACGGGTGTGTGGCGCTAGTCATGAAGATAAATAAAATTGTCGAATATATTATAGTAGCAATCATCGTTTTAGTGTGGACTTACTTCATTGTCATTAAAGAAATTCTTCCTAAAAATATAGGATTTATTTCATTAGTAATTCTATCAATAGTTCTTTATTTTGTAGGTAAAAGGTTGAATGGGGAACATAGCAGATAAAAAACGGCTATACTCTAAGTAGCCGTTTTTTTATGTGCAATAATTCATTTACATTAACTTCCAAATATGAGAAAATAGCATGTTGGCAAAATTGCCACACGTGGTTCATTCATACCATCCCACGTAAAAAAACTAGGAGGAAAAATAATGAAAATGAAAATTTTGACGGTGAATGCAATTATCGCCGCACTGTATGTAGTGCTCGGGATGATTGTCGCACCAATTGGGTTTATGGCATTACAATTTAGAATACCAGAAATCTTTAACCACCTAATCGTCTTTAATAAAAAATACTTCTGGGGCATTATCGTAGGTGTTTTTATTACGAATTTATTCTTTTCCGGATTAGGTTGGATTGATTTAGTTTTTGGCGTAGCACAATCGGCTATTTCCCTTTTACTAATGATTGGAATTTCTAAATACGTTAAAGGAATTATTCCGCGGATGATTATTAATACGATTCTTTTCTCGCTAACGATGGCAATTATCGCTTGGGAGCTAGTGATTGTTTTTGACTTACCGTTCCTAATTACTTGGGCAACAACTGCGGCAAGTGAATTCATCGTAATGGGTGTCGGGATTCCGCTAATGTATCTATTAAATAAACGGTTGAATTTCCGTAAAATGATTGATTAAATGAGAGAGTCTAAGGGAACTTAGGCTCTTTTTATTTTTGTAAATAGCGGGCTGCCTCCTGTATCAATTCAACTAATTGGTCATTCGTATAGTCTTTATTCGATTGTTGAATTTCTGCTGCTAAACTTAAAATCATCCTAGCAAAACAATTAGGCATAAATTTACTATCTGAAAAGGAAACTTCTTTTAACAAACTAATTCGAAGTATTTCTCCAGACACTACATCAATAAAAATATTTTCTGCGCGGCTCCAAAAAATCACTTGAAATAAAAACGGATTTTTTTGAATAGTTCGGAGGATTAAGCGTTGGATATTTTCTTTTGTTAAAATAATTTGGTCGAATTCCAAAGAGAAGTACTGCATGGTTCGCAAAATCTGGACTTCAATCACTTGAATAATCTCCTCATGATGACGATAAAAAGTGGCTCGTGATACTCGCGCTTGTTCGCATAAATCTTTTATAGATATTGATTCAAATGTTCTATCTTCCACATAAAACCTCTCCAAAATAGTATATAGTTTAGTTTGTGTTTTTTGTGTACGCAAATCAACATTCAACGGTTGATGCACTTTTACGTAGTTATTCATAAAACTCTCCTTTTTATGATACATAATTGTTATTAGTGTATCGAAATGTGGCTATTTTAGCAACTTAAAAAGGGGTATTGTTTACTTAAGGAGGAATGAACATGAAAATTATAACAATAGAAGAACATTTTGAATCCGAAGTCATTACGAATGAAATCAACAAAGCCACTGGAAATTTAGTAAGTGGACAGGTTAGTCCGGAAATGTTTCAATATATGCAAAAGGAACTTCCTTCAGCAACGGAAATGCAAGATACAGAAAAACGTTTAGCATTTATGGATCAACATGGTATTGATATGCAAGTACTTTCTTATGGAAATAGTTCTCCGCAAAACTTAGGTCCAAAAATTTCGGTAGCTCTGTGTAAGCGAGCAAATGATGAACTAGCGAAGGTGATTCAACAAAATCCTACCCGATTTGCTGGTTTTGCTGTCTTACCAGTAGGCTCACCAGAAGATGCTGCTATTGAATTAAAAAGAGCCGTAGAAGAACTTGGTTTCAAAGGTGCACTTGTAAAAGGGCAGTTTGAAAATAAATATTTTGATAATAGCTTTTATTATCCGATTTTCGAAATGGCGGAAAAACTAGATGTACCGATTTCGTTTCATCCATCGTTTATCCCAGAACCTATTACAGAACAATATTTTGCCAGTGATGCTTGGTCTGATGTGGTGACCGGGGTATTTTCATCTGCTGGTTTTGGCTGGCATATGGATGTTGGTATTCAAGTCGTGCGGATGATTCTTTCAGGTATATTTGATAAATTACCGAATTTAAAAATCATTACAGGGCATTTAGGGGAAATGGTGCCAATGTTTTTAAACAGAATGGACGATACACTCGGCCACTGGACAACGTTAGAACGGAAAATCTCTGACTACTACCGGACAAATGTGTATGTGACACCAAGCGGTTTATTGTATAAAAACGAATGGAAATTTTTATTAAATGAATTAGATGAAAATCATCTTATTTATGCGCTAGATTATCCTTTTGTAAAACCAGAAAATGCTGGGACTTTCCTAGATACGCTTGATTTAACGGATGAAGTAAAAGCAAAAATCGCTCACGAAAATGCTGAAAAATTATTACATTTATAAAAGGTGGAATTCAAAAATGACTTTATCAAAAGAACAAATCAAAGCAACGAAAAGTGAGTTTGCAGAGAATTTGGCGCTTGCGAATTTAACGATTGCCGAAGTAGCGAAAGAACTAAATACAAGTGAAGTAAAAATAGAACGGATTTTGAATTTAAAGCAGCGTTCTTTAAATGATGGTTGGATATTGCGAAATTACTTACTTAGAAAGGTAGCGGAAGTAGGGAAGACACCAGTTCCATTTACAGCGCTCAGTGGGGATTATCATGGGTATTGGTTTTTAGATGGAGAAGAAATTGATTCTGGGGTGTTAAGTGAAGGAGCTTGTTAAATAATGCATTTTTAAAGAAAAAAATTCATTTGGAGAAGGTATGTTTGCATCAATTGAAGAATAAGAAATAAGTATAAAAAGTTAGAAGGTACAGGCATTAATGTACTTTCTAACTTTTTTTAGTTTAAATAATGACTACTATTAATAGCAAATATATTTTCGCAGAGAAACACTAGTGTTACCATAATACTATAGTGATTATTGAATAATAAAATCAAATTAATCTAGGATTTCCTCAACGTAAATCTGGGAAATATTCTTTTTCAAATTGTAATAGAATAGCTTCTTTATCGATAGTAAGGAGAATATTTTTCGCCTTAGTTATTAAGCTATAATCATTAGTGTTAACACCTTGTAAATAATATGCGCTAGCTAATAAATCAAAGCGGTTAATTTCTTTAGCAATAATAATAGCAGCGTTTAAACTACTTGTTGTAATGGTAGAATTATGTTGCATAAAAATAGTGGCAGTATTGATAAGCAGAGCTAATTTTAGCGGATTTAAAGATTTATCTAAAGCATTATATTTATCAATCATTGTTAATAATCGGGGGACAAATTTTTCGATTACATCCAGCGGGAAATAAAATAGAATATTACACACGAGGCGTATCTCAATCAGTGAGAAATTATCAATTTTTTCTAATCGCTTCCAGATTGGCTTA
Organism: Listeria sp. MAN/IMW/UF555; assembly: GCF_058684075.1. Classification (NCBI taxonomy): domain Bacteria; kingdom Bacillati; phylum Bacillota; class Bacilli; order Caryophanales; family Listeriaceae; genus Listeria; species Listeria sp. MAN/IMW/UF555. The sequence goes on along the minus strand of NZ_JBZWZS010000001.1, from coordinate 785,496 downwards.
ACAAGCTTTTGTGCTTTTTCAACTTCATTGTTTGTTAAAAGAAGTGATGCCTTTAACACGATTCTAATATCTTCTAATAAATTGTCTTTAAAATGATTATCTAAATAATTATCGCATCTATTTATAATTTTCAATATTAGTTCTGTTTGTGTATTAGAAACGAGTTTGAAAAAGTCTGCAATAATATCTTCTCGAGTGTTTAATTTATAATCATTTTTAATATACCGAAGTTCATCTATGGTTACATCTAATTTAATGACGATATTCTCTATTGTAGTGATGGTTGGTATAATATTGTTATTTTCGATTTTCGAGATAGTAGTGCGAGCAAGAATGTTATTAGATACATACGATTGAGAAAGTGATTTATTTTTTCTGATTTGACGAATAGCAGCTCCATATGTTTTTATAATAGCTCTCCTCCAATGTAGTAAAATAATTATAATGTTTTTTGGGGGTGAATATAGTGAACATAAAACTGAAATTATGTATTTTCATTGTAACATAGTGAATATACAAATAATAGAATTTGTGAAAGGAGTATCAAATTATGATGCAAATGATTAATTGGTTTTTTGGTTCATCAAATTATTTAAGATAGTTTTAGTCAATTTAAATAATACTAAGAAAGGAAACTAATTTAGCCAGAAGATAGAAATATTTAGTTCGCTTTGATGCGAGATTAATATTTTGATTAATCTGAAAATAAAGAATTAATGTAAGGTGGTGATTAAAATATAAGTTAGTATTAGAAAGAAGTATATGAACTTTATGCAATATGGCGCTGAAGTATATATTGTTGAAGATTATATAAACAAGTGGGGTGCTTGTTTGGTTTATACTTTTAAAATTTAGGAGGAAATTAAATGATGAAAAAAATTGTAATTGCGATTGCTATAATCTTTGGTGTACTAGGAGCAAGTGGCGCTACAGAGCAAAGTGTAGAAGCCGCTTCAACATATAATGCGACAGGAATGTATAACGGATTGCTCAAGGCGGAGTTGAGCTTAAATTATGGATCATGGTCTTCAGCAGCTAGGTATACCGGAACCAAGCCATATAATCTTCCTAGAATAGCTATCCAAACTCGAATTCAAAGAAAAGATGGTGTAGTAAGGACATATTGGGAAGAAACAAGTAATAATTATGTGAAATATGATGGTGGATCTAATACAGTTGGTCCAAATGGAAATAATTATGCTCGTGCATATGGATATTATTATGGTGGTGGTGAAACTCGAGTAGCCACTAGATGGATGTAATACATTAACTTTAACAAGCACCCCAAATATAGGAGGAACTTCAATGTCTGTATTAATGTGTTGTGAAAATGTATCTAAAACTTATTCAGGAAATTTACAGCCTACATTAGTTAATATTAATTTAACAATTAAAAAAAATAATTTATATTTTATAAAAGGACCATCTGGAAGTGGAAAATCAACATTACTTAATATGCTGAGTCTTATAGATGCACACTCTTCTGGAATAATGAAGTTCAATAATTTTGATATTAGTTCTATGAATGCAAAAGAAAAAAACCAAATACATTTAAATGACATAGGAATGATTTTTCAGAAATACAATTTATTATCACCGTTAAATGTGATTGAAAATATCATGATGTCCAGACTATATGCAGATTTTTCTAAAAAAGATTGTATTATAAGTAAAGCAAAGCAAGTGATAAAGTTATTACATTTAGACGGTTTAGAGAAACGAAAAATCAATCAACTATCTGGTGGACAACAACAACGTGTGGCAATAGCTCGAGTTTTAATGCAAGAGCCAGAACTCTTGCTAGCCGATGAACCGACAGCAAATGTTGACAAGGAAACAGAAGCAATCATAATGGATATTTTTAGTCAGTATCGAGAAAAGGGAGCGTTAATAATAGTTTCTCATAATGATAGTTATGCTGATATTGTGGATGCATCCTACGAGTTAAATAAAGGTAGGATATCGAGCTATGAATAATAACAAATTCGTTTTTTGGAATTTTTGGAAAAATTATAAAAAAACTAGTAAGCAATGGTTGTCAACGGGAGTTGTTACTTTTTGCGGGCTTTTACTAATAAACGTGACTATTTTAATTGTTTTTATTGGAAATACATATATTAATGTAAATTTTACTGAAAATAATTCTCTAAAATGGATAGAGGTTCAGAGTGATGGGCCTTCGATTCCATTAAGACAAATATCAAGAAATAGAGATAATACGATTACACTATTACCAAAGTATGAACCCTTTATGAGTGGTGTAACGTTCGAAAATTATGATGAAAAAGGAAATGTTAAAATGTCTATGGATGTTAATAGTATTTTTGTTCCTTATGAATCTCTTGAATTTTTTGGCATAAACATAAAAGATATTGATAAAATACAGTGGGATGAGGGAAAAGTAATTTTAGTTTCCCCAATTGATGCAAAAAGTAATGGGCTGTTAGATGGACAGAAATTGTCTGTTCCGTTTGATAAAACAGCATTCAATAATGAATTTGATTTAAGTGATACTGAATTAGAAGATTATATAGCTAAAATAAATGAAAATAAAATTGAGGTGACAGTTAAAATTCGAGAAATTACAACTTTGCCTCAATATGAAAATTATTCTTTACTTCCTATTCAATTATTAGTCAACCAACACAGTAAGGTTAATTCTATAAGTGAAGACGAATTTATTTCGAATGCTAAATTAACAGATGGGTTTTACATCATAGTAAAGAAGTTCGAAGATGTAGATAAAATTGCTAATGAATACAAAGCAAGAGGTTATTCTCTTAAATATGCATTAGAGTCGTTTCAAAATCTATCCGAAATATTATCCAATGTAAAGTTAGTAAGTAATTATTTTATATTACTAGTGACAATTATAATTAGTATAACTTTTATTAATAATTGCTCTCAAATATTATATCATCGAAAACATGAAATAGGATTACAGCAAGCGCTAGGAATTAGTAAAAGGAGTTTGATTTGGAGTACTCTAATAGAATTCGTTTTTCAAAGTATTATAGTAATGATTATCATTCTTCCAACGATTGTTTTTGAATGGTTTGTTGTTAAAAGTATGTTAACTAATAACATAGTGGAGATTAATGGTTTAGAAACAGTACTTGTTGTTTGGGGAATAAATTGGATTATTATATTAGCAATTTCTTTAATAGGAGCTACGTTCCCATTAATGGGAACGTTTAAATTAAAAATTGTAAATCTATTGAATTCCATAGACTAGTTTGGAGGAAAAATATGAAAAAATATTATTGTATGTATTTGATTGTTTTAGTATTGCTATCTGGCTGTACAACAATTCCAGTAAAGGAAAATACGAGTAATCAATCAATCAGTAATATAAAAGTAGAAAATATAAAAGACATTATTCCAATCAGCAAAGAAATAGTCAAGGATCAAAAAATTAAAGTAAAGTCCTATATTCTTAATGCCCAAACTGGAGAGCGTATTAATACAGATATTTTATTTGATGAAGTTCCGAATCTTTTCCAAATGCATGGATATGATATTTACTCTTCAGCATATCAATATTATAAAGATCGTCTTGTTATTGGCTGTCAATCTGGCGGAGGGAAAAGTTATGTTTATAAAATATCTGACGACGGGCAGTTGACTGTAGATACAGTCAGCTATAATATACTTTATTATGATGAAAATAAAAGATTATATATAGCACAAACAGATGAAGGATATGTAACATTAAATGAAAAATATGCAGTGAATGAAGAATTTCCAGTACTGAAAGATAGCAATATTACTACTAAAGACCAGAGGTTTATATTGCAAGCCTATGGTGTTAATGAAATTTACTATTTAGGAAGATATGGTGAAAAGACTTACCAATTAATGAAATATAATTCAAATGAAAAGAAGTTAGTTAAAGTTTATGATTTGGTAGAAGAATTAAAACAACAGGGCATTGATTTTAAGGAAGGATCAGAAATTAATCCAAAAATGACTCTGTATAAAGAAGGTCAAAAATCATATATTTCTATCTCAGTAGATCGAATATGGAATGGAAAAGATGACTTTAAAGAAATTAATAAAAATATCCTAATAAATACTACTAATAATGTAGCCATATTTGATAATGCTTTTGAGGAGAATGATTCTGCATATCCTGAACTAGATTTTTCAAGAAATGTAATGCAAAGTTCTGATAAAATATCTATTTTCAAATTAAATGAAGGAAAAATAATAAGAGTGAATGACTACAATGCAGAAGATATAATTAATGATGGAGATAATCATATTAACTATATCTATCGTATGGATGATAAGGAAATTATAATGAATGTCCCATCAGGAGTTGTTAAATATAATATTGCTGAAGATAAAAGTGAACAGCTATATGTAGATAGGCTTGAAGAATGATTCTATTATATTTTAGTCTTAAGATTAAATTGTGTTTGTGACTGACTATCCTCAAAATCACTAGTAACTTTAGAGTTCTAATTCTAAGGTTGCTAGTGATTTGTTGCCTAATCTCGTTTCAACAAAACAATATCTTCATTCTTAGTGAGCAAAAGATCAACATGATTCTCGCCCCATAAGCAAAGTTTGTTCAAAATCTCCGACAACGATTCGCCGTATTCACTCAATGAATACTCGACTTTTGGTGGGATTTGCTCATATACTTTACGAACAATAACTCCAGATTTTTCCAGCTCGCGCAATTGTTGTGTGAGCATTTTTTGTGTGATGTTGGGGATGAGTCGTTTTAATTCGCCAGTTCGTTTTTTGCCTTCGCGTAAATGGCAAAGGATGACTGGCTTCCACTTACCGCCTATAACTTCAAGTGTAGCTTCGACACCAATATTATATACTTTGGTCATAATTATCCTCCTATAGGCACTTTTTAGTATCTATATGACTTTTAAGTACCTTCTTGTTATTTTGTACGGTATATAAGATACTGTATAACAGAACGAAACAATTTGCAATTTTTTAGGGGGAAATAACGTGGATATGAAAAAAGTAAATCCTAATTTGACACTTTTGGCGCTGGCGATTAGTGCGTTTGGGATTGGTTCAACAGAATTTATTAGTGTAGGGCTTCTTCCACTGATTTCTTCTAGTATGGGTGTGTCGATTAGTTCAGCGGGATTAACTGTATCTATTTATGCGCTTGGTGTGATGGTTGGAGCGCCGGTTTTAACAACTATGACGACGAAGATGAATCGTAAAAATTTGTTATTATTAGTCATGCTCGTTTTTCTGATAGGGAATCTTGTCTCGGCATTTGCTGTGAGTTTTGGAATGCTCCTTACTGGGCGGGTAGTTGCGGCGTTTGCGCATGGGGTGTTTATGTCGATTGCTTCGGTTATCGCGGCAGATGTCGTTCATCCGAGTAAACGAGCTAGTGCGATTGCGGTGATGTTTACGGGGCTAACAGTGGCAACAGTGACTGGGGTGCCACTTGGAACCTTTATCGGGCAACTATTTGGCTGGCGGATGTCGTTTCTGTTTATTGTTGTGATAGGCGTGATTGCGATTATTGCCAACTTCTTTTTAGTTCCAAAAAATTTATCTAATGCAAGTAGTATTTCATTTAAATCGATTGGGCAATTATTAGTTAATAAAAAAATCGTGATGGTATTACTCATGACGGCGTTTGGTTACGGGGGCACATTTGTTGTTTATACGTATTTATCGCCAATGTTTAGCAATATGGGTTATTCGACAAGTATGATAGTTATTTTACTGATTATTTATGGTGTGATGGTTGCGATTGGGAATACGATTGGTGGGCATTTTGCGAATGAGCGCCCAGCTAAAGCACTTTTCGTGATGTTTAGTTTGCAAGGGATTACGTTATTATTGCTTCAATTTACATCGACCAATGCTATTTTAGGTTTAATTACTATTATGCTAATGGGATTTTTCGCGTTTATGAATGTGTCTGGATTGCAGCTTTATGTGGTGCAATTAGCAGAACGGTATTTGCCAGAAACGGTGAGCATGGCTTCTGCGCTTAATATTTCTGCGTTTAATATTGGAATCGCGCTCGGAGCATTTATTGGTGGATTAGTAACGGAATATATTGGTTTAAGTTATACACCAATTGTCGGATTTTTGATGGTTTTCATCGCAATTATTTTAACTTTCTATATGAAAAAAGATAAATAGTTCAAATAATAGGCCTTTTACAGTGAATGTAGAGGGCTTTTTTTGTGCTTTCGGTAGGTCTGACCTATTCCGGCAAGGTTTTTTTCCAGTTATAGTAAAATGGATAGTTTTTTTGTCCCGACAGGTCTGACAAAAATAGCTATATAGCTTATTGTAAGCCCTATCATGAAAATGATAAATTGAATTTAGAAAGAGGAGTGATACCTGATGAAACTAAATCAGCAGTGTATTCAAATTTTAGATTTTCTTATGGAGCAGGAAGATTTTAAAAATATTGGTTATATTTCTAACGCGCTTGGTTGTTCGGAGCGCAGTGTTCGTTATAGTTTGGAAAAAATCGATGTTTTTCTCCATGAGCAAACGTTGCCAGCTCTTATCAGACATACGAGGAAAGGGGTGCTACTTCCAGAAAAGAACATCATAAATCCGGTGGTGAGTAAGTTCAAACAGCAAATCACGCCGAAAAAATATCGTTACAGCCAAGAAGAAGTACAGCAATTTTTACTATTAAAGCTTCTTTTAAGTGAAGAAGTGCTCCCAGTTACATATTTTGAAGAAGTTCTTTTTATTTCAAGATCTTCTGTGCTAAATCATCTACGCGCAATTGAAGGTGAACTTTTTTTAAATAACTTGGATTTGTCTCACCAACCGCGTCATGGATTTCTAGTGACTGGAAATTTAATTACGAAAACATCCCTTTTTGCGAGGAGTTTCTTGCGTTTTATTAACATCCGAGAATTTTATCAGTTTTTAGATTCAGAAAATAGCTTATCTAAAAAAGGAGAGTTATTTTTTTATAACCTTTTTGAGATGGAAGTTTTGCAGGAAGTGAATCGTGAGGCGCATTCGGTTGAAGAGAATATGACGCGTGCGATGGATGAACAACTTTATTTAACCTTAATTGCTATTTTACTAAAACAACATGAAACGAAAGTAGATTTTAAGTTTACAGCGGATTTTGTGGTGACAGATGAGCTAGATAAAGCGCTAGAAACGATTATTGGCTCGCTCAAGCAGTACCAATATGGGAGTGAAGATGAAGCTATCATTGAAGCTTTTGTAAGAGGTATTTGCGAAAAAATGGGTGAAATTTATCAAGTGGATTTTGTGCATGGAGATACGGATTTTTTTACACAAATGAAGGCGCATATTAAGTTAATGATTCGGCGCGTTCGAGCAGGGGTTATTATTGAAAATCCGATTTTTAATGAATTTATGCGTGATAATCGCGAAATTTTTATGCGGGTGAAGGAAAGTTTGGAAGCATTAAAGCCGGTGTTGCCGATTTCTGTTAGTTCTCAAGAAATTTCATTTTTAGCGATTTACTTTGCATCTGAGGTACAGCGAAATAAACAAACCGTTGAAATGAAGCCAAACTTATTGATTATTTGTCCAGAAGGGGTCGCGGTGTCAAATATGATTGCGATTCAGTTAAAACGAATGTTTGAGTTTGAATCGGTTCAGACGATTGGTCTTAGAAAATTTAAGCGTGATATGATGAAAGATTTTGACTTTGTTATTAGTACAGTGGATTTACCAGATATGCAAGATGCTAAAGTGCTCAGAATTAATAGCTATTTGCAAAAAGAAGATATGGAATTACTGCAAAAGCATTTACGAATGAAGTTGGTTAAAAGTGATAAGCAGATTATTAACAAATTTAGTAAGATTTTAGCGATTATAGCGGAAAATACGCAAATTAATAATTTAAGTAAGTTAGAATTCGACTTATTGGAAGCGCTTATATCTGATGAAGGAGAGGCGCCAAGGAAAATTATCCCGCCATTTCAATTTACAGAAGAGGCCATCATTATGGAAGAAAATTGTCCTACTTGGCGAAAAGCAATTAAACTCGGAACAAAATGTATGGAGCAGCTTGGGGTAATTGAGCCTAGTTATCATGAAAAAATCATCCATAATTTAAAAGTTTATGGGCCGTATATGGTTGTTGCGCCAGGTGTTGCGATTGCGCACGCGGGAGCAAGTGATGGTGTTTTGATGGATGGTATCGGGGTGACGATAATTGAGGACGGGATTATGTTTTTTGATAGATACGAAAAGCCGGTTCATGTCATTTTCACCTTGGCCTTAAAAACAAAAGAGGCACATTTAATCGTCGAACAATTAATGAAATTAGCGCTGAATGAAGAAAAAATGCAAAAAATTAAAATGGCTAGCTCAAAACGTGATATTTATCATTACGTTAAGTCAGCTATCTTTGAATGAGAGAGGGTTTCATAATGGACATAGAAAAAATATCGTTTTCACTAATATCGCTAGCGGGGGATTCATTTTCTAAATTAATTGAAGCATTACAAGCCGCAAAAGAATCGAACACAGAACTAGTAGATCAGCTTTTGAAAGAGGCGGATGATTTAATGATTGAAGCGCACAAAGTACAAACTGAAATGCTTATTCAAGAAACGAGAGGCGAACAAGCCAGTTTTTCTGTTTTACTCGTACATGCGCAAGATACCTTGATGAATACTATTTTAGCATCGACGTTAATTCGTGAAATGATTGAAATGCATCAAGAAATGAAAGCATTAAAAAAAGAGGAGGAAAAGTAAATGGAAATAAATCAATTACATGTACTTCTAGTGTGTAATCTAGGTGCATCAACCGGAGTAATGGTAACAAAAATGAAAGAAATTGCTCAAAATAGTGAAAAACTAAAGAATACAGATGTGAAAATCGAGGCACATCCTGCTGGAGAATTACGGGAGCATATTGAAGACTTCGATGTTATTTTAGTCGGGCCACAAATTAAACACCAACTAAAACATTTAAGTGAAATCGCAGCTGAATATAATAAACCAATCCAAGTCATCGATACGAAAGATTACGGCACAGTCAACGGCGCAAACATTTTAAAAGACGCGATTATCCTTAAAATGAACAAATAAAAAAGTGGAGGGAAACAACATGTCGAGTAAAAACAAACAATCTTTTATGAACCGTTTTATCGCTTTTATGGAGAAGTATTTTGAGCCAGTTGCAGCTAGAATTGAAAAACAACGCCATATTTCCTCAATAAAAAATGGGATGATTGCTTTGATCTCGGTTTTAATTATTGGATCATTTTCGCTGATTATTTCAGCAATCGGAAATATGTTTCCAGCGGGTTCTGTTGTGAAAGAATTCTTTGTTCAAAACGCAGCAGCACTTAACTTACCGTTTCAATTTACGTTTGGATTACTATCGATTTATGCTGCCATAACTATTTCCTACAGCCATGCAAAACAAATGAAAGTACCCGTGTTACATAGTGTGATGGCCGCTGTCATGGTAACACTCATCCTCAATACGAAAATGGTTGACGGGGTTCTAAATACAGAATTTCTAGATTCAAGAGGACTCTTTATCGCAATATTTGCAGCACTTATTTCTGTTGAACTTATTGGTTTGTTTATTAGAAAAAATATTACGATTCAAATTAAAGGATTACCAGCGGGGATTGCGACTACTTTTGAAGCGATTATTCCACTCGTAGTACTGCTATTCAGTGCTGTTGGACTTAGTATTCTAATGCAAAGTGTGACGAGCGGGCAAATTATTCCAGAAGCTTTCACGACGATGCTAGCTCCGGCGATTAATAGCATTGATACACCTTATGCAGTGTTCCTTATCTGTTTCCTTGAAATGCTATTTTGGTTTATCGGTCTAAATGGTTATGCGATTTTGATTGGTTTTGTGCTTCCATTTATGACACAATATTTAGGAGCGAACGCAGCTGCTTATGCGGCAGGAGAACCAATTCCGTACGTATTTGCGCCAAACTTCTGGGATTACTTCATGGGATTCTCAGGTTCTGGTATTACAGGAGCATTAGTTATTCTGGCTTTATTTAGTAAATCAAGAGAATTAAAAGCAGTCGGAAAAGTGTCTGTCGTTCCAGCGATTTTTACAATTTCCGAGCCAGTGGTATTTGGACTTCCAATCTGTTTTAACCCATATTTATTTATCCCATTCGTACTTGGAACACCTATTTTAGCAGTAGGTCAGTGGTTTGTGTTCCACTTTGGTTGGGTTCGTCCACCGATTGCAAATGTAGGCGGGACACCGATTCCACTCGCACAGTATTTAGCGACCATGGACTGGCGCGCGATTATTTTAATCATCTTCGTTCTCGCAGTAGCAGTTTGTATGTATTATCCATTCTTTAAAATGTATGAAAAGAGCTTAATCAAAGAAGAAACAGTGGTATCAGAACGTCAAGCGGCGCACGATGCACTGGACTTAGATTTCTAATACAGGAAGGTTGATTTAAAAAATGAAATTAATTATTAATGAAAATGAACAACTCGTCGCGGAAACGGTAAGCCAAAGAATCATCGAATTGGTAAAGGCGAAACCAGCAAGCCTCATTTGTATTGCTGGTGGGGATACGCCGTTACTTACGATTGAAGCCCTAATAAAAGCTAGTCAAGCTGGTGAAGTAGATTTCAGTCAAACGCAATTTGTTGGTTTGGATGAGTGGGTTGGCTTAGGGCGCGAAACCAAAGGCAGTTGTATCCAAACGTTGTATGATGCGTTTTTTGACCGTTTAGAAGATGTTTCTAATGAACAAATTTGCTTTTTTGACGGGAAGGCGGAGGATTTAGCTGCCGAATGTGCTCGGGTAGATGCCTTTATTGATGAGCGAGGCGGGATGGATTTTATTTTGTTAGGGATTGGACTTAACGGGCATATTGGCTTTAATGAACCTTTTGTGCCGGTGGATGTGAACTGCCACGTGGTAGAGCTGGATGATGTAACGAAACGTGTAATGAGCAAATATTTCGATACAGACTTACCGTTAACACACGGAATTTCCCTTGGAATGAAGCAAATTTTAGCGGCGAAAGAAATTTATTTAGTAGCTACAGGAGCGAAAAAAGTCGACATCGTTAAACAAGTAATTGAAAAAGCGCCAACAGTTGCGATTCCTGCGACGCTCGTAAAAGAAGCAAATACAACCCTTGTAATTGATAAAGTAGCGGCTAGTGGGGTGATGGCATAATGGAAAAAATTATTGTTCAAGGAAGAAAAAATGGCAAACAAATCGAGATAGCTTGTTCGAATTTAGTCATGGGAGCTGGAGATTTTTTACGCGCTGATAATATGGATTTTGCTGGTCCGGTATTGGATCAATATTTTGAAATGGGCGGAAATATATTTGATACCGCGCGCCATTATCGTCATAGCGAAAAAGCAATCGGCACGTGGATGAAAGCTCGTGGTAATCGCGATAGTGTAATTATCCAAACAAAAGGCGGACATCCGGTACGAGAAGCAAGCGATGTACCACGGGTTACGGCAGAAGCAATCCATGAAGATATTTCCGTTAGTTTAGATACGCTACAAACAGATCATGTCGAATTATTTGCACTTCACCGTGATAATCCAGAAGTAGAAGTGGGTGAGGTCATGGAAGCAATGCATCAAGAAGTGGAAGATGGCCGGGTATATGCTATTGGACTATCTAACTGGGAATTGCCGCGGATTATCGAAGCAAACGAATATGCAGTAAGCCATGGTTTAACCCCACTAAGTTTCAATAGCCCTAATTTTAGTTTGGCAAAAGTGAATCGACCACGCTGGGAAAATTGTGTTTCAGCAAACGAAGCAATGATTCACTGGCATGAAAAAACGGGCTTGCCGCTATTTTCTTGGTCGTCACAAGCTGGCGGGTTTTTCTCCGGTCGATTTTCTAAAGAAGATAGAAGTGATACGGAAATGGTAGAAGTTTATTATAGTGAAGCAAACTGGGAACGATTCAGTCGCGCCAAACAACTCGCTAAACAAAAGGGCTGTACACCAATTCAAATTTCGCTCGCGTATGTTTTAACACAATCTTTCCCAACAGCCGCAGTTATCGGACCGGAAAATGCTGCTGAACTTAAGTCGTCTGTTTTGGCAGCCGAAATTACATTAACGCAAGCAGAAGTTGACTGGCTTGATTTAAAGGCATAAGGAAAGGCGGAGAGAAAATGGATATTCAAGCTAAAATAGCAGTCCAACTATATTCAGTACGAAAAGAAATGGAACGCGATTTAGAAGGTACGCTGCAGAAAATTCACGAAATCGGCTTTCGTTATGTGCAACTTGATGGTATGCGAGGCAATGATCCGGCAGAGGTTTTACATTTACTTCAAAAATATGAGTTGAAAGTTATCGGGATGCACATTAAACACGACCGCTTTATGAATGATTTAGACGGCATTATTGAAGAAGCTTATTACTTCGATTGTAAAACAGTTTTTGATAAATATATTGAAGAGGAAGACCAAACAACTGAGGGTTACATTGCTACAAAAGAAGCACTCATAGAAGCGGCAGGAAAGTTACACGCACTCGGTTTTCGCATCGGCCTTCACAATCCAGAATACGATTTTAATGAATGCATCAATGGCCGCCGAGTGATGGATTTTATCACAGATCCAGTTAATGGAATTTGCATTTACGCAGAACCAGATACGTACTGGATTAAAGCAGCCGGACATGATGAAACGGAATTTATTAAACGATACAGTGGACGGGCGCCAATTGTTCATATGAAAGACTTTATAAGTGGTTTTGAGCTAGAAGATATGGATAATAATCTCGTTGAAATGGGCGAGGGCGAAGTAGATTTCCGCGCTATCATCGAGTGGGGCGAAACAAATGGAGTGGAATATTATTGTATCGAGCAGGATAGATCAAAACGAAATATGTTCGAAACTTTAGAAGCAAGTTACAATTATTTATTAGAATTATAGTAAAAACGCCAGAGATTTTCTCTGGCGTTTTCTTATGTGAAAATAGTAGCAACGTTTACAACGAGTAAGGTTTGGGAATGTACATGTAGATGTTTTAAGGGGGAATGAAACAAATGAAAAAAAAGTGGCTAATTTTCGCAATCATTTTTTTAATTGCAAGTGGATTTTTGAGCCCAAAAGCAGAGGCTGCAACAGATTACGGTAGCAGCTTTTTTACTAATGTAGCTTTGCAAAATCAAAACGGGGATCCAGTTACTAATTTTAAAGAAAATAGCAAAGTGCGGGTAGCGTATGATTTTGTTATTACGCAACCTGTTGTAAGTGGAGAGACAATGACATTAACGATTCCGGATCAGCTAAAATTAATCAATTTCGGTGGTTTTCCAGTGAATGATGCATCAGGAAATACTATTGCGAATGCGACAATTGATCCAGCAACAGGAACGATTACCTTAACTTTTACAGATTACGTCAATACACATACAAACTTAAGTGGTAGCTTGTTTTATAATGCCACTTTTAACAGCAAGAATATCCAAACAGACCAAGTGAATCCAATCCAGTTTCCAGTAAATAACACCACGCAAACCATTAATACTTATATAAGCAAAGTAACAACAGGTGGCGGTACTGGCTCACCTACTATCGTTTTTAAACAAGGGCGAATGGATGATAAGGACACGAGTATTATTCATTGGACTGTTACACTAAACAATGCACTTACACCAATTGATAATGCGATTTACACCGATACACTTGGAACTGGCCAAAATCTTCTTGGAAATGCAACAATCAAATACCGCGACGCAAATAAAAAAGTTCTATCAACCAGCGTCCAACCAATTGCACTCGATAGTAATCGTAATTTTGAATTAACAATCGGTACACTGAACAATCAATCAGTCGTCATTACTTACGATACTAAAATCACCACGAAACAAAAAAGTTATACAAATAAAGCCACTTTATCAGGTGACAATTTGGATGCAGTTTCAAGAAATGCAACCGTTAATGATTACGGAAGCGGCGGACAAGGGACAGGAACACCGCCACCAACACCGCCAGTTAAAGAAGAACCACCATTTATCCCGGCAGATAAACAACCAATTGAAAAAATCGTTGAAACAGACTTTGGACCAATTGAAGTTGTCAAAGATTCCGAACAAGATGGTAAAATCAAAGTCATTTATAAAGTGAAAAGTGGCGATACTTTACCAGGCGTTGCTAAAAAATTCGATGTGACTGTTGCAGAAATCAAAGACTGGAACAATTTAAGCTCGGATAATTTACAAACGGGACAAAAACTACAATTAACTATCGAAAAAACACTACTATCAAAAATTACCGTCCCAACTCCGCAAAAAGTAACCAGTACAACGAGAGTGGATGGGGCAGTAAACGCATCTGGCACTTTGCCACATACAGGTGACGAAAGCCCACTAATTCCATTTTTGGCTGGAGTAAGTTTGGTTGCAATCGGTTTAACTTTTGGACGTAAAAACTAAAAAAAGGAAGCGCTGAATTTCTCGAGCGCTTCCTTTTATATTATAGAAGGTGACTTTTTTTTCGATGTGTCACGGTTTGATTTTTTGATTTATCATGAAACGATTTGGAATTTTTGTTTGGCTTATCGGGAAGATTGATAGTTATCGTTTTGCTTTCTGTTGTTCCATCAGCCATTTTTGCGATAATAGTCACTAAATTATTTCCGGGCTCCAAGTTTTCTAATGTAAATTGGTGATTTTCAGTATTACCGGCAATTTGTTGGGTCTGATTATTTGTTTTAATCGAAATTGTTGCAGCGGTATCTGTTTGAAACATTAATTCTGCGCTATTTTTCGTCGTTTCGATATAAGGGTTTTGAATGGAATAAGTTAGGAACATTTCCATTAATTCGCCTGTTGTTGCAGTTGTATAGGTGACTCCCGTTGATTCTTTTTTCGCATGGGCAATTTCTGGAAGCCAGTTTAAAGTTAGCGACAAAAGCGCAACTATTAATAGAACGTAACCTTTTTTCTTCATCATTCTCACCTCTTCTTTTTCCATTATAAAAAAGAAATATGAACAAATTATGAATAAAATATGATAGTTTTAAAAAATCGCTACCAATTTGGATGGTTTTAACGTAAGATAAAAAGAAAAAAGGAGTAGAGCAATGGAACTTGAAAATTTAGAAAAGAAATTACCGAAGAAAATTAAAACTGTATGGCGGCAAACTGAGGGAATTGCTGTTTTTGTTTTTCTTGTTTGTTCGGTGGCCGCGGCAATTATTTTATATTATGCTGGAGCCTCGGTTTGGTGGAGTGCTATTGGATTTGGTTTCACTCTTTTATATGCCGCTTTTATTTACTTATTCATTATTCCGTTTCGTTTTGCGAGGTGGAGCTATCAAATTAAACCTGATGAAATGGAAATTCAGCACGGTATTATTTTTAGAAGTCGTGTATTAATTCCAATGATTCGCATCCAACACGTGGAAACAGAGCAAGGCCCACTACTTAGAAGACAAAAATTAGTTTCCTTATCAATTACAACAGCTGCAAGGACACATAAGATTGAAGCGGTAAACGCATCCGAGTCAGATGAACTTAGACATCATATCCTTGAGCTTGTGAAGGTGGCGAAAGAAGATGTTTGAAGAAAGACGCCTCCATCCAATTGCTCTAATTAAAGAAATTATCACAAACGTAAGGCGCAATATTGTTCCTATCGTCGTCGGTTTGTTTTCTGTTTTTCGCGCAATTAATAGCAACGGTTACTTACCGAACTGGGCTGTATATCTTATTATTGTCATCGTTATATTGCTCGTTTTAACCCCCGCGGTTTTAAAATACATTACATATAAATACACACTGGAAGACCAAGGGATTCGTATTAAATACGGTTTGATTTTCCGGAAAAATACTTACATACCTTATGAACGCATTCAAACCGTCCAAAAGAAACAATGGTTTTTCTTTATTCCATTTAACGTCTGCCAAATTTTAATTGAAACAGCAGGTGGTAATGGTAAAGCGGAGGCCGACTTAGTTGCTGTTCCTGTGAGCGTGGTCGACGAATTGAAGGATTTACGTGACGGGAAAAAAGCAGCCATACAAGATGAAGTGAAAGAAACGGAAGAGCCTGAAGTAGAAGTGCTTGAGACAGAAGAAGCTCCAGAAAAAACGGTGATGTTACAAACAAAACAACTCATATTAATGGCCGTAACATCAGGTGGAGTTTTCGGAACGCTCCTAATCGTCCTCGCATTCATGCAACAATTCCGTGAAGTCATTCCGACAGATTGGATGGAAGCTCAAGCAGAAGAATTATGGAAAATGGGAATAATCGTATTGATCGTCTTAATCGTTTTGATTCTCCTAGTATTATGGGGCATCTCGATTGTTACGACCCTTTTCAAATATTTCCAGTTCAAATTAATGAAATACCCCAATTCTCTTGTCGTGGAAAAAGGATTATTAGAGCGAAATCATACAACTATATCGCTTGCCCGGATTCAAGGAATTACCATAATTGAATCTCCACTACGACAAATGCTTGGACTAGTTGCTGTCAAAGTAATTACTGCCGGCAACTCAGGCGATGAAAAACAATCAGGCGATATTTTACTCTTACCAATTATGAAAAAAGAGTTAGCCTTAAAAACATTAAAAGAAATGCTACCCGATTATTTATTTGAAATAGAAGAAATGGAACGTGCTCCAAAAGCAAGTTTGCGCAGATTTTTGCAGATTTACCTCATTTGGACAATTATTCCAGCTATTATAGCAAGTATATTATTCTTCCCACTGGGCTTAATTAGTATTATTTTACCAATTTTAGCGGGAATAAAAGCGATAGCAAGTTACCGGGCGACAGGGATTTTCATGGATAAACACACACTACTCGTCCAGTCACGACCAATTTTCTCTAAGTTAACCCATATTATCCGTAAAGAACGAATCCAAGGTTTAAGCTTAAGACAAAGCATTTGGATGGAAAAAGGGGATTCCCGCCATTTAAACGTCTGGCTTAAATCAGGCAGTACGAGCGCTGAGGCATATGTGCGCTATTTAAATCAAGACCAAGCAATAAGCGTATACAACTGGTACAGCCCATCAAAAACGATTAATTAATAAATAGAACATTCAATTCCTAAAAAATCTATCGAGGTAAACGCATAGGTTTTTGGAAGCGAATGTTCTATTATTTTTTTTCAATTAGGTGGAAATCTGGTAAAATAGAAAGAATAAACGACACAAGAGATAGAGAGGATTGGTTAAGTAGTGAAACACATAGTGATTATCGGAGGCGGCTTATCGGGGCTTGCAGCAGCTTATGAACTACAAAAAACACATCCGAATTATACGTGGGAATTAGTTGAAAAAGACGAGAAATTAGGCGGGAAATTTGAAACAGTAAAACGGGACGGATTTTTAATTGAAAAAGGCCCAGATTCCTTTTTAGCTAGAAAGCCTGCTGGAGTGGGCTTAGTGAAGGACTTAGGGCTCGAAGATAAATTAATTGCAAATGCGACAGGACGGTCTTACATTTACCATCAAAAAGCGCTTCATCCAATTCCAGAAGGTTCTGTGATGGGAATTCCAACTGATAGAGAAGCACTTCTAGCTAGCACACTTGTCTCTGAAATAGGCAAAGCACGCGCACTCCAAGAACCGACAATCGAACCAAATAATCAAGAAACAGATCAGCCACTTGGTGAATTCTTTGAAGCACGTTTCGGCAAGGAATTAGTGAAAACAATCATTGAACCTCTTTTATCAGGAATTTACGCGGGTGATATATACAAAATGAGTTTGCGTGCTACATTTCCGCAATTTGAACAAACCGTCAGAAAGTATGGAAATCTAATGGACGGGTTGAAGGAAAGTACTATGCAAACAACTGGCACAAAAGGAACCATTGGCGCCTTTCGAACGTTAGAAGGAGGCTTAGACCGTTTACCAAAAGCAATTGCCGACGCCCTGCCAGCTGAAAACTTGCATACAGCGAAACAAGCAACACAAATCACGAAAAAAAATACTTCTTATGAAATTTCTTTTGCTGATGGAGATAAAAAAGAAGCAGATGGCGTTATTATTGCAGCTACACATGATGCGCTGATTCATTTGTTAGCAGAAACGACCACAGCACCTTTTGCAGGACAACCATTAACGACACTCGCGACCGTTTCATTAGCTTACGACGAAAAAGATGTACCCATTTTGCCGGATGGAACAGGTTATTTAGTTGCTCGAACCGCGCCGTATAAAACAACTGCTTGTACTTGGGTGCAAAAAAAATGGCCTCACATGGTACCAAAAGATAAAATGTTATTACGGGGCTTTGTTGGTAAAGCTGGTGAATCTTGGTTAGAGCAAGCAAGTGATGAAGCAATCGTCACTGCTGTACTAACGGACTATGCGGAAATAATGGATTTACATGCCGCACCACTTTTTTATGAAGTAAGTCGAATGAAATCAGCTATGCCGCAGTATTTAGTAGATCACCAAGATCGTCTTAAACAATTGAAAAAAAACATCCAGACAGACTATCCAGGCGTTTATTTTGCAGGGATGAGTTACGAAGGTGTAGGAATTCCTGACTGTATAGCTGGAGCACAAACTGCGGTTACTGAATTAGCAGATTTCTTGGAAGAGGTGTAACATGATTAAAGGAATTGGACTCGATATGATCGATTTAGACCGTGTAAAACAAGCGGTCGAAAAGAACCCTCGCTTTATCGAACGAATTTTAACAGAAAAAGAAACTAAACAATATGAAAAATACGAAGGTAGCCGTAAAATTGAGTTTTTAGCAGGACGTTTCGCAGCGAAAGAAGCTTATGCGAAAGCCAATGGAACCGGATTTGGTAAACATTTAAGTTTTACTGATGTAGAAATTTTGCAAGTAGAAGATGGGCGACCTCACGTAACGATGCCGATAAAACAAGGTGAAACTGTTTTTGTGAGTATCACCCATACAGCCAGATCAGCCGCAGCTCAAGTGATAATTGAACAATAGAAAGGAAAGTGAACGATAGTGGTAACAGGCTGGCACCGTCCGACATGGATTGAAATTGACCGCGCAGCAATTCGCGAAAATATAAAAAATGAACAAAATAAACTACCAGATAAGGTGGCACTTTGGGCCGTAGTAAAAGCAAATGCATACGGTCACGGAATTATTGAAACAGCAAAAATAGCAAAAGAAGCCGGAGCAAAAGGTTTTTGTGTCGCTATTTTAGATGAAGCTCTTGCATTAAGAGAAGCTGGGTTTCGAAATGAATTTATTCTCGTCTTAGGGGCAACTAGAAAAGAAGACGCCAACCTTGCTGCTAAAAATAATATCTCGGTTACTGTTTTTAGAGAAGATTGGCTGGACGATTTAACTTTAGAGGCGCCACTCCGGATTCATTTAAAAGTAGATAGTGGCATGGGACGCCTTGGTATTCGTAGTAGAGAAGAAGCACAGCGAATCGAAACAACGATAGCGATAGATCATCAAATGATTTTAGAAGGTATTTATACACATTTTGCGACAGCCGATCAATTAGAAACAAGTTATTTTGAAAAACAGTTAGCAAAATTCCAAGCAATTTTAAGAAGTTTAACAACACGCCCAACATTCGTTCATACAGCAAATTCAGCAGCTTCATTGCTACAACCGCAAATTGATTTCGATGCTATTCGCTTTGGTATTTCGATGTATGGTTTAACACCTTCCACGGAAATTAAAAATAGTTTGCCCTTTGAACTTAAGCCTGCACTTGCACTTTATACGGAAATGGTTCATGTGAAAGAACTAGCGCCAGGTGACAGTGTTAGCTACGGCGCAACTTATACAGCAACCGAAAAAGAATGGGTTGCGACATTACCAATTGGTTATGCAGATGGCCTTATTCGCCATTATAGTGGCTTTCATGTTTTAGTAGAAGGCGAGCGGGCACCAATTATCGGAAGGATTTGTATGGATCAAACCATCATAAAACTTCCTCGTGAATTTCAAACTGGTACAAAAGTAACGATAATCGGTTCAGATCATGGAAATAAGGTAACAGCAGATGATGCAGCAGAATATTTAGGCACAATTAATTATGAAGTTACTTGTTTGTTAACGGAGCGCATACCAAGGAAATACATCGATTAGAAGGTAATATTCGTGCTTTTTTTGAGAGAAGCGTTTATAATCTAACATATGAAACTTTATAGCTATATATAGGACTTAAGGGAGTTCCTAAGCTGAAACTGTAACATTCTTAACAATAAAATGCGAAATAACTCTTTTCTTCATGGCGTGATAATGGTACGATATAGTTGTTACTTACAGGTACGAGGCTTTGGGGGTGTGACACGTGTTAGAGAAAGAAAAACGGATGATAATATCCGTAGAACTGACACAGGAAATGGTACAAGAACTCGACGTAGTTGTAGAAAAAGAAAAAATGGGGCGGAGTGAAGTTATAATGGAAGCAACGCAACAATTTTTACAGGAGAAAAGAGCTCGTGAATTAAGAGACGAGATGGAACGCGGCTATGCAGAAATGGCGACGATTAATTTCGCTATCGCGTGCGAGTGTACTCATGTCGAAGCAGAGGCAGAAGACAGGAATATTAGTATTTTAGGAGGTTAATGGCTGATGGTGAAGCGTGGTGACGTTTACTACGCGGACCTTTCCCCCGTGGTCGGAAGCGAGCAAGGGGGAATAAGGCCTGTTCTCATCATTCAAAATGATATTGGTAATAGATTCAGTCCAACTGTGATCGTGGCAGCAATAACTGCAAAAATTCAAAAAGCGAAGTTGCCAACACATGTGGAAGCTACTCGTAAAGACGGCTTTGAAAGAGATTCTGTCATTCTATTAGAACAAATTAGAACGATAGATAAACAACGCCTGACAGATAAGATTACACATTTGGACGAGGAACTAATGGCCAAGGTAAATCAGGCACTTGAAGTCAGTCTAGGAGTAGTAGAATTCTAAACAATCCTAAAGAAATAACATACAATGATGAATGCAGGCAAAGGGTCTGACGTAAAAAAAGATAATTAATACATAAGAAAATAATTAACTAGTCTGGCTAAGCAAAAAGGGCATCAGAAACCTACAAACAACGCGTAATCAACCTATTCGCTAAATTTGTTTCTAATGTCTTTTTTTAAAGAATAGTTAATCAAACCGCATAATAATAGAGAAAATTTTGTTAACAATGGAGAAAGGTTGGAAAATAACTGATGTATAAAGATTTTGCAAACTTCATCCGTACAAATAAAAAAGACTTACTAAATAATTGGATGAATGAAATGGAGAAACAATCAGATCCGCTTATTAACGACATCGCTAAAGAACCGATGTACGAAGAAACAAGCATTGAATTTGTTGATTTGATTGTCTCGAATATTACTGAAAATGGCTCTAAGTTTAATGAAAAACTTGATGATTTTGCAGAGAAAGTGGTCCACCTAGGTTGGCCGATTCATTTTGTCACCACTGGCCTACGAGTTTTCGGGCTTTTAGTATATACAGCGATGAGAGATGAAGATTTATTCTTAAAAAGAGAAGAAAAACCAGAAGATGATGCCTATTATCGCTTTGAAACATGGCTTTCCTCCATGTATAACAAAGTGGTCACTGCCTACGCGGATACGTGGGAAAAGACAGTTTCTATCCAAAAAAGTGCTTTACAGGAATTATCTGCACCACTTTTACCAATATTTGAAAAAATTTCTGTAATGCCGCTAATTGGAACGATTGACACAGAAAGAGCTAAGTTAATCATAGAAAACTTACTAATAGGCGTTGTAAAAAATCGGTCAGAAGTGGTTTTGATTGATATTACGGGAGTTCCTGTTGTTGATACAATGGTTGCGCACCATATCATTCAAGCATCAGAAGCAGTTAGACTTGTCGGCTGTCAGGCAATGCTTGTAGGTATTAGACCAGAAATCGCGCAAACTATCGTTAACCTAGGAATTGAATTAGATCAAATTATCACGACCAACACAATGAAAAAAGGCATGGAGCGTGCGCTAGCCTTGACGAACAGAGAGATAGTAGAAAAAGAGGGGTGAATACTGTGGGGATACCAATCTTAAAGTTAGGTGAATGTTTATTAATTTCTATCCAGAGTGAATTAGATGATCATACTGCGGTAGAGTTCCAGGAAGATTTACTTGCAAAAATCCATGAAACGTCGGCCAGAGGAGTAGTCATTGATATAACTTCGATCGATTTTATTGATTCATTTATTGCAAAGATTCTTGGAGATGTAGTAAGTATGTCTAAATTGATGGGTGCAAAAGTGGTTGTAACTGGAATACAGCCAGCAGTTGCGATTACACTAATTGAACTCGGAATTACGTTTAGTGGAGTGCTTTCGGCGATGGATCTTGAAAGTGGTCTTGAAAAACTTAAACAGGAATTGGGGGAATGAACATGACATTCCAATCCTGTGTAAAGATAATTAATGAATGGGACATTGTGGCTGCACGACAATTAGGTAGAAAAATATCCAAAGAAATTGGCTTTGGAACGGTTGACCAAGCAAGAATTACAACAGCCATCAGTGAACTAGCAAGAAACATTTTCCTTTATGCTGGAAGAGGAGAGATTTGCATTGAAAAAGTAAGCGAATCCGGTAAACAAGGAATGATTATTGTGGCCAAAGATAAAGGCCCAGGAATTGTAGATATTAGAAAAGTAATGCAAGATGGTTATACAACATCTGGCGGTCTTGGAGCAGGTCTTCCAGGAGTTAAACGCTTAATGGACAGTTTTGATATTGAATCCAGCATTGAAGGCGACACAAGAGGAACGGTAATTACAACAACGAAATGGGTTCGGTAAGGAGAGCTAGAAAAAAATGGAAAAAGCTTTTGAAGGAAAATACCGTGATATTCTTATTCAATATTTAGAACATCAAGATGAAGAAATTCTTTATACTTGCGAAAAATTATCCAGAGAAGCTATGGAAGAGCGAGTTTCACCAGAAGAAATTGTCCATTTACATCGCTCAGTTCTTGAATTATACGGAAAAGAGTTGCCAGATTTTGTACGATTATCATTTGATGTATTACTCGAAATAATGGTAGGTTACGGCTTAGCTTATATGGAACATCTGAGTCTAAGAACCGAACAAAAAGCATTACGTAGCGAAATTTCTCAAGCAGAAGATATGCAAAAAACCTTAATGAAAACAGATGTGCCAGAACATGATGCACTTGATTTTGGCGTTATAAGTGTCGCAGCAAGACAAATGAGTGGCGACTATTATAGCTTTACAGAAGAAGGCGATAAGCAAATTGGTATCGCGCTCGCTGACGTTATTGGTAAAGGAATCCCGGCTGCATTTAGTATCTCGATGATAAAATATGCTCTAGCAGGAATGACTGGTGACGACCGAAAACCATCCATCGTCCTAGAAACACTGAACCAAGTAGCGGAAGAGAACATTAATGATAATATGTTTATCACGATGTTTTACGGGCTTTATCATGAAGATACGCATTTGTTTGAATATGGTTCTGCTGGACACGAACTAGGTTTATATTACCAACATAAAGAAAACAGCTTTTCTGATTTATATGCCAAAGGTTTACCTCTTGGTGTTGATAAAAATGCTGTTTATCGTCAATTTGATAAGAAAATTGAAGTTGGAGACGCTATTTTTATTATGTCAGATGGTGTTACTGAAACTAGAACAGCAAATGGATTTATCGAACGAGAAGAGTTAACAGAAATTATAGCAGCGCATATTTCATTATCAGCTGAAAAAATGGTACATGCAATTTATGATCAATTAGTTAAATGCAAAACTTTGAATTGCATGATGACTTTACACTTATTTGTATTAAACGAACTAAATAAGTCCAAAGTAGAGACGTACCTCATTCTTTAAAGAGCATTTACTGGTGAGTAAACGTATTTAAAGAGTGGAACGTTTTTATTTTTTAATGTTTTAATTTTATTTGTTAGGGTAAAATCGACAGTATACTTAAATTAGATGGGGTGAAGTGATGAATATTAGTATAGAAATAAAAGAACGTGATACTGACCACATAGACATATTTGTTGCTGGGGAGATCGATGCTTATACAGCGCCAAAGGTAAAAGAAGCACTTGAAGTATATCAAGTAAAAGAGGGTATTGTACTTAGAATTGATTTAACAGAAGTAAGTTATATGGATAGCACCGGTTTAGGCGTATTTGTAGGGGCTTTCAAAAGCTTACGACAACGCCAAAGTGAACTTGTCTTGTTTGGTTTAAGCGACCGACTTTTCCGATTGTTTGAAATCACAGGATTGTCAGATATCATTGAAATCAAAAATGTAGAGGGTGAAATGAATGGCAACAATGCATGACAAAATTACATTACAACTTCCTGCCAAACCTGAATATGTTAGTCTAGGTAGACTGTCATTATCAGGAATTGCAAGTCGCGCAGGATTTTCTTATGAAGCAATTGAAGATTTGAAAATAGCTGTAAGTGAAGCCATCACTAATTCCGTAAAACATGCATTTAAAGGTGAAGAAGATGGTGAAATTACTGTAGAATATCATATTTATGAAGACAAATTAGAAGTTCGTGTTTCTGATAATGGAACAAGCTTCGACCTAGAAACCCGTAAACAAGAAATTGGTCCTTATGAAGTGGGTGAAGATGCGGAGATGATGCGTATCGGAGGGCTAGGTTTATTTTTAATTGAAACATTAATGGATGACGTGAAACTTTATTACGATGAAGGGGTTTCTGTCGTAATGACCAAATATATTAATGAAAAGCAGGTGGAGGAGAATGCCAAAAGTATCTCAACCTGATAAAGAAGCAAAAGAAAAAGTGTATATTTGGATTGCCGCTTATCAAGAAAACGGTGACGAAGATGCCCAGTATAATTTAGTCGTTCATTATAAAAACTTAGTAGAATCAATTGCCCGTAAATATTCCCAAGGTAAATCTTTTCACGAAGATTTAGTTCAAGTTGGAAATATCGGTTTGCTTGGTGCTATTAGACGTTATGATGCGACTTTTGGGAAAAGCTTTGAAGCATTTGCTGTGCCGACAATTGTTGGCGAAATTAAACGTTTTTTACGTGATAAAACATGGAGCGTTCATGTACCACGTCGAATTAAAGAATTAGGTCCGAAAATTAAAAATGCCGTGGAAGAGCTAACAAGAGAACTACAAAGCTCACCGCAAATTAGCGATATTGCAGATTTTATCGGTGTCACGGAAGAAGAAGTTTTAGAAGCAATGGAAATGGGAAAAAGTTACCAAGCACTTTCTGTAGATCATTCGATTGAAGCAGATTCGGATGGAAGTACCATTACGTTACTTGATGTTGTTGGTGGTACGGATGATGGATTTGAACGTGTGAATCAACGTATGCTTTTAGAGAAAGTTCTCCCTGTTTTAGATGAGCGAGAACAGAAAATATTGCAATATACATTCATTGAAAATCGTAGTCAAAAAGAAACTGGTGAACTACTCGATATATCACAAATGCATGTGTCTAGAATCCAACGTCAAGCTATTAAAAAACTTCGAGAGGCGTTGCAGAATGAGGAAGTGGAGTAAATGAACAAGGCGGTTGAATCAAATAATTTATTTGTATTTCAACGTTCTAAAGCATTACAACAATACTGCGGGGATGTTTATTTTACCCATGAAGACAAAAATGGTTTTTTGTATGTTCTTTCTGATGGACTCGGAAGTGGGCTTGAGGCGAATAGAGCCGCCAAAGCGACCGTTGAAGCCATAAAGGAAGATATTCATGCGGATATTACTGATATGCTTGAAAAAGCTAACCAGGCCGTTTCTGGACTTCGTGGTGCTGCGATAGCAATTATTAAAGGTGACTACTTAACGAAAACACTTTACTATACTGGTATGGGTAATATCCGATTTTATATGATTGGTATAGAAGATAAGCTTATTTTTCCGCTTTCTGGCTCTGGATTTTTATCCGGAAGAAAACAGAAGTACCGGATGCAATCTTTTAAATACAAACCAGGCAGTAAGTTTTTGATGCATTCAGATGGGCTTGTTCTTTCTCGTGTTCGAAAAAGTCTCGAATCACCACTTTGTGTAGTAAAAATAGGACATTTAATCGAGCGAAATATACTTGATATTCCGACAGATGATGTAACTTTCTTGATTGGTAAATTTCCAGAATAACGCAAACACCTTTTAAACGAGCGATGGTTTAAAAGGTGTTTTTTTAAAATCGGGTGTGAGAACTTAGTCTATTTATGGTATATTAGAATAGAGCGCTAGTTTTTATACTTAATCATGTGATAAAAATCACTTAGTAAGCGTGAAGCGATATTGCTTTGCGTTTTTTTGCGCGGATTAAAATATAAATAAGAGAGAAGGAGCAAATTGAAGAAAGTTTTATCGAATAGTGTAAAAGGTTATACGTGGGCGAGGTTCAGAAAAGACTTGCTTGCGGGGATTATCGTGGGCATCATTGCTTTACCACTGGGGATGTCATTTGCGATTGCTTCAGGAGTAAAGCCTGAATACGGGATTTATTCAAGTTTTGTTGCTGGTATTATTGTTTCCATTTTTGGTGGTTCTAGATTTCAAATAGCGGGGCCGACTGGGGCGTTTATTCCTGTATTACTTGGAATCGTCTTAACTTATGGTTATCAGGATTTACTTGTAGCTGGGATGATGGCTGGGGTTTTACTTTGTTTAATGGGGATTTTCAAACTTGGAACGTTAATTAAATTTATTCCCCGCCCGGTAACTATCGGTTTTACAGCGGGAATTGCCGTAACGATTTTTATGGGGCAAGTGGGGAATTTCCTTGGATTAACTGGAATGGAAAAGCATGAATCATTTATAGCAAATATGAAAGAGATCTGGCTACACTTAGATTCATGGAATTTCTATAGCGTGTTGATTTCCTGTATTTGTATGTTTGTATTATTTGTTTTTCCAAAAATTTTACCACGAATTCCAGCACCACTCATTGGTCTTGTGATTACGACCGGGATTGCCATGCTGTTTTTCAAAGACGCGCTTCCAACAATTGGATCGGCATACGGAGAAATCCCGAGTACTTTTCCACCGTTCCAATTTCCTGATATGACATTTGCTAATATGAGTAAATTGATTGGGCCGGCTTTTGTTATTGCAATGCTCGGCGGGATTGAATCGCTTCTTTCGGCTGTTGTAGCGGATGGGATGACGAATACAAAACATAATAGTAACCGTGAATTGATTGGGCAGGGTATTGCAAACATAGTGACGCCAATGTTTGGTGGTATTCCAGCAACTGGCGCAATTGCAAGAACAGCGACCAATATTAATAATGGTGCCACTAGTCGTGTTTCAGGAGTTATTCATGGGATTTTTGTATTGCTTACGTTACTTGTCCTTGCACCAGTCGCTATTAATATTCCGATTGCAGCAATGGCGCCGATTTTGATGTTAGTTGCTTGGAATATGAGCGAACGAAAAACATTTCAACATATTATCAAATTAAAATCAGGCGATACTTTAGTGCTTGTTATTACCTTTTTATTAACGGTTTTTGCAAGTTTAACAGTAGCAGTTGAAGTGGGATTATTGCTTGCGGTCGTGCTATTCGCTAAACAAATGGGCAGCTCGATGCAAATTGAAGGAATTGAACTAGAAGGCGCCGAAATAGCTCCTCATTTACATGATAAAATTAGCATATTTACGATTCGCGGTCCGCTTTTCTTTGGTGCAGCACAAATTTTTCAACAAAATATTATTAAAGCAATCCATGTGAAACCAGAATTTCTTATTTTGCGAATGGGAAAAGTGCCAATTATCGATGCTACGGCAGAAGGTTATTTCCATCAAATTGAAAAAGAATTTTCGAAGCAAGGTGGGCAAATCTTGATTACGGGCCTAACAGACAAAGCGAAAGAAAGTCTGAAAGGTAGCGGACTTTATGACCGAATTGGGGAAGAACACTTCTTTTTACACACAGAAGACGCGGTCCATTACGCGGAAAATGCTTTAAGTGAGCTTAGCAGATAGCTTTTGTCAGTTGAAACGTAATTATGTTACACTTAATAGATAATGAAATAATTGGAGGCTATCAAGTATGGAACAAATGCAAGAAAAAATAATGAAATTAGTCCAAAAATCGCTAACTTATAAACCAGCGCAAATTAATGCCGTAATTAAACTAATGGAAGAAGGCAACACTGTTCCATTTATCGCACGTTACCGTAAAGAAATGACTGGTAGTCTAGATGAAGTTGAAATTCGCGATATTGAAGAAACGTTTGAATACGTTACTAAATTAGAAAATCGTAAAGAAGAAATTATTCGCTTAATAGATGAACAAGGAAAATTAACAGATGAACTAAAAGCTGCAATTATAAAAGCGGAAAAGCATCAAGCATTAGAAGACTTATACCGTCCTTATAAACAAAAGAAACGCACTAAAGCAACCATTGCCAAAGAAAAAGGCTTAGAACCTCTAGCCGATTGGTTAATGAGCTTTCCGGGTGAAGCAAATCCACTTGAAGAAGCTGCCAAATACATCTCTGAAGAAAAAGAAGTGACGTCAGCAGAAGACGCTTTACTAGGCGCGCATGAAATAATTGCCGAACAAATCAGTGATGAACCTACTTTCCGTGAATGGATTCGTAACTTCACTAGAAAATTCGGTATGATTGAATCACGAGCAAAAAACGCTGAAGCAGACGAAAAAGGCGTTTACGAAATGTACTACGAATTTAATGAAATGATTGGAAAGGTTGCTAGTCACCGGATACTTGCTTTTAATCGTGGTGAAAAAGAAGATATTTTACGCGTACAAGTCCAAGTAGACACAACAAAAATCTTCCAATATCTTTTTGAAAAAGTAATCCAAAACCGTAATTCTGCAACACGAACATACGTAGAAGAAGCGATTTTAGATGCCTATAAACGATTTATCGGTCCGGCAATTGAACGTGAAATTCGCGGTGAACTGACTGATAAAGCAGAAGAACAAGCAATCCATATTTTCTCCGAGAACTTGCGCAAACTGCTATTACAACCACCTTTAAAAGGAAAAATCATCCTTGGCGTTGACCCCGCTTTTAGAACAGGTTGTAAATTTTCTGTATTAGATCAAACGGGGAAAGTGCTAGAAATCGGTGTTGTTTATCCGCATACTGCTAAGGCAAGGCGTCCAGAAGCAAAACAAAAGATAGCTGAGATTTTATCCACTTATCAAGTAGAAGTTATCGCGATTGGTAACGGAACAGCTTCTCGTGAAACAGAGCAATTTATCGTAGAAGTTATTCGCGAATCAAAATCAAATGCTTATTATTGTATTGTTAATGAAGCAGGCGCAAGTGTTTATTCTGCAAGTGAAACAGCTCGTGAAGAATTCCCGGATTATCAAGTAGAAGAACGTAGCGCAGTTTCCATCGGACGCCGCTTACAAGATCCATTAGCAGAACTTGTAAAAATTGATCCAAAATCAGTAGGAGTAGGACAATATCAACACGATGTTGCCCAAAAACGCTTAAATGAAACCCTAACTTTTGTCGTTGAAACAGCCGTTAACCAAGTAGGCGTCAACGTAAATACAGCATCTGCTTCACTTTTACAATATGTTGCCGGTTTAAACAAAACAGTTGCAAATAACATTCGTAAATATCGCGAAGAAAACGGTTCTTTCACTTCTCGTAAAGAGTTGAAAAAAGTTCCTCGTCTCGGCGCGAAATCATATGAACAAAGTATCGGTTTCTTACGTATTTTAGAGGGCGAAAATCCTCTTGATAAAACAGCTATTCATCCTGAGAGCTATAAAGCAGCAGAGCAAATTGTAAAAGCAGCTGGTTTTGGCTTGAATGATATTGGTAGCGAGGATTTAAAAGTAGCATTACAAGCTCTTAGTATCCCAGAAGAAGCAGAAAAACTAGGCATTGGTAAAGAAACGATGCGCGACATTATTGATAACTTAATTGCTCCAGGACGCGACCTTCGTGATGAACTACCAGCGCCACTATTAAAACAAGATGTTATTTCGATGGAAGATTTAAAACAAGGAATGGAGTTACAAGGAACTGTTCGTAACGTTGTTGACTTTGGCGCTTTTGTTGATATTGGCGTGAAACAAGACGGACTTGTGCACATTTCAAAACTAAGTAATTCCTTTGTTAAAAACCCGATGGATGTCGTTTCAGTAGGAGACGTTGTAACGGTTTGGGTTGATGAAGTAGACACGAAGAAAAATCGAATTGCTTTAACAATGCGTAATCCAGATGGAAGTGTCAAATAATGAATCAAACAGAATTGCAGCAGCACATGGAAGAAGTGTCGCTGCAATTTTTCCAAAAAGAATTCCGTCACCAAGCTGTTTTTAACACGCGTTTACGAACAACTGGCGGAAGATATTTACTCAAAAGCCACAATATCGAAATGAACCCTAAGTACTTAGAAAACTTTGGCTTAGAGTACTTTTTCGGCATTATGAAACATGAATTATGTCATTATCACCTTCATTTAGAGAAAAAAGGCTATCAACATCGCGACAAGGATTTTCGTGAATTATTAAAAAAAGTAGACGCCCCAAGGTTTTGTGCTGCGATTCCGCGTGAAATTACAATGCATGAATATACATGTAAAAGTTGCGGGAAGTCATTTTTAAGACAACGTAGATTTAATGTAAACCGTTATCGCTGTGGCAGTTGCGGCGGAAGATTAAAGCAAACTGGTTCAAAAAAAGTTTATACAGAATCCCCCTAAAAAGCCTTGCATTTTTGCTTAATTCTGCGTATACTAATGGAAGTCAGATAATTCAACAGTAGCTCCGTTGATAGCGTAATTGGCTGTTAACCGAGTGGGCGCAGGAACAATAATCCTGCCTGTGGAGTTTGGGGAAGTACTCAAGTGGCTGAAGAGGTGCCCCTGCTAAGGGTATAGGTCGCTCACGCGGCGCGAGGGTTCAAATCCCTCCTTCTCCGTAATTAAGAAAGGTTACCTTATAAATGTTAAGGTAACCTTTTTTGCGCGCTAAAATTGGCATTTAAGAAGAGAGTTGCTATAATAAGAAAAACGTTTCAGAAAGGAATGGACTATGGATAATAAACTAGAATTTACAACGATTGATGAATATATTACCCAAGCGCCACCAGAAACAAAAGAAGTGTTGCAAAAAATAAGAGAGACAATTCAAGCTGCTGCCCCAGAAGCAACTGAGAAAATCAGCTATCAAATGCCAACTTTTTATTTTGAAGGAAATCTAGTGCATTTTGCGGTTGCGAAAAATCATTACGGGTTTTATCCAGCGCCTAGTGGCATTTCGGCCTTTGAGAAACAATTAGGAAAGTATAAGTATTCAAAAGGTGCGGTTCAATTTCCTATCAAAGAAGAAGTTCCTTATGAATTAATTAAAGAAATGACACTTTTCCGATTAGCAGAAAATAAACAAAAAGCAGCAGAAAAGCTAGCAAAGAAAAAGAAAAAATAAGTTTGAGGCTTTCATCAATATGATGGAAGCTTTTTTTGTTTGGTCTTTTATTTTAAAAAGACTAGACATTTAAAAATAAATGAGTATAATAATAAATAGAAAACGTTTTCTTGTAGAAAAAAATACGTTTGGGGGAAGAAAAGTGAATAAATTTATGGAGTTGCTTGGGGATAAATTAATGCCTCTTGCTGCAAAGTTAGGGGAGAATCGTTACTTAACGACTTTACGAGATGCTTTTATGTTAGCGTTTCCACTGACAATGTTTGGTTCTATTGCTGTAGTTTTGATGAATCTGCCATTTTGGAGTGATGAAACGAAAGCTACTTTACAACTTTATTTAGGAAATGCCCAAAATGCGACGATGAGTATTATGACGGTTTTTGTCGTTTTTGGTATTGGTTATTCGTTATCGAAGTATTATAAAGTAGAAGCTATATATGGTGGTGCTGTAGCGCTCGCTAGTTTCTTGATTTTAACGCCATTTTTCTTTAATAGTGCCAATGGGGAATTAGTTACTGGAGCACTTTCTTTAGACAGACTTGGTGCAAAAGGTATGTTTATTGGGATGATTACTGGTTTTATTGCGGGAGAATTATATCGTTTCTTCGTGCAACGTGATTGGACGATTAAAATGCCTGATGGGGTGCCTCCAGCAGTTGCTAAATCATTTGCTGCATTAATACCAGCAGTTTTGACATTAAGTATCTTTTTAGTAATTAATATTATTGTTCAATTCTTCTTCAATACCAACTTACATGATGTCGTGTACACGGTTATTCAAAAACCGCTTGTTGGTTTAGGATCGGGAATTATACCAACTCTGATTGCACTTTTCTTTGTCCAAGTATTGTGGTTCTTCGGTTTACATGGTCAAATTATTGTAAACTCGGTAATGGACCCAATTTGGAATACGTTAATGCTTGAAAATCTGGATGCCTATAAAGCTGGGTCTCCGTTACCACATATTATTACAAAACCATTCATGGAAGTATTTACTGTCGGCATGGGTGGATCTGGGATGACACTTGCTGTAGTAATCGCGCTCGCTTTTCTAATGAAGAGCAAACAAAGCAAGGAAATCGGTCGTTTAGCGCTCGGACCTGGTATTTTTAATGTAAACGAACCGGTATTATTCGGGATGCCAATCGTGCTAAATGCAACGATTTTAATTCCGTGGATACTTGCACCTTTAGTTGTCACTACACTTAATTACTTTGTGATGGCTGCTGGAATTGTACCAGCTCCAACTGGGGTATCTGTACCTTGGACAGTGCCAATTATCATCAATGGAATTTTAGCAACAAACTCATGGCTCGGCGGGGCACTTCAAGTGGTGGATTTCTTCATCGTCTTAATCATCTGGTATCCATTCCTTAAACTTGTTGACCGCACGAATATAGCAAGAGAATCCGAAGCAGCTATCAAATAAGTTATGTTTTCCTTTTCGATATGCTATAATTTGATTGGAAATGGCTAGACATTTTTAATTCAAACGAAGGAGCGATCGACTTGGTTAAGTATGAACTGATTGCCGCAGAAATCCGTGAAAAAATAAACAACGGTACTTATCCACCAGAATCCATTCTTCCTGATCAAGTGAGCTTATCTAAAGCGTATGATTGTAGCAGAATGACAATAAAAAAAGCCTTTGACGTACTTGCGCTTGAAGGACTTGTTTACAGACAACGTGGTGCAGGAACTTTTGTTATGAAAAATGCCTTAGCTAATAAACAAGATGCGAGTTTGCGAGATTATGACGGTTTAACAAAAATGATGGGAGACAATCGAATCAGAAGTAAAATTATTGCATTTGATATTGCTTTCCCAGATGAAAAAACGCAAGAACAACTCTTGATTAAAGCAGACCAACCGGTGTATAAATTGATTCGTTTGCGCCTGTTAGATGGTGAGCCGTATGTATTAGAGCATACAACCATGCCAGCAGATTTAGTTCCAGGTTTAACGAGAGAGATTTTGCATCATTCTATTTATGCATACTTACAAGACACATTAGGGCTCGTTTTAAGTGGTGCATTTCGAAAAATTAATGCCGATAAGCCATCTGAATATGACCAAGAATATTTAGCGTGCGGGGAACACGATCCAGTTTTAGAAGTAGAGCAAGTAGTGTATTTAAAAGACGGTAGACCAGTCGAATATTCCCGTTCAAGACATCGCTATGATACGAGAAGTTTCATTATGGTTGATCACCGAGAAAAGTAAAATAAAGTCAGCGTGCCTTTTTATAAGCATAGCTGACTTTGTTTTATACTAGCAAAAATGCATAAAAAACATGAGATAAAAATTTTGTAAATAAAATTAGAAAAAGCCGTTGACAGTCACTGAGATTATGTTATAATAAAAAAGCTGGTGTAAGAGAAATGAATTCAATTGAATATATATTCATTTTTCGTTTTTTATCTGGCCCGTTGGTCAAGCGGTTAAGACACCGCCCTTTCACGGCGGTAACACGGGTTCGAATCCCGTACGGGTCACTTTTTTATTCATTTTCTATACATATGGTTCCGTGGTGTAGGGGTTAACATGCCTGCCTGTCACGCAGGAGATCGCGGGTTCAAATCCCGTCGGGACCGCTCAAAAAGAATCCAAGTTTAAATTGGATTCTTTTTTTCGTATCGGAAATTGGACATGGCTTTTTATTTGAGCTATAATCTTATTATTCATATAAGAATTGTAAGAATTAAATTGGAGGAATTAATCATGGATTTAGTGAAAAATGGGAAAGTATTAGAACTTGTACATCCAAATGGAAACTGGACATTAATTAAAGAAGAAGGTTTTTCTCCAGTTCAAATAACAGTGGCTGCGGTTGCGGCTTGTAGCGGATATGTATATCAAACATTACTTGAGAAAAAACGAATTGAGATAAATGATTTAAGCATTCATACCGATTATGAGCAAGATCAAGAAAGTGCCGTGCATGTTTTAACGAAAATTAACGTTACTTTCACAGTTGATTTAGTGGATAAAAGTAACGAAGCGAAAGCCGAAAAAGCCGTGCATTTAGTGAAAGATGCCTGCCCGGTTGCGAAAAGTTTAGACCCTTCGATTGAAATTAACGAGATTGTTGTTTTTAAATAAAAGATTCAAATACCAAGCCACGTCGCTTGGTATTTTTTTACCTTTAGTTCGGCTTGATTACTTGGAGGAAAGGCTATATACTGAAAGCTGTACAGGTAAAATCTTTTTACTTACAGGGATATTGATTTATCATTGTTACTAGTTCTTCTTTTCGGGAGAGCAGATAAACTACAATTTATTTAGAAAGTACTCTCTTTATGTTTAATAAACTGTTCGAATTTAAGTCACTTACCTAATTGAGTCAATAGAATTTTCTTCATCAGATTATAATAATTTTTTGATTAGCGGTAATCATGAGAAAACAATAATGATGCTAAAAAAATAAAAAATGATAAATGTGTTTGGTTAAGACTATTTATAAATGTTAGAAGGTGCAAAAATGCAAGTAACAAAAAAACAACATTATATTCCGCAAGGTATATTGAAACATTTTTCTGATGATAGAAAAAAAGTTTTTGAACTATATAATAACTTATATTTAAGTAAAAAAGAAATTAGAGATACTATGTTTCAAAATTTTGTTTATGAACATGGAGACTTACCCAAAAATACAATTGAGAATTCATTTGCACGTATAGAGAATTCATTTATTCCTTACCATGATAAAATAGCTGATACATTAGAAGCGAATTATTTGATTAGTCAAGAAGCTCCTCTAGAGGCAATTAATGAATTAATGATGTTTTATGTGTTGCTATATTTGCGTAGTGGTGCACTACTGGAAGAGTATTCAGCATATAGTGATAATCCCAAAAGTGAAAGAATTGAAAGACTGATAAAGAATCTGGTTGGTAACGTGTATCCAGCTGAACTTACAAATACTATACTAAAAGGATATGAAATTTCAATACTTGTTGATGAAACTGAAATGTTTTGTATGAGTGATCAATTTTTTAGTACAGTATCTTTGAAATTTAAAAATAAATTTTCCAATATGTCTAATCGCCAGATTGGATTTAAGGACACAATGATTTTAATACCTATATCTTCAAAATTCTACTTGTGTTTTTATGATGGAAATAAACCTAAGTATGTCAAACCTAAATCATATTGTATACTTACAGAAGAGCAAACGCATGAGATAAACGTAACTATCTTAAAAAATTCTTATTCCAAGTCAGTTTGCAAGAAAGAATTACCTTTGGAACAAAATAAAGCTAAAGAGCAAGGTATAAGACTCCCTGAACGTAGTATGGTGGTATTTCAAAGTGGAGATATATCTATAAATACAAATAAAAAGGAAATAGAATTTTATAGTTCAGAAGAAAAATTTAGCAAAGATTATTTGGCTAGTTTTAGTGAATATAAAGACAAGTACGAAGGGAAAGTTAAGCGAAATGATTTATGTCTTTGTGGAAGTAGAAAAAAATATAAAAAGTGTTGTATCAAAATACATGAAAGATGTATTGATATTTTTCAAAAAAATAACAGTCAACAAAAGGACTGGTATTCTATTTCTTCAAAATATATAGTGGAAGAAAGCATTGAAGTATTTAGAGGACCTCCAGAAGAAATCAATAATTCTAGAGACCGTGAAATATTTGAATTATTAAAGAAAAGAAAGTTAGAGAGAATGAGATGAATCTATACACTTGAATATGAGTGAACATTAAGAGCGGTTACTCAAAATAAAAGCTTTGAATTGTGTATCTAAGAAAGTAGAAAATAGAGAATACTTGAGTAAAAATGTACATTTATTTGCCAGTAATATTGTAGTTGCTATAGTGAAACTACTTTTTTATTACACTTAATAAAAAAGCATAAAGTTGCATAGTTGATAAAACTAAATGAAAGTGGATAAGTATAAATATAGTATTTGTTTTTTATCAAAATATCTAAAGAATACTTCTTTTTTGAAATTAACGAGATTGTTGTTTTTAAATAAAATGATTAGTAGACCGGGCCCCATTGCTCGGTCTATTTTTTTACATTTAGTTTGGCTTGATTACTTGGAGGGAAGGCTATATACTGAAACCAAACTATACAAACGAGGTGCTGGAATATGGCAGAGAAGACAATAGTAGAAAAATTACAACTGACTAAGTACAAAGAAGCAGTCATCCTAAATCAACCAGTTGGCGCTGATTATTTTCGAAATCTAGCGAATTACGAAGAAAAACTAGCAAATAAGCAATATGACTTAATTTTCGATTTTGTTGAAACGCTAGAAGAATTGGTGTCTTTTACGAAAGAAGTCATTGCTACTAAAAAACTTTCCGCGAATGGTTATTTATTTTTCGCTTATCCGAAAAAAGGCAATAAAAAATTCGCTACATATGTACACCGCGATGAACTCATGCCGGCGCTTAAAACCGATGAAGAAGGTTACGTCGATGGTAGCACCCTCAAATTCACGCGAATGGTTGCGCTTGATGAAACATACACGGTTGTTGGTCTAAAAGAAGCAGCAAAACTAAAAGCGAAGGGCGTAAAGAAAAATAATCCTTCCGCAGATGAATATGCCGATTATGTACCGCTTGTCGCAGAATTTTTAGCAGATAAAGGCGATTTACAAGCTTTTTACAATAATTTAGCGACAGGATACCAGCGTGTTTGGGCGCGTTATATTTATTCTGCCAAACAACCAGCCACTCAAGAAAAAAGACGCGTAGAAATGGTCGATATTTTGAGTCAAGGATACAAAACAAAAGATCTTTACCGCCAAGGAAAAAAGTAACCAGATAATTTTATTTGGTTATTTTTGCGTTTGAAACTGCTTCTTTATGTAAAAGTGTGGAACCGTGATAGAATAGAGGAGGAATAAGGCGAAGGATAACCTTGTTGCACTGGAAAAGGGGACATGCAGGATGGCGAATTATATTAACAAAGAAAGGCGCCAAATTGATTTTGATCCATTTGAATTACGGATAATTGCCGTACCAGAAGTAGTAGCGGTTCAATTTAAGCCGCGCTCAGAACATACTTTACTTATTCGTATTGCGGATGTTGGCGCAACGTATCAGCCACTCAAACACGAAGCACTTTTTGAAGCTATTTTGCCCGTTCATTTTAACGATATTAACGAAGAAGACGATTACTGGGGATTAAGTGACAAAGAGCAGGCCGAGATGAAGCTATTTAATGAGGTTCATCGTGACTTGATTTATGATTTTGTGGATGAACATCCAGATTTCACGCAAATCGTAGTCCATTGTCATGCTGGAGTCAGTCGAAGTAGCGCCGTTGCTATGGGTATTGCTGAACATTTAGGAGATACCGACACCTATGAAAAACTTCAAGTGATTAAACGTTACTTACCAAATCCGCGGGTTCTCGCGATTATGCGGGGCGAAGCGTATTTATAAAAACGAAAACGAAGAAATGTTAGGAGAGATTTTGTATGGAGAAGCATTATGATTATATTGCGATTGGTGGCGGTAGTGGCGGGATTGCTTCTATTAACCGCGCGGCAATGCACGGGGCAAAGTGTGCATTAATTGAACCAAAATTTTTAGGTGGTACTTGTGTAAATGTTGGCTGCGTTCCTAAAAAAGTAATGTGGTACGGCGCACAAATCAAAGAAGCAATGGATTTATACGCAGATGCTTATGGTTACCAAGTGGATTCAAGCTTTAACTTCCAAAAATTAGTAGAAAACCGAGAAGCTTACATTGAACGAATTCGTGGTTCCTACAAAAATGGACTTGATAACAATAAAGTTGAATGGATCAAAGGTTACGCCGAATTTGTCGATGAAAAAACGTTACGAGTGAATGGTGAATTAGTGACAGCGGATCATATTTTAATTGCGACGGGCGGCGAACCAGCACTTCCTTCCATCCCTGGCGCAGAATATGGCATTACTTCAGACGGCTTTTTTGCGTTAAAAGAACTTCCTAAAAAAGTGGCGGTTGTTGGCGCGGGTTATATCGCTGTTGAATTAGCCGGCGTATTACAGCAATTTGGATCAGATACGCATCTTTTTGTACGTAAACATGCTCCTCTGCGTAATTTTGACCCGATTTTAACAGATACATTGACTGAGCTTATCGAGCAATCTGACATGACTTTGCATAAACATGCCGTTCCTCAAAAAGTGGAAAAAAACTCGGATGGTAGTTTAACTATCTTTTTAGAAGATGGTCGTACGGAAACAGTGGATACTTTAATCTGGGCAATCGGACGTAAACCGGTTATCAAAGGGCTTCAAATCGAAAAAGCGGGCGTTGAACTTGTAGATAGCGGACATATTGCGGTAGATAAATTCCAAAATACTAAT
The DNA here is from genome assembly GCF_058684075.1 of Listeria sp. MAN/IMW/UF555. NCBI lineage: Bacteria > Bacillati > Bacillota > Bacilli > Caryophanales > Listeriaceae > Listeria > Listeria sp. MAN/IMW/UF555. The sequence continues at coordinate 746,865 of NZ_JBZWZS010000001.1, read as the reverse complement.
GTAGACGGGATTTATGCGGTTGGCGATGTAACGGGGCATTACGAATTGACTCCAGTTGCGATTGCTGCTGGTCGTCGTCTTTCAGAACGCCTTTTCAATAATAAAAAAGATGCTCATTTAACCTATGAAAATATTCCAACTGTTGTCTTTAGCCATCCAGCTATTGGTACAGTTGGCTTAACAGAACCAGAAGCTATTGAAAAATATGGCAAAGAAAATATTAAAGTATATACGTCTAGCTTTACGTCGATGTATACAGCTATTACAGACCACCGCGAGCCTTGCCGGATGAAATTGATTTGTGAAGGGAAGACAGAACGCGTAATCGGCCTGCACGGTATTGGTTACGGAGTGGATGAAATGATTCAAGGATTCGCCGTTGCTATTAACATGGGAGCAACAAAAGCTGATTTTGATAATACAGTTGCTATCCACCCAACAGGATCTGAAGAATTTGTTACAATGAAATAGAAAACAACGATGGAGGAGGAAGTACGTAATGGGAAAAAAATTATCACTTTATTTTGTAAGACATGGTCAAACATATTTAAACAAAAATCTACGTATGCAGGGCTGGGCTGATACGCCGCTTACACCAGAAGGAATTGAAGTTGTAAAAGAAAGTGGTCGCGGACTTGCCGAAACGGAATTCGTCGCAGCCTATTCAAGTGACTTACACCGTACAATCGCAACAGCAGGACACTTACTAAAAGAAAATAAACATGCATTCGGTCTAACTCTTGAACCACTAAGCGAATTTCGGGAAACATTCTTCGGTTCCTATGAAGGTGAAAAAGGCGATGTAGCTTGGAACGAAATCGCTCATCACATGGGCTACGCAAATCAAGACGAATTATTCAAAAACGCAGATGTTCGAGAAACGATGAATGGCACGAAAGCCGCTGACCCAACTGGTGATGCGGAAGATTTTATGACATTCTGGACGCGGGTAGAACAAGGTTTCTTACATGTCATTAATCGGCACCGTGAAACAGGCGGGAATGTTCTTATCGTCGCTCACGGAAATACCATTCGCAACATTGTCCACGAACTAGAACCATCCATGGACGAATCAGTCATTCTAGACAATGCGAGTGTTACTGTTTTAGCTTATGAAAATGGTTTATTCAAATTAGAACGTTTAAACGATACTTCTCATTTTAAAAAAGCATAGAAAAAACGAGCTTTAGGAACTAGTTTCCCAAAGCTCGTTTTTTTATTCTGTCGGCGGATTAGACCCAGGTGGATTATTATCAATTGCCAGCTGTCCTCGCCTTAATTTAATTAACCGATTCACATTGACGATAATTGTTTTTACTACCGCGTAAAGTGGAACACCTAAGATCATTCCAAAAATTCCTGCTAAATTACCTGCAACAATCAAGATGATGATAATAGTGAGCGGGTGAATTGATAATGATTTACCCATAATATATGGAGAAAGTAAGTTAGAGTCAATTTGTTGAACGATAGTAACGACAACAATTACGAGTAAAGCCTGAACTGGAGAAGTGAATAGCGCCACGATAACCGCGGGAGCTGCTCCAAGGAATGGTCCAAGATAAGGAATAATGTTCGTTGCACCTGCAATAAATCCAAACAGAAGCGCATATGGTTGACCAATAATTAAGTAACCAATAAAAGTAAACAAACCAACAAACATACAATCAATCGCTTGAGAACTAATATAAGTAGAAATTGTTTTGTTCATTTCTTTAATAATTTGTTTTGCTTCAGTACGAATGCCTGCTGGGAAAAATTTGCCAGAAGACTCAACGAATTTATGACCATCTTTAAACATATAAAAGACGATAAATGGAACTGTTACAAGAATCATAACGAAACCAGAAACAAACGAGATAATCGCGCCAAAACTAGAAGCTACCCCATCAACTACCACAGACATAATTTTCGGTAAGGAAATGTTGAGTTTTGAAAGTTCTTGTTTCATATCAATATCTTTTAATGCAGAATTATTTGAGAGACTTTGTAGCCATTTTTCAAAATCTTGCCAGTAACCTGGTATTGCTTTTGCAAGTTCGGCTACTTGGTCAGCAAGTGTTGGACCGAGTTGCATTACAGCTAGAACAACAAGCGCGATAAACGCGATAAAAATCAAAATAACACTTAAAAGTCGTGGAACTTTTCTCTTTTCTAAAAATAAAACTAGCGGATTGAATAAATAGAATAAAAATCCTGCTACTAGAATTGGCATAAATAAAGTGGAAACGATTATACCGATTGGTGAAAATATGTACTTCATCTGCAACAGAATAAATAAAACTGCCACAACTGCTAAAATTTCAATAGTCCAAAAAAACAATTTACTATCCCTGAAACGTGAAAATTTCAAATGATCCCCTTCTTTCTATAAACCTTATTGTTAAATTTTATAGTACCATTAACTGCTTTAAATAGCCACTGAATTTATGATGTTGACTTAAAAATATATGTGTTATACAATATGTATAACAGTTAGAGAAGAGGTGTTTGTATGTTACTCGCGATTGACTTACAATCAGACGAGCCGATTTATACACAAATATGTAATCAAATTATTGAAGGCATGGCAAAACGGGAACTTTTACCGGGAGATAAACTTCCTTCCGTGCGAAGTCTTGGTGCGGATATTGGTATTAATTTTCATACCGTAAATAAAGCATACCAAATTTTAAAGCAAGAAGGATTTATTCAAATACACCGCCAAAAAGGAGTAGTTATACATCCAGATGGCGTGGCGAAAGCAGATCAACTATTTTTCACTAAGCTGCAAACAAAACTAAGACCATTAATTGCAGAATCGATTGTGCGTAGCGTGAGTGAGGAAGAGTGGCTAGAAATTAGTAAAGCTATTTTTGACGAAATAAAAGGGCGGGGAGTGGAGTAGTTATGGAAATTATCATTTATATTTTTGTGAGTATTGCTATTATTTCACTGCAAGCAATTACGCCATTTGTAATACGTAAATCCGAATGTTTCGGGGTAAATGTGGGCGAACGGGCTAATCGAAATGCAGAACTAACCCAACTTAAAAAACAATATGTTGGTCAAGTGATTTTGTGGACTGTATTAGTTGCTATCATTGGAATTGCGTTAATTCAAGGTTTCCATTGGAGTGAAAATCTCCAAGCAGGAATCTTTATTATATCCATGTTCGGTCAATTAATTGTTTCTTTCATTATTTACTATCGTTTTCATCACACAACATTACAGTGGAAAAGAGAAAAAATCGAGTCTGGTGAAATTTCAACCAATTCGATTATCATGGTAGATACTAGTTTTCATCGCAGGAAAATGGTTATTTCGTATACTTGGTTTGTAGTGCCATTACTTATTTTTATTATCACACTTGCCATTACAGCAGTGTTCTATCCAATTGCACCAGAGGCTTTTCCAGTCCATTTTGATATGAACGGAGTTGTGACTGACACCGTTCAAAAATCGGTGAGAGCGGCTTTACTTTTACCAATGCTACAATTAGGGATGATTGCTTTATTTATATTTATTAATTTCGTTATTGCGAGAAGCAAACAAACGGTGGAAAATGAAAACCCGGCAGATTCATTAAAACGGAATATGCTGTTTAGACAAATTTCTAGTAAAGCAATGTTGATTATGTGCGTTATTCTGGTTATTGATTTTCTCGTAATGCAAGTAGTTATTTTACTTTCACTCTCGCCTGAAATTATGATGATTACCATGAGTATTTCTATCATCTTAATATTACTTGGAACAGTACTCCTTGCTGTAAAAGTAGGACAAGGTGGAAGTAGGCTAAAATTTGCTAACGAACCAGATAATGTGAATAAACCAATTCGTGATGATGATGCGTTTTGGAAAGCTGGAGTAATCTATTTTAACAGGAATGATCCTGCTTTATTTGTTGAAAAACGTTTTGGCATTGGCTGGACGATCAACACTGCTCGTCCTGTTGCATGGCTCACTTTTGTTTTTATTATTGCAGCGATTATTTTCATTAGTATCTTGTTTTAAGTAAAGTTTAGTAGGGTATTTATCATGTGTTATGCGGATAAAAAACTAAAATCATCTATGAATCTTCTGCCGTAATATTCTTTTTAAAAGGAGTGTTAATCATGGCGATTAGACAAGGACGATTAGAAGAATGGGAAGGTTTCACGGGGATTGCGCTTGTTCACGAAGGATTAAAAACAGAAGCATTTCATACCGGAATTAAAACAGCTTTTAAAGAAATGCTCAAATTTGCGCAAGAATTAGATGATTTTTCAGAACTAAAAGAGGTCTATGGTATTTCCGTCCATAATATAGAAGATGGTATAACGCATTACGCTGTCATCCCAGTTGAGCAAAAGTACGCTCATTTAAAAGAACCACTTGAATGGATTGAAGTTCCAGCACATACTTATTTTGTCGCGGAACATATAGCAGAGACGGATATACTAGAAAGTTACGAGGAAATAGCTCGGGCAATACAGGAAAAAGAGTACAAACCGTATATTACTGCCAACAATCCAGTTTTTGATCCATTACCATTTAAATTAGAAATTTATGCGAAAAACGGTGAAGAAAGTGCGGATATTGAAATTAGGATACCTGTTGTAAAAGAACTCCATACGTAAAACGCGAGCCCGGGACTTTTGTGCCGGGCTTTTTTATACTAGCAAGCTGTTTTTGATTATGCTATAATAAGAACGCAATTTTGTGATTATTTTAACAAGAAGGAAGGGATTCATGTGGGATATTATAGCCCGCAGGAAGTAACAGAGATTACGATTGAAAAAGGGACGCAAAAAGCAAATTCGAGTATATTAACGCTCGTTTTACTAGGCTTTTTGGGTGGCGCCTTTATTTCTCTTGGTTACTTATTATACATACGCGCAGTAGGAACAATGCCTCACGAATGGGGCAGTTTTGCAACGCTTATTGGTGCGAGCCTTTTTCCAGTTGGGCTTGTGTGCATTTTACTCGGTGGAGGAGAATTAATCACTGGCAACATGATGGCGGTAGCGATTGCTTGGTATGACAAAAAGATTTCCTTCCAACAATTACTTAGAAACTGGGCGATTGTGTCCGTCATGAACTTAGTCGGCGCCTTTTTCGTCGCATACTTCTTCGGGCATTTCGTTGGCTTAACAGAAGGAGATTTTTTACCCAAAACACTTGCAACAGCTGGAGCAAAAATTAACGATCCTTTCTGGGTTGCTTTCGTTTCAGGTATCGGGTGTAACTGGTTTGTTGGAATTGCTGTGTGGCTTTGTTACGCGGCTAAAGACTTTGCTGGAAAAATCCTCGGTATTTGGTTCCCCGTCATGGCTTTTGTAGCTATCGGATTTCAGCACGTTGTCGCCAATATGTTTATTATCCCAGCCGCAATTTTCGCTGGATACTATTCATGGGCAGATTTTATTTGGAACGTCATCCCAGTATACCTCGGAAACGTAGTCGGCGGAGCAGTTTTTGTCAGCCTTTTCTATTTCCTTGCATATAAGAAAAACGCACCGAAAAAAGTAAAAGAAGAAATACATCAACCAATTGAAGAAAATTAATTATAAAAAGCTAGTTGCACCCGTTGCAGCTAGTTTTTTTTGAAAAAAATTAAAGTTTTTTAGAAAGTCGCTCGTGCCCATCATGCTGGGATGGAGTAAGTTTTCTTATAAGCCATTTTCTGGGTTTAAGAAGAAAATCCTGATTAAATTTTTCGATTTGTGGAAAACACTATTATAAGCAACGATAGATTCGGACAGAAAAATTTACTAAGGAGTGGTATTTTTGAGTATTAAAGAAACAAGCTTACCAAAAGTTCAAACCAAATTATTTATTAATGGAAAATGGATAGATGGCGATAATAAAGAAACAAAAGATATTGTAAATCCAGCAAACGGCGAGGTCATCGCGAAAATTGCTCAAGCAGGACCAAAAGAAACAAAACAAGCGATTAAAGCTGCAAAAGATGCTTTTCCTGATTGGGCGAAAATGGAACTAGCTGACCGTGTTAAACTCTTGCATAATATTGCTGATTTAATGGAAGAACGAGCAGATACTTTAGCAAAAATTATGACCTTAGAACAAGGTAAACCACTAAAAGAATCAAAAGGAGAAGTCTTAACCGGCGCGGAAAACTTCCGATTCGCGGCTGAAGAAGCAAGAAGACTATACGGCGAAACAATCCCAGCACCAAACAACCACGCGTTTATCGTTAAAAAACAACCAATTGGCGTAGTAGCAGCAATTACTCCGTGGAATTTCCCGGGTGGAATGGTGACACGAAAACTCGCACCAGCGCTAGCTACAGGTAATACCATCGTGTTAAAACCATCTGGAGATACCCCGCTTTCGGCTTTAGCTATCTTTGAAATTTTTGAAGAAGCTGGCTTACCAAAAGGCGTTGCTAATATCGTCATGGGAAGCTCGAAAGAAATTGGTGAAACTTTAACAGATAGTGATGATGTCCGCAAATTAACGTTTACAGGCTCGACAAAAGTCGGCCAAACACTATTCAAACAATCTGCTGACACCTTGAAGAAAATCTCGCTTGAGCTTGGGGGGCACGCACCATTTATCGTATTTGCGGATGCTAACCTTGAAGCTGCAGTAGATGATTTAATCGCAGCAAAATTCCGTAACAATGGTCAAGTATGTGTATCACCAAACCGCATCTTTGTCGCAAAAGAAATCAAAGAAAAATTCACTAAAACATTAGTCGCTAAAGTAGAAAAACTAAAAGTCGGTAACGGTTTAGACGACGTAAATGTTGGTCCGCTTATTCGCGAAGATGCCATCGACAAAATCGACAAACAACTTAAAAACGCGACAGATAAAGGCGCCAAAGTCCTAACTGGTGGCGAACGTTTAACTGGCTCTGACTACGACAAAGGTAATTTCTATAAACCAACTGTTTTAGATAACGTCACTCGTGAAATGGACATCTTTTATGAAGAAACATTCGGCCCCGTAATTCCACTTATCGTTTTTAAAAATGAAGATGAAGCAATTGAAATGGCGAATGATAGCGAATTCGGTCTAGCATCTTATTTCTATACAAAAGATTTAGCACGCGTTGAAAAAGTCGGTGCAGCTCTAGAGTATGGTATGGTTGGTGCAAACGAAATCGCTATATCCAATCCAGAAACTCCATTTGGTGGTGTGAAACATTCAGGATTTGGCCGCGAAAATGGTCATTATGGAATGGAAGAATACATCCAAGTGAAATTCATTAACTTAAAATATCGTGATTAAATCAAACGAGCATGGAACTCCTTCCTATCAAGCGAAGGGGTTCTTTTTTGCGTACTTTCCTACCAGTAGGAAAAAAGTATATTTGTAAGCGGATTCAGTCATTTATATAATAAAAGTAAGTTAAGGAAAGGGAGGATACAAATGAAAAACATTTTACTCATTTGTGGGTCAGGAGCTTCAAGTGGATTTATGGCAGCCGCAATTAGAAAAGCCGCAAAAAAACGCGGAGAAAAAGTAACCGTGAAAGCAGCTAGTGAGTCTCAAATTGATGAAAGAATAAACGAAATCGACTATTTACTCATCGGACCACATTTAGCCTATATGTTAGATGATTTAAAGCAAAAAGTAGCTGATAAAGATGTTTTAGTATCAGTCATTCCACAAGCAACATACGGCACACTTAATGGCGAAAAAGCACTTGATCTCATTTTAAATATGGAGGGATAAAACGATGAACAACAAAGTGATGGATTTTATGACAAATAAATTTGCTCCAAAAGTAAATAAAGTTGTTAAAAATCCTTGGGTATCAGCAATTCAAGATGCAATTATGTCTGCGCTTCCACTCGTTTTTGTCGGTTCTTTAGTAACCATCGTTTCACTTCTTAAAAATTTATTTCCAGGTATGCCAGATTTTTCGATGATAAGTAATTTTTCGTTTGGGATGTTCGGTTTAGTTGTAGCATTTTTAATCCCGTATTATCTGATGGAGAAAAAAGGGAATAGCAGTCAAAAATTAATTTCCGGAGCTACTGGACTTGTATTATTTTTAATGTTACTATTTCCGACTATTTCAGCAGATGGAGACGCGGTTTTCATTTTATCTAGATTTGGGGCAACTGGAATGTTCTTGTCGATTACAACGGGACTATTTGTTGGTTGTGTAATGAATTTTGCGGCGAAACGTTCGCTCTTCAGTGAAGATACGCCAATACCTGATTTCGTTGTCGGCTGGTTTAACAGTTTACTACCAATTACTTTTATTTTAATCGTTGGTTGGTTAATTACAGTTCAATTTAATATCGATTTCTTTGAAGTTATTGTGGCTGTGTTTAGCCCACTCGCATCGATTGTACAATCTTATCCGGGCTTTGTGCTTTCGGTTTTCATTCCCGCTTTTCTTTATACATTCGGGATTTCTGGATGGGTAATGATGCCAGCGATTTATCCAGTTTATATGGCAGGACTCGCAGAAAACTCACAAGCCGTAGCAAATGGCGCAAGTGCATCAAATATCGCAACACAAGAAACAGTGTACGCTTTAATTTCAATCGGCGGGGTGGGTACAACCTTATCACTTTCGATTATGATGCTGATTTTAAGTAAATCTTTACAGCTAAAAGCAATCGGAAAAGCAGTTATTGTTCCGTCAATTTTTAACATCAACGAACCATTATTCTTCGGAGCACCAATTGCCTTCAATCCATACTTAATGATTCCAACGTGGATTAATGCTTTCTTAGTTCCAAGCATCGCCTATTTCGTTATGTCGATGAACTTAGTGAGTATCCCCACGCAATCATTCTTGCTATGGTACATGCCTTACCCAGTAACATCTTATCTCGCAACACAAGACTTCCGCGCGGTTATTGCTTGTCTAGCGATTATCGTCATCACATGGCTCGTCTATCTGCCATTCTTTAAAGCATACGATAACTCTTTACTAAAACAAGAAAAACTAGATGCAGTAGAAGCAGAGAAAGAAATGGTAACAAATTGATTGGAGGAACTAAAATGTCAGAGCAAGACTATGTTGAAGAAACAGATAGTTTAAATGAACTATCCATGAATATTTTAATCCATGCAGGAAACGCAAGAAATGATTTAGTAAAAGGTCTCAATCACTTAGAAGAATTAGAATTTAACGAAGCAGAGGAATTAATCGCCTCTGCAAAAAAAGAAATTGTCATTGCGCATAGTCTGCAAACAGATACACTACAACTAGAAGCTTCAGGCAACCAAATCCGCTATTCAACTCTATTCTGTCATGCCCAAGATACTCTAATGACAGCAAAAAGTGAAATACTAATCGGCGAACATATGCTACGTTTATTCAAAAAAATGACCGAACTTACGAAAAAATAGGAGGTACAAGTATGTTTGAAAATTATCAGTTTCCAAAAGACTTCTTATGGGGTGGAGCTATCGCAGCCAACCAAGCAGAAGGTGCATTTAAAGTAGATGGAAAAGGAATTAGTTTAGCAGATTTACACAAATATCATAAAGGTAAAACAAACGATGAAATTAGCGAAGAACAGCATAAAGGCGTAAGTTTAGCAGATATTAAAGCAAGCATAGAAGATAAAGTGAACTATTATCCGAAACGCCACGGTATTGATTTTTACCATACTTATCCAGAAGATTTAGCTCTTCTTGCTGAAATGGGTTTTAAAACATTTCGAACTTCGATTGACTGGACGCGAATTTTCCCAACTGGAGAAGAAGAGGAACCAAATGAAGCAGGTTTAAAATATTACGATCAATTAATCGATAAAATAATCGAACTTGGCATGGAACCAATTATTACCATTTTGCATTATGAAACTCCAGTAGAGATTGTCTTAAACCATGGCGGATGGCATAATCGGAAAGTCATCGATCTGTTTGAAAAATACGGCAAAACCGTACTAGATCGTTACAATAAAAAAGTGAAATATTGGATTGTTATTAACCAAATTAATTTAATCCAGTTTGAACCATTCAACTCCACTGCCATTCCATATGATGCTGTCGATGATTATTTATCAGCAACGTATCAAGCAGTTCATAATCAATTTGTCGCTAGTGCGAAAATTTATGAATACGGCAAAGCGTTGAATCCAGATTTAATGATTGGTACGATGCTGGCAGATTGCACAGCCTACCCATACTCATGTGACCCAGACGATATTGTGCTTGCAATGAAACGTAATCGGATGGAATATTTCTTCGCAGACGTGCAGTTCCAAGGAGAATATCCACAATATGCGCTTAATTATTTTGCTGAAAATAATATTACAATTGAAATCACAGAAGAAGACAAAGCTATTTTACAAAAAAACACGATGGACTATCTAGCACTTTCTTATTATTATTCGCAAATGGTCGATTCCAAGAAAAATGATTTGGATCCTGCTTCAATCACCCCAAATCCGCACTTAAAAGCAAATCCGTGGGGCTGGGCTGTAGATCCGAAAGGGCTATATAATGCTCTGTCACAATACTGGGATAGATACCATAAACCAATCATTATTGCAGAAAACGGCTTCGGAATGTACGACGAATTAGACAATGGCGAAATCCATGATGATTACCGCATTGATTATTTATCTGCCCATTTAAAAGAAATGAAACGCGCGATGTATGACGGGGTAGAAGTGATCGCATATTGTGCATGGGGCCCAATTGACATCGTTAGTTGTTCTTCCGCTCAAATGGAAAAAAGATACGGTTTCATCTACGTTGATTTAGACAACGAAGGGAACGGTACAGGCAAAAGAATTAAAAAAGACAGCTTTTCATGGTATAAAAAAGTAATAGAGTCTAATGGGGAAGACCTAGAAGTTTAATGTAACAGAAGCGCCAGTTGTGGTAGTTGATAGCTAAAACAACTGGCTTTCGATATATAGGGGGTAACAGGAATGGATACTCAAAAAGAAATACTAGCTTATTTGTATAAACAAGAAGACAAGTGGGTTACCTCAAATGAGTTAGCAGATTTTTGCGAGTGTACAACAAGAACCATTCGCAATAATATCTACAAAATAAATGAAGCAACGCCAAATTTAATTAATTCAACCAAACAAGGCTATCAAATTAACCGAGCGATTCACTTCGATTTTCAAGCAGAAAGCGACGTTTCAGAACGGAAATCTAAATTATTACTAGAATTAATTAAAAACTCCACCAAAGGCGTTGATTTATTTGATCTCGCAGATATTCTATTTATTTCAGAAGTCACTTTAAAAAAAGATATTCAACAATTAAAAAACGAACTAAAAGAAGCAAACGTACAGATTGTCATTGATAAAAATCAAATTAAACTCGTCGGAAAAGAGCGCGCCAAAAGAAAGTATATGATTTCTTTATTATATGAAGAAGGCGGCTACCGTGAAAGCATCAAAGGCCACATCCAAGAAATGCTGGAAATAGTTTCGATTGATAAACTCCAAAGTATCGTAAAAGAAGTTCTAGCAGAAGAAGCTATTACAACTAATCAATATTCGATGATGAATATTGTGTTGCATTACGCCATCAGTATCGTCCGGATCCAACAAGGCAATACGCTCATCGAAACGCAAAAAACGCTTATTAGAAAACACTCTAAAGAATATGAAATCTCAAAAAAAATAGCCGGAATCCTCTCAGAAGAATACCAAATACATTTTTCAGAAGCAGAAACAAAGCAACTTGGCCTTCTTTATGTTGGGCTTCAAAACGAGCAAGCAGCCAATGCCAACCAAGCTGAATTAGAACAATTTGTCGATAAAAAAATCATTGAAGCACTTAAAATAGTACTCACCAATGTGGAAGAAATGTACCTCATTGATCTTCAAAACGAGCAACTTTTTATTAAACTTGCCATCCATGTACAAAGCTTATATTACCGTTCGCGTTACAAAGCTTATACAAGAAATTTAAGTTTACTTGATATTAAAACCTCTTATCCAGTAACCTTTGACATCGCAGTTTACATTTCCTCTTTACTACAAGAAAAACTAGCAATTGACTTTAACGAAGACGAAATTTCTTTTATTGCGTTGCATATCGGTTCTTTTTTAGAAAGCGAAAATCGTGATTATATCAAACTAGAAATCGGTATTCTTGTTGACGACTACCATGATTTAAAAACCAATATGCTAAAAAAACTACGCTCCTTATTTGAAAACGATGCGACAATAGAAGTCATTGAAAATGAGAGATGCGATGAACAATACGATATTATTTTAACGACAAACCGAGATACCGCTCTCGAAAAAGCAGGTTCGATTTTTATTCACCCATTACTCACAGCGAAAGACATTAAAAAAATTACAAGCAGAATCCATACCAAGAAAAAAATGCTTGAAAACAACCTACTTGGACAACAAATTGACCGCTATATCGTCCCGTCACTCTATTCTAATCAAATCGACCCCTCAGAACTCACCCCTCAAAAAATAAGAGAACAAATGGTGTCTAAAATGGAAAAGGAGGCTTTTGTAAAACCAGATTTTAAAGAAAAAGTTGAAAAAAGAGAACAAATGGCACCAACCAGTTTCCCGTCAGGCATTGCGATACCCCATTCAATCAAAAACGATGCCATTCGCAGTGGCGTTTCGATGATGACGCTCCAAGAACCGATTTATTGGAACGACGTCAAAGTAAAAATGATTGCCCTCGTCGCCATCAGCAAAAAAGATGCCAATGAATTTAACGATTTCTTTGAAAAATTTGTGGAAATTGTTTCTGAACCAATCAACGCCAAACGCTTATCGATGACAGAAAGTTTCACAGAGTTTATCCAAAAACTAAAAATGATGGTGGAAGAAAGTGAATAAATGGTCACAAATTAAGCCGTGTAATTTAAGCTGCACGGCTTTTTTAGCTTGAAGGATTTACTAAATTGAGCTATAATGAAAACATCAAACGAAAAGGAGTGTTATCTTAAGCCAATGAAATTCTAATCCTGTATTATATGAAAAAATGAAGAAAGCTATCCAATTCTTGGGTAGAAACTATTTTTTCGGACGGGATTCGTATGTTCATTTCGCATGATAACTCTAGCTATAGCCTTTTTTGGCGTAGTTTCGCGGATTCCTCTCTGAAAATATTCAGGAGGTTATTTTTTATGTCAATAATCGAAATAAACCAATTAAAAATAGAAATAGGGGACAGAACTTTAGTAGAAATCCCTCACCTGTTAGTAGATAAAAAAGCAAGAATCGGCATCATCGGTCAAAACGGCTTAGGAAAAACAACGCTCATGGAAGTAATCGCTGGCGTTAAAGAAGCCACATCAGGAAACATTACTTCATACGGGAAACTCGCCTATATCAAACAACTTCACACTGATAAAAGCACACAAAGCGGCGGGGAAAAAACAAGAAAAGCAATTCAACATGCCATGCGCCAAAATCCAAGTATACTTTTAGCAGACGAACCGACGAGCAATCTAGATGTCGAAAGCGTCAAACATTTAGAACGGCAGTGGAGCGATTTTCACGGCGCCCTAATGATTATTTCCCATGATCGCGCCTTTTTAGATGCACTTTGCACAGAAATATGGGAAATTAAAAATCAAGAAATCCACGTCTACAAAGGAAACTATCACGCTTATTTAGAACAAAAAAAACTACAAGAAAACCAAGCAGAACTTGCCTACAAAGAATTTAAAAACAAAAAGAAACAACTACAAGCATCACAAAACTATCACGAAATTGAAGCAGGACGAATTGTAAAACCAGGGAAACGACTAAATAACAAAGAAGCAAGCGCCTTTAAAGCTGGAAAAGGCACACAACAAAAGAAACAACATAGTACAATTAAAGCGCTAGAAAAACGGATTGAACGGCTTGGCAATGTCGAAAAACCACGCACTACAAAGCCAATTAAAATCGTCACACCCGATAACCGATTAATAAAAAAAGGCAGTACGATCTTAAGCGCAAAAGAAGCAACCTTCGAAATTGCAGGAAAAACACTGTTTGAAGCAAAAGCGTTCTCGATAAAAGCAGGAGATAAAGTAGCACTTATCGGTGAAAATGCTAGCGGTAAAACCACTTTTTTAAGAGAAATTATCCAAGAAAATCCAACTATAACTTGTAACAATCAAGCTAAAATCGCTTATTTTGATCAAGAATTAAAAGGATTAGATTTAGCGAAGACGCTCATAGAAAACATCACAGATAGGAGCGTTCAAACACAACAAGTAAACAGAGATGTGCTTGGAAGTATGCATTTTAAAGAAAGTGATTTGCATAAAGAAGTCGGGATGCTTTCTGGTGGAGAACGAGTGAAATTACTTCTTAGTATGCTTCTTGTTAGTGATGCGAACTTCCTGATACTCGATGAACCGACCAACTATTTGGACATCTATGCAATGGAAGCTCTGGAAATGCTCATAAAACAATTTACCGGAACAGTGTTATTTGTTTCTCATGATAGAACGTTTGTAAATCAAGTTGCAGAAGAATTACTCGTGATTGAAAACAACCAAATGACTTTCCACAGAATGACCTTCTCAGAATACGAAGAAAGTAAAGCCCCAAGTCGTGTAACAGAAGAAGATAAATTGATTTTAGAAATGCGAATGTCAGAAATTGCTGCGAAACTCATGCAACCGAATTTAAAACCAGCAGAAAAGGCAATTCTCGAACAAGATTATCAAGAAATTATCACAAAAAGACAACAATTTAGTTAGATTGTTGTCTTTTTATTCGTGCAAAATAAAAAATATAGTCATTTATCTTTTACTTGATTTCTTCAAAAGATAGGCTTAGAATCAAATAGTTATTAAAAAGAGTAAAGAAAGAAGGAATCCTATGTTTAGTCACTTGCCGGATTCATTCCTACAAATGAATACCATTTTTATTTCTATTTTGATAGAGGCGCTGCCGTTTGTATTAATTGGCGTATTTATTGCTGGTTTTATTCAAATGTTCATTTCTGAAAAATTTATTGCTCGCGTTATTCCAAAAAATAAAATCCTAGCAGTCATTGTCGGCTCGCTTATTGGTGTATTTTTCCCATCCTGTGAATGTGGCATTGTGCCGATCGTTCGTAATCTACTTGCAAAAGGGGTACCGCTTCATGCTGGAATTGCCTTCATGCTCACAGCTCCAATTATTAACCCCGTTGTCTTATTTTCCACCTATGTTGCATTTGGAAGCACTTGGGAAGTTCCGCTTTTACGTGTTGCCGGGAGCCTTGTAGTAGCACTCGTTGTCGGGAATATTATCGCTTATTTTTATAAAGGAACTGGTTTGAAAGAACGGTTTTTAAAATATGAAGCTGCCAGTGAAAAAGTTGCTGTTCCAGCTGGAAACTTAGCCCTTGCAGGAGGTCCGAGTGGGGATGTAACAACAACGAAATTTCAAGTTCTAGCAACAGAAGGAGCTCAGGCTGAACCAGAGCACGACCATGCGCACCATCATCACGGTGAAGAGCATACACATGAAAAAATGTCTTTTAGTCAAAAAGTTTGGCATACCGTACAGCATGCAGTTGACGAATTCTTTTCTGTCGGCAAGTATCTAGTTTTTGGTGCTTTAATTGCCGCAGCGATGCAAACATATATTAAAACTTCGACGCTTGTATCCATTGGACATGGCCCGATCTTATCTATTTTATTAATGATGGTTCTAGCATTTGTTTTATCATTATGTTCTGAAGCAGATGCATTTATTGGCGCTTCATTCCGTAGTGTATTTTCCACGCAATCAATCGTTGCATTTTTAGTGTTTGGCCCGATGCTCGATATTAAAAATTTAATGATGATGTTAGGAGCATTTAAAGCAAAATTTGTCTTATTAATTGTTACAAGTGTAACGATTGTCGTCTTTTTATACGCCTTGGTTATTTAACAGAAAGCAGGTGAACACATGTTTCGAGTTTTTATTTTATTTGGATTTGGCTTTTATTTGATGCAGCTACATATTTCTGGTGACATCAGTAAATATATTAATATGAAATACGCTTATTTATCTTTTTCAGCAATGATTGCGGCATTTTTGCTTGCAATTATTCAGCTTATTATGGTTTTTCGTGATGAAGATATTGGCGCAAAAACAGCGCATATGGGACATACCCATGACGGCGAAAATACTATTTTGAAAAAAATCATGGTTTACGGTTTACTTTCTTACGCATTAATTGCGGGATTTTTATTTCCAGTCGCAACACTTGATTCAACCATCGTTTCCGCAAAAGGCTTTCATTTTCCGAAAAATAATGCTGCGGGCGATGACCCTTATGCCCAAAATCAGTTTTTAAGACCTGATACAAGTGGTTATTTTGGAGAAACAGATTATGAAAAAATGATGGCGAAAGAAAAAGCCGAAATCATCGATCAAAATCCAATCAAAGTAACCGATAGCAACTATTTAATGACAATGGAAATTCTCTATAACTATCCTGGTGAGTTTACTGGTAAAGAAATCGAATTTACCGGTTTTGTCTATAACGATGAAGTGACAAAAGATAATAATTTATTCTTATTTCGATTTGGAATTATTCATTGTGTAGCGGACTCTGGCGTATTTGGCATGCTTGTCCAAATGCCCGAAAAGACCAATTTCAAAAACGACACCTGTCTTACAGTAAAAGGAACGATCACTCAAGAGTACTATTCACCATTTAAAATGAATATCCCATCTGTACAAGTAGATAGCTATAAAGAAGTAGCAAAACCAAAATCAGTTTATGTCTATCGTAAATATTAAATCGCTACTTGCGGATTTATGCGGCTTGAGTTATCCTTAAATAAAGCTGTTTACGTTTTCACGAATGAATAAAAGGATGGAACATTGAATGAATGATTACAACCACTACTTTCATTTCCCACGAGAAGAATGGCGCAAGCTGGAAGTGAGTAAGGACCAAATTTTAACTGCAGAGGAACTGGAAGAAATACGTGGTTTAAATGACCGAATTTCTTTACAAGACATCTCTGAAATCTATTTACCACTAATCAAACTAATTGCAATCCAGTACCATGAAGCAATTTTTATTCATGGTGAAAAAATGGAATACTTAAAGAAAAAAGAATCACGTGCCCCTTTCATTATCGCCTTAGCAGGTAGTGTGGCAGTGGGGAAAAGTACAACCGCGCGTGTTTTTAAATTAATGCTAGATCGTTGGTTTTCTAAAACAAGGCAAGTCGAGCTTGTAACAACAGACGGATTTCTCTATCCTAATAAGGTTTTAGAAGAACGCGGTATCATGGACAAAAAAGGTTTCCCCGAAAGCTACGACCGCGACCGCTTTGCTAAGTTTCTAACCGACTTAAAAGCAAATAAAGAAGACGTTGAAGTACCACTTTATTCGCATTTCACCTATGATGTTTTAGACGAAACTCGCATGATGCATAATCCAGATATTGTCATCATTGAAGGAATTAATGTACTTCAAGCTGACCAACATGAGAGCCTATATCCGAGTGATTTCTTTGATTTCTCTGTCTATATGGATGCTAATGAAGCTGATATTAAGAACTGGTATTTAGAACGTTTCTTCATGCTTCGCGAAACAGCTTTCCAAGACGAAAGCTCGTATTTCCACCCATATACGAAAATTAGTAAAAAAGAAGCAGAAACATTTGCGTTAGGTGTTTGGGATACAATCAATGGCGTCAATTTAAAAGAAAACATCGAGAAAACAAAGTACCGAGCGGATTTAGTTCTTCATAAAGGAACAGATCACCTTATTTCAGATATTTATTTACGAAAATAACCGAGTGCAGATAGAAGGAAACTTCTTGATGCGTTCGGTTTTTTCTTTACATTTAAAAAAATCCGAGTACAATATAAAGTGAGTAATCACTCATTTTTAAAAAGGAGGGAAACTAATGGCAGAAATAGCAATTGATGTTTCGAATTTAGATGTAAAAATCGGCAAGAAACCAATTTTATCAGATATGTCTCTCGAAATAGAGAAGGGCGAAATATTCGGCTTAATCGGTCCATCTGGCGCTGGTAAAACAACTCTTGTTAAAACCATCATCGGTATGGAAAAAGCAACAAGTGGCCAAACCAAATTATTAGGAAATGTAATGCCAAACTTGCCGGTAATTAGCAAAATCGGTTATATGGCTCAATCAGATGCACTGTATACTGATTTAACAGCCAAAGAGAACCTAGATTTTTTTGCTTCACTTTATTCTATTAAGGGCGCTGCTAAAAAAGACCGAATCAACTATGCGACGAACCTGGTTAATTTACAAAACGATTTAACAAAAAAGGTGAATAATTTTTCAGGTGGAATGAAACGCAGGTTGTCTCTCGCTATTTCTGTCCTTGCAGATCCTGATGTTTTAATATTAGATGAGCCAACAGTCGGAATTGATCCAGAACTAAGAAAAACCATTTGGGAAGAACTGGACGATCTTAAAGCAAACGGCAAATGTATCCTTGTGACGACGCACGTGATGGATGAAGCCGAAAAATGCGATAGACTTGCAATGATAAGAAATGGAAAAATAATCGCCATAGGGACCCCACAAGAGCTCTCAAGTAAAACTTCATCTGGCAAACTAGAAGATGCCTTTTTAGAGTTTGGAGGGAAGGACTAATGCGAATTTTAGCTATTGTTAAACGGATCGTCAATCAATTCAGGCGTGATAAACGGACGCTTGCTTTAATGTTTCTTGCGCCACTTTTACTTATTACATTACTAACTTACTTATTTGAAGGCGATACAGTGAAGCCAGTTGTCGGAGTGAACGGACTTTCGAGTTCCATGGTAAAAGAACTAAAAGAAAATGATTTAACAATTAAGACTTATCCAGACAACACGAACGCAACTGCGAAAATTAAAGACGCTGATCTTGACGCGTTTTTTCAACAAGATGGCGAGAAAATCAAAGTGACATACGAAAATAGTGAACCAAGCTTAAGTAAAGAAATCGGTTTAAAACTACAAAAAGCATTGATGGCCGAGCAACAAATTCAAGTAAAGAAACAAGCCAAAACAACAGGAGAAGCGCTTGCCAAAGCTGGAATTGATCCAAACTCGCTTCCCGTACTTACAAACAACCCTGAAAAGCTAACCATTTCAACCGATTACGTTTATGGCGATAAAGATACTAGCTTTTTTGATACAATTAGCCCGATTTTCATTGGCTTTTTCGTATTCTTCTTCGTTTTTCTAATCGCCGGGATTTCATTCTTAAGAGAACGAACAACAGGTACGCTTGAACGACTCATGGCAACCCCAATTAAACGTATCGAACTAGAACTAGGGTATTTGATAGGCTTTGGCATATTTGCCTTACTACAGTCTATCTTAGTCGCAGTTTTTTCCATCCAAGTGCTCGGCATGATGCAAAACGGATCCTTATTTTATGTTTTACTCATTACGCTAACACTCGGAATGGTGTCACTCGCACTAGGTATCTTACTTTCAACGTTTGCTAATAATGAATTTCAAATCGTGCAATTTATCCCCATCGTTATTGTGCCCCAAGTGTTATTCTGTGGGATTTTCCCGCTCGATGGCATGGCAGATTGGCTCGTATGGATTGCACATATTATGCCGCTATACTACGGAGCAAATGCACTAACATCCATTATGGTAAAAGGAGAAGGATTTGCCTCATTTGCAAATGATTTTTATATTTTACTAGGATTTGTAATCATCTTCGTCGTACTAAATATTTTTGCATTAAAAAAATACCGGAAAGTTTAATTAGAGAGGAAGAATAAAAGTGGATGCAGAAGGAGATATCTTGCGTCAAATGCTTGATTTGACGGAAAAAGAAACTAAAATGAGCGATAAACAGCGCCGAATTGTAGCAGCTTCTATTGAATTGTTTGCGGAAAAAGGCTATGCTGGAACATCGACAAATGAAATAGCAAAAAAAGCGGGCGTAGCTGAAGGAACCATTTTCAGACATTATAAAACAAAAAAAGATTTATTGATGGCAATCACGATGCCAACATTGATTGGGGGAGTTATCCCATTTTTAGCTCAAAGCTTTGTTAAAGAAGTTTTTGAAAGTGAGTATCCAGATTTCCAGTCATTTATTCGCGAAATAATTGTTAACCGTTTTGAATTTGCAAAAGAGAATGGTAAAGTCATCAAAATATACTTTATGGAATTATTTTATCATGATGAACTTAGAGCGCAGTTTTCTCAAATTTTTATGACGCATGTAAAAGGGCAGTTTGACCAAATGATTGATTTTTATAAGGCACGCGGAGAAATTGTCGACATGCCAAATAGTACGATTATGAGGGCGCTTATTACAAATATAGTCGGCTTTATGTTGACAAGGTTTGTTGTGATGCCAGATGCTAACTGGAACGACGCAAAAGAAATAGATGATACAGTTTCTTATATTATGAGAGGCTTAGGTAAATAAAAAAGAGTCCAGCATTAGCTGGACTCTTTTTTTATTTAGTAGAAGAATCAGTTGATTTCTTCTTATTATAGTTGTATTTACTTGGATCTACTTTTTTGAAGCCATCAGGAGCATAGAATCGTAATAAATCTCCTTGTAACACAGAATCAGAAAGCTCTAATTCTTTGGATACCTTCTCTTTTGTTTCTTTCATTTCTTTTGTTTCTGTCGCAATTGGTTCACCCGTTTGTTGGTTATACATGTTACCACCAATCATAGAGTAAGTTGGTGTTATATAATCACCATTTCTAAATGGAACCAGTTGTTTGTGATCTTTTGAAAGTAAGTCAGTACCAAATTGCAAGTATTCTTTGTTATCCACACCAAGTAAGTGAAGCAGGGTAGGTAGTAAGTCAACTTGACCACCATATTGTTCTTGGACTCCACCTTCAACACCTGGAACATGAATCATTAAAGGTACACGTTGCGCTTGGGCATTTTCGAAAGTGTTATAGTCTTTGCCAAGAATTTTTGTCATTGCTTCTTCGTGGTTATCGGAAATACCATAATGGTCACCATACATAATAATTACAGAGTTATCGTAAAGACCAGTTTTCTTCAAGTAATCAACAAAGCTCTTCACAGATTCGTCTAAATAACGAGCTGTTTGGAAGTACGTATCTACCGAAGAATCACCAGTTGTCGCTGGAGCAATCGAAGCATCCTTCTCATCAATTGGATAAGGGAAGTGATTGGTTAGCGTGATGAATTTCGTATAGAATGGTTGTTTCAAGGATGAAAGATATTTTTCAGATTCTTGGAAGAAAGGTTTATCTTTTAGACCATAGTTAGAAACATCCGCGTCATTCATATCATAGTAACTAGCATCAAAGAAATTATCGTAACCAAATTGTTTATAAATTTCATCACGATTCCAGAAGCTCTTATAGTTACCGTGGAAGACAGCACTAGTATATCCTTGTTGACCTAAAATAGCTGATGCTGATTCATAAGTGTTTTGTCCTTTTGTAGTAAAGGCAGAACCTTGAGGCAAGCCATAAAGCGAGTTCTCAAGTAACATTTCGGAGTCAGCTGTTTTACCTTGACCTGTTTGGTGGAAGAAGTTTGTAAAGCTCAGTGTATTTTTATCTTTAAAGAAAGAGTTAATATACGGCGTTACTTCTTCTCCGTTAAGTTTATAATTCACTAAGAATTGTTGGAAACTTTCTAAATGAATATAAATAACGTTTTTGCCTTTTGCTTTACCGAAATATTCCGGATTTGGCGCGGCGTATTTTGATTTAGTGTAGTTAAGTACCTCCGTAACATCACTACTATCAGCAAGTGCACGCTGTGTAGATGACTCAGTACTTTTCACTGCATCATAGATTTGGTAGTTAGTCATACCAAGATATTTTACAATATAATTTCTATCAAAAGTTCTTGTTAAAAGTTGCGGACGATCGATTTCAGCAAGTCCTAAGTTAGCAAAGAACATCGCGATACCAAGCGTTAAAACACCAACAACTTTTCTAGCACGGATTCGAGCAGTTTTATCAGGTTTTACAAAGCGGAAAGCAAGTAGTGCAATTAAAATAATAATATCCGCGAAGTAAATAATATCGTGCCAGCTGAGTAACGCTGTGATACTACTACCCATGTCGCCCATGTTTTGCATTTGTTTTGCGTTTAGATTCGGAAGCGTAATGAAATCACTAAAGAATCGATAATAGACAATATTTGCGTAAAGAATAAAGCTCATTAAAAAGTCAATGACAACGATCCAGATAAATGAACGACGTCCTTTAGCAAAAAGTGCGAGACCTAAGAAGAACACAGCCCCACTCAATGGATTTATGAACAGCAAAATTTGCTGCATAAGGTTCTCAATACCAAGTTTAAATTCAAGTTGATATGCAATATACGTTTTTAGCCAATAAAGAATGACGGCTAGAACAAAAAACCCATAATTTTTGCTTAAAAACGTTTGGATTTTTATTTTCCAATCCTTCATGAAACACCTCTCCTACACACTATTTACTCGTTTTAATTGTTGTTTTTGAAATGAAAAAAAGAAGCTGTAATATGTAAAAAAACAATTTCATACAGCACCCACTTTAACATAATTCTAACACAAGATTAATAAAAGGCAAGTTATAACACATACGTCTGAAGTAGGATTTATTAACAAATAGGCTTATTTAACTAGTCAAAAAAGAACCATTTTGGATAGAATTCTGCTAGAATAAAAAGTGAAATAGGAGGTATAAAATGAACGCTAAAATCACTCCAACTTTTTTTGAAAATAGAACCACTATTGAATTAGCTAGAGATATAATAGGGATGAGACTCGTGCATGAAATAGGTAATTATACTCTTTCTGGTTATATTGTTGAAACGGAAGCCTATCTCGGGGCAACAGATATGGCAGCCCATAGTTTTAAAAACTTACGAACCAAACGGACTGAAGTAATGTTCGGCACTCCAGGAACGATTTATACGTATCAAATGCACCAGCAAGTATTATTAAACTTTATTACGATGCGAGAAGGCATTCCGGAAGCTGTTTTAATTAGAGCATTAGAACCAACGGAAGAGTCTATCGATCAAATGGAACAAAATCGTTTGTTGAAAACTGGCTTTGAATTAACGAACGGCCCGGGTAAATTAACGCAAGCTTTAGGATTAAGTATGCAAGATTATGGGAAAACTCTTTTTGATAGCAATATTTGGTTAGAAAGGGCAAAAGTGCCACATATAATAGAAGCAACTAATCGAATTGGTGTTCCAAATAAAGGTATCGCGACCCATTATCCTCTAAGGTTCACAGCTAAAGGAAGCCCGTATATTTCAGCGCAACGTAAAAGACAAATTTCAGACTATATTTGGGAATAACTTTACAAATTTGTCACAGGTGCAAAAATACTTCAATAAGGCGGCTGATTTCCTTTGCTTCATCAGAGTAGCTACTATATAATGAAATAGTTACAAGGAGGAATAATATGTTAAAGAAAACAATCGCAATCGTTATTTTAATCATCGGTTTACTATTAATTTTTTCCCCATTCATTAAAAACGGCATTGTAAAATATATGAGTGGCCATGAAACAATCGATCAATACAATGCATCCGATTTAAAGAAAAACAATGACAAAGACGCTACATTTGATTTTGAAAGTGTACAACTTCCATCTATGACCTCTGTCATCAAAGGTGCAGCAGACTATGACAAAGATGCCGTTATTGGCTCGATAGCTGTTCCTTCTGTAGACGTTAACTTACTAGTATTTAAAGGAACCAACACTGCTAATTTACTTGCAGGAGCAACAACCATGCGTTCTGACCAAGTAATGGGTAAAGGCAACTATCCATTAGCGGGGCACCATATGCGTAATGAATCAATGCTATTTGGCCCAATTATGAAGGTAAAAGAAGGCGACAAGATTTACCTGACTGACCTCGTAAATTTATATGAATATACAGTTACTGAAACAAAAACAATTGATGAAACAGAAGTAAGCGTGATAGATAATACGAAAGACGCTAGAATCACATTAATCACATGTGATAAGCCAACGGAAACGACGAAACGATTTGTCGCAGTTGGCGAACTAGATAAAACAGAAAAACTAACAAAAGAACTAGAGAATAAATATTTCCCTAGTAAATAAGTAAAATTTTAAAAAGACAGCAGATTTTCTAGGCTGTCTTTTTTTCTGGATAATTTCTCCTTTTATTATAAATGTTGTATCATATAAATGAGGTTAATTTTGAGAAAGGAAGTGCAGTAATGAAACTAACCGTTTTTGGACATTGGGGCGGATATCCGGTAGCGAACGAAGGAACATCAAGTTATTTGCTAGAAGAAGCTGGATTTAAGTTATTAATTGATGTGGGGGCAAGTGCCGTTTCCATCATGCAAAACTTCATTGATCCTGATGACATTGATGCCGCAATAATTTCTCATTACCATCCAGATCATGTAGCAGACGTAGGAATTTTGCAGCACATTCGTTTGTTGTCGCAAAAAAAGGAAAAACCACCTGTCTTACCTATTTATGGGCATAAAGAAGATGAACGTGGCTATTCTTATTTAGAAATGGCGAATGTAACAAAAGCAGTGGAGTATAAAGCAGATGACACACTTGAAATCGGACCGTTTAAAGTAACCTTCTTAAAAACAGTCCATCCAGTACCTTGTTATGCGATGCGAATTGAAGCAGCTGGAAAAATCTTTGTATACACCGCAGACAGCGCTTATCAAGATAGTTTTATTCCTTTTGCAGAAAACGCAGATTTACTCGTAACAGATACGAATTTTTTCCATGATTTAGCTGGGAAAACAAAAGTTCATATGGCAAGTACCGAAGTCGCAAAAATTGCTAAAGAAGCAAATGTGAAATCGTTACTCCTTAGCCATTTGCCAGAAGTTGGTGATTTAGAAGTATTGAAACAAGAAGCAGCAGCTATTTACACCGGAGAAATTGCGCTCGCATCAAAAGGATTTACGAAAACATTTTAATATAGAGGAAAAGGGGTTAGGGGTATGTATTTTATAGATAATAATAATGAAAAAGATCCGCGGATTAATTTAGCAGTTGAGGAATTTATTTTAACCGAATTGAAGTTAGATGAACCGGTTTTACTTTTTTACATTAATAAGCCATCGATAATTATTGGTCGGAATCAAAATACGGTAGAAGAAATCGATACAGAATATGTCGAGAAAAATGACGTAATTGTGGTGCGTAGACTTTCAGGTGGTGGCGCTGTTTATCATGATGAAGGTAACTTGAATTTTAGTTTTATTACAGATGACGACGGTGAATCGTTCCATAATTTTGCGAAGTTTACACAACCGATTGTGGAAGCTCTTAAACGTTTAGGCGTAAATGCGGAATTAAAAGGACGTAATGATTTATTAATCGATGGTTTTAAAGTATCAGGAAATGCGCAATTTGCAACGAAGGGGAAAATGTTCTCGCACGGTACTTTAATGTATGATTTGAACTTAGATAATGTCGCTGCATCACTAAAACCACGTAAAGATAAAATTGAATCAAAGGGAATTAAGTCAGTTCGAAGTCGTGTAGCGAATATTTCTGATTTTATGGATCAAGAAATGACTACCGAAGAATTCCGCGATTTATTATTGCTTTACATTTTTAACGTGGAAAAAGTAGAAGATGTGAAAGAATACAAATTAACCGCTGCAGATTGGGAAAAAATCCATGAAATTTCTGCTAAGCGTTATGGCAATTGGGACTGGAACTATGGAAAATCTCCAAAATTCGATTTAACACGGACAAAACGTTTTCCAGTTGGAGCAGTCGATGTCCGCTTAAACGTACAAAAAGGAGTTATTACAGATATTAAGATTTTTGGTGACTTCTTTGGCGTAAAAAATGTGGCGGATATTGAGGAGAAATTAGTCAACACAACTTATAAACGTGAAGCATTGGCCGAAGCTTTAGCAGATATAGAAGTAAAAGAATACTTTGGTAACATTACAAAAGATGAATTTTTAGATTTACTTTATTAAAAAAAGAAAGCACGCATTCCGCGTGCTTTCTTTACGATTATAAAAAACAGATACACTCTAAGAATTGAATAGAGGATATCTGTTTTTTTACTTATAAGCAAGGATTTAAGAAAGTACGTTTTTTGTAATTTATTATTCATTTGAATGGTTTCTTTTCCGTTTGTTTGGTGCTATTTATTTTGATGTTCACTAAAACAATTACAGATTTTTGATAAAACTTGATCTTTAAAATTCTTTCCTGTGTGGGTTAGAAAATTCAAACAAAATTTATTATGAATTTTTCTCAATAATCTAAGTTTAGTTATTTGGTTCTAAAGCCATAGCTATGAAGTTCAATATTAATTTACTTTTATAGGGTTGGAAATTATGGTATAACGAATTGAAACACTTATTTGATAATAACGTGTTTTAGTTCTGAACAAAAAAGGCTATCTTGTTGTTTTAAATAGCAAAATGCTATCTATTATGATTCCAGTAGAGGAGCTAAATTAAAAAACTTTGGGAGTGATAGTTTTTTTCATAGTAACTAGATTTGGAAAAATAGAACATTTTCGTTTAACGAAAAAAGGAAGGTGGAAATAGTATGGATTATATCAAATGGATTCGAGGGAAAGTAGGGAATGAAAAAATCATATTAAATTTTGTTAGTGGTTATTTTATAAATACCGAAGGAAAGATTCTATTGCAAAAAAGAAATGATAAAAATATGTGGGGATTTCCTGGAGGAGCAATTGAACTTGGCGAATCTTTTGAAGAAGCGATAATTAGAGAGTATTTTGAAGAGACGGGGCTGCGTGTCAAGGTTAAGTCACTAATTGGTATTTATTCAAAATATGAAGACAACTATCCAAATGGTGATGAAGCTCAGCCGTTATCAATTTTTTTTGAATTAGAATATGTGGACGGAGAAATATCTATAAAAGATGAGGAAACAATTGAACTTAGATACTTTGCAGTTGAAGAGATACCTAATCTGGTTAATAAGCAACATGAAGACTTTCTGTGCGATTTGAAGAGATTCAATGGGCAAGTGTTTATAAGATAGGAAACAGGTGGAAATAATGCAGAATGTTCTTGTGGATAATACTATTTATTATGTTAGCCACTATTGGTGAGCTTATTTATTCACCAGTTTTAAATGCTGAAGAAGTAAGGTTAATTCCTACTAATCAAAGAGGTATATATGCAGCTGTTTCCTCATTTAAATTTACTGGTGGAGATTTTATTTCAAAACTAGGGATTATTATCGGGGTTATTAAAACCACGGGGAATGAGTTTGCTTATGGCAGTAATTTTAATTTTAGAATCAATATTAATAATAGGTTCTTTGTTTTATAGTAAAGCTTGAATTTAAAAATACTCTGTAAATTAATTGAATTATATCAGAAGGTTACACTGAATTTGATTTTGTTTAAGGAGAAAGTATAAAGAAGATAATATATAATTAATGAATGAGATGATTAATTTGATAATGGTAGTGTGACTTAAATAAAAAAAAGAAAGCACGCAGAATGCGTGCTTTCTTTTTTATTTAAGGTTTTTTCCTGACATCCAATGTTCCAGCCGTTTTCCGACAAACCATAAAATAACGACAGAAACTGCTAAAATAGCCAGTTTAAGTGGTTGGTGAATTAAGTCTACGAAATCATAACCAATATAGCTAATCGCAAAGACTTTGATTAATTTCCCACCTACAAGCGCTAAGATAAATTGGTAAACTTTTATTTTAGAGAGACCTGCAACGATATTTACAGCAGAAGATGGTGTAAAAGGCATTACAAGTAAAATGAAAATCGGACTAAAACCATGTCTATCAATCCATTCCATTACTCGTTTAATTTGTTTGTGTCCGGAAATAAATCGCAAAAATCGAGTCTGCCCAAATTTTCGAGCTAACAAGAAAACACATAAACTACCTGCAATTGCAGCTGTAACGGATATTAAAAAGCCGCCAAACAGTCCATATGCGTTAACGTTAACTACAACAAAAACAATAAATGGTAAAAAAGGTAAAAACGCTTCAATAAAAGGTAAGAAAAAAGCTAAAAGTGGACCTAAATTCCGATACTCACTTAGCCAGTACATTAAATTATCATAAGAAAAGAAATTCATCATATCCTGCCAAAATGTCATAAGCAAGCCTCCAGTAGTCTTTTAAAACATACTTTATTTTCTCACATAAAAATGATAAAGCGCTAATAAAACAGCTTGAATATAGTTAAAATCCTAGTAAATCAACCAGGATTTTAATTATATATTATTTTTACAAAGAAATTCCAGAAAAAGTCTTGTCAAAACTAACATAGAATGGTATTATATAAAAGTTGTTAAAACACTAAGAACTACTTACTGTGCGGGTGTAGTTTAGTGGTAAAACTACAGCCTTCCAAGCTGTTGTCGTGGGTTCGATTCCCATCACCCGCTTTATATTTTTTATAAATCCTGTTATCAACGCAGTGTTTCGACCTTTCTAAGCGAAGCATTGCGTTTATTTTATTGCCTGAAAATAAGGAAAGGGGGAATGATGATAGTGAAGCCAGAATCAAATTACGCAGCGCTAAAAGAAGAGTTAATTGCTTATGCACATGAAATTGGAATTCAAAAAATTGGTTTTACGACAGCAGACCCTTTTTTATTTTTAAAGGAACGGTTATTAGAAGCTGAAGCGTTAGATCTTTTTACAGGGTTTGAGCATCCGGTTATTGATGAGCGTGTTTATCCAGAGCTTATTTTCAAAGAACCCCAGT
The DNA here is from genome assembly GCF_058684075.1 of Listeria sp. MAN/IMW/UF555. Lineage (NCBI taxonomy): Bacteria > Bacillati > Bacillota > Bacilli > Caryophanales > Listeriaceae > Listeria > Listeria sp. MAN/IMW/UF555. Next base: position 718,343 of record NZ_JBZWZS010000001.1, on the reverse strand, counting down.
CGATTATTGCTATTGCACTTGCTTACCCATCTAAATTAAAAGAAGCGCCTACCAGCAAAAAAGAAGCAAGACGTGGCGTTTTTGCTAGAGCTTCGTGGGGCATCGATTATCATACTGTTTTACGAGAAAAATTAGCTCTACTGGAACAATTTTTAAGTGAGCGTTTGCCTGATGTACGAATGAAATCTATGGTAGATACCGGTGAATTATCGGATGTGGCTGTGGCAGAACGAGCTGGCATTGGTTGGCGCGGGAAAAACACGCTGCTTATAACGCCAGAATTCGGCTCTTGGGTTTATTTAGGGGAAATGATAACCAATATTCCTTTTGAACCAGATACGCCTGCTAGCGACTTGTGTGGCAGCTGCAACCAATGTGTTAAAGCTTGTCCAACAGGTTCCTTGTTAGGTGAAGGGAAAATGAATCCGAAAATATGTTTAAGCTACCTCACCCAAACAAAAGACTTTCTAGATGAAAAATATCGCGAAGTATTGCATAATCGTTTGTATGGCTGTGATACTTGTCAGGTAGTTTGTCCATATAATCGTGGTCATGATTTTCATTTTCATGAGGAAATGGAGCCGGACCCGGAACTTGTTCGTCCCGAGTTAAAGCCACTGCTACATATTTCAAATCGCGCTTTCAAAGAGCAGTTTGGCGATATGGCTGGTTCATGGCGCGGGAAAAAGCCAATCCAACGAAATGCGATAATTATTTTAGCTCGTTATAAAGATAAAACCGCAGTACCAGACTTAATTGATTGCTTGGAAAATGATCCGAGACCAGTCATTCGAGGAACCGCTGGATGGGCTTTACGTAAAATTGGCGGGGAACAAGCTGAAGAAGCTGTCCAAAAAGCGCTCCAAAACGAACAAGATGAACAAGTACTCCAAGAATTAACAGCAATACCAAATTAATAGAAACCAGGTGAAAAGAAATGCCAAACCATATCGTACTATATCAACCAGAAATCCCTGCAAACACAGGAAATATCTCAAGAACATGTGCTGGAACAGATACTTATTTACATTTAATTCGTCCACTTGGTTTTTCCACAGATGATAAAATGTTAAAACGTGCCGGACTGGACTACTGGGATAATGTGAAACTTTCCTATTACGATTCCCTAGATGAGTTTTTCGAAAAAAATGCCGGTGGAGAATTCTACTATATTACTAAATTCGGACGGCATGTTTATAGTGACGTTGACTATAGTGATCCAAATAAAAATTATTTCTTTGTTTTTGGAAAAGAAACTACTGGTTTGCCTGATGAACTTTTACAAGCAAATGAGGAAAATTGTTTACGAATTCCAATGACAGATCATATTCGGTCTTTAAATTTATCTAACACCGCAGCAGTTTTAGCATATGAAGCGTTACGTCAACAGAGTTTTGGCGCGCTTTTACAAGAACCAAATTACGATCGGAAAATATTTAAAGACTAAGGAGGAGTTAGGATGAATCAGGCGATAGATGCCATTTTAGGTCATTATTCAGTACGGAACTTTGAAGATAAAGCTTTAACAGAAGAAGAATTAGCTTTACTTATTAAAAGTGCGCAGGCCGCATCTACATCTAGTTTTGTTCAAGCATACTCTATTATCGGAATAACAGATAAAAAAATTAGGGAACAAATTTCTGCCATTGCGGGAAATCAACCATATACTGTACAGACAGGGCAATTATTTGTTTTTGTTGCTGATTTAGCTAGACACCAAGCCATCTTAGAAGAACATCAAGTAGACACAGCCGCACTAGAAACTTCAGAAAAATGGCTTGTTTCTATCATTGATGCCGCACTTGCCGCGCAAAATATGGCTGTTGCAGCAGAATCGTTAGGATTTGGTATTTGCTTTATCGGTGGGATTCGTAACGACGTAGGGCAAATTGCCGAAATTCTTGATTTGCCACCATATACGATGCCGTTATTTGGTTTAACAATAGGTCACCCAATTAAAGGCAAAGAAAAAGCCAAACCTAGGTTACCGCAAGACTTGGTTTATCACGAAAATACTTATCAAAAAATGAATCCAGCAATTTTAGCAGAATACGATGAACAAATAAAAACTTACTACGATGAACGAACAGCAGGAAAACGAGTAGAAGGCTGGTCCGAGCAAATTGCACGCGGGCTTGGAAGAAAGAGCCGGTTAGACTTAAAAGATTTTTTACAAAAGCAACATTTAAATCAAAAATAAAAAGAGTGGTTTGGCGCATTATCGTAATGCGCCAAACCACTCTTTTTTCAGTTATTTACGTTTATTCCTAGCCATTTGAATTAAGTTCCAAATAACGAGTATTAACACTACTACTAGCAAGATATTAATTAATCCGCCCGCTACATGGAAAATAATTCCAAGTAACCAAACTGCTAATAAAACAACTATAATTCCCCAAATAATTCCTAACATATAAAAAACCTCTTTCTAATCTTTTGATTGTACTCTTATATATTCCCGAGTGACAAGCCTCTAAACATGTTAGGGATAAAAAAGGCTATTTTTTTGTGATAAAAGCTAAAAGGGCTTTGACTCCTTCCGTTACCATTCGCTCTGTTTCATCAAAATCACCTGTGTAATAAGGATCAGGAATTTCTTCCTCTTCCTTGCCTGAAACAAAGGACATCAGTGAACGAATAGTTACGTCTTTGTTTTTATTAAGAGCATTTAAATCAGCTATATTATTTTGATCCATCCCAATAATATAATCAGCTTGTTCAAAATCGGCATCCGTTACTTTCCGAGCACGCATTGCTTCATAATTAATACCGTGCTTTTTCAAAACTTCTCTTGTACCACGGTGCGGTGGTTTTCCTAAGTTCCATGTTCCCGTTGCCGCAGAATCAATTTCTATTTCATCCGTTAACCCAGCATTAGCAACTTCTTTTCGAAAAAGTCCTTCTGCCATTGGAGAACGGCAAATATTCCCTAAACATACAAATACTACTTTTACCAATTGAATTCCTCCTTATTCCCACTCTTTATATAATTCAGTAGTAGCACTTTGATCTATTCCATCACTGTCCTTAAGCATCGCGAAAATCTTTTCCACAAGTTCAGGAACAAGTTTTCTCCGGAAATAGAGCAATTGATTTTCAAAGGATTGATAGACGACTATATTATAGGGGATTTCGTTCTTTTGAAGTAAACGAATGAGTGTTTCTAAATACCATTTTTTATCTGGATAATCCTCTAATAACTCTAGTAATTGCTTGGTTTTTTTGACATTACTTGAAGCAAGAATTTGGTCTAGTTTTTTTACTGGAAATTGTTCCGCGAAATCTACTGGGAAGGGGCTGAAATATAGTGCCTCCAAAAACTCAGCCATGTTTTCTGATACAACTAAGGTCTGTAGCGTTTCAAAATCAACATATATAATGCTAGGCAGAGACTTATCATCTGGATAGGAAAAACCGATATAGCGCGATTCATCTCGGTGAAAATAAACTTGTTTTCCTGCAAGATCGACATCATTTTGTTCCGGAATGTCCGTTAATAATTCATTTAAACTAGCTAAATAATAAATTTCCGCGACATCAAGACCGTAAGACGTTGGCTCGTTCGTTGGAAAATGGTTTTTTCGAATCAATCCACCATTTTGCTTCAAAAGCAGCTCTTTATATTCAGCTGGTAAGAATAAACCTAGTTCCGTTTCTTTTGCAGAAATCTCTTGCTCAGTTGCAGCGTTATTCCCGTTCCTAACCCAAATCGTCATCATCTTCAACTCCTTCCTGTATTATCCTAAAAAATACCAAATAGCGCAAATAAAAGAACATAACTAGAAAAACTAGCTATGTTCCAAATGTTACTTCAAACGCTCTTGATAATAACTATTTTCATTTCGTGCATCAAATTTTGCGGTTAAAGTTTCGGCTATTTCCACCAAGTCTGCTTCTGTTTCACGATCCAAAAGAGGATAAGCAGCTTGTAAAAATAATAATCGATCTAGTCCGCTTTCTGATTTAAGGACGATTTCTTTATTCGCATCAATGACTTCTCTAGCCTTTTCAGTTTGGTTTGTAAGCACTAGATACTTAAGCAAATGGCTAAGTGGTGGAATTAATGAACTTTCTTTCTCCACAAGAGGGTAGCCTTTATCAAAACATTCTTGCGCCATTTTTTCATCACCAAGTTCCAAATACGCTAAAGCCATATTTCCATAAGTTAAATGAGGGACTTCTGCGCAGCTCTGTTTCCCTTTAATAATTGGAGCAGCAGCTTTCTTCGCTTTTTCAAAATCTTTGATAAAACAGTAATAATGAACTTTATCATTTGTTTCGCAAGCAGGGCAGTCATTTAAATAATCTGCTTTGGTGTTATTCCATTTTTCAAAGAGTTCTTCTGCCTTGTCTTTTTCGCCCATTCGAATGGCAGCAAGGGTACAAACTTTATAGTAAGGGCGTAAGGAATAATTTTGCTGTTCGAATTTTACTTTCATATCATTCAAAAGCCCGTCTATTTGCGCTTTGGATACTTCATCAAAAGTTGGGACATGTTCGCTAATCCATTTATATTTCCAAAGTAGATCGTAAGCGTCAATATATGCCGCATCATCTTCCCATTTTTTTACTAACCAACTAAAGGCTTGTAATTGTTTTTTTGGAAATCCGGCAGTTAAGCAAGTATCAATCAGCATATCGCGTGCCTCAATACCATTTTCTACATCGTTATACATATCTGCACTTGCAATGGCGCGTTCAAGAATTTTCACTTTTTCAGCATTGTCGTCCATACCCCAAGCTTCTTCAATATCGTTCAAATAATCCATTTTTTTCCTCCTATAGCATTTCTAAGATTCGTAACATATTTTGATTCATTAATTCCATTTCTTTCCGTTTGAGCGGGTAATGTCCTAGCAGTAAAGCCTGAATATAAAGAACATTAACAATCACCGATAACTCATTAATAGATTTACCAGACGTGAAAAGTTTTTTTATAAGCTCATTATCTAAATTTAAATACAAATGGGCAAGTGGAGCAGGGGCTTGTTCTTGCTGAATACTCTCTAAAATATCACTGAAAACAGAACTTGTTTCTTCTAAAGAGCGTTCCAGTTCTCTGCTTGCCTGTGTAGCGGCAGAATGTATAAAAATAATAGGGAGCGTTTTAGGTTCAAAATGCTTAATTGTTATATCGGCATCAAATTCCGCCATCATTTTATTCATTTCAGCTAGGATTGGTTGATAAGTTACTTCTTCTTCAGCAGACATCGGTAACAATTTATTGGTGATTTCCTCTGGTTGAATTAAAATAAACTCAGCTTCATCCACTAAATGATTTAGCATCGTTAAAATCGGTGTATCGTAGGAGTAACCGCCATTAATCAATGTCATACCACTAGAGCGAGCAATATCAGTTATCTGTCTAAAATCGTCCACCGAAAAAGTATAGTAGATTGTCGTCGTTTCTTTCATTATATCTGCTAATTTTTCTTCACCATTCAAAGTTTTAAACGGCAGATAAGAATAAATTAATTTTAAAAATGGCGCATCTTCACTAGCCAATGCTTTAAAACCAAGATAATGCGTCGATAATAATTTTGTTAGTGCGCTCTCAGGTAACGTTTCAATTCCTTTTTTTAGCGCCACACCTAGCTCCTTAGATACGATTTCAAGGCGCTCATTTTTATAAAAAGATTCCCGTGAAGCGACTGGCTGAAGCTCATCTGTCCAAAGTATACATTCAGCAAAAAAAGCCCAGTTAGGAAGAACGTTATTCGCTTCGCTCGTCACATACATATTGTTTAAAAATACCGTTTGTTTGCGCACCGCATTCATTTGCACCGTATAAGGAATCATAAAAGCAATTCCAAAAGTACGTCCAGATTCATTTTCAATTAAGAAATAATCTTGAAAGCGCGTGCCGAGTAAATGTTCCCCGTAGCGAAGAATTTGCTCCCTCGGAAGACTGAACAGTATTTCTTTATCAGCAAACTGCTTGGTCCACGAGTTAATCTCTTGTTCATAACCATCTGCTTCTATTAAAATGGCGCTTTCTAAAGAAGAACCGTATTTTTTTAATGTATTAATCAAGTATTCCGTTTCCTCGCATTCAGGGTGTTCATCCATATGAGGACGCAACCGTAAATAAACTTGAGTACCAGGTTCGCGTTTTTCGGTTTTAATTTTACGGACAGAATAAGTACCATCAGCTTTTCCATGCCATTCAGTCGTTTCTCCGTTTTTTTGTGAGGTAGAAATCATTACAATCTCATCGCTAACAATAAAACAAGAAAGTAAACCGATCCCAAAGCGACCAATAAAATCATTGGTATCTTGACCATCAAAGTTTTTTTCACCTTTAGATGAATTAGCAATAGTTGCAAGGAAGGCATGGACTTCATCTTCCGTTAAACCAATCCCATTATCCTCTAAAATTAAAGTTTTGTTGTTTTTTTCACCAGATAATGAAACATGGATTTTTCCATTTAAAGTAGGCTCTATTTTCTTCCTAGCTCTAATTGCATCTGTAGCATTCTGTAATAATTCTCGAATATAAACATCTTTTTCGTCATAAAGATGATTAGAGAGAATGTCAATCATACCAGCCAAGTTCACCTGAAAGCGGTGAGAATAATTTTCCATTGTCTATCCTCCTAGTTGTGTAAATCTCATTTTTATTCTATCATAAAAGAAGAGATAAATAATGAGAAAACATTAATAGATGTTTAAAAAATCATATCAGTGGTAAATACTTTGTGATGGTTTCCACACTGGACATTGTAGTGGAAATAGATTATACTTATTATTAAGTGATAATCATTATAAAATAGGAGGAAGATAATTATGAAAACAATCAACTCAGTAGACACAAAGGAATTTTTGAATCATCAAGTAGCGAATTTAAACGTATTCACAGTAAAAATTCATCAAATTCATTGGTATATGAGAGGCCACAACTTCTTCACTTTACATGAAAAAATGGATGATTTATATAGCGAATTCGGCGAACAAATGGATGAAGTAGCAGAACGTTTACTTGCCATTGGTGGAAGCCCATTCTCCACTTTAAAAGAGTTTTTAGAAAATGCGAGTGTGGAAGAAGCTCCTTATACAAAACCTAAAACTATGGATCAATTAATGGAAGACCTAGTTGGTACATTAGAATTACTTAGAGACGAATATAAACAAGGCATTGAGCTAACTGACAAAGAAGGCGACGATGTAACAAACGATATGCTAATTGCTTTTAAAGCTAGCATTGACAAACATATCTGGATGTTCAAAGCATTCCTTGGAAAAGCTCCATTAGAATAAGATGTAATCAAAACTGTGTGGGATTTATTTCTCACACAGTTTTTTTATCTCAAATCTGTTATAGTACAATATCCTTATTTTAAGGTTGTTTTAATACATAGTGGTTTGAATTTTATTAGAAAGAGGTATACTAACTGCATAACAAAAAGCAGAAAAAGTGAAATTCGATGTAAAATCTGCTATTCTTGAGTAATAATCAATACGTACAAAAAATGGAAACGAGGAGTGAAAAGTATGAATATCGAGGTAACGGACCAAGCAAATAAATGGTTTCATGATGAATTTGATGTAGCTGATGGTAATGGAATTCGACTTTTTGCCAAATATGGTGGTTCTAATAGTTCCTTGCATCCTGGTTTCTCTATCGGTTTAGCTGCCGAAAAACCGCAAGAAGCAGCAGTCGCTGAAAAGAAAGAAGACTTAACTTTCTTTATTGAAGATCATGATTATTGGTATTTCAAAGACCACGACTGGAAAATTGACTATGAACCAAAAACGGAAGAAGTATCCTTTTCCTTTAAAGAAAAAGTGAAATGAATACAACATAAATTGCCGCGTGTAAATCGATTTTGATTTCATGCGGTTTTTGTTTTAAAAGCTTTACTGTTCTCTATTCCTTTGCTATTCTACTAAGAGAGCAGGAGGAGAACGATGACAAAGAAATTAGTAATTTGTATTAGTTTAATCGCGATATTTTTAAGCGGTTGTAGTTTTTCAGAACCATCTACTAAACCATCTAACATCACAGAAAAAACCTTAAATGGTGCAAGCTTTACTTTTTTTGATGTTGGTCAAGGGGATAGTACACTTATTCAAGCAGAAGACGGTACGACTATTTTGATTGATACTGGTCGACAAGATGATGACCGGATTTTAACTTATTTAAAAGAAGCAAATATAAAAAAGCTAGATTTGCTATTACTGACACATCCACATGCCGACCATATTGGTAATGCCGACAAAGTCATTGCTACATATAAACCGAAAGAAATTTGGATGGATGGCTTAACTTTTTCAAGCAGTATTTATGAGAAAGTAATTGATGCAGCACTGGCCTCAAATGCGAAATATAAAGAACCAAGACGCGGTGATAAAGCGACTTTTGGTCCATTTGATATAGAAGTCCTAAGCCCAGATAAACTTCAAAACGATGCCAATAATGACTCCATTGCAGTCAAAATGACATACAAAGATATTTCTGCCATTTTCACAGGTGATGCGGAAAAAGGGCGGGAACGAGAAATGGCAGATAGTGGCGCCAATTTAGAAGCAGATATTTTAGATTTAGGACACCACGGTTCATCCACTTCCAATCAACCTTTTTTCTTAGATAAAGTGAAACCTCAAGTGGCGGTCTACTCCGCTGAAATGGCCAACAGTTATGGACATCCACATGTAGAAGTATTGGAATGGTTAAAAGAACGAGATATTAAAACTTACGGGACAGATGTGAATGGAACAGTTATAATCGAAACTGACGGCGAAAAAATTCATGTCCAAACCGAAAAAGAAGGCACCCCTAAGCCCGGTAGCAGCTATAACAAAGAAAATAATACACAAAAAACAGAAGATGCCACATCAGAAGAATTGCCTGAAAGTATTAATCTGAATTCAGCATCTAGTGAAGAATTACAACTATTACCACTTATTGGCCCAGCGCTGGCAGAAAAAATCATTGCCGAGCGCCCGTATCAGTCCATAGATGAATTGAAAAAAATTAACGGCATTGGTGATGGAATTGTGCGCCAAATTAAAGAACAAGGCCTTGCCGTAACAAAGTAGGTGAAAAGGGTGAAAAAAGCAATATTAGATCGTATAGAGGATGGAAAAGCCGTTTTTCTAATCGAACCTAACCATACAGAATGGTTAGTAAATCAAGAAGAACTTGATTCCTCTATAAAAGAAGGGGATGTCGTCACTATTTCAGAAACAAATGAAATAATGAAACACCCCCAAGAAACTGATGAAATGAAAAAACGTATTGCGGAAAAGCTAGAAAGACTAAGAGGAAAAAACTGAGAAAAACTTTTTTAAACTCTCATGAAATTTTCATCTTTCTTTCAGCACATTCTTTTTTAGGAAAGTTATTATATGTATAAGCTAACAACAAGCAAAACATTTTCATTTCTTTCCCTTTTTAGAATGAAAATCCCAAACTCCCTTTTAGCTAGTGCGGTTTACTCCCTTTTTCCGCACTAGTTTTTTCATGCGCAAAAATCACTTTTTCTGTGGAAAGAGAAATTTATTGCGTCCAGCATCTAGGCCGCAATATAGCATAATTAGGGTAATGCCAATCAGAACATATAACGTTGGTTGCCAACTGCCAAGAGCATCATGGAGTGTACCAAATAATATTGGACCGGAAGCAGCAAACAAATAACCTATTGATTGCGCCATTCCAGATAAATCCGCCGATTCGGTAGCGCTTGTTGTTCGCAAATTAAAGAACATCATCGAAAGACTAAATGACATCCCCGAACCAATCCCATATAAAATAATCGCAGTAGCTAAAATAAATAGATTACCAGAAGCGAACATAATCCCAAAAATCCCAATCATGAATAATAAAACAGAAATCCCAACGAGCAATTGCTGATTTTTCATTCGTCCAGCTATAATAGGAATAATAAATGTAATCGGCATAACAGCAAACTGCATTAGTGAGAGCATAAGACCGCTAGAAGTACTTGATAATCCTTGATCTGCTAAAATATTCGGTAACCAAGCAATCGAAATATAAAAAATCGCGGACTGTGAACCCATATATAATGAAATTTTCCAAGCAAGAGGGGACTTCCACACCGAAGTAGTAACTAAATGTGTGGCAATTTTTTCTGAGCTGCGTTGGTTATATCTTAACTGTGGTAGCCAGATAACTAACGCTAAAACACCCAGCATTGCCCAAAAAACCATACTTCCATGCCAGCTGAATTTATTATTCATAGCTATCGGAACCGTCAAACCAGCAGCAAGTGCCGCACATAAATTCATTGAAATCGAATATACTCCAGTCATTAATCCTAATTTAAAAGGAAACTCCTTCTTAATCAAACTAGGTAAAATCACATTTCCCACTGCAATAGCAAGTCCAATCATAAATGTTCCAGCAAATAAATAGAATTCTCCTCCAAAAGGTCGAAGTAAACTACCAATAACAAGAGTTAAAAGTGCGATAAAAATAAGTACTTCTATCCCTAGTGAACGACTTAATTTCGAAACAAAAGGGGATAAACCAGCAAAAGCAAGTAGTGGTATCGTCGTTAGTAATCCTGCCATCGTGTTTGTTAAATGTAAATCTGATTGAATCATTCCAAGTAAAGGTCCAACTGACGTAATTGGTGCACGCAAGTTTGCTGCAATTAAAATAATGCCGACAATAAGCATCACCCGACTTGAACGCGTCAGGATTTTTTTATTTGTTAAATCTGAATTCATTTGTTATCTCCATTCTTAGCAGCAATTTGTTTGAAGAGCGTGATATACTCAGTTACTTCATGTGCTGCTCCTTCTTTATCTCGTTTTTCGATCGCTGATACAAGAGTTGCATGGCCATTATGCTTATTAACAGCAGGATTCATTTCTGTTGTACTCGTAATCGAAAACTGTATTTCCTCTAAAATATTTACATACATATCTAATAATAAATCATTGTGCGCTGCCTTTACAATTGTTAGATGAAGAGCTGAGTCAGCTTTTACAAAGGCAGTTACATCATTATCTTTATTAGCTAAATAGCAAAGTTGCTTATATTTTTTTAGCATTTTTAAATCTTCATCTGTGCGCCGTTCACAAGCTAAAATAACTGCTTCTCGGTCTAGCGCATGCCTCATTTCTAGAATTTCTTGCACAGAGGATTCTCGCACTCGTTTTTGCATAATAGCATGAAGTTCACTATTATTGCGTACAAAAGTTCCGTCTCCTTGCTTTGTTTCAAGTAAACCAATATGGACCAACGCACGAATTGCTTCACGTAACGTATTTCGACTGATGCCAAACTGAGTCATTAAATCAGCTTCTTTAGGAATTCGTTCGCCGATTTTCCAAGCGCCACTAGTAATTTCAGCTTTTATCTGATCATAGACTTGCTCAGCTAAAGATTTCCGCTCAATTTTTTCTACCACAAAAAAACGCCCCTTTCTAAAGGTAGGATGATTGGTTCTATTCTACAGAAGAAAAATTTTTTTGTAAACCCTATTTAACTAATTTATGATAAAATGAAGAAAGAAAAGGGCTGGTGAGGAAATGAATTGGTTGGAGAAGCTAAAAGAAAATGACACGGCAAGACGGGTGCTAGTGTTTGTTCTTCTAGGGATTGTATTATATTTACTTAGAAGCATGATAGATTTAATATTATTAACATTTATCTTTGCATTTTTAGTTACGCGATTAGAAAATGTAATTTTAAAAAGAATACGAATACCACGAAAATTAATCGTTATCGTTTTATATTGTTTAGTAGCAATGTTTTTATATGTTGCAATTGTTCATTTCTTACCAATTTTAATTGACCAAATATCGCAACTTGTAGACTCTCTTGTAAAAATTTATAATAACCCAAGTGATAATAAAATTGTGCAGTGGATTGTCGGATTTTTGAAGGAATCGAATATTCAAAAATACCTCCAAACTGGTGTTGACTTTATTATTGCTTCACTTTCTGGAATCGGTTCGGTTGGATTATCGTTTTTCTTAGCTTTAATCCTTAGTTTGTTTTTCTCTTTAGAAAAAGAACGGGTAACTTCTTTTACAGGGCAATTTTTAACAAGTAAAGTAGGCTTTATTTTTAAAGAAGCAGCGTTTTTTGGGAAAAAATTTGTTGCGACTTTCGGGGTGGTGTTAGAGGCACAATTGATGATTGCGCTTGTTAATACAATCATTACAACGATAGCACTATATTTAATGAATTTTCCCCAACTTCTTAGTCTATCCATAATGGTGTTTGTATTAGGGTTAATTCCCGTTGCTGGTGTAATTATCTCGTGTGTTCCACTCGTTCTTATTGCTTACTCTGTTGGTGGTTTTCAAGATGTCGTTTATATTTTAATTACGGTAGTTATCGTTCATGCGATTGAAACATATATTTTAAATCCAAAACTAATGTCTTCCAAAACGAATTTACCTGTATTTTATACCTTTATCATTTTAATTTTTTCAGAAACTTTCTTTGGCGTATGGGGCTTAATTGTTGGTATCCCAGTATTTGTATTCTTACTGGATATTCTAGACGTACGAAATTCTGAAGATATTCAAAAAAGAACTATATTTGGACGTAAGAAAAAAGTAGATTAAGCTTAATGCTTAATCTACTTTTTCAGTTCCCCATAAAAAATTAGCTACTTTGGCATCTACATCTGTATTTTCATGTAGTTTACTGTGAGCTGCTTTTTTTCCAGTAAAGATTTTTTCTTCGTAACTTTTGGCTTGTCCTTCAAAAATAAATTTACCAGAGAGCGCGCTTGCGACCGATACACTACCATCGCTTTTGGTTCCATCTAGCATATCACCGGCGATATTTAATACTTGTACATTAGTAGGGATTTTTTGTTTGTTTTTCATAAATTCACTATAACGCTCAGAGGACTGTTTTGGTCCTTCATCCGTTAAATCATAGGCAGTTACACCATTATCACCAACGACTAGCCCATTAAGCGGGGCGCCAATTAAAACTAGATTTTCAAGAACTGGATAGGCTTTATCACTACCAACTTTCTCAATATAACTCGTTAGGCTAACTCCACCCATTGAATGCCCAACCGCATCTACTTTTTCAATATGATAGTTATTTTTTAACTCTTTCATCACATTTTGTATCCACTGAGCTTGATTAACCATCGAACTTTTATTATCCTCAAAAATGACTTGGATAGTTGGATTATGACTAAATTTATCGTAACTTCCTTTTGTGCTCACACTTCCATCAGCAGCAACAGTCATAACAAGTGATTCTGTTACGATACCATCATCAGCAAGGCGATTAATCATGCCTTTAAATGAATTAGCTGTCCCTGAATAGCCATGAACAAAAAGCGTTGGTACAGCAATTTCTGAAACTGGATTTTTAGCTTTTTTGGAAGATTTTTGTGCAGTAGCGTTAGTAGGTTCTTTAGCAGCTTTTTTAGTAGGTTCAAACTGAAGGAAAATTATCCCAAAGCCTGTAATTATAATGGCTAAGATGATAATCGTGAGTATAACTTTTTTCATTCGAAACATCCTTTAACTTTTATTTCTGCCCCCATAAAAATTGACCGACATACTTATCAACGACAGTGGATTCATGCATGCTACTATGGGTTGCTTTGGGACCTTTAATAACGTGAGTAATGACTTTCTGATGTGCAAATAACTTTTGACCATATAAGACGCTATTTAATTTGACTTCGCCATCACTGTTTGAGCCGTCTTCTAAGTCGCCACCGATAATCATAATTTCCGTATTATTAGGTAATACTTTGGCCATTTTTTGAGCAAACTTAGCATGAACGTTATTGGCATTTTTAATGTCCACTTGCTGATCTCCATTTACATATTCTTCTGGGTAAAAAGGTACTGCGAGAAAAACAATTTTATTTACTTGTGGATAAGATTTGTTTTTTTCATAAGATGCTAAATAGGAAACCCAAGCACCGCCACCCATTGAGTGACCAATTGCATTGAATTTTTTGATGTCATAATTTTTTTGTAAATAGGACATTACTTTTTTTGTCCACATCGATTGCTGAGGAAGGGTTGCTCGGTTATCTTCAAAAACAATATTAATTAACGGATTTTTTTCATTTTTACTATAAGTACCAGTAGTAGAAATGCTTCCGTCTGGACTTACATTTACTGTTAATGACTCTGTGCCCCAATTATATTTTTGGTCGAAGCGTCGTATCATTCCATGAAGTGAGCGATCAGTTCCTCGGTAACCATGTATAAATATAGTTGGAATAGCATCATTAGCTGCTTTTGGATATGTCGTGTTAATCGTAAGTAAAATAAAAATTGCTCCAACTAAACACCCTAAAGGTAAGACAATCGAGAAGAACACGCGCTTTAGCATTATTTTACGCCCCTTTAAATTTCGTTATGAACAAATTATACATTTTTTTAAAGCAAAACGCACGACTAGTCTTCTTTTTCTAATATTTAAATAGTTTATTCTCACTAAGACATATAGTATACTGGAAAAATAAGCGAAGAAACGGAGGCATATTTTCATGATTAAACGAACTGGTGAGATAGTTCTCGCTATTATTGGACTTATTTTTAGTGTACTTATGCAAGCAGCTATTGCTGTTATTGGTCTATTACTTGTAAATGGCTCAAAAGGAAAAGAAGGCTTAACAACTTATTACAATAACTACTACCAAACTGTTACCGAATGGGAAATTCCTAAAGATGAGATACCGGACCCGGATCGTATCTTTGATTTTGTACATACATTATCTTGGACTGCACTTTCTGGCGGGATAATCACTTTAATTGTTGGAGCAGCAGGCATTTACTATATTATGAAAAATAAAAAACCAATACTTGCTGGATTTTTATTCTTAGCAGCCGGTATTGTGTCACTTTTATCCACTGCACTTATTGGTTTCATTCCCGCTTTACTTTTCGTTATTGCGGCAATGCTATGTTTTATTCGTAAACCAAAAAGCACTTTTTCTGGATTCTAATGTCGAAACGAGTTTGCATCACGCAAACTCGTTTTTGTTTTATCTCGCTTTTTTTAGGGAATAAAATAGTGGATTTCAAGAGGAGGTTGATAGTGTGAAAAATAAAGTAGGAATTATTGCTGGAGCTGTTGCGGGTGTAGTAGCTTGTGCTGCAATTTATGTGGTGAAAAAGCAACAGCCACCCACGCCTTTTGATGAAGTAAATGATATTAGAACACGCTATGCGGACAAAGAAATCTCAGAAACAGAGCTAGAGGAAAACAATATGATTTCTGAAGGCGGAGTTTCATCTCTTCAATATGAAGAAAAAATAAAATAGCCAAAAAGCAGTTTGTATCTTGTGTTACACGAGAAGCAAGCTGTTTTTTGTTCGTTAAACATTTCTTAATATGTTATCCTGTAGTTAGATAATAGGACTCAAGTTGTAGGTGAATTTCCTTCTACAGTGGGTTCTTATACTTGATACATAGCGTTATGATAGGTACAGTAATAAAAGAAAAATATTTCAGCTACACTTGGAAATAAGGAGGTAGACAGATGAGAGCGATTTTGATTGGCGTATTAATAGTTTTACTCTTAGCAATGATACTTATCGTCTTATGGCCAGCAATTATGGCAACTATTGGCGCAGTGCTCGGCTTTTGGTCACTTAAGAAACTACTCGAAGCAAGGTCTGTAGGTGAAAAAATCGTTTATAGTGTATTAATCGGCGTAGGTGCCTTAATCATTCTAGCTAACTTAAAAGGAATCCTGGTTGTTGCAATCATTGGAGCAATCATTTACTTCCTAACTAGAAATAAAAATAAACCTAGAAAAAATGATGATGTATTCGACTACCCATACAATAAATAATTGGAGGAGAAAAAAATGGCAAACCTTTTTGAAAAAATGAAACAATGGAATAAAGAAGTAAGTGAAAAAATCGAAAAACGTGAAGAAAAACGTCGTAATTCGGTAAGTTACTATATGGATAAAACAAAACAAGAAATGAAAGACGCAGAACGCATGGTAGAAAAACAACGCGAACTGAAATCTCTTTTCTATAAAGAATACAAAGAAATGGAAGTTTATGTAGAGAAACGCCGTCATCAAGCTGAAATTGCAAAAGAAGCTGGTGAAACTAAATTAGCTGACTTTGCATTAGAAGAAGTAGCTCAATATGAAGAACAATTAAAAGCAACTAAATCTCATTATGACCAAGCTTCTGAACAACTTGAAAAATTAGAACTACGCATGCACGAAATGCGCTTAAAATGGAAAAACCTTAAAACACAACATCTAGCTGAAATGGCTGAAAAAAATGCAACAGAAACTTCCGAAAAAATGGACAAAGTTATCCATGATATGAGCTGGGGTAGCGTAAGTGATTATCATGAAGCTCAAAAACAACGCGACTTAGCTGAAGAAGCTGAAAAGAAAGCTGATATGAGCAAAGAACTTTCCCAATCTTTTGATGATCTAATGGATGAACTAGAAAAGAAAACCAAGAAAAGCAAAGAGATTATTAAAGACAAAGCCCAAAATTTCACAACAATGGTAGATGAAATTATTGAACGCGAAAAACAAAATTTCAAGAAACCAGAAAAAGCTTCTATGGAAGATCAGTTAAATGAACTTGAAAAAGAGGCTGCTAAAGAACAACCAGAAGAAGAAAAAGAAGTGCTTATTCCAGAATTAGAGAAAAAAGAAGAAGAAGACAAATAAAACAAAAAAACGCGGAACTTATGTTCCGCGTTTTTTTGTGCTATAAAGCTTTCTGCAAGCGAAGTAGTTTTTTGGTTACTTTACTTTTTTTCGGGTAAATAGGAAAAGATAAGTTGCATTTTAATGGATACATGCTATAATAATTGGTATAGACCGATTTAACGAGGAGGCAATACGTAATGACTAATAAAGTAATTACTAACGCTACAATTTATACTGGTAAAGGTGTTCTAGAAAATGCTTTTGTACGATTTGATAAACAAATTTTAGAAGTTGGCTCAATGACTGACTTTCAAGCGGAAAAAGCAGAAGAAGTAATCGATGCAAAAGGACAAAAGTTAGTTCCTGGTTTCATTGATGTCCATTCTCATGGTGGTTATAGTTTTGACGCAATGGATGCAGATCCTGAAGCACTTAAAAAACAAGTGAATGGTATGTTAAACGAAGGTATCACTACTTACTTCCCAACAACAATGACTCAATCACATGAAAATATTGAAAAAGCTTTAAAAGTTATTAATGAAGTCGCTCAAACTGAACCTGTAATTGGCGGGATTCATCTTGAAGGTCCATTTGTATCTAAAGTCTTCAAAGGAGCGCAACCAGAAGAATACATTCAAGCGCCTGACTTGGAACTTTTCAAGAAGTGGTTTGATATTTCTGGTGGCTTAATTAAATTAGTTACCTACGCGCCAGAACACGATACTTCAGCTGATTTTGAAAACTTGTGTTTTGAACTTGGAGTTGTTCCAAGTATTGGTCACTCCAACGATGTGCGCGAACACTTAAAAACAAGTAAAGCGACACATGCGACACATTTATATAATGCCTGTCACCGTATGACTCACCGTGAACCAGGTGTTCCAGGTCATGTTTTACTCGAAAAAGGTATTAATGCAGAATTAATTGTTGATGGTATTCACGTTCACCCTGATATGGTGAAATTAGCATACCAAATGAAAGGCCCAGAACATTTATGCATTATCACTGACTCGATGCGAGCAAAAGGTATGCCAGAAGGAAAATCCGAACTTGGCGGCCAAACAGTTATCGTGAAAGATAAACAAGCTCGTTTAGAAGATGGAACTTTAGCTGGGAGTGTACTCACTTACGACGACGGTTTCCGCAATATGATTAAATTTACTGGATGCACGGTGGAAGAAGCAGTTCTAATGTCTTCTGGTAACCAAGCACGCGAATTTAATTTAACACAAAAAGGTGCAATCCAAGCTGGTAAGGATGCAGATTTCAACTTACTAGATGAAGATTTAAACATTACAGCAACATATTCATTCGGAAAAAAACATTCTTGAGAGGAAGATATTATTATGCAACTTATCACAACAGAAAATAAATTAGCAGGTTCTAAAAAAGCACTAGAAATTATTGAAAAAGGCATTACATCAGGTGAAGTAAATACACTTGGTCTAGCAACAGGAAGCACTCCAGAAACACTTTACGCTGAGCTTGTAAAAAGTGACGTTGACACAAAAAATGTAACAACAACTAACCTAGATGAATATGTAGGTCTTGCAGCAGACGACCCAAACAGTTATCATTACTATATGAATGACTTATTATTCTCTAAAAAAGCATTTAAAGAAAGTTTCTTACCAAACGGGGAAGCGACTGACGCAGAAGCAGAATGCGCACGTTATGAAGGGATTTTATCTGAGCACCCAATCGATATTCAAGTGCTTGGAATTGGAACAAACGGCCACATCGGTTTTAATGAACCAGGAACTTCTTTTGATTCATTAACACATAAAGTTGTTTTAACAGATTCTACTCGTGAAGCTAACAAACGCTTTTTTGAAAGAGAAGAAGACGTTCCAACACATGCTTATTCTATGGGAATTAAATCAATCATGAATGCGAAGAAAATTATCCTACTTGCTTTTGGTGAAAACAAAGCACAAGCAATCAAAGAAACTATTAAAGGACCTGTAGATGTGAATTGTCCTGCTTCTGTTCTTCAAAATCATCCAGATGTTACTGTGATTCTTGACAACGAGGCGGCGTCACTTCTATAAGAAGAGGGCGGGGAAATGATCGATAAACAATCAGGAATACCGATTTACATTCAGATTCAAAGTGAAATTAAAAAGAAAATGGAAGATGGTGTCTGGAAAGTTGGCACTTCTATTCCAGCTGAACGTCAACTTGCTGAAATGTTTCACGTTAGCCGAATGACAGTAAGACAAGCCATTCAAGGACTAGTCGATGATAATATTTTGCAAAGACGTGTTGGCGCTGGGACTTTTATTGCGGAAAAGAAATTAACCGAACGACTAGAAGCTGTTACAAGTTTTACGAATTTGATGTTGCAAGAAGGGAAAGTTCCTTCAACGCGTATCGTATCGTATGGCATTCGTCCGGCAAGTACGCAAGAACAAGAAGCGTTACAACTACCAGAAAACAGCAATGTAATGAAAATTGAACGGATTCGTTACGGCGACCGTGTACCAATTCTTTATGAAGTTGCCGCCATTCCAGAAAAAATTGCTTCACTGCTTACAAAGGAAGACATTATGGATTCCCTTTATAAAGCTATTGAATTAAAACTTGGTCAAAAAATCGGAGAAGCAGAACAAACGATGGAAGCTTCTTTAGTATCAGAAAAAATTGCGCCATATCTTGATGTGAAACTCGGATCACCGGTTATGAAACTTCGGCAGATTACAACTTTAGAAGATGGTCGACCATTTGAATTTACACGTTCTCAATATGTAGGTAGTAGATTTCAATTTGTAGCTAGGATTAAACAATAGATAGAAAGCTTGAAGCATGCTCCGTGCGCTTCAAGCTTTTTTTATTGAAAATGTTCGGATAATGATTTTCGTTGTCTTTTTGATAATAAAAAAGTATAATGAGATGAGTAAAAAATTTGCGGGGAGGACTAACCATGAGCTGGATGATAATTTTTATATGTTTTGGTGCGTCCGTGTTACTTACACCGCTAATTCGAAAGATAGCTCTTTATTTTGATATTACTGATAAACCCGATCAGCGACGCATTAATGTGAAGCCGATTCCTAGTTTAGGTGGCTTAGCGATTTTTATTAGTTTTGCCATTGGTTTATTTTTACTTCCAATTGAAAACGAATTCTTATGGGCTTTATTGATTGCTGCATTTGTAATGGTCATAACTGGCCTGTTAGATGATATTATGGAATTTAAGGCAAGATATAAATTAATTGGTCAAATTACCGCTGCTTTTATCATAGTATTTTGGGGCGATATTAGTATTGATTTTATAAACTTACCTTTTGGTGGAGAAATTCATTTTGGCATTTTGAGTATTCCGCTCACGATTATTTGGATTGTAGCAATTACGAATGCGATTAATCTCATTGATGGGCTTGACGGACTGGCAGCGGGTGTTTCCACTATTGCTTTACTGACAATTTTAGGAATGGCATTTATTATGGGGGATGCGCTTGTTATTATGATTGCTAGCGTTTTAATTGCTGGGACTCTTGGCTTCTTACCATATAATTTCAATCCTGCTAAAATATTTATGGGTGATACAGGAGCGCTTTTCTTAGGTTTCATTATTGCGGTACTTTCTATTATGGGCTTCAAGAACGTCACTTTTATCTCTTTAATTGTACCGATTTTAATTTTAGGAGTACCAATTTCTGATACAGTTTTTGCTATTGTGCGCCGTATGGTTACGAAACAACCTATTGCTATGGCAGATAAATCGCACTTGCATCATTGTTTACTCCGGTTAGGTTTTACGCATCGACAAACAGTGATATTAATTTACGCGATTGCAGCATTATTTTCCTTATTTGCATTCATTTTCACGATGTCAACCTTGTGGGGTTCGATGATATTAATTGGAGTACTTTTAATTTTAATCGAAGTGCTAATTGAAACGCTTGGATTAGTAGGAAGCACTTATCGACCATTATTAAACTTATTTAAGATTACGAAAGAAGACAAAATAGATTAGAGATTAGCTACTTTAGTTAGTCTCTTTTTTTATGCCAAAATTCTTATTGAGTAACAAGTCTTCTTGTGATACATTTATCAAGTAACGTTTTTAGTAGAAATGAGGAGAAAAACATGGAAATCATAGCGACAGCAGATTCAATTAGTCAAGCTGAACAATTGCTTCGCGCGGGGGTAGACAGATTATATATAGGTAATAGCCAATTTGGTTTAAGATTACCTCATTCCTTTTCTGTCGAAGAATTACGTGAAATAGTTCATTTAGCGCATCAAGAAAAGAAAAAAGTAACCGTAGCTGTAAATTCGTTAATGCACAACGAACATATGGAAGAGCTACCAGCATTTTTAGACCAACTTGCTGAAATGGAAGTAGATGCAGTTGCATGCGGCGACCCAGGAGCGATTATGCTTCTTGGCGAAATGGCTCGACCGATACCTTTTATTTACGATGCCCAAACATTTGTCACTAGCGCAGAACAAATCTCATTTTGGGAAAAACAAGGAGCAGTCGGAGCGGTACTTGCAAGAGAACTTACTGAAGACGAAATAAAAGCAATTGCTAAAAGCCTTACTATTCCAGTAGAAGTACTGGTTTATGGCCCAACATGCATCCATCAATCAAAACGCAAACTAGTTACTAACTACCAACGAATTGTTGAAATGGAAGATGATACCTCGAAGGAACGTGGACTTTATTTACGCGAACCTAATGATGAAACGAGCCAATTACCAATCTATGAGGACGAATCTGGAACGCACATTTTTGCTTCAGAAGATGTTTCACTGGTACCATACTTAGCTGATTTATATGAAGCAGGCTTGAAAACTTGGAAACTGGACGGGGTTCTTGCAGATTCGGATAATTTTGTACAAATTGCCACTCTATTTGTCGAGGCAAAAGAAGCCGTTATTAATGGACAATTTGTTGCGGAATATTTTGTGAATAAATTAACGGAACTACAACCTAAAACAAGAAAACTAGATGCAGGATTTTATTTGAAAAATCCGGATGATGTGAAGTAGGGGGAATAGCATAATGAGTAAAGTATTAAAAAAACCAGAAGTGCTAGCTCCGGCTGGTAACTTAGAAAAATTAAAAATTGCCATTCGTTACGGAGCGGATGCTGTATATATTGGTGGTCAGGCGTTTGGGCTTCGGTCACGAGCAGGAAATTTTAGTTTTGATGAAATGAAAGAAGGTATCGCTTTTGCCCATGAGCGAAATGCAAAAGTGTATGTAGCTGCCAATATGGTTGCGCACGCAGGGGATACAGAAGGTGCTGGTGAATTTTTCCGGACACTCCGGGATATTGGCATTGATGCAGTCATCGTTTCTGATCCTGCACTAATTAGCATTTGTTTTCAGGATGCGCCAGGCTTACCAGTCCATTTATCAACACAAGCATCTGCAACCAATTATAAAACGCTAGAATTTTGGAAAAAACAAGGATTAGAACGCGTGGTGCTTGCCAGAGAAGTAAGTATGCAAGAAATCCAAGAAATCGGCGAAAAAACGGATGTCGAAATGGAAGCATTTATTCATGGTGCGATGTGTATTTCTTATTCCGGTCGTTGTACTCTATCCAATCATATGGCGAACCGTGATGCGAATCGAGGCGGTTGTGCGCAAAGTTGTCGCTGGAAATATGACTTATTTGAGATAGATAATGGCGTTTCTAAAAATTTAGTTGATACAGACGAAGAACCGTTTTCGATGAGTGCGGTAGATTTATCTATGATTAAATATATTCCAGATATGGTTGATGCTGGCGTAGATAGCTTAAAAATCGAAGGAAGAATGAAATCGATTCATTATGTCTCCACAGTAGCAAGTGTGTATCGTCGTGCGGTAGATGCATACTGCGCGGACCCTGAGAATTACGAATTTGATCCAGCCTGGGAAGAAGAATTATGGAAAGTTGCACAACGCGAGTTATCAACAGGCTTTTTCTATAAAGAGCCAACCGAGGACGAGCAATTATTCGGGAAAACTCGGAAAATACCTCAATATGCTTTCGCCGCTCAAGTACTTGAATACGACGCAGAAACTAAAATTGCTACCTTACAACAACGAAATAATTTTGGTGTCGGGGAAGAAATTGAATTTTATGGACCGGGAGATACTGGTTTTAAACAAGTTGTCGAAGTTCTTTGGAATGAAGACGGGGAAGAAATTGACCGTGCTCCAAATGCGATGATGACGATAAAAATGCCGGTAGATAGACCTGTTAAGCCATTTTACTTTATGCGAAAGAAAAAATAGAATCTCATGCTGCAGTAGGATTGTCGTGTACTCCCCAATTAAGGTATAATGGGATTAGTACATATGAAGGAGGAGATTAATTATGATAGGATGGATTATTGCTATCGCTGTTGTTGTAATTCTAGTATTGATTTATTTCGGTCTATACAACAGCCTTGTAAAATACCGTAACCGTGTTGACGAAACTTGGGCGCAAATTGACGTACAATTAAAACGTCGCTTTGACTTGATTCCTAATTTAGTTGAAACAGTTAAAGGGTATGCAACACATGAAAAAGAAACACTAACACAAGTAATTGAAGCTCGTAACAAAATGATGGAAGTTCCTGCTGACAACCGTCAAGGGCAAATCGAAGCAGATAATATGCTAAGTGGAGCACTTAAATCCATTTTTGCATTAGGTGAAGCTTATCCAGACTTAAAAGCAAATACTTCCTTCATCGAATTACAACATGAACTAACTACTACGGAAAACAAAGTGGCATATTCTCGCCAACTTTATAACACAACCGTAATGACTTATAACACAAAAGTACAATCAGTACCAACAAACATCGTAGCAAAACTGCATAACTTTAAAGAACGCGATATGCTTTCGATTCCAGAAGTAGAGCGTGTTGCACCAAAAGTAGAGTTTTAAGCCATGAAGGAGAGCGAAAATTATGCTATTTGAACAAATTGCAGCAAATAAGCGAAAAACTGTTTTTATCATTCTTGGCTTTTTTATTTTCGTTCTTATGGTTGGGGCTGCTATAGGTATAATTGTTTGGAATAACTATCTAAATGGACTCATACTTGCGGCGGCTATTGGTGCGGTTTATATTTTGATAATGGTTATGAGCAGTTCGTCGGTTGTCATGGCGATGAATCATGCGAAAGAAGTCACCTCAAAAGAGCAAGCACCAGTTTTATGGGATACTGTTGAAAGCATGGCGATGGTTGCTGGTATCCCAATGCCAAAAGTTTATATTGTAGAAGATCCAAGTCCGAATGCATTTGCAACCGGTATTTCTCCTGAAAAAGGCGCCGTAGCTGTCACTAGAGGATTGTTAAATAAATTAGAACGATATGAGTTAGAGGGCGTTATTGCTCATGAGATTTCTCATATTCGTAACTATGATATTCGCTTGTCGACTATTGCGATTGCCTTAGTTGCGGTTATTGCTATCCTAAGTGATTTAGCTATGCGTTTGATTTTCTGGGGTAGCTTAACAGGTGGAAGAAATAGCCGTAAAAGTGACAATAATAATGGTGGCGGGGCACAGATAATTATCTATGTAGTAGCACTAATTTTTGTTATTTTAGCTCCGATTATAGCTACGGCGATTCAGTTCGCTTTATCTAGAAATAGGGAGTACTTGGCTGATGCGAGTGCAGTGGAATTAACTCGGAATCCAGATGGGCTTATCCAAGCATTACAAAAAATTAGCGGTGATACGAAAAAAATGGAAGAAGTTAGCGCTTCTAGTGAGTCCATTTACTTTTCGTCGCCATTGAAGTCTAAAAAAGATAAACCAGGTCTTTTCGATTCCCATCCGCCGATTAGTTCGCGAATTGAGCGGTTGGAAAATATGTAATAAAAAAAAGTAGCAGCCGAGGATTAGGCTGCTACTTTTTTTATTATAAGCTACCGATATACTTCCAGTGAGGCTTACCATCTGGAGCATCGATTAATTCTACTTTTTGTTGAAGGCGCCATTTCTTCATTTGGCGGTCAATTTGTTGTTCAGAAACCCCGTAAAAGGCTGCCATGGAAGCAGAAGAAGTAACTTTTACTTTAGCTAAATATTCTTCCATTTGTGGGCGTTCTTCTGGTTCTGGGAAATCATTTAAAAGCTCGGATAAAACATGTACGTAGACTTCATAACGATGTAGGCCACTTAATTTTAACCCAGCGTCTTCTATATTTTTATTGAAGAAAACTACTGTCGGATTTTCGCGTATTTCCATTTCTTGTGCTACTTTTTGGTCGCCAATATAGGCACGCTTAGCAGCAGTAGATGCTAAATCTTTTTTGAATTCAGTAAGATCTAGACCGGTGGAAATAGCGATCTCATAAAGTACTTCTTCACTAGCGATGTCTTTATTCTCAAGAAAATAGGCTTCTTGAATCTTACGCAGGAATGTAATACCTTGTTTTTTTCCTTGGAGTTCGGCAGCTTTGACTGCAAGACAAGAAATATAGGAAAGGTGCGCCCCTATTTGTTGTTCTTTTAAGCTTAGGTTACTATTTCCAGCGCGTTTTTGTTTACATACAAATGTCTGCAAATTATTATGCAACACATAGCGCAATTTAAAATAGTTCCCGTACTCCATTTGTAACCGGAGCATGTTCGCTTCAATATTCCAACAGTCATCACAAGCAGGATCAAAAAATAGATAAATTTCGATGGGCTTGGAATTAGCTACTGACTGATAATATAAATTTTGGTTAATCATTTGCTATCACCTGATTTTCAAATTCTAAATACCTTCAAGCAGATATTCATTTCAATGTACCAGTGTGAAAAGAAATAATTCACTGCTAAGTAAAAGCTGATACAAAATTTGGTTTTGTAACTTACATATCTATTTTATCAGCGTAATGTAAATTTAACAAATAATTGTCATTGGCTTAATATATTTATTCGTTATTTTTTAAGAATTTGTGTCATTTCGCTATAAATTAGTACGTTTTTCGTTATTTAGTCATTATTTTTATAGACGTGATTATAAAAACGAGCTACTTTATTTTCTGCTGGATGATTCGTTATTTGATATTCTTTGAGTAGTTTATCAAAAATTTCTTTCCCTTTATCGTAATCAGAAACTTCATATTCTAAATCAAAATCTGAAATAGAACCATAGAAATTTTTGTCGAATACGAGTAGTCCTTTTTTATAATCTTTTTCGGCCCGAATTGTTTTAAGGGAACCAAAAACTTGTAAATCTTCATGATTAATACCTATTTCTTTTAAAGTATCGCGCACTGGACCAACTGGAATATTTGCTCCGTCTGTAATGGCTGTTGCTTGATCTGCTGCTAAAATTTGAGTTGTTTCCATTAAACCGCGAGCCTCAGGAGTTTTTAGCGTTAATTGGTACTGCGTTTCTAACTGACGAATTCGAAGAGCAGAGTTACGTTCTTTTAAGCCGAAATCTGCCGTATCTAAATAAAAATTAGTTTGTTCAAAAAAATCATCCTCTTTAATTCGAAAATCCTCTATAAGTCGATCATATTCCTCTTTTGTCAAAAGATTGCGGAATTCTATTTCTAGTTCTTTTACCATGAAAATTCATCTCCTCTTAATGAAATAACGCATCTAAATCTTGTGCATAAAATTGAATCGCTTTTTTGTAACTTAAAATATCTTTGTCATTAGTTGTATTTGTTAGTAACAGAAGTGCTTCTTGTAAGGCTTCTTTTTCCTGACCTTGATTATACTTAGCCATGATGAAAAAAGTACGTAAAGCATTATTTTCTGGGAACTCTTCTATCGCTTTTTGGAAAAGAAGGACGGCTTTTTCGGGAGAACCTGTTATGCGGTAGGTGCTACCAAGGCCAATGTACGCTTCTTTTTTATCTGCATCAGGAAGACCAAGCTCCAGTGCTTTCTCATAAAAAGGGATAGCGGCATCTTCTTTACCGAGCGCATCGTGTGCCCATGCTGCAAAATAATTTAGTTCCGCATTTTCTGGGGCGTTTTTTAATTCTGCAAGGGCTTTTAGTCGAGCAGTTTCGTAATCGCCATTTTGAAGTAAAGTAAGAATCATTTCCATCATCCTTTTCATTGTATCGTTAGCGCTTCAGTTTTATTTTAACATGTGATTGAAAAAAAGGTTACTTTTAGCAAGGTGGATTAATCACTTTTGTGTTAAAATATAACTGATGTTGCATAAATTTAATCATGAATATACTTGAGGTGAGCGATTTGAATCATTGGGAAGACTTTTTAGCGCCTTATAAACAGGCAGTAGAAGAACTTAAAATTAAACTTAAAGGAATGCGTTCACAATTTGAGCTTGAAAATAATCATTCGCCAATTGAATTTGTTACAGGACGAGTGAAGCCAGTTGCGAGCATATTAGACAAAGCTAATCAAAAACATATTGCACTTGACCATTTAGTGGAAGAAATGCAAGATATTGCGGGACTGCGAATGATGTGTCAATTTGTAGATGATATTGAGGTTGTCGTTCGTCTTTTAAGGCAACGCAATGATTTTCGGATTGTGGAAGAGCGCGATTATATTACAAATAAGAAACCCAGTGGATACCGTTCGTATCACGTCGTTATTGAATACCCAGTGGAAACAATTCAAGGTGAGAAGAAGATTTTAGCTGAAATCCAAATTAGGACATTAGCAATGAATTTTTGGGCGACTATTGAGCATTCGGTAAACTATAAATACCAAGGCGAATTTCCAGAAGCGATTAATAAGCGACTAAAACGCGCTGCCGAGGCGGCTTTTCAATTAGATGAGGAAATGTCGCAAATTCGTGAAGAAATACAAGAAGCGCAAGTCTATTTTTCTCAAAACAAAGATGTATCAAAGGATAAAAAAGCGGTACACCAAGTAATGCCAAAGAAAAATAAGTAATTAAGCGTAGGAATAGGGGCGAATAGAAATAATGAAATATATGATTACTTCAAAAGGGGACGAGAAGTCAGATTTGCTGCGATTGAATATGATCGCTGGTTTTGGGGAATATGACATGGAATATGATGAGATAGAACCTGAAATCGTTATTTCTATTGGCGGAGATGGAACTTTTTTGTCTGCGTTTCATCAATATGAAGAGCGCTTAGATGAAATTGCTTTTATCGGAATTCATACTGGTCATCTTGGCTTTTATGCTGATTGGCGCCCAGCTGAAGCAGATAAATTAGTTAAGTTATTAGCAAAAGGAGAATATCAAAAAGTTTCTTATCCACTGCTTAAAACTACAGTAAAATACGGCATTGGCAAAAAAGAAGCTGAGTATTTAGCGCTAAATGAGTCAACCGTAAAAAGTTCAGGTGGACCTTTTGTTGTGGATGTAGTTATTAATGATCTCCATTTTGAACGATTCCGCGGAGATGGTTTATGTATGTCAACACCAAGCGGAACGACTGCCTATAATAAATCACTCGGGGGAGCGCTAATGCATCCGTCCATTGAAGCAATGCAATTAACTGAAATGGCGTCGATTAATAATCGAGTTTACCGGACAATCGGTAGTCCACTCGTTTTTCCGAAGCATCATGTAGTTAGTTTACAACCGGTAAATGACAAGGATTTTCAAATTTCTGTGGACCATTTAAGTATTTTGCATCGTGATGTTCAGGAAATTCGTTATGAAGTATCAGCGAAAAAAGTTCATTTTGCGAGATTCAGATCATTTCCATTTTGGCGTCGAGTACACGATTCATTTATAGAAGATTAAGCTAGCAGGAGGAAGCATGTGTTTTTAGAATGGCAAGTAAAAAATGAAGAAGATGGGCTGTTGCTTAGAACTTTTCTGAAAAGCAAGCACATATCTAAACAATTATTAACCGCAGTAAAATTTGGCGCGGATGGTAAAATTGAAGTTAATAACGAAGAACAAAATGTTTTATATCATGTTAAAACTGACGATAAAGTTCGACTTACCTTTCCAACAGAACAACTAAATGAACGATTATTGGCAGAGCATACAGATTTAGAAGTAGTTTTTGAAGATGACTTTTTATTAATTATTAATAAACCGGCCGGAATGGCTTCAATTCCATCTCAATATCATCCGACCGGTTCAGTAGCAAATTTTGTAAAAGGACACTACGAAAATCAAGGGCTTACAAGTGCTATCCATATCGTAACAAGGCTTGACCGAGAAACATCAGGATTAATGTTAATCGCCAAAAATAGATACGCACACGCCAGGCTCAGTAGTTTTTTACAACAAGGACTACTCAAAAGACGATACCAAGCTTTCACTTCAGGTACCCTGGAAGAAGAAGCAGGATCTATTGAAGCGCCAATAGGACGCAAGGATGTAAGTATAATGGAGCGTTTTGTTACTCCAGAAGGAAAATATGCGAAAACAAACTACGAGGTTCTCATGCGTTATAACGGGTTTGATCATTTAGCAATCCAGCTTGAGACAGGGCGAACACATCAAATTCGGGTGCATTTTTCTTATATCGGTCATCCGCTTATTGGTGATGACATGTACGGCGGGGATCAGGTGCTACTTAAAAGACAAGCACTTCACTCTTGTCATCTACATTTAGTCCACCCAGTCACAGAAGAATATATGGCGTTTGATTTGCCTTTACCAGAAGATATGGAGCAGATAATTCAAAAATCGAAGTAATAAGTGTTTTAAAAAGTTATTTGGTCATGTAAAATGGAAGAAGCGAACAAATCGCATCAAAATTAGGAGGAAAGAACATGAATTTATCATTAGAGGGAAAAACATATGTTGTAATGGGAGTAGCTAATAAACGCAGTATTGCTTGGGCGATTGCTCGTTCATTAAATGAAGCAGGAGCAAAACTAGTATTTACATATGCGGATGATCGTGCGAAAAAAAGCATTACTGAACTAGTACCTTCATTAAACGAAATAAATCAAAATCCACTTATTTTAGCATGTGATGTAACAAGTGAGGACGCTATTACAGCGACATTTGAAACAATTAAAGATAAAGCAGGCAAACTTAGTGGTTTAGCACATTGTATTGCATTTGCTAATAAAGATTACTTAACTGGTGACTATCTAGAGGTAGATCGTAAAAGCTTCTTACAAGCGCATGAAATCAGTGCTTACTCGTTTACAGCGGTGGCGCGTGCGTTAAAACACTTAGATATGTTAACTGAAGATGCTAGCTTGCTTACTTTAACTTATCTTGGCGGTGAGCGTGTTGTAGAAAACTACAATATCATGGGTGTTGCTAAAGCTTCTCTTGATGCTAGCGTGAGATACCTTGCAATGGACCTAGGAGCTATCGGAGTGCGTGTGAATGCTATTTCTGCTGGACCAATTAGAACAGTCTCTGCACGTGGCGTTAGCGGCTTCTCGGACTCGATTTCACTTGTAGAAGAAAGAGCACCTCTAAAACGTGCAACACAAGCAGAAGAAGTAGGAGATACAGCTTATTACTTATTCAGTAACTTATCACGAGGCGTAACAGGTGAAGTAATTCATGTGGATAGCGGTTATCATATTATTGGATTCTAACAATGAAAAAAATCCAGGAGTAGTTTAAATACTACTTCTGGATTTTTTTTGGTCCATTATCTGGATGACTTTTAATATAATAATCATCTACTGTTGGTTTATAGTTTGTTTGAACCGGTGCTTTGACAAAATCAGCAAGGACTTGGTCGATTTTTACCCAACCGCGCCAGCTTAAATGAATAGGATCTTCTAAAAAGAAAGAATCATTTTGATATTGTTCTAGAGAGTAATAACGGAAGCCTTGACTCTCGATTTGTTGTTTTGTTTTAGCATAGTAACCATCTAAGCCTTGTTTGTTCATACCAATGTAGTCAATCCATTTACCGTTGATAGGAGGATTGATGAAAATAACATCAGCGCCAGCTTTTTTAAATGCGTCCATTAGAAGTTGTAAATCACCAAATTCTGGAGATTCATCGTAACGCAAATCTTTACGGCTATCTTTTAACTTACCTTCAATTGGTTTGATTTTTTTCTGATAATATTTTTCTTTCACTTGGAAAGGATTGTCGCCGATACTTTTCTCACCAGTTTCTTTTGCTAGGTCATCTAGTTGTTTATAATCTAATTTTTCTGGGAGATCTTTTAGACCTTTTTCTATACGATCTTGTTTGGAACCTGAAACTGTTTTCGATTCTAAATCGTCTTTACGTTCTAAAATTTTCAGTTCGACATTACCAGCAAGTTTTACAAGTTTTGGATCATGAGGTTTTTTAGGACCTTTTGCGACAATGTTTTCAAGTAATTTCTTTAAAGTAGAGTCGCTTTGAACCACTTGGAACGATAATAATCTTTTTGCTGCATATCTGCGTTCAGGTGTGTTTTTCGCGTCTTCAAGTGCAAATTTATAAGCATGAAGAGGGGAGAAGTTAGCACCAAACGATGGATCAGAAACGCCTTTAGGTTGGAACCATTGTGGAGATAAAACTACAGCCACTTTTTTACCTCTTAAGTCATCACCAAGTGCATTTACATCAAGAAAATGGCTTAATGATTGTGTACCCGGACGACCTAATAGGAATGGTGTATAACCTTGATCATATTTTTTTGAGACTACGCTAGGATGAAATGGGTCGACACGAGAAAGCTCCGAAGAACCATAAATTGGTAAATAGTTTCCTTCTTTTAAAGCTTCTTTCTGGATGTCTAAGCCTTGGATGACGTATTCGTTCATAGACGTAGCGCTCTTTTCTACAGTCTCCGAAGACACATAAGAAAATAAGCTGCTAGGTCCAAATAGAACGAAAAGGAAAACCGCGAATGCGACCAGTAAAGGCCCAAATGTCATCCACAGCTTTTTTTTCATTATTTTAGCGCCTCAAGTTGTGTAATAATCATTTCAGGAGTAGCCCATTCGTCGCGGTCAAATTCTGAAACGGGTACAGTAATATCTAGTCTTGATTCAATTTCAATTAAAAGTTGAACAGTTGCCATTGAGTCTAGTAAACCTTCATCAAATAATTTGATATTTGTATTTTGTACTACTTCATCAGTTTCTGTAATTTCTTCTAAGATTTCTAATACATTTTCACGAAAAGCCATTTAAATTACCACCTTTAGTTAGTTTTAAAAATTAATTTTATCTAAAATACCTGAGAAAATCAGGAATCCGAAACAAACAAATTGGAATGTAATGATAACGCCGATTACATAAGTTATTTTGTTTTTT
The DNA here is from genome assembly GCF_058684075.1 of Listeria sp. MAN/IMW/UF555. Classification (NCBI taxonomy): domain Bacteria; kingdom Bacillati; phylum Bacillota; class Bacilli; order Caryophanales; family Listeriaceae; genus Listeria; species Listeria sp. MAN/IMW/UF555. Next base: position 686,651 of record NZ_JBZWZS010000001.1, on the reverse strand, counting down.
GGATAGAACTTGTGCTTTTTGTTAAAGCGTTCGATTAGGTCGAAACCAACAATTAAAGTGGCTTGATAAAGACCATAAACGATGTAATACCAGTGAAGTCCGTGCCATACACCCATGATGAAAAAGTTAACAAAATATGCGATATAGGCGATGGTGAACTTACTCTTGAACCATTTCTTTTTTGTAAGCCATAAGACAAAACGCATAAATACATAATCACGGAACCAGAAGGAAAGAGTCATATGCCAGCGATTCCAGAATTCTTTAATGTTTCGTGCTGCAAAAGGCTTATTGAAGTTCATTGGTGTTTGAACGCCGAGTAGATAACTCACTCCGACTGCGAAGGCACTGTAGCCAGCAAAGTCAAAGAATAGGTACATACTGTATGCGTACATATAACCAATCAAACTTGTTGTTGTATCAACATTGTGTGTAATCGCGATGTCTAGTGGAACAACAAAATGTTTGTTTACTAAGTATGCGATAATGAATTTATAGAGAAAACCAAGGAAGATAAGGAAAATTCCTCGATTCAGTAAAGCAACATAAGCTTCTTTACTAGGCGGATTATCAACGTCTTTTTTAAAGCGACGGAACCGGTCAATCGGTCCTGATGAAATAGTTGGGAAAAATAGTAAGAAATTAACAAAATCCCATGCGTTGTACTGTTTAATTAAGTTATCGCGTATTTCAATAATCATTTGTGTCGCTTTAAAAGTTAAGTACGAAATCCCTAGGAAACCAACCATTGTTACTTGGTCTCCTAAAATTGGAACTACTTTAGAGATTACAAGCGGGAGAATGGAGAGAATCACTGCTATGACGAATACGCCGCCATGATTCTGTTTTTTCTCCTGCCTGTAATGGAAGTAAAGTCGTACGAGTGCAAGTTGCCAGAAAACAAAGAAGATAAAAGTAACTCCTTGGACTGGATTTGCAGCGAATAAAAAGTATAAAAATACTAATGTGACAAAAGCGTTATATATCGGTAATCTTTTTCCTAACAAACCAGCTACTATGATAGGAATGAAAAACAGAAGAAGTACTCCAAAATAAAGTATTGTACCGTATGGTGTGCTCACTTGTTAACCTCGCTGTTAAGTGCTTTTCGATCAATTTTGCCATTCATTGTCAACGGGAATTCCGTTTTATAAATCCATTTTCTTGGGATCATATATGCTGGCATAAATTCTTTTAATTCGTTTTTGATTGCTGCACTTAGCTGGTATTCTTTTTCAAAATCGTGGGAAGACGGGATGACCTGAGCGACCAACATATCAACCTTTTCATCTTTCATTTTAGGAATAATAGCGCAGTTTTGGATGTAACTTACTTTTTTTAGATTGTTTTCAATATCTTCAAGTTCGATTCTGTAACCATGAAGCTTAATTTGGAAGTCAAGACGACCTTGGAAGAAGAGATAACCATCTTTTATAACACCAGAGTCACCAGTATGGTAGGCTTGGTAACCTTTGTAATCAAAGAATACTTGGTCTGTTTTTTCTGGTTCGTTTAAATATCCTTTTGAAACACTTGCACCGATTAGGATGATTTCGCCTTTTTCGCCTTCAGGAAGTATTTCACCAGTTTCTTGATCGACAATATGAAGTCGCATATCTGGTTTAATAACTCCAAGTGGTAGGCTCGGATAAGCATCAATCAACTCGCGTGTTACTTTTACTTGTGTAACAGCAACAGTAGCTTCAGTCGGCCCGTATGTGTTATAAATGACTGCATCTGGGAAACGGTCAAGTAGTTCACTTGCTGTTTTCTTAGCAAGTACTTCACCACAGAATAAGAAACGTGTTAAATTAGGGTTGTTTTCTTGGTTGAAATTATCATCTAGTAAACATAAGTCTGCAAATGATGGAGTAGAAACCCATACATCAAAATTTTGAGCAGGTATTTCGCGATATAAATCTTTCATGTTAGCAGTGATTGTTTTATCTAGTGGTACAAGAGTTCCACCTGAAAGTAAGCTTGGATATAAGTCCATAACCGACAAGTCAAAGGAAAATGGTGCTTGGTTTAAGAAGCGCAATCCTTGTCTTAACGAGAAATCTTGTAAAATCCAATTGCTAAAACTAACTAAATTGTTTTGGCTAATTTGAACGCCTTTTGGATTTCCTGTGCTTCCTGATGTGTATATAATATAATAATTATCATCATTTTTAACACATTCAGCAGGGTCTGGCACTTCTTCAAAATGTTTTTCCAAAGCATCCATCAATTGGTCTTGTGTTAGAACGGGACAACCTGTAATTGTAAGGTTGCTTGGAAGCTCTTCTGTGCAAATGAATAGTGCAGGATCTGCTGCTTTTTTGATTTGTTCTATACGTTCAACTGGCATAGAAACATCTACAGGAACATAAGCACGTCCTGATTTAATAGTACCTAAAAACGCAATAAGCATTAGTGGGGACATGTGTCCGTACACGATAATAGGTTTTTCTTTGTCAGAGTTTAAAGTATTTAGTAGAAAAGAGCCGAATGCATCCGATTGCCGTTTAAGTTCTTTGTAGGAAAGACGTGTTCCAGCATATTCATAGCAAGGGAAATCCGGTGTCTTTTCTGCCCATGCATCAATTCTTTCAATGATACTCGTTGTCATAATTGATATTCCCATTTTTTAACAGTCCTTTCTTTTTTTAAAATTCATTGTAAATAAATTTGGCGCCTTCAGGGTTTTTGAAACCATAAAACCATAGCAACCCAAGCAAAACAGTCAAGTAAAAAATAGTCTTCATTGTAAAAATTGTTGCTGGATGATGCAAAAATAGTTTTACTTTATTCATAAATCCACCTCTTTATTATTTCAGTTATGTTACAAATATTAAAATTAAACTCTTAATACTTACTTACTGTAATACATCTGTCTTTAAATGTCTAATTACATTTTTGTAAGGTTAGAAAAATAAACTTACTTTGAACTTAAAAGTAGGTGGCGTATAATGAAAATATCGATATCGCAATGCTTTAATGCTAAGTTGGGAGGAAAATAAATGATTAATCAAAAGAAAATCGCAGGTGAAAAAGCGTGTGAATGGATTGAAGATGGAATGGTTGTCGGACTTGGAACGGGAAGTACCGTTTATTATACGATTGAAAAATTAGGGGAAATGGTGCAAAAAGGCTTAAACATTACTGGGGTGGCTACTTCTATAGAAACAGAACAACAAGCTCGGACATTAGGGATTCCGCTAAAATCTTTAAATGATGTAACGAAAATTGATGTCACAATTGATGGCGCTGATGAAATTAATCAAGCTTTTCAAGGAATAAAAGGGGGCGGAGGAGCACTTTTACGAGAAAAGATGGTTGCTCAAGCTAGTTCAAAGAATATTTGGGTTGTTGGGGAAGAGAAGCTTGTGACAGAGCTTGGAAAATTTCCTTTGCCACTTGAAGTGATTCCTTTTGGATGGAAGCAAATTAAACGAATGCTAGAAAATGACGGGGTTGAAACTACTTTACGCAAACAGTCGTCAGGAGAAATATATGAAACAAATAACGGCAATTATATTTTAGATATTATAAATCAGACCTTTACTAATCCAGAAGCTTGGCATGAAAAGTTAGCGGGCATTCCTGGGGTACTTGAGCACGGCTTATTTCTTCATTATGTAGATATAATTATTTGCGGCAAAGCATCAGGAGAAATAGAGATAATAAAAAAATAGTTATTTCTTCTATTAGAAAGAAATAACTATTTTTATTAATAAGTTAATGTTTTTTTCATTTCTTTATGTTTAATTCCTGCATCTAAGAATACATCAGAGCACGTTTCATAGCCAAGTTTTTCATAAAAGGGGATTGCTGTTAACTGGGCGCCTAATTTTAGTGTTGTTAATCCACGCGTTTTAGCTTCCAGTTCAATAGCTTCCATGATTCTACGTCCACTGCCGGAGCCACGGGCTATTTTTTGGGTGCAAATGCGTTCGACTTTACCGTAACCATCCTTTACGCGAAATCTGCCTGTCGCGAGCGCTGTGCCGTCTTCAGCGTAATCAACAAACATATCCACCGAAGCCATTTCATCAAATTCATCCCATTCTAATGCAGGATCTACATTTTGTTCGACAACGAAAACGTCATTTCGAATTTTTAGTGCTGCTTGTTTACCTTGTTCATCTGTTACTTTTTTTACCGTCAAGTTGTTACCGTCCCTTCCTAAGCGCGCATGCTTTCTAAGTCAAACGTATTTACTGGAAGCATAAATTGTAAGGATTCTTTAATAAATGGCTGCCAGTATTTCCAGCGATGATCGCCGTTAAATACGCGGAAATAATAATCAAACCCACGAGAGGTTAAAATTTGTTCTAAAGATTTGTTTGGTGATAGAAAATCGAGTATTTCATCCCCAGTAGTTTCAACTGCAGTTTCTTGGTCGCCAATAATATGGTAGATTTTTACTTTGGCAGGGTCAGCTTTTTCTGCTAATGTAAGGATTGCATCGTCGACATAAGGAGAATGTAAGATAACATTACCGAACGTAAACGGAAATAGTAGTGCGGCTTTTAATGAAACAGATGCACCAAGGGAGTCACCCATAAGAAATCTACTCGTTGGCATTTGGAAAGAAGGGAAGCGTTCTTCAAGATAAGGAACAAGTTCGAATGCTAAGAACCGGATGTATGCTTCATTTTGTTCACCATCTGGATGATACTTTTCTCGGCGATCCATGACAGTTTTGTAAGGAATACCAATGAAAATGGCTTTTTGAATCTGCTCGTTTACTGCTAATTCTTCCGAGTGACGCGCAAGTTTACCAAACTGAAAATAATCTTTTCCATCTTGTACAATAAATAAAGGATATTTGTAAAGTGGCGAAAAATCAGGTGGTAAGCAAATAATTAAATCGAGTTCCTCTCCTAGCAATTTACTGTAAAATTTCTCATCTAACATTTTATGAGCTGTCATTTTCATTCTCTCCTTTCTTGAAATCCTTCCTTCTAAGATGATTGTTTTTTGAAAAGTTACTCTATTTTAGCATGAATTACGTTAAAAGAAAGAACATTTTGCCTATTTATTAGAAAAAATTTTCTTTTTCATAGGACTTCACTGCAATAATAGCGTTTATTGTGCTATACTGAAACATACAATAATTCTGATTTATCGATAGAAAGTGGGGATTTTGAATGAGTAAAGATATTGACTGGAGTAATTTAGGGTTTAGTTATATTAAAACGGACAAGCGTTATATTTCACATTGGAAAGACGGAGCGTGGGATGAAGGTACTTTGACGGAAGATAATACACTTCATATTAGTGAAGGTTCTACTGCACTTCATTATGGCCAACAATGTTTTGAAGGTTTGAAAGCATATCGTTGTAAGGATGGTTCCATTAACCTTTTTCGTCCAGATCGTAATGCTGCTCGTATTCAAAAAAGTTGTGAACGTTTATTAATGCCTCATATTCCAACAGAAAAATTTATTGATGCTTGTATGCAAGTTGTTCGTGCAAATGAAGAATTTGTTCCACCTTATGGTACTGGAGCAACTCTTTATTTACGACCATTTGTAATTGGCGTAGGTGATAATATTGGCGTTCATGCAGCTCCAGAGTATATTTTCTCTGTTTTCTGTTCACCAGTTGGTCCTTATTTCAAAGGCGGAATGGCACCAACTAACTTTATCGTTTCTGACTTTGACCGTGCCGCTCCAAATGGAACAGGTGCAGCAAAAGTAGGCGGTAACTATGCAGCAAGTTTACTTCCAGGGCAAAACGCAAAAGATCGTAATTTTGGGGATTGTATCTACTTGGACCCAGCTACTCATACAAAAATTGAAGAAGTTGGCTCGGCTAATTTCTTTGGTATTACAAAAGACGATAAATTTATTACGCCGTATTCTCCTTCTATTTTGCCAAGTATCACGAAGTATTCATTACTTTATTTGGCAGAACACCGTTTAGGTTTAAAAGCAGAAGAAGGCGATGTATTTATTGATAAGTTAGATGAATTTAAGGAAGCAGGCGCATGTGGAACCGCCGCAGTTATCACACCAATTGGCGGTATTCAAACAAAAGATGACTTCCATGTATTTTACAGTGAAACAGAAGTAGGGCCAGTAACAAAACGCCTATTTGATGAACTATGTGGAATTCAATTTGGAGATGTAGAAGCTCCAGAAGGTTGGATTTATAAAGTGAAATAATGACAAACCGTCCGTTTATCGGGCGGTTTTTTTTATGCTTAATTTTAGTTAATTTATTTTTAAAAAAGAATATAAGTTTTTTGTTGACAGCATATCAACTAAGTGTTACTATATAGTGGTAATAAGTGATACAGAATACCCGTGATACTAAGTAGTGAAATAAAATAGGAAATTGGAAGGAAGGGTGAGTTCAAATGAACGAATGGATGATTGAAGCTAGTGGGTTAAGAAAGTCTTTCAAAAAAACCGAAGTCTTAAAGGGCGTTGATTTTGGAGTAAGGCGCGGTGAGATTTTTGCTTTACTTGGCTCTAACGGTGCTGGGAAAACAACGACTATTCAAATTTTAACTACACTTTTGAAAGCAGATAATGGAAAAGCGAGTGTTGCTGGATTAGATGTTACGAAAGAACCAGAGAAAGTGAGAGAGCATATTAGTCTTACGGGACAATTTGCTGCAGTAGATGGTTTACTAACTGGTCGTGAGAATATTTTACTCATTGCAAAATTACGAGGAGAAAAAAATCCTGATCAAACAGCCAAAGATTTACTAGCCCGTTTTGGTTTAGAAAAAGCTTCAGACCGAAGAGCAGACACATATTCAGGTGGGATGATGAGACGTCTTGATATTGCAATGAGTTTAGTGGGATCTCCGGATGTGATTTTTCTTGATGAACCGACGACAGGTCTTGATCCAGAAGGACGGATTGAGGTATGGAAAACGATTAAAGCTCTTTCTGATGAAGGAACTACTATTTTACTGACGACACAGTATTTAGATGAAGCGGAGCAACTTGCTGATAGAATTGCAATCCTTCACGGCGGAACGATTATTGCAAATGGTACTTTAGAGGAGCTAAAAAAATTGTTCCCACCTGCTGAAATTGAATATGTCGAGAAACAACCATCACTGGAAGAAATTTTCTTAGCAATTATTAATGGTAAGGAGGGAGTAAAATGAAAGCGATTCGCGATACAAGAATCTTATTTGGTCGCTCGATGCGTCACATTTTGCGTAGTCCAGATACAATTATTACAGTAGCAATTATACCCATTATGATTATGTTGATGTTTGTCTATGTACTAGGTGGAGCGATTCAAACAGGAACAGATAACTATGTTGATTACTTGTTACCAGGGATTATTTTAATGGCAATTGCAAGTGGGATAGCTTATACGGCAGTACGATTATTTACAGATGTGCAAAAAGGGCTGTTCCAACGATTTCATTCTATGCCAATTAGTCGTTCTTCTGTATTATGGGGACATGTTTTAACTTCTTTAGTTTCTAATGCAATTTCAGTTGTTTTGATTATTCTAGTTGCTTTATTAATTGGATTTAGGTCATCTGCTGGGATTTTAGAATGGCTTGCTGTAGCTGGGATATTGCTACTTTTCACGTTAGCTTTAACTTGGGTGGCTGTTATTCCTGGTTTGACTGCAAAATCGGTTGATGGGGCGAGTGCTTTTTCTTACCCACTGATTTTCTTGCCTTTTATAAGTTCTGCTTTCGTTCCAACTGATACGATGCCAACTGCGGTTCGGGTATTTGCGGAAAATCAACCAGTAACTTCTATTGTAAATACAATTCGAGCATTGTTATATTCAGGATCCGTTGGTAATGAAATCTGGATTGCACTTGCCTGGTGTGTTGGTATTACAGTCGTAGCTTATATCTTTGCAGTACTAAAATATAAAAAAACAATCTAACAAAAAAGGATTGGCTCAAAGGAGCCAATCCTTTTTTTAATTTTCACCAGAAATATGTTTTTTCGGTAAAATGAAATGGATATAATAACTAACGATACAACAAGCAAACATTACCCAGAAAACCATGTGGAGTCCGCTATATAAAATATCTCTAAGCGGTTCGACTAGATCTGGATTAACATTACCTGAAGTTTGTGGGCTGATTAGCTGATTTAAATTACTACGATTTACTTCGCTACCAGCTGCTGCACGGAATTGTGTGGTTAATACGGAGTTGAAAATAGTTCCAAAGACAGCGACACCAATCGTTTGACCAACAGTTCTAAATAGTGTGTTGGAAGCAGTAGCAATACCAGTTTGGAATCTCGGCACAGCATCTTGGACGGTTACAGTTGTAGTAGTAAAAATAATCCCAAAGCCAAATCCCATAAAGGCACTATTTAAATAGAAGAAGATGTCATTTGTGGAAGCTGGGAATAAAGCTAAAATAAGTCCACTTGCAGCTGTTATTAATACGCCAATTCCGACTGTATGGCGATTTCCTAGTGTCATTAAAAGCTTTCCGCCTATAAATGAACCGATAATCCACGTGACGGAAAGTGGTGCAAGCATAAATCCAGCAATTGTGGCTCCGTGGCCAAGCATTCCTTGAGCCCACATTGGAATATAAACATTAATACCAATTAAAAAGGCACTAATTAGAAAACCAATTAAGTTTCCAATTAAAACAACTGGATTTTTAAATAAAACAAATGGCATAATCGGATCTTTGGCACGTTTTTCGACAAAATAAAAAGCAACAAATAATAATATCGAAATGGCAAAAAGAATGACTACGAGCGGTTCTGTCCAGTTGAGGGACTCTCCAGCTCGCTGTAATGCAAATAATAATCCTAAAAGTGCTACGGTAAATAGTGAGGCACCAAGATAATCAATTGGTAATTTTACTCGTTCGACCTCTTCACGTAAATAAAGCAAAATAAGTAAGATAGTTAGAAGTCCGATTGGCACATTAATAAAGAAAATCCAATGCCAAGAAAGTTGGTCTACTAAAAACCCACCAACGAGCGGACCGAAAACACCTGCAATACCCCAAGCAGAACCCATGAAACCAAGTACTTTTGCTCGTTTTTCAAATGGGTATACGTCTGCGATAATCGTCATAGTAGATGGTAAAATCCCGCCTGCTCCAATACCTTGAATCGCGCGAAAAATAATTAATTGCTCCATATTTTGTGCAAATCCACAAAGTGATGAACCAATGATAAAAATAATTGTCGCAATTACAAAGATATTTTTTCGTCCATACAAATCAGACAGTTTTCCGTAAATAGGAACCGTCACTGCTGATGTTAGTAAATAAACAGAAAAAATCCAGTTCATTAACTCTATGCCGTCCAACTGACTTACAATCGTTGGCATCGCAGTACTCACGATGGTACCTTCAATAGCTGCCATAAATGTTGCGACAAATACGGCGATGGTAACGGCTTTTACTTTTGTTTGTTCCAAAAAATTCCCTCCCTTTTCGTCTACCGAATTATAGCATATAAAAGGACTGATTTGGAAAAAAATTAATCTTAAGAAATGCGTTAGGTGAAGATAAGCGCTATAATATAATAGAATAAAGCGAACTAAAGGAGGAATATTTTTGAGTTACGAACCAAATACAACACAAACGATGCAAAAAATTAAAGAGTTAACTTCTATCCCTAGTCCAACAGGGAACACAGGGCAAATCATTGAAAAACTAGTAAGGGATTTAGAAGCTTCTAACATCCCATATAAATTAAACAATAAAGGCGGATTAATTGTAACTCTCCCAGGAAAAGATGACTCCAAACATCGTATGCTAACGGCACATGTTGATACGTTAGGCGCGATGGTAAAAGAAATCAAAGCAGATGGCAGATTACTATTAACTTTAATTGGTGGCTATCGTTTTAATGCGATTGAAGGCGAATATTGTACGATCGAAACAAGTGAAGGCGATTTATATAGCGGAACAATTCTTATGCATCAAACCTCCGTTCACGTATATAAAGACGCTGGTACAGCTGAACGTAATGATAAAAATATGGAAGTTCGTTTAGATGTAAAAGCGCTAGATGCTGACAAAGTTCGCGCACTTGGAATAGAAGTTGGTGATTTTGTTTCCTTTGATCCGCGTGTCCAAATTATTAATGATGAGTATATTAAATCTCGCCATTTGGATGATAAAGCAAGTGTCGCGATTTTATTACAACTCATTAACCATATCCATGAAAATAAATTAGAGCTTCCACATACAACTCATTTCCTTATCTCTAATAATGAAGAAATTGGTTATGGTGGTAATTCAAATATCCCAGCTGAAACAGTGGAATATTTAGCTGTCGACATGGGAGCGCTTGGTGATGGTCAAACTTCTGATGAATACACTGTATCTATTTGTGCTAAAGATGGCAGTGGCCCTTATCATTTAGGTTTGCGTAAACATTTAGTTGAACTAGCTAAAAAGAATAATATTGATTATAAAGTAGACATTTATCTGTTTTATGCATCAGATGCGAGTGCGGCGATTAACTCTGGTAATGACATCGTTCATGGTTTAATTGGCCCGGGAATTGATGCTAGCCATGCATACGAACGAACACACCGCGATTCACTCTATCATACAGAAAAATTAGTTTATGCTTATTTATTTTCGAATATATTGAAATAGGAGGAATTCTACATGAATGTCCATGATTTTTCTGAAAAAGCAATGAATGGTAAAGAAATAGCATTAAGTGACTATAAAGGCAAAGTTTTACTCATTGTCAACACAGCGAGCAAATGTGGTTTAACACCTCAACTGGAAGGTCTTGAAAAAATGTATAAAAAACTTGGAGGAGATAACTTTGAAATCCTTGGTTTCCCGTGCAATCAGTTTTTACGTCAAGATCCTGGTAGTGACGAAGAGATTTTAGAATTTTGTCAAATGAATTACGGCGTGACTTTCCAAATGTTCTCTAAAATTAAAGTGAAAGGCAAAGACGCTGCCCCACTTTATAAATATTTAACTGAACAAACTGGAGGCAAAAAAGTTGAATGGAACTTTGCCAAATTCCTCATTGATGAAAATGGCGAAGTTGTTGAACGTTTCCCATCAAAAATGAAACCAGAAGATTTTGAGGACAAAGTAGAAGCGCTTGTTGCAGCAGTAAAATAAATAGTAAAACTCGGTAGTGAATAATCCGCTACCGAGTTTTTTTGCATCTTAGGGAGGTTAATTTGCAAGTTACAGAAATCAACTTGTAGTTTTTAGTGTAGCGTTTATAATAAAAAGAAAAAAGGGAGGCAACCAGATGAATTTCCATGTAAAGCAAAATAATAATTTAGCGATTGGCGAAGTAGACATATATTGCCACCCAAATAATCTGGAAGAAGTAACTAAAATAGTGATGGGGCTAGAAGAGCAAACCGAGAAAATCTCTGTCAAAAAAGACGGAGTGACATATTTACTCGCTAAAAGAAAGATTTTATATTTTGAGGCTGTAGAAAGTAAAATTTTTGTGTATACAGAAAAAGACGTATATGAAACTACTTGGAAATTATATGAGGTGGAAGAAAAATTCAAAGATAGCTCCTTTTTCAGGTGTTCGAAATCCATGATTTTAAATATCGAATGGATTGAAAAAATTGCGCCTGGCTTCCACGGGAAATTTGAAGCTAGCCTTTTTAATAGAGAAAAAGTGATTATTTCTAGGCAATATGCCAAAGTCTTAAAGCAAAAATTAAACTTGGGAGGGAAGGGCAAATGAGCGCAAAATTAATTCAATTTATTCAATCAGCGTGTATTATTTTCACAGCTGCAATTATCACGATGATTTGTTCCTATATCTCAACTGGAGAATCTGAAACGATAGCTATTCGCGACATTTTCACTATGCTAGGTTTTAGTGTTATTACTACTTTTGTTCAGCAATTACTTTTCAATAATTCGATAAAAACGAAATTTGCTTTTTATGTCCGTTTACTTGTTTTTTTCTTTTTTATTAGCGCTGCAATTTTAGGTCTTGGTTGGTTGTTTGATTGGTATCATTCATTAACTGGATTTATGATTATTTTTGGCTTTATTTGCGTGACTTTTCTTGTAATGCATCTGTTTTTCAGTTTTAGAGATGCGAAATTTAGTAATGAAATTAACCAAAAACTAGCAGAAATGCGAGAAAGGGAGACAAAATGATAAAATTAACGAATGTAGTTAAAACGTTTGGAAAAGTAGAAGCAGTTAAAGGCATTAATTTAGAAGTTGAAAAAGGTTCATTGTTTGCTTTCTTAGGTGAGAACGGGGCGGGGAAATCGACTACTCTTAGCATGATTTGCACAGAAAGCGAGCCAACATCTGGAGAAATTTTTATTGACGATGAAAAATTGACCTTTAAAAATAGGAAAAATTTCAGACAAAAGTTGGGCGTTGTTTTTCAAGAAAATGTGTTGGATGATTTACTTACCGTACGCGAGAACTTGTATAATCGTGCCAGTTTATATGGAAAAACAAAAGCGGAAATCACCGAACGTTTAGAGCTTGTTTCTTCTATTATGGGAATTGAGGATATATTAAATCGCCGTTTTGAAAAACTATCTGGGGGACAAAAACGCCGAGCTGAAATTGCTAGGGCTATTATGCATGATCCAGAAATTTTACTACTCGATGAACCGACTACTGGGCTGGATCCGAAAACTCGAGTGAGCGTTTGGAAGATTATTGATTATTTGCGAGAAGAATTCGGCATGACGGTGTTTTTAACGACGCATTATTTAGAAGAAGCGAAGGATGCGGATCAGTTGGCAGTTATTCATAAGGGGAATATTATCGCTCAAGGCACTCCCGCTAATATTAGAAGTCGTTTTTCAGTAGATAAAATCTTTTTTTACGATGCAAATGTGGAAGAACTTCAGGTAATTATTGAAAAAGCAAATTTACCTTATAAAGTGTCAAAAGGAACGATGCGTGTTGAAGTAACAGATGAAAATATCGGAATTTTGGCTATTTTGAATCAAACAGCGGGACTTTACAGTTCTTTTGAAGTAATAAAAGGAAATCTTGATGATGCATTTATCTCGATGATTAAGGAGGATTCAAATGATTAGTCGTAATTTAAAAATCTATTTTCGTGATAGAACTGCGGTATTTATGTCGTTACTCACGATTTTAATTATTATCGGACTCTATGCCATTTTTTTAGGAAATAATATGGAAGAAATGTTTAAACAGGCATCTGGAAAAACGATAGGAATACAAGAATTAGTGAATACGTGGGTAATTGCGGGGATTTTGTCTATTACGCCGGTCACTGTTTCTTTAGCCGTTTTTTCATTAAAAGTGCACGATGAAGAGCAGAGCATTGCCAGAAGTTTTGCAATAACTCCAGCTTCCAGATGGCGAATTGTCACAAGCTACATCGTTAGTGGTTTAGTTGCTTCATTTGTTCTGTCAGTTATCACTCTTTTTGTTGGTGAAATGTACATCTGGTTGACAGGAGGAGCGTTTTTACCGCTTGAAAGTTGGGTTAGTTTAATCGGCATTATTTTAATTAATGTTCTATGTTGTAGTAGCATTATGTTTTTTATCGCAAGCCTAGTGAAAAAAGCGAGCGCCTTTAGTTCGGTTTCGACTATTGTTGGAACTGTTATCGGTTTTATTGCTGGAATTTATTTGCCGATTGGTTCGCTTCCTGCTGCGGTTCAAACGGCGATGAAATGTTTTCCTTTCACATACGGGGCGTCTACTATTCGTGAAATCATGACAAAAGAGCCTTTACAACAAGTTTTCGCAGGTAATACTGAGGCGATGGATGCGACAAAAGAAATGATTGGTATTACTATTTATTGGGGTGATAAAACAGTAACGACAGGAGTAAGTTTGCTGATTTTAAGCGTCTTTGCAGTACTTTTTGGCATTTTATCTGTCATCTTAATGAAACGACAAACAAAATAATTTTTGAATAAAAAAACAGCCGAAATTCTCCTAGTTATGCTATACTAATGGAATGTGAATGAATCTAGGAGGAAAATAACAATGAGTCAAGATTTGCAAAAAGAAGTTGCTTCACGCAAAACGTTTGCGATTATTTCTCACCCGGATGCTGGGAAAACGACGATTACTGAGCAATTACTATTATTCGGTGGCGTTATCCGTTCAGCTGGGACTGTAAAGGGAAAGAAATCTGGCAAGTTTGCGACAAGTGACTGGATGGAAATTGAAAAACAACGTGGAATCTCGGTAACGAGTTCTGTGATGCAGTTTGATTATAATGGTTCAAGAATTAATATTTTGGATACACCGGGTCACTCTGACTTCAGTGAAGATACGTACCGGACCTTAATGGCGGTTGATAGTGCTGTCATGGTTATTGATGCTGCGAAAGGTATCGAAGCCCAAACGCTAAAACTGTTTAAAGTTTGTCGGATGCGTGGAATTCCAATTTTTACTTTTATTAATAAAATGGACCGTCAAGGAAAAATGCCACTAGAACTACTTGCTGAATTAGAAGAAGTTTTGGGTATTGAATCTTATCCAATGAACTGGCCAATTGGTATGGGAAAAGAATTAGCTGGACTTTATGACCGCTATCATCGCGTTATTGAGCAATATCGCTCAGAAGAAGATGAACGTTTCTTACCACTTGGGGAAGATGGAGATTTGAAGGAAGCACACGCTATTCAAAAATCACTTTATTACGATCAAGCTTTAGAAGAAATCATGCTGTTAGACGAAGCGGGAAATGACTTTAGTCGGGAACGCATTATTGCGGGCGAGCAAACACCAGTATTTTTCGGAAGTGCCTTAACTAACTTTGGGGTAGAAACTTTCTTGCGTACATTTGTTGATTTTGCGCCATCTCCTTCAAGCCATGAATCGAATGAAGGCGTGATTGAAGCTGATAATCCGAAGTTCTCTGGCTTTATTTTTAAAATCCAAGCGAACATGAACCCTGCTCACCGGGACCGGATTGCTTTTATTCGAATTTGTTCAGGCGAATTTGAACGCGGCATGAACGTTACGTTAACGCGAACTGGGAAAAGTATGAAGCTTGCGAACTCAACGCAGTTTATGGCGGATGACCGGGAAACCGTAAATCGTGCTGTTGCTGGTGATATTATCGGTTTGTATGATACTGGTAACTACCAAATTGGCGATACGATAACGAATGGCAGTAAAAAACTCGAATTTGAAAAACTTCCTCAGTTTACACCCGAATTATTTATGCGTGTTTATGCAAAAAATGTAATGAAGCAAAAACACTTTCATAAAGGCGTAGAGCAACTTGTTCAAGAAGGTGCGATTCAATTATTTAAAACGTGGCGTACGGAAGAATACATTATTGGGGCTGTTGGTCAGTTGCAATTTGAAGTATTCGAACACAGAATGCGCGGCGAATATAATTCAGAAATTCGGATGGAACCAATCGGCAAAAAAATCGCTCGTTGGGTCAAAGAAGAAGATGCGGATGAAAAACTATCTACCGCTAGAAGTATGCTAGTGAAAGACCGTTTTGACCAACCGCTATTCTTATTCGAAAATGAATTCGCAATTAATTGGTTTAATGATAAAAATCCAGATATTGAGTTAACTTCATTACTATAATAGCTGCAACCTATTTGTGCTTTCGCAAATAGGTTGTTTTTTTGCTTGACAATTTTTTGAAACGCGCTATAATTAGTTAGAATTCTAATTAATAAGGAGGAATACTCGTGAGAAGAGAGAAGACGATGGATACATTAATTCGTTCTATTATGATTAAATCCAAGCGAAAAATGGACGCAAAAGTAGCTCAGTTTGGGCTGACAACACAACAAGCAAGAGTTCTGGGATTTTTAAATGATAATGCTGCAAATGAAATAATCCAAAAAGATCTTCAGCGAATCTTCCAAACACGTGGCGCAAGTATCACTAGCCTCATTCAAGGACTCGAGAAAAAACAATTAATTTCACGCAAGCCAAGCCTTCGTGATGGCCGAGAAAAAGTCGTTACGTTAACAAAAGAAGGCAAAGATATTGTGGATGAATTTAATGCCTCTTTTCCGCGAGAAGATGATAAAGCGAAGAAAATCCTTTCCGCTGACGAGTATAAAACCTTTATTGAACTACTTAGTAAAATTGACGATCAGACAGATTAAAAAAATTTAACTATATAGTTAGAGTTCTAACTAATTTTTAGGGGGAATTAAAATGAAACACTCAGATAACTATTATTTAACAAAAGCGAGCATTCCTAAAGCGATTGCTCACTTATCTATTCCAATGATGCTTGGAATGTCGGTGGGGGTTATTTATAATATCGTCAATGCGTTTTTTATAGGGTTGTTGCATGATACGTCGATGTTAACAGCTGTGACACTCGGTTTACCAATGTTTACGATTTTAATGGCTATTGGGAATATGTTTGGTGTTGGCGGCGGGACGTACATTTCTCGTTTACTAGGGAAAGAAGACGGGATTAAGGCGAAGCAAGTATCGGCTTTTGTTTTATATGGAAGTTTGGTTTTAGGTATTATATGCGCGATTATATTAGGTTTTTTAATTAATCCAGTTACTCATTTTCTAGGAGCAGACGCGACAAGTTTTTTACACACGAAAAATTATACATTGGCGCTTCTAATTTGTAGTCCTTTTATTATTGCTAACTTTGCTTTAGAGCAGGTCGTTCGGGCGGAGGGAGCTTCCCGCGTTTCTATGAATGGGATGCTTATTGGTACGATTGTAAATTTAGTGTTTGATCCACTGCTTATTTTGTATTTTAATTTTAACGTTGTAGGTGCTGCAGTTTCAATTGGACTTGCAAGTACGGTTTCACTTATTTATTATGCCTGGTATTTGGAGAAAAAAAGTGACTATTTATCCATTCGGTTTAAATGGTTTAAAGCAACGAAAGAAATCGTTCAAAATGTTTTTAAAATTGGCGTTTCAGAACTACTTTTATCATTATTCTTGATTGTTACTACACTTGTTTTAAATCATTATTCGATGATTTACGGGGAAGGCGTTGTTGCAGGTTTTGGGGTGGCACTACGAGTAGTTCAGTTACCAGAATTTATTTGTATGGGGCTTTATATGGGAATTATTCCACTCTTAGCATATAACTTTAGTGCGGGAAATATTGCACGGTTTGAAAAAGCGATTCGGTTTACAGCTGTTAGTATTGGCTTGATTGTGCTTGTGATTTCTAGTTTTGTATTTATCTTCCGTTTCCAAGTGATGCATTTATTTAGTGAAAATCAAAGTGTTATATCACTTGGGGTGCATATTATGGTTGCGATGCTGATTTCTTCTCTATTCAGTGGCTTCACTGGTCTCTTTACGAGTACTTTTCAAGCGATTGGGAAAGCTATTCCGGCTACGATTATGTCTGTTTCACAAGGAATTATTTTTATCCCAGTAATTATTTTGGGGCAACATTATTTTGGCCTGATGGGAGTGATTTGGTCTTTAACAACAACAGAAATTCTTACTTGTTTAATCGGTGTGATTCTATTCACAATCCATAATATTAAAATAGCCAGTAGCGCAAAAACTAAAGACTTGGCTGTTTAAAAAGTTTGTGAGAAAAATTAGTTGACGAGAACTTCTAAATTATGGTATTATTCTCTAGGTAATCATATATCGTTCTTTGACAAATGTCAGAGGGGAGTAGCGCTGATTAGCTTTTAATCAGGATAAAGTCGTCATTACATGATAGAGATATCATCGGTTTTATCACATTTAACTTTAAATGTTAGCGAGACCTTTGCCTTTATGGGCAGGTCTCGCTTTTTTGTTTCTTCAAAATAGGAGATCTTTGACATTTTAATAGAACAAAGGAGGAAAAGAATTAGTGGATACAGCAATGATTTTAGAGTACGGATGGGTATTACTTGTCCTAATCGGTCTTGAGGGGATTTTAGCAGCGGATAATGCAGTAGTTATGGCTGTTATGGTAAAACATCTCCCAGATAAACAACAGAAAAAAGCGTTATTTTATGGATTGATGGGTGCCTTTGTTTTCCGTTTTGGCGCATTATTCTTAATTTCCTTTTTGGCAAACGTTTGGCAGGTACAAGCGCTTGGTGCCGCATATTTACTATATATCGCGATTAGTCACATTTGGAAACATGCAAAAGGAAAAGACGGAGAAAAAGAGAAGAAGGAAAAAGCTGGCTCTGGTTTTTGGATGACGGTTCTAAAAGTAGAGATTGCAGATATTGCGTTTGCGATTGATTCCATGCTTGCGGCAGTAGCCCTTGCCATTACGCTTCCAGAAACAGGATGGGGACACATTGGGGGAATTGATACTGGGCAATTTGCGATTATGTTCTTAGGTGGACTTGTTGGCCTAATTATTATCCGTTTTGCAGCAACTCAATTTGTTAAATTACTAAAAAGCTATCCAAGTCTCGAAACAGCCGCATTTTTAATTGTTGGTTGGGTAGGCGTGAAGCTAGTTATTTACACATTAGCACACCCTAGTCTTGGCGTAATTCCACACAGCTTCCCTGAATCAACACTTTGGAAATTGATTTTCTGGGGCGTGATGATTCTGATTATTCTATGGGGATGGTTCGTTTCCTACCGTAGTAAGAAAAAAACAGAAACAACTAAATAATTTTAACTGACCAGAAGTGCAAATGTGTACTTCTGGTTTTACATACAACCAGATGCTGAAAACACAATTTTATGATAGAGTAGAAGGATGGTGAATGAGGAATGGATGTTTCTATTTGGGGAGAATATGCGTTAGTTTTCCTTGTTTTAGTAGTACTCGAGGGAATTCTTTCCGCAGATAATGCCGTAGTTATGGCAGTAATTGTTAAAGGTTTACCGCACGATAAACAACGAAAAGCCTTATTTTATGGGTTAGTTGGTGCATTTGTTTTCCGCTTTATTGCACTATTTTTAATTTCATTTTTAGTAAAAATTTGGGAAATACAAGCTATCGGCGCGGTTTATTTATTGTACCTAGCAATTAAGCATATGTGGCGCCTTAAAAAAGGTAAGCAAGAAGAAGTCAAAGAAGCATCAGAAGCCAAATCAACTTCCTTTTGGGGTGTAGTAGCTCGTGTTGAGTTGACTGACATTGCTTTTGCACTGGATTCCATGTTAGCTGCAGCAGCACTTGTTGTTACTTTACCAGATTTAGGGAATTTTGATATTGGGGGAATGAACGGTGGACAATTTATCGTGATGTTCCTTGGTGGTATTGCAGGACTTGTCGTAATTCGTTTTGCAGCCACACAAGTTGTTAAATTATTAGAGCGTTACCCTACACTTGAAACAGCAGCGTTTTTAATTGTCGGTTGGGTAGGTGTGAAAATGGCGGTCTTAACGCTAGCACATCCATCTGTTGCAATTATTCCAGAAGATTTTCCGGATTCAGCGGTTTGGAAGCTGACATTCTGGTCGGTTATGATAATTATAGGTTTGGGTGGTTATATCATTGCGAGAAAAAAAGAGAAGAAAACCAAAAGAGTTTGAATATGATCAAGAAGTAAAATTGCGCAGAAGATTAAAACTGGTGTTAGCACGTATGACACCAGTTCAAGTAATTATCGCGTATTATTTTATTGCGGTTACGATTTCTACTATCGTCTTAAGTTTGCCGTTCACTTTACAAAAAGGGGTTAAGGTGTCGTTTATTGATACTCTATTCACAGCGGCGAGTTCTGTTAGTGTTACCGGACTTGCGACAGTAGATGTTAGCCAGACGTATAGTACTGCTGGAATTTGGGTCTTAATGGCGATTTTCCAAATTGGTGGATTGGGCGTTATGATGATTAGCACGTTCTTCTATTTGATTTTGAAGAGACGGATTGGACTGAAACAGCGCCAACTTATTATGACAGATACGAATCAATTTACGATGAGTGGAATGGTTCGGATGTTGCGCGAAATTCTTGTCTTGATTTTTGGAATTGAATTAGTGGGCGCGTTGATTTTAGGAATTTATTTTATCCCGCTGTATCCTAATTTTTGGGAAGCGATGTTCCAAGGATTATATAACTCAGTTTCACTTGTTACCAATGCCGGCGTGGATATTACTGGTAAATCGCTAATACCATTCGCAAATGATTATTTTGTGCAATTTATTTCGATATTACTAATTATTGCTGGTGCGATTGGGTTTCCGGTTTTACTAGAAACAAGACGATTTTTATTTGAGAAAAATACGCTAATACCGTTTCGTTTTTCGTTGTTTGTAAAAGTGACTACACTTACTTATTTTGTACTTTTGATTGTCGGCGGCTTACTCATTTGGTTGTTTGAATACAATCACTTCTTTAGTGGCAAAAGTTGGGACTTTGGTTTCTTTAACTCGATGTTCTTATCGGCGACGTCCAGAAGTGCTGGACTCCAAACAATGGACAGCGGGGCGCTTTCAGTTTCTACCCTTTTACTTGTGTCGTTCTTAATGTTTATCGGAGCTTCGCCAAGTTCAGTTGGTGGTGGGATACGAACGACTACTTTTGCGATTACCATTTTATTTATTTATTCGGTTATTCGCGGTCGGAAGCATGTTTATATTTTTGGGCGAGAATTGCATCAAGAAGATGTTCGCAAGTCGCTTGCCGTCACGCTTGTTGCAGGATTTCTCAGTATTTCTGCGATAGTCATACTTATGCAGACAGAAACGGCCTCGCTCATTTCAGTTATTTTTGAAGTGTTCTCGGCGTTTGGAACGTCAGGTTTATCAGTTGGTTTGACGCCTGATTTGTCCACCCCAGGTAAATTAATTATTATCGTCTTGATGTTCATTGGACGGGTTGGCATCATGTATTCGATGCTTAGTTTAAGAAATAAAAATCAACCTAAAAATGCTATTCGATTACCAAAAGAAAAAATTATTACTGGCTAAAATAAAAATCCTTTCTGCAAAACGCGGAAAGGATTTTTTTGCATTAAAAACCCCTAACCAATTTGATTAGGGGATAATAATTAATATTTTGATTTTGGAATTGGTCTTCTGAAAATTCCCATTAAACCAGTTAGTGTAATTAAGATACCTGATACAATCCAAGCAGTACCAATAACAAAGAATAAAACGATACCGATAACTACTAAGATAACACCCCAACCACGAGGAGCTGATTTAATTAAGAGAGAAGCAATTAATGCAACTACTGAGGCAATTAATGTAATCCACCCTAGATTTGCCAACTCATTTCCTAGTTCACCTGGTAAATAAGTAAATGTCTGTATATAATCTGTGACTGAATCTCCATAATTAATAATCCAAAAACCAACTACAATCCCAATGATGGAGCCAATTAATCCGATAATAACTTCTGGCTTTCTTGAGCCCATAATAAAACCTCCTTTTTCTATCTATACGTTTAATAACTTTCCCGCTTTGTTAATCGGCTAAACACGTTATAGAGCATTGAAGCACGCAGCTCAATCACTGGCTGAACAACTGTTTTTACCAATCGACTGGATAATAACACCGTCAAACCAAA
The DNA here is from genome assembly GCF_058684075.1 of Listeria sp. MAN/IMW/UF555. Taxonomy (NCBI): domain Bacteria; kingdom Bacillati; phylum Bacillota; class Bacilli; order Caryophanales; family Listeriaceae; genus Listeria; species Listeria sp. MAN/IMW/UF555. The sequence goes on along the minus strand of NZ_JBZWZS010000001.1, from coordinate 665,330 downwards.
AGTAATTCCAAATAATAGTAAAAACGTAGACGGGCTATATTGAAAGTCAGTTTGGCCACCTTCACGAAAGAACTTAATAAAGAAGCCATGTAACAAATAAACATATAACGTATTTTTACCCCATTTAGTAAAAAATAACCTTTTTTGTGGGATAAAACTGAAAAAAGCAGCGATAGAGCAAAAACTAATCATGTAGACGAGCGCGCGAATGAAAAGACCAAGCGACTTCACTTCGACAAAGTTAGCATATGGTTTTGATCCTAAAAACCATTTATCGTTTAGATTCGGATGCATGGTAATAAAAATCAACAATAATACAACGAAAATACCACCAATAATAGAAGCTATATGCGTTTTAAGAAAGTAAAAATGTTCCTTTTTTAAAAAGTAGCCTACTAAGAAGAATGGGAAGAAGACAAGGGTTCTAGACAAACTTAAATAACCACCAATAATATCAAAGTATCCAGCAACCAGTCCTAGTAAAAGCGCAATACTCACAGACTTCCAAGGTTTGATTTTTGAAAAAACAAGCAACATTAAATTCCAGAAAAATAAGCTGAGTAAAAACCAAAGCGACCATTCTGGATCTAAAAATTTAATAGAAAGATTCTCTTTATTTAAAAGAAAATAGTAAAAAATACTGTAGATTAGTTGGAAAAAAACATATGGTAAAATTAATTTCTTCATCGTCTTTTTTAAATATCCGGGTTTACCAAAACTTTTAGCAAAAAAACCAGAGATTAGTATAAAGGCAGGCATATGGAAAGTGTAGATATAAATGTAAAGGACGCGAACTCCAGCATATTCTGCAATAAATGTTTGAAGAAAATGTCCGAATACAACTAAGAAAATTAAGATAAACTTCGCATTATCAAAGTAACTTTCCCGTTTAACCTCGGTTTGCTCCATAAAAAACATTCCTTTCTATTCTAAGTTGGAAGTATCTTGTTTTATTTTACCCTAGAATCTGTAACGAATATCCAACAGTTCGATAACAAAAGGTATCAAATATTAATAGGCGATGACATACGTTTGCGCATTATTAAAAGAAGTGCTATCTTTAGAGCAATATCATATTCGGAAGGAAGTATGGAAGATGTTGAAACAAACAAGCGATTCACCGGTGGGTACGTTGTTTATCATTATAGAGGATGCGCATATTACAAAGATTTCATATGATGAGCCGTCTAATTGGGAGATTTTAGCGGGAGAGAAGGGCGAGATAGCAATATATCAGCAGCTTCTAGAACAATTAGCAGGTTATTTTGAAGGAGAGCGGGAAGTATTTGATTTACCAATTTTCTTGCAAGGAACTCCTTTTCAACAGCGTGTTTGGCAAGCACTTAGTGAAATTCCATACGGGGTAGTTGTTAGTTATAAAGATATAGCAATAGCCGCTGGGAGTCCAAAAGCAGTGCAAGCGGTGGGACAAGCTAATCGCGCTAATCCTATTCCTATACTTATTCCATGTCATAGGTGTGTAAAAAGTGATGGGGCGCTCGGTGGGTATAACGGAGCGGACATTGATAAGAAGCAATATTTACTTGCATTAGAAAAAGGCTTGCGTTTAAGTTAACGCAAGCCTTTTTTATTAAACTGTTACTTGTTCAGTTATAACGATATTTTTATCGTCATTTAGTGTGGCATTTAATTTCTTCGCTTCTGGTTGATCAATTAAGCTATCGGCAATCGCATCTTCTAAGTGTTCTTGAATTGTGCGGCGAAGTGGTCTAGCACCAAATTTAGGATCATATCCAAGCTCGATTAAATGTTCTTTAACTTCTTTAGAAACGTCTATAGTTACGCCTTCTTGTGCGAGCATTGAATTTAAGTCAACGAGCATTAAGTCGATAATTTGTACTAAATCATCTTTTTCAAGAGATTTAAATTCAATAACGCTATCTAGACGGTTTAAGAATTCTGGTTTAAAGTATGCGCCTAGTTTTGCAAGGATGTCTGAGCCTTTTTCAAGTTTATTGTCAGTTGCTGTATTAAAGCCAACAGAAGCTTCTGTATCAGTCGTACCAGCATTACTTGTCATGATAATCACTGTATCTTTAAAGCTTACTGTGCGTCCTTGAGAATCAGTTAGACGTCCATCCTCTAGAATTTGTAAAAACATATGTTGTACATCCGGGTGTGCTTTTTCAATTTCGTCTAAAAGGATGATGCTATAAGGATTACGACGAACCTTTTCAGTTAATTGACCAGCTTCTTCGTGACCAACATAGCCTGGAGGAGAACCGATTAATTTAGAGACGCTGTGTTTTTCCATGAATTCACTCATATCTAAACGAATCATCGCTTCACTTGTACCAAATAATTCACGAGCAAGTGTGCGACCAAGTTCTGTTTTTCCGACACCAGTAGGTCCGACGAATAAGAACGAACCAATTGGACGATTTTTAGCTTTTAACCCAACACGGCTACGACGAATTGCTTTCGCTACTTTTTTCACGGCATCATCTTGACCGATTACTTTTCCGGTTAAGTTGCTTTCTAGGTTTTTCATTTTGGATTGTTCGTCTTCTTGTAAACGTCCTACTGGAATACCAGTTTTTTCTTCAATAATCGCTTGAATATCAGAAGATTGAATAACTGGCCGTTCTGAAAAGGAGTTACTAGTTTTATTTTCTTCAAGTCGAGTAATTTCGTCTCGAACTTTGGCTGCTTTTTCATAGTCTTCCATTTGGAGAGCTTGATTTTTTTCTTCTTCTAAACGAGCAACACGTTCACTAACGGTGTTTTCATCCAATTTTTCAATAGATAGATTGTATTTTGAACCAACTTCATCCATTAAATCAATCGCTTTATCTGGCAAATGACGGTCTTGAATGTAGCGAGAGCTTAATTCAACCGCTGCTTTTAAAGCTTCAGGAGAATAGACAACTTCATGGAAATCTTCATATTTGGATTTCAAGCCATTTAAAATAGTAAGTGTTTCTTCGGTAGAAGGTTCATTCACCGTTACTGGTTGGAAACGACGCTCAAGTGCAGCATCTTTTTCGATAGTACGATATTCTTTTAGCGTTGTTGCACCAATCATTTGTAAGTCACCGCGAGCTAAGGCTGGTTTTAAAATATTTCCTGCGTCCATTGAACCTTCTGCGGATCCAGCGCCGACAATTGTGTGCACTTCATCAATAAACAAGATCGTGTTTTTGCGTTCTTGTAATTCTTTAATTAATTGTTTCATTCGTTCTTCAAACTGTCCGCGGATTCCTGTTCCAGAAACGAGAGAAGCAACATCTAGTAAGATAACTTCTTTGTTCATTAACTTACTTGGAACTTCACCTGCGACAATTGCATTTGCAAGTCCTTCGACAACCGCAGTTTTACCAACACCTGGTTCACCTATAAGGACAGGATTGTTTTTATTACGACGATTCAAGATTTCGATGACACGTTTAATTTCTTTGTCACGACCAATTACTGGATCGAGTTGATCGTTTTTCGCCATATCTGTTAAGTTTGTTCCAAATTCATCTAGTAAGCCGTTTCCAGCGCCACCAGTTTGTGTTTGTACTTGTGTGTTTCTTTGACTTTGTTGTTCACGGCTTGCTTGGTTTGCAGCGCCACTTAGTTGACGGAAAATATCATCGAACGGGGAACCGCCAGCACCTGGAAATTCATTTGCCCCAAAGTTTGCTTGATTTCTAACTTCTGCGTAACAAGAGGCACAAAGCGGCATTTCTACACGCTTGCCGTTAATATTCATATATAGTTGGATTGTTGCTTGATTTTGATTACATTTTTCACAGTTCATAGTTAATTTCCTCCTTTTAAAAATGAGAAATGAAAGGTCTTGACTTTGACTATCTTTGACCTTATGAATTAATTATATACTGACCTATTTTGACTTTCAAGTATTTTGCTTCAAATTTTTCATAAAAAAAACATTCCTATAAAAAAGGAATGTTTCTAGGTTTTTTAATAAATTGGCAATGCCGCGAGTAGTAAAAAGGCAAAGGTCAAATGCGACAGATAAACCATGAGAAGGCTCGGACGGTAAGAGTACATCACATTCCATACAAGAGATGCGACAAAAATACCGATGATAGCGGCAAAATTACCACTAGGCAACATCATGACCATACATAGTAAAGCGGCAAAAATATTAGAGAACCAATGATTAAAATAATGGTTCAAACGTTTTAATACAAATCCACGCCAGAAAATTTCTTCACCGGGGATAATCGCGACAATCAAAAGCAACCATATTACTAAAGAGTGGGTGGAATACTTATTAAATGCAGCTTCTACAGAATGTTCTAGACCACCTGGCATTACTTTAATAATAAAGGCGCCTATGTAAAAAATAATATAAAGGACAATTCCGGAAAAAATTCCAGGTAAAATGCCTTTAACGAACGAAAATTCCTTTTTTAAATCATCATTAAATATCACAAAACTAAGTAAAAATAACATTCCAGCTCCATATAAATACCAAAAAACACGTGGGAACTGATATGTTAATATAACAAGTAGGGCACATAAAATAAGTCCCAATACGAGTTTATAATCAATCTTGATGCTCTTCAAATACTTTACACCTCTTCTTAACAAATACTTCTCATACTACTTTAAAACAAATGAAATCGTTTGGCAACAATTAAACAAAAGATAAGATAAAAGTTGTGCAATTTAATAAATCCTATATAATGAAAAAATAGGAGTGGTTCATAGATGTTAGAAAAAAACTACAAATTTTTACTTTGGGTATATATATTCTGGTTTTTAGGTAGTGTATTGCTAGTTTCTTTACACATTATTCCGCCGCGTTTAACAACAATCCAGTCACTATTTTTAGTATTTACTGGTATTTTTGCAGCAGTTTTCTTTATTATGCAATATGGCAAATGGCTTGGATCTGCTATTACTCTACTTATTTTTGTTGTCAGTACTTGTATCGAATGGATGCAATTAAGTTATACGGATGAATATATTGGCTCTACGCTAGGCGGGAGTTTGTATGGTATTCCTATTACGATGGGATTCATTTGGGTCGGAATGATTGCCGGGACACACATTATCGCACGTGAAATCACACTTAAAATCAATGTTGATTGGATTCGTGGAGGGATTTATTCTTTTATCGCAGCTACGATGGTGATGATTTTTGAAGTCTTAATTGAACCAATCACAATGCAATCTAAACAACTATATATTACGCAAAATGGTTTTACGATCTTACAGCTATCTGATTTTATAAATTGGTGGCTCTTAGGCCTGATTTTACATTTAATGATTTATTTTATTTTAAGTTTAACGGATAGTTGGGAACGACTTAAATATCCAGATTTAAAATCAGAAATTGTCATCGTTTATTGGATTATTATCGCTTTCTTTGTCTTTTTATCGTTTTATCTTGATTTATGGACCTCGATTGCTATTATTATTGTTTCAAATATTATTTTTACAGCTTGTTATTTCTTTAGCCTTGAAAAAGAAACGAAGACTACAAAGAAATCCGAGTAATCAGCTAATCGATTACTCGGATTTCTTTTCTTTTTGCAAAAATTTCTTGGTAGCAATTTGCGCATTTTCAATAATGAAAGGGAGGGAGCTACTAGACATGGCCCCAGCTCCGACAACAAATAAGTTCTTAAACGCAGGTGACTTTTTCGCAGGATGTAAGAAACCTTGTTGATGCCATAAATGTTGTAAACCGAATATTGCCCCGTATTTTACATGATATTTTTCTTCCCAATCAGTTGGAGTAATAATATATTCTTCTTCAATATAATCCTCTAAATCAGGAATTTCTAATCTCGCTTTTACCGTATCTAATATTAATTGACGAAATGCAGGTGTTTGTTCTTTCCAATCAATGCCACTAGTAGTATTTGGAGCAGAAACCATAATCCGAACACTTGAATGATTCATTGGCGCCATTGTGTTATCCGTGGCTGAAGGATTCGTGATATGAATCGCTAAGTCTTTAGAAAGGATTTTTTTATGGATGGTATTATTCGCAAATTCTCGGTAATTATCTGGAAAAATAATGGATTGATGTGAAAAGGGAAGCACTGTTTTCAAACCAAGATACAACATAAAAGTAGAAGAGGAGTATTCTTTTTCTTTCTCCTTTACTTTCGTGTTACTTGTTAACGAATAAATAAAATCCAAATTAGTAAAGTAATAATCAGCTTCAATCGATTGTCCGTTAGCAAGAGTTGCGCTAGTAATTTCTTTTCCATTCGTTTCAAAGGAGGTTACTTCAGAATTAAAGTAGAATTTCCCTTTATTTTCCATAACAACTTGTTGCATCGCTTCGACAATTTTATTTTGACCACCGATTGGATGAAAAGTGCCGAAATAATACTCAGAAAAAGGAATAATACTATATGCTGCTGGAATATCCCATGGTGACATTCCTAAATAACGCATTTGTAAGGAAAAAGCGATACGAAGATATTTGCTATTAAAATATCTGGCCAAATCATCCATTAAAGAGCGCCCAAGCGTGAGACTTGGAAGTGCACGTATTGTAGTTGGTCGAAAGAAATCAAATAAGGAACTGTAATTAAATTGATTAAGCGGCGAAATATAAAGCATTTTTTTCGTATTTTCTCTCATAAAACGATCAAAACCTTCTTCTTCACCAGGAAAGTAAGTTTTAATAACTGTTTTTGTTTCAGAATAATCGCTATAAAGCGGAAAAGTAATATCTTTAAAATAAAGCGTGTGTATTGGATTGATCGGTAAAAGGGAGACATAATCTAAAATATTACGGTTACAATCCATAAAAAGAGAAGTTAACACATGCGTCATTGTTAAAGCGGAAGGCCCTACATCAAATGAATATTTACCCATTTTATGCAGCGCAGTTCTACCACCAATACGGTCATTTTTTTCATAGATGCTTACTTGATAGCCGAGTTGACTTAAAAGCATACCAGTAGCTAAACCACCGGGACCTGCTCCAATAATGGCAATTTTCTTTTTACTTTCCACATTAAAACGCTCCTTTGCCCGTTTTTAAACATATAAAAAACGCAAAAACATAAAGCATTGTTAAACGAAAATGCTTTACTTTTGCGCAGTTAGAAATAATTTTTTATTCTTCTGTCTCTTCTTCGTCTTCTTCTACAGAATGAATAATTTGATAATTTTTGTGATTTACCACTGTTTTTTCTTCAATACCTAAATCTTTAAAATTTTCCATATAAGTTAAGTCGACAATAACAGAATTTTCGTTGAGCTTTTCAACAATTCCTGTTAAGCCATCCTTAAATTCAATAATGTCTCCAACATGTGCCTTTGCCATTGTTATCACTCCTTCAATTTTCGGTGTTGCGTTTATCTTGATGAAAAAGAATGTATGCATTTTTGAACCTTCCTTAAATTCTGCACTAAAAACCTATTAAAATCAACTATAAGCCTTTAAAAAGTGCATTTTAAATCAAAAATGCAACAATTTAGTGACAAAATTATAGAAAACGCTCCCTTTCTTCCAGTTGTAAAAGAACGAAAGAAGCCGTAATAGAAAAAAACATTCTAAAAAATTTTTAATCAAATAGTTGTAACAATAGGTAAAACATGGTACTCTTTTTAATTGAGGGATAGTCTTTTTTGCTGAAAATTTTTCGGCTTAAAAGGTTACAACAAATTTCTTTACAAAGGAGAATGTAAATTATGGAACAAGCAAGTTTTGTAGTAATCGATGAAACAGGAATTCACGCACGCCCAGCAACTCTATTGGTGCAGGCTGCAAGTAAATACAGCTCTGACGTTCAAATTGAATACACTGGCAAAAAAGTAAATCTTAAATCAATCATGGGTGTTATGTCCCTTGGTATTGGTAAAGGCGCTGACATCACTATCTATACTGAAGGTAGCGACGAAAAAGAAGCAATTGAAGGACTAACTGAAGTTCTTAAGAAAGAAGGATTGGCTGAATAATGGCTAAAGAGTTGAAAGGTATCGCAGCATCTGATGGGATTGCCATTGCGAAAGCTTATCTGCTCGTTGAACCTGATCTTTCCTATGAAAAAACTGAAGTTACGGATGTTGAAAGTGAAGTAAAACGTTTTGAAAGCGCGTTAGAAGTTTCTAGAACAGAACTTTCAACGATTCGTGAAAAAGCAGCTAAAGACTTAGGCGAAGATAAGGCACAAATTTTTGACGCGCATCTTCTAGTTTTAAACGATCCTGAATTAACAGGACCAATTGAAGAAAGCATCAAAAATGCTAAAACGAATGCAGAAACAGCTTTACAAGAAACGACAGACATGTTTATTGGTATGTTTGAATCTATGGACAACGAATACATGCGTGAACGTGCAGCTGATATTAAAGATGTACGCAAACGTGTTCTTTCTCACTTACTAGGTGTGACTATTCCAAATCCAGCTTTAATTGATGAGGAAGTAGTTGTTGTCGCAGCTGATTTAACGCCTTCTGATACCGCACAACTTAACCGTAAATTTGTTAAAGGTTTTGTGACGGATATTGGTGGTCGTACTTCGCATTCTGCTATTATGGCACGCTCTCTTGAAATTCCAGCAGTAGTTGGAACAAAAGAAGTAACTGCTAGCGTAGCGAAAAACGATATTGTTATTATTGATGGTTTGGAAGGTAATGTTATCATCCACCCAACAGAAGAACAAATCGCTCACTATGAAAAAATTAAATCTGATTTTGCTTTACAACAAGCAGAATGGGAAAAACTTAAAAATGAAAAAACAGTTTCTAAAGACGGCGTTCACGTGGAGCTTGCAGCAAACATCGGAACTCCGAATGATTTAGAAGGTGTCATTTCTAATGGCGGGGAAGCAGTTGGACTTTATCGTACAGAATTCTTGTACATGGGTCGCGACAATTTCCCAACAGAAGAAGAACAATTCGAAGCGTATAAAGCAGTAGTTTCTGGTATGGACGGAAAATCTGTGGTAGTTCGTACATTAGATATTGGCGGCGATAAAACGTTACCTTATTTAGAACTTCCAGAAGAAATGAACCCATTCCTAGGATTCCGTGCGATTCGTCTTTGTTTTGCGAATGAAGAATTATTCCGTACACAACTTCGCGCTCTACTTCGCGCAAGTGTATATGGTAACTTAAAAATTATGTTCCCGATGATTGCAACAGTAAATGAATTCCGCCAAGCGCGCGATATTTTACTAGATGAAAAAGCGAAACTAAAAGCTGCTGGAACAGAAGTATCTGATTCCATCGAACTTGGAATTATGATTGAAATTCCTGCTGCTGCAGTTTTAGCTGATCAATTTGCAAAAGAAGTTGATTTCTTCTCAATCGGAACAAATGACTTGATTCAGTATACAATGGCTGCTGACCGTATGAATGAACGCGTTTCTTACCTTTACCAACCATACAATCCATCTATTTTACGCTTAGTAAAAATGGTAATTGATGCTTCTCATAAAGAGGGCAAATGGACTGGTATGTGTGGGGAAATGGCTGGAGATCAAACGGCTGTACCACTTCTTTTAGGCTTAGGCTTAGATGAATTTTCAATGAGTGCTTCAAGCATTCTTAAATCTCGTTCGTTAATCAAACGTTTAGATCAATCTGAAATGGTTAAATTAGCGGAAGAAGCTTTAAATAAATCTACAGCAGAAGAAGTTGTAGAATTAGTTGAGAAATATACTGCAGAGTAAGCTCTGATGAAGACCTAGACAAATTTCTTTGTCTAGGTCTTTTTATATTGTGAAAAAAGGGTGTGCAAAGTATAATTAAAAATACAGTTAGCTTAAAAAGGAGGCAACAAGATTGGTTATCTATTCATTAGCAGGATTTTTTCTTCTGCTTTTCATTGTTTTATCTTTTATAGATAGACGAAGAATAAGTAACGGGATTGTTTTAACACTTGCACTATTTTTCTCTTTACTTTCCCTTATTTACGTTACTCTTTCAAACGGGAACGAGTTGTTTGTTTCAATTATGAGTACGGTGTTGATTTTACTGTTCTTACTTATTCCATTTTTTATAATTGGACTTGCAACAACACTAATCATGAATGGGCGTTTAATGTTAAAACGGGAAGGACGAAAACTCGCTAATATGCTACCGTTACTTATTGGCTTAGTTATCGTCATTTTATTTATTTTTTGGTTCGGTAGTATTTTGAAAAATGGCAGCCCGATACTTGGAATGGTTGTAGTATTTGTAATGGCCTTTGTAGGATATTTTTCGTTTTTATTTCTATCATTTCTTCTATCAACGTTCCTATATCAATTTAATTTCCCAAGATACAATCAAGATTTTCTTATTGTGCTTGGTAGTGGCTTGATTGATGGGGATAGGGTGCCACCGTTACTCGCGAGCAGATTAAATCGTGCTATCGCGTTCTATGAGAAACAATATGACAAAAAAGGGAAACGCGCTACTTTCATCGTTTCGGGTGGACAGGGTGCAAATGAGACGGTCTCAGAAGCAAGAGCGATGCGCGACTATTTAATTAGTAAAGGTATTGATGAAAACTTCATTATTATGGAAGACAAATCGGTTAATACACTTCAAAATATGCAATTTTCAAAAGCAAAAATGGATGCAATTATGCCGACATATAACAGTTTATTTTCGACTAATAACTTTCACCTTTTCCGAGCAGGTTTATATGCAAGAAAAGCTGGTCTGAAAAGTCAGGGGATTGGTGCAAAAACAGCACTTTATTATATGCCAAATGCCTTGATTCGAGAATTTATTGCGATTACCGTAATGTATAAAAAAGTTCATTTGATACTACTTGGCTTAGTTGTATTGTTCTTTGTATTTTTAGCGATAATTGGTATTACATTTAGGTAGGAGGTTTTTTAGGTGGAAAAAATAGGTTTTGTTGGTACTGGTGTGATGGGCTCAAGCATGGCTAAACATCTGCTTGAGGCTGGCTACGAGCTGCATATTTATACGCGTACGAAAGAAAAAGCAGAAGCACTTCTTAGTCAAGGGGCGCTATGGGAATCTGATCCGGGCTCACTAGGAGCTAAAGTGGATGTCTTGATTTCGATGGTTGGCTATCCAAAAGATGTAGAACAACTATACTTAGGTGAAAATGGTTTCTTAGATAATTTGAAAGCAGGTTCTGTTGCGATTGATATGACGACCTCCTCACCTGCATTAGCTAAAAAAATTGCTGAAGCGGGCCACGAAAAAGGAATAGGTGTACTTGATGCGCCAGTTTCAGGTGGTGATATTGGAGCAAAAAATGGAACACTTGCGATTATGGTTGGTGGAGCCGAAGATGTATTCTTAAAAGTGAAACCGATTTTTGAAATTCTTGGTAGCAGTGTGATATTACAAGGAGATGCTGGCTCTGGCCAACATACAAAAATGGTAAATCAAATCGCAATTGCTTCTAACATGATTGGTGTGACAGAAGCGATTATTTATGCAGAAAGAGCAGGACTTAATCCTTCGCGCGTTCTTGATTCTATTTCAGGTGGAGCAGCGGGTAGTTGGTCACTTACAAACTTGATTCCACGCGTACTACAAGATGATTTTTCACCAGGATTCTTTATTAAACATTTTATTAAAGACATGGGAATTGCTTTATCTGAAGCAAAACAAATGGGGTTAGAGCTTCCCGGACTTACCTTGGCTGAGCAAATGTTTCAGACTTTGGCAGAACAAGGCTTGAGCGAGGAAGGCACACAGGCGCTCATTAAATATTATCGGTAAATAAGAAACACCCGCTAAGTTAGTTAGCGGGTGTTTTTTTATTTTGCTAAAAATTGAGCCATCCGATCTAACGCTTCTGCAAGGTTATTAACGGAAGTGGCATAAGAAAGTCGGAAGTAACGGTCACCTTTTTCTGAAAAAGCATTTCCTGGTACGACAGCTACTTTGGCTTCTTCTGCGAGTCTAACAGCCCAATCAAAGGAGTTTTCAGAAATGTCATCTGGGAGTTTTACAAAGAAATAGAAAGCTCCATCAGGTGGGATGACTGTAAAGCCCATTTTTTCTAAGCGATCTTGTGTGAAGTTTGCTCGTGTTTTATATTCCGTGCGCATTTGGAACGCATCGTCTTTTCCGTTTGTAATGGCTTCTAAGGCTGCTTTTTGAGAAATTGAGCTGGCGCATGTCACCGAATATTGATGAATTTTCAGCATTTCGGTAGTGATTTTTTCTGGGGCTAGTAGGAAGCCGATTCGCCAACCAATCATTGCATGCGATTTAGATAGACCATTGATTACAATTGTTTGATCACGGAGCATTGGTGCAATACTTACGTGCTCTTCATGGTACGTTAATTCACTATAAATTTCATCTGCAATAACGAAAATACCTGTTTCTTTTAAAACTTCTGCTAGATCTCTTAGTTCTTGTTTAGAAAGTGAGACACCAGTTGGGTTAGACGGATAAGGAATAATAAGTGCTTTCGTTTTTGGTGTAATATGTGCTCGTAATTGTTCTGGCGTTAATTTGAAATTGGATTCCGTTGTATCTACTTTGACGGGACGAGCTTTATTAAGTGTTATAAGTGGTTCATACCCAGGATAAATTGGGTCAGGTAAGATAACTTCATCACCCGGCTCTAAGATAGTTTGTAGCGCGACTGAAATAGCCTCTGTAGCACCTACTGTAACGATGATTTCTTTATTACTATAAGTTAGGTCATATTTCTCCTCAAAGTACGAAGAAGCCGCTTCGAGTAGTTCTGGCATACCTGCATTCGGTGTGTAATTGGTGAAATTCTCTTGAATGGCGGTGATGGCTGCTTGTTTTACATGCTCTGGCGTTGGAAAATCAGGTTCCCCAAGTGTTAGACGAATCATATCAGGAATACCAGTAACTCTTGTATTAAATGTTCTGATACCACTAACTTCAATGTCGCGCAATTCTGGTCGAATGGATTTTGTCATTTTTGTCACCTTTCTTTATAAGAAAATCCCGTGAAAATCAGGTGGGAGTAAGCTTCATAATTTCATTCCATTATAGCTTAAAAAGGGAGAAAAGCAAAATATCTGAAAATATTACTAAAAAGCCTTGCACTTTTATTTAGAATGCTATAAGATAGTTTTAATAATGATAATCATTTTCAGTTAGAAATGATTGGTTGAATGTGGAAGGGGCCACCGGATATGACTAAACCAGGTAAATACGAAGCTCTCTTTTTTCCAACAAAAGACGGCTTGCTAAAAATACATGCTTACGGCTTTAATCCCTGTGGTTCATGGGGGGAAGTATTTGCTACAATTGGCGACCAAACGATTTGTGTTAAAGGATTTAATCGCCATAAAACTATTGTTCGAGCAACAAAAATGATTATAAGTGCTACGGCAAACCGAAAAAATGAATTTTAATTATCAAAGACTGTAAAAAAGATAAATACTTTTTTATAGTCTTTTTTTGAGATAAAATAAGCGTGAAAATAGAACAAATCGTGTCATTCTGGTTAATTTAAAATAATTTCTTTTTCTGAATATTTCCAGAACCCTTGCGTTATACGTGCGGTTTGCGATAAAATTTGGTAGTATAGTGAAAGAAATAAGATATGGCGAAAAAACCAGATATGAGGAAATATGTAAAAAAGCATTGCCACGCGCGTATTACAATTACAGCAAGGTAGCAAATTTTTTGCACGTCAGATGGTGGATTTGAGAGGAGAGTATAAGATGTCTCAGTTACTGGGAATTATTCAACGTTTACATGCAATGCAAGAAGATGAGTCAGCTGAAACACAAGCAAGACGTTTTGAAAAAAATGGTACGCCTGTGTGCGAAGTGAAGTTTTTCCAAGCTTCTAACTCATTTGAAGTAGAAATCTATGGCGACAATAGCAAATATCAATTTGATGATATTGATATGACTGCAATCGAAATTTTTGAAACGTTACAAGAAAACGAATAACAAGGTAAACAATCAGTCAATCTGGTTATTTACTTAGAAGCCGTGAATATTTATTCACGGTTTTTTTTATGTAAAAATTCACTTTCAAGCACTAAATGAAAGAAATCAGACTAAATAGTATGGTAGAATAGGAGATGGAAAAGTTTCGTTTTATTTTTTTAAAAGTTGAAAGAAACTTCGCAGAGCTTGAAAATACAAGGAAGAGGAAGATTCTAAATGATCTCTAATAGATTTGGACAATTTATTGACAATGAACTAGCTGATTCAATGATTTCCGCTGAAAAAGTAGCTCACGTGCAACTGGGTAATAATCTCGAACATGCGCTACTTGTATTAACGAAATGCGGTTATTCTGTTATTCCAGTACTAGACTTTGAATTTAAACTCCATGGATTAATTAGCGCAGCAATGATAACAGATGCCATTCTCGGACTCGAACGGATTGAATTTGAACGACTAGAAGATTTAAAAGTGGAAGATGTTATGCAAACGGATTTCCCGGTGATTAAAGATTTTAATAATAACGAGCGAATTGTACGCTTACTTGTTGATCATCCTTTTGTTTGTGTTGTAGATGAAGACCACCATTTTGAAGGAATTGTGACAAGACGCGTTGTTTTAAAACAAGTCAATCGTTATATTCATTTACAGGTGGAGGAAAATAGATGATTGTAACGGAATATGAACTTCTTGTTTGTTTGGCAGAAGAACTAAATATGCGTAAAAGTGCGGAGAAATTATTTTTAAGTCAGCCTGCGTTGTCCCAGCGTCTGCAAACGATTGAAAGCAGATGGAATACAAAAATTTTCATTCGAACGCAAAAAGGTTTGCTTCTAACACCTGAAGGAGAAGCTATTGTCCGTCATGCATCCAGTGTGATTGAGCGCGAGCATACCATTCAAGAAAAACTAGAAGCAATGGAAGGCGTCGTTCGCGGGACACTGCGCATTGCTTGTGCGAGCGTTGTGGCTCAAATGTGGTTGCCACGTGTATTAAAGGCATTTGCAAGTGCTTATCCTAATGTCCAGATTTCCCTTGTTACTGGTTGGAGCAGTGAAGTGACCCAGCAATTAGCGGCTGGTAATGTCCATATAGGTATTGTACGCGGAAACTCGACATGGAAAAGTGTTCAAAAACCCTTATTTAACGATAAACTCGTTTTAGTTGATACAGAAATCACTAAAATTGAAGAAGTTTTCCAGACAAATCGTCCGTTTATCCAATTCCGTAGTGATTCGAATTACTATCAAGTGATTCAAGATTACTGGCAAAGAAATTTCGGGAAGATGCCGCGCCAAGCTATGTTGATGGATCAAATGGAAACCTCTAGACAAATGGCTTTAAACGGTATTGGTTTTGCCATTTTGCCAGAAGTGACGATGTTAGGCTATACGGACAAAATCAACAAAATACCACTAAGAGAAAAAGATGGCTCGATTTTAAGCCGAGAAACCAACTTATTGACCTATGAACAGTCACTTGGTCTACCACAAGTGAAGGCGTTTTTAGAAATAACAGATAAATTCCTTGAACAAGTTAAATAGCTATGGCAAAATAGAAAGCAGAACATATCGGAAGGAGACAAAAATTCATGGAACAAATGGATGCGCACCAAATTATTTCTTTTATTCAAAATAGCAAGAAAGCAACACCAGTAAAGGTTTACCTAAAAGGGGACCTAGAAAAAATCGATTTTCCTAGTGATGTAAAAACATTTATCACTGGAAATGCGGGAACTATTTTTGGAGAATGGGCTGTTGTTGAGCCATTGTTAGAAGCAAATAAAGCGAATATTGAAGATTACGTTATCGAAAATGATCGTCGTAACTCTGCTATTCCTTTGTTAGATATGAAAAATATTAACGCTCGTATTGAGCCTGGCGCAGTTATTCGCGACCAAGTTACAATTGGCGATAATGCTGTAATTATGATGGGAGCAAGCATAAATATCGGTTCTGTTATCGGTGATGGTACTATGATTGATATGAATGTTGTTCTTGGAGGCCGCGCAACTGTTGGTAAAAACTGCCACATTGGTGCTGGTTCCGTCCTTGCAGGCGTTGTAGAACCACCATCCGCTCAACCAGTTATTGTTGAAGACAATGTTGTAGTGGGCGCAAATGTTGTTGTTTTAGAAGGCGTACGTATTGGAGAAGGCGCAGTTGTAGCAGCGGGCGCGATTGTTACTAAAGACGTAGCTCCTGGAACAGTCGTAGCGGGAATTCCTGCACGTGAACTTAAAAAATTAGATGCGAAAACAGCTTCTAAGACAGAAATTATGCAAGAACTTCGCCAACTTTAAAAATCAAAGGGAACTGTTTCGTCTGTTGGCGGAGCAGTCCTTTTTTAGAAGGAGAGAGCACCATGTTAAATGAATTTATTGCCATTCGACGTGATTTGCACCAAATTCCTGAAACAGGATATAAAGAGCTAAAAACCCAAGCTTATTTACTCGATTATATTAGCAAATTACCAAACGAGTTTTTAGAAATAAAGAAATGGCGCACAGGAATTTTAGTTTTAGTAAAAGGTACTAATCCTGAAAAAACAATCGGTTATCGTACGGATATTGATGCGCTGCCTATTACGGAAGAGACTGGGTTGCCATTTGAATCGAAACATGCTGGAAATATGCATGCTTGTGGACATGATTTACATATGAGTATAGCGCTTGGAGTATTAACGCATTTTGCAAGTAAACCGGCAAAAGATAACTTATTATTTGTGTTCCAACCAGCTGAAGAAGGGCCAGGCGGAGCAAAACCGATTATGGAAAGTGCTGAATTTTCCGAGTGGCGCCCCGATACGATTTATGGTCTTCATATTGCACCAGAATATAAAGTCGGCCAAATCGCAATTAAACCAGGCTTACTATTCGCAAACACTTCCGAACTCTTTATTTCATTTAAAGGAAAAGGCGGACATGCGGCTTATCCACATTTGGCAAATGACATGGTTGTGGCGGCGAGTGCTTTTGTCGGGCAAATGCAAACTATTATTAGTCGGAACATTGACCCGATGGATAGCGCGGTTATAACAATCGGACGCATTCACGGCGGAGAAATCCAAAATGTTATTGCAGAAACTGCCTTTTTGGATGGAACGATTAGGACGCTTTCTCCAGAAACAATGGAAATCGTTTGGACTCGTTTGAAACAATTAGCAAAAGGATGGGAAGAAGCCTACCAATGTGAAGTAGAATTCCATCCTGGATCCGATTACTATCAAGTGGACAATGATCCAGTTGAAACAGAAGAATTCATCCACTTTTTGGAAGAACAATATCCAGAAAGCTATGTGCCAGCTCGTTCAGCGATGACTGGAGAAGATTTTGGTTACTTTTTATCGGAAATTAAAGGGTTTATGTTTTGGTTAGGCGTGGATTCCGAGTACAGTTTGCATCACGCGAAACTAAGTCCAAAAGAAGAAGCTATTCCATTTGCAATTGATGTATTAGTGAACTTTTTGGAAAGCAAATAAAAAAGACGTCAATTCGTTCTCAAAAGGAGCGAATTGGCGTCTTTTTAATTATTATTTGGTCCGAATGTGCTAACAAAATTAAGTGGTAATTCAATTTCGTTTTCTGCGAGTGCTTCGCGAATATCTTTGAGTAAGTCACGTTGAACAGAATATTGCTCGCCGTTCACTGCTTTACCAACTACGCGGATAATCATATTTGTTGCGTCAATGTTTTGCACGCCTAAGACAACAGGGGGCTCAACGATATTTTTGTTTTCTTTTGCAGCTACGTCACAAACCTCACCAATAATTTTAATTGCTTTTTCAGGATCTTCATGTGGACTAATTTGAATGTCCACCATCACACGCATATTACCGCGCGAATGATTACTAACGACCATAATTTGTCTGTTAGGAATGAAATGAAGCGTGCCATCAAAATCACGTACCTGTGTTGTTCTAAGTCCAAGTGCTTCTACTGTTCCATTAACTAGTCCAATGGTAATCGTATCACCAACATCAAGTTGACGTTCAAGTAGAATAAAAAATCCAGTCACAACGTCACTAACAAGCCCTTGAGCACCAAAGGCAATGGCCAAACTCGCCACCCCAGCACTTGCAATAATCGCTGTAACATCCATAAAGTTCTGTAATAATAAAATCGCAAAAGTGAAGAATAAAACATAGCCGTAAAAATTAGAAATTAAGCTTTCTAACGTATCCGCGCGCCCAACAGAAACTGCTTGTTGTTGCCGATATTTGCGGAAGAAACTACGGATAATTTTATTACCAACCACGCGGAAAATAAAATAAAGAGCAATTAAAATGGCAATTTTTATTCCAACTGAAATAATATGATTCCAAAATTGGTCCCAGTCAATAGAACTGAACCACTTTTTGAGTAAATTCATCTTCTGGTCCACATCCTTTGAAAGTTCTCCATCCATTTCATCTCCCCCTTCCTAATGAAATGTCCTTTTCTATTCTAACAAAAATTTCACAAAAATGCTGTTATAAGAAATAATTTTTCACTGAAAAAGATTCGTTTTCAACAAAAAAAGTTAATTTTATTAAAAAAAAATTTAAAAAAGCGCTAGCCATTCTTGTAGTAAGATGGAGGCGCTTTCTAAAATGTGCGAAATAGCGCAAATCAAACTGTATGATGTGAAACTAATGTGAAACTTGTGTACAATGATAAATGTTATTGCTTTTTTTAAAAGTGATATGGGCCGAATTTTTGCCTAGTAAATAATTCAATTTAAAAAAGAAAGGGGATTTTATTTTGAGCAAGATTAAAGTGGAAGAACTAACGAAGATTTTTGGAAAAAAGGCTTCTAAAGCATCTTCTTTACTTTCTCAAGGGAAATCGAAAACAGAGATTTTGAAAGAAACAGGGGCGACTATTGGTGTTAATAAAGCATCTTTTAGCGTAGAAGAAGGAGAAATTTTCGTTATAATGGGGCTTTCTGGTAGTGGGAAGTCAACTTTGGTACGACTTTTAAACCGTCTAATTGAGCCTACGAGCGGAAAAATTTGGCTGGACGGAAAAGAACTCTCTAGTTTAAATAAAAAAGAACTTTTGGAAGTTAGAAGAAAAAGCATGAGTATGGTCTTCCAAAATTTTGGTTTATTTCCAAATAGAACGATTAACCGTAATGTTGAATACGGGCTTGAAATTCAAGGAATGAACAAAGAAGAACGTGAGAAAAATGCAGCAGAATCGCTTGCACTTGTTGGTTTAGCTGGTTACGGCGAACAATATCCTTCCCAACTTTCTGGTGGGATGCAGCAACGTGTAGGGCTTGCGAGAGCACTTGCTAACAATCCAGATATTTTATTAATGGATGAGGCTTTCTCAGCACTTGACCCACTTAACAGAAAAGACATGCAAGATCAACTACTAGATTTACAAGATAAAATGAAGAAAACAATCATCTTTATTACCCATGATTTGGATGAGGCGCTTCGTATTGGCGACCACATTATGATTATGCGTGATGGTTCTGTTGTTCAAACTGGTTCCCCGGAAGAAATTCTGGCACATCCAGCAAATGAATACGTAGAAAAATTCATTGAAGATGTAGACCGTTCCAAAGTTTATACAGCGAGCAACGTAATGATACGCCCAGAAATCGTTAATTTTGAAAAAGATGGCCCTCGTGTCGCTTTAAAACGGATGCGTGAAGCTGGAACATCTAGTGTATTCGTTGTTAAGCGTAACCGTGAGTTAGTGGGAATTGTCCATGCAGCAGAAGTATCTAAACTTGTAAAAGAAAATATTACTTCGCTTGAAACTGCTTTACACAGTGACGTACCGACAACTGGTCCAGATACGCCACTTGCAGAAATAATGGATACTATCTCGACTACAACGATTCCAATTGCTGTAACTGAAGATGGAAAATTAAAAGGAATTATTATTCGCGGATCCGTTCTGGCCGCACTTTCTGGAAACGAGGTGAACGTTAATGCCTAATATTCCAACGATTCCATTAGCTAGTTGGATTGATAAATTAGTTGATGGCTTAACGCAATTTGAAGGATTTTTTAATGTAATTACAAATATCATTGGCGGAATTGTTGATGCATTCCAATGGGTATTCGACTTAGTTCCACCATGGTTATTTATTATTTTACTAGTATTTGGGACTT
The DNA here is from genome assembly GCF_058684075.1 of Listeria sp. MAN/IMW/UF555. Lineage (NCBI taxonomy): Bacteria > Bacillati > Bacillota > Bacilli > Caryophanales > Listeriaceae > Listeria > Listeria sp. MAN/IMW/UF555. The sequence continues at coordinate 645,405 of NZ_JBZWZS010000001.1, read as the reverse complement.
TCTGGGTTAACCGCAAAGGAAAAAAATGGGGATTAATTATTTTTGAAGTTGTCGGTTTACTATTAATTTGGAACTTAGATTTCTGGCGTGATATGACTCAAACGCTGACTCTTGTTCTTACGAGTAGTTTAATTGCACTTGTTATAGGTGTTCCACTTGGTATTTGGATGGCGAAAAGCGGTATCGTTGAAAGCATCTTTAAACCGGTGCTTGACTTTATGCAAACAATGCCTGCCTTTGTATATTTAATTCCAGCCGTAGCATTTTTCGGAATTGGGATGGTTCCAGGGGTAGTTGCTTCTGTTATTTTCGCAATGCCTCCAACTGTTCGTATGACTAACCTAGGTATTCGCCAAGTTTCGACTGAGCTTGTTGAAGCAGCAGATTCATTTGGTTCAACACCTTGGCAAAAACTTTGGAAAGTACAGCTACCAATGGCGAAATCGACCATGATGGCTGGGATTAACCAAAGTATCATGTTAGCACTTTCCATGGTTGTAATTGCTTCGATGATTGGTGCAATGGGACTTGGAACACGTGTTTACTTTGCAGTAGGACGTAATGACGCTGGTGGCGGATTTGTAGCTGGGATTGCGATTGTTATCGTAGCAATTATCCTAGACCGTCTAACACAAGCTTTCAATAAAAAAGCGAAATCAGAATAAGGAGGAGAGTAGATTGCTAAAAAAATTAATCACCACCGCAGTTTTGGCTATGCTTATTTTCACTTTAGCAGCCTGCGGGACAACCCTTGCTCCTTATGACGCGAAAAAAGATTTAGGCGAACAAATCAATTATACAATCACAGGAATTGATGCTGGAGCAGGAATTATGCTTGCAACACAAAATGCGATTAAAGATTATCATTTAGATGATGACAATTGGCAGTTACAAACAAGTTCGACTGCGGCTATGACTAGTACACTACAAAAAGCGATGAAAGATAAGCGCCCGATTGTTGTGACTGGTTGGACACCTCACTGGATGTTTACAAAATTCGACTTGAAATTTTTAGATGATCCTAAAAATGTTTTTGGAAACGCTGAAAATATCCACACAATTGTCCGCAAAGGTTTGAAAGAAGAAAAACCTTCTGCCTACAAAGTGCTAGATAATTTCTTCTGGACTGCTGAAGATATGTCTGAAGTAATGCTAGAAGTTAATGACGGAGTAGACCCAGAAGAAGCTGCTAAAAAGTGGATTAAAAACAATCCAGAAAAAGTAGCAAAATGGACCGATGGCGTGGAAAAAGTAGATGGCGATGAAATCAAGCTTACTTATGTAGCTTGGGATTCAGAAATTGCCTCCACGAATGTTGTTGCAGAAGCTTTGAAACAAGTTGGCTATAAACCAACCATTCAAGCAATGGAAATTCAACCAATGTGGGCGTCTGTCGCAACAGATGCAGCAGATGGAATGGTTGCTGCATGGCTACCAAACACTTCCGGAATCTACTACAAAGATTACAAAGGAAAGTTTGAAGATTTAGGACCGAACTTAAAAGGTGCGAAAATCGGCTTAGCAGTTCCAAAATACATGACAAACATTAACTCCATTGAAGATTTAAAAATAAGTAAATAAACTTTGGAAAAGGCATGAAGAAGTTCAAGCTATACTTGATACTTTCTCCGTGCCTTTTCTTCACTAAAAAGGTAAAATAATAGTTAATTGATGAATTTGCTAGGAGGAAGATGGATGTTTAAAAAATTCTTGAAAAAAAGTAAAAATGAAACCGTATTTGCTCATGTGACTGGACAACTGATTGCGTTAGAAGATGTTCCAGATCCAGTTTTTAATCAAAAGATGATGGGCGAAGGTATTGCAATTAAACCAGAAAGCGGCACAATCGTAGCGCCAGTTGATGGGAAAATTATTCAACTTGCAGAAACGAAACATGCTTTTGGTATTCGCACGGATATGGGGCAGGAAATTCTCGTTCATATCGGTTTAGAAACGGTATCATTAAACGGAGAAGGTTTTAACGTGTTAGTAAACGTTGGCGATAAAGTAAAAGTAGGCGATCCAATCGTTGAAGCGGACTTTGATTTCATCAAGAAAAATGCCGCAAGTACAGTGGTTCCAATGGTCGTAACTAATAGTTCAGAAGGCAAATACGATTTTCAATTCGCTGGAACTCCAAATACGGTTGCTGGGAAAACAGAAGTATTTACTACAAATTTAAAATAATAAGCACAAAATTCATGAGAAGCCAATTTTCTTTTCATGGATTTTTTAGTATTCATTTGCGTGTTAAAAGGGTAGAATGAAGGTAATTAGTATTAAAAAGGAGCGAAAATAAATGTTAGAAGTGATAGTTCAAAACCCAAGAGATGCGTACTTAGCAGAAAAATATGGCGCAAATAGAATGGAAGTAGTTTCCGCTATAAGTGAAGGTGGCCTAACGCCTAGCTACGGTGCTATTAAAGAAATCGTTCGGGCTTCAAAACTTCCGGCGATGATGATGATTCGCCCTCATAGTTTTTCGTTTGTATACGATGAGCCTGCTAGAATTGTGATGGAACGAGATATTGAACTTGCAAAAGAAGTTGGGGTCAAAGGTATCGTTTATGGTGGAATAACGGAAGACGGAAACATTGATCAAGAGCTTCTAGAAAAAGTGATTGAGTGGAAAGGTGACTTAGATCTTACTTTCCATCGTGCGCTAGAAGCAACAAAAGATATTGAAGCAAGCTACCAAGTTTTACGTACATACGGCCAAGACATTAATCAATTATTAACTTCAGGTGGAACAGCTAGTGCACTTGATTCTTTGCCACGCCTTAAACGGTGGATAAATGACAGTAAAGAAAATCCAAGTTCATTTAAAATTCTAGTCGGAAGTGGCGTTAAACCTGAAAATATTGCTATCTTTCAAGAAACACTAAATCATACAGATTATCACGTCGGAAGTGCAGCTAGAGAAACGAATGATTTTGCAAAAGATATTTTAAAAGAAAAAATCAATATTTTAAAGCAGCATATTAACCAAGATTGATTCTACGTAGCAGGTAGCCTTACGAGTCTAGATACGCTATAATGAAACAAGACTATTCTTAAAATAAAGGTGGAAAAAAATGAATAACTATATTGGCAAAAGCCAAGTAATGACAGTAAAAGAAATTAAAGAAACAGGTTGGCTCCTAGAGAAAGATGAAGTGACTGTTTTTTTATCTAAATCGAATACACATGAAACAGAACTTGCTGTTGGAGATGAAGTAACAGCATTTATTTTTGTTGACTACGACCGAGAAATCCGCGCAACAACAATTATTCCAAAAATTCAAGTTGGACATTACGGCTGGGGCACAGTAACCGAAGTACGCAAACATTTAGGTGTATTTGTGGATATTGGTATCGAAAAAGACGTCGTTGTATCATTAGATGATTTGCCTGCACTACCACACTTATGGCCGAAAAAAGAAGACCGAGTGATGATTGCACTTCGCGTAGACGAAGAAAATCGCGTGTGGGGAGTTCTCGCTGAAGAAGAACAATTCCGCGCAATTGCGGTTCGTGCAGATCAAGACCTTTTTAATCAAAATGTGGAAGGAACCATTTATCGATTACTTAAAGTTGGCTCCTTTGTCTTTACAGATGATTTCCATATTGGCTTTATTCATGAAAGTGAACGGACTGCAGAACCGAGAATGGGAGAACGTGTAAAAGCCCGCGTTATTGCAGTGAAACCAGATGGCTCACTTAATTTATCGTTACGTGGGAGAGCCCATGAAGTATTAAATGACGATGCGGAAATGATATTAACTTACTTACGAAGTGTTGGCGGGGAAATGCCATTTGGGGATAAATCAGATCCAGATGCAATCCGTGCTAAATTCGGAATTAGTAAGGCACAATTTAAACGCGCAATTGGTACACTTTTAAAAGCAAGACGGATTACACAAGAAAATGGAGTAATTACTAAGTTAACAGAAGAGGCATCCGACTAAAGTAGTAGAGATTGTTCCAACTAGCGCGGTTTGTTTCCACTAGCAAATCATCGCTATAATAAACACAGCTGTACAAAGTAGCGAAAAATCGAGAAATAACTTTGTCTAAAGAATGGCTTAAGGAGGTGTGTCAGCTTGAAAAAAATGGAAAGCTCGGTTGTTTTTATATTTTTAATTGCGATTATTGTTGGTGTTGGTCTTGAGATGTTATTCCAGTGGGAATTACTCATTTTATTTGCACTCGGAATATTCTTCATTTTTACATCAAGGAAAGCAAGTGCCACGAAAAAGAGCGCAAAAAACTCACTATTTATTGGTATCGTATTTATCATTATTGCAGTGCTGTTAACAACTACTTTTAAAGTTGGACTTGTTGTTGCAGGTATTTATGCGATTATTCATTATATAAGCCGGAAGCGGGCACCCCAATTATTAATGCTTAAAACGAGAGAGCCAGACAGTAAAATTGATCGCACGGGTAAATTTATTCGTAATCAGTGGTTTGGTAATCAGCGGATATTAGACGTCGTGTACGAATGGGATGACATCAATATTCAAACAGGAATAGGAGATACGATTCTTGATCTAGGAAATACGGTGCTTCCGACTGGCGAAAGTATTATTATGATTCGCAGTGTATCCGGGAAAATTCGCATCCTCGTTCCATTTGATATTGGCATTTGTATTGAACACTCCGCGATTTTCGGAAATATCCAATATGATAAAGAAAGCACCTCTATCCAAAATAATAGCATCAAGGTCTACTCAGATAATTACGAAAGTTCCGCACGAAAAGTGAAAATCATGACTTCTGTAATCTTCGGAGATTTAGAGGTGATCAGGTTATGAGTTTTTCGAAACTAATGATGGTAGTTTGCTCAGGATTACTCCTTGTTGCAACAGCCATTGGAACTGTAGGATACTATTTTTTCAGTGAAGGTTCTTGGTATAAAATCTTAATTGAACAAAAAATATTTTACATTCCTTTTATCGTCTTTGTTCCGCTGACAGCTATTTCGATAGGTTTAATTATTGGCGGCTTACTTGGCTATTTTGTTAAGCAAAAGTTTGAGTCGATTGACTTTTCGATTCGGCTGCTAGGACAAGGCGATTTAGAAAAAAAGATTACTAGTGAAGAAGATGAAACTTTTTTAGAAGTACAGCAAGTCTATAAGCAAATCGACCGTTTACGTGATAAGATGAAAGCACAAACGATTCTGACTCAAAAGCTAGCAAGTGATCGCGCTGAATCAAGTGGTCAAACGAAAGAAGCTATTTTGTCAGAAGAGCGTCACCGGATTGCGCGCGAGTTACATGATTCTGTGAGTCAACAATTATTCGCAGCGATGATGCTATTATCTGCTTTAAATGAGCAAAGCGAAAAAAGTGCAACTCCAGCCATGCAAAAGCAATTAAAAATGGTAGAGTCTATTGTCAATGAATCCCAATCTGAGATGCGTGCACTATTACTTCATTTGCGACCAACGCAGCTTGAAGGAAAATCATTAAAAACGGGTATAGAACAATTATTAAAAGAATTAACAACCAAATTACCAATCGAAGTCGAATGGCAAATTGAAGATATTAATTTGCAAAAAGGTATTGAAGATCATTTATTCCGGATAGTGCAAGAATTACTATCGAATACTTTGCGTCACTCTAAAGCAAAATTATTAGAAGTACGTTTAGTGACAATGGATAATTTAGCCGTAATGAAAGTAGTTGATGACGGCGTAGGATTCGATATGGATAATGTTCGTCAAGGTTCTTACGGTTTACAAAATATGCGTGAACGAGTCGCTGAATTTGGTGGTACCATTAAAATAATTAGCTTTAAAGGACGAGGAACTAGCGTAGAAATAAAAATCCCACTTGTTGCGAAAAAGGACGTGGAAAACGAATGATAAAAGTTTTACTAGTAGATGATCATGAAATGGTACGTATAGGCGTGTCAGCTTATCTTTCTGTTCAAGATGACATGGAAGTAGTCGGCGAGGCAGAAAACGGCCGAGAAGGCGCTGATATGGCTTTAGAGTTGCGCCCAGATATTATCTTAATGGATTTAGTTATGGATGAGATGGATGGCATTGAAGCAACGAAAGAAATCATGAAGAATTGGAAAGAAGCAAAAATTATTATCGTCACCAGTTTTATTGACGATGAAAAAGTATATCCGGCACTCGAAGCTGGAGCGAGCAGTTATATGTTAAAAACCTCGACAGCGAGTGAAATTGCCGATGCGATTCGAGCTACATACGGCGGGGACTCTGTACTGGAACCAGAAGTAACTGGTAAAATGATGCAAAGACTAACCGCTAAACCAGAAAAAAACCTACATGATGATTTAACGAATCGCGAAAATGAAATCTTACTTCTTATTGCAGAAGGTAAATCGAATCAAGAAATCGCGGATGAACTATTCATCACTTTAAAAACAGTAAAAACACATGTAAGTAATATTTTATCCAAATTAGATGTACAAGACCGCACACAAGCTGCAATCTATGCATTTAAACATGATTTAGTGGAAAAAAAGTAACAGGGAGGTAAGCTACACATGAAAGAGGGATTTGCAGTCATCGGTCTTGGGCGCTTTGGCGGAAGTATTTGTCGTTCACTTGTCGAACAAGGAATGGAAGTGCTTGCCATCGATTCTGATGAAGAACGGGTAAATGAATATATGTCAATTGCTACTCATGCAGTTATCGCGAATTCAACCGATGAAAACGCGCTTCGTCAATTAGGTATTCGAAATTTCGAGCATGTTATTGTCGCAATTGGTGAAGATATTCAGTCAAGTATTTTAACGACGCTGATTCTAAAAGAAATGGGCGTAAAATATGTTACTGCAAAAGCAACAAATGATAAGCATGCTAAATTACTAGATAAAATCGGAGCTGACCGAGTTGTCCATCCAGAGCGGGATATGGGACGACGAATTGCGCATTATATCGTATCGAAAAACATGCTTGATTATCTAGAACTTTCTGATGAATATAGCTTAGTGGAGATTTCGGTATCTGACCCGCGTTTCCTTGGCAAAAGCCTTGTTGACTTAGATTTTCGTAACTCATTTGGCGTTAACATCGTCGGCATAAAAAAAGACAAGCAAATGATTATTACTCCTGAAGCAAATGATGTACTTCATGAAGGAGATATTTTAATCGTTATTGGTTCAGATGACGACATTGAGCGATTACAAGAAAAAATTCAATAAACACAAAACCTATGCAATATATGAAGATGTGCAACAATATCTATTATATGCCTAGGTTTTTTTATTGTTTACTTGCTATCTAATCATTTATTTTCTATTATAGTTACAGAGCTTAAGTAAACGTGATAGAAGAGAGGGGAACTGATGAAAAAATTTTTGCTAGATAAAATTGGGGCGCGAGGATTAATTCAAATGTTGCAAGCATTTATTTATGCAAGTATTTGTGTTATTGTTCATACTGTTATTTTTCCTGATTTGGCTGGAGTTTTACCTATTGTTGTTTTAATAGGGATTATTTCCATGCAACCTACATATGGGATTACTCGAAAAGTCATTCCTCAAATTGCGATAGCTTTTACGTTAGCGTGCGCATTCGTTATTATCAGTACTTACTTTTTTCCAATCAATGTATATATTTATTATTTTGTAATGTTAATTGTTATTTTAGTAGTGAATTTTACGATGCCGCAAAAATACATGGTGATGACGCTAGCAATTGGAACAGCACTTTATTTTCTTGGGACAGAAGATTTGCCAATGCCGCTATATGTAATGGTGATAGTAGCACTCGTTGATGTATTTGTATTTTTTATTTTAGTAAGACTCGTTGTAAGGTACGTCCATTTGCCGCTTGAAAAAACTGTCCAGACGATTATGAAGCAATTAATGGGACTATTTGATAAAGAAATGGAAAGCGTTTTTAAAAATAACGGGAAATTTGTATCGAAACCACTGTATAGTATTTTTGTACAATCGCAAATGTTTATTAAAGAATATGGCACTAGTAAAAATATGAATCCGCGTCATGTGGAAATTTATCAAGCGTTACTGCCGAATTATTTACAGCTCTTTTTTCATATGCAAACGCTTGAGGATATTGGTAGGGTAGGTTTGTCGGAAGAAGCAAAAAAAGCGCTAGCCACAATAAATGTCGAAGTTTCAACTGAGATTAACGCCAAAGAAACAAACCCAGTTGCTTCTTTTCACGTGAAAAAATTCGTTGAAAACTTTCTAGCTATTAAAAAAGGAATGGCTGAATTAGCTGAAGGAGGGGACAAGAAATGAAAAAAATTTCAATGAAAGAGCGACTTGCTCTAGACCCCCGCGTTGCTAAAGTCTTAATTAGTATCACAATAGCTATTTTGCTTTTCCCGGTAATGGGCGACTGGATTGTTTATCCGACGTATGTCTTTAATGCCATTTATATCACTGCTCAAATGACAAAAGGGGCAACCTATAAATCTAGTATTGAACGTATTGTTGGGACGATAGTTGGTGGGTTACTTGCAGCATTTGTATATCTTTTAGTACCAAACCATCACTATATTATGATTCCAATTGGCGCGGCGCTTGCTGTTGCGCTGAGCTATCTTTTCACTAAAAAATTCACGATGGTTATTGTTGTTATTACGGTGATGGTATTAGTTGGTAAAGGAGACGGGGAGCCAATTGTCTTTTTAAGAGATCGCTTATTTGATACGATGATCGGCCTAGCGATTGGTTTTCTTGTTTATGCGCTTTATCCACGGAAAAAAGCTAAAAAATTAAATCAAGTTTTCATCTCTAAGGAAAAAGATCTACTGGCAAACATTAAAGCGCTAGAGATTAATTCTGAAGATGCTAAAGCGCTCGCACCGAAGATTAAAGGCTTATGGAAGCAATTAATTGATCTACGAAAAACGCGAGAACAAATTATTACTGATAGTAGTTTTGTTGGAGATGTAAATTCAGAGGAACCAATGCTCCAATTTACCATATTAGTAGAACGGGCGATTAATAATATTGAAATCCTTTATCATGTGACTTTAGATAAAGAGATAGAACATGATTATGAAATTGTTTTTGATTATCATCAACAAGCGTGCAAAAATGTAATTAATGAAATGGAAACCTTGATTACGAAGCATCAATAAAAAAGATGACTGAAGCTTAATGGGCCTCAGTCATCTTTTATTTTTATTCAGTTATATCTAAACTCTTCTTAAACATGTTAATTACACGTTCTAAGTCGGTTTGATCTGGTGCAAAATAATATAAATCGAATCCGTATGACTCGCTATAAATCATTTCTCCTTCACCTTTAAGCTCTTGCGAATCAACGTTTTTAAGAACGGAAGAATAATTGGTAGCCATAGAAGTAATATCTGTAAGCGTCATATTAGTTTGGAAATTATCTCCAACAGCTTTCATGATGCTTTCGAAATTGGATACGCCTGATGAACTTATAACTTTATTCGCGATACCGATAATAACGTCGCGTTGTCTATCTTGGCGACCAAAGTCACCGCGAGGATCTTCGTGACGAATACGGACATATTGTAAAGCGTCCGTCCCATTTAAAGTAATATTTCCTTTTACAAATTTGCTATTTACTTCTGTTAAATCAATGTCGTTATAAACTGTAATACCACCAACTGCGTCAACAAGGTCTTTAAAGCCTTCCATATTGATAGAAATAAAATAATCTACCGGAACACCTGGCATTAGTTTTTCAACTGCTGAAACGGTTCCTGAAGGGCCTCCGTTCGAATAGGAAGCATTGATTTTTCCAATATCGCCATTTCCATAATCTACTTTTGTATCACGAGGGATGCTGACCATTTCGACCTCGCTTTGTTGTTTATTGGCTGTTGCAAGGATAATTGTATCTGCTCGACCATTCGTTTCACCGGGGCGAGCATCAGAACCCATAAGTAATACGGAAAAAGGTTTTTTCTTTTCTAAATCACTTGTTGTTTTATTACTTGTTTCTAAAGGGACATTTATTTTTGTAAAAGTATTTTGAACGGTGATGTAATACTTCGCTGCCAAACCTGTAATGGAGAAAAAGAGAATTCCTAAAAGTGTAACGCTAGCAATTTTCATAACTTTAGTAAAAGTGGACGGTTTTTTTTGCTTCGTTTCTGTCCTAGTTTCTGTCATAAAATTTTCCTCGTCTTTCTTATTTAGTTTGTTTAAACATACCATCGTCTTTCTGAGAAATCAACAAAAAACGATAAATGATTTTGAAACCATTTATCGTCTTTAAAACTATACTTCCATGATTATAGGTAAAATCATTGGACGTCGTTTTGTTTTTTCGTACAAGAAAGGTTGCAAAGTATCTGTAATTTCGTTCTTGATTTCAGACCATTGCGTTGTTTTTTGCTCCATTACTTTATTTAAGTGACGTGTAAGAAGACCTTGAGCTTCTCCGATTAAATTACCGGATTCACGCATATAAATAAATCCGCGAGAGATGATGTCAGGACCAGCCATGACACGTGAGTTTTTCATATCAATTGAAACGACAACAATAACAAGTCCTTCTTCAGAAAGAATGCGACGGTCGCGCAGGACAATATTACCAATATCTCCAATTCCGCTACCATCAATATAGACACTAGCTGCATGGATTTTACCAGCAACATGAGCTGTCTCACTTGTTAACGCAAGGACATCACCGTTTGCCATAATGAAACTATTTTCTTCTGGTACGCCACACTCTTCGGCAGATTCAGCATGAATTTTTTGCATTCTGAATTCACCGTGAATTGGCATAAAGAATTTAGGTTTCATAAGACGTAGCATAAGTTTTTGCTCTTGTTGACCACCGTGGCCAGAAGTATGGATATTATTTACTTTACCATGGATAACTTCTGCACCAGCTTGATAAAGTAAGTTAATTGTACGGTTAACACTTGTCGTATTACCAGGAATAGGGGAAGACGAGAAGACTACCGTATCACCTGGTTGAATTTGGATTTGACGGTGGGTACCATTAGCAATTCTTGAAAGAGCAGCCATTGGTTCACCTTGACTTCCTGTACAAAGGATCGTCACATTTCCTGCTGGTGTTTTATTAAGTTGATGCACATCAATAAATGTATCTTTTGGAGCTTGAATATAACCTAATTGCTTACCGATTTCCATGGCTGATTCCATACTACGACCGAAAACAGCGATTTTACGGCCAGTTTCGATAGAGGATTCAACTACTTGTTGTAAACGGTAAATATTGGATGCGAAGGTAGCGAAGATAATTCGTCCTTCAACGTCGCGGAAAATGTTTTTAATACTTTCACCAACAACGCGTTCACTCATTGTGAAATTTGGTACCTCAGCGTTTGTACTATCTGACAGTAAACAAAGGACGCCTTCTTTACCAATTTCAGCCATTTTTGTCAGGTTAGCAGGTTCACCAACTGGTGTGAAATCAAATTTGAAGTCACCAGTGTGAACAATATTACCTGATGGAGTTTTGACAACAATACCATACGTATCAGGAATACTATGGGTTGTACGGAAGAAAGAGATACTTGTTTTTCTGAATTTAAAAACGTCATCTTCTTCATATTCATAAATTTTAGTTTGACGAAGCAAACCATGTTCTTCTAATTTGTTGCGAATAAGAGCACTCGCAAGCTTCCCAGCATAAATTGGGATATTAAGATCGCGAAGTAAGTAAGGAACGCCACCGATGTGATCTTCATGACCATGGGTGATAAAAAGTCCTTTAATCTTATCTTTATTTTTTACTAGATAACTGTAGTCAGGAATAACATAGTCAATCCCAAGAAGTTCGTCTTCTGGGAACTTGATTCCTGCATCAATTAGAATAATTTCGTCTTGAAATTGTACGCCATATGTGTTTTTACCGATTTCGCCTAGTCCACCGAGGGCGAAAACAGCTGTCTCATTATTTTTTACAAATTTCATATAGGCTTATTTTTCCCAGAGCGCGAAGTCTGGGTTTTCCTTTTCGTAAGCTAAGTGCGCATCACTAATTTTTTCGACAAATTCGATGTGGAAAGGCTCATCTTTTAAAAGTTGGCGTACTTTTACTTCGCTTTCCGCTTCTACGTACAAAGATTGTGTTTTTTCGCGTACGGGTGTTTCTCTAAGTGTTTCTTGATAAAATACTTTAAAAATCATGTTTTTCTCTCCTTAAATTTTAAGTTTAGTTTTTAAAAATAGATTCTCTGATCGAAAACCTAATAATTATTCAGTAATAATTGGCTTGCTTTCAGTTGTGGACTTAGTAGCAAGCGGATATGGGTGCACGAGATACTAACAATTAGGCATAAAAAAGACAAAGAAAAATTACCACAGACTAATGTATAAAAATAGCTGTGCACGTATAACAATTTTCTTATCCGTTATAATTGCATACCTTTATTTTGGGAATTTGAAACAAATTTCCGAGTAAAAGATGTAATTATAAACTTTTTTTCACGTTCCATTGTTGTTCTATAAATGTTCATCCGATCTATATCCTTCTTTCTAATATACCATAAATCCAGATAATTGCTACTAGAAAGTATAATTAATTTTGCCAAAGCCCGACAGTTTGTGATTTTTTGGTCGCTTTCTGCTATAATTTAAGCTAAGTGATTTTAAAATGGATAGAGGATTGAGGCGTTTAATTGATGAGTAAAATTGTATTTTTCGATGTAGATGGTACGCTTGTAGGTGAAACAAAAGAAATTTCAGCTTCAGCAAAACAAGCGATTGCTAAATTGAAAGAAAATGGCGTTTATGTCGCTATTGCAACGGGTCGCGGCCCATTTATGTTAGATGAGATAAGAAAAGAACTAGATATTAATTCCTACATTTGTTATAACGGACAATATGTTATTTTTGAAGGGAAAGAAATCTACGCTAAACCATTACCAACCGAGTCATTAGAACGACTAATTACGGTGGCATCGGAGCATGAGCATCCAATTGTTTTTTCTGGAAAAGATTCCATGCGTGCGAATTTACCAGATCATGACCGAATTACAATCGGAATGAATTCTATTAAAAGAGATTACCCTAAAGTAGATGCTAATTATTACAAAGGTCGAGATATTTATCAGTGCTTACTGTTTTGTGATGAGTCGTATGATGCTTATTACCGCAAAGAATTTAAACAATATGGTTTCTTACGTTGGCATGATGTTTCAGTAGATGTTTGTCCAGCAGACGGTTCCAAGGCGGAAGGTATTAAGCAGATGATCAAAAAACTTGGCTTTTCGATGGAAGATACTTATGCATTTGGCGACGGACTTAACGACATCGCGATGCTACAAGCTGTTGGCACCGGTGTTGCAATGGGAAATGGTCGCGACGAAGTGAAAGCAGTGGCGGATTATGTTACTGACCATGTGGATGAAGATGGCGTTTATAAAGCGCTTCAGCATCTAAAACTAATTTAAATCAAAAGCGAGGCCACTATTTCAGTGTAGCCTCGCTTTTTGTTGTTATTTGCTCCTGTTCCCATTTCTGTTTAATGAATTTAAGTTGTGCGACGATTATAATACTAATAATAACAAGTAAATACCAACTCGTAATTTTTGAAACATGCACTGGACGCCAGGCAATCAGCTGGTCTGGATAAGACCAAGCTCCGTAAAAACTAGCAATGTTCTCCGCAAGATAAATGAAAAAGGCGATGCATAAAAATGAAAAAGATAAAGGCATTTTGAGCTGAGTAGCGCTAACTTTAAAATAAACATATGTTTTTCGGAATAGTAGGAGAACTAAAATAATCAAAATCCACCGAAAATCCATAATAAAATGGTGCGTGAAAAAATTCGCGTAAATCGCTATGCAAAGACTACTTACTAACCAAATATTTGGCCAATTTGTCATGTTAAGATCAAATCTCTTCCAGGCCTGACAAATATAACTTGCCACGCTTGAATACATAAATCCGCTATACAGTGGTACGCCGAAGAGTTTCATTAAACCGGGTTCTGGATAACTCCAAGATCCCATATGTACTTTATAAATTTCAAGCCCCAGACCGATCACGTGAAAAATCATGATGACTTTAAGTTCATCCCAAGTTTCTAACCCAAACTTTATCAGGACTATTTGTGTCACAAGGCAAATGATTAAAAGTAAGTCATAACGCGCAATAAAAGGAATTTCAACTAGTTTTGTAAGGGCGAGTGAAATGAAAATAATACCCGGAAAAAGGCAGCAAAGTGCTTGTTTCCAAGTAAATACCCACAGTAAGCGAAAAAATTTCATAAAAAAACCTCTTCTCATGCTTTTCTCTAGTTTACCAAACATAACTAAAGAAAAGCATAAGAAAAGATTAAAAAAGTTCATTTTGATGGTTGATATTTTTAAATGGTGCTTTATTTTCAAATTCTAACGGTTTAGTTTGTAATTTTTCAAGTAAGCCGCGGACACGATGTTGTTCTTTTTGCAATAAATTATGTAAGATTTCACGCGAGTAGGGAATGTTCAAAACCAAATAGTGATTTTCCTCTGCTGTTTTGGCAAAGTGATTTGGAAATGCAGCTAATCGACTAATTTCGCTGGAAGTTAAAAAAGGCATATCGACAGGAAGTATCAGGTAGTTAGCTTCAGGGTAGGCATTTTTTTGAGCCATGACAGCGTAAATTCCACCAAGCGGCCCGAAATCTTTATATGCTGGTTGATCGGGAATAATTTGAATAGCTGAGTCCTCATGAAAAAGCGCAACTAGTTTTTGATAATTTTCTTGATTTGCGGATACGAAAACCATTTCGCAAAATGGCTTCAACTTATTAACAGTGAGCTCCACCCATGTTTTCCCAGTCGCCTCATTCTGGAAAAGGGCTTTTGATTCGCCAAAACGGCTAGACTTTCCACCAGCTAATACAATACCCACATTAACTTTTGCGTTTTTCAAGTCGACCATCTCTCATAACTAAAATTTCTTCCGTCATCATTTCTGCTTCCGAGGCATAATGCGTTACAAAAATAACTGGTATATGGAAATCTTTGGCCATCTGACCAACTAATTTCATACAAATTAAACGTGTTTCTTCATCTAGCCCGTTGAAAGGTTCATCAAGTAACAGTAATTTCGGCTCAGTAATCATCGCTCGCGCCATCGCAACACGTTGTTTCTCACCGCCAGAAAGTTTTTGAACAGAAGAATATAGTAGGTGCGAAATTTGCAGATAATCACTCATTTTTCTTACTTGTTGTTGGATTTCTGCTTGTTCTTTTTTCTTCTTTTTTTTCACTTTTAAGCCAAACGCGATATTTTCATAAACATTCATATTTGGAAATAAAGCTAGATTTTGGAATAAGTAACCGACTTTTCGTTCCGTTACTGGAAGGTGTAAGGAAATATTCGAATCGTCCCACGGTGTTCCATCAAATTCGATAATCCCGCCGTCGATGCTCTTTAATCCACTCACGCATTGGAATAACGTTGATTTTCCAGAACCACTTGCGCCCATCATCGCAGTTACTGGTTTTTCAAATGTATAATCAATATTTAAATCATGAAAAGGAAGTTTTTTATGAAATTGTAATCTCAGCATTTTTACATCCCCCTCGTTAAATTACTTTGGCGTACGGTCAAAACATGAATGACAAGTAGCGCAAATACGCCGATAATCACGTTAATTAGTCCCAGGTAAATCGCAGTACGCATGTCGCCTTGTTGAACCATAAAATAGATGCTTGAAGCTATTGTATCGGTTTTTCCTTCTATGTATCCGGCCACCATCAAACTTGCGCCAAATTCACCCATCGCCCGGCAAAAACTAAGCAAAACTCCTGCTAAAATTGGTTGCCAGCAGTTCGGTAAAATAATTTTTGTGAAAATCTGTTTTTTATTCGCTGAAAGAGTCTCTGCTGCCCATACAAGTTCGTGATCAATCGATAAAAATGCTGATTTAAGCCCTTGATACATAATTGGTAAAATAATAATCGTCGTCGCAACGATAGCACCACTAAGGGAAAAAATGAAACTAAAATCAAAAGTATCCCAAAGCACACCACCAATAAAATCATTGCGGCCAAGCACATTCAGTAATACTAAACCGACCACAGTTGGTGGTAAAACAAGCGGAAGTAAAATTAAAATTTCCACAAGTAACTGAAAACGTGATTTTCGACCAGCAAAATAATAACTCAGTGGTAACATCGTCATAAATGCGAGAAACGTAGAAATTGTGGCAACAAGTAGTGTATGCCAAACAGATGTAAACATAAAACTCCTCCTGAATAACCCTCTAGTACTTCTATTATTATCGTTCTCTCTGGTATAAAATGTCAAACTTAAGTACAATGTAACTAAATAAAAAAGGGGGATGAACGATGAAAAAAATAGCGATACTTATAAGCTGCTTATTAGTACTACTTGTAGGTGCATGCGCGAATACTTCAGAGAAAGCAAAAACAACAACTATACATATTTCAGCAGCGGCAAGCTTAAAAGATACGATGGATGACGTAAAACCACTTTTCGAAAAAGCATATCCATCTATTAAATTATCTTTTGACTTTGGTGGTTCTGGGCAAATTCGTGAACGCGTGGAAAGTGGTGCGCCAATTGATGGTGTCCTTTTAGCAAGTAAAAAAGATGCAGATACATTAAGTAATCAAAAATTAGCCGAAAACACGAAAGAATTTGCCGGGAATGACCTTGTGTTAATTGAACCGAAAAATGCTGAACAGAAGGAAGGATTAAGTTTAGAACAATTACTGCATAATGCCGATAAAATTGCCATTGGAGATCCGGAATCTGTCCCAGCAGGCGCTTATGCCAAGCAAACACTTGAAAATTTAAATCTTTATAATACAGAAAAAGCAAAACTCGTTCTTGCGACAGATGTTCGCCAAGTTTTATCGTATGTCGAAGCGGGGAACGCAGATGCAGGCTTCGTTTACCAAACGGATGCGATTTTAAGTAAAAAAGTACAAGTGAAAGCGAAAATTGATGCAAAACTTCATGACCCAATTGCCTACTATAGCGCACAAGTAACTGATTCAGAGAAAAAAGAACCTACCACAACATTCCTCGACTTTATGAATAAATCAGAAGCACAAAAAATACTTGAAAAATACGGATTTAAAGCAGCGGATTAATTAGAAGTCGCTTTACTTTTTAAAACGGCAAAACTCCTGTATATTGGTACTAAAGAAAACGCATACATGATTTATAGAAGGGAAGTGCGCCCAGATGATTGAAAAAAGAAACACCATTAGAATGGAACAAGCGAGAGAAGTATTATGTAACCAAATAACGCATCTTCCAGTCGAACGAAAAAACGTCACGGAAGCGTTAAATCAAGTTTTACAAGAACCGATTTTTGCGCCGTTTCCCGCGCCGTATTTTAGACGTTCTGGTTATGATGGGTTTGCAATTACAGAAGAAGATGACGGCAATTATCCGATTACTTTACATGTCGTAGCAGAGGTTCCTTGTGGTAAAACATATGATAAACCACTAAAACCCGGCGAAACAGTGAGGATCATGACAGGAGCAAAAGTACCTGATAACGCCTCAAAAATTATTATGCTCGAACAATCAAGAGAAGCTGAAAATAAAAATGACATTGTACTTATAAATACGCAAAAATCTAGTAATATTACGGAAATCGGTGCCGAATTTGCGAAAGGTGATTTGCTCCTAGACCGCGGACACACTTTAAATGCAGGCTCGATAAGTTTACTATCGTCATTTGGTATTTCGGAAGTCCAAGTAATTAGAAAGCCAAAAGTTGCTATCTTATCTACAGGAAGTGAACTTGTTCCTGCTGGAAATTCGCTTCCGGATGGCAAAATTTATAATAGTAATCAACCACTACTTGAAAATCTTCTAACAGTGCACCATGCAGAAATCTGCGCGGCTGAACAACTACCAGATAACTATGAAGATACAAAAGCCCGTTTATTTGAGCTGACGGAAATTGCGGACTTAATTGTTACTACTGGTGGCGTTTCTGTTGGAGATTATGATTTTATGGCGGATATTGCAAAACAAGAGGCAGAATTACTTTTTAATAAAATTCAAATGAGACCTGGTAGTCCGACAACTGGAATGTGGTTGAATAAGACACTTATTATCGCGCTTTCGGGTAACCCTGGTGCATGTTTCACAGGTTTTTATTTATTAGTAGAACCCGTACTCGCAACCTTTATGGGAAAAGATAATACGGCAACTACTAAAGTCCGCGCAAAGATGGCGAGCGATTACACGAAGAATAATGGCTTTGACCGATTTTTACGAGGAACCTATCATCTATCAGAAGAAGGAGAGTATTTGGTTGAATTGGTAGGAAGTGATATGTCGAGTGCGCTAGGAAACCTTCATTTAACAACCTGTTTATTTAAAATTCCAGGCGGTAAGGTTGGAAAATATCAAGGAGAAGAGGTCGAAGCATGGCTACTATCCTCCAAATAATTGGTTTTAAAAATAGTGGAAAAACAACCTTGCTTAATGCGCTAATACGGGCTAGCCGCAAAGAAAACTATACGGTTTCTGCCATTAAACACGATGCGCATGACTTTTCTGTTGATCACGCTGGAACAGATTCGTATTCTTTTCAAGAAAGTGGTGCGGAAGCTGTTGTGATTGCGAATTCTAGACAATATGCTGTCATGGAACAAACTGGCATCGATTTAAAAACTGCCATCCAAAAACTACCGGACTCAGATATTGTTCTCATAGAAGGCTATAAAGAAGGACCTTTTCCAAAAATCATTTTAATTCGAGAAAAAGCAGAAATCGAGCTTTTAAAAAATAGCAAAGCCGTTCATAAAATCGCTACGCACAATCCAGCTTTAAAAGAAGAGGCAATTTTTATCGGAGAAGAAGAAGCTTTAAACACGTTTGCTGAAACGTTAATCAAGGAGTTTTTACAATGAAATATGTAGCTTTACAACACGAAAAAATTGAAATCGGACCACTTTCTGAAAAACTAATCAATAAAAATCACGGCGGAATTAATCTGTTTGTCGGCACAATTCGCGAATGGACTGGCGATATTCAAACAGAAGAAATTCGCTACACTGCTTATGAAGCAATGGCGTTAAAAGAGTTAAATAAATTAGCCACAGAAGTAGAAACTAAGTGGGGTGCAGATGTAGTTATTGTCCACCGATTAGGACTTTTAGAAATAACTGATATAGCAGTGTTTATTGGCGTATCAACACCACACCGAGCTGCATGTTATGAAGGATCCAGATATATTATTGAACGTTTAAAAGAACGAGTACCAATATGGAAAGAAGAAAAAGATGTCGATCAAATAAGGTGGGGTGGCATAGATGCTCACAACGGTTAAGTTTTTCGCTTTTTTAGCTGAGAAAACAAAGCAAACAGAAGTAAAATTAAATTTACAGCAATGCGAAACAGTTGGTGAAGTTCGAGAAGTCATTAGTAGTGAATTTCCTGAAATCGCTGTGGATTTGGCAACGTGTATGTTGGCAGTTAATATGGAATTTCAACACGATCAAGATATTTTGCCAAATGAAATAACAGAAATCGCGGTAATTCCACCAGTTAGCGGTGGATAAGGAGGATACTAGATGGATAAAGACGATTTAACCCATTTTAATGATGAAAAACGTGCGAAAATGGTCGATGTCACGAGCAAATCAGAAACGAAACGACGTGCAATCGCTAGAGCTACCATACATATGAACGAAGAAACCTTAGCGCGTATTCATGCTGGTAAAATTGCTAAAGGAGACGTTTTGGCTGTTGCACAAGTGGCTGGCATCATGGCCGCGAAAAAAACGAGCGAACTTATCCCGATGTGCCATCCAATCATGACTACCAAAGCCGATATTTCTTTTGACGATGATGGCAAGACGGCATTAACAATCACATCAGAAGTAGTGACTGTTGGAAAAACAGGGGTAGAGATGGAAGCACTGACAGCTGTTACCGTTGCGGCATTAACAATTTATGATATGTGTAAAGCAATGGATAAAGGGATGCGAATAGAGAAAACATATTTAGTCGAAAAAACAGGTGGAAAAAGCGGGACATTTAAAGCAGAAGCGTAACTATTTTGTAGGATAGGAGTTTTGTTTTATGCAATTATTAAAGGATAAATTTGGGCGGGTACACGATTACATTAGGATTTCAGTAACAGATCGATGCAATTTAAGGTGTGTGTATTGTATGCCCGAAGAAGGCCTGACATTTTTGCCTCATGAAAAAGTACTATCCAAAGATGAAATTGTCAGTTTTATGGAGTTAATGGTGAAATTTGGCATCAAAAAAGTTCGCATCACGGGTGGAGAACCATTACTTAGAACCGATATTGTGGAAATTGTTCGCGGGCTTGGAGCAATTCCTGAGATAGAAGATATTTCGATTACAACGAATGCGATGTATTTGGCGAAAAAAGCGGAGGCCTTGAAAGAAGCAGGATTAACCCGTGTTAATATTAGTTTGGATTCCTTGCATGCAGATCGTTTTCAAGCAATTACACGCGGTGGCCGTTTGCAAAAAGTACTCGATGGTATTCAAAAAGCAGAAGAAGTTGGGCTATTCCCAATTAAACTAAATGTTGTTTTAATCAAAGGGCAAAACGACGACGAAATAACGGATTTCCTTCGATTTACAAAAGATAAAGACATTAATATTCGCTTTATTGAATATATGCCGATTGGTCATGCGGGTACGAGTTGGAAAGAAAAGTACTTACCACTAGATACTATTTTTAAAGCGTGTGATGATGCTAGTTTCGAATATGAGCCAGTTGATTCGATTCGCGGAAATGGTCCTTCTGAAAACTTCCGGATTAAAGGAGCGAAAGGGACATTTGGCGTAATACACCCAGTTAGCGCGCATTTTTGTGATAGCTGTAACCGATTGCGACTAACAGCTGATGGCTATATTAAAGCATGTTTATACTGGGATGAGGAAATGAATATTCGTCCATTTATACATGAACCAGTAAAATTAATGCAACTTGTCCAAAAAGCAATTGATAATAAACCAGAAAATCATGAAATGGCATTGAAATTACAAGATGAAGTTCAATCTAATAAACCAACTTGGCGACGTATGAGCCAAATTGGTGGATAAATAAAACCATCCGGCCCGCGGGCCGGATGGTTTTATTTTTGTCGTTCCGCTATTAAATGCGGTAATTCAGGTATAATTAATTTTTCCGTAGCGAGTCTCGAAGCATTACTTGACCCCGGTAAGGCAAAAATCAGCAAACCGCTCTCCGAAAAACCTGCAAAAGCACGAGACACCATCGCGCGACTACCAACTTCCTCGTAACTAAGCATTCGAAAAATTTCTCCAAAACCAGGAATTTCTTGCTGAATAGTTGCGAATAAAGCTTCATAAGTAACATCGCGCTTAGCAATTCCCGTACCGCCATTTGTAATTAAACAAAAGGAACCGTTAGCTGCTAATTTGTCCATTTCCTGTTTTATACGAGGGGCGTCGTCAGGAACAATAACTCGTGTAATCACTTGGTGTCCCGCAGCCTCTAACAAAGATTGAATCAGTTTGCCGCTCGTATCGGTTTCTAAATTCCTTGTATCACTAATCGTCAAAATACTACAAGTTACCTTAATAAACGTTTTTTGCTCCATAACTTCCTCCCTTAATTAAAAAATAGTTGGTATATTTTCTTTGCTTCCGCTAAATTTTCAGTTCCATGCAGTAAAACACGACCATTTTTAAAAATAACAAATTGATATTTTTCATAATTAAAACTTAGTAAAGCTGGATTTTCCGTATAAAGCATTTTTTGTTCCGCTAATCGTTGTTTTATTTCGCGGTAGTTACTTTTATTTTGAAGGTGAAACTGTACGGTATCTCGTCCACAAAGTGCGATAGTTTGCTTAGAAAAGGGTACTTCCGAATGTACTTTTTCAGGTGAGCAGCCTGTGCAATGAGGGCGTTTTTTGACAACTAGAGATTGGAAATTCAACTGCCAATTATCTATTTGATAGTATGTATTTGCGGTGAAATCAGGGTTTAAAATCATTTGTGTAAGTAACGAAACTTGCATTCCCGCGACTATCGGAATGAGCGCGCCGTCAACTCCAACAATATCACAACTTGCAGCATTTGTTTGGGGAATATCACCAAGCAAACAGTGTAAACAAGCAGAGTCAGGAGGGATAATCGGCATAAGATTAGCATAATTTCCCGCACAAGAAGTAAAAATCCAAGGAATTTGATGGATAAAACAAAATTGGTTTAAAAAATCGCGAGTCATAAAATTATCCGTACAATCAAGTATGTAATCAATTTTCTTAGCAAAAGGGGTTAAACTTGTCATATTCGCATCGTCAACAATATATTCCACTTCAATCTCGCTGTTAATTAACAATAGTGCTTTCTGTGCCGCATACGCTTTTGCTTGTTTCTCGAGCGCATCTAGTTCTGTATAAAGTGATTGTCGTTGTAAATTACTTAATTCTACATAATCGCGGTCAATTAAAATCAATTTCCCAAAACCCATGCGCGCACAAATTTCCGCCGCGTAGGAACCAATTGCCCCAACACCAACAATCAGAATCGTTTTCGAAAGCAATTTCTCTTGACCGATTTTACCTATATTTGCGACTCGCATTTGTCTATCATAACGTTCCAAGTTTTCCACCTTCTTTCCTATTTATTTTACCAGAAAATCACTGTAAGAAGCTATCTACGAGGTTCCGATTTATTCTTGTAATTCCACTTCACGAACTTTATAATAGAAAGAAAATTAAAACCTAGAGGTGCTAACTATGAAAAAGAAACTAGACACAACCAAATTTTACCCTGCTTATCCAGTTTTTCTATTAACTTACTTAAATGAACTAGGAGAAGCACAAATGTCAACGGGGTCCTCATCGTATACACTTGGAGATACTTTAGTCATTGGTATATCTGCCGAAAGTAACGCGAGTAACTATTTAAAACCGGGAGAGAAATTCGCCGTGAATTTTCCGACCACTAAACAGTTCGATTTAATTGAACAAGGTGGCTTTTCATCCGGAAAGCGTATCGATAAAGTAAAAGAATACCAGATTGAGCTAACCAAAAGTGAAAGCGGAGCACTATACATAGATTCATGCCCGATTATTTTTGAATGTACGGTAGGTCAAACGATTAGAGATGCTGACTATCATACTGTTTTTGCTAAAATTGACACACGTTTAATGGAGGAAACTTTAATTGATACAGCTGGTAATTTCGTACATGATGAACTAGACTTAGTTCTTTTTTCAGGCGATGCTTATGAACGTAAATTTCGCAAGTTAGATATAAAAATAGAAAAAGTTGGCGGACATTTATAAAATAAAAACCCCACAGGATATAGATTCCTGCGGGGTTTTATTCATTTCATCCAAATACATCCACATCAGGTGGCAAGTAAGATGGATTTTCTTTATTAATATGGTCATAAAACATAACGCCATTCAAATGATCAATTTCATGTTGCACAACAATTGCTGGATAGCCTTTAAAACGGAGCTTAAGTGGCGTACCATTTTCATCAAAGGCATCAATTGTCACTCGTTCACTACGTACAACATAACCAGGAACTTCACGGTCAACGGAAAGGCAACCTTCTCCACCAGAAAGACAAGCTTGTTGTACAGAATGGCTACGAATTTTTGGATTATAAAGCACATAACTATAAAGACGATCTTTTTCATCGTGTACATGGATAGCTAGGAAACGTTTTGTTACAGCTAGTTGTGGAGCCGCAATTCCAACACCACCACGCAAACCGTATTTTTCTGCTAACTCTTCATCCTGACTATTAATTAGAAACTCGAGCATATCGTGCCCTAATTTTTTTTCTTCATCTGAAAGCGGGAAAGTCACTTCTGTTGCAACTTCTCGAAGCGCTGGATGACCTTCTCGTACAATATCGTCCATTGTAAGCATGATTTGATTCTCTCCTGTTCTTTAATAACATATCCTTATTTTAACAAAAGAACGAAAAAAAAGGAATGAAATATTACTTTCCAAGAAAAAACCGTGTTTTCATAGGACTAAAGGCATATTTGTTAAAAATAGCAAAGTTTAAATAACGAACATTTATAAATAAAATAGATATATTGTTCGTATAAATGAAACGGTGAAAAATTTTATAAGTTTGTGAATTCACAAACTAACAATATTTTATAAATAAAACGTCGGAATAGGTGTGATAATGCGAGAGTTGCAATATTATATAACAGTTTGCATCTGTTTTATCTTTTTTTAATACAGAACTGGAAAGCGAATGATTTAAGTTATAATGCCATTGTAAGCGATAAAATAATTAGAGATTAACTTATTGACTTCATAATCTTGGTAGTGTAAATTAAGAGAGAAGATTAGTGTATTAATAAAATTCTTGTTTTTGAGTAAAACAGAATTAACATTTTAAATAAAAGGAAAGTTCCTGTTTTTTTATGAAACATTGTGAAGGGATGAATGTTTTTTCACAAACTCTCTTAAAACCCATGTTTTCAATGAGGATTTTGTGGTAATAACTGGAGAGGCTGCGTAATTA
Organism: Listeria sp. MAN/IMW/UF555; assembly: GCF_058684075.1. NCBI lineage: Bacteria > Bacillati > Bacillota > Bacilli > Caryophanales > Listeriaceae > Listeria > Listeria sp. MAN/IMW/UF555. Next base: position 621,010 of record NZ_JBZWZS010000001.1, on the reverse strand, counting down.
GTTGATAGGAATTTAGAAAAAAGCTTCCGGAATCTGCTTCTTTCTATAGAATAACTTTTCTTTTTACTACGCTATTATAATTAATACACAATCAGGATGGCAGTTTTAAAAGAATCCATTTAGATGGGTAAATGACCGGACGAGCGTTACATGAAACGCATACCTAACTAATGAAGAATTTGAAACTGTACAATGTGAATGACGAAAGGGTGGATACGAAATGGCTTCTAAAACAAAGAAGGCTATTATCGACGTAAAGAAACAATTTGAGGCTGTTCATAAACAATTTGAATTAGTTCAAATTCTGAATGAAAAAGGAGAAATCGTAAATCCAGATTTAATGCCGGATTTAACTGATGATCAATTAGTAGAATTAATGACTCGTATGGTTTGGACTCGTGTACTTGACCAACGTTCTATTTCACTTAACCGTCAAGGACGTCTAGGTTTCTATGCTCCAACTGCTGGTCAAGAAGCTTCCCAACTTGCAAGTCACTATGCACTTGAAAAACATGACTATATTCTTCCAGGTTACCGTGATGTACCACAACTTATCTGGCACGGACTTCCACTTACAAAAGCGTTCTTGTTCTCTCGTGGACACTTTGTAGGTAACCAATTCCCTGAAGATTTAAATGTATTATCACCACAAATCATCATCGGTGCACAAATCGTGCAAGCTGCCGGTGTTGCTCTAGGTCTTAAAAAACGTAAAAAAGACGCTGTTGTAATCACTTATACTGGTGATGGCGGTTCTTCCCAAGGTGACTTCTATGAAGGAATGAACTTTGCGGGTGCTTACCATGCTCCAGCAATCTTCGTAGTACAAAATAACAAATTCGCGATTTCTACACCTCGTGAAAAACAATCAGCTGCTGAAACATTAGCTCAAAAAGCAGTTGCAGCCGGAATCCCAGGCGTACAAGTAGACGGAATGGATCCACTTGCAGTATATGCTGTAACTAAATTCGCTCGTGAACGTGCAGTTGCTGGTGAAGGCCCAACATTAATCGAAACGATGACTTACCGTTATGGTCCACATACACTTTCTGGTGATGATCCAACTCGTTACCGTACAAAAGAACTTGACGGAGAATGGGAACTTAAAGATCCAATCGTTCGCTTCCGTACTTTCTTAGAAGGTAAAGGCCTTTGGAACGAAGAAAAAGAAAATGCTGTTATCGATCAAGCGAAAGAAGAAATCAAAGTAGCAATTAAAGAAGCAGACGCTACACCAAAACAAACTGTAACTGATCTTCTTAAAAATATGTACGAAACACCAACTGCTCCTATCAAAGAGCAACTGGCAATCTATGAAGCGAAGGAGTCGAAATAATCATGGCGCAAAAAACAATGATTCAAGCGATTACAGATGCGCTTGCAGTAGAACTTGAAAAAGACGAAAACGTATTAGTTTTTGGGGAAGACGTTGGTAAAAACGGCGGCGTATTCCGTGCAACAGAAGGATTACAAGAAAAATTTGGCGAAGATCGTGTATTCGATACTCCTCTAGCAGAATCTGGTATCGGTGGTCTTGCTATCGGTCTTGCACTTGAAGGTTTCCGTCCAGTTCCAGAAATTCAATTCTTCGGTTTCGTATTTGAAGTAATGGATTCCGTTGCTGGTCAAATGGCTCGTATGCGTTACCGTACTGGCGGAACTCGTACTGCTCCAATTACAATTCGCGCACCTTTTGGTGGTGGAGTTCATACACCAGAAATGCACGCTGATAACTTAGAAGGATTAATGGCTCAATCTCCTGGTTTAAAAGTGGTAATTCCTTCCACTCCATACGATGCAAAAGGTCTTTTAATCTCTGCAATTCGTGATAACGATCCTGTTATTTTCTTAGAGCATATGAAATTATATCGTTCTTTCCGTGAAGAAGTTCCAGAAGGCGAATACACAGTAGAAATTGGTAAAGCAGCTGTTCGTCGTGAAGGTACTGATGTTTCTATCATCACTTACGGTGCTATGGTACAAGAATCAATGAAAGCAGCAGAAGCTCTTGAAAAAGATGGCGTATCTGTAGAAGTTATCGATTTACGTACAATTAGCCCAATTGATGTGGAAACAATCATTGCTTCCGTTAAGAAAACAAACCGTGCTGTAGTAGTTCAAGAAGCACAAAAACAAGCAGGTATTGCAGCTAATATCGTTGCAGAAATTAACGACCATGCAATCCTTTCTCTAGAAGCACCAGTTATGCGTGTTGCTGCTCCAGATAGCGTATTCCCGTTCTCTCAAGCAGAAACAGTTTGGTTACCAAATCATAACGATATCATTGAACGAGTAAAAGAAGTTATTGCATTTTAATTCATAATGACCGTTTTAAAACTTATGGGGAGTTTTAGAAGGGGAAAGAAATATTTTTATACTAAGGTTCAGTTTATCTGAACCTTAGAAATTACAGGAGGCTTAATAAAATGGCATATTCATTTAAATTACCGGATATCGGTGAAGGTATCCATGAAGGTGAAATCGTTAAATGGTTTGTACAACCAGGCGATAAGATTGAAGAAGATGAATCCCTATTTGAAGTACAAAACGACAAATCAGTGGAAGAAATCACTTCTCCAGTTTCAGGAACAATTAAAGAAATCAAAGTTGCTGAAGGTACAGTTGCTACAGTTGGACAAGTACTAGTAACATTTGATGGCGTAGAAGGTCACGAAGACGACGCCGAAGAAGAAAGCGCAGCACCAAAAGCAGAATCCACAGAATCAACTCCAGCACCCGCACAAGCTAGCGGAAAAGGAATTTTTGAATTCAAATTACCAGATATTGGTGAAGGAATTCATGAAGGCGAAATTGTTAAATGGTTTATTCAACCGGGCGATAAAGTAGAAGAAGATCAGTCCATTTTTGAAGTACAAAACGACAAATCTGTCGAAGAAATTACTTCTCCAGTAGATGGAACTGTTAAAGATATTTTAGTTAGCGAAGGAACAGTAGCAACAGTTGGTCAAGTATTAGTAACATTTGAAGGTGATTTTGAAGGAGAAGCTAGCCATGAATCTACTCCAGAATCTCCAGCAGAAGAAGCTGAACTTACAAACAACGATGCAACTTCCGCTCCAGCTACAGGTGGAAACGGAACTCCATCATCTAAAAAAGATCCTAATGGCCTTGTAATTGCAATGCCTTCTGTACGTAAATATGCTCGTGAAAAAGGCGTTAATATCGCTGAAGTAGCAGGCTCTGGAAAAAATAACCGCGTAGTTAAAGCTGATATCGATGCTTTCCTAAACGGCGAACAACCAGCTGCAGCAACAACTACTGCTCAAACAGAAGAAAAAGCAGCAGCACCAAAAGCAGAAAAAGCAGCTGCAAAACAACCAGTTGCAAGCTCCGATGCTTACCCAGAAACACGCGAAAAATTAACACCAACTCGTCGTGCGATTGCAAAAGCAATGGTAAACTCAAAACATACAGCTCCACACGTTACTTTAATGGACGAAATCGAAGTAACTGCACTTATGGCTCACCGCAAACGTTTCAAAGAAGTAGCTGCCGAAAAAGGTATCAAACTTACTTTCTTACCTTATATGGTGAAAGCTCTTGTTGCAACGCTTCGTGACTTCCCAGTGCTTAACACAACTTTAGATGATGCGACAGAAGAACTTGTTTACAAACATTACTTCAACGTTGGTATCGCAGCAGATACAGATCACGGTTTATACGTGCCAGTAATTAAAAATGCTGATAAAAAATCCGTATTCCAAATTTCTGATGAAATCAACGAACTAGCTGGAAAAGCACGTGATGGTAAATTAACAGCTGACGAAATGCGCCACGGTTCCGCAACTATTTCTAATATCGGTTCTGCCGGCGGACAATGGTTCACTCCAGTAATTAATTACCCAGAAGTTGCTATCCTAGGTGTTGGTCGTATTGCTCAAAAACCTATCGTAAAAGATGGCGAAATTGTAGCAGCACCAGTACTAGCGCTTTCCTTGAGCTTTGACCACCGTGTAATTGACGGCGCGACTGCTCAAAAAGCAATGAACAATATTAAACGTTTATTAAACGACCCAGAATTATTACTAATGGAGGTGTAACAAAATGGTAGTAGGCGATTTTCCAGAAGAAAGAGACACCATAGTCATCGGTGCAGGCCCAGGTGGGTATGTAGCCGCAATCCGAGCTGCACAACTCGGACAAAAAGTTACCATTATTGAAAAAGAATATTACGGTGGTGTGTGCTTAAACGTTGGATGTATTCCTTCTAAAGCACTTATCACAATCGGTCACCGTTTTAAAGAAGCTGGACACTCTGATAACATGGGTATTACAGCGGACAACGTGAACTTAGATTTCACAAAAGCACAAGAATGGAAAGGCGGCGTAGTTAACAAGCTTACATCAGGTGTTAAAGGCCTTCTTAAGAAAAATAAAGTTGAAATGTTAGAAGGAGAAGCGTTCTTCGTGGATGATCATTCCCTGCGTGTGATCCACCCTGACTCCGCTCAAACTTATACATTCAATAACGTTATCATTGCAACAGGATCTCGTCCAATCGAAATCCCAGGTTTCAAATATGGTAAACGTGTATTAAGCTCGACTGGTGCACTTGCATTAACTGAAGTTCCGAAAAAATTAGTCGTAATTGGCGGCGGATATATCGGAACAGAACTAGGTGGAGCATTCGCTAACCTTGGTACAGAACTAACTATCCTTGAAGGCGGTCCAGAAATCTTACCAACATACGAAAAAGACATGGTTTCCCTAGTTAAACGTAATCTGAAAAGCAAAAACGTTGAAATGGTTACTAAAGCACTTGCAAAATCTGCTGAAGAAACTGAAAACGGCGTTAAAGTAACTTATGAAGCTAACGGTGAAACAAAAACTATCGAAGCTGATTATGTTTTAGTAACAGTAGGTCGTCGTCCAAATACAGACGAAATCGGTTTAGAACAAGCTGGCGTTAAAGTAACAGAACGCGGTTTAGTAGAAGTTGACAAACAAGGTCGCTCTAACGTTTCTAACATTTTCGCAATTGGTGACATCGTTCCTGGTGTTCCTCTAGCTCACAAAGCTAGCTATGAAGCAAAAATCGCTGCTGAAGCAATTGCTGGCGAAAAAGCAGAAAACGATTATACAGCACTTCCAGCTGTTGTTTTCAGTGACCCAGAACTTGCAACAGTTGGTTTAACAGAAAAAGAAGCAAAAGAAAAAGGCTTTGATGTAAAAGCTGCTAAATTCCCATTCGGCGGTAACGGTCGTGCGCTTTCTTTAGATGCACCTGAAGGATTTGTTCGTCTAGTTACTCGTAAAGAAGATGGCCTAGTTATCGGTGCACAAGTTGCCGGAATGAACGCTTCTGATATTATTTCAGAAATCGGCTTAGCAATCGAATCAGGTATTACAGCTGAAGACATCGCGCTTACTATCCACGCTCATCCATCCCTTGGAGAGCTTACAATGGAAGCAGCTGAACTTGCTTTAGGTCGTCCAATTCACATGTAATCAACTTAAAGCGGAAGTATCCTTTATGGGTATTTCCGCTTTTTATCTATATAAATAAGTTCGTAATTTCACAAAAACTCTTTTAGTTCATTTTTTGAAATATTTAAAGTATCCGTTTTAGAAAAAAAGGAGTATAATGTAACAAGTGAACGTAACAAGTCAAATCTAATTGAATCAGGTGAAAAAATGGAGAAACAAACAGCAACTTGGAAGAAAGCTCTATTTTGGTTTGCGTATGTAGTAGCAGGAATTTGTTTTTTATTAACGATTGTGGCCTTTATTGTAGGATTTATTCATCACATGCATGATACAGGTGGATGGCGTTCCGTTATTCAAATTCTCGAAACCCCAATTACGGGCTTTGTAAAAATGACTGGTGGCTACATCGGTAAAGGAATCTTAGAAGTAATTATTCTTATTATCGTTAGCTATGTATTACCAATCTTCTTCTGTTTTGCAACGCATTATTTAAAAGTAAAACGACGTGAAATGGCTTAAAATAAGATTATTTTGTAAAAAGCAAAGCGAATGAGCATTGCTTTTTATTTATGCGGTCAAGTTATTTTATTTTTGCCGTAGAAGCATGCTAAAATAACAATAAGAGACTTGATGAGGAGGAGACCCATATGCCATCTAAGAAGAAAAAGATTGTCGTTATCGGCAGAAGTAATCTACAAAATCTCTACATTCATACAATTCTTTTAAAAAAACTACCCGCCGAGATTTACTTAATAGACGAACAAGCTAAAACAAGTGTGCAAGACTTTGAATATGCGAGCTACTATCATTCTTCAGCAACGGTTAACACAGGAACCTTTAATGAATGTCGAAGTGCGGATCTCGTCCTTTTTTTTCAAGAAGAAATGTCAAATGAGTCTTTCTCAAATGAAGATAATTTAGCATTAATCAAAGAAAAAGTGAAGAAGATGATGGCGACTGGTTTTCAAGGAATAGTGTTAGTGGCGACTGCCGAAAGCAATATTGTTGCCTCATTAATTAAACGTTTTTCTGGCTTACCGGCAAATCAAATTATTACACTTGGCACCATGCTAGCAACTTCTTATTTTCAAGTAGAAATTGCTAAGTTATTTAAAATCAGTCCTAAAAACGTGCATGGCTATATTATTGGAGAGAGTACTCAGGATGTCATTCCCGTTTGGAGTCGAGCCTTCCTTGGTGGCAAACCGATTTTAAGTTATTTAGCCGAAGAACAAAAAAGAATCACATCGGATGATTTACAAAATTTAACAAACATGATTACAAAAATTCCTGATTTTCCTGTTGAAACTAAAGATAGCTGTAGTTTCCGCTTTAGTACTGTAACTGTGCTCGCTGAATTAACAGAAGTCATTTTACGAGATGAAGCAAGGGTGCTTACAGTAGGCGTAGAAGTGAAGGAAGCATATGGCTTAGAAAGTCCAGTTTTCGTTAGCGTACCAGCTGTTGTAGGCGCTGAGGGAGTCAGAGAATTACTGGAGTTAAATCTATCCGATGACGAACAAAAAGAATTAAAGCGAATTACAACAAAAACTACCGAGAAATTGGGGTTACTGCATAATAAGGGAGGAATTAGTTAATGGAATATAGTTATCCACTAAATCCAGACTGGACAACCGAAGAAATGACGATTGTTGTACAATTTTTAGAAGCTATCGAACGAGCATATGAAAAAGGTATTGATACACTTGAACTCAAAGAAAAATACCGAGCATTTAAACAAGTAGTACCTGCAAAAGGAGAAGAAAAACGGATTGGCATAGACTTTGAAAAAGCAAGTGGTTATTCGGCCTATAAAGTCATGCAACTCGTAAAAAACGCAACAACAAGCAAAATAAAAATGCAACCATAATTAAGAGGAGGAATTTTTTTCATGGATATTAGTCAAATTAAAGCAGAAGTAGTAACACCAGAAACAGGAATACACGTAGGTGAAAAGGGAGCTCCAGTTAAAGTAATGACATTCATTAACCTACGTTGCCCATTTTGTCGTGAGTGGAATGAAAAATCTAAAGACGTCTTAACTGAATATATTCAAGCAGGAAAAATCGAATTAATCATTAAACCATTTGATAAAGAAAAAGAATCTTTACAACGCGGAAATGTAGCGCATCGTTACTTAGATTATTCTAAACCAGAAGAAACGCGTGAAACCATCAATAAAATCTATAGCACCCAAGATGAATGGGGTAGCCTAAGTCTTTCAGAAGTAGCTGATTATATGGAGTCTACGCTAGGCCTAACAGAGCAAGACAACAAAGCTGCATCTGAAAAAATAATCGCTGAAGCAAACGCGGCAAATGTTGTTTTTGTACCGACTGTAATTGTTGGTGAACATATTTTTGATGAGCACATTAGCCCTGAAGAGTTACGCGACTTACTTGACGGCGAATTAGCTAAATAAAAAAACGAATGTATTGCCTAAATTGATAGGCAATACATTCGTTTTTTATTTTAAAAGAATTTCCTCCGCCAGAATACAATCGCAAGCGCTCCGGCAATCCCAAAAGCAAAACCAAGCGTTAATATCCAAGCTAAAGGTGTTTCCATAAACGGTAATTTCACGTTCATTCCATAAAAACTAAAAACCATCGTTGGAATCGTCAAAATGATAGTAAAAGAAGTGAGGAATTTCATCACGATATTCATATTGTTGGAGATAATTGAAGCATAAGCATCCATCATCCCACTTAAAATATTCGAATGAACTTCCGCCATTTCGATACCCTGACGATTCTCAATAATAACATCTTCTAGTAAGTCTTGATCTTCCTCGTACATTTTAACGATATTTTGACGCATCATTTTATCGAGTACGACTTTATTCGATTTAAGGGCTGTTACAAAGTAAACTAAACTTTTTTCAATTCCCATTAAATCATAAAGTTGTTTATTTTTCATAGATTCATGTAGTTCTTTTTCGATTTCATCTGTTTGGCGATTCAAGCGTTTTAAGTGACGCAGGAACGTAGTTGAAATCATATATAGAATTTGTAAGGCAAATCGTGTTTTCATGTGCGTATAAAAGCCTTTAATACGGTTTCTAATAAATGATTGTACAATAGAAGAATCAATCGTACAAATCGTAATAAAGTAGTCCTTTGTAATAATAATCCCCATCGGAATCGTTTCAAATGAAGCATAATGAATATCATCTTCATCAACTACTGGAAAGTCACAGACGATTAAAACGGAATCTGAATCATCATCGCGTTCAATACGGGCACTTTCATCTTTATCTAGTGGATCTTCTAAGAACTCCAAAGGGATTTCATAGTTATCAGCAATTTTATTAATTTCTTCTGAAGTAGGGGCAACTATATTAATCCAACAGTTGCGTGTTACTTCTTCTAATTCAATTAATTTGCCGTTTTCATCTGATTTGAAAATTTGATGCATGCTTTTTACCTCCTTTTTTAACAGGTAAATTTCACGCGGTTAGAGTATCGTTCCCGTGAAAAATCACCTGTATGAATACTTCGATGTGGACCAGGGTCACTTGCTGTTTGCTGCTCCTTTTTCACGTTCCTCAACTCCTTCAAACCATAGTAATTCACAACTCTACCATTATACCTAGATTATAGTCATTTGTACATCTTTTATTGAAGAGCAGCCTTATAAAGCGGAATAAGCTCATCAAGTACCATTTCAGCCTCTTTGATGAAGTCTTTTCCAGGTGACAAATGGTTATCATCAGGCAGATAAATTTTGCCTACCAAAAATTCACCTTTTTTTACATCACGGAACCGTTTAAGCGTTGCGTCAAGTTGACCGCCGTGCACCGGGTATGTTTTCTCTTCCGTATGGTCTGGCGAAATCGCAAATGTATCAGGTAATTCAGCAAGTAGTTTCTTTTCTTTCAAAAAGCGATTGGCGATTTTTGCACTTTCTTCATTTTCATAAATAAAAGCGAGCCAGATGAATAAATAATTATCAAAAAGTCCTACTTGAAAATGAGGATGCTTTTTATAACCGCGTTTATCGTGGCAAATCGCAAGCCATGTGCTTTCAGGTGGGTTAACCGAACGTCTTTGGTGACGAGCAATATGTAAAAACATTTCATCGCCAAGTTTGGCACTTAAATAAGTAGTTAATTCTTCCCCAACTGCTTTAAATTTCGGCTGAATATCATTTTGAATTCCAGCCATACGTGCGTCCAGACCAGGAATTTGCATTGTTTTAAAATCTTTCTTACTAAATCCTTTAAAAGTCATCTGTTTTCCTCCTAATTTTGCATATAGTTTCATTATACGGAAGTTAAGTTCTAAGTGAAAGAATCTTGTTCTATTCAGATAATTCATTTTTGTGATAAAATAAACAAAACGAGTCTAAAAGAGGTGTTAGCATGGACAGCGAAAAAATAGATTATTTAGCAAGGTTATGGATTATGGAAGCAGCAGCAAAAATCAAACAATCTTTTAAAGAAACATTAGACATTGATATAAAGTCTGGCCGAAATGATTTAGTGACAAACATGGATAAAGAAACAGAAGCTTTTTTTGTCAAACAAATCAAAGAACATTTTCCAAACCATCGCTTATTTGGCGAAGAAGGTATGTCAGATGATGTGACCGATTTAAATGGAATTGTTTGGATTCTTGATCCAATCGACGGCACACTTAATTTTGTTGAGCAACAACGAGATTTTGCCATTTCACTTGCAATTTATCAAGATGGAGTAGGGCACTTGGCTTATATTTATGACGTAGCTCGGGATGAACTATACTTCGCGGAAAAAGGAAAAGGCGCAACAGTAAATGGCAAACAAATTCCTAAAATCGATAAAGACATGGATTTGCAAGATGCACTACTAATTGCCAATCTAAGTGTGACTAGAAAATTTCCAACTATGTGGGAAGCCGTAAAAGCCTCAAGAGGACTACGACTTCACGGAGCAGCTTCACTTGAATATATGGACGTTGCAACCGGGCGAGCAGGGGCATATCTTTCGGCTAATTTAGCTCCGTGGGATATTGCTGCTGGAAAAATTATCGTGGAAGAATTAGGGGGAATTGTCACCCGAATTGACGGCTCAAAAATCAATATGCTGGAAAAAGGAAGTTCCATCGTTGCAGCACCAAAAATTCATCAAACCCTATTAGACAACTACCTGCCTTAAAGAAAGCGCTCAACATAAAAAAACTCATTTTCAGAAAATAAAAATAGTGCTAAATCCGCTCAGCTATGCTATAATAGGTAAGTTGATTTAAACGAGACGATAGCGACGGAGGAAAATAAATCTATTTTCCTCTTTCTTTTGGCTAATCTTCACGATAAATGTTTGGATTTTTAATTTAGGAGGAAACAAGATTGAATTTAAGAAATGATATTCGTAATGTAGCAATTATTGCCCACGTTGACCATGGTAAAACTACACTAGTAGACCAATTACTACGCCAATCAGGTACTTTCCGCGACAATGAAACAGTTGCAGAACGTGCAATGGACAACAATGATTTAGAAAGAGAACGCGGTATTACAATTTTAGCGAAAAATACAGCAATTAAGTATGAAGATACACGCGTAAACATCATGGATACACCTGGACACGCCGATTTCGGTGGAGAAGTAGAACGTATCATGAAAATGGTTGATGGTGTTCTTTTAGTAGTGGACGCGTATGAAGGTACTATGCCTCAAACACGTTTTGTACTAAAAAAAGCACTAGAACAAAACCTAACTCCAATCGTAGTAGTAAATAAAATTGACCGTGACTTTGCTCGCCCAGAAGAAGTTGTTGATGAAGTACTAGAATTATTCATCGAACTAGGTGCGAACGACGACCAATTAGAATTCCCAGTTGTTTATGCTTCTGCAATTAACGGAACTTCAAGCTTTGAATCCGACCCAGCAGAACAAAAAGAAACAATGAAACCACTTTTAGACACTATTATTGAACATATTCCAGCTCCAGTTGATAACAGCGACGAGCCATTACAATTCCAAGTTTCTTTACTTGATTATAATGACTATGTTGGTCGTATTGGTATTGGCCGCGTTTTCCGTGGAACAATGCACGTAGGACAAACAGTTGCCTTAATTAAACTAGACGGCACAGTAAAACAATTCCGTGTAACGAAAATGTTCGGTTTCTTCGGACTAAAACGTGACGAAATTAAAGAAGCAAAAGCGGGTGACTTAGTAGCACTTGCAGGAATGGAAGACATCTTCGTTGGTGAAACAGTAACACCATTTGACCACCAAGAAGCACTTCCACTTTTACGTATTGATGAGCCAACCTTGCAAATGACTTTTGTAACAAATAACAGTCCTTTTGCTGGCCGTGAAGGTAAACACGTAACAAGCCGTAAAATTGAAGAACGCTTACTTGCAGAACTTCAAACGGATGTATCTTTACGCGTTGAACCAACAGCTTCTCCAGACGCATGGGTAGTATCTGGTCGTGGTGAGCTTCACTTGTCTATCTTAATTGAAACGATGCGTCGTGAAGGTTATGAGTTACAAGTTTCTAAACCAGAAGTAATCATCCGTGAAATTGATGGCGTGAAATGTGAACCGGTAGAAGACGTTCAAATTGATACTCCAGAAGAATTCATGGGTTCAGTTATTGAATCTATCAGCCAACGTAAAGGCGAAATGAAAAACATGATTAACGACGGCAACGGCCAAGTTCGTTTACAATTCATGGTTCCAGCTCGTGGATTAATCGGTTATACAACTGATTTCCTTTCAATGACACGTGGTTATGGTATTATCAACCATACATTCGATAGCTACCAACCAATCCAAAAAGGTCGCGTTGGTGGACGTAGCCGTGGTGTTCTTGTATCCATGGAAACAGGTAAATCTACTACTTACGGAACAATGCAAGTAGAAGATCGTGGTACTATTTTTGTAGAACCAGGAACTGATATTTACGAAGGTATGATCGTTGGAGAAAACAACCGTGAAGGCGATATCGCTGTAAACATTGTAAAAGCAAAACAAATGACTAACATTCGTTCTGCTAACAAAGACCAAACCAACGTTATCAAAAAACCTCGTCACTTATCATTAGAAGAATCATTAGAATTCCTAAACGAAGATGAATACTGTGAAGTTACACCAGAATCCATCCGTTTACGTAAAAAAATTCTAAACAAAAACGAACGTGAAAAAGCAGCAAAACGTTCAAAAACTGCTGAATAATTAATTTAAAAATAAGCCAAATAGTTTTTTTAGAGATATTTGTATCTTTTAAAAATTTATTTGGCTTTTTTTATGCATTAATAGGAGGAAAACAGGGAATAAAATAATGTCTTTGTAACACTATTGTAATATGAATAGCTATTTGGTATATTATAAGTAAGTAGAAAAGGTGGTTAGTATTATGAAAAAACGGATAATTATTCTTGCAGTATTAGTGGTACTTCTTATCGGTGGGGTTGTAATTGGAGTTTATGCAAATGGAAACACCGCAAAAGATAATGAAGATAAAAAAACAACAGCAAAAAAAGCCACATCTACACCAAAAGATACAAACAAAACAGTTGATACTGAGAAAAAAGATACAGTAAAAGACTCTGTAACAGATGACAAAGGTGTAGTAACTAAAGGTAGCTCGGATATTGAAAAAAATGCACCTGCAAAAAGCGGCGGTAATTCAACAGAGTCAAATACAAACACTCCCTCAACACCAGCATTTTCTCTATCTACCAGTGGATTTAAAACATCTAATGTAGCTTCTGTACTTGGTGGAACAGTGACAACAACTTATTTGTCAAGCAGTCCGTCATTCCAAAAAATCTTTCAAAATTTAACCATTGATGTTAACCAGTACAAAGTAGAACATGTTGTTGGAGCAAACAAATCAGTAAGTGCGAGCAATCCAGAAAGTTATTTAGCAAATAAAGATGGTTATGTTATTACATTAGATATTTCTATCAAAAACACATCTTCAAAAGATAAAATGTATAAAGCCGATCAAATTACCCTTGTAGGAGCGAATGAATTTGTAGGAGGTAGTTTAGATAACTTTGTACCTTCTAATTTCCATCTTATCGGAAGTAAATCTGATCCCAATAACTTCGCAGCCGGTAAAACAGCGCGTGGTCTATTAACTTTCACCATGACTGAAGCTGTGTATAATGACCTAGCAGCTGACTCGAAACTCGGTGTACCAAACCCCGATAAATTTGATTCAACTGTTTCAGAAGCAAAAGCTGGCGACGACGTTGTTGTTTCCTTTCCAGTAAAATAGAAAAAAACCGCCCAGTTAATTGGGCGGTTTTTTTATTTCTCCGTACTTTCTATTAAATTCTTTAACTCACTATTCGACATTACAACTGGTTTATGGAAATTAAAATGACCAGAATTAACGCGACTGATGGTATTAATAGCTACACGATGTTCACATTCAGGACATAAATACATTCTAATTGGTTTATTACGTAATTGCTTTGTTTTAAATTCACGATTGTCTAGTTCGTCTACACGCTCGCATAAGATACATTTTGCATTCAATTTATCTTCACCTCACACAAGTATTATAGCACGATTATCGAAAAAGGCGAGTAAAAGCGGATTTTTCAAAAAATTTTAGCCTATTCATGCTTGCGTGGCTTTTAATTTGTGATATACTAGACTTATCTAGTATTAAATTTTACTTAAGGGTTCTCTTAAGATGAAAATAAAGCGCTTATTATAGCGGATGATAGGGGGTTCTGTGATGGCAAATAAAAAGATAGATCACAGAGAAGAGGCAATTGAGCTTTTAAAACAAGACGCAAAACGAATCTTACAGTTGATTAAAGTTCAAATGGATAATTTAACATTACCGCAATGTCCAGCATATGAAGAAGTTCTTGATACACAGATGTATGGCTTATCCCGTGAAATTAATTTTGCAACCCGCCTAGGACTAATTGAACCGGAAGAAGGAAAAAAATTAATTTCCACACTGGAGAAAGAATTATCCGCGCTACATGAACTTTCCATGAGCAAAAAATAATGATTAAATTGAAAAGATGTCTGATTCTTTCTGACATCTTTTTTTGTTTGGCAGGAAAAATGAGCCAAAAGAAGGAGGCAATTCTTCTTTTCATTTGAAGGCCTTTTCCTTTATAATAGAAAGAATAGAATACAAGATGGGATAGTAACTTCTCAGGGATTGGAAGATGCCAATGTTAAAACGAATTTTAAAATCATATGATTATGCATTTATTGCTGTTTTTATAGTGCTTTGTTTATTTGGAATTATAATGATTTATAGCGCAAGCTGGTCTTTAGCTATTGGTAAAGATTTACCTGCTGACTACTTTTATGCACGCCAAGTAAAAAACTTCATAATTAGCTTTATTTTCTTTGCTCTTTTTGCGCTTATCCCTTTTAAGTTTTATCAAAACAATAAAGTTCTTATGTTAATTGTATTTGGGTCAATTGGCGTTTTGTTACTGATTTTCTTAGTTGGGAAGACGGTGAATAATGCGAATAGTTGGCTAGTAGTTGGACCGCGTTCACTTCAACCCGGGGAATTTGCAAAATTAGCTGTCATTATTTATATGTCTGCAATTTATGCGAAAAAGCAAAGTTACATTGATGACTTTAACCGCGGTGTTTTGCCACCAATATTCTTCCTTGCTTTTGTTTGTTTCTTGATTGCGATTCAACCGGATACAGGTACTGCGTTTATTATTTTCCTTGTTGGTTGTTGTATTATTATTGCTTCTGGGATGAGACTTCGAACAATTATGAAACTAATTGGAATTGGAGTCGGGGTCATTGTCGCCCTTACACTAATTTTGTTCGCTTTACCAGATAAAGTCAGAACGGAAATCGTATCACCAACAAAAGTAGCGCGGATTACGACTTTTATGAATCCGTTTGAATACGCAGATAAAGAAGGACATCAACTAATTAATTCCTTTTATGCAATAGGATCAGGTGGTGTTTCTGGGCAAGGTCTCGGTGAAAGTGTTCAGAAGCTAGGCTATTTACCTGAAGCGCATACCGATTTTATTATCGCTGTAGTTGCAGAAGAATTAGGCGTGTTTGGCGTAATGTTCATTATTTTAGCGCTGTTTTTCATTATTTTTAAAACGATTTCTACCGGACTCAGGGCGAAAGATCCTTTTGCTTCATTAATGTGCTACGGGATTGCAAGTTTGATTGCTATTCAAGCATTTATTAATTTAGGCGGTGCAAGTGGACTTATCCCGCTAACTGGGGTAACACTTCCATTTATCAGTTACGGTGGTTCTTCATTAATGGTTCTTTCCATGATGCTTGGAATTGTAGCAAATATTTCGATGTTTAATAAATATCACCGTTTGTATAGTGCAGATGGTTCTAAAAAAGAAGTTCCCAAAAAGCAAAAAAGACGATAGATTTCAAAAGAAAAAGTCATTTAATTGGCTTTTTCTTTTTTCGTTTTACCGCATGTTATTGGCGGTTTATAGCCAGTTTATTCGTGTTTTCGATATTGTTTTAAATATTTAGAAAGAAAATAATTTACATCTGATGGCATTTAATACTATAATTGAAGTTATATACCGTTTTACAGCCTAAAAAAGGGAGAGCTTAAAAGTATACATAATCATTTCGTCCATTTAGGCATCGTATCAAGTATAGAACAGATCAGTGTTGGTTAGGAGGAAAAAAATGAATCGAATTAAAAAAGTATTAGTAGCAAACCGTGGAGAAATTGCTATCCGCGTTATGCGTGCATGTACTGAACTCAAAATCAAAACAGTGGCTATTTATTCACAAGAAGATACTGGTAGTTTTCACCGGTATAAATCAGATGAAGCCTATCTGGTTGGAGCAGGGAAAAAGCCCATTGATGCGTATCTAGATATCGAAAACATCATTGAAATTGCTAAAGAATCTGGTGCAGACGCGATTCATCCGGGATATGGTTTCTTGTCCGAAAACATTGAATTTGCTCGTCGTTGTGAGCAAGAAGGCATTATTTTCGTTGGTCCTAAATCAAAACACCTAGATATGTTTGGCGACAAAATTAAAGCAAAAGAACAAGCTCTATTAGCTGATATTCCAGTAATTCCAGGCAGTGATGGTCCGGTAGCTGGTATTAAAGAAGTAGAAGAATTCGGTGAAAAGAACGGCTATCCTTTAATGATTAAAGCTTCCCTTGGAGGCGGCGGTCGTGGTATGCGTGTCGTAGAATCAAAAGAACATGTGAAAGAAAGTTTTGAACGTGCGTCTTCTGAAGCAAAAGCCGCTTTCGGAAACGATGAAGTATACGTAGAAAAATGTGTTATGAATCCAAAACATATTGAAGTACAAATTCTTGGTGACACTCACGGTAATATCGTTCATTTATTTGAGCGTGATTGTTCTATTCAACGCCGTCACCAAAAAGTAGTGGAAGTTGCTCCGTGTAATGCGATTACTTCTGAACTTCGTAACCGTATTTGTGATGCAGCAGTTAAATTAATGAAAAACGTTGATTATATCAATGCGGGAACAGTAGAATTTTTAGTTGAAGGCGATAATTTTTACTTTATTGAAGTAAATCCTCGTGTGCAAGTAGAGCATACAATTACTGAAATGATTACAGGGATTGATATTGTTCAATCTCAACTATTCATTGCAGATGGTTATGCGCTTCACGATCAGCTAGTGGCTATTCCTAAACAAGAAGACATCCATATTCACGGCTCTGCAATTCAAAGCCGTATTACTACTGAAGATCCACTTAATAACTTTATGCCAGATACTGGTCGAGTAGACACATACCGTTCTACAGGTGGATTTGGTGTTCGTTTAGATGCTGGTAATGGTTTCCAAGGAACAGTAGTAACACCGTTTTATGATTCTTTACTTGTAAAATTATGTACTTGGGGCATGACATTTGAGCAAGCAACGCGCAAAATGCGTCGGAACTTAATTGAATTCCGTATCCGCGGCGTGAAAACAAACATTCCTTTCTTATTAAATGTTGTTCGCCATCCGGATTTTGCAAGTGGTAATTATAATACAAGCTTTATCGATACTACGCCTGAACTATTTAAATTCCCACATATTCGCGACCGTGGTACGAAAACGTTGCGCTATATTGGTAATGTAACAGTAAATGGCTTCCCAGGAATTAAGCACCGTGACAAACCTGTATATGCAGAGCCACGTTTGCCTAAAATTCCTTATGGTTCGCAAATCGCACCGGGAACTAAACAAATTTTGGATGCAAAAGGACCAGAAGGCGTTGTAGACTGGGTGAAAAAACAAGAAGAAGTGCTTTTAACAGACACTACACTTCGGGATGCGCACCAATCTTTACTTGCGACACGAGTTCGCTCGAAAGACATTTTCCAAATAGCAGATGCGATGGCTCATTTATTACCAAATATGTTCTCATTTGAAATGTGGGGCGGGGCAACTTTTGATGTAGCTTATCGCTTCCTAAATGAAGATCCTTGGGTGCGCCTGGAAACACTTAGAAAACAAATTCCAAATGTAATGTTCCAAATGCTACTTCGCGGAGCCAATGCTGTTGGATACAAAAACTATCCAGACAATGTTATTCGCGAATTCGTTAAGCAATCAGCGCAATCCGGTGTCGATGTATTCCGGGTGTTTGATAGCTTAAACTGGATCAAAGGCATGGAAGTGTCAATTGATGCTGTTCGTGAAGCAGGGAAGGTCGTAGAGGCTACTATCTGCTATACAGGAGACATTGATGATGACACAAGAACGAAATACACGATTGACTACTATAAAGATATGGCGAAAGAGCTCGTTGCTCAAGGTACGCATATTTTAGGAATTAAAGATATGGCTGGGCTTTTAAAACCACAAGCGGCTTACCGTTTAATTGGTGAATTAAAAGATACAGTAGATGTTCCAATCCACCTTCATACGCATGACACAAGCGGTAACGGTATTTATACGTATGCAGCGGCAGTCAGTGCAGGCGTTGACATTGTTGACGTAGCATCAAGTGCGATGAGTGGAGCGACAAGCCAACCAAGTATGACTGGTCTTTATTACGGATTAGTTAATGGTAATCGTCAAACCAACCTAGACGCACAAAACTCCCAAATTATTAATCATTACTGGGAAGATGTTCGTCATTATTATAAAGACTTTGACAACGCACTTAACTCGCCTCAAACAGAAGTATATATCCATGAAATGCCAGGTGGTCAATATACCAACCTTCAACAACAAGCAATTGCTGTTGGGCTTGGCGATCGTTGGGATGAAGTAAAAGAAATGTACACTGTTGTAAACCAAATGTTTGGAGACATCGTTAAAGTTACACCATCTTCTAAAGTTGTTGGGGACTTGGCACTATTTATGGTTCAAAACGAACTTACAGAAGAAGATGTCTACGAAAAAGGCGATACTATCGACTTCCCAGATTCCGTTATCGAATTCTTTATGGGCGAAATTGGCCAACCATATGGCGGTTTCCCAGAAAAACTTCAAAAATTAGTACTCAAAGGACGCACGCCACTTGCAGATCGTCCAGGAGCTCTTATGGAGCCAGTTAACTTTGCAGATGTCAAAGCTGAACTAAAAGAGAAAATGGGCTATGAACCATCTGAAAAAGATGTCATTTCCTATATCTTATATCCAAAAGTATTCCTAGATTATCAAGAGATGATTAGTAAATATGGTGATGTAACAGTCCTTGATACACCAACATTTTACAAAGGTATGCGCTTAGGTGAAACGATTGAAGTAGAACTTGAAAAAGGAAAAATCCTCCTAATCAAGCTTAATTCTATCGGTGAACCAATTGCGGATGGAACACGTGTCATTTATTTCGAACTAAATGGTCAACCACGTGAAATCAACATCCAAGATATGAATGTTCAATCAACAGTTATTGCCCGCCGTAAAATTGATACAACAAACCCAGAACATGTTGGAGCTACAATGACAGGTTCCGTTATTCAAGTTGTTGTGAAAAAAGGCGACTCTGTGAAAAAAGGTGATCCATTATTAATCACAGAAGCAATGAAAATGGAAACAACCATTCAAGCGCCATTCGATGGAGAAGTTAGTAGCATTTATGTTTCTGACGGCGACACTATCGAATCTGGTGATCTATTAATTGAAGTAAACAGAAAATAAAAAAACATAAACGATTAACGGGTGGGAATATAACGCTAATTTAAAGTAGCAAACTTTAAATATCGATATTTTAAACGTAGTAAACAGACGTTTTTTCGAATCAATAGCGCTATATTCGCACCCGTTTTTTCTAAAAAAGGAGAACTTACATATGAAATGGTTTAAAGGAATTGCCGTAGTATTATTACTTGTGATTTTAACTGCATGCGGGAATACTGAAACAAAAGCGCCAACAGAAAAAACAAAGAAAATTGAAGTGAAAGATGCAACAGAGCAAAAAATCACTTTAAAAGAAGCACCAACAAAAATTGTTTCATTAATACCGAGTAACACTGAAATTTTATTTGCGCTTGATTTGGGAGATAAAGTAAAAGGTGTTTCGGCATACGATGATTATCCTAAAGAAGCTCAAAAAATCGAAAAAGTTACTTCAACTACTGTAGACACTGAAAAAATTATCGCACTTAAACCAGATTTAGTACTTGGTCATGAGTCTATGCTTGCCACTGAAAAAGACGCTTATCAATTACTCAAAGATGCAGGAATTAATGTCTTTGTCGTGCCAGATGCAACTAATTTAAAAGAAGTCGAAAATTCCATTGAAACAATTGGTAAATTAACTGGAAAAGAGCAAAAAGCAAAAGACGTAACTGCCTCGATGGAGAAACAAAAAGCCGCAGTTGAAAAGAAAGCCAAAGAGCTGAAAACATCTCCAAAAGTGTGGATTGAAATTAGCCCAGACTTATATACAGCAGGTAAAGGAACGTTTATGAATGAAATGCTTGAACTTGCTGGTGGTACAAATATCGTTACCGAAACTGGTTTTATTCCATATAATGAAGAAAAAGTTGTAGAATTAAAACCGGATATTATTTTATCCGTTTATCCAGATGCAAAAGCAACTATTTTAAAACGTGCTGCATGGAAAGACCTTCCAGCTGTTAAAAATGAACAGATTTTTGAAATGGATGCGAATAAATTAAGTCGTCCAGGTCCAAGATTATTAGAAGGTGCAGCAGATATTCAAGCAGTTTTTGAAAACTAATTCTTTGATAATGACAGAAGAAGCTTTACAAAAAACGACTTTTAAGGTAATTTAACATAGGGTGGATTTTTTGCTAAAGCTTATTAGTAAAGTGATTCACCTAATAAAGAAAGCAATTTACACTTAGAAGATCATGCATAAACAGCAAGAATACGGCAACTTAGACGACAAATAATACAAACAAGGTGTACTTGGTTTTAAGTGGAGGAGTTGCCTATAAGTAAATAGTGAGCTGAATCTGGTTTTTAAAACCATATTATTTTTCGGGAAGAAGTGTTTTTGTGAAACAAGTTATGGAAGTTATTAAAGAACAAATTAAAAATTTACCAATGATATTTCGCATTGCGCGCTATGAAGATAAGGCTACATATCAAAGTCATTATCTAGGGCTAGCTTGGCAGATTTTAAACCCATTAATCCAAATAGCTATTTATTATTTCGTGTTTGGATTCGGTATGAATGCAAAATCTGGTTCCGATGCAAGTTATATTGAATGGATGCTGGCTGGGATTATTCCTTGGTTCTTTATTAGTGCGGTTATTTTACAAGGTGCGAATAGTATTTATAATAAAATAGGTATGGTTTCAAAAATGAATTTCCCAATGAGTATTTTACCGAATATAACGATTGTTTCTAATTTAACTAGCTACTTTACGATGATGGTAATTTTGCTTGGATTACTTGCCTTAAATGGAACTCCTGTTACGATTTATTGGGGCCAATATTTGTATTATTTTGTAGCAATGATTGCTTTTTTATTTAGTGTTACATTATTTAATGCAACTATTAGTGTTTTAGTTAGAGATTATTATATTATGTTGCAATCCGTTATGCGTGTACTTTTCTATGTAACGGGGATTGTTTGGAATTTAGAAACTATGTTGCCACAATGGTTAGTTCATTTATTAAAATTAAATCCAATATACTATGTGGTCAATGGTTTTAGAGAAACTTTCTTAATGAATAGAGGTTTTTGGGAATCTCCGTCTTACACGATGTATTTCTGGTTGATTACAATAACACTATTATTTGTTGGAGCGACACTGCACATGAAATTCCGCGAACGCTTCGTGGATTATTTATAGGAGGTTAGACAGATGGGTAAAAATATTAAAATAGCATTTAAACATGTGTCGAAAGAATATGACCTCTATCAAAATAAATCAGATAAGATTAAAGGCTTGTTCATGCCGAAAAGTCAAAAAATGCAATCCTTTTGGGCTTTACGAGACGTTTCTTTTGATATTCATGATGGTGAAACAGTTGGTTTAATCGGGATTAATGGTTCCGGTAAGTCGACTATTTCTAGTATTATGTCAGGTGTTATCCCGCCAACACAAGGAGAAGTTGTTATTAATGGAGAAACTTCTTTAATTGCCATTGCGGTGGGGCTAAAAGGTCCGTTGACAGGTTATGAGAATATCCGCTTAAAATTACTTATGCATGGTATGAAAAGTTCCCAAATTAACAAACTAATGCCTAGTATTATTGAATTTGCTGATATTGGCGATTTCATTAACCAACCAATTAAAAACTATTCGAGTGGTATGCGTTCACGTCTAGGTTTTGCAATTTCTGTGCATACTAACCCTGATATTTTGGTTATTGATGAAGCTTTATCTGTAGGAGATCAAACTTTTTATGAAAAATGTGTTAATAAAATAAATGAATTCAAAGCACGTGGAAAAACTATCGTCTTTGTCAGTCATTCACTTGGACAAGTTAAAAGTTTGTGTGACAGAATCATCTGGATGCATCACGGCGAAATTCGTGAAATGGGCGAGGCGAAAGAAGTTGCTCAAAAATATGATGAATTTGTAAAATGGTTTAATAAACAACCAAACGATTACAAGAAAAAATATCAAAAAGAACATAAAGAACATCAAAAAGCTCCACAGAAAAAGGTTTATCCTAATCCAAATGCTAATAAGTATCGATTAACTCTGTTTGATAAATTTCTTTTAACGGCTTTAATTGCACTAACCATTTTATTTGGAACTTTAGTAGCAACAGGCAAATCTTTCAAGGGATTAATTAGCGAAAACTCAACTAACCAAGTCGAACAAGTTGCTTATGTAGATAACAAAGAAATAACGATACGCTAAAATTAAAAAACGTCTCTCCAGTGGAGGGATGTTTTTTTATGAAAAAGTAAGCTGAATTTGTCTAAAATTTTAACAAAAATATATTTAAAATCACATTATTTTATTTTGTAATGTATCTGTAACTTACGATGGCTTAAAGTTTGGTAAAATATAGGACAGTAAACAAATTAAGGAGTGGTTGGAGAATAATGATAAATAAAAAGTGGATGAAAATTGTAATGATTCCAATGCTAGTTGTCCCAATGTACGGTTTGACAACTGTCAGTGGACAATTACAGAATTCATTAACTGGAGAAAATTCCTTTGTTAAAGACGCCCAAGCTGCAACGACAGCATCACAACAAGCGTTTATAGACAAAATAGCACCTGCTGCCCAGGCATCTCAAGAAAAATATCATCTGTTGTCTAGTATAACTTTAGCTCAAGCAATTTTAGAATCCGGTTGGGGGAAAAGTGGACTTGCTACACAAGGATATAATTTATTTGGTATTAAAGGAAAGTACAATGGACAATCAGTTATCATGTCAACCTCTGAATATGTGAATGGTGAGTGGATTAAGATTGATGCTGAGTTCCGTAAATATCCTAGTTGGAACGAATCTGTAACTGATCATACACTTTTATTAGTGAATGGAACTTCTTGGAATAAAAACTTATACAAAAAAGTAGTTGATGCAACAGACTATAAAGTAGCTGCTAATGAGCTACAAAAAGCTGGATATGCAACATCTCCAACTTATGCTGCTAGTTTAATCCGAGTAATTGAAACTTATGATTTAGCAAAATATGATGTTTTATACGACAAAATTCTTACTCAAAAATCCACTTCTGGTAAAGCGACTGTAACAAGTCCAACAGGAAATGGTGTTTGGACTCTACCTTATAAAGTTAAAGGTGTACAATCTGTTAGTCCAGCTAGCACATACGCTAACAAAGATATTGATTTAGTATCTGTTGCTACAACAAAAAGAGGAACGTACTATCAATTTAAATATAACGGCAAAGTAATTGGTTGGGTAGATGGAAAAGCCCTAACCATATATGATAGCGTCAATTATGATAAAGTAAACGTTGGACGCGCTAAGATTACGAGCGCACCTGGTAATGGTATTTGGTCTAAACCATATAATGTATATGGACGAGAATTTGTAACCAATGCAACTACTTATGCCCAACAAGAAATAAAACTCTTACGTGAAGCGCAAACCGCAAAAGGAACTTATTACCAGTTTAGTATTAACAATAAAACAATTGGTTGGATTGATAAACGTGCTTTGACTATCTATCCATATGATTCTGTTATTTCTAGCAAAGCTGTTAACCTTGATGGACAAATTACTAACCCAACAGGAAATGGTATTTGGACTAAAGCATATAAATTAGAAGGCACAACCTCTGTAGCGCAGGCTACTCAATATGCGAATAAAGATGTTAAAATTAGTGAAGTTGTTGAAACTCAACATGGTACTTATTACAATATTAGTATCGGCGGAAGAGCAATCGGTTGGTTAGATAAAAATGCGATTACTCTTTATGACCAAGCTGAGTACAATAAAGCTGTTACATTAGACGGAACTATTAAAAACGTAAAAGGTAATGCTATTTGGACAGAACCTTACCGGACTGCTGGTACAAAATTAGTCGCTCAAGCTGAAAAATATGCCAACAAAGATGTTCAAATTGTCCGTGAGGCGAAAACACCAAAAGGAACTTACTACCAATTTAAATCAGGTGGGAATGTAATTGGTTGGTTAGATGTAAAAGCTTTTGATATGTACGATGAAATAACTTCTAACAAAGCTGTAAATCTAGAAGCAGTTATTGAAAATGTCGAGGGAAATGCTGTTTGGACTGCACCTTATAAGAGTGTAGGCGTAAAACTGGTTGGTCCAGCTAGCAATTATAAAGACAAAACTGTCAAAATCACTCGCGAAGCTCAAACAAGTAGAGGAACATATTATGAGTTTAGCTCTAATGGTAAAACTGTAGGCTGGTTAGATAAGAAAGCATTCAAAACCTATAGTACTATAGAATATGATGAATCTTATGTACGTGATGCAGTTGTAACAAATGTTAGTGGTCATACTGTTTGGACATTGCCATATCAAGTTTATGGTGTGAAATCAGTTGGGTCAGCATCAAACTATAACAATAAACAAGCTAAAATTACAAGACGTGCTAAAACAGATCGGGGCATTTATTACCAATTCAGCATTGATGGTAAAAATGTAGGTTGGTTAGATGAAAGAGCTTTTGATGTTTATGATATGGTAGAATACAACAATGTAATTAGTAAAACTGCATTATTGAGCAACCCAACAGGAAACGGTATATGGTCAGCACCTTATAGAGTTATCGGTGTTAAAAATGTAGGACAAGCTACTTCATATGCTAATAAAACCGTGCAATTAGTTCGAGAAGCGAAGACAACACGTGCTACTTACTATCAAATGAGCGTAGATGGTAAACTAATTGGTTGGATTGACCAAAGAGCATTTACGAATATTAGATAATTGAACGTTAAATAAAAAAACAGAGTGATTTTAATCACTCTGTTTTTTTCGCTTACGATTTAGTTATATAAATAAGCTCTTTCAAAAAGTCTTTGTAATAAGCTGATTCAAAATGGGAAAACGAATGACCAAATGGGTAGTTGAAATCACCAATATATGATTTCTTTGAAAAATCGATAACTTTTGCTTCAGGTAGTTTCGACAAGAAGTAGTTGTTTATTCTATCCCAGAAGTAATTGTTTTTCTCAATTGCCATTTTATTTTTATAAACTACTATTTTTCCATTTTCATCGTAATATGAGGTTGTAAAGCCACCTAAGTTTAAAATCACTCGATCAGCAGGAAATGTTTCTGTTAATTTTGCAATAAATTGATCGGCATAACCTTTCCACTCATTAAAGTATGCTTCGTTATCAATATGATCTAGAATTCTTTCATATGGAAGGTCATTAAGTAATTGACTATCTTCTATAATATATGATAAAGTGATTGCCGTTTTGTTATTTAACCAAATGACTGGACGAATAACATCAGGATAAAGATCAATAAGGAAATAATCAGAATTAGACTCTTTTAGGTTAACGAAAAAGTCTTTTTTCCAATCTTCTTCCACGATTGTTTTCTCTCCAGGTTTCATATCATTGTACTTGTCCAAATTAAAATTCTCAGCTGGTTCAGTCATTACACTGATAATAGAAGAGTGAAACTGCGTAAAGCTACATTCGAAAAATGCTTTATAATCAGGGTTGAAAAAAGGTGATGAGTTAAAAGCATTACGACTAAAACAAGTGCCCATAACAGCAATTTTAGTTACATCTTCTTTAATTTTTGGAGCGGGAGCCGTTAAGCATGACAAATTATTGAAGTCATTTTTAGTTAGTTTTGCTAGGAATTTCTTGTTAGCAATATCAAAAAATTTGGTATTACTAAGGTCAATTGTATTTGGAACTAGAATAGGTAAGTCAGGCATATCTTTGGAACGGAGGAAAAAATCCCATGTCGCATATGCTTTGTTATTAGGGCCAGCTAAGAATTCACTTTTACTAATGCGTACAGAGTGTTTCCCTATTCCTTTTTTTAGTGGCCAAGCTTGTTCCACATGATATTCAAATACATCTGCTTTTTTATCTAGTCGTTTTGCTACAACTTGTCCTTCATGGAAGTTTCCTTCTAATTTAAATTGTAAAGTTATATCGCTACCTGATTCTTTTAGTTGACTGACACTTACTAATCCTTGAATATTCTTTTTGAAATAGAAGGATAATCTGCTTGAGCCAGTGACATAAGAGCGCAGTGTAGCAAAGTGCGGGGAAGCCAATTCCACTTCTTTCGGAATGGATGGTTTTCTTTCGGCGTCAATAGATAGGAATGTAGTTAATCCTTGCTCTACTTCTTTAGGCGATATTTCAATCATGGCATCTAAAATATTTGTATTATCTACTAAGAAGCTAGTTGCTAAGTCTTTAACAGGAATCGAAAAGCTAACGACTTTATCTGTAACCAGTCCTAAGTCAAATGATTGTTCTTGCTCATGGAATAAATAAAAGCTAGGTGTTGGTCTACGTTTTAGTAGTAGCTTTGCTTTAAACGGTCCATCTGGAAGTGAAGAATTAATTTTGATAGTACCTGTCATCAATTTTTCGCTTAATGAAAAACTTTCTAATGAAGCTAAAAGTTCCACTGGTCTACTAATAAGCGTTAATACACCTTCTGGAAAATCAAAATGATATTGGTAAAGTGAATTAGATGGTTGGAAAGGTTGATTAATAATAGGTCCATCTGACATCAAATGATTATATGGATAATCGCCATTCACTTTAAATTTCCAAGCAGTCTCATTATTTGGGAGAGAATACTCAGCAAGTTCGTCAATCGAAATAACTGCAGTGAATGAATTTTTTTCTTGAGTAAAAGGAATGTTTAACTTTTGTTCAGGGTGTTTATATTCTCGGATTTCGTTGTAATATGCTTGAATGCTACTGATTTTTCCTTCTGAAAAACCATGTATCTTCCATGTTTTAGATTCTATTAACTCAATTTCCTTTATATAAAATTTCATCGCTAGCTCCTTAAAATTTAATTATGATACTTTTTATTTTATCATATTTCAATAAAATTCCCTACAAAATTGATAAAAGTTGAAAGTTTTCAGAATAATTGCAGATAATGAAAAGCCTTTTTTTATTAAGTGAAGCTAAACACTGATAAATTTTGCACAGATGGTTGATAAACTGCTGTAAATAAGATATGCTGTAGATACTGAATTTTATACAATAGCATATCAGTAAGGGGTTGTAGTGAGAGTGGAAAAACCATTTTTAACCGTTGTGGTGCCTTGTTATAATGAAGAAGAGGTATTAAGCGAGAGCGTAACACAACTAACGAATATTATAAAAAAATTAGTGATGAATGATTCTATTAGTAACAATAGTCAAATCATGTTTGTTGATGATGGAAGTAAGGATCGAACTTGGGAACTTATAAAACAATATTCTGAATCACATGAGCATGTATCAGGGCTAAAGTTGAGCCGTAATTATGGGCATCAAGGTGCTTTATTAGCAGGATTAACAGCTGCACATGAATATTCAGACTGTGTTGTATCTATCGACGCTGATTTACAAGACGATGTCAATGCAATTATTGAATTTATGGAAAAATATCATGAAGGTTTCGATGTGGTTTATGGTGTGAGAGACAAACGTGATACAGATACTTTTTTCAAAAGAAATTCTGCTCTAACTTTTTATAAGATTATGAGTAAGTTAGGTGTTAATATGGTTCCTAATCATGCGGACTATAGATTACTTAGCAAACGCGCATTAACAGAATTTTTACGCTATAAAGAAGAAAATATGTTTATTAGAGGTATTGTACCATTACTTGGATTTAAATCTACCAAAGTTTATTATAATAGAAATGAACGCTTTGCTGGAGAATCGAAATATCCATTAAAGAAAATGTTATTATTTGCTGTTGATGGTATTACTTCTTTTAGTGTGGCGCCAATTCGCTTATTGCTAGTGATTGGTTCTATTACTTTCTTAGTAGGTGTAGTTTTAGGTATTTATGCAATTGTTCAAAAAATAATCGGGGGCGTAGTTCCTGGTTGGACCTCTTTAATTGTTTCTATTTGGTTACTCGGCGGGGTACAATTAATTGGTATGGGCGTTTTGGGCGAATATATTGGAAAAATTTTCCGACAAGTAAAAGAACGTCCTCGTTTTACAATTGAAGATAATGTCTTTGAAATGAAATGCGAGAAAAATAAAAACAACGAGAGTTTGGTGTAAGTAAAGTGAAGAATAAGTTAGTTTACACTTTTAATGCTTTATTTATCCTCCTATTTGGCTACTTGCTTTGCCTAAGCATTTTCAAACCACAAACTTTTACTTTTGAACATCCTTTTGTCTTAATAGTTCTTAGCGCTGCTGCGTTATTAGTTCTTATTGGGATTTTCCAGTTTAGTACTAGATTAAATAAAAAAGGAGATGGTTTTTTAACCATCTCTTTAGTGATTTTGATATTAGCAGTCCAAGTATATCTATTAGTTTCGCTGCAAATGAATTCATATGCTGATGCTTATGTAATTAAAGGCGAGACTTTAAAAATGTTGGCAAATGGAGGACATGCTACTGGGCAAGAATACTTTATGATGTATCCAAATAATATCTTTATAACCATTATTCGATACTGGTTATATGCTTTTGGGGGAATGCTTGGGGTTTCCAATGTATTCTTACTTGAAAGTGTATTTCTATTTTTATGTATGAATATTACTATTTTTGTATTGTTTTGGATTATTCGTAAAGAAAATGGTAGCAAATATGCGAATATTTATCTTATCATTATACTATTTTGTGTGCCGTTACTAGGTTATATTTGGTATTTTTATACAGATACTCTAGTCTTACCTTTTGCTTCACTTATTACTTTATTTTATTATTTATATACGAAAAATAATAAATGGTGGTATTTTATTATTATCGGGTTATTATTTGCTGTAGGGTATCATATTAAGCCTAATATCATAATTTTACTACCAGCGATGATTATTCATCAATGTTTCATAAGAAATTGGCGCAAGGTCTTGCTAAATACGCTGGTGTTAGCAATTTTCTTTGTAAGTTTAAATGCTGTTTTCACGCCATTATCCAATCATTATGGCTTTAAGAAAAATTTAGCTATAGAATTCCCACAAACGCACTGGGTGATGATGGGACTTGGTGATCCAGCAGGTCGTTATAATAGTGAAGATGTCGCTTTTACAAATCAGTACAAAACAAAAGAAGAGAAACAAGAAGCGAACATACAGAAAATAAAAGAACGAATAAAAGAGCATGGGCCAATTGGACTTTTAAAATTATACAATAATAAAATGATAAACACATGGACAGATGGTACACGCGCTTATACGTGGTACACGAATTCTGCATTAGATTATCCAGCTTCATTTGATTATTTCTTTGGAGATAAGCGCTTTTTTACAGAGTTCGCTGCCCAAATGTTCCATATCATTAATTTACTGTTAATATGTTTAGGTGCGTTACGTTTTTATAAAAAAAGAGAACTTGATATATCTTTCTTTATAAATATCACCTTAGTTGGTGTCTGGTTATTTCATTTAATCTGGGAAGCAAATCAGCGTTATATATTATTTGTAACTCCATTAATGATTGTGTCTTCTATTTATGGATTTAAGTTTATTATAGAAAGTTTATTTACAGAAAAAGTAGTTTTAAAAGATAAGTTAAAAAAATCTTTCTTAATTACGAGTTTCCTTATCTTTTTGTTAAGTAGTGTTTTTCTTGCGTTTGGTGGAAAAATGATTGCGACTGATAAACAAGATATTAATCATTATATTGTTAAGCAAAGTTATGCTCATATAGCGTTACCAGTTAATAATAAACAAACTATTTCACAAGAATTTACATCTGATAGTCCTTTTAACTCAATTGACATATATGTGATGAAAAAACCGGAAGCTAGTAGTTCATATCGAATAAAAGTTATCAATGAAACTAATGACACTATAATTTATAATCAAGAGAAAAAAGGTACAGATTTTCCAAATGAGGCTTACCTTAAATTGAGCGTTAACGATAATCCTAAAGGAAATAATAGGTATCGCATCGTAATCTCAGAAGTAGAAAATAGCCATCCAAATCAACCTTTAGTTTTAGGAACCTATTTTGATAATGATTTAGACCTTTACCCATATGGCGATTTGTACGTTAATGATGACAAAAAAGAATACCAAGATATAGGCTTTTTTGTTACAAATACAACCTCAAAACCATTAATGCCAAAATATGCATATATTATGTTTGATTTATGTATCATGCTTATTTTTGCAGGAACGTATTATGTTTTTAAAAGAAGACGTTAATACTATCCAATATTAGGTTATGTATATAAACATGGAGAACATCTAATTAACATGTGACATATATTTTGAATTAGGGAGAGTCTATAAATGAGTAAAGATTCAAATAAAATAATTGAACAAAGCCGAGAAATAGGAATAAGCATAATTATGCCACTTTATAATGTGGAAGAAGTAATACTTGAAACTCTCGAAAGTATTCATGAGCAAACTTTTGATAGTTATGAAGTGTTATTAATTGACGATGGTTCAACAGATAAAACAATAGAAATTGTAACCGAATATATAAAAGATAAGCCACGGTTTAAATTATACACCCAACCAAACGGAGGACCAGCTTCTGCAAGGAACCATGGTTTACGACTTGCAATAGGTATGTATATTTGTTTTGTTGATAGTGATGATATACTGCCTAACTATTCCTTACAACTAATGTATGATGGTGCTATTTCTACAGGGGCAAAACTAATTACTGGAGCAACTAAGCGTTTTAATTCGGAGGGTGAATGGTTTATACCAATGCATATTCAATACAATATTGCTAAACCGGGAATGAAAACCTTGTTAAAAAATCCTGAGTTGTTTTATTCAATTGGACCTTGTGCGAAATTGTATCACCATTCACTAATTGATGGCGTATTTTTCCCAGAGAATATTCGTTACGGGGAAGATCAACCATTTGTTTTACATGCTTTATTGCAAGCTAAGGATATTTATACAGTAGAAAAAGTAGTTTATTATTATCGTTTACGCGATGGTGAATCGCAATCATTAACGCAATCAGTAGATAAAGATCCAATCCGTATTTTAAAGTCTGTTTTCCAGATTTTTGACTATGGTGAAGAAGAACTGAAAAAAAACAACACTGATTACGAGGTTGCTTTAAAATATTATCAACGAGTTTCTAGTGTGGAGCTTTGGGGAGCGTTACGAGCAGCAATAGAAAGCAAAAAAAGTGAGAACCAAAAAATTGCTTTTACAATGACTTTAGACTGGTTGAAAACAAAATCAGATGACTTTTTAAATATTATCCCTTCATTTAGATACTTCTTGTTATTTAGTAGTATTGAGCGTGTACGTTATATAACGAAAGACAATAAAGAAAACTATCGTAATTTAATTGGTTATTTATGGAGCCGACAAGGGGAAGAAGCTAAAATTGCATTTAGAAAAACTTACCCAATTCCCATGAAGGCTGCTCTACAAATAATTGAAAATAATAATTGGCGTGATGCTCGTAAAATTTCATTTAAATTTATTGTTCGACGCAAGTTTAAAGCTCCAATTTTAATTCGTAAAATAAGTAGAGGGATTATTTTTAGAATTGCTACATTAATGCCACGGAAGAAGAACCAAGTGATATTAGCTACAGAACGTAGCACCACTTTGGAAGGTAATTTATTAGCAATTTATGATTATATGTTTTATAACAATATGCCTCAAAAAGTATATGTGTTTTTACGAAAAAATCGGAATTGGTTTGAAATGTTTCAGCTATATTATACGCTGGGGCGGACGAAAACAATTGTTTTAGATGATTATTACAATAAAATTTACGGTTTGAAATTTAACAAAAATACACATGTTGTGCAGTCATGGCATGCAACAGGCGCATTTAAGAAATTTGGATTTAGTGCGCTGGAAGGTACAGATGCAAATACAGAAGAATTTGAAACTCGTGCGCATTCCCCTTATACTGATGTGCTTGTAAGCTCAGAAGGAATTATTCCAGAATATATGGAAGCTTTTAGAAAACAAGCTAATCAAATTAAACCAATTGGTGTACCTCGAACTGATGTGTTTTTTGATGATGAATATGTGAATTATACAAAAGAAAAATATATGAAAATGTATCCGCAATTGCGCGATAAAAAAATATTGTTATATGCACCTACTTTCCGTGGTGGACCGAATGAGCGTTTTAATTATAGTGTAGTTCTTGATATTGCAGCGTTGAAAAAAGAACTTGGCGATACTCATATCTTAATTTTGAAATTCCATCCGGTTATTAAAAACGTTTCATTCAATGTAGAAGAAGATGATCCGTTTATTTTGAATTTAACGCTAAATAATGATATTAATGACTTAATGTTATTCAGTGATGCGCTTATTACTGATTATTCTTCTGTCATTTTCGAATTTAGTTTGATGAACAAACCGATTTATTTCTTTGCCTATGACATTGATGATTATCTTGATGAACGTGGTTTCTACTTTGATTATAAAGCGACCATTCCTGGTGAAGTGTTTAGAGATACACCATCGCTTATTGAAGCGGTTAAAAGTGGTCTATATAATTACGACGAGTTGGAAATCTTTAAAAAGAAATTTGTTGGTAGTTTGGATGGGAATTCAACGAAACGTTTTGTAGAGACTTATATTGGAAAAGCGAATGAGGAAGTGAAGGATATATGAGTATAGTAATAGAACAACTCGTTGTAAAGGAATCTAGTGGTAAATGGGGAAGTCCTCATCTTTTAGAACAAATAAAAAATAATATTTCTATGTCAAACGCTGATTTTTTAATTATTTGTTCAAAACCTGAAGAAAACATCCTTTCACAAATTCAAGACTATATTGCTCGCTTCCCCGAAAACATGGTTGGAGCAGATATTCATTTATTTAGTCAAAATCCTGTATTTTTACAACATCTTCGTAAATTACCAAATGAAGATAGTTACGAAATGACTGACACACTTCAATTCTTAGCTGAATTAACACCAAAGCCAACTAGTACGTATTTAGAACGTGATCCTCATATGCTCCTAGAAGAAATGGGACAATACCAATTATATAATGTATCCTTTTTGAAAAATTATTTTGAGGAGAGGATAAACGAAACAACTTTGATTGATATTTTTCATCAGGCAAAAATGGTTTGGAAGCACAGTGTTTTAGAAGAAACAAAAATAAACGAGGCTAAAAATCAAGTTGCAAATAATTATAGAATAACAGATATGGTTGATTGCTGGGAATTTTATCGAAAGTTAGAAAATAACTACACAAGTTTAAGACTGGAACTTCTTGATTTTGATAAGAACTTGTTTAATTATTTGATTCGTACTAAATTAGGTCCAACTTTCCAAAAGCAATTAATGTCTGGAAATCTTACCGAGGCAACCGAGGCAATTGAGGCCCTTACTGTTTTTCTAGAAGATAATGATAAGCACCTTGTAAGTGAACTTGTTTCCTTAGGATATTTCTATCTACAAGTACCAGTGAAAGAATATCCTGAGTGGGGTAATAATAAAGCGTTTAGTAATGCGTATTTAAAATTCTTAAAGGTACTTTTTGAAAAAATGCATTATCAAACAAAACAATATAATTTAAGATTTTATCGACGCGCGACAAACGCTGTCTATAAAGCAGTTGGTTTAAATTCTTTAAAACCGATTGCTAAGTGTTACAAACTATATTTTTAAGTTGATGCAAAAAGAGAGCTGACAAATGAAAAAATGTCAGCTCTCTTTTTTTTATTTTTTATCGTTTTTATGCACTTGTTGATATAAATCATCAATTAATGCTTTGACATCCTCTTTGATTTCTGGATGTTTTAGCGCGAATTGCATTGTAGTTTGAATAAAACCGAATTTATCGCCAACGTCAAAACGTTCGCCTTCAAAGTCATAAGCAAATACGCGTTGTACTTCATTTAGGCTATTGATTGCGTCTGTTAATTGGATTTCGCCGCCTGCACCAGGTTTTTGGGTTTCTAAGAAGTCAAAAATTTGTGGTGTTAGTAGGTAACGACCGAGAATTGCTAAATCGGATGGTGCTTTGGCAGGATCTGGTTTCTCAACAAAACCTTTTACATTGTATAAATTCTTATCGTATTCATTAATTGGATCAATAATACCGTAACGATATGTTTCCTCATGTGGCACAGTTTGTACGCCAATTACAGAACTATGTGTTTTTTCGTATTGATTCATCAATTGTTTGGAACAAGGGATTTTGGATTCTACAATATCATCACCTAACATAACGATAAATGGCTCATTCCCAA
Source organism: Listeria sp. MAN/IMW/UF555 (assembly GCF_058684075.1). Taxonomy (NCBI): domain Bacteria; kingdom Bacillati; phylum Bacillota; class Bacilli; order Caryophanales; family Listeriaceae; genus Listeria; species Listeria sp. MAN/IMW/UF555. The sequence continues at coordinate 586,449 of NZ_JBZWZS010000001.1, read as the reverse complement.
CAAAACCTTTTGCTTGAAGGATGGCATCACCAAGTCCTTTTGGTTTTGCTTGACGGATAAAGTGCAAGTTAATGTTAGTTGTTTGCTCTACAAGATGTAATAACTCTAATTTGTTTTTTTCACGCAAATTATTCTCAAGTTCAGGCACGGAATCGAAATGGTCTTCGATAGCGCGTTTTCCTTTACCAGTTACGATTAAGATATCCTCTATACCCGAGGCAACAGCCTCTTCCACTATGTATTGAATAGTTGGTTTATCCACGATAGGTAAAATTTCTTTAGGCATTGCTTTAGTTGCTGGTAGAAAGCGTGTTCCTAATCCAGCAGCTGGGATTACAGCTTTTTTTACTCTCATATTTAATAATCTCCTTCTAATCTATAATTCAAGTAGACTCACCTAATTATACGCTAAGCTTCTTTGAATTTACAAGTTTTTATCGGCAAAGGAGATAAATTTCAAAAGTTTTGTTAAAATGATATTGAAAATAGATATTCGCTTAGATAGAAGCTAGTTTGTTAGACAAGTTTTGTGTTATAATATAACAGGTTAATATAAAAAACAGTTAAAGGAGATTAGAGGATGATATACGCTCAAATTTTAGCTGGAGGAAAAGGTACGCGAATGGGTAACGTTAGCATGCCGAAACAATTTCTACCTCTAAATGGTAAACCAATCATTGTTCATACAGTAGAAAAATTTATTTTAAATACACGATTTGATAAAATTCTTATTTCTTCACCTAAAGAATGGATGAATCATGCTGAAGATAATATTAAAAAATATATTTCTGATGATCGAATTGTCGTAATTGAAGGCGGAGAAGACCGTAATGAAACAATTATGAACGGAATTCGTTATGTCGAAAAAACATTTGGTCTAAACGATGAAGATATTATCGTAACACATGATGCTGTGCGCCCATTTTTAACGCACCGAATTATTGAAGAAAACATTGATGCTGCGATTGAAACAGGCGCTGTAGATACTGTTATTGAAGCACTTGATACAATCGTTGAATCAAGTAATCATGAATTTATTACAGATATTCCTGTCAGAGATCAAATGTATCAAGGGCAAACACCACAAAGTTTCAATATGAAAAAAGTATATAATCATTATCAAAACTTAAGCGCAGAGAAAAAACAAATTTTAACAGACGCATGTAAAATTTGTTTGCTTGCTGGCGATCAGGTGAAGCTTGTTAAAGGCGAGATATTCAATATAAAAATTACAACTCCATATGATTTGAAAGTAGCGAATGCGATTATTCAGGAGCGGATAGCCAATGATTAATCAAGTATATAGACTTGTGTCAGAGAGACAGTTTGAAGTTGCCAATGTGGACGAATCTTTAGCTGGTGATGTGGTCGTTGTTAGACCTACTCATTTATCTATTTGTGCGGCAGACCAACGCTACTATACAGGTTCTAGAGGAAAAGAAATGCTTTCTAAAAAACTTCCAATGGCGCTTATTCATGAAGGCGTTGGCGAAGTCGTTTATGACGCAACAAAAGAGTTTAAACCTGGAACAAAAGTTGTCATGATTCCGAACACACCATTTGAGAATGATCCAGTCATTGCTGAGAACTATTTACGTTCGAGTAAATTCCGTTCTAGTGGTTATGATGGTTTAATGCAAGATTATGTTTTTATGCGTCGTGACCGGGTTGTTGCGTTACCTGATGACATCAATATGAAAGTAGCGGCATTTTCTGAGCTTATTTCTGTTGCTGTACATGCGATTTTACGTTTTGAAGGAAAAAGTAACGCTAACCGTGATAGCTTTGGCGTATGGGGTGATGGAAACTTAGGCTTTATCACTTCCTTATTATTAAAAAATTGGTATCCAGAAAGTAAAGTTTACATTTTTGGAAAAACACCATATAAATTAGACTTCTTTTCTTTTGTAGATGGCGCATATTCGATTGATGATGTGCCAGCTGATTTAGTCATTGATCAAGCTTTTGAATGTGCTGGAGGAATGGGTAGTCAGTATGCAGTCAGTCAGATTATTGATGTAATTAAACCTGAAGGAACTATTTCGTTACTAGGAGTTTCTGAGTATCCGATTGAATTTAACTCACGTATGGTACTCGAAAAAGGGCTTACAGTTTACGGAAGTAGTCGTAGCGGCCGAGTTGACTTTGAAAAAACAGTAGAATTTCTATCCACGAACAAACGCGGGGTAGAATATTTACAAAATCTTGTTGGTGAAGTGCATACGGTGCATTCGATTCAAGATGTAATTGAAGCCTTTGAAGCTGATTTACGTAGTCCATGGGGCAAAAGCGTTATGGAGTGGAAGATATAATAAAACATTGGGGAGTTTAGGCTATACGCTTATGAATTTGTTTGCTAAAGTATATTTAGGAAGCAAGGCAGTCGAGAGGAAATTCGGCGTTCATATGCGAGACCTTAACTTCCCAGTTTTATATGGAGAGGGAAAAAAGAATGAAATTTGCGATTATAATTCCTTTTTACAATGCGGAAAAAAGGTTGGCTTTATCGATAGATAGTATAATTAAGCAGACTTACAGCTTTTTGAAGCATGTGGAAGTTCTGCTTATTAATGATGGGAGCACGGACCGTAGTAGTGCGATTGCTCATAGCTATGCCGAAAAATATCCGAGTAATATTCGCGTTTTTGATGTCCCGAATGGTGGCCCTTCTAAGGCGAGAAATATTGGAATACATAATATACAAGAAGACACTGACTTTGTAGGATTTTTAGATGCAGATGATCTGTTATCGCCAAATATGCTTTTTAGTATGGTGAACTTCCTAGAAAAATCAGCTGTTAATATGCTTGTCCCAGCTTTTTATTATTTAGATGATTTTGGAAAAAAACAAAAAATTTCTCCACATAAATTAAATGACCGTTTCACAAATGGAAATCGAGTTGTAGCGATTGAAAAAGAACCGCAAGCAATTCATTTTTATATTGGCGGTACTTTTTTTCGTTTCGAAAGTTTGAAGCAATTTGCCTTTGATGAAACGCTTAAATTTGCGGAAGATCAGCTTTTAATTACGAAATTTTTGCTTGAAAATAGAAGTTACGGATTGATTGCCGATGCTGGTTACTATTACTATCGTGATTTAAAGCAAAAAGGTTCTTTAGTAAGTTCAGCTTGGAAGCAACCGGAAAGATATACGCCATTTTTACAAAAGGTGTACCAAACTTATTTAACAAATTCTAAAGAAGTTTTTGGCGAAGTGATTCCATATGTGCAGTATTTAATCGCGTATCATGCCAAGTTGTTTTTTTATAAAGAAAATATTTATTTTAAAGAAGTATTAAATGAGCAAGAACAAGAAATTTTTGTGCGTGAACTACAGAAAATATTACAAGAAGTTGGTCCGGAGATGATTGTAGCTCTGGATACACCGCTTGTTGTAAAAGAAATGATGCTCTCTATTTTGCGAAACGGCTGGCCAGTACAGTTTAAGACGGCAGAATTAGAAGAAGTTCCGCTTGTCACAGTAAAAGAAAATTACCGTCCTGGAAAAGCTGTAACAGTGGAGCTCTTACTAGAAGAGGCGCGGGAAACTTTACCAGAGGGCGCAGAATTCTTTGCTAGTACATCTGTAGGTACGGCGCAAACAAAAGTAGTAAAACGAAAAACAGCCCAAACAATTTGGGATATTGTTGTTCGTGAAGAGGGGACACTTGAAAAAGTGGTGACACGGTTAAAACCATATCAATTGAAAGTCCAAGTGTTTTACCAAGATAAAAATCATAAAATAACAATGACAGATTTAAATGTCATCAGTAGCGTGTTAGGAAAATTAAAAAGAAATAAAGCTTTAAAGCGAAAGTTTAAACAGGGGGGAGTATCCTGATGAAGTTTGTACAAAAAATATATTATTTCCTATTTAAGCTAGTAGGATTTTTACCTCGAAGAAAAGAATTAGTGATGTTTGAAAGCTTTTCTGGGAAGCAATATAGTTGTAATCCACGTGCTATTTTTGAATATATGGAAGAGCATAATCCAGAATACGAGTTGTTGTGGAGTGTAAATCCGAAGTATGTTGATTTATTTGAAGCGCACGGGGTACCGTATGTTAAGCGTTTTTCTGTTAATTGGTTGTTTAAAATGGGCTTAGCTAAATATTGGATTTCTAATAGTAGACTGCCGCTTGAGCTACCAAAACCGAAAAAAACTATTTATGTACAAACGTGGCATGGAACGCCTTTGAAAAAACTAGGTGTCGACATCGATGAAGTACATATGCCTGGCCAAACAACCGAACAATACAAGGCTGATTTTGTGAAAGAGGCGCAGAAGTGGGATTATTTAATTTCACCTAATGCGTATTCTAGTACGATTTTCAGACGTGCATTTGGTTTCACTGGGGAAATGATTGAGTCTGGCTATCCGCGAAATGATATTTTATTTAGTGCGGATAAAGAGTTGAAAATCGCTAATATCAAAATGGCCTTAAATATTCCAGAAGATAAGAAAGTTATTTTATATGCGCCAACTTGGCGTGATAATGATTTTTACGAAATCGGAAAATATAAGTTTGATTTAAAGATTGATATTGCCAAAATGCAAGAAAAATTTGGCGATGAAGTTGTTTTGTTAGTTCGCATGCATTATCTCGTAGCCGAACATTTTGATTTCACGCAGTATGGTGATTTTGTACGAGATGCTTCAAAACACGAAGATATTAGAGATTTGTATTTAGTGAGCGATTTATTAATTACCGATTATTCTTCCGTATTTTTTGATTATGCTAATTTAAAAAGACCAATGTTGTTCTACACGTATGATTTGGCTGAATATCGCGATACACTTAGAGGCTTTTACTTTGACTTTGAACAAAATGCCCCAGGACCACTTGTTGAAACGAATGACGCTTTAATGGCAGAAATAGAAATCATGCTTGAAAATCCTCCTCAAATTGCAGATAGCTTTTTAGAACAATTCTGTACTTGGGAAGACGGGCACGCAGCAGAGAAAACAGTGAAAAAAGTTTTTGCTGAAAAATAGGCGGTGGGAATATTGAAAAAAATAGCAATTTATATGTATATGCTTGCTGTTAAAATAACTGGATTCTTGGCGAGCCTTTTACCAGTTCAGCAAAAAGTTGTTTTTCTTATAAGTTTTGAAGAAAATCCTACTGCGATTATTAAGCAAATGAAACAGGCCAATGTTACCCCGAAGACAATTGTCTTCTATGATCCTAGAGTAGACGTATCAAAGCTATCTTTAGACTTTATAAAAGTTAAACCGAAGACACTGCAACAATTTATTCCATTAATGTTTCACCTCAATACGGCAAAAGTGGTTGTCACGGATAATTATTTTGTGGAATTAGCTGGCTTGAAATTACGAAATGGCGTAAATTGTATCCAAGTTTGGCACGCAAACGGTGCGCTTAAGAAATTTGGCTGGGAAGATAAAGCAGCTCAAAAAAGGTCAGATCGGGATAAGAAAAGATTTCAAGAAGTATATAAGCGTTTTACAAAAGTACTTGTTGGTTCTGATGAAATGGCATCAATTTTCCAAAAATCATTTTTACTAGATGAATCGAACATGTTGAAACTTGGTGTTCCACGGACTGATTATTTCTTCAAAGAAGTGCAGTTACAAGAAAATTATCAGTGGTCATACGAGCATTTACATTTAACAAACAGAATAAAATTACTATATGCGCCGACTTTTAGGGATAATGAGTTGGGAATGGCAAAGTTACATTTAGATATTGCGGAAATGAAACAAGCCTTAGGAAATGAATATCAATTGATTTTAAAATTACATCCTTCTATTAGTAATGATATAGAGAAACTAGATGATGATTTTGTCATTTATGTGGATAAAGAAACGCCGATTGAAACGTTACTACCAGTTGTGGATATTTTGATTACTGATTATTCTTCTATTCCGTTTGAGTTTGCTTTACTTCAAAAACCAATGATTTTCTTTACGTATGATTTAACGGAATATGATAATGCTAGAGGACTTTCAGATGGCTTTTTAGAAACCATTCCTGGCCCCCATGTTTTTACAACGACTGAGCTAATTGAAGTAATACAAAATAATACGTTTGATTTGGAAAAAGTTCGGTTATTTGCTGAGAAATGGAATAAATATTCGGATGGATTTTCAAGTGAGCGTTTTGTATCCTTTTTGAAAGAACAGCTTGAAAAGTAGTACTGCTAACAAGTAGAGAAATTTTTGTTTTCTTGATATACTACTAAAGAAAGTAGGTGGGCTGATGAAGAAAGTAATTACATATGGCACATTTGATTTAATTCACTGGGGGCATATTCGTTTATTAGAACGAGCAAAAGCTTTAGGTGATTACCTTATTGTAGCCATTTCAACCGATGAATTTAATCGAATCAAACACAAAGAAGCATACCATAACTTTGAACATCGCAAATTAATTTTAGAGGCAATCAGATATGTCGATGAAGTGATTCCAGAAAGTAACTGGGAACAAAAATTAGAAGATGTTAAAAATCGTGATATTGATATTTTTGTGATGGGTGATGATTGGGAAGGCGAATTTGACTTCTTAAAACCTTATTGTGAAGTTGTTTATTTACCACGGACAGACGGTATTTCTACTTCCAAGATTAAAGATGATTTAAAATAGTCGTAGCACAAAACAGGCAGACCAGTAATGTTCAATTATTAGGTGGTAGGCTTGTTTTGTGCTATTATTATGTATAAATAATAACGCAAAGAACTAGTTATGATAGGAGCAGAAGAAATGACAAATTTATTTCAAGATGATAGTCTAACGCTGCATACAGACTTATATCAACTAAATATGATGAAAGCGTATTTTGACGATGGACTTCATGAGCGTAGATCGGTATTTGAAGTTTTTTTCCGAGACATGCCATTTGATTCAGGTTTTGTTGTATTTGCTGGACTGGAACGAATTATTAATTATATGCAAAATTTACGTTTTACAGAAACGGATATTGCTTATTTACATGATGAACTTGGGTTTGACGGACCTTTCCTCGAATATCTACGTAATTTTAAATTTAAAGGAAATATTCTTGCTGCAAAAGAAGGGGAATTCGTGTTTAAAACCGAGCCAATCCTTCAAGTAGAAGCAAGCTTGGCAGAAGCACAATTGATTGAAACGGCTTTGCTTAATATTGTGAATTTCCAAACGCTAATCGCTACAAAAGCTGCGCGAATTCGTTCTGTTATTGACGACGAAACGTTTGCTGAATTCGGAACAAGACGCGCGCAAGAAATGGATGCAGCTATTTGGGGCACACGAGCGGCTTATATCGGCGGTTGTGATTCCACAAGTAATGTTCGAGCTGGAAAGATTTTCGGTATTCCTGTGTCTGGTACGATGGCACATGCGATGGTTCAAGCCTACCGCGACGAACTAGAAGCATTTAGAAGTTACGCAAAAACGCATTTTGATTCGATTTTCTTAGTAGATACATACGATACGCTAAAATCCGGCGTACCAAATGCGATTAAAGTAGCGAAAGAAATGGGCGATAAAATCAACTTTATCGGCATCCGCCTAGATAGTGGCGATATGGCTTTCCTATCTAAAAAAGCGCGCCAAATGTTGGATGAGGCAGGCTTTACTGAAGCGAAAATTTTTGCTTCAAGTGACTTAGATGAACATACTATTTTATCCTTAAAAGCGCAAAAAGCGAAAATTGATTCTTGGGGTGTGGGTACAAAACTAATCACCGCTTACGACCAACCAGCATTAGGTGCCGTTTACAAAATGGCGGCAATTGCTGATGAAAATGATATTTTACAAGATTCAATTAAACTTTCAAGTAACACCGAAAAAGTGTCGACACCTGGTAAAAAGAAAGTTTACCGGATTATTACGAATGAAGATGGCTTGAAAGCGGAAGGCGATTATATTGCTTTAGCGGACGAATCACTCGAAAATGTCGATAAACTAACGATGTTTCACCCAGTTCATACGTATATTATGAAAACAGTCGAGAATTTCACCGCGCGTGAGCTACTTGTACCGATTTTTCAAAACGGGGAACTTGTGTATGATATGCCTTCACTAGATGAAATTAAAGCTTATAAAGAAGAAAACTTGGCGCTACTTTGGGACGAGTACAAACGAACAGTTCGTCCGGAGCAATACCCAGTTGATTTAAGCGTTAAATGTTGGAAAAACAAGATGCGCAATATCGAAAAAGTACGTAAAAGTGTCCAACTTCATTCACCAGTTGAACTAGATATGCCGTTTTAGGAGGAATTATAATGGAAATCAGAGAAAGAATTTTAGCAGATATGCAAGTGGCAGAAAAGATTGATGCACACGAAGAAATCCGAAAAAGTGTCGAGTTTTTAAAAGCATATTTAAAAAAGAATACGTTCTTAAAAAGCTTTGTTCTTGGGATTTCTGGGGGACAAGATTCGACTTTAACAGGAAAACTAGCACAGATGGCGATAAGCGAATTGCGAGCGGAAACGGGTGACGATGAGTACCAATTCTTCGCTGTGAGCTTGCCATACGGAACGCAACTAGATGAATCGGACCGTCAAGATGCACTGAACTTTATGGAACCAGATAATCGTTTAACCGTAAATATTAAAGCTTCAGTGGATTCGAGTGTTGCGGCGCTTGCGGAAGCGGGAGTGGAACTATCTGATTTCGCGAAAGGTAATGAAAAAGCGCGCGAACGGATGAAAGTGCAATATGCGATTGCGGCAATGCACAAAGGCGTCGTTGTTGGAACCGATCACTCCGCGGAAGCAGTTACTGGCTTTTATACGAAATACGGCGACGGGGGAACGGATATTAATCCACTGTTCCGCTTGAATAAAAGACAAGGCAAGGCGCTTCTTAAAGAGCTTGGCTGCCCAGAACATCTATATTTGAAAAAACCGACTGCGGATTTAGAAGATAATAAGCCAGCACTTCCTGATGAAGTCGCGCTTGGTGTAACTTATGACCAAATTGACGATTACTTAGAAGGCAAAGAAGTTCCAGCAGATGCTGCGGCAAAAATTGAGAACTGGTTTATTAAAACCGAACATAAACGCCATATGGCAATTACTATATTTGACGATTTCTGGAAATAGGAGGCTGTTTAAATGAAAGTTGGTTATGGTTTATTAACTGCATTTTATACACATCCAGGAGAAAAAGATAATTTAGTTAAAATTTTGCTTGAAGCGGCTGAAGGATTGGATGATTACAACACGTGTATTCAGTATATTGTCAGCGAATCTGAAACCGAGCCAGACACGGTGTTTGTTTCTGAAATTTGGGTTGATAAAGGGCATCATAAAGCATCTCTTGATAACCCAGCTGTACAAGAAACAATTAAACGCGCTAAACCTTTAATAAAAGATATAAAACAAATACAAGAATTAGACATACTCGGTGGAAAAGGCATATAGATGATAAAACATGAATGATTCTAGGACTCTCCTAGAATCATTTTTTGGAGGGATGACAAATGCAAACGTTGATGATTGTTTGTGCTGGAGGTGCGACGTCGAGTTTAATGGCACAAAATGTCGTGAAAAGCGCGACATCAGAAGGAATGGACGCTGTTCTACTATTTCCAGATGATGTGAAATATAAAGATAGTTTTCGCGAAAAATACAGCGAGCGAGATTTGGTTGTTGTCATGGGACCGGTCGGCGCGATTACAGCCGGGAAATTCCGTGATTACAAAGACCAAGTCGATGCCGTTTTAGTAGCACCACAAGTGAAATATATGTACAAAACAGTGGAGGAAGTTTTAGGCGAACTAAATATTCCTTGCGCTAATATTGATTCACTTGATTTCGGTCGGATGCGCGGGGATAAGATTCTCACGCAAGGTCTAGCCTTAATGAACGCGAAAAATTCCAAATAAGGTGTTGCAACTTTAGAGGGGAAACGTTAAAATGAAAGAAGATGAAAAGGACAAGTGATTTGTCCTTTTCTTATATTATTGTGAAGTAACCGCGATTTTGCGGTTTCATTTTATAGATAAGGGTGGTTTTGTTTAAAATTATGAAAGACTTTACCGAGCAAGAGAAAATTATCGTTCTAGATTTTGGTAGTCAGTACAATCAACTAATTACGCGCCGCATTCGTGAATTCGGTGTGTATAGTGAATTACATCCGCATACTATTACAGTTGAAGAAATGAAAGCACTAAATCCAACGGGGATTATTTTTTCAGGAGGACCTAACAGTGTGTATGACGAAGATGCCTTCCGCGCAGACGAAAGAATCTTTGACATGGGAATTCCGATTTTAGGAATTTGTTACGGCATGCAATTAATGACAACGCACTTCGGTGGCAAAGTAGAACGTGCGAAAGACCGCGAATACGGGAAAGCGGACATTCACGTTGAAAACCCAAGCCGTTTATTTGCTAGCCTACCAACAGATCAAGTTGTTTGGATGAGTCATGGCGATTTAGTTGTCGAGGAACCAGCTGGATTTGAAGTAACAGCTACTAGTAAGTCTTGCCCAATTGCAGGTATTGCGGACGAAGATCGTTTGCTTTACGGCGTGCAATTCCACCCAGAAGTACGTCACTCAGCTTACGGCAACGAATTACTGAAGAATTTTGCATTAAACATTTGTGGCTGTAAAGGCGACTGGACAATGGAAAACTTTAGTGAAGTAGAAATCGCTAAAATTCAAGAAATCGTAGGCGACAAAAAAGTCTTGCTTGCACTATCTGGCGGCGTAGATTCCTCCGTTGTTGGTGTGTTAATTCATAAAGCAATTGGCGACCAATTAACATGTATTTTCGTTGACCACGGACTTCTTCGCAAAGGGGAAGCTGACCAAGTAATGGCAACATTACAAGGCGAATTCAACATGAACATCATCAAAGTAGATGCGAAAAAACGCTTCATGGACAAACTTGCTGGCGTTTCCGATCCAGAACAAAAACGTAAAATCATCGGTAACGAATTCATTTACGTATTCGACGACGAAGCCAACAAACTAGACGGCGTAGAATTCCTTGCACAAGGAACACTTTACACAGACATCATCGAAAGTGGTACAGCAACTGCCCAAACAATCAAGTCTCACCACAACGTTGGCGGCTTACCAGAAGATATGCAATTTAAACTAATCGAACCATTAAATACACTTTTCAAAGATGAAGTTCGCGCACTAGGAACAGAACTTGGCATGCCTGACGCAATCGTTTGGCGCCAACCATTCCCAGGCCCAGGCTTAGGAATCCGCGTTCTTGGCGAAATCACGGAAGAGAAATTAGAGATTGTTCGTGATTCTGATTACATCTTGCGCGAAGAAATCAAAAACGCAGGTCTAGAACGCGAAATCTGGCAATATTTCACAGCACTTCCAAATATCCGTAGCGTTGGTGTTATGGGTGATGGTAGAACGTATGACCATACTGTGGTTGTCCGTGCGGTGACGAGTATTGATGGTATGACAGCCGATTGGGCACGTATTCCGTGGGATGTACTGGAGAAAATTTCGGTACGGATTGTGAATGAAGTGGATCACGTGAATCGTGTTGTTTATGATATTACGAGTAAACCACCAGCTACGGTTGAGTGGGAATAAAAAGCAAAGCCCTAAAATCTCAGTAATGCTGAGGTGTTAGGGCTTTTTATATGACGAGTGATAACGGTTTTTTATTATCGTAGTATTTTTACGGATAATATTTTCTCAAAGTTTGCACATTATCAAAGATGGGGATATATTTTTTACAAAATAATTATAAAGCTGTTAAATTTTCTGAAATAAACAAACAGTTTTTTTATTTCGATAATTATATTGATAACGTTTTCACAATGTGGTAGGATGAACTAAAGGATAATTTATTCCAAAAAATAAAAAAGGAACCATTTGAATGAAACTTAAATCATAAGCAACAAAGTGGGTACAGTAATAATGCTGTAGGCTCTGAAGTGATGAACTATGCAGCTGGATGTTACTCATGTTCTTGTTCAACTTGCACATGTATATGAGCATTATCTGCTACGACCAAAATATAAATTTTAGAATGAAAAAGGGATGCATTTGTGTCCCTTTTCAATAAGTTATGAGGTGCAAATGCATATGAATAATATTTTGGAAACGAAAAATTTGAAAGTTACAATAAATAATAAAGTAATTCTATATTTAGATAAAGAAGTTTGTATTTCAGAAAAAGACAAAGTTGCTATTCTAGGAGACAATGGAGCTGGGAAAACCACATTAGTAAACAGTATTCTTGGCGAAAAGAACTTCTCTGGAGAAATTACCAAAAAGTTTAAAAAAAATGACTGTGGTGTAGTATTTCAAGAAAATGCATATAATGATTTGATGAAGGTTTATGAATTGATTACTTTAGTTCTGCCACATCTAAAGAAAAAAGAGATAGCACAGTTTTTACACAAATATGAACTTGAAAGCTTGAGAAAAAAGTATATTAAAGACTTATCTGGCGGAGAAAAACAACGGCTAACACTATGTTTAGTACTAGAAAGTCATAAGAAATTATATATTTTTGATGAGTTAACTTCAGGATTAGATTATAAGAAGAGACTGGGCTTACTTGCTTTGATGAAAGAAAGAACTAAGGACTCGACGGTGATAAATATAACGCATTACTTTGAGGAAGTTGAAAACTGGGCAACGAAAGTTTTGATTCTTCAAAAAGGAAAATTACTTTTTTGGGGAACAATATCAGAATTTTTCTCTAGTTTTCCTCATTATTCTGTTATTAAAGTAGATCAAACCGAACTAACAAAGATAGATGATACAGATATGGCTTTTATGAAAAGCACAGATACTGGTGACGGAATAGCAGTTATTTGTTCGGATTTGCAAATTCAGGAAGAGATAAAGAAAATTTTGGATAAAAAAAACGTCACATACAACACAATAAAACAAAATAAAACAAAATATATATACAACTTATTTAGTTGCATATTTGCGCGGAGCACCAAGCAGTGAACTGGAGGTACTTATATAATGAGTTATTTATGGACAAGTATTAAACTGCAATTTAGAATTCCAGTATCTGTATTTTTCTCATTATTATTTCCACTAATCATGATGTTCGCTATGGTTACTTCTTATGGGAATTTTGATATTGGTGAAGGTTATCATTTTGTAGATAAATATTTTTTGATTAGTACAGGGATGGGAATGTTACCAATAGCATTAATCAGTTTTCCAATTTGGCTTGGTGAAAGTGTTCAAAATAAAAGCTATAAAAGATTGGAATATTTTGGATTGAGTGCACAGAAAATAATTGTTTCAGATGTATGTTCTTATATTTTGCTAACAGCCTTAAGTATTTTTGTTAATATACTGTTTGGCTACTTGGTATATGGACTACATATCCCAGAAGGGCAATATTTTATTGCTTATGTTTTGCAATGTCTGTATTGTAATCTAGTGCTTTTGATTTTTGGTGCCTTGCTTGCTTTAATTATTAAAAATCCCCGGATATTGATGCCAGTAGGAATGTGTTTATTATTTATGTTTTATATTTTTACAGGAACATTTTCATCTTTTTCGGAACTTCCTAAATCATTTCAAGCTATTGGGAATTTTTTACCTATGAAATATATAATGAATGATTTATTTAATGTTTGGACACAAAATAAGTTGTTCATCTCTAAGTTTTTAGCTTTAAACACGTTATATGGAATCATCTTATCCTTCGCACTAATTGCTTTTTTGTTGAGAAGCAGAAAAATAAAAATTAAATCATAATTTATTATACTCAAGGTATAGAAAGGATTGTTTGTAATCTATGAAAAAAAATTTAGCAATCCCACGTTTAGAATTATTGCATCAATTATCATAGGGATTTTAATAGGTGTTCTTATTTGTTTTGTGGCTATTGGTTTAGGTTATATTCACATGAATGATGGCACATTAAAAGAGTATAGTGTGAAAATTTTCGGACTAACTATTTTTGATATTAAAAGAGTTGGTAGTGAGATGTTGGGAACACCTAATAACACTAGCATGATGTTTATAGGGGTTATTATTTCTATGATACTAGCTATTGTTGTAGAAATTATTGTTTCGTTAAAAAACAAACATAGAAAGGAAACAGCAAAATGATCGACTATGTATTTTTTCTTACCATTTATAAAAAAATAAAATAATTATTTTGTATGGTTCCTACCACAAATCCCTATCAAGATGATGCTTGATAGGGATTTGTTTTTTTGAGGGCTTACATTTTAATACTAAATTGTAATATAATTTATTTATATGATTTTCAGAAAATGCTGCTCTAAAAAGGAGGGGGAACAATGAAAACGAAGATGCCTGAAATGCTTTCTTTCATTTCAGAAGAAGCTGTTAGTAGAAAAATGACAAGTGAGGAAATTGCTGCTCACTTTGGTTATGATAAACATCACTTTAGTCGGAAATTTAAAGAAATTAATGGATTCAGTGTAGTTGAATTCCTCTCTAGTTTAAAAGTGGAAAAGGCGATTATTGGACTTGATGAAGAAAAGAAAGTACTCGACCTACAAGAACATTCAGGTTTTGAAAGCAGTGGTAGTTTCACGAATACTTTTAAAAAATATACAGGTAGTTCTCCTCGAAAATACAAAATGGAAATGAATGATATTTTTTATGATATGAAACGTTTTGAAAATGATAATAAAGATAAGCCGATAGCGCATTTTCAAGAAAAGAATGATTCTTTTTGTACTGTAACTATTGAAGTACCTGATGAATTTGAAAAGGGTATCATATTTATTGGGGTTTTCCATACTCTTATACCGAATCATATGCCTATATCTGGATTAGCTACTAAAAATTTAATAGGAAATCAATTGAAAAATATTCCAAGTGGAGACTATTATTTATTAGCTTGTGCGATAAGCCAGTCTAATAACATTCTATCTTACTTTAACTTAAGCAATAGTTTGAGGGGGAAAGAAGATAAAAGGCTATCTTTCCCAAAATGTTCTGGCCATCATTACACGATTAAGCTGAGAGAACCAATACCAGAAGATCCACCCATATTAGCTAATGTGGGAAAACTTTTAATCTCCTGTTTAAAGAACACAATCTAGAACAATATTGTTTGATTATGAAATGATAAAATAATTGTAGATTAGTGAAATGGAGGGAATAGTTATGGCTTTAAATGCAAAGAGTATCACTGTAGGGCTACCAGTAAGTAATTTGGAGAAATCTGCTAGTTGGTATGAAAAAATACTTATGAGTGATGAAAAATTAATACCAGTTGAAGGTGTTATTGAATATCCAATTGGTTCGGTTTGGATTCAACTTTTTGAAGAAAAAATAAATGTTTCAGAAAACGTTTTACGCTTAGGTGTAGAAGATTTAGATGTGGAATTTGAACGTTTAAAAACACTTGGAGTAATAACTGACGAGGTGATAGAAGATGTACCAGGTATCATTCGATATTTTGACTTCTCTGATCCTGATGGTAATAAGTTATCATTCTATTGGTTGTATGATCAGGAATAGATTTAAACAGTATTATATGATGGATGTAATGTTAAAACGACGGATGAATGATTCGTCGTTTTTTGATGCTAGAAATAAAGCTTAAGTGGGGTGGGGTAAGATATAACATTGTGGATTTTAATAGAATTAGCAACTCTTATAGAACCAATGACTTTGAACAATAGGACTGCTGTTTCAATGGAAGAAGCAGAAGAAATATTTAGATAATATTCATTAGATTTACAGCATACGAAAAAGTATGCTGTTTCGTGATAATTGCAGATAACTCATGTATTTGTTAAAGCCTTTGTAGTAAATAGTATCGGAGAGGTCATCGATTTTATTAGAGAAGCTAACTAAAACTTCTTTTTATTTCTCAAATAATAATGTACTATGAAAACATGGGAGATTCAAATACGAGAGGAGAAAAGAAAATCAATCATACACAAAAGGGTAAAATTGATTTCACTTTCTTTGTGTTTATGCTTTAAAACCTTTAACAATTAAAAAAAACATCATGGGATTTTTGTATTTAGGACAACAACATATAAACAATAGTGTAATCCAGCACAATAATTTTAAAGGAGCGTAACTTTATGAACGAATTTCCAGTTGTATATGAACCAGAGTATATGACAATTTATTTACTTGTTATCATCGGTGTCTTTTCTACAACTTTGGCTTTATCGCTTGAAAAATATAAGTTCACTTTAGCGGGAAAAGCGTTGATTGGGATGTGTTTTATTTCTCTAGCTGTGTTATTTATATATGTTTTAGAGTTAGCATATCTTTCGGATACAGCTGATTTGTTATTTCATACAATCGGTGTTTGGGAAGTAGTGCTTTTCACACATCCATATATTTTCTTAATACTTGCAATCTTGCTCGGTGGGGAAAAGAAACCGCCACATGTACCCAAACTTAAAAAATAAACTTGCTTAAATGACAGCATGAAAAGGAGATTATCAAATGAGTATTACAGAAGAAGAATTTGAAGAACAGGTTTCGGAGTTGTTTATTAATTATTTAGAAAAATGTACGCCTGAAGAGATTCATCAAGTGGTTGTAGAATGGAATTTTGATAATCCTAAGAAACCGATTTATTGGATTGCTAATTCGCCGAAAACGGATAAAGGGACTGCGTTAATGTTGTTTTGGTTAATGGAGCCGGACTTTGCTTATCAATTTGAAACGAGAGAAGCGATGGTTGAAAAAAGTAGTTGGTATGCGGAAGATTTTGATATTGTTGCTAGTTTGGAAGAAAAGTACTTAGCTGGGTTCTATCAAAATCAAGTCTATGGTTACGCACCTCCAGCCGAGTTTCAAGAGGAGGAAATGAAAAGAGCAATTCCGAGCGAAATGTTTGTTCCTTTGAAAGGGCTAGAAGTTTCTGAGTCGGCGGATTGGGAAGATGGTTTTCCTCCTGAATTGCAAGAACGGTATAATGAATTAGCTGAATCAGTGGAAGAGTAATCTTGATTCGGTATTATTCAAAAAGGAATTCAAAGTCGAAAATCTTTTAGATAGGTTTTCGACTTTTTTAGTATTGTTGCTTTGAAAATATTAAAGCAGATTAGGAGGAATAGCATGAAGTCGCAGCAGACCTTTATGGTAGAGGTTACCTTTTATTCTAGTGCAAGAAAAACGGTTCCAGAAGCGGGGTATCGGCCGCATTTAGTGATGGAGTTGGATGAGGAGCGGGAATATTTAGGTGTTGAAATTTATGATATAGAGGTGGATACGCTGGATTCGGTGGGGTACGCAATGTGTTCTTTTTTATATGAGCAAGAGGGCGTAGGTTATAGTAAGTTTCAGCCGAATAATTCTTTTAATGTTATGGAGGGGTCGAGTGTTGTTGGGAGAGGGAAGATAGTGTCGTTTAATTTGTAAATGAGAGTTAAATTGATTTATGCGTTTTACACAGTATAATTAAACTATAAGAAGAGGCTTTTTATAACCAGCATACACCATTACTGAGGAGGGAAAATGTTGATTCCATCATATTTGAAAAACACAGCTAAAGAGGTAAGTATTAATGATTTTCTTAATGTAGAAATTGTAACAACAAGCAACGAGGAAACTTTTGAGATTTTTTATTGTGGAACGCTTAAAGAAATAGAAGGCGATCAGTTAATTACTTCGGAAGCATACGAAATCCCATTAAAAATTATAGCGAAAAGCACTTTATCTGGAAAAGAAATTTTGCTTTATGATGGTGCATATTATGGGTATGATAGTATGTTTTGTGATGAGTTTGAGGCAGAAGTTACGCAAAATAGAGAATTAACAAAATATCCTATAAATAATTTATCTAACATTCGTTTATCTATAGGAATTGGCATTGATTATGAAACGGAAAAAGAAGATTATGAATTTGATGAAAATGGTCATGTGGTTTTAATTGATGATAGGCATATACCATGGGAACAAGTAAAAACGGACGGTTTTGATTTTTTAGAAATAACGGCAACAGATGAAAATGGAGAGTCTTTATTAATCTTGACCGAAGAACTTGCGTAAATAAATAGGAAGTTGAAAAAAATGATACTTATAAATAAACGAGCGAAAAAACAAGATTACCAGACGATTTTAGCGATTTGGGAAAAGTCAGTTATTGTAACGCATGATTTTTTAGCTGCGGAAGATAGGCAGTTTTACAAAGAACAAATTCCTTTGTTTCTAGATAATGTGGAACTGTCCTTATGGTTCGATGGTGAGCAGGTTGTTGGTTTTAGTGGGACGAGCGAGCGGGAACTAGATATGTTGTTTCTGGATCCGGTAGCCACGGGTAATGGTTATGGGAGTCAGATTCTGGGTTGGCTAATAGAAAATAAGCAGATAAACCTGGTGGATGTGAATGAACAAAATGAAAATGCCACGAGATTTTATTTGAAGCATGGAT
The DNA here is from genome assembly GCF_058684075.1 of Listeria sp. MAN/IMW/UF555. Lineage (NCBI taxonomy): Bacteria > Bacillati > Bacillota > Bacilli > Caryophanales > Listeriaceae > Listeria > Listeria sp. MAN/IMW/UF555. Next base: position 568,156 of record NZ_JBZWZS010000001.1, on the reverse strand, counting down.
TTGTGGTTTCTTCCAGAAGTGACTTGGACGGTTTTGGGAAGCCTTATCCAATTCTTCATTTACAACTGAAGGAGAGCGTTAATGGAATATGAACAGCTGTTACAAAGCGAACTTGGTGAACTTGAAATAATTCGGGAAGAACTACAAAACAAAGAATATCGAGGAATGATTGTAAAAACGGCTAAAGATGGCACAACGATTCGGACGCGTTTGGCGAAAAAAACAGATAAAAAAACAGGGTACTTTGTTGCTTTTTGGGAGAAAGATGAACTTGGTAAGAATTGTCCTTTTGATGAGAATGATAGCGCTGACTTTTTATGTATTGTTGTTATTGATGGTGATTTGAACGGTTTATTTGTTTTTCCAAGGCAGTGTTTAATTGAAAAGGGAATTTTAACTAGTGAAGCTGGTATTGGAAAAATGGCTGCTAGATTTTATCCATCGTGGTGTCAGGATTTAAATAAAACAGCGAAAAAAACGCAAGCTTGGCAACAGGTGTATTTTAAAAATTATTCTATAAGAAAAGAAGACCATTAATTTGGTCTTCTTTTTATTGTATAGAGACTACTTGCTCGCAGTAATCTAAGTAAGCATCGTCTACTAGAAAATATTTTGGAACCATTAAGCCAACAATATTGGTGAGTAGCTCTGAATTAGCGATGGCAGGATTAATCATTTGGTGAGAGACGTCTGGGATGGTTTGGGTTTCTACGTTTTCTTTTTTGATTTGTTTGGTGTAAACATCTTTTGTTTCTGCTGAATCGACATTTTTATCTTTTTCAGCTAAGACGAGATAGATTTTTGCTTTTACTTTTGAAAGGTCTAGGGTGGCATCTTGGTTCATGTTTTTGCGAATAAAGTTGTAGCGATCTGGGGTCATTTTTTCTTTACCGCCATTTTGTTTGTAGCTTTCGTAGGTTTTGTTTTTAGAAATAAGGGCGCTGTCGGTGCGAAAATTTTGTTTTGCTTGATTGATTTCTTTAGTTGCTTTACCAGCTTCTTTCGCTTGCCAGCCGGTGTTGTATTCTCCTTGACGCATCCAGTTGATAGCAGGGGCGGCAAGGATTGAGAAGTCAATCTCCTTATTTGCATTCATTGCTTTTGGGATCACCCAACCAGCTTGACTAGCGCCCCATAAGCCGATTTTGGCGGTGCTATCAGAATACTTCACTTTCATCCAATCAATCACTTGGTTGACTTCGTTTGCGCGATCATCCATGGACTGATTTAGCCAATTGCCTGTGGATTTACCAACGCCTAACTTATCCCAAGAAACAGATATATATCCTTGTTTGGCAAAGCGTTCCATCAGCGGTTTATAGCCACCATTTTGTGTTGCTTCTTGTGCCCCGTCACCGTGAACAAATACGATAATGCCTTTTGGTTTCTCGTGTTTTGGGGTTGTCACGACCGCAGAAAGTTTTCCACCAGTAGTTGGGATTGCGACGCTTGTTTCGTTCATTTCGAAATCGTTTCCGATGAAAAGAATCGCTACTAATATGACGATGATTGCGCTCATTATGATAGTTATTTTTTTCCAAAGTTTCATTGTATCCACTCCATTTTTTGCCATTCTTTAATACCGGTGAGTACTCCCATCAATGTGCTATTTTCTTTTTGAATCACTTCGAAGCCGATAGTTCTATACAGCTTGCAAGCGCCATTATTGTTCTTGGCAACGTATAAAGTTATCTGTTCATCATGAAAAGTTTCTAGGCAATGAGAAATTAACGTTTTTCCAATACCTTGACCACGAAAATTTGGTGAAACGGTTATAAAGTCAATATATCGTTCATTTTGAACAGGTTTGTGTGATAGAAGACTGAGGAAGAAAATCAATTTGAGGCACTGTGAAAATGATAAAAATTTTCTTAGGTTTTGATATAGCTTTTGATGAGAGTCACTCTTGCTCGTTACAAACATGCAACCGCAAACTAGCTCATCTTGTATTGCAATTAGTAGGTTTTCGCCTTGTTCTGTATAAATGTAATGGCAAAAAGCGTATATAATGTCATGTGCTTCTGTTTCTTTGAATAACGTTTTTGTGAACTTTGATTTGAACCCTGCGAAAACTAAAGATGTTACTTCTTCAACGATATTTTCTTTTTCAAATGAATCAATGCTTTTAATGGAAAGTGTCATAACGGCACTTCCATTGTGTAAACCATTGCATCCGGATAGGCGAGTGAAGGGTAGATGTTTTCGTATAATATCATGCTTGGTGTAGGATGTTTTAATTCTTCTAAAAACAGTTGGATTTGCGTTTCAATAGTTGCTTCATCTTTGGCAATAAAAGATTTACAAGCATATTCGCCGGCTGGAAAAGTATAATCACTCCTTTTTTTCACGCTCTTAAGGCATATTACACCAGCGTCTTGCTTGGAGAAAATGTAAAAAGGTTCCTCTAAATCCGGTAGATTGTGTTTTGCGGCTTGGGCATAGTTGATAGTGTTATTATCAATTATTTGGTTAGGAACTTTTTTAAAATAACGATCGTCTTTAGCTACAAACGTGATTTCATTTAAACGCATTTCTTTTTGCGAATGGATGATTTTCTGAATCGTTTTCTGAATTCCTACTAATTCTTCTATTTTTTGTTGCAAATCTTGTTCAGCCTGCTCTAACATCGGAGTCACTTTTTCACTAAGCAAACTTTCTTTGATTTCTTGAATAGAAAAGCCAATTTTTCTAAAAAGGATAATTTGATATAAACGGTAAATGTCGGCTTCTTCAAAATAATAATAGCCATTTTCGGGATTTCGTTTAGGAACTAGAATACCTTCATCGATATAATGACGGATTTTATATTTAGATATTTGAAAAAGTTGCGCGATTTCGCCAGTGGAAAGGGTAAGCATCTGAAAACCTCCTTATGATTTAGTTTTAGTATAAACTATGTGGTTACCACGCAGTCAAATAAAAAAACAAATGACAATGAGAATCATTATCAAACGCTGATTTTTGTGATATAATAAACAAAGATTTATTAATGGGGGTTAGCGATCAAATGGGAAAAGTAGTATTGAAAATGGCTTATACTGCCAAAAAATCAAATAAAGTATTAAGGTATCTTGAAACGAACCTTAATGTAACTCGGGGGAAGTACAATGATTGATAAGCGTTTGTTTCAATTGGTTGAAAAGAAATCTTTAGTGTTATTAATTCTTTTTCGTGTGCTTAGTTTGGGGCTGATGATTGGTCTTTGGCTTGTTTTTGCTCAACAATTAACGCATTATTTAGAGGGCCAAAGTGTCGATTGGTTATGGCTTGTTGGAACGGTTTTAGTCGTTTTAGTTGGCAAAGCGATACTTACAAAATTAGCGGAGAAACAAATTTACCAAGCATCGGCGGAATTGCGTTTATCAATGAGGCGCGCTGTGATGGAAAAAGCTTTTCGGTTAGGCAACAACGAAGGGCAGCTACCGGCATCAACATTAACGCAGCTCGCAGTAGATGGGATCGAACAATTAGAAATTTATTATTCACGTTTTTTACCGCAATTATTTTATTGTCTCATCGCTTCTTTGATGATTTTTGGAAGCTTAGTTGGATTTGCGTGGCAGCCGGCGATTGTGCTATTAATTTGTATGCCGATGATTCCGGTTGTTATTATGGCAGTGATGAAAATTGCTAAGCGGATTTTGAGTGGTTATTGGTCGGATTATACGAATTTAGGAACCAAATTTCATGAAAATTTAAGTGGTTTGAGTATTTTGAAGGCTTATGACCAAGATAAATATAAGCAAGAGGAAATTGTTTCTGATGCGGAACGTTTCCGTAAAGCTACGATGAGTTTGTTATCGATGCAGCTGAATTCGATTACGATTATGGATATTATTTCGTATAGTGGGGCGGCACTTGGTATTGGTATGTCTTTAATTATGTTCACAAATGGCGGTATAAGTATGACTGGCATGTTGATGTTCTTACTACTAAGCGCCGAATTCTTTATTCCAATGCGTCAACTTGGATCTTTATTCCATGTGGCGATGAATGGAATTAGTGCATGTAGTAAATTGTTCGCTTATTTAGAGTTAAAAGAGCAAGTTTATGGCTCAGAAGAATTAGCTAAACCGTTAGAAAAAATGGAAGTACGTCATTTGACATATACATATGAAGAAGGTAAAGCTAAAGCACTTCAAGATATATCAGCTCATTTCAATAAAGGAAGTTTTTCAGCACTTGTTGGAAAGTCTGGTTCAGGAAAAAGTACTTTTGTGCGAGTGTTATTAAATCAATTGCCTGGTTATCAAGGGGAAATTATTTGGAATGATGTTCCGTTAGCTAGTTTGAGCGGGGAAGCTATTCGTAAACAAGCTGTGTTAGTAGATAATCATGGTTATCTTTATGCAAATAGTATTCGGGAAAATTTATTAATTGGTAATTCAGCCGCTAATGATAGCGATTTGTGGAATGTTTTGGAGCAAGTTAGTTTGGCTGATTTTGTTCGGAAGTTACCGGGGCAATTAAGTGAGAATTTAGAAGAGAACGGAAGTAATTTATCTGGTGGGCAAAGGCAGCGGTTGTTACTAGCAAGAGCATTGCTGCGTCAAGCTGAAGTCTTTGTTTTCGATGAAATTACGTCTGGTGTGGATTTGGAAAGTGAAAAAATTATTCTTTTGGTGTTGCAGAAATTAGCTAAAGAAAAAATCGTGCTCTTTATTTCGCATCGCTTATATAATGTTTTGGACGCGGATCAGGTACTCGTTTTTGACGCGGGGAAATTGGTGGAAGTGGCGAGCCCAGAACGATTGCAACAAGAATCCAATTACTTCAAAAATTACTTTTTAGAAGAAGAAGCGTTGCTGAAAGGGGGAGCATGATATGTCAGAATGGACGATTATTGGTTGGTTATTAAAGTTTGTTAAGCCGTTACGAGGAAAGATGATTTTGGCAATTTTACTTGGTATTATAAGTAATTTATCGGTTATCATGATTTCTTTGATCGGTACGTATGGCATTATCGCTGTGATTTTACAGCAACCTCTGAATCCGTATAAATGGCTCTTTGTAATGGTTGCTTGTGGTGTGGTTCGCGGTTTGGCACGATATTCGGAACAATATTTAAATCATGATATTGCCTTTCGTTTACTTGCGATAATTCGTGAACGTATTTTTGCGACTTTGCGAAAACTGGGACCAGCTCGTTTATCTGGGAAGAAAAGTGGCGATTTAGTTGCCGCGATTACAACGGATGTCGAAGCTTTGGAAGTGTTTTTCGCGCATACAATCTCACCAGTTATTATTGCAGTTGGTACGACGATTGCAACTGTTGGCTTTTTGGCGACCTATGATGTTGGTTTAGCGCTCATACTTTTGCTAGGACAAATCTTGGTTGGTGTCATTTTGCCGATGATTAGTTATAAACGAAATAAAAAAATCGGAACTGCTTATCAAAAAGAATTCGTTGGGCTCAATCAGATGGTAATGGAAAATATTGCAAGTTTACAAGATATATTCCAGTTTAAATTGGGAGAAGAGCGTTTAAGAAAACTAGAAGAACAAGGTGAAAAGCTCAATAAGCAGTATAAAAAAAGAATACGACAAGGAAGCGAGCTCCAAATATTTGGTGAATGGGTGCTAATTGGTACGGCGACTTTAATTTTAGTGTTAGGCAGTCTTTGGCAATTACCACTTGAAACAGTATTAATTGGAACCGTGCTTAGTCTGAATTCTTTTGGATCGGTATTGGCATTAAACGCTTTAGGAACAGCGCTGTTAACTACTTTTGCTAGTGGTAAGCGATTATATACATTAACTGAAGAAAAACCTGTTGTATTATTTAACGGCCAGCTTGAACTATCGGATTTTGAAAGTGCGGAGTTAGATAAAGTGAGTTTTAGTCATGATGGAAAACAACCACTTTTAAACGAAATTTCGCTAGCGCTTCCTAAGGGGAAATGGCTCGGCATCGGTGGGGAAAGTGGCAGCGGGAAAAGTACCTTAGTAAAACTACTGATGCGCTACTGGGATCCAGATGGTCAGATTAAATTAAATGATAACGCACTCCCTGAAATTACAGAGTCTTCGCTTCATAGGCTGGAAGGTGTTATGGAGCAAAGTACGTTTTTATTTGAAGACACGCTCGGTAATAATATTCGTTTAGGAAAAAAAGGTGCTACTTTGGAAGAAGTTAAAGAGGCTGCCCGAAAAGCTGCTATCGATACATGGATTGAGAATTTGCCAGAAGGTTATGACACGATCATTGGCGGGCAATCACGAAATTTATCAGACGGCGAACGCCAGCGGATTGGCTTAGCTAGACTATTTCTCCATGATGCCCCGTTATTATTATTAGATGAACCAACAAGCAATTTGGATTATATTAATGAACAAGCGATTTTAAACACGCTCCGTTCAGAAATTCAAGATAAAACGGTGCTCGTAATTTCTCACCGAGCAACAACATTAGACTTGGCAGAAGAACAATTATTTATAGAAAATGGTGCATTGAAACGTGCAGTAAAATAATAAAAACAGCTTGTATAGATTACAAGCTGTTTTTATTTATAAATTTACCTTCTCTGAGCTTTCGAAAAATTCAACCTTGTCAAGTTCTGTTTATTTGAATAACTGCTGTGTAATATAAATAATTCGCGTTTTACAGAACCGCTCAAAATATTTTATCAATTTGATAGGAAATAATGTCCAAAGTAAATGGACGCTGGTTTTTCATCATATTTGACGTACTATACAAAAACTTTCCCAATTTGCTCAAATAGAAATTCTCGTCCAAACAAAAGAATGAAAATCAAGAAGAGCATGACAATACCAAAAATAAATACTCCATATACAAGATCAAGGGGATAGCGATGATCATGTTCAATAATATCTTCGCTTAATGAAGCTAATTTGGCATCAAATTGGTTAATTAACTCAACGAAATTATTTCGGCCGATAAAGGCACAGTCGATTTTCTCCATTTTGTTTTCTGTTTGAAAGAATAGTTCCATCGTTTCTGGAACTTGATACTTCAAGAACCTACGAATAGGTTGGAAGTTATAACTTATTCTTTTCACATTTGCAAGATGAATCGTTTTTGTTTTGTTGCGTGTGTGAAGAATAAAAGCAGTCTTTGTGACCTGGATCCATTCTTTTGGCGGGAGTAGAAGTTTAACAATTAAATATCCTATAAAAAAAAGAGTAATAAGACCAAAGTAAAATGACTCTGCTTTTTCTATTGATAATAAAGTTGATAAGCCAAACAAGAAAATAAAAGATAAAGAAGTTAAAGCTGTTCCGATTGTTTTAAGTTTGTCTTTGTAATATATCATGATGCACACCTGCTTGGTTGAATTTATGTTGAATTTAATGATAACATTGTAAAATACAATCATCAAGTTCATTAGTGAACTTTTAACTACCTAATTAACAAGGAGGAACTTCATGGAAATCACATTACAACAACCTACAACAGCTGACTTTCCTTTCATTGAATGTTGTGGGGAGATTTAGCAACAACAGAAGTGCTCGGCGGACCATTTTCTTTTCCAGAAGAAACGCGAATGGACTGGCTAAAATCAAAATCAAAAGCGAGCAATGCTTATTTTATTATAAAAAAAGGTACAGAATCCGTTGGTGAAGTCAGCTTTCGCGATTTTGAAAAAGGAACAGCTCATTTAAATATTAAAGTGGCTGCATGTTACAGGGGTCAGCGAATCGCTCAAAAAGCTTTGCAATTATTCTTGGATTTTTTCCAAACTGATTGCGGCGGGATAGTTTTGTTGGATGAAGTTAGACGGAAAAATGTAGCTGGCATTAAGTTTCTCGTGAAAGCTGGTTTCGAAGTTATAGAAGAAAAAGAATGGACGATGGTGCTCAAATGGAGTGCTCAAGCAGAAGGAGGTTTTGAATGAGTAAAGAAAGATGTGCATGTTGTAACTGCTTAACAATTGATGTTAGAGGCGAGTTTGAGATTTGTCCGATATGTTTCTGGGAAGATGACGCTTATTTTGTCTTTGATAAGGAAGAGATTTATTCTCATTATCAAGATAGTTCATCGATAGAAGATTTGTTAAAAATTCGCTCTAGTGCTAACAATGGTTTAACGTTATTAGAAGCACGGCAAAATTTTAACCAGTTTGGCGCTTGTGAGCTGGCAATGAAGAAATATGTAAGAGTGCCAACTGCAGAGGAATTATAAAAAATTAGCAGGTAAGTTAGATTTAAAAGTCTAACTTACTTTTTTAGTAGTTAAAAAAGCTGATTTCTTATGTCGGTTCATTTTTTAGACACATTTTAATAAAAAATAAATGGGTATGATAAGTACAGTGAAAGCAATAATAGCAAGGTTAAATGGGAATTAGCTTCAAAAATAAAAGTAAGGAAAATAATTTCCTGAAACAAGAAAAATTGCCTCCTTATTCTGTTGATTTGATTATATAAGCAGAGTATTATGTTGATTGACAATCAAGGAGGATACTATGAAAAAAACTATCAAGATTACAACCAGTTTACTTTTGAGCTTTGCTTGTGTATTTAGCATGGGGGATTTTACTAAGCCACACACAGTCGAAGCTGAAACAGTCTATTCGCTTACAAATCCAAGTCCAATTAATGAAATTTTTCCTGATCCAAAGCTCGCACAAGTTGTGGCGGATTGGTTAAAGCTTCCATCTGCGACTAGCATGGTTACGCAAAGCCAATTGAATACAATTAAATCTTTGCACTTTGATTCAAAAGGTGTTCAAAGTCTTGAAGGAGTGGAGTATTTAAAAAATCTCACGCAAGTATTTGGCTATGGTAATCAAGTGAGTGATCTAGGACCATTAAGTAATTTAACGCAACTCGAAATCATCCAGATGCCAAGAAACCAAATAAGTGATTTAACACCCATTTCGAATTTGACAGCATTAATGTCACTTGATTTTGAATTTAATAACTTACAAACGATTGAACCGATAAAAAATTTAACGAACATGTTAGAACTGAATGTTAGCGCAAATCCTATTTCGGATATTAGTGCCGTTAAAAACATGACACAACTGGAATTTTTGACCATAAGAGACTGTGAGGTAAGTGATTTATCGTCAGTTGAAAATCTGTCTAATATGCTGATGTTTTGGGCAGGTAGAAATAATATTAGTGATATTACGCCGCTCAAAAATATGCCCAAACTGCTTGGTTTAAGTTTATTTGGGAATCAAATCAAGGATGTGAGTGTGGTTAAAAATCTTACTAGCCTTGAAGATTTCGATATAAAAGCGAATCAGGTGAGCGATATTAGTAGTTTAGCAACATCAACTACGCTCGAGACATTAACTCTTAGTTTCAACCAAATAATTGATATTTCACCCCTGAAAAATTTGACCAATTTAACTAGGTTAGAACTTGAGAATCAAACACATGTATTAGATGCGGTTGAGGTAGATAATCCATTAATTTTGCCCGCTCCAGTAATTGATGAAAATGGCAACAGAGTACAGCCGACAAAAGTAAGTCATGCGGGTATTTATTCGAATGGCGAGATTACATGGGAAGGGTTGCAAAGTAATTATATTCTAAATTACGAGTATAATTTACCCGTAGCAATTGGTTCGTTAACAACAACGTATTCTGGTAAAATTACCCAGCCACTGTTGGAGAAGCCTGTTGATCCGATTACTCCGGTAGATCCGGTAGATCCGGTAGACCCGGTAGATCCAGTCACTCCAGTAAACTCGTCAAATCAGGTAAATTCAATTGATCCAGTGAAACAAGTTATTCAAGCTACTGAAACTTTACTGAAACAGACTACTGCTGTTAATCCGATAGTAGCTAAAGAGAATAGAAATTTACCGAAAACAGGGGATAGTGGAATGACTTCTAGTTTATTTAGCGGTTTAATCCTAGCAGTTTCTAGTGTGATATTATTGCGTAAACGAAAATAAAAAAAGGAATTTGGCTTTTAGTCAAATTCCTTTTCTATACGATTTTTGTGCCTTGGTGAAAGGTGAGTTTCCACGAGCTATTTTCGAAAATCCAGATGTTACTTCGCATTGTATAGGAGTTTTCACTTAGATTTTTAAGTTTATAATATGATAAGACCTTTGTTTCATCCAAGATTTTTATGTCGTAATTCATGATTTCTAGAGCGCTATCGCCAAGTGTTGTTAGCGATTTGTAATAGGAAAAGTCTTTAACAACACCGCTTTGCGTGATTTCAATATAAGATTCGCTTAAAATATCGATAATTTCGGACATGGAGTGACGGTTTTCGAGCGATAAATGTATTTGGTCAAGTTTTTGAAAATTTTCTTTCGTTAATTCCATTATAAGTCCTCCGTTTTAAAGGAATAAAAAAGGTTCACTTCAAAATTGTAAGTGAACCTTTTTGTGTTATTTTATGCCGTCACGATTTTGAATGATTTTATTTACGATGCCGTAATCTTTTGCTTCATTTACAGAAAGCCAGAAGTTGCGGTCTGTATCTTTGGAGATTTTTTCGTACGATTGACCTGTTGCTTCGGCGATGAGACGATTAATTCTTTCGCGCATCCGGATAATTTCTTTTGCTTCGATTTCAATTTCTGTGCTTTGACCTTGGACACCGCCAGCTGGTTGATGAATCATATAGCGAGTGTTAGGTAGGCTATAACGGTTTTCTTTGTCAGCGGCTAGGTAAATAGTAATACCAGCACTTGCAACCCATCCAGTTCCAACGACTTTCACTGTTGGTTTAATGAATTTAATCATATCGTGAATCGTATCGCCAGCTTCAACATGACCACCTTGGCTATTTACAAAAATCGTAATTGGTTCGTCGCTGATCGATTCAAGTAGTAAAAGCTGCTTAGAAACGTCTTCGGCTAACTCCTGATTGATTTCCCCGTAAATTAACACCGTTCGTGTATCAATCAATTTTTGGGTAAGGATGTTTGTGATATTTTCATTATTTTTATTCTCTGCCATGAAAAATTCCTCCTTAAAAAGCCTTAGTTTATTTGTAATACAGGTATCTTATCATAATGGTCGAAAATGGTCAAACATTTTGGATAGAAAAAAGAAAACGCTTTAGGATAGCGTTCTCTTCTTAATTTTATACGAATGCGAGTTGCCAAGTAATCCCGAATTTATCAGTTACCCAAGCCACTTTTCGAAGCGCTTCAACTTCTTCAGGTCCCATCATAACCGTACCTTCTTTAGCCAGTTTTTCAAAAAGGGTATCGAATTCATCTTCTGTGTCTGCAAAATAAAGGGTTGTTGTAGCCCAGCTGAAGTCAGGGGAGGCGTTGTTAGTCATGTCCATAATCATAAATGATGCTCCCTTAATTTCAAAGGTAGCATTCAGCACCTTGCCAATATCGCCGCCTTGTTCTGGTTTTGTGAAGTAAGTTAAGCCGATTTTTTTCGCATCTGGAAAAGTGTCTAAATAAAAATTAAAAGCTTCCTCGCCATTACCATTAAAAGTGAAAAATGTGGAGATTCGTTTTGCTTGATTAAACATTTATTTTACCTCCTTTTGAATTATTTTAACTATACCCGAAAAATGTTTCAATTATGTGTTAAAATGAAGAAAAATGTGCGGGGGCTTGATGATGAAATATCCGATAATGCTTGATATTACAGGGAAACGGGTTGTCATAATTGGCGGCGGGAAGGTGGCGCTTCGTAAAGTAAAGGGGCTGCTTCATACCGGAGCTGATATTTTAATTGTCGGATTAGATGTTTTGCCAGAGATAAAAGAGCTTCAAGTGCAGGTGAAAGAAGAAGCTTACCGGGCCGAACATCTAGCTGGTGCTTTTTTGATATTTATTTGTACGAATAACCCAGAAGTAAACCAAATGGTACTGAAAGATCATCTGCCAGAACAACTAGTGAATGATACGACAGAACAAAAGAATTCCGATTTTTTCAATATGGCAACTGTATCAAAAAATGAGTTGCTAGTCGGTATTTCAACGGGCGGCGGTAATCCTGGATACGCCAAGAAAGTAAAACGGGAAGTCAGCCAGTTAGTAGAAAATTTAGAAACAGAAGAAATCGGAAGGCGTAACAAAAAAGATAAAACCTGCTAAATTTTAGTAGGTTTTTTATTCTATTATATTGCTCTCTTTTAGGTTGCAAAATTTTACTATAGATTTTGGAATGTAAACGCTCTATCATTGAAGTATACTGAAAAACTATTAAGAGGGTGCTGAGCCAAATGTCCATTTTAGAAAAGATTAAAGATGCCGGAGTTGTTGGTTGTGGTGGAGCGGGCTTTCCGACCCATGCCAAATTTAGCGGTGAAGTGGAATACTTAATTATTAACGCAGCGGAATGTGAACCGCTCCTAAAAACAGATCATTTTGTCATGAGAAACCATGCAGTAGAAACGATTAAAGCAATTGAAATGGTTAAAAACCAAGTAGGTGCAGAGTTTGCCGTTATTGCAACAAAACGGTATTACACAGAAGAAATTGCGGCTTTACGGTCAGCAATTACAGAACTAAATGCAAGCGTGACAATACATGAGATGGATAATGTCTATCCAACTGGCGACGAGCAAGTGATGGTCTTTGAAGTGACTGGACGCGTTGTGCCACCGAGCGGTATTCCACTTATGGTTGGCTGTATTGTATCGAATGTCTCGACAATGTGGAACGTCTTTCATGCGATTCAAGATGACGCGCCGGTTGTTCGTAAACAGTTAACAGTAACTGGAGCAGTTGGAGAGCCAAAACTTTTAGATGTACCAGTTGGAACGCCATTTGAAGTATGTTTAGCAGCAGCTGGTGGAACTAATTTAGACGAGTATTTATTTTTAGATGGTGGACCGATGATGGGGAAATTAAATGATCAGTCCACTATTGCTGAAAAAGTTGTAACGAAAACAACTTCTGGTTTGATTGTGGCAGAGGATACGGGTTATCTGCACAAGCTACATTACCAAACAGTGGAACAAATTTTTAATGAAACAAAATCGGCTTGTATTCAGTGTTCGCTTTGTTCGGATTTATGCCCGAGACAACAATTAGGTCATGATATTCATCCGCATAAAGTCATGCGCCATTTTGCGGTTGCAGAAGATATAACGGATATTAAACCAGATCCGATTTGGGAAGAAGCGATGATTTGTTGCGAATGTGGTATTTGTGAAGTAATTGCCTGTCCGATGGGGCTTTCCCCGCGCCAAGTAAACATTCATGTGAAAAAAGAGCTTTTAAAACAAGGTGTTCGTTATCAAACTGATAAAAAAGAATTTACGCCTGACCCGATGCGCGATTATAAATCGATTGCTCCAAAAAATATTCTAATTAAAATGGGCTTGCAGCAATATGCTGATGTTCATTTAGAAACAATGCATTATTTAGATGTGGATGAAGTTTTTATCCCAACAAAAATGCATATTGGTGCGCCGTCTATTCCAGTAGTAAGTGAAGGGGACATCGTGAAAAAAGGCGATTTAATTGCGAAAATTCCTGATACTGCTCTTGGGGCAAATATCCATGCAAGTATTGACGGTCAAATTATTCGTATAACCGAAGAACAAGTTCATATTAAGAAGGTGATGTCATGAAAATGGATACATTAGGATTTCTCGAATTAAATAGTATTTCGAAAGGCATCGAGGCGGTTGATACAATGCTAAAAGCGGCCAACTCCGAATTGATTTATGCTAAAGCAAGCTGTCCTGGGAAGTATTATATATTAATTGCAGGTACAGTAGATTCTGTAGCACAATCAATTGAAGCTGGAACGAAGATTGGTGCGGCAAATATCGTTGGGAACTTAGTCATTCCTCGCGTGTCCGACCAAGTAATCAAAGCAATTAACAAAACGGAAGTGCCAGATGAGATGAATGCAGTTGGTGTTATGGAGTATTATTCCTGTTCAGGATCAATTATTGCTGCAGATGCCGCGGTAAAAGCTGCAGATGTTCAGTTAATGGATATTCGGTTGGCGACGGGGATTGCTGGTAAATCTTTCGTTGTTCTAACTGGTGATACAGCAGCATGTGAAGCAGCCGTGGAAGCGGGACTTGCAGCTGCTAAAGAGGAAGCACTTTTAATTAATAAAGTAGTTATACCAAGACCTCGTAAAGAAGTTTTCGAGAGTTTAATCTATTAAAAAGATAACAATATATTGTCATAGAGTTTTTGAGAAAGGTACGCACTGACTGTGGTTGCGTGCCTTTTGAACAATCTGACAAAATAGTGGCGCTTAAATATGATAGGATTATTTTGAGATAGTTTGTCTAGATGAGGAGTGAAGAAAATGAGTTTTGATGATAATAAAGAGCGTGTAATACAAGAATATGTACCGGGAAAACAGGTGACGCTGGCGCATTTAATCGCCAACCCGAACCGTGATATTTATACAAAATTAGGATTAGAAGAAGGCGCAAGTGCGATTGGAATTTTAACGATTACGCCAAGTGAGGCTTCGATTATTGCGAGTGACATTGCAACTAAATCAGGTGACGTAAGAATTGGATTTATTGATCGTTTTAGTGGCTCCGTTGTACTTACAGGTGATGTTTCTTCTGTTGAATCAGCTTTACAACAAGTCGTTTATTCATTACATGAGATTTTGGACTTTTCTATTCCAAAAATCACTAGGAGCTGAGTCACTTGAAGAAAATGATGGTAATGGGTTCAGTTGGTTGTGGTAAAACAACGCTGTGCCAGAAATTACATGGATATGATATTTTATATAAAAAAACACAGGCTGTGGAGTATTTTCAAGAAATGATTGATACACCAGGCGAATTTGTACAGCATAGACAACTTTACAGTGCGCTCACTGTGACTGCGGCTGATGCATCAGTAATCGCGATTTTACAAAGTGTAACGGAGAAGAAGCAGACGTTTTCACCGATGTTTGCCAGTATTTTTGCTAAACCGGTTATTGGGATTGTTACAAAAGTGGATTTAGCGGAATCGGACAAAGACATCGAGCGAGCAGAGCGGGAATTACGTATGGCTGGCGCGAAGCATATTTTTTATATTTCTTCTGTAGAGGAAACTGGAATAGAGGAGCTTCGGGCATATTTGGAAGATTAATTTTAACTAAGTGGGGGTTATTTTATGCCTCAAGTGAGGGATTTATCTGTAATTGATGTGCCTGGTGGTTGTGTTTTGACGAGCTGTGATATTAGCGCTGGGTTTGGTGAGAAAGTGCATGATGGCTTAAGAGTTGCGCCGGAAGTCACAGCTCGGTTGACCTTGAGAGTTGCTCTATTAGAAATGCTTGCTTCAGGTGCTGTAGTAGTGGCTGTGAGTGATGTTATCGGAGCGGAAATGGAGCCGACCGGTAAACGTGTTATCGCAGGTCTAAATGATGAACTTATTAAGGCTGATTTAGGTCATATTGAATTAAATGGTAGTACTGAAGAAAATATGAACGTAACACAAACTAGTGTAGGCGTTCTTGTAACTGGTTTTGCGACTAAAGCTGCACTTAAGCTCATAAATGTGCATGAAGCTGCGGTCTTATTTGCATTTGGCGAACCGATTGTTGGAGCAGAAGTTTTGCAGAGGATGACGGAAATGCCAGATTATCATTTGGTCAAACAGTTAGTTTCTGATAGTAGAGTACTTGAAGTTGTGCCGGTTGGGTCGAAAGGAATGGCTTATGAGGCCAATACTTTAGCACAGCTCAATGATTGTGTTTTCGAAGCCAGTGGCGTTTTTAATGAAGCGACCATGAATAAAACTGCTGGGCCGGCTTCGGTTATTTTAGTAGCAGTTAAAGCGAGTGAAGTAAAATCATTTGAGCAGAATTTTCCAGCTGCTAAATGTTTAGGAGAGTTGAGGAATTACCATGGCTGAAATGATGCTTGTAACTGGTGGCGCTAGAAGTGGTAAAAGTAATTTTGCTGAAAAAGAAGCTGCCAAATATGATCGTGTTTTATATGTGGCGACTGGAATTGCATTTCAAAATGATACAGAGTTTCAAGCTAGGATAAAAAAACATCAAGCAACCCGTCCAGAGAACTGGGATACTTTTGAAGCGTTTAAAGGGATTGCCACTTATTTGGAGCAACATGGAAATCAATATGATGTAATAATGCTTGATTGTGTAACGATGTTAGTAACTAATTTATTTTTTTCGTTGCTTGGTGAGCGCGAGTTGACAAATGAGATTGCTGATGAAGTAGAAGCGGGAATTCAATCGGAAGTTTGCGCAATTTTAAAAGCAGGAAAGCAATCCTCTGCCAAACTTATTTTTGTTACGAACGAAATTGGGCTAGGGGTTGTACCTGAAAACAAGTTAACTCGAGTATTTCGAGATATTATTGGTCGTATTAATCAGCAAATTGCAACGGAAGTAGAGGAAGTTTATTTTGTCGTGAGCGGCATTCCGAAAAGGTGGAAGTAATATGAAAACATTGATTTTATTAATTCAATTCTTTACGCGAATTCCGCTACCGATCCAAATAAATATGGATGAGATTAACTTGAAAAAAGGGAGCGCGCTTCTTCCATTTGTTGGGGTTGTTATAGGTGCTTGGAATTGGCTCGTTTTTTCTTTAGTAGCGCTTGTTATGCCTTTGCCAGTTGCGATTATCGCAGGACTTTTTGCAGAAATTATTATTACGGGCGGATTCCATGTTGATGCGCTTGCAGATACAGCTGACGGATTATTTTCTTCGCGTAAAAAAGAGCGGATGCTAGAAATTATGAAAGATAGTCGGGTTGGTGCCAATGGTGTGATTGCGATTTGCTTTTATTTTCTTTTCTATGGCGCTTTATTTCTTTCTGTTCCAAATCTACAGCAGATTGGCTGGTTGTTTTTCGTTTTACCAATCGTTGCAAAAGGTGTGACAATGCTACTTTTTGCGAAAATGAGTTATGCAGGATCGAAAGAAGGGCTTGGTTCTATTTTTCTAGGTGTTCCTTGGTGGCCGATTATGATTGCCCAAGGGATTGTCCTCTTTGTTTTAGCGTTGTTTTTCTCTTATGTTGGGCTAATTGCTTACGCCGGCGTGTTAGTATTTACGATTATTTACCGGTTATTTGTATATAAGCGAATTGGTGGAATGAACGGGGATACGCTTGGTGCAGGTGGGCAAATGGGACAACTTGTGTGTCTATTTTGTTTAGTGTTAATTTGGGGGTTGATGTAATTGCAACTTATTTTTGTCCGGCACGGCGAAACCGACTGCAATGCACTAAAAAAATATTGTGGTCAAATGGACGTGGCTTTAAATGAAAATGGTATAAGACAAATGAAACGACTTCAAGAGAGACTTACTGATTACTCATTTGATTTAGTAGTTACAAGCGATTTAATGCGAGTAAGTCAGTCTGCAGCATTGTTAAGTAGCCGAAAGCCGATTCGTTTTCCTACATTTAATGAAATGAATTTTGGCGATTTTGAAGGATATACCTATCAAGAAATTAGTACTAAGTTTCCTGTCGCCTGGGATGACTATTGTAGTAACTGGCAAACAGCTCCGTTTCCAAATGGGGAAAGTTTTCCGGTTTTTTATGAGCGAGTGATAGCTACATTTAAGGCTGAATGGGAAAACTGGCAGAAACTCGATACGGTGTTATTTGTAGGGCATCTTGGTGTGTTACGCGCCATTGCACTTTTTCTACAAGATCAAAAAATAGCACAATTTTGGGATGCCGATTTTAAGCAAGGGTGCTATTCGCTCTGGGACAATAAGTCTCAAAGTTTTCTCATTTCTAATCAATAGTAGATTTTTGTTGTTTCAGGTGAAAACGCTTTTTTTGTAAATTGTTTGTGGTAAGATGTAGGTAGTTAAATAGGTCTTATGTTGGTGGAATGTGTTTGCATTTCTGAAAGAGGAATTCGGTGTGAAGCCGGAACTGCCCCCGCAACTGTAAGGTGGACAAGAATTGAAAATAACCACTGTGCGTTTTTGACGTATGGGAAGGTTCAATTGTTGAATGAAGCCAAGTCAGGATACTCGCCAAATAAGACGGAAGCAACTCTTTTTCGGGGTCCTAAAAAGCGTATGCGGGTAGTATAGCTTATTTGCTGTGCATAAACTCTCATTCGATATTGGATGAAAGTTTTTTTGTTTTTCAGGCAGCAAAAAAGTCATATTCTGAAATAATCATCGAATATGACTTTGGAAAGTACTTATTTTAAGGTTTCGCGGTAGCCTTTTGGAGTTACATCAAACTCTTTGCGGAAGACTTTGCAGAAATAACTCGTTTGTGTGAAGCCTAAGTTACGAGCAACATTATCAATCGACCAACGCGGATTTTTCAGCATATCTTTTGCGAGCGACATTTTCTTTTGGTTTACATAATTGATAAAATTAACATTCATTTCTTTTTTGAATAATTTACTGAAGTAATAAGAGCTAAGGTATACATGACTTGCAACTTCATCAAGTGTAATTGGACGATTGAGATTTTTTTCAATATACTTAAGTGCTTTTCGAATTTCTTTATTATCTTCATGATGTGTTGGTTTATTGTGATGGAAGACGATTTTTTGTTTTTGTTCTTCGCGGCTTTTTTCCATTTCAGATTTCAAGTAATACTGGGAGATAATTGTAAGCATTTCGGCAGAAGAATTGATTTTTTTAGAGCTGAAAACAGGGACAGAGCGAAACGCGGAAATTAGGTCTTTATCGTTTTTCCAATCAGTTTCTTCTGTTTGAATATTACCAACTTCACTATTTTCTTCACAAATAACCTGGCCACTGAGTAAAAATCCGCTCAGTTGATTTTCGACGACGATTGGAACTGAAAAATCGGTTAGTCCAGCGTGACATCGATAAATTAAAGGCTTTCCGGTTTTAGAAGCTTCCAACCCGCCAAACATATCACATTTTTGGCAAAGCGAGCGATATTTTGGGTTAGAACGAATGAGTTGGCAAAAAGGAGTAAAGTTACATAATCTTGAAACTTCGGTACCGTGTATATCTACAACAACTGAGGCTAGACTAGTAGCGGCTGAGAACTCATCCATGACTTTTTCAAGAAGCATTTCATTGCTTTTGGTTTGTAGTAACATAGCTATTCCCCTTTCGGCAATACTTGGCGTGTTTCTGTCGTTCTTAGTATAGCATATTTATAATGCGCTTACATTTTCTTGCCATGAAGATAACAATATATTGCTAAGACTAATTTCATAGTAGAAAGCCCAAACCATGCTCTACTGGATGGCTTTTTGTCGTTTATTTTTTTGAAGGCGCAAAATTGTGTTAAAACACGATTCAAGTCTTCTTTTTTTATATTGTAAGCGGCAACTATTTATATATTAGATTGCATATACTGAGAGAGTAAAATACTTATTTTGAGAAGGAGGTACACCCATGCAAGAAGCACTAGGCTTAGTTGAAACTAAAGGGCTAGTTGGCGCCATTGAAGCCGCTGACGCCATGGTTAAATCAGCTAACGTAACATTAACAGGGTACGAAAAAATCGGATCCGGGCTTGTTACTGTGATGGTTCGAGGAGATGTTGGTGCAGTTAAAGCAGCAACAGACGCTGGAGCAGAAGCAGCAAGAAATGTAGGTACCGTAATGAGTACGCATGTTATTCCTCGTCCGCATACTGAGGTGGAAGAAATTTTACCAGTGAGGGTGAAGTCAGATGAGTGAGCAAAATAAACTAATTGACGAAATTCTAAAACAGGTAATGGAAACGGTTAATGATGCCCCGGAAAAACTAGTAGAGGATGGAGGATCACGTCAAATGAATGAAAAAGCAGTTCAATTAACAGAGTTTGTAGGAACAGCGATTGGAGATACAATCGGCCTAGTGATTGCGAATGTAGACGGACAACTTTTAGAAGCAATGAAGCTTGAGAAGTCTTACCGTTCTATAGGTATTTTAGGAGCCCGTACTGGTGCAGGCCCACATATTATGGCAGCAGATGAAGCTGTAAAAGCAACGAATACAGAAGTAGTAAAAATCGAACTACCGCGTGATACAAAAGGCGGTGCAGGTCACGGTTCTTTAATTATCTTTGGTGGTGATGATGTTTCTGACGTTAAACGCGCAGTGGAAGTTGCACTGAATGAATTAGATAAAACTTTTGGAGATGTATACGGTAATGAAGCAGGACATATTGAACTTCAATATACTGCTCGCGCAAGCCACGCACTTAATACAGCATTTGGCGCACCAGTAGGTAAAGCATTTGGGCTTATGGTTGGTGCACCGGCTGGAATTGGTGTTGTAATGGCTGATACTGCAGTGAAATCCGCCAATGTAGATGTAGTTGCATATTCTTCACCAGCAGATGGAACAAGCTTCTCCAATGAAGTTATTCTTTGTATTTCAGGAGATTCTGGCGCAGTTCGTCAAGCAGTTATTTCTGCACGTGAAATTGGTAAAAAATTACTTGGAGCTTTA
Source organism: Listeria sp. MAN/IMW/UF555 (assembly GCF_058684075.1). NCBI lineage: Bacteria > Bacillati > Bacillota > Bacilli > Caryophanales > Listeriaceae > Listeria > Listeria sp. MAN/IMW/UF555. The sequence continues at coordinate 547,907 of NZ_JBZWZS010000001.1, read as the reverse complement.
GGGGATGAACCGAAAAATGATCGTCCATCCTACATTTAGAACGGAGGGTAACGACTGATGAAATCAAAACGCTTTGAAGAATTAGCAAAACGCCCGGTCAATCAAGATGGTTTTGTAAAAGAATGGATTGAAGAAGGCTTAATCGCAATGGAAAGTCCAAATGACCCAAAACCAAGCATTAAAATAGAAAATGGTAAAGTAGTCGAAATGGACAGCAAAAAATTAGCTGATTTTGACTTAATTGACCATTTCATCGCTAAATATGGCGTCGATTTATCCCGTGCGGAAGAAGTTATGAAAATGGATTCTGTGAAGCTCGCAAACATGCTTTGCGACCCAAATGTACCGCGGGAAAAAATCGTTTTACTTACAACAGCAATGACACCGGCAAAAATAGTAGAAGTAGTTTCACAAATGAACGTTGTCGAAATGATGATGTCCATGCAAAAAATGCGCTCACGTAGAACACCGACAACGCAAGCTCACGTAACTAACTTGCGTGATAATCCTGTTCAAATTGCAGCAGATGCAGCAGAGGCAGCAATTCGTGGTTTTGACGAGCAAGAAACAACCGTTGCGGTAGTTCGTTATGCACCTTTCAACGCACTTAGCTTATTGGTAGGTTCGCAAACTGGCCGTGGTGGCGTATTAACCCAATGTTCTCTTGAAGAAGCAACAGAATTAGAGCTTGGTATGCGCGGTTTAACTTGTTACGCTGAAACGATTTCTGTTTATGGTACAGAACCTGTATTTACAGACGGAGATGATACGCCTTGGTCCAAAGGTATTTTGGCAAGTGCTTATGCGTCTCGTGGTCTAAAAATGCGTTTCACATCTGGAACTGGTTCAGAGGTTCAAATGGGTTATGCAGAAGGAAAATCCATGCTTTACCTTGAATCGCGCTGTATTTTTATTACAAAAGCGGCTGGTGTTCAAGGGTTACAAAATGGGTCGATTAGTTGTATCGGAATTCCGGGAGCCGTACCAAGTGGTATTAGAGCGGTTCTTGCAGAGAATTTAATTGCCGTTATGTTAGATCTAGAAGTAGCTTCTGGTAACGACCAAACTTTCTCTCACTCGGATATTCGTCGTACAGCTCGTTTACTAATGCAATTTTTACCAGGAACAGATTACATTTCCTCTGGATATAGTGCGACTCCAAACTATGACAATATGTTTGCGGGTTCCAATTTTGATGCAGATGATTTTGATGATTACAATATTTTACAACGTGACTTAAAAGTAGATGGTGGTTTAACCCCAGTGACGGAGGAAGAAGTTGTAGCGGTTAGAAATAAAGCTGCACGAGTAATCCAAGTTGTCTTTGATAAATTAGGTCTTCCTGCTGTAACGGATGAGGAAGTAGAAGCAGCAACCTATGCACGTGGAAGTAAAGATATGCCAGAACGTAACATGGTAGAAGATATTAAAGCAGCAGCAGAAATGATGGACCGCGGCGTAACTGGTCTGGATGTTGTAAAAGCATTAGCTGCTGGTGGATTTGACGATGTTGCCGAAAGCGTACTAAACATGCTGAAACAACGCGTATCTGGAGACTTCCTTCATACATCTGCCATCATTGATAAAGACTGGAATGTCATTAGTTCCGTCAACGATTTAAATGATTACGCAGGCCCAGGAACTGGTTATCGCTTAGAAGGCGAACGCTGGGAAAAATTAAAAGATATTGCTGTTGCAGTTGATGCAAACGAATTAGATTAAGCTACTTCCCATTTTTTATAAAGGAGGATTAAGAGACATGGTTGAAATTAACGAAAAAGTGCTTCGCGGAATTATCTCAGAAGTACTAGATGAATTACAGCTTAAAGAAGATAAAGTTTCTTTCCAAAAAGAACAGCCAAGTGTTGCAGTTTCAGATGAGAGCTTTTTAACAGAAGTTGGGGATGCGAAACCAGGAAGACAAAAAGATGAAGTTGTCATTGCGGTCGCACCAGCTTTTGGTAAATATCAAACGAAAAACATTGTTGGCGTTCCACATAAACAGATTTTACGAGAAGTGATTGCAGGTATTGAAGAAGAAGGGTTAAAAGCACGCGTTGTTCGTGTATTCCGTTCTTCTGACGTAGCTTTCGTCGCAGTAGAAGGCGATAAATTAAGTGGTTCTGGTATTTGTATCGGCATTCAGTCGCGCGGTACAGCATTAATCCACCAAAAGGATTTACAACCACTTTCGAATCTAGAGTTATTCCCACAAGCACCACTAATCACACTAGAAACTTACCGGGCAATTGGTAAAAACGCTGCGAAATATGCAAAAGGTGAATCACCAAATCCAGTCCCAATGGTAAATGATCAAATGGCTCGTCCAAAATTCCAAGCAAAAGCAGCTTTACTTCATATCAAAGAAACGAAACATGTTGTTCAAGGTAAAAATGCAGTCGAACTACAAGTAAATTAATAGTGAGGTGAGAATGATGAATCAAGAAGCACTAGAAAATATGGTTAGAAATATTTTACAAGAAGTAAATAGTGGTGCAGTAACAACAACCACTTCTCAAAAAGCAAGCGGAGATTCACTGACTGTACGCGACTACCCACTTGGTACGAAACGTCCAGAACTTGTAAAAACAGCTTCATCTAAATCTTTGGATGATATTACGCTAAAAAGTGTTCTAGATGGCACAATTAAACCTGAAGATGTTCGTGTAACAGCAGAGACGCTTAAAATGCAAGCGCAAGTAGCAAGAGATGCAGGACGTGCTACACTCGCGAACAACTTTGAACGTGCAGCAGAATTAACCGTTGTTCCAGATGAGCGTATTTTAGAAATTTACAATGCGATGCGTCCTTACCGTTCCTCAAGAGAAGAATTGCTTGCGATTGCGGATGAATTAGAAAATGTGTATCAAGCAACAATTTGTTCTAATTATGTTCGTGAAGCAGCACAGCTTTATCAAGAGCGTAAGAAATTAAAAGGCGATAATTAAAATTCACCTTTGCTCATGATTATGTAGGAAATGCGGTGAAATGAATGAAGTATATTGCAGGTATTGATATCGGAAACTCGACAACTGAAGTGGCGCTTGCCATCCTCGACTCGGTAAATAATGCGGAGTTTGTTGCTAGCGCTATTACAGACACAACTGGTATCAAAGGAACAAAACAAAATCTTCACGGGATTTTTAAAGCGTTAAAACTAGCTTTAGAAAAAGTAAATGCAACAACAGCGGATTTGGCTGAAATTCGTATTAATGAAGCGACTCCCGTGATTGGTGATGTAGCAATGGAAACAATTACTGAAACAATTATCACAGAGTCTACCATGATTGGGCATAATCCTAAAACACCAGGTGGGCTTGGAATGGGTTCAGGAATTACAGTACATTTGGATGAAGTGGCTTCTAAATCAAAAGATACTGATTATATCGTGATTATCCCAAAAACGGTTGACTTTGAAGATGCCGCACAGCAGATTAATGATTATACCGAACTTGGCTATCAAATAACTGCTGCGATCCTTCAAGCAGACGACGGGGTGCTCGTTCATAATCGATTAAACCATAAAATTCCGATTGTAGATGAAGTTGGTTTTATTGATAAAGTTCCAGTTGATATGTTAGCGGCTGTTGAAGTCGCAGCTCCTGGTAAAGTCATTGAAACGATTTCTAATCCGTATGGTATTGCGACAGTCTTCCGTTTGAGTTCTGATGAAACGAAGAATATCATTCCCGTAGCTCGAGCATTAATTGGTAATCGTTCAGCAGTTGTGATTAAAACACCAGAAGGCGACGTAAAAGCTAGAACAATACCAGCCGGACATATTGAACTTCAATCAGGAACTAGAACGCAGCGTGTAAATGTAGCAGAAGGTTCCGAGAAAATCATGCAAGCGATTATGTCACTGCCAAAACTTGATAATGCAAGCGGCGAACCGGGAACAAATATCGGCGGCATGCTAGAAAAAGTACGACAAACCATGGCTGGACTTACTGATAAATTACCGGCAGATATTTTTATTCAAGATTTGCTGGCTGTAGATACGTTTGTTCCAGTAGATGTTCAAGGTGGTCTGGCGGGTGAATTTTCCATGGAGCAAGCTGTTGGAATTGCCTCAATGGTAAAAAGTGATCATTTACAAATGGCTGCGATTGCCTCAGAAATCGAACAAGAGCTAAATGTAACGGTCAAAATTGGTGGCGCAGAAGCTGAGGCAGCGATCCTCGGGGCACTTACTACCCCAGGAACCAATACACCACTTGCTATTTTAGACTTAGGAGCAGGTTCAACAGATGCTTCAATCATAAATGGAAAAGGCGAAATCATTGCTACTCATTTAGCTGGAGCAGGTGATATGGTAACGATGATTATCCAGTCAGAAATTGGCCTTGAAGATCGGTATTTAGCAGAAGATATAAAAAAATATCCACTTGCTAAAGTCGAAAGCATTTTTCATATTCGCCATGAAGATGGTACGGTTCAATTTTTCGATACGCCGCTTTCCCCAAGTGTTTTTGCGAAAGTAGTGATTGTAAAACCAGATGGATTTGTACCAATTCCAGGTGACGTTTCGATTGAAAAAATTAAATTAATTCGTCGTTCGGCTAAAGAGCGCGTTTTTGTAACGAATACGATCCGTGCATTAAAATATGTCAGCCCAACTGGGAACATTCGTGATATTCCATTTGTCGTTATTGTCGGAGGATCAGCCCTTGATTTTGAGATTCCGCAATTAATCACAGATGCATTATCTCATTATTCCTTAGTTGCGGGACGGGGAAATATTCGCGGACAAGAAGGACCTAGAAATGCAGTTGCAACAGGATTAATACTGTCGGGTGGTGCTGATGTATGATTCCGGTTGTAAATAAACCAGCTATTTATTTTCATGCAGATCAAAGCGCGAATCCAGACTGTATTAAACAAGTATTATTCGGAATAGAAGAAGAAGGCATTCCATGTGAATTAGAAATTATGCCTTTAAAAGACGAAGTGCAAGCCGCATTTCGAGCTTCAGCGAGTTCGCCACTTTTGGTTGGAATTACGCTCAAAAATGATCATTTAGTGATTCATTATCGTAATTTGCCGCCAGATCAGCCGCTATTTTCAGAATATCGTTTTTGCGCAGCGACCTTGGAAAAACAACGAAATATGGGAATGAATGCGGCGCGACTCGTCAAGGGTGTACCTTTTAAATAAGGAGGTGAAGGAATGCATCAAGCAATTGGAATTATTGAAATTAAAGGACTTGCTTCAGCGATTACTGTAGCAGATACAATGGCTAAAGTAGCAAATATCCAAATCGTGGACACAGAAAAAGCAAAAGGTTTTGGCTGGATTACTGTGAAAGTGGAAGGAGATGTTGCTGCCGTCAATGCTGCTCTTGAAGCAGGAGAACAAACGGCAATAGCCTCAGACAGCTTTATTGCGAAAAAAGTCATTCCTCGACCAGGGGAAGAGATTTTTACAGTATTTTGGCCAAAAGAAGAAATTGTGCCAGAAGAACCAGAATTGATTGTTGAAACAGAAGATGTCGCGGAACCTGAAACATCGGTAGAAGCGACCTGCAATTTATGTCATGATCCACTTTGTCCACGGATAAAAGGTGATCCAAGACAAGATTGTATTCATTTTGAAGAAGAGAAGTAAACCTAATTTTGAGGAGGAAATAATTATGAATAACGCACTAGGAATGATTGAAACTAAAGGACTTGTTGGCGCAATTGAAGCAGCTGACGCAATGGTAAAAGCAGCAAATGTATCGCTTGTAGGTTATGAAAAAATCGGTTCAGGACTTGTAACTGTTATGGTTCGCGGTGATGTTGGCGCAGTAAAAGCAGCAACAGATGCAGGCGCAGCAGCAGCTCGTAATGTTGGAGAAGTACAATCTATCCACGTTATCCCACGTCCACACAATGATGTAGAAACGTTGCTACCAAAAGGTTTATAAGCCGTGGAAAGAGAAGAATTAAAAGCAATAATTAAGAAAATCGTAACAGATAAATATGGTGGCGCGGAGACAGAGATTCCAATCGGAGTCTCTAACCGCCACATTCATCTAACAGAAAAAGACTATAACCAACTTTTTCCAAATGAACCTATTGAAGTGAAAAAATGGTTAAAGCAACCTGGCGAATTTGCTGCTGAACAAACTCTCACCGTAGTTTCAGAAAGAGGCGAGTTAAAGCGGGTTCGGATTTTAGGGCCACTTCGAAAATTTTCGCAAGTAGAGCTTTCTAAAACGGATGCACGGATGTTAGGGATGAATATTCCAATTCGTGTATCTGGTGATATTGAAGGAACACCAGGGATCAAACTCGTTTCTAAACATAGCGAAATCTTCTTACCAAAAGGAGCAATTGTTGCGAAACGTCATATCCATTTACCAGAAAGTGTGGCGAATGAATACGGTGTAAAACAAGGTGATGAAGTTTCTGTCCTAGTAGGTTCAGAAATACGTAGTCTCGTGTTAAACCATTGTACGATTCGAGTGAATAATCAATTTATCCCAGAAATGCATATTGATACAGATGAAGCAAACGCGGCAGATATTGCTGGCGATAGCTTTGCAAAAATAATCAAGTCGTGACCTGATAAGGAGGTGTGGAAATGGATATTTTACAAACAGCTAACGAACGGATGGAACAGCTTGCAGCACTAATGAATAAAGATACCAAACAAAAGATTTCTGCTAATCAAAAAGTAAAAGTTGGCGTCGATTTAGGGACTTCCTCGATTGTTTTCGTTGTGTTGGATGAAAATAATGTTCCGCTTTTTGGAGCGTTTGAATTTGCTGACGCTGTTCGCGATGGGCTTGTTGTTAATTACCGCGAGTCCGTAGAAGTTGTCAAACGACTTAAAGATAGAGCAGAAAAAAGCCTTGGAATAAGTTTAACGCATGCTTCTGGAGCTATTCCACCTGGTACAATCGGAAACAACAAAAAAGTAGTTGCTAACGTGATAGAAAGCGCCGGAATGGAAGCACTTTATACAATTGACGAGCCAACAGCCGCTGCAGCAGTACTAGATTTAAAAGATGGTGCAGTTGTAGATGTTGGTGGCGGCACAACAGGAATTAGCGTTTTTAAAGACGGTGACGTGATTTATACCGCAGATGAACCAACTGGAGGAACGCATATGACGCTTGTTCTAGCAGGATATTACGGTGTCTCTGTAGAAGAAGCTGAAGAAAATAAGCGCGCGCAAAAAGATTCTAGCGAGCATTTTTCTGTAATGCGTCCAGTGGTTGAAAAAATGGCAGAAATCACCCGTGTTCATCTCGAAAAATCTCCCTCAGAACCGCTTTATATTGTTGGTGGTGCTTCTGCTTATAGCCAGTTCAAAGATACGTTTGAAAGCTATTTGAAGATGCCTGTTTTTCAACCTAATTATCCGCAGTATGTCACGCCTCTTGGTATTGCCATGAGTTCAGGGAGCGGAAATTTATGATAGAAAAATTAGTTGAAATCATTGTTAAACGCTTGAAACTTCGTGCCGCAAATAAAACAGTCATCGCTGTTAGCAAAATGCCTCGCGATCCAGTTGCGATTTTTATGGAAAGTGGGACAGTTCGGTTAACCCAAGTAAACAAACATTTTCTTGAGCGGATACTAGGTGGGAATCGAGCAGAATCACTTACTATTTGGCTTGAAACTGCAGCAGAATACGGGGTAACAATTGAACTTGAACTGTATGATAACGGCGAACCTTGGCTGGATTATAAAATGCTCAGTCAGCTAGTCTATCCAGTTTTTACAAGTGCTGGTGAGAGGCTTTTTCATCCAAGTTCTGAAGTGATTTGTTACAGTGATAGCGCATTAATCCCAAGCGGAAGTACTCTTTGCAAATTTAAAAAGCAGCTTATTACACCGCTTGCAAATGAATATTTAACTAAAAATAATATTGCAGTGCGGGAAAGGCAGTGACGTTATGTTTATGGCGAAAATTACTGGAAGCGTAGTCTCGACAAAAAAAGAAGATTCGCTTACAGGCAAGAAATTAATGATTGTACAACCAATTGATGCGAACGGAGAACATGTGCGCTCAGAAGAAGTGGCATGTGACTCTGTTGGCGCTGGAATCGGGGAGTATGTGCTTGTTGCTCGTGGAAATGCGGCTAGGAGCGTATTTGCAGAACCAAATAGTGCGATTGATTCGGCAATTATAGCAATTGTCGATAGTTTTGATAAGTAAGGAGTGAATAACTCGTGAGTATTTATACAAAAACCGGCGATAAAGGAACGACTGCACTATTTGATGGAAATCGTGTGAAAAAATATGATGACCGTGTCGAAACATATGGTTCGTTTGATGAGCTAAATGCCGAAATTAGTGTAGCAGAAAAATTCGTAACCTCAAATGAAAACAAGGCTTTGCTTAGAAACGTTGAGCGCCAATTGTTTTATGTGTGTGCAGAGCTTGCAACAGAACACGAATCTGCGCTTGTTAGTAAAATTGTCATTACAGAAGATGACATTAACGAACTTGAAAAAGTTATTGATGCTTATACTCTGAAGTTGCCAAAAGTTGATAGTTTTGTGCTTCCTGGTTCAAGTAAAGCCGGCGCGTTTCTTCATAGTGCGCGGACGATAGCCAGACGAGCGGAACGATTATTAGTTCGTTTTTCAGAACAAACAGCAGTTAGAAATGAGCTGTTGAAATTCGTCAATCGCTTATCTGATTTCTTGTATATTCTTGCTCGAGAAGAAGACTTTAGACAGATGCTAGATAAAGCGACTAAGCTAATTGTTGCCAAGTACTTAGAGCAAACAGAACAAAAGCCTAGTACGACGAGCGATTTATCTTTTTCATTTTGTGGAAAACTAATGCATCAGGTGCAGGTTGTTTCAGAAGAAGTCGGCGTTCCAGTCACACTTGCAATAGTTGATGCGCACGGCAATGCAAGATTTAATTACCGAATGGAAAACGCTCTCTTAGTAAGCGCAGAACTAGCAACGAAAAAAGCATATTCCGCCGTAGCGATGAAAACAAGTACAGAAAAATTAACAGAAGCAGTTCAGCCAGGAGCCCCACTTTATCAATTAGAAACACTGACAAATGGTGACATTGTTACTTTTGGCGGAGGCGTTCCAATTTACGGAAAAGATGGAGCGATTATTGGTGGAATGGGAATTAGTGGCGGATCAGTGGAAGAAGATATCCACATTGCAAAAAAAGCATTATCAATGATAGAGAAGGGGTAATTCTGTATGGAATCATTAGAACTCGAACAACTGGTAAAAAAAGTTCTCTTAGAAAAATTAGCAGAACAAAAAGAAGTACCAACAAAAACAACTACACAAGGCGCGAAAAGTGGCGTTTTTGATACAGTTGACGAGGCTGTTCAAGCAGCAGTTATAGCGCAGAATTGCTATAAAGAAAAATCACTTGAAGAACGCCGCAATGTTGTAAAAGCAATTCGTGAAGCACTTTATCCAGAAATTGAAACAATTGCGACAAGAGCAGTTGCGGAAACCGGAATGGGTAATGTGGCAGATAAAATTTTGAAAAACACGTTAGCAATTGAAAAAACACCAGGGGTAGAAGATTTATATACAGAAGTAGCTACTGGTGATAACGGTATGACACTGTATGAACTCTCTCCGTATGGCGTAATTGGTGCAGTAGCGCCGAGCACAAACCCAACGGAAACATTGATTTGTAATTCAATCGGTATGCTCGCAGCTGGAAATGCCGTTTTTTATAGTCCTCATCCAGGGGCAAAAAACATTTCATTGTGGTTGATTGAAAAGCTAAACACAATTGTTCGCGAAAGTTGTGGTATTGATAACCTTATTGTAACGGTGGCTAAACCATCCATTCAAGCAGCTCAAGAAATGATGAATCATCCAAAAGTACCGCTACTTGTTATTACAGGTGGTCCGGGCGTTGTTCTCCAAGCGATGCAATCAGGTAAAAAAGTGATTGGAGCAGGAGCAGGGAACCCGCCTTCTATTGTTGACGAAACAGCTAACATCGAAAAAGCAGCTGCTGACATCGTAGACGGTGCATCTTTTGATCATAATATTTTATGTATTGCTGAAAAAAGTGTGGTAGCTGTTGATAGCATTGCTGATTTCTTGTTATTCCAAATGGAAAAAAATGGTGCTCTTCATGTTACTAATCCAAGTGATATTCAAAAATTAGAAAAAGTAGCCGTTACCGATAAAGGTGTAACTAATAAAAAATTAGTCGGAAAAAGTGCAACTGAAATCTTAAAAGAAGCAGGAATAGCTTGTGATTTTACACCGCGTTTAATCATTGTGGAAACGGAGAAATCTCATCCATTTGCAACAGTAGAGCTATTAATGCCAATCGTTCCAGTTGTAAGAGTGCCTGATTTTGACGAAGCCCTTGAAGTGGCTATTGAACTCGAACAAGGCTTACATCATACAGCGACAATGCATTCACAAAATATCTCGAGATTAAACAAAGCTGCAAGAGATATGCAAACTTCCATCTTTGTCAAAAATGGTCCTTCCTTTGCGGGATTAGGCTTTAGAGGAGAAGGTAGTACTACTTTCACTATTGCAACTCCTACTGGAGAAGGAACAACTACAGCACGTCATTTTGCTAGACGCCGCCGTTGTGTTTTAACAGATGGTTTTTCGATTCGTTAAGAGGAGGCAAAGTTAATGAATAGCTTTCAAATCAAGACAAAAGTAGCTTTTGGTACGAATAGTTTACAAGTTTTAAAAGAAATTAAAAATAAAAATGTTTGGATTATTTGTGATCGTTTTTTGGCGGATGGAGAGGGACTTCAAGGTTTAATTGGGCAGTTAGATGCATCTAATAATGTGCATATTTTCACCGATGTAGTTCCAGATCCACCCATTTCAAAAGTAGCTAGTGGTGTTAGTGAAGCAGGTAAAATTCAGCCTCAAGTCATGATCGCTTTTGGCGGTGGCTCAGCAATTGATACGGCAAAAGGAATTTACTACTTCGCAAAACGCTTGGAAAAAATTAATATTAGTACTTTTATCGCAATCCCAACCACAAGTGGCACTGGATCTGAAGTGACAGCTGCTACCGTTATTACTGATCCAACGACAAAAATTAAGTATCCACTTTTCCTAGATGAACTTATTCCGGATATGGCTATTCTTGACGCGCAACTCGTTGTCACAGTGCCGCCAGCGATTACAGCGAATACTGGAATGGATGTATTAACACACGCGATTGAAGCTTATGTTTCTAAAGCTGCGAGTGATTATACGGATGCACTAGGAGAAAAAAGTGTGCAATTAACGCTACGCTTTTTAACGAGCTGTTATGACGATGGTCGTAATTTGGCTAACCGTGAAAAAATGCATAATGCTTCGACAATGGCAGGGATGGCTTTTAACTGTGCCAATCTCGGTCTAAATCATAGTATTGCGCATCAACTAGGTGCACAGTTCCACGTGCCGCACGGTCTAGCTAATGCGATATTACTTGATGCGGTCATTCGTTTTAACGCCTTCAAAAATCGTGATACCGAACAAAAATATGCTGAATTGGCGAGGATTTGCGGAATGGCTTCTAGATCTGATTCCAATGAAACCGCTGTCCGTCTGCTTCGTGAAAGAATTGTCCAAATGATGGAACACATGCAAATGCCACGAACATTGACAGACGCTGGCGTAACAAAAGAAAAAGTCTATGCAAAAATGGACGAAATTGCAACAAATGCACTGAAAGACGCTTGCTTGCCAACAAGTCCAACAACACCAACACATCAAGAACTAAAAGAAATTTTAGAACAAATTATTTAGATTTTACGTTAAAAAGGAGGATAAACTATGTCAGCATATTTGGCGGAATTTATTGGAACGATGGTACTTATTATGTTTGGTAATGGCCTTTTAGCAGGTTTAACATTAAATAAATCATTATCACAAGGAGCGAACTGGGTAGTTGTTACATTTGGTTGGGGTTTTGCTGTAATGATTGGTATTTATGTCGCTGGGGCATATAGCGGGGCGCACTTGAATCCAGCAGTAACTATTGCGCTTGCAGTCGGAGGTTCATTCCCTTGGGCAGATGTAGTTCCGTACATTATCGCCCAAATCGCCGGAGCATTTGTCGGAGCATCGATTATTATTTTACATTATTATCCGCATTTTAAAGCAACACCACAAGAAATTGATACACATGGTATTTTTTCTACTGGACCAGCGATTCGAAACACACCGTTCAACTTAATCAGTGAAATTATTGCAACGTTTGCCTTCATTTTTGGATTACTTATGATCGGCGAGAATAGTTTTACAAATGGTTTAAATCCGTTAATTCTCGGTTTCTTAGTAGTTGCAATCGGAATGAGTTTTGGACCAACAACAGGTTATGCGATCAATCCAGCGCGTGACTTCGGACCTAGACTTGCTTACTTTTTACTACCAGTTCCAAATAAAAGTGGATCAGATTGGCGCTACGCATGGATTCCAATTGTCGGCCCAATCATTGGCGGTCTACTTGCCATTGGACTTTATAACATTTTATTATAAAAAATAGGATGGAGTAAACAAGAAGTAAGTTGTTTACTCCTTTAAAAATGAGAAAGGACTGAGCTATATGCACAAAATTATGGCGATAAACGCAGGGAGTTCTTCACTGAAATTCCAAATTTTTACGATGCCAGGAGAAGAAGTCTTAGTTAAGGGCTTAATTGAAAGAATCGGCTTACCAGATGCCATATTCAACATGTCCTTTCAACATGAAAAAATCAAGGAAACTCGCGCGATAAATAATCACGGAGAAGCAGTTGAAATTCTACTGGAGCAATTGAAGGAGCACCAAGTAATTAATGACCTAAATGAAATTACAGGAGTGGGACATCGTGTTGCGCACGGCGGAGAAGCTTTTGTTTCTTCATGTATTGTAACGGATGATGTTGTAAAGGGGATTGAAGATGTCACAAGCCTTGCGCCGCTTCATAATCCAGCCAATATCATCGGCATTAAAACATTCCGCGAACTATTACCAAATGCCGTTTCGGTGGCAGTGTTTGATACGGCCTTCCATCAAACGATTCCAGAAGAAAACTTTTTATATGCGCTCCCTTATGAACTTTATGAAAAACATCATATTCGAAAATACGGTTTTCATGGAACAAGCCATAAATATGTGGCTGGAAAAGCAGCAGAAGTTCTCGAGAAACCTTTAGAAAAATTAAAAATTATTTCTTGTCATTTAGGAAATGGGGCGAGTGTTTGTGCGATTGAAGCTGGAAAGTCAGTGAATACTTCCATGGGCTTTACACCAAATGCTGGCTTGATGATGGGAACACGTTCTGGTACAATTGACGCGACAATCATCCCTTATTTAGTTGACGAATTAGGCTATAGCTTGGATGAAGTGACACATTTGATGTCGAGCGAATCTGGCGTTCTTGGTGTATCCGGAATTTCAAGTGATTTTAGAGACATCGAAATTGCTGCGAAAGAAGGAAATTCGCGTGCGTTATTAACGCTCCGGATGTTTACTGGCCAGATCTGTAATTATATTGGGGCTTACGCTTCTGCCATGAATGGTTGCGACGCTTTATTATTTACAGCTGGAGTTGGTGAAAACTCACCATTAATTCGTAAAATGGTTACAGAACAGCTAAGTTACCTTGGTGTAACGTGTAATGTGACAAAAAATAATGCAGGTGATATGATAATTAGCAATGATGACGAAGCGGTCAAAGTATGCATTATTCCAACAAACGAAGAACTAATGATTGCTCGAGATGTAGAAAAATATACAAAACAAACGATAAGTTAAGGAGCGATTTGAAGTGAAAATAACGACGGCAATGCACGGTGGCAACTATAACGAACTAGCAAAACAACATGGATTAACCAAAGAAATGATTCTGGATTTTAGTGCGAATATTAATCCACTTGGCGTTCCAGCTAGTTTGAAACAAACGATAACAGCGAATCTGGATAATCTGGTGGAATATCCAGAACCAGATTACTTAGCGCTCCGTGCGCGTATTGCCTCGTTTCATCAACTTAACTTAGCAAATGTTATTCCAGGAAACGGTGCTACTGAGCTGATTTTCGGAATCGCAAAAGTAACCAAGGCGCAAAAAGTTCTCTTACTTGCGCCTACTTTTGCGGAATATGAACGAGCTTTTTTTGATGCGGAAATTATTTATGCAGAATTAACGAAAGAAACTCATTTTGCTGCAGCGGAAACGGTACTAGAAATAATTCAATGCGAATCAGATCTTGAAGCGGTCTGTTTGTGCAACCCGAATAATCCAACCGGACAATTAATATCGCAGCAAGAAATGATTCAAATTGCAGAATTATGTGAAGAACGAAACATATATTTAATCATTGATGAGGCGTTTATGGATTTTTTAGAAGACAATGAAACAATTTCGATGATTAATTATTTAGAAAGCTTTCCACATTTAGCAATTATCCGCGCATTTACAAAATTTTTTGCAATTCCAGGGCTAAGACTTGGTTATTTGTTGACCAAAAATGATTTGCTAGCTGAAGCATTATTACAAATGCGTGAACCTTGGTCTATCAATACTTTTGCCGATATGGCTGGTCAAGTATTGCTGAATGATACAGAATACATCACTCAAACATACAACTGGATTTCAGCTGAACGAGATTTTTTATATCAAGAGTTGTCTAAGTTTAGCGAACTAACCGTGTATCGCCCAAGTGTAAACTACATATTTTTCCATCTTGAAACACCGCTTGATTTACGAAAAGAATTATTGCTAAAAGGGATTTTTATACGCAGTTGTGCCAATTACCGTGGACTCACTGAAAATTATTACCGAGTTGCGGTGAAAGCTAGATGTGATAATACCAAGCTTATAAGAGCGCTCGAGGTGATTTTTAGTGGAAATTAAAGCAACTTGTCCCGCTTCATGTGGCGAACTTTTGCAAGGGTTTATTACTGGCGGCGAAAAATTGATTTCATACCCAATCAACTGGTATTCCGAAGTAACTTTATCCGATAAATCAGGACAAAACAGCCAAGGTCATACAAAAGCATGGCTCGCACTCGAGGTAACTTGCGAGTATTTTGGCGTGACAAAAAAAGAACGTCCACCTATATCGTTACTAGTAAAATCGACTATTCCGGTCGCCAAAGGGATGGCAAGCTCTACTGCTGATATTGCCGCAACCATAGGCGCTACAGCAAAATGGTTAAATAAACCGATAACAGAAACCGAAATTGCCAAGCTTTGTTTGCAACTAGAACCAACAGATAGCACGATTTTTAAATCACTCACACTTTTTGATCATTTAAAAGGGTCCGTGATTGAAAGTTCTAACTGGATGCCGAAACTGGGCGTCGTTGTCTTAGAACCACTTACTGTTTTGGAAACTGCAACATATCGGCAAGAAGACCACCATGAACAATTACTTGAAAATGAACAACAATTAGCCAAAGCTGTGCAATTTTTCAACCAAGCGGCAGCCCGAAAATCAATCAACTTGCTTGGAAAAGCCGCCACACTTAGCGCAGCGAGCAATCAAATCATTTTACCCAAACCGTTTTGGAATGAGTTGTTAGAAGTGGTGAGTTGTTTAAATCTAGTAGGGATCAATGTGTCGCATAGTGGGACGGTCGTTGGTTTACTGTATGAGTTAGGTAAGATAGACCCGCTAGAAATTTTATTCGAATTAGAACGACGCTATGTCACCACTTTTTACAGCAGATATTACTTTAGGGAGCTCGTTCGAGGTGGGGTTCAAATAATTTCTTAAAGCAAATTCTTCTTGCAAGCGGATTAATTTATGCTATAATAACTTTGATAAACGAATTCGTTCATACAAACAGTTAGATACTGGAAGTCTGGTGAAAATCCAGCACGGTCCCGCCACTGTAAGGAGTTAGACACTCTAAGTCAGGTCTTTTATCTAATTGTTTTAACTGGTTATACTGCTTCGAGGCAAAGCATGTATAATTCTTGGTTCCAGTGTAGTTGTCTCACTGGGGCTTTTTTATTTGTTTTTAAAACAAATAAGCCCACTGTAAATGGTTTGGTGCCGAGAAGCTGGACGAAGCTACGTTTTATCAAGCACCATACGCACAAAGATGTGCACCGCTTAGTTTTATGGTGGGCAATGATCTTTTCAACGACGAAAAGAGTGATACAAGGAACGTATCTTCATTGCCTATTTACAAAAAAGATTTGACATTTCCACGTGTTTGGTTTTTAATAAAGTGGACAAATAAAATATTTTACGGTACAAAGGCGTACTGTTTACTTAGCAAAGAAGCTTTGAGTTGGAAGAGGAAATTTCTCTACTCAAGGCTTCTTTTTTTAGTTTTAAAAAATTAGGAGGTAATCTCATGCAAAAAGTTAGTTTTAAAACAGATCTTTACATTGGCCAAGGAGCAACAGATCGTTTACTGGATTTTAAAGACAAACAAATTTTCATCGTAACAGATCCATTTATGGTGAGCTCAGGAATGATTAATGCTATCACGGAAAAAATTGATAAGTCGAATACATATACTATTTTTAGCGATATTATTCCTGACCCACCAATTGAAAACGTTGTAGCTGGAATTGAAGTTTTAAACGAATGTGATGCCAACTTGATGATCGCTATCGGTGGTGGTTCCGCGATTGATGCGGCGAAAGCGATGAAATTCTTTGGTCAAAAACTTGGTACGGTGCGCGCAATGCCATTCATCGTAATCCCAACTACAAGTGGAACTGGTTCTGAAGTTACTAGTTTTTCTGTCATTACGAATAAAGAAAAAGCAATTAAATATCCACTTATTACCGATGCTATTTTGCCGGATGAAGCGATTTTAGATGCGGATTTAGTGAAATCTGTCCCACCTGCAATCACAGCAGACACTGGCATGGATGTACTCACACATGCGCTAGAAGCATACGTTTCCACAAAAGCAAATGATTATTCGGACGCAATGGCTGAAAAAGTAATCCAATTAGTATTCACATACCTAGAGCGCGCTTATAAAGACGGAAATGATCTTGAAGCACGCGAAAAAATGCATAATGCTTCTTGTTTAGCAGGTATGGCATTTAATATTACCTCACTTGGTTTAAACCATGGTATCGCTCACACAGCCGGTGCTAAGTTTAAAATTCCACATGGTCGTATGAATACTTTACTTTTGCCACATGTTATTAGTTATAATGCTGGATTAACAAGTGATTTTGGTAACAATCCAGATAACCGTGCTGCAGAACGTTATACAGCAATTGCCAAATTACTAAAAATGCCAGCTTCCAATACAAGACTTGGCGTTCGCAGCTTAATTAACGCTATTAAACAACTTCAAAAGAAACTTAATATGCCAACAACATTATCTGAATGTGGTGTTAGTCGTACCGATTTAAACGAGCATATCGCGCAAATCGCTGAAGGTGCGCTGAATGATGGTTGTACTGCAACTAATCCAAGAACACCGACAGAAACAGATGTTAGTGCGATTCTCGAAAAAATGTTGGCTTAAAAGTTATTTATTTCACAACTGGAAACAAATAACCTATTGACATCGTTTTCATGCTACTTTATAATAGAACCGAGCACAAAGACGTGTGGAATAATAAATATAGCAGAGCAACGGGGCTCCCTCAAAAATATTGCACAATATTTTTAAGGGGCTCTTTCTATTTTCTGGGAGAATTTTTTCTCTAGCTCTTTAACTCTTTCGCTCAAGTATATGCTTCTATAGAGTGATTTCGTAGAGCTTTGTTACGAATCAATCAATAGCAGAAGAAGAGGACGTGACAGGAATGAATGGAAGAATTGTAATAGCCGATGATGAACCTATTACAAGAATGGATATCCGAGACATATTGGAAGAAGCGAACTACAATGTTGTAGGGGAAGCGACAGATGGTTTTGAAGCAATCGAACTTTGTAAAAGCCATCAACCAGATCTTGTTATTATGGACATTCAAATGCCACTCTTAGACGGTTTAAAAGCAGGGAAACGGATTATTTCTGAAGGTCTTGCTGGCGGTATTATCTTATTAACCGCATTTAGTGATCCAAAAAACACTGAAAAAGCAAAAGGATTCGGAGCATTAGGTTATCTAGTAAAACCACTTGATGAAAAAAGTTTAATCCCAACAGTTGAAATGAGTATTGCCAAAGGGCGAGAAACAAGAAAACTAGAGCAGCAATTAGAAAAGCTCACAAAAAAATTAGAAGAACGAAAAGTGATTGAAAAAGCTAAAGGTGTGCTTATGATTGAGAACAACATCACAGAGGAAGAAGCCTACAACATGATTCGTAATCTGAGCATGGATAAACGTTGTCCAATGATGGAAATCGCAGAAACGATTGTGATGAGCGATGACTAAGACGATTCGAGAAATGTGTTTACGCTATACGGACTTAGCAGAATATGATATTGATGAATTAATACATACTGCAAAATCGTTAAGCGAGTCTTCCATGTATCAAGATGTAGATGTTTTCATTGATGTTTATAACAAACTTACTAGTGAAGCACTTGTCATTCATCATACGCCGCCAAAATCAACCAAGTCACTTTATAAAAACAATGTAGTTGGAGAAACTGCTCTTCGTAGTAATGAACCAGGTGTACTCAGAACTCTTGAAACTGGTATGAACTCCAACGACTTGCTTGCAAAAACACAAGAAAACGTATTAATTCGTCAAAAAGTGTATCCTATTCGCAACAAGCAACGAGTCATTGCCGTACTTATTCTAGAAAATGATATTAGTGCAGAAATTAAAGCTCATTTTGAGATTGACAATGAAGAAACGGCTTATAGAGATGTTTCTACAACACTTTCCGCGATGAGTAAATTAACCGATTCTATTACTGATCAACTAGATGACGCAATCTTGATTTTTGATCGTAACGGTATTTTACAACAAAAAAACTGCGCTGCTGACCAGTATTATGAACGACTAGGCTACATGGAAAATATCCAAGGAATGCATTATGATAATTTATCTCTCGACCAGATGATGTTTGATGCAATTATGTATCAAATCGAAACGGGAAAACAGCCAGTTCAATTAAAAAAAGAAGTGGTTATTGCCGGGAATTACTTTATTATGAAGCAAATTTTTGTAAAAGAAGAGGATGAACAAGAATGTCGTTTTATCCTTATCTTACATGATGTCACGGATATTAAAGTGAAAGAAGCAGAAATCGTTTCAAAATCGGTGGCAATTCGCGAAATTCACCATCGTGTGAAGAATAATTTACAATCAGTTGTTTCACTGCTGAGAATTCAAGGCAGACGCTCTACAAGCGTGGAAGCACAGAAGGTTTTGAATGAGAGTGTCAGTCGTATCCTTGCAATTGCAGCTACACATGAACTTTTATCCAAGCAGATGGAAGACGGCATCAACTTATATATGGTAATTGAAGCAGTCGCCTATAATATTGAAAGATGTTGTAACGATTGTCCGCAAGTTGCAGTTAGAATGGATATTGATAAACGGATTTACTTGGATAGTGACCGAACCGTGGCACTAGCACTTGTTATGAATGAACTATTACAAAATTCATATGATCATGCTTTCCATCCAAATGAATCAGGCGAAATTTTACTACAAATAAAAGAAGAAAAAAATATTATTCACGCAGAAGTAAGCGATAATGGTCATGGCTTTAATGTTCGGAAAGTATCCGAAAAAAGCCTAGGACTTTCCATTGTCAAAAGTTACATCAAAGATAAACTTCGAGGTAAAGTAACAATTGAATCAAATGAACATGGAACTAAAACAATGTTCGATTTTAAATACAATTCAATCCATGCTACAAAGAAGTAGCTATGAAAAAAGCGATGAAGCTTAAAGCCAAGTAACGATACTGTTATTTGTCTTTAAGCTTTTTCTTTTTGCTAGAAAGGAGTGAGGGTTTTGACGGAAACGATTTTAAGTGTAGGGATTGACCTTGGTACGTCGACAACACAACTCATTTTATCCGAGTTAGAAATTCAAAATATGGCATCAAGCTTCACAGTGCCGCGCATTGTTATTTCAGATAAGCGAATCATTTTTAGAAGCGAGATTCTTTTTACACCGATTCTTGCTGATAATTTAATTGATGTCGATGCAATTCGTGATTTTGTAACGAAAGAATATGCGAATGCCGGGATTAAGAAAGAAGAAATCGGCATGGGGGCAGTTATTATTACAGGTGAAACGGCTCGTAAAGATAATGCGAGTAACGTTCTAGATGCGATGAGCGGTTTTGCAGGAGACTTTGTCGTTGCTACAGCTGGACCTGATTTAGAAAGTATTATTGCTGGAAAAGGAGCAGGTGCGCACACTTATTCTAAAGAAAATAGTACTTGTGTTGTGAATCTGGATATAGGTGGCGGGACAACAAATTTATCGCTATTTGATCGCGGTGAGCTTATTGATACAGCATGCCTTGATATTGGTGGTCGGTTAATCAAAGTGGACCGTGAAACAAGAAAAATCACCTATATTGCCCCAAAAATTCAAGCTTTAATAGAAAAACGTGGTTATCCAATCACGCTAGGTGAGAAAACCTCGCCAGAAAATTTACAACCAATTCTAGGTGAAATGGTAGAGTTACTTAAAAACAGTGTCGGTCTTGGAGCTCCAAATGGTTTTTACGAAACAATCATCACAAATAAAGGTTTAAAATTCCTTGCTGAAATTGAATGTATTTCTTTTTCAGGCGGTGTGGCTGATTGTATTTCAACTGGTGCTTTAAGTGATCCGTTTAGATACGGAGATATTGGTCTTTTACTCGGAAAGTCAATAGCTGAATCTAGCTTGATGACCGAAAAAAAGTATATCGAATCTGTCGAAACCATACGGGCAACTGTGGTAGGAGCCGGTTCACACACAGCTGAAATTAGCGGTAGCACAATCACTTATACCGAGAAAATTTTCCCAGTAAAAAACATTCCTATTTTGAAACTTGCCAAACAAGAAGAAAATGAAAATATGGCAGAAGTCATCAAGGAAAAACTCAACTGGTTCAAAATAGATGAAGATATGGAACGGATTGCACTTGCAATTGAAGGGGAGAATAGCCCCAGTTTCCAGCAAGTAACAGAATATGCAAAAGCCATTTGCGAGGGGATGAAAGAACCGATTGCACTTGGTCACCCACTAATTATCATTACTTGGCACGACATGGCAAAAGCGCTCGGACAGAGTATTTTCGGGCATTTACCAGCCGGCTATCCACTGATTTGTTTGGATAGTGTCAAAGTCGATAACGGTGATTATATTGATATAGGAAAACCAGTTGCTGACGGGAAAGTGCTACCAGTAGTAGTAAAAACCTTAGTCTTTAACTGATCCATATAAATAGCTTTAATTTTGAGAGGAGGATTTATCGAATGATTTTAAAAACGAATTTATTCGGCCATACATACCAGTTCAAATCCATCACTGATGTGTTGGCAAAAGCAAACGAAGAAAAATCGGGCGACCGTTTAGCCGGAGTTGCTGCTGAATCTGCAGAAGAACGTGTAGCTGCCAAAGTGGTGCTTTCTAAAATGACGCTTGGAGATTTACGTAATAATCCGGTTGTCCCATATGAAACAGATGAGGTAACCCGTATTATTCAAGACCAAGTAAATGAACGTATCCATGATTCCATTAAAAACTGGACAGTGGAAGAATTACGGGAATGGATTTTAGACCATAAAACAACAGATGCTGACATTAAACGTGTTGCACGCGGCCTAACATCAGAAATTATTGCTGCTGTTACAAAATTAATGTCCAACCTAGATTTAATTTATGGAGCGAAAAAAATTCGTGTTATCGCACATGCGAACACAACAATCGGTCTTCCAGGAACTTTCTCCGCTAGACTACAACCAAACCATCCAACTGATGATCCCGATGGTATCCTTGCTTCCTTAATGGAAGGATTAACTTACGGTATTGGGGATGCGGTAATCGGACTTAACCCAGTAGATGATTCTACTGATAGCGTTGTTCGTTTACTTAATAAATTTGAAGAATTCCGCAGCAAATGGGATGTGCCAACACAAACTTGTGTACTTGCGCACGTGAAGACTCAAATGGAAGCAATGCGTCGCGGCGCTCCAACTGGTCTTGTATTCCAATCTATCGCAGGTTCTGAAAAAGGAAATACAGCTTTCGGTTTTGACGGAGCAACGATTGAAGAAGCAAGACAATTAGCTCTTCAAAGTGGTGCTGCAACTGGACCAAACGTTATGTATTTTGAAACAGGACAAGGTTCTGAACTTTCTTCTGACGCTCATTTCGGCGTAGACCAAGTAACAATGGAAGCTCGTTGTTATGGATTTGCGAAGAAATTTGATCCATTCCTAGTGAATACTGTAGTTGGATTTATCGGACCTGAGTATTTATACGATTCCAAACAAGTAATTCGTGCCGGCCTAGAAGATCACTTCATGGGTAAATTAACTGGTATCTCTATGGGTTGTGACGTTTGTTATACCAACCATATGAAAGCCGACCAAAACGACGTAGAAAACTTATCCGTGCTTCTAACTGCAGCAGGATGTAACTTTATCATGGGTATTCCTCATGGTGATGACGTAATGCTTAACTACCAAACAACTGGTTACCATGAAACAGCTACTTTACGTGAATTATTTGGTCTAAAACCGATTAAAGAATTTGATCAGTGGATGGAAAAAATGGGCTTCAGTGAAAATGGTAAATTAACAAGCCGTGCTGGAGATGCATCTATTTTCCTAAAATAAGGAAGGGAGGAACTAAGCGATGAACGAACAAGAATTAAAACAAATGATTGAAGGCATTTTAACGGAAATGTCCGGTGGTAAAACAACCGATACAGTAGCAGCTGCGCCAACTAAATCTGTAGTTGAAACAGTTGTAACAGAAGGTAGCATCCCGGATATTACTGAAGTTGACATTAAAAAACAATTACTAGTACCAGAACCAGCTGACCGCGAAGGCTATTTGAAAATGAAACAAATGACCCCAGCAAGACTTGGTTTATGGCGCGCTGGTCCACGTTATAAAACAGAAACAATTCTTCGTTTCCGTGCGGACCATGCTGTTGCACAAGATTCCGTGTTCTCTTATGTTTCAGAGGATTTAGTCAAAGAAATGAACTTCATCCCAGTAAATACGAAATGTCATGATAAAGACGAATACTTAACTCGTCCAGACTTAGGTCGTGAATTTGATGATGAGATGGTGGAAGTGATTCGTGCGAATACTACGAAAAACGCGAAACTACAAATCGTTGTCGGTGACGGACTTAGTTCTGCAGCAATTGAAGCAAACATCAAAGACATTTTACCTTCTATTAAACAAGGTTTGAAAATGTATAACTTAGACTTTGATAATATTATTTTTGTAAAACATTGTCGTGTGCCATCCATGGATCAAATCGGCGAAATCACTGGCGCTGACGTTGTGTGCTTACTTGTAGGCGAACGTCCAGGTCTTGTAACTGCTGAATCTATGAGTGCTTATATTGCTTATAAACCAACAGTTGGTATGCCAGAAGCTCGTCGTACTGTTATTTCTAACATTCATAGCGGCGGAACTCCACCAGTTGAAGCAGGCGCATATATTGCTGAATTAATTCACAATATGCTTGAGAAAAAATGTTCTGGTATTGATTTAAAATAAAATTGTTAGAGGAGGAAACTTCATGAAAAACGATAAATTACCTGCATCCGTTTTAAGCGTCAAAGTTGTATCTAATGTAGACAATGGTTTATTTAAACAACTTGACTTAAAACCGCATCAAAGAAGTCTGGGTATTATTACATCTGATTGTGATGATGTTACATACACAGCACTTGATGAAGCAACAAAAGCAGCAGAAGTAGATGTTGTCTATGCGAAAAGTATGTATGCTGGTGCTGGAAATGCATCCACAAAACTAGCTGGTGAAGTAATCGGTATTATTGCCGGACCAAGCCCAGCTGAAGTAAAAAGTGGCCTTTCAGTTGCAGTAGACTTCATCGAAAATGGCGCTAGCTTTGTTAGTGCAAATGAAGATGATAGCGTACCTTACTTTGCACATTGTGTATCAAGAACAGGTTCTTTCCTTTCAAAAGAAGCAAATGTAGCAGAAGGACAAGCGAT
Organism: Listeria sp. MAN/IMW/UF555; assembly: GCF_058684075.1. Lineage (NCBI taxonomy): Bacteria > Bacillati > Bacillota > Bacilli > Caryophanales > Listeriaceae > Listeria > Listeria sp. MAN/IMW/UF555. The sequence goes on along the minus strand of NZ_JBZWZS010000001.1, from coordinate 523,923 downwards.
TGCTTACTTAATCGCACCGCCACTTGAAGCTATGTATGCTCTAGATGCAGCTCTTAAAGCAGCAGACGTAACAATTGGAACTTTCTACGGACCACCATCCGAAACTAACTTCGGTGGAGCACTTTTAACAGGTAGTCAATCTGCATGTAAAGCTGCTTGTGATGCGTTCAAAATGGCAGTAGAAAATGTGGCTGAAAATCCACTTCAATATTAAGGTGGTGCTAAAAAATGCCAAATGAAGCACTTGGTTTAATTGAAGTCACTGGTTTCCTTGGTGCTGTGGTTGCCGCTGATACTTGTTTAAAAGCAGCAAATGTTGAATTAATTAGATGTGAAGTCATTAAAGGTGGCTTAACAACAGTTGAATTAACAGGCGATGTTGGTGCTGTAAATGCAGCAGTGGAAGCAGGAAAAGCAGCTACAGAAAGCTTAGGTTGCCTCATTTCTAGTCACGTGATAGCAAGAATGAGTGAAGAAACGAAATCACTCTTTGTAAAAGCTGAGCAAGAAATAGAAGAAACAAATGAAGTTATCCAAGAAGTCGTAGAAGTAAAAACAACTACAGATGAAACGGAAAAGAAACTTCGCGAAATGAAAGTTATTGATTTAAGGAAACTTGCTTACACATTAGATAATGTGCCTATCCCAAAAAGCAAGATTAAATATGCGAACAAGGATAAACTTGTTCACGCACTAAAAGATATTTATGGAAGGAGTGAAAACTAGTGGCACTAGAAGATAAAGATTTACGCTCAATCCAAGAAGTTCGTAACCTCATTGAATCAGCTAACAAAGCACAAAAAGAACTTGCTGCAATGAGCCAACAACAAATTGATACAATTGTAAAAGCGATTGCTGATGCCGGTTATGATGCTCGCGAAAAACTCGCAAAAATGGCACATGAAGAAACTGGTTTTGGAATTTGGCAAGACAAAGTAATTAAAAACGTCTTCGCCTCCAAGCACGTCTACAATTACATCAAAGATATGAAAACCATTGGTATGTTAAAAGAAGATAACGAAAAGAAAGTAATGGAGGTTGCAGTTCCACTAGGCGTAGTTGCAGGATTAATTCCATCAACAAACCCAACATCCACTGTTATTTACAAAACACTAATTTCGATTAAAGCAGGAAATAGTATCGTATTTTCTCCACATCCAAACGCACTAAAAGCAATTCTTGAAACAGTAAGAATCATTAGTGAAGCTGCAGAAAAAGCTGGTTGTCCAAAAGGCGCTATCAGCTGTATGACTGTTCCAACAATCCAAGGAACAGATCAACTGATGAAACACAAAGATACAGCAGTTATCCTTGCAACAGGTGGTTCTGCTATGGTAAAAGCTGCTTATTCATCTGGAACTCCAGCAATTGGAGTTGGACCAGGTAATGGCCCAGCATTTATCGAACGCAGCGCTAACATCCCTCGCGCAGTAAAACATATTCTTGATTCTAAAACATTCGATAACGGAACAATTTGCGCATCTGAGCAATCGGTCGTTGTGGAACGTGTGAATAAAGAAGCTGTCATTGCTGAATTTAGAAAACAAGGAGCACACTTCTTATCAGATGCAGAAGCTGTTCAACTTGGTAAATTCATTTTACGTCCAAATGGATCCATGAACCCAGCAATCGTAGGTAAAAGCGTGCAACATATCGCTAACCTTGCTGGCCTAACTGTTCCAGCTGACGCAAGAGTACTTATCGCTGAAGAAACAAAAGTTGGCGCTAAAATCCCTTATTCAAGAGAAAAATTAGCACCAATCTTGGCTTTCTACACAGCGGAAACTTGGCAAGAGGCTTGTGAACTTAGCATGGATATTCTTTATCACGAAGGAGCTGGACATACTTTAATCATCCACTCTGAAGATAAAGAAATCATCCGCGAATTCGCACTGAAAAAACCAGTTTCCCGTCTCTTAGTTAATACACCAGGAGCACTTGGCGGAATTGGCGCAACAACAAATCTTGTACCTGCTTTAACACTTGGTTGTGGGGCAGTTGGAGGAAGTTCATCATCTGATAATATCGGACCTGAAAATCTATTCAACATTCGTCGCATTGCTACTGGCGTTTTAGAGTTAGAAGATATTCGTAAAGAAGAAAACCAAGCAACACCTGAACTTTCGGTTGATGCAGACGCACTCATCCAAAGTTTAGTAGAAAAAGTTTTAGCAGAATTAAAATAAAAAATAAAACACTAATTGGAGGAATTTTAAAATGGCAAACGCAAACGCATTAGGTATGATCGAAACAAAAGGTTTAGTAGGAGCAGTAGAAGCAGCAGACGCAATGGTGAAAGCAGCTAACGTAACACTTATGGGTAAAGAACAAGTTGGTGGCGGTCTAGTAACAGTTATGGTTCGCGGTGATGTAGGAGCAGTTAAAGCAGCAACAGATGCAGGCGCAGCAGCAGCTGAACGCGTTGGTGAATTATTATCTGTACACGTAATTCCACGTCCACACAGCGAAGTAGACGCAATTCTACCAAAAAGCGCTGAATAAGAAAAATTTCTAACATAAATCAGGAAAAAGCGTGAGCGTAGGGCATAAGGGTTCCATCAGACTCGGAAAATGCCTAAAACTTTCGCTTTTTACCAGATTTAAGCAAGACAAAGCTTCCCATCATTACTAACACCAATTGTAAATGGGACAAAAGGATGTGGTTCTTTGGCTATTTTGACAGAAGATGAGTTACGAAAAGCCTACTTACACACCGATTTAAAAACAAAGAAAAAATTAGATATAAAAAAAGGAACGATTATTACTCCATCAGCTAAGAGTTTTTTATCTGAAAAGAAAATCGACCTTCATTATATTGATGAAATTTCAGAAACAAAAGTAGTAGTGGAGCCAGTGAAAAAAGAAACTACTAGAGCAAAATTCCAAACGATTTATGGTGGTTCAGTAGATGAAAAGCCAGAACATATGACGCATTTACGCGGCAACTTGCTTGTATTTAAAGACCATCCTCAAATCGCTTTCCGCGGAAAATTAGATACACTTGAAGCTGAAATCCTGGAAACCCAGTGTTCTGTTGCTAGTGAATTTAAAGAACTTGCGGAAGATTTACAAGAAATCCTCACCTTTGTAAGAAATATTGTTCGATCGGAAGTTTTAAACGAGCAAATTGAAACAGTTAATTTGCTTGGAATGGACGAAAAAGAACTGCGGGAACGTAGTCATAATCCGAAAAAATACTACCAAATGACACATTTTATGCCCGATTATACGATGGGGAATGCTGTTATTCGGTTAAACAAATTAAGAACGATGGTTCGTGAAACGGAATTAACTGCTTTTACAGCATTTAAGGAAGCGGATTATTCGGTAAAAAGACCAGATATTATTCAAGCGCTCAACCGGTTATCCAGTTTATTTTGGATACTAATGTTCCGCGTAAGAACTGGTGAATATAAAAAGTAAGGAGGCTTATTCATGAATAATGAGTTAATAACAAGCCTTATTGAAGAAGTCACTCGCCGTGCGTTACTTGAAACTGGCGTAGAAGTAGAAGCATCCGGCCGCCACGTTCATTTAGATCGTGAAACAGTCGATGCACTATTTGGACCTGGGTATGAACTTACTCATTTCCGTGACCTATCTCAACCAGGTCAATATGTTTGTAAAGAAAGAATTAGCATCGTTGGACCAAAAAGCGTGATTCATAACGTAGTAATTCTTGGACCAATCCGTAAAAAAACACAAGTAGAAATTAGTGCTACAGACGGTACCGCACTTGGTATTAAAGCACCTGTCCGCGAAAGTGGAGACATAGCCGGGACACCAGGAATTTTACTTTTATCTGCTAAAAACAGTGTTCAATTAACTGAAGGACTTATTGTTGCAAAACGCCATATTCATATGACGCCAGAAGATGCAGCAAAACAACAAGTAACACAAAGTGAAATTGTTCAAGTGAAAATTAATGGCGATAGACCACTGATTTTTGACGATGTGGTCGTTCGAATTAGCCCTGATTTTGCTACATATATGCATATTGATTACGACGAAGCCAACGCATGCGGCTTTAAAAAGGGAATTCGAGGTCAAATAATTAAGAAAACAAAGGCAAAATGAGTATGGAAATAGAAGCTCTAATAAAAGCCGTCACCGAGGAAGTCATGAGACGATTACAACTTCCAGATAAAAAAATGATTATCATGGGACAAGATTCAGAACACACTCTCAGACAGTGTTATCAAAAAGAATATCAAGTTTCGCTTTATGATCGTTCTGAACGTACCTGTGACATTTTATTATTAGAAGAAATGGAAATCGCTGAATTAGCTCGAATCAGTTTGCTTGCACCAATGAATAAAAAAGAACAATTTATCACAGATCATCTTTTAGAAGGACGTCCTACTTGGATCATGAAAAGCGGAATTAAAACAAATGCTTATAAACGTTCTGCTAAATATGGTATCAGACAGCTCCTTCAAGAATATGAAGAAAAACTCGCTCGTTTTGGCGTAGAATTTATCGATAATCCGGTGAAATCCGTGAAAACGAGCAAAGTTATTAGCGAACAAGATGTGATTAAACTCACGAAGAACAAAAGCGAATTCATTTTGCCAGAGGGAAGTTTCTTAACACCACTTGCAAAAGATTATTTACAGGAAAACCGAATTAGCATTAAAGAAAGTTAGGAAGGAAGAGCGGCATGCAAATTGGAAAAGTTACCGGGAGTTTATGGGCGACAAGAAAAGATGAAAAACTGAATGGTTTAAAACTACTACTAGTAGAGATTTGTACCGATGAAGTGGAAGATAAAAGACATTCCATAGTGGCAGCTGATAATGCCGGAGCAGGAAACGGTGATCTCGTGCTCGTTACAACTGGTAGCGCAGCACGAGCATCCACTGGGGATAATACAATACCAGTGGACGCGTGTATCGTCGGCATTATCGACTCGGTAGAACGTTATGGCTGAACAGTCCTTAGGTATTCTTGAACTTAGAAGCATAAGTAAAGGTTACGAAATGGCCGATGTTTTTTTAAAAGCTGGCAATGTAACTTTATTTACTTTTCGTCCGACATGTCCTGGTAAATTTTTGATTATTTTGCAAGGTGCTTCCGGTGAACTTACTAGTGCGATGCAAGATGCAAAAGAAGAAGCAGGGAAATTTCATGTTTCTTCTTATATTTTGCATATGGCGCACGAAGAATTACTTGCTTTTCTAAACAATAAACACCCTAAAGTTGATGTTGATGCAGTAGGAATTATCGAAATCAGTCAATTGGGTGCTGGGCTAAACGCGGTGAATGAAGCGCTAAAAAAATCAGCTATTCATTTAAAACGAATGACGCTCGGTGCTTCGATTGGTGGGAAATTTGTGGCTGTTTTTACAGGGGAAGTTAGTGCTATTCAAGAAGGGATGCGGATTCTAATCGAAACCGCAGAACCAAAAAAGGTGATACATCATACGGTCATTCCTTCTCCTGATGAACTTTTAAAACGCTATCTATAGAATGGAGGAACACTTTTGAGCATTAATGAAATTATTATTTATTTAATGGTAATCTTTATGATTCTAGGAGCCATTGACAAAATTATCGGTAACAAATTTGGCTTAGGAGCACAATTTGAAGAAGGTATTATGGCAATGGGATCGCTAACTCTAGCTATGGTCGGTATTATTACTTTAGCGCCAGTTTTAGCGAAAATTTTAAGCCCGATTGTTGTACCAATTTATACAGCGCTTGGGGCTGACCCAGCAATGTTTGCTACAACTTTACTTGCGAATGATATGGGTGGTTTTGCGCTAGCTCAAGAACTTGCGCTAACGCCTGACGCTGGTCTTTTTGCAGGAGCTATTTTAGGCTCTATGATGGGACCAACAATTGTTTTCACGATTCCAGTAGCACTTGGAATTATTAAAAAAGAAGACCATAAATACCTAGCGACTGGTGTACTATCTGGTATTATTACGATTCCAATCGGTTGTTTAATCGGTGGTCTTGTAGCTGGATTTTCACCAATCATGATTTTCAAAAACTTAGTACCAATTCTTCTTGTAGCTGTACTTATTATGTTAGGTCTTTGGTTCAAACCAGAAGGCATGATTAAAGGCTTTACGATTTTCGGAAAAGGGGTAGTAATTGTTGCTACTATCGGACTTGTGGCTGGAGCTATTCAACAACTTACTGGATTAACTATTATTCCAGGAATTGCACCAATTGGCGAAGGTATCGAAATCGTTGGTGGTATCGCACTAGTTCTAGCAGGAGCTTTCTGTTTAGTTTTTGTTATTACGAAAGTGTTCAACAAACCACTTATGAAAATGGGTAAATTACTTGGAATGAATGAAGTTGCAGCGGCAGGTATGGTTGCGACACTTGCAAATAGTATCCCAATGTTCCAAATGCTAAAAGATATGGATGAGCGCGGTAAAATTATTAACGTTGCTTTTGCAGTATCTGCGGCCTTTGTTTTAGGGGATCATCTAGGTTTCACAGCTGGGGTTGCCCAAGATATGATTTTCCCGATGATTGTCGGAAAACTTGTCGGAGGAGTAACTGCAGTAGCTGTCGGTATCTACATGGCTAACCGAATGATGAAGAAAAATAAAGCAAAAGAACAAACGGCGGTGAAAGATAATGGCTGATATTAGTAAAGAATTAATTGAGCAGCTAGTAAAACAAGTTGTCCTAGAAAAAATGGGTCAAAGTTCCAAACACGTTGATCCAAGTGGTATTTTATCCGTTAAACTTCCAGAAGTAAGAGTTTCTGAAGAAGACCGTTTAGATACTGGTAACCCTAGCGATGTTGTTTATACAAAAGATTTAGTAACACTAGAAGAAAGTAAACGTCTAGGTTTTGGTCTAATGGAAATGAAAGATACAACATTTGATTGGTTCTTAGATTACGATGAAGTAGATTATATTATTGAAGGCAGACTAGATGTTGTCATCGATGGTAGAAATGTTTCTGCAGGACCAGGCGAACTGATTTTCATTCCAAAAGGAAGCCAAATTAAGTTCTCTGTAACTGGAGAAGCGAGATTCATTTATGTTACTTATCCGGCTGATTGGCAGTCACAATAATCATAAAAAAACGATTTCGGCAATATTTGCTGAAATCGTTTTTATTTAAGTGAATCGCGATATTCTTTAGGAGTCATATCGAACTCTTTCTTAAAGACTTTGCAAAAATAACTAGCACGCGAAAATCCTAAATTCTTTGCAATCGTGTGGACGGCCCAGTCACTTTTTTCTAGTTGTTCCTTTGCATATAGCATTTTTTGTTCATTGACGTAATTAATAAAATTGATATTCAATTCGTTTTTAAATAATTTACTTAAATAAAAAGGGCTTAAATAAACATAATTGGCTACTTCTTCTAGAGTGATGGAACGATGAATGTTCTTTTTAATGTAGCGAATAGCTTGTTTGATTTCTTTATGTTCACCACTCGTTTTACTGGATGTGGCAGCTTCTTTTTTGGGTTGTTTTTGTTTTTCGTGAGCGGTGTAGTAGTCACTTAAAACATCAAGTACTTCGACTGTTTCGAGCGAATGAAGTAGGGCAGAGTGATCTGGATTTTTTTTGTTGAAGTCTTCTTGAATTTGTTGGGTAAATTGATTTTCTACCTGACTATTCATCAAAGGTTGAATATTTACTACTTTTTCTTTCTCCAAAAATCTTCCCTCCTTATTTTATTCTTGCACTAATTATACCATAAAATCGCTTAAAATAACGTTTTATCCTGCATTTTAAACAGAACAATAAATTCTTTTTTATAACAAAATATTGTCATTTTTGCTTTGTGAATTAGAGAAATTGAGAAAAAGTTCACACTGGTGGCTATTTTAAGTGTATACAATGAAAAAAATACGATTTTAAAAGCTTGCACTATTTTGCTTTCTAGCCTGTTAGTGCCCTTGTACCAGTGTTTTAACAGGGATATAATGAAATGGAAATAACGCTTTCACGAGAGGGTGATCTTTTCAATTGAAGATTCAAAAATTAGTATTATGTGCGATGTTGATTGCAATGTGTGTAATTGGCGCAAACATAAAATTAATGGGTTCTGTTGCATTTGACGCAGCCCCAGCTTTTATTGGGACTTTGCTGCTTGGTCCGATGTACGGTGCAGTGCTTGGGATTTTCGGTCATTTAACTTCAGCATTACTTGCGGGATTTCCGCTGACGCTACCGATTCATTTGATTGTTGCTGGAATGATGGGCGTAACGATGATTGCTTATGGATTTACGCGCCACAAGCTAGCTGAAAAGAATCAACTAGTTGCTATTAGTGCTTCTAGTGTTGTCGCTTTTGTTTTTAATTGTCCGTTATCATTACTTGCGCTTTATCCATTAATGCATCAAGCGGTATTTGTGTTATTTCCGGTTCTAGCTATTGGTTCGATTTGCAACATTTTTGTCGCTGAAGTCGTTTACCAAGTGTTACCAGAACGCTGGAAAAGGCGAATTGCCGGGTACTAAACAACTAAATAGGTGAATATATTAATCCGGGAAAGAGGTGAAAATCCTCTACAGGCCCTAGCTACTGTAATTCGGACGAAAGCCAAACATATGTCACTGGAAGAAATTCCGGGAAGACTGGTGAGTAGGTTGATGATAAGTCAGGAGACCGCTAGTATATTCGATATCCAAAAACAACTTCTAAGGGAGCGAGTTGTCTTTATTAAACAGATTTTCATGATAAGAAAGTTTCTTTGTGCTACATAGAATTCTTATTGATGTTAAATCTCTAAAAGACGCCAAAGTTCTGTTTGGCGTCTTTTTTTATGGCTAAAGTGAAAGGTGAAAAAAGATGAACAAAATCTTAATTGCAGCCGCATCAAGTGGTGCAGGAAAAACAACCGTAACCCTCGGAATTATGCAAGCTTTGAAAAAAAGAGGCCTCGCGGTTCAGCCATTTAAAGTAGGACCAGATTACATTGATACGAACTACCATCAAGCAATTACAGGTATTGCTTCCATTAATTTAGATAGTTTTCTTATTGACGATGACGAGATGCTAGCCTCCCTTTTCCAAAAGCACGGAGAATCTGCTGATATTTCGGTCATTGAAGGGGTGATGGGATTATTTGATGGGCTTGGGACTGATCGCGATAATGCCAGTACGTCCTTTATTGCCAAATGTACAAAGACACCAGTCATTTTAGTTGTGGATGGAAAAGCTATTTCGACTTCAGCAGCAGCGATTGTTGACGGATTCAATCGTTTTGATCCGGAACTTAAAATTGCTGGCGTCATTATTAATCGAGTTGCCTCAGAAAACCATTTTTCTTTAATCAAAGGGGCGATTGAGCGTTATACGGATGTACCAGTGTTAGGTTACTTGCCAAAAAATGCGGCAGTGGCACTTCCAGAACGGCATCTAGGATTAGTACCACAAGAAGAAATGACTGAGCTCGAAGCAAAATGGGAGCTACTTTCTGACCTCATTACCACACATGTGGATTTAGACAAATTACTCGAAATAAGCAAATCTAGTGAGAACTTATCTACTTCTAAAGCGCAAATGAAAGTAGCGGATTTTTCTGGGCTTCGTGTCGCTTATGCGCTAGATGCAGCATTTCACTTTTATTATCAAGATAACTTGGATCTGATTCGTTTGACTGGGGCAGAGTTAATTCCATTTAGCCCGCTTGAGGATAACGAGGTTCCGGAAGCAGATTTCATTTATATTGGCGGCGGTTTTCCAGAAATTTTTGCCAAGCAGCTTAATGACAACAGATCTATGCGGAAGTCAATTTTGGCTGCGCACGAAAAGAGCATTCCAATTTACGCCGAATGTGGTGGGTTGATGTACCTTGGTTCGAGTTTAGAAATGGAAGGAAAACAGTATGAAATGGTGGGAGTTTTTAACGGTATTAGTAAGATGACAACAAGGCTGCGGAAGTTTGGCTACTGTATCGCGGAACCTTTAGAAGAAACGTTAATCGGCAAAAAAGGGATGTCGATTCGCGGGCATGAATTTCATCATTCAGTTTTTGAAACGACTGAAACAGCTTGTATGAAACTTTCAAAAAAACGTGACGGTGAAATAGTTAAAGAGTGGCGTGGTGGTTATCAAAAAGGCAATACTTTTGCCAGTTATCTCCATATCCACTTCTACCAAAATCCGGCCATTTTAATGCAGATGTTTGGGGCTGGAAAGAGATGAGCGTACTCTTTTATACGATATCGTTTATTTTAGATTTCATACTAGGTGACCCTTACAGCTGGCCTCATCCTATCAAGGTAATTGGTAACTTTATTCAATTATTAACGAACGCTTTGCGGAAAATTTTTCATGGTAAATCACTGTATTTTGCTGGAGGGTTGTTATTCATTCTTACAGTTGGAATGACGGGAATTATTTCGTGGCTCATCCTTTATATTAGTGCAAAAATTGCTTTTTGGCTTTATGCGGCGCTGTTTATTTACTTAGGGTATACGACACTTGCGATGACTTGCCTTGCGAAGGAGGCGCGGAAAATTCAGCGAACACTCGCGGATGGTGATTTAGAAGCGGCTAGAGTACAAGTTGGGATGATAGTTGGTCGGGATACAGACAAGCTTACGGCAGAACAAATTAGTAAAGCCACCATTGAAACCGTGGCGGAAAACACAGCAGATGGCGTTATAGCACCATTATTTTACTTATTCATTGGAGGACCTGTGCTAGCTCTGATGTATAAAGCAGTGAACACACTTGATTCGATGGTCGGTTATAAAAATGAAAAATATCGCGCCATTGGTTTTGTTTCCGCAAAAATGGATGATTTGGCCAATTTCATTCCAGCAAGGCTATCTTGGTTTTTCCTTGTGATTGCGAGTTTTATTTTGAAGTATGATGGACGCACTGCATGGCGGATAGGGCTTCGTGACCGGAAAAATCATACAAGTCCCAATTGCGCATATCCAGAAGGCGCGGTAGCAGGAGCGCTTGGGATAACACTTGGTGGCACCCATGAATATTTCGGCGAGACAGTTGTTAAACCAACCATCGGCAGTGGAACAAAAGCAGTTACACAAAAAGAAATCAGTCAAACAATTCACTTACTATACACAGCTTCCATTATTGCTTTTCTAATTTTTATCAGTATACATTTAATACTATTTTAAAGGAGTGGCACAATGAACTACATTAAAAATCCAGCCAAAATTGAAGAGAAAAGTTTTGAAATCATTCAACAAATTATTGACGATATTCGACCAGATTATACATTTCAAAACAAACTAGAGGAAGCCATTATCAAACGTGCGATACATACGACAGCAGATTTTGATTACTTGGATAGCCTCGTTTTTCAACAAGATGTTATCCAAAAAATCATTCATGTTCTTCAAAATAAAGGAACCATTTTTACAGATACTAATATGGCGCTTAGTGGTATTAATAAACGGCTGTTAGATGAACTTGGCTGTAGTTATCACTGTTATGTGAGTGATCCAGAAACGATGGAAATTGCCAAACAGCATGGCATCACGCGCTCAATGGCCGGAATTAAACTTGCTTCTTTAAAAGATGGACCGAAAATATTTGTCCTAGGGAACGCGCCAACTGCGGTTTATAAAATTATCGAAATGACGGAAAGCGGGCAATTACAAGCAGATGCGGTCGTTGCAGTGCCTGTCGGATTTGTCGGGGCAGCTGAATGTAAAGAAGAAATTCTTGAAACCGACATTCCAGCAATTGTCGCTCGTGGTAGAAAAGGCGGTAGTAACCTTGCCGCGGCAATCATTAATGCAATCTTGATTACGATGTAAAGAAGGCGACGAGCAGTGGAAGATTTTATTTATTATAATGGCAAAAAATATCGTAAAGGCTATACAACTGGAACGTGTGCAGCTGCCGCGGCTAAAGCGTGTGTCGAAATGATAGAAAACCAAGAAGAAGTGAACGCGGTAAAAGTCACGACAACAGGTGGAACTATTCTTGAAATCCCAGTTGCCTATCAACAGTTTTCTGAAAAAAAGGCAACTGCAGCTGTTCAAAAAGATGGCGGCGATGATATTGATGCGACACACGGCATGTGGATTTTTGTTGATGTCGAATTAACAGATAGTCCGGAAGTTACTTTAGATGGTGGCGTTGGAATTGGTCGCGCAACACAAAAAGGTATTTCGGTTGAAGTGGGTGAAGCGGCAATTAATCCAGCCCCAAGGAAAAACATTTTAGCTACAGTGCGCGAATCACTTGGCGAAAATCGTGGCGCAACCATTTTAGTATATGCTCCTGAAGGGGAAGAACGCGCGAAACGAACAATGAATAGCAACCTCGGTATTATCGGCGGGATTTCCATTTTAGGAACGACAGGAATTGTCACGCCAATGTCGGATGAAGGCTGGAAAAAATCATTATCAATGGAGCTCGAAATGAAACGGAACCAAGGACTTGACCAAATTATTCTTGTTCCCGGCAATTACGGCGATGATTTTGTTCAAAATACACTTGGTTTTGCGAGTGATAACATCGTTTCCATGAGTAATTTCGTTGGCTACATGTTGAAAGAAACTCAACGGCTCGCATTTAAGAAAGTATTGATGGTCGGGCATTTTGGCAAATTAGTGAAGGTTTCAGCTGGTATTTTTACGACCTATAGCAAGGATGCGGATGCGCGGGCAGAAATCTTGGTGGCTAACTTGGCCTTACTCGGCGCACCATTATCACTTTTACAAGAAGTAGAGAAGTGTAATACGACAGAGGCAGCAGGCGAATTAATTGAAGCTGCTGGTTTCACTCAAGTTTATGAGGTAATCGCACAAAAAATCAAAGCAAGGTCAGAACGCTTCTTGAAATTCACTAAGCCAAGTGTGGAAATCGATGTCGTTACATTTTCAACTGAACGAGGTTTACTTGCTGCAACGAAAGACATAGAAGTATTGCGGGAGGAATGGCGATGATTACAGTGGTTGGAATCGGACCAGGAGATACGAATTTGCTAATAAATGCAGCAAGACAAGCTTTATCTTCTGCAGATTCAGTATATGGATCGAAAAGACAATTACAAGAAATAGCTGAATTAACAACTGCAACGTGCCTATTGTTACCGAAAAAATTAGCAGATTTAAAAAATATTCCTCATCAAAATAAAAACGTCGTGATTTTAGCATCAGGCGATCCACTGCTCTACGGGATTGGCAACTGGGCGATGACGAATTTTTCAGAAGATATTCATATTATCCCGGGAATCAGTGCAATCCAGATGATGTTTCACCAAATCAAACTGCCGATGAATGATTGTTTTATAACGAGCAGCCATGGTAAAACACCAAATTTCGATTTTTTGCTCCAACATGAAAAAGTCGCAATGGTAACAGATTCCATTATTGGACCATACGAAATAGCTGCTGAAATCTCAAAACGAAATCTAAAAAAAATCATGTTTATCGGTGAAAATTTAAGTTCAACAGAAGAACGAATTCATAAGCTAAGACCAGAGGAAGTTGAAAAAAAATACGATATGAATGTTGTGGTGATTGTCGATGAAAGATGACGTATTTATTCGCGGAAAAGTTCCGATGACAAAAAGCGAAGTGAGAGCAATAAGTATTGATTTACTCGGATTAGATAATACAAGTAAAAAACTGCTAGATGTTGGCGCTGGAACTGGAAGCGTTGGACTTCAAGTAGCTTATAATTTTCCACACATAAAAGTTACTGCAATTGAACGAAATAAAGATGCGGTGGACTTAATTAAACAAAACCAAGCCAAATTCGGCGTAGAAAATGTAGCAGTCATCGAAGCTTATGCACCAATCGAATTACCTCAGGAAGAGAAATTTGATGCCATTTTTATTGGTGGTAGTGGTGGGAATTTAACCGATATTATCGACTGGTCGTTGGTTCATTTGAAACTAGGCGGTCGCTTGGTACTTAATTTTATTTTATTAGAAAATGCCTTACAAGCAATGAACCATTTAGAAAAATTACCAGTTAGTGAATTGACAATGAAGCAAATTCAAGTTTTAAATTGGCATAAACTCGGTGCTGGACATTATTTTGAACCACAGAACCCAACCGTCATTATTGGCTGTAAAAAACTAGAGGAGTGAAGAAAATGGCAGAAGTACATTTCGTCGGAGCAGGACCAGGAGATAAAGAATTAATCACACTAAAAGGATACCAATTATTAAAAAACGCAGATGTCGTTATATACGCTGGCTCACTAGTAAATCCGGAATTGCTAGAATACTGTAAACCGGACTGCGAAATCCATAATAGTGCCAGTATGAACTTAATAGAAATTATTGACTGTATGGAAGCGGGAGTAACAGCTGGAAAAGAAGTTGTTCGTCTGCAAACAGGAGACTTCTCTATTTACGGCTCGATCCGTGAACAAGTGGAGGAAATGAAAAAACGTTCGATTCCATTTACATGTACGCCAGGTGTAAGTTCATTTCTTGGCGCAGCTAGTAGTTTTGGCGTTGAATATACGGTTCCCGAAGTTAGCCAGAGTGTAATTATTACTCGAATGGCTGGAAGAACGCCGGTGCCATCACGTGAGTCACTCAGATCTTACGCAGCGCACCAAACGTCCATGGTTATTTTCTTATCTGTTCAAGGTATCAGAAAAGTAGTCTCAGAACTTATCAAAGGTGGCTATAAACCTGAAACCCCAGCAGCTGTTATTTATAAAGCAACTTGGGCAGAAGAGAAAAAAGTAACTGGCACACTTAAAGACATCGCTGAAAAAGTGGCAGAAGCAGGAATTACTAAAACGGCCCTAATTATGGTTGGTGATTTTCTCGGCGAAGAATTTTATTATTCTAAGCTATATGATAAGGATTTCAAACATGAATACAGATAAAATTGCCATTATCGCAGTTACTGAACGAGGGCGCGATTTAGCACTTTCATTAACAAAAACAGTACCAGGAACGGTCTTTGTCCCAGAAAAGCACCAGAATGAACAGACTGCTGTTTTAACGCCTAATTTCGGCACAGCAATGCGCGAAATGTTCACGACGCATCAGGCATTAATTTGTATTATGGCAACAGGTATTGCGGTGCGGACGCTTGCTCCAGTCATTCAAGATAAACTATCAGATCCGGCGGTAATTGTAATGGATGAATATGGTCAATTTATTATTAGTTTACTCTCAGGACATGTTGGTGGAGCAAATGAGTTAACAGAGCAAATTGCTGCAATAACTGGTGGTGCCGCGGTAATTACAACCGCTACTGATCGTGCAAATGTGGCAGCAATTGATAATATCGCCAAAGAAATCGACGGATATTTACCCGATTTTAAAGCGACGACTAAACGCATTAATGGCTTGCTCGCTGCTGGAAAAGAAGTCAGTTTGCACATAGATGAGCCATTTGAAGTAGATTCACGAGGTTTTACAAATAAAGAA
This sequence comes from Listeria sp. MAN/IMW/UF555, assembly GCF_058684075.1. NCBI lineage: Bacteria > Bacillati > Bacillota > Bacilli > Caryophanales > Listeriaceae > Listeria > Listeria sp. MAN/IMW/UF555. The sequence continues at coordinate 508,605 of NZ_JBZWZS010000001.1, read as the reverse complement.
ATTAGTCCACAAATTTTCATTTCGACCAAATACAATTTACCAGAAACAAAAATAGAAAGAATTCAGCTAGTACCAAGGAAGTTCGTGCTTGGTATTGGATGTCGAAAAGGCGTTTCAGCGGAAACAATGGAGGAAGTTTTCACCCATTTTTGTGAACAAGAAAACATACATCCGCGCGCTTTTCGTGAAATCCATAGCATTACATTGAAAGCAGAAGAACCAGCCATTTTGCAATTAGCGAAAAAGTGGAACATACATTTTATTGTTCATTCTGCAGAAGAATTACAAACGGTAGCTGAAAAATATCCAACGTCAGAATTTGTTTTAAAAACCGTAAAAGTTGGAAATGTCGCTTTATCATCAGCAGATATTGGCAGTAATGGAAACGTCGTTACGAAACGATTTGCCGAAAATGGCGTGACATTCGCAGCAGGAAAACTAATTAAAAATAATGAGGTGGCAAAATGATTTATGTAATCGGAATTGGCCCAGGAGATAAACGATTAATGACAGGTGAAGCGCTAGAAGCAATAGCGGACGCAGATGTAATCGTTGGCTATGTAACATATATCAAACTAATCAAAGAATTAATTAAAGATAAAGAAGTAGTGAAAACGGGGATGCGCCGTGAAATCGATCGCTGCCAGGAAGCTGTAAATATCGCATTAACAGGAAAAAAAGTAGCCGTCGTTTCAAGCGGAGATGCTGGTATATACGGGATGGCTGGATTGGTTTTAGAACTAGCCGAAAAAAGCAACCCAGAGTTAGAAGTCAAAGTAATCCCAGGAATTACAGCTAGTATAGGCGCAGCAGCCGTTCTCGGGGCGCCAATCATGCACGATTTTTGCCATATTAGCTTAAGTGATTTAATGACACCGTGGGAAGTAATCGAAAAGCGTTTAACACATGCTGCGATGGCCGATTTTGTTGTTTGTTTTTACAACCCGAGAAGTAAAGGGCGCGCTAATCACTTAGCAAATGCTTTTCAAAAGATGATGGAACACAAGTCACCAAAGACTGTCGTTGGAATTGTTAAAGATGTCGGTCGAAAAGAAGAACGAAAAATCATTACGACAATGGAAGATATTGACTATGAGTTAGTGGATATGACAACGATGGTTATTGTCGGTAACAAAGAAACATACGTAAAAAATGGCAAAATGATTACACCTAGAGGATATTCTTTATGATTTTCGTCCTTGGAGGAACTTCTGATAGCTTGTTAATTAGTGACTGGCTAACGGAAACAAAACGGCCATTTATTCTTTCAGTAGCAACAGATTACGGGGAAACTTTAGCTAAGCAACATGCGGAAAAGGTGTTTTGCGGTCGATTAGCCAAAGAAGCAATGCTCGCAAAATGGCAGTTAGAGCAAATAAAGCTCGTTATTGATGCCACCCATCCCTTTGCAACAATCGTTTCTGAAACGGCCATGGAAGCATGCAAAGAAGCGGGCATTCCATACATCCGCTTTGAGCGAACAAGCGAACAAACCGACAATACTTATTTAGTAGATGATATTAACGAAGCATGTAAAGTTGCTGCAAAACTTGGTCAACGAATTTTTCTTACAACAGGTAGCAAAAATTTACCTGAATTTGTGGGGGGGCTGAGAAAACAACACATTATCGCTCGTATATTGCCAGTGTCTGATGTGATTCGTTCAGCAGAAGACCTAGGACTCGTTGCCGACCAAATAATTGGCATGAAAGGTCCGTTCACTAAAGAAGCCAACCGCACACAGCTAGAAATGACACAAGCGGACGTATTAATTACTAAAGAAAGTGGAAAACAAGGCGGATTTCAAGAAAAACTCACGGCAGCAGCAGAATTAAATATTCCTGTTATCGTTATTCGCCGAAAAAAATTAAATTATCCAATCGAAATAAATCATTTAACCGAACTACCAGAAATTTTAACTCAATTGGAGGTCTACTAATGGGAAAAGTCATGTTAATTGGCGCAGGTCCTGGTGATGCACAACTTCTAACAGTAAAAGGATTAGCCGCACTTCAAAAAGCGGATGTTATAGTCTATGATCGCCTCGTTGAACCAGCGATGCTCCAAGAACGAAAAGCTAGTTGTAAACTAATTTATGTCGGAAAAGAACCATTACATCATCCAATCCCGCAAGATGAAATCGAACAAATTCTTGTAAGAGAAGCAGCGACAAATGAGCTAGTTGTTCGTTTAAAAGCAGGTGATCCGTATGTATTTGGTCGCGGCGGTGAGGAAGGCGAAACGCTTTATAAAGCAGGCATTCCTTTTGAAGTCATCCCAGGAATTACTTCAGCTATTGGCGGGCTTGCTTATGCGGGAATTCCGGTCACGCACCGTGATTTTGCTTCTAGTTTTCATGTAATTACAGGTCACTTGAAAAAAGGGCGCGATCCACTAGATTGGGAAGCACTTGCAAGACTCGAAGGAACCCTCGTTTTTCTGATGGGAATGACAAACTTACCTAACATTTGCGCCAATCTACTAGCAAATGGACAAAAACCGGAGACAGGCGTGGCAATTGTACAGTGGGCATCGCGTGGTAAGCAATTAACCGTTACAGGAACTTTGCAAACAATTGAACAAAAAGTAGCTGAATCTGGTATTTCATCTCCTGCGCTTATCGTAGTTGGTGATGTGGTGAGCTTACGTCCACAGCTTAACTTTTTTGAAGAAATGCCACTTTTCCATACAAAAGTATTACTTCCAAGAGCACGCGCAGGTAAAAGTATGCTCGCTGAAAAAATTCGCGATTTAGGCGGAGAAGTAACGATGTATCCAAATATTCAAGTGCTGGATATTCTGCCAACGAAAACAAAAGCAGAATTATGTGAAACTAGCGAACTTCTTTTCACTTCAAAAGAAGCTGTAGAGCGCTTTTTCGATTATCTAGCAACACTTGAGTTGGATATTCGTTCCCTAAAAAATACCCATCTTACCGCTATCGGAAAACAAACGAAAGAAGCATTTAGTGAAAAAGGAATCATTCCAGATAGTTTTATTAAAAGACGGAGCACAGAACTAATTTTAGAGCATATAGCTCGTTTTCAAAAAAATGCTAGCAACTTAATTATCGGTAGTGTTGTTGATACAGCAGAAGTTAGTGCAATTTTATCCGAAGTTAAAACAACCGAAATGATGCCATTGTACGATATGCGTCCAGTGACAGAGCGCCCATTTGACCTCGAAAGTTTTGAACAAGTGTGCTTTTCCAGTTCTCGTTCAGTCCAAAATCTACTCGATGTACTAACAACCGAAGAAAAAGCGATTTTACAAACGAAAACGATTCTCTCAATTGGAAGATTCACAAGCGCAACCTTGCAGTCATTTGGCATTAATGAATTTGAAGAAGCTGAGAATGCTACACCAGAGAGCCTAATTGAACTAATTCAAAAAACAAAATTAGAAGGAGTACCACAATGAAAAAAGCCATATTAGTCGTTAGTTTTGGCACTAGTTATCCAGAAACAAGAGAAAGAACCATTGAAGCTTGTGAAAAAAGAGTGGCCCAAGAATTTCCTGAGTACACTGTATTTCGTGCTTTTACATCAAACAAAATTATTAAAAAACTAAAAACCCGCGATAACATGCACATTAACACACCAAGTCAGGCTTTAAACCAACTAAAAGAATTAGGTTACAAAGAAGTCATTATTCAATCTCTACATATTATTAATGGCGGTGAATTTGAAAAAATTACAGCTCAAGTGGAAAAATTTAAAGCGGATTTTGATTCAATCATCATTAGTCAACCATTACTTGATTCAAAAGAAGATTACGAAAAAGCCATTGAAGCCATTCGCCACCAAATGCCTCCTTTGAAAGAAAATGAAGCATTGATTCTGATGGGCCACGGCTCCAAACACCATGCTTTCAGCGCATATGCTTGCTTAGACCACATGCTTTTAAACGAACCGATTTATCTTTGTGCCGTAGAAAGTTATCCCGGCCTTGATCAAGTGATTGAACGATTAAAACAGGCAAAGATCAAAAAAGCCCATTTGATGCCGTTCATGCTTGTTGCAGGAGATCATGCCACAAATGATATGGCTTCAGATGACGAAGATTCTTGGAAGAGCATATTGGAGCAAGCTGGTATTGAAACCGAGTGCCACTTGCAAGGGCTAGGCGAAAACCCACTTATTCAAGCTCAATTTATCGATCATATCAAAGTAGCAACAGAAAGGGTGAACACGCGTGGCTAAATTTTACGGCATTGGCACAGGTCCAGGTGACAGCAAGCTAGTTACGATGGAAGCTGCTGATAGACTGGGGAAATTAGCGATTCTCTATACTCCCCAATCTAAAAAAGGTGGAGAAAGTTTAGCAAAAAAAATCGTTAATCCATATTTAAAAAACACGCTTATCATCAAAGAACGTCATTTTCCAATGAGTTACAACAAAACAGAGAAAATGCAAGCTTGGAAAGAAATTGCCGAAGAAATCAAAACAGACGTTCAAAACGGACACGATGTTGGTTTCATTACCCTTGGCGATCCAATGGTCTATAGCACTTATAGTTATTTGCTAGAACTTTTAAAAGGCGAAATTGAAACAGTTACACTCGCAGGGATTTCATCATTTTCAAATATCGCCTCTAAACTAGAACTGCCTCTTGTAATGGACGAGGAAAGTTTTGCTGTAATCCCCGTAACAGCAGGAGCTGAAAAAATCGAACAAGCGCTCACATTATTTGACACTATTGTCTTAATGAAAGCAGCAAGCAATTTACCCCTTCTTACGACATTACTAAAAAAACTGAATTTGCTTGATGCAGCTGTTGTAGTAAGTGATGTTGCCATGGCGACTGAAAAAATCACTTACGGCATGGGCGAGATAAATCCAGAAGAAAAAATGTCATATTTTACCACGATTATCGTGAAAAAAAGAAGGGAGCAATATAAATGAAAAAATTATGGAAGTTTCTACCATTTGTTTTAATCGGCGTTATTTATTTTACTTTAACGAACCCAGAATCCGCACATGCAATGCATATCATGGAGGGCTTTTTACCCGTTAAATGGGCAGTCTTTTGGCTAATTGTCTTTATCCCATTCCTTGTACTTGGTTTAATTCGTATTCGTAAATTAATCGCTTTAGATAAAAATAATAAATTACTGTTGGCATTATGTGCAGCCTTTATCTTCGTTCTTTCTGCACTTAAAATCCCGTCCGTTACAGGATCTTGTTCTCATCCGACAGGTGTTGGACTTGCAACGGTTATGTTCGGACCGCTCGTTGTCAGTGTTCTTGGCGTGATTGTCTTACTTTTCCAAGCGCTACTTCTTGCACACGGCGGTATTACTACTCTTGGTGCAAACGCAATGTCGATGGCTGTTATCGGTCCAATGGTTGGTTTTGTCGTCTATAAACTAGCTCGTAAACTAAACTGTAATAAAAGTGTTTCGATTTTCTTATGTGCAATGACAGCTGACCTGGCAACCTACTTAACCACCAGCGTCCAGCTCGGAGTCGTTTTCCCAGATCCAGCATCAGGCATGATGGCTTCTATTCTAAAATTCATGGCAATTTTCTGTGTCACTCAAGTTCCAATCGCGATTGCAGAAGGCTTACTCACTGTAGTTATGTACAATCTTATTAGCAAAAATTTACCAGAAAAGGTGGCACAATTACGATGAAAAAAATCAATATTAATATCATTTTAATTTTATTAGTAGTTTTGTTAATGGTGAGCCCGTTTTTCTTCAATAAAACAGGTGAGTACGGGGGATCAGACGGGGAAGCTGAAGCAGAAATCACCAAAATCGATCCAAGCTATGAACCATGGTTTGAACCTCTTTATGAACCAAAAAGTGGCGAAATTGAAAGTTTATTATTTACCTTGCAAGGTTGTATCGGAACAGGAATCATTGCGTATGTCATTGGTGTGAGTCGTGGCAAGCGGAAAGCCGAGAACGATGTTAACCATTGATAAATATGCTTATCAAAACCGGTGGATAGCTTTTTCGCCATCATTAAAAGCTTTATTTTATGTCGCGATTCTAATACTCGCGTTAACTGGCCCCGTGCTCATACAAGCGATACTATTTTTATGCATGGTGCCACTGACGCTTTATGTTGTTAAAATCCACTTTAAACAATATTTGAAATGGCTCCTTTTACCATTTTCATTTCTATTATTTAGTTTGCTTTCGATTCTTATTTCAATTTCAAAAGATCCAAGTAGTTTTCTTGCTTCAATCTCTATTGGAAGTTTTTATCTTGGTATTTCTGACGTGACGATAACGACAGCAACTCAAGTTTTTTTCCGGAGTATTGCTTGCTTAGCGGCAACATACTTTTTCGTCTTAACTGTTCCCGTGGTACAATTAACGAAAGTGATGAAGCAAATTTTTATTCCAAAAGTACTTATTGAACTAACGATTTTAATTTATCGGTTTATCTTTATTTTCTTAGAAGAAGCGGCGGCAATTCGAAAAGCGCAGAGCCTACGTTTCGGTTATCACGGCATAAAAAATAGCTATCGTTCATTTGGAATGCTCGTAAATACTTTATTTAATCGCGTAATGAAAAGATATAATGAAATGGTTATAACACTTGATGTGAAGCTATATCAAGGAGAATTTCATATCTAGGAGGAAGCCAATTTGCTTAAGACAGAACATATTTCATTCCAATACGAAGATGGCAAACAAGCCTTAACGGATGTTTCAATCGATTTAGATAAAGGCAATATTATTGGTCTTATTGGTGCGAACGGCTCCGGGAAATCGACCCTTTTTATGCAGCTTTTAGGCATTAATAGGCCAACTTCGGGGACAGTTTATTTTGAAGGAAAACCACTTGCTTACAATAAAAACGCATTATTTGCATTACGAAAAAAAGTAAGCATTGTTTTCCAAGACCCCGACCAACAAATTTTCTATTCCAATGTACGTGATGACGTGGCTTTTGCACTTAGAAACCTAGGTGTCAGTGAAATGGAAGTGGAGTCGCGAGTAACAAATGTACTAGAAACAGTTGGTGCGACAGAATTTCAACATAAACCTGTCCAATATTTAAGTTATGGTCAAAAAAAACGTGTCGCTATTGCCGGAGCGCTTGTTCTTGATACAGATTGGTTACTACTTGATGAACCAACTGCAGGACTCGATCCGATTGGTAAAAAAATTATGATGGAAATTATCGAACGTCTTGCAAAACAAGGAAAAAAGATTCTCATCTCAAGTCATGACATCGATTTGATTTATGAGATTTGCGATTATGTCTATATGTTAAAAAACGGAACAGTTTTAACAAGCGGGGAGACGAGCGAGGTTTTCTTAGAGAAAAGTCATATCGAACAAGCAGGGTTAGTGCAGCCATGGCTAATCAAATTACACCAACAAGCTGGCTACCCACTTTTCAAAAAAGAAGCCGATTTTTTCGCACATACAGGAAAGGTGATTAATTAATGGTAGAGCAAATAATGATTCAAGGTACCGCTTCCGATGCGGGGAAAAGTGTAATAGTTGCAGGTTTATGCCGCTTATTTAAAAATAAAGGCAAGCGAGTTGTGCCTTTTAAATCGCAAAACATGTCACTTAATTCTTTTATTACCGCAACAGGTGATGAAATGGGACGTGCGCAAGTTTTCCAAGCTGAAGCAGCTGGTGTTTTTCCAGATGTTCGAATGAATCCCGTATTACTTAAACCGACCAATGATCGTCAGTCGCAAGTAATTTTTATGGGAGCGATTTTAGATAATATGGATGCTGTTTCTTATCACGATTTCAAGCAAACACTTATCCCAAAAATTCAAGCAGTTTATCAGAGTTTAGCTGACGAAAATGATATTATTGTATTAGAAGGCGCCGGAAGCCCAGCCGAAATCAATTTGAATGACCGAGATATTGTCAATATGGGTATGGCTAAAATGGTCGACGCGCCTGTCGTGTTAGTTGCTGATATTGATAAAGGCGGCGTGTTTGCTTCGATTTATGGCACGATTATGCTTTTAAAAGAAGAAGAACGTGCGCGGCTTAAAGGAGTAATCATCAATAAATTTCGCGGTGATGTAGCCCTTTTACAACCAGGCATTGAGATGATAGAAGAGCTGACAAACGTTCCTGTCATTGGCGTTATCCCTTATGCTAACCTACAACTAGAAGAAGAAGATAGTGTTTCACTCAGCGGGAAAAATTACGTTCTAGATAGTTCGGCGTTACTTGATATTGCCATTATTTGCTTGCCTCGTATTTCTAATTTTACAGACTTTCATATTCTAGAAATTCAACCTAACATCAGTGTGCGTTATATACGAAATTTAGCTGATTTTGGCAATCCAGATTTAGTGATTATTCCAGGCAGTAAAAATACGCTGGAAGATATGGCTTTTCTCGAACAATCAGGCCTGAAAAAAGCGATTCAAAACTATGCCGAAAATGCCGGGAAAGTAATTGGGATTTGCGGTGGCTACCAAATGCTCGGTAAAAGAATGCTTGACCCAAATCAAGTAGAAAGCGAAAAAGTAGAAATTGCGGGACTTGGCTTATTAGATACTGAAACAATCTTTCTCGACCAAAAACGCACTACACAAATTACTGGCGTGACATTTTCTTTGGAACCAGTCGAAGGATACGAAATCCATATGGGCCAAACTAAGCGCGGCGAGAATACTCAACCGTTTTGTAAAATTAAAGCAGTCAACGGTAACCAAGAAACACATGAGGACGGCGCCATCTCCGCGAACAAAAATATTATCGGCACATATATCCACGGTATTTTCGATAATGATATTTTCTTAGGAAATCTATTCAATGAACTGCTAACACAAAAAAACAAATCCATTTATCCACATGAAATTATCAAACTAAAAGAACATAAAGAAACGGAATATGATAAACTAGCGGCTCTTTTAGAAGCAAATATTCAAATGGATCAACTAGAAAAAATTATGAAAGGAGAAAAAATATGCGTATCTACACAAAAACCGGCGATAAAGGAATGACAAGAATTATCGGGGGGAGCAAAGTAAGTAAAGATAATATACGAATTAATGCATATGGTACACTCGACGAACTCAATTCGCTTATCGGTTACACCATTACAACCCTTGGAAATGAGCCCGAAATTCAAGCGGAACTTGAGCAAATCCAACAACAATTATTCGATGCAGGAGGCGACCTTGCAACAGAAGAAGGGAAGCGCGATTATAAACTGACAGCTGAGCCAGTTGCTTGGCTAGAAGACCGCATTGATATTTATGCCGATGAACCACCTGAAATTGAAAAATTCATTTTGCCAGGAGGTACTCAAGCAGCTTCTTTACTTCATATGGCTAGAACAGTGGCAAGAAGAGCAGAGCGAGAAATTGTTGGTATGCTAAAAATCGCCTCCACTAACCAAGAAGTATTAAAATATGTAAATCGTTTATCTGATTACTTTTTCGCAGTTGCCAGAGTCGTGAACTACCGCGCAGGCGAAACAGATATTTTCTACAAAAATTCCGAATTAGTTTTCCGAAATAAAAAGAAATAACAAAAAACCTCTCCAGACATTCCATCAGGAGAGGTTTTCTTTATTAAAAGCGTTGAATTAAAAATACACCAATAAGCATTAATAAAACACCAATCATTCGATAACGGTTAATTGGATGAGGAATAACCCCGAAAAAACCAAAATGATCAATAATAAGTGCGATAATCATTTGCCCACAAAGTGCTAAAACTACTGTCATAGCAGAGCCAAGTAATGGTAAAAGTAAAATGTTAGAAGTTACAAACAATACTCCAAGTGCGCCACCAGTGAATACCCACCAAGGAATTCGACCGACCCCTTTCAGTTGAAAAGTCAAACGACGCTCCACAATTAAACAAACAAGCGTAAGTAACGTAGTCCCAACTAAAAAGGAAATAAATGATGCTACAAAAGGAGAACCGACAGTGAGCCGAAGTTGGCTATTAATCGATGTTTGAATCGGTGAAAGTAGTCCAGAAACAAGTCCCATTGCCATAAATAGTAATAATGATTTGGATGATCTTTTTGTCATGATTTCTCCTCCTTTTAAAATCGTTGCATCAAGTAAATGCCGCCGAACATTAAAATAACACCAAGCAGTCGTTCGATGTTAATCTCATGCATCGGAACTTGAAATAAGCCAAAGTTATCAATTACAATAGCCATAATCATTTGTCCACACACCGTAATCATTACAAGCAGTGCAGAGCCAAGTCGTGGTAAAAGTAAAATATTAGCTGTTAAGAAAATAACCCCTAATGTTCCACCGCCAACCCATATATACCAAGGATTTGAGGCAATCATTTCTGAAGATATTGGCCATGATTTTTGTGTAAATAAACAAACAATAAGTAAAACAGTCGTCCCTACCATAAAAGAAACCCACGAAGCTAAAAACGGTGATTTCGTATATGTACTAAGTCGTGTATTGATGGCTGTTTGAACGGGTAATACCATCCCCGCCAGTAGACCTGATACAATAAATAATATAATCAAAAATTTCCCTCCCTTTTATCACAATGAGATAATTATAAAATAAAAGAGGGGTAAAAAGATAGTATTTAATTTAAAGCGAGGTGTTTTTATGAAAATCCGAATAATCGGATCTGTTGGAAGCGGCAAAACCACTTTAGCAAAAAAAGTTTCCAAGTGGCTACAAATAGATTTTTTTGAAACAGACCGAATTGTATGGAAAAGAGAAGAAACGGAAGTGAGACGAAGCGATTCAGAAAAAATAGCCGAGTTAAATGCAATTCTCCAGAAGGATAACTGGATTATCGAAGGTGTGCATTTAGAAGCCTGGACAGAAGAGAGCATTTCACAAGCCGACATTATTATTTACCTTGATTTACCTAAAAAACAAATCCGCTCTCAGCTTATAAAACGCCAATTCAAACAATTACTACGAATCGAAAAAGCGCACTACGTAGTCCGTTTCAGCATGTTAAAGAAAATGTTTTACTGGGATGATTTATTTGATCAAAGGACTAAACCATTAGTGAACGAAAAAATAAATCAACATCCAGCTAAATGGTTAATTATTAAAGAAAATCTAGCGTTTCATGAAATTCAACAAAAAATATTGCAAATTATATCGAGCCGTGATATATTATGAGTATCAAATACATCGAGGTGCGATATAATTATGGATGAAAAACTACGAAAAACCTATCTCCCCATGACTGAAACTGCCTTTTACATATTACTTTCGCTAGTTAAACCGAAGCACGGTTACGCGATAATTGAAAATGTTGCCAAAATGACCAATGAGCGGATTAAACTTGGACCAGGAACTATTTACGGTAGTTTATCCAAAATGAACAAAGACAATTTAATCCAAATCATCCAAGAGGAGAGTAACCGAAAAATCTATCAAATCACAGAAATCGGCGCCGAGGTTTTGCAGTTAGAAAAAACACGTATAGAAGAATTGTATAGAAATTCGAGGGAGGTTTAATCATGGAGAAAAAAGTCTTAAAGTTTTTTACTGTAGATAATATGGAAAAAGAAGAAGCCTATTTAAACGAAATGGCTCAAAAAGGCTGGTTATTTAAAGAATATAAATCTTTTAGATACCATTTTGAAAAAGGGGAACCGAACAAATATCGCTATGCCATTGATTATAAAGTGAATCAAGGCGACGAAGCATCGTATAAAGCACTCTTTGCTGATGCTGGTTGGGATAATGTATTCTTCTATCCAGTATTAAATGGTAATTGGATGTATTTCCGAAAACTACAAGCCGAAGAAGCGGGAAGCGAAACGATATTCTCAGATGAAGTATCATATATTCATTTATATCGAAGTATTCGGAAACGCTGGACGATTTTTGGCATATTAATGAGTATTCTTTTATTGCTGGATTTATTTTTCCTAAACAACGCTGGAAGTTATCAAGTAATTACTATTTTCATTTTTATTCTATTTATTATTCTCATCGGTTTGTACGGAAAGATGTTTATCCAATTAACGAGGAAAATAAATAAATTTGCGAACAAAAATCTATAAAACAGAATGTAAGATAATTATGATGGCGTCAACTAAACCATTTTATAATAGAAGAAACTCGCATTTTTTTAAAATCATCCCATTTAATCCTGAACTTATATGACTAAATGATGGCAAATGTTACAAAATGAAGAACAAACGTTATCAAAGAAAATTAAATTGAATCTATAACTAACTTTTTGCCTTATCATAAAATGTTAAAGATTTCTTAAAAGACATTTAGATGGATTGCAATTGTGTTCAAATTAACGTATTCTAAAAACATCAAGGGATTCGGAGACAGAAAGGCGTGACGACATCTGAAGTATAGAAAATTATCCAAAAAGAAAAAACAAAAAAGGCTAATTGGGATAGCAGGGATTTTACTGCTGATTATTCTAGTAGGTGTCATAGCATCTGTAGTCAGACAACAATATTTAATTATGACAGCACCGAAACCGGACCCAGCATTCCATTCAAAAGAGCAGAACTTTCTCAATGAACTTTCTCCTCGTGCACAAGAAATTCAAGCAGAACACGGCATTTTAACGAGTATTACTTTAGCACAAGCTATCCTCGAATCTAACTGGGGTCAAAGCGATTTAGCACAACAAGGTAATAATTTGTTTGGTGTAAAAGGCAAAGCTCCACAACCAATGGTAAACATGACGACAAAAGAATTTGTAGATGGAAAATGGATTGAAATCAAAGCCAACTTCCGAAAATACAAAGATTGGAATGAATCATTAGAAGCACACGCAGAACTCTTTTTAAAAGGAACTTCCTGGAATAAAGATAAATATAATGGCGTGATCAAAGCCGATGATTATAAAAAAGCTGCGCAAGAATTACAAACAGCAGGCTATGCAACCGATCCAGGTTATGCAGAGAAGTTAATCAATATTATCGAAAAATATGACTTAGCTTTATATGATCGTATAGATGATAAGATATACTACGATGCAAAATCAACTGGTTATGGCAACGTAAAAAAAGACGTTTCTGGAGCAATTTGGACAAGGCCATATGGACTATCTGGAGCGCAAAAAGTAGAAGAAATTAACTACTACAAACGAGAAGATTTGAAACTTTTACGAGAAGCAAAGACAGATAGTGGCGTTTGGTATCAAATTTCCGTGAAAAATGATCCAATTGGTTGGGTAAAACAAGAATTAATCGATAAAAAATAAGAAATAACCGAAAAAGAGCTAAAATGACTTGTCTTATTTGTAGGCAAAAAGTCCTTTTGAAGCTCTTTTTCTTTTTTATTTTCATAACAGCGACCTCTCAAAAGGATTACTATTCAATAGCTAAAGGCCTTTTGTAACATAAGTAATGTAAAAGTAATGTGTATTACAAAGAAGTTTTGTTAGAATGAAGTGGTTGTTTTAAAGAACACACGTTTCTGACTAAATTTATAGTTAGATGGATATTTCAAAGAAGGATGTGCAATAAATCATTATGTTACAACTCGCAAAGAAGCATTTGGTGACAATTGGTCTTGGAATTACAATTACATTATGTGCAGTACCAATACACTCCCAAGCTGCTGGTCTAGAGGACGGCTTAACTTCCAAGCAAGAGAGGTTTATTAATGAAATTGCGCCGCATGCTCAAAAAGTGCAAAGAGAACATGGTATTTTAGCAAGTATCACTATTTCGCAAGCTATACTAGAATCCAATTGGGGAGAAAGTATGCTAGCAAAAGATGGCAATAATTTATTTGGAATTAAAGGTTCTTATAATGGAGCCTCTATTAAATTACCAACCAAAGAACACAATGGTCTTGTTTGGGTTGGTACCGATGCTAATTTCCGCGCATACCCGGGTTGGTATGAATCGATGAATGACCACGCACTTTTATTTGTCAATGGCCCATCATGGAACCCTCATTTATACGGGGGCTTAATCAAAGAATATAACTTTGAAAAAGCGGCTATTGCACTTGGAAAAACTGGCTATTCGTCTGATCCAGAGTATGCAGCAAAATTAATCGACCTAATTAAAAAAGCAAATTTAGATAAATATGATACAGTTTATAGTGAACGAGTATCTGATAAAGCAATCAAAGCTGCTGGTGAAGTAGCTATAAAAGATAACTCCTTTATTTGGTCCGCGCCAGGTGGAACAAAAGGAGCAAATCCAGTCGAAAAAACAACCAAATATTTTGGACATCAAGTTTCTATTAATAGAGAAGTTAAAGTAACGGATTCCAATATTTCGTGGTATCACATTCATCATAATGGCGATTCTATCGGTTGGATTGAAAGCACCTCTATAAAAAAATTCTATCAATTAGAAGATTATGCTCCAACGCGCGACGCTTTACTTAAAACAGATGATCAAAATCGTTTAGTAATTAATATGGATATTGATACATCAGAACTGCACAAACCTACAATAGCTAAGGAAGACACAAAGGGCAAAACTGCACTTAATCTACCTTTATTAAACGTTCAGTCAATTGCTTGGTAAGTAAAACGCAAAAAAAGTCGAATAGCTGTTTCGGCTTTTTTTGCGTTTTCAAAGGAATTTTAGAGAGAAACTGTTATAATGTAAAAGGAGTTTATAAGGAGGGTTATTTATATGGATGAACAATTAAAGATGTTAAAAGCACTAACGGATGCAAAAGGTATTCCCGGTAACGAACGTGCGGTTAGAAACGTATTTCGTGAATATATTGAACCGTTAGCTGATAGTTTTGAAACAGACGGCTTAGGTAGCGCCGTTGCGAAAAAAGTGGGCGCAGAAGATGGACCAAAAATCATGATTGCTGGTCATTTAGATGAAGTTGGCTTTATGGTGACTCAAATCGATGATAAAGGTTTTATTAAATTTCAAACAGTGGGCGGTTGGGTTTCGCAAGTAATGCTTGCACAAAAAGTAACAATCGTGACGCGTTCTGGCGAAGAAATCACCGGTGTTATTGGCTCTAAACCACCGCATGTAATGACAGCAGCAGAACGTCAAAAATCTTTTGATATTAAAGATATGTTTATTGACGTTGGTGCGGTTGATAAAGCAGAAGTTGAAAGTTACGGCATTCGTCCTGGTGATATGATTGTGCCAGCATTTGATTTTACCGTAATGAAAAACGAGAAATTCTTACTTGCAAAAGCTTGGGATAATCGTATTGGGCTTGCTATTGCAATCGAAGTACTTAAAAACCTACAAAAAGAAGCACACCCAAATATCGTTTACGGTGTTGGAACAGTGCAAGAAGAAGTTGGTTTACGTGGTGCCAAAACAGCAGCACATTTCGTTCAACCTGATATAGGTTTTGCCGTAGATGTTGGTATTGCTGGTGATACTCCTGGAGTAACTGACAAAGAAGCAATGAGTAAAATGGGAGAAGGTCCACAAATCGTTATCTATGATGCTTCCATGGTAGCACATGCTGGCCTTCGTGATTTTGTAACGGACGTAGCAGACGAACTATCTATTCCTTACCAATTTGAAGCAATTCCAATGGGCGGAACAGATTCAGGGTCTATTCATTTAACAGGAAACGGAATCCCGTCGTTATCCATTACAATCGCAACTCGCTATATTCATTCCCATTCGTCCATGCTACATCGTGATGATTTTGAAAATGCAGTTAAACTAATTACCGAAGTAGTTAAACGTTTAGATAAAGAAAAAGTATCAGAAATTCGCCTAGGTTGAGTTTCGAGAAAAGAGGACAACTTTTATGGAACAGATTCAATCAGTAAAAAACGACCGTGTCAAAACATGGAAGAAACTACAAACGAGAAAAGGCCGCGATAAAACCGGAACTTATTTGGTGGAAGGCTTTCATTTAGTGGAAGAAGCGTTACGTCAAGATGGTTTAGTACTGGAGCTGCTTGTTTCAAGTGGTGTTTCTGTTCCAGAAGAGTGGTTAAAAGGCGACTATGATGTCTTTGAAATTAGTTCCGAAATCAGCCATCTAATTAGTGACACAATGACAGAACAAGGTGTATTTGCTGTCGTTGCTATATCAGAGCCAGACATGATGCTTTTATATGGTAAGAAATTGTTACTCGTCGATGCAGTACAAGATCCGGGTAATGTCGGCACGTTAATTCGAACTGCTGATGCGGCTGGATATGATTGTGTCGTTTTAGGCAGAGGCAGTGCAGACCTTTATAATCCAAAAGTTATTCGTAGCACGCAGGGGAGTCACTTCCATATTCCTGTCATTCAAGCAGATTTATTTGAGTGGGTGGCGAATTTAGAAGAAGAAGGTGTTCCAGTGATTGGAGCAGTTTTAGATGACCAAGCCAAATCACTCAATGATATGCCAAAGCGTGAAACATTAGCCTTAATGGTTGGAAACGAAGGAAACGGCATATCAGAAGAATTACAAGATCGACTTTCCGAAAAAGTATATATTCCAATTTACGGTGATAGTGAATCATTAAATGTAGCTGTAGCAGCCGGAATTTTACTTTATGGTTTAAGAAAATAATAAAAGTGGTTGATAAGTCGGAATGAACTTATCAACCACTTTTTTAAATCTCTTCTTGTTTTTTCATTTTTACTTCACGAATTGCGACGCGTTTTAAATCAGCTACGACACTATGCATATAATCAAACGCAGCGCCCCAGTCAATCCCAGTAAAGAAGCCGTTCGAACTACCTGTTGAGATAATCGTTACTTCTGTTTCTCCGTGGAAATTATTAATGTTAACAAATAATGCCGCTCGATTAGAAGAACGGAAGTAAAATTTTTCGCAAGCAAGTGTCGCTAGTTCTCCAAAATCAAATGTTCTAATTTCGGAAAATACAATATTTGACCCTACTTGACCAGCTTTGATTATTTCGAAGGTTTCTGAAACATCTGTTTTAACAATGTAGCGAATAGATGGCATGAGAGACGCCTCCTTCATTAATCTATCTTACTTATATTTTAAGTCAGAAGGATACTTTGGTCAATTATATTTCGACTTACTAAATATAAGCAACAAAAGATTTATTAGTTACTTTCTGATGATAGATATGGTACAATAACGTTAGAGGTGAGAATTATGACTGATGCACATACAGTATGTCCGAAGTTTGAATCGGCGTTCCAACTATTAGGTAAACGCTGGACTGGACTTATCATCAATGTCTTACTGACTGGTCCAAAAAGGTTTAAACAAGTTGCCGCTGAGATCCCACAAATGAGTGATCGGGTGCTTGCAGAACGTTTGAAGGAACTTGAGGAAATGGATATTTGCTTAAGACAAGTTTATCCAGAAACTCCTGTACGCATTGAATATGAACTAACCGAAAAAGGTAAAGCACTCCAAGAAGTAATGCTTGAAGTCCAGTGTTGGGCGGATAAATGGGTGGAAGTACCTAATTAAAAAGAGATAATCTCTCCAACTAATATGGGGAGATTATTTTTTAGCTTGAATCTTTCGTAGAACCATACTATAATAGAAACTATCTAAATAAGTAAAGACAATGAAAGAGCCAAGTAGCATAGTGAGTCTGTATAGGGAGAAGTGGTCATAGACTGAAAGCCACTTTACAAACGAATTTGCGAACATTTCACCTCTGGAGTCGCCCCCCGAGAAGCACGTTTTGTGTGAAGGTGGTCCGGTTACTAAGCCGTTATCGAATTTTGAGTGGGAACAAATTTTGTTCTTATTAGGGTGGTACCGCGAGAAGTCTCGTCCCTTTGTGGATAGAGCTTTTTTATTTTGTCTAAAAAGAAGGAGTGAACGGTATGTTAGAGCAATTACAAACGCTGAAAAGTGAAGCAGAAACGCAAATTAACGAAGCAGCAGACTTAAAAACATTGAACGACTTACGGGTAAAATACCTTGGTAAAAAAGGCCCGATGACCGAAATCATGAAACAAATGGGAAAACTTTCCGCAGAAGAAAGGCCAAAAATGGGTTCACTTGCTAATGAAGTAAGAACAGCCTTAACAGAAGCGATTTCCAGCAAACAAGAAATTCTGGAAACAGCAGCAATTAATGAAAAATTAAAATCAGAAACAATCGATGTTACTTTACCAGGCACAGCGCCAAGCATCGGAACAAAACATTTACTAACACAAGTAATTGAAGAAATGGAAGATATGTTCATTGGTATGGGTTATGAAATCGCAGAAGGACCAGAAGTAGAACTGGATTACTATAACTTCGAAGCATTAAACCTTCCAAAAGATCACCCAGCTCGTGACATGCAAGATAGCTTCTATATTACAGAAAATACTTTATTACGTACTCAAACATCACCTGTACAAGCAAGAACAATGGAAAAACATGATTTCTCTAAGGGACCAATCAAAGTTATCTGTCCAGGTAAGGTATACCGCCGCGACAACGATGATGCAACTCACTCCCACCAATTTACGCAAATCGAAGGGCTAGTTGTTGGTGAAAACATCACTTTTGCTGATTTAAAAGGGACGCTGACTGTCCTCGCTAAAACTATGTTTGGTGAAGAACGCGAAATTCGCCTTCGTCCATCATTCTTCCCATTCACTGAGCCGTCTGTTGAAATGGATATTTCTTGTTTCAAATGTGGTGGTAAAGGTTGCCGCGTTTGTAAAGGAACAGGTTGGATTGAAATTTTAGGAAGCGGTATGGTACATCCAAACGTACTAGAAATGTCCGGTATTGATTCCACTCGTTACAGCGGATTTGCTTTTGGCTTAGGACCTGAACGTGTTGCGATGTTGAAATATGCAGTGGATGATATTCGCCACTTATATACGAATGATTTACGCTTTACGAAGCAATTCCAAAGCACAGAAACGGGGGAAATCTAATGTTAGTTTCATATAATTGGGTCAAAGAATTTTTCCAAGACTTCCCGTTAACGGCGGAAGAGCTAGGAGAAGCAATTACAAGAACCGGAATTGAAATTGAAGGCGTAGAAGAATTAAGCGCTAGTTTGAAAAATGTCGTGGTAGGCGAAGTATTATCATGCGAACGCCATCCAGATGCAGAAAAATTGAACAAATGCCTTGTCCAAACTGACGAAGAAGAGCCAGTTCAAATTATTTGCGGAGCTCCAAACGTTGCTGCAGGTCAAAAAGTAATCGTAGCCAAAGTTGGTGCAAGACTTCCAGGCGGACTTAAAATCAAACGTGCAAAATTACGCGGCGAAGTTTCAGAAGGAATGATTTGCTCACTTGCTGAACTTGGCTTTGAAAGTAAAGTTGTACCAAAAGCTTATGCGGACGGCATTTACGTTTTACCAGAGCATGTTGAAACAGGCGTGAGCGCAGTTACTTTACTTGGCTTAGATGATGCGATTCTCGATATGGCAATTACACCAAACCGCGCAGATGCATTAAGTATGAACGGCGTAGCTCATGAAGTAGGCGCAATTATCCATCAAAAGCCAGCGCAACCAACCGAGCCCGATGTATCTGAAAAAGGTAAAGCAGACGATTTTATTTCTGTAGAAGTAGAAAATCCAACAGAAACACCTTATTATGCTATTAAAATGGTTGAAAACATCGAAATTAAAGAATCACCTCTTTGGCTTCAAACAAAATTAATGAAAGCAGGCATCCGTCCACATAATAACGTAGTCGATGTAACAAACTACATTAATTTATTATACGGACAACCACTGCATTCGTTTGACTATGATAAAATCGGCAGTAAAAAAATCGTCGTTCGTTCCGCAAAAGACCAAGAAGAAATTACAACACTAGATGGCGAGAAAAGAACATTACAAACAGGGCACACTGTTATTACTAATGGAACTGAACCGATAGCAATTGCTGGAGTTATGGGCGGAGAGTTTTCTGAAGTAACTGAAACGACAACAACTGTGGCACTGGAAGGAGCTATTTTCAGTAGTTCATCTGTTGGAAAAGCATCTCGCGAATTATATTTACGTACAGAAGCAAGTATTCGATATGATAAAGGTTCTGATGCTTGGAAAGTAGAAAAAGCACTTGCACACGGCGGAGCACTTATCGCTGAACTTAGCGGCGGAACGCTTGTTGGCGGCGTAGTAGAAGTAGATAATCGTGAAAAAGCAGTAAATAAAATCGAAACAAGCTTAACACGTATTAACCGTATTTTAGGAACGAAGATTTCCCTTTCCGAAATAGAAACGATTTTTGATCGCTTAGGATTTGTATTAGAAGTTAAAGAAGACACATTAATTATTGAAGTACCGACTAGACGTTGGGACATTACAATTGAAGCGGATATTTTGGAAGAAGTTGCACGTATTTATGGTTATGATGAAATTCCTGTCACACTTCCAGCAACGAGCACAACCGGTGGATTATCTGACAGCCAAAAAGCTCGTCGTGTAATGCGCGCTTATTTAGAAGGAGCGGGACTTAACCAAGCATTAACGTATTCCTTAACTTCCAAAAAAGATGCGACTCGTTTAGCGTTATCCGATGAAAAAACAGTGGCGCTTTCGATGCCAATGAGTGAAGAACATAGCCATTTAAGAACAAGTATCGTCCCACAATTAATTCGTAGCGCAAGTTATAATATTGCTCGTAAAAATATGGACGTAGCACTTTATGAAATGGGAACCGTGTTCTACGCAACAGAAGGTGATAATTTACCAATCGAACAAGAGCATTTAGCTGGCTTAATTACAGGAAATTGGCACACGGCTGATTGGCAAAAAACACCAAAACCAGTAGACTTCTTTGTTTTAAAAGGAATTGTAGAAGGTTTAGTGAACAAACTTGGAATCGAAGCCGAACTGCACTGGAAGCAAATCGAAAAAGAAGAACTGCATCCAGGAAGAACAGCAAGCATCCAGTTAGAAGGAAAAGAAATCGGTTATCTTGGAGCGCTTCATCCAGCAGTGGAAGCAAGCTACGATTTAAAAGAAACGTATGTATTTGAAATTAATGTAAAAGCGTTACTTGATGCAACGAAAGAAAAAGTAGTTTATCATCCAATTCCACGCTACCCAGAAATGACACGCGACTTGGCCTTACTGGTGGATAAAGATACTGACCATGCTACAATCTCTCAAGTAATCAAAGAGCACGGCGGGAATCTCTTAGTCGACATTGAACTTTTTGATATTTTCGAAGGAGAAAGTTTAGGCGAAAACAAAAAATCACTCGCTTATACGTTAACTTTCCTTGATAGCGAAAGAACACTTGTCGAAGAAGATGTACAAAAAGCAACTAACAAAGTAGTAGAAGCATTACAAGCAAAACTACATGCTATTATCCGCTAGTTAACTAAAAAGAACTGAACTATTTGGAAAACATTTTCGAGTAGTTTGGTTCTTTTTTTGTACAGTGGAAATCTTGCCTGTTTTAACACTTCACTAACTAAAATAACACATGTTATAATGGTTAAATATGACAAACAAAAGAAGGACGAATAAAATGACCTATGTAGAAATGAAGGACGTATCTAAATTCTATCAAATGGGCGAAAATGTTGTTACAGCTAATGATAAAATTAATTTTGGAATTAAAAAAGGGGAATTTGTAGTTATTGTTGGTCCTTCAGGTGCTGGGAAATCTACCGTATTAAATATCCTTGGTGGAATGGACAGTGCCAGTGAAGGGCGTATCATGGTAGATGGCCAGGATATTGCTCAATATAACGCAAAACAATTAACTAAATATCGCCGCACGGATGTCGGATTCGTTTTCCAATTTTACAATTTAGTGCCTAATTTAACTGCCAAAGAAAATGTGGAATTAGCAGCACAAATAGCGCCAAATGCATTAGATGCAGAAACCGTTTTAACCCAAGTTGGCTTGAGTCATAGATTAGATAACTTCCCGGCTCAGTTATCTGGCGGTGAGCAGCAACGGGTTGCAATTGCTCGAGCATTAGCTAAAGCACCCAAATTGCTTTTATGCGATGAACCAACTGGCGCCCTTGATTATGATACGGGTAAATCAGTCTTAAAATTATTACAAGAAACTTGCGAAAAGACTGGTACAACAGTTATTGTTATCACCCACAATACAGCGATTACGCCAATTGCAGACCGAATAATTGAAATTAATAATGCAAAAGTTCGGAGCATCAAAGAAAATACGGAACCAATGTCCATTGATGATTTAGAATGGTAGAAAGGAGCAAGCATTGAAACGTTCAGCTTTATGGAAAGATATCTACCGAGAAATATGGCATTCAAAAAGCCGCTTTATTTCAATTTTTATGCTGATAATGTTAGGTGTTGCTTTTTTCTCCGGACTAAAAGCAACTGGACCGGATATGCTTTTAACAGCAGACAATTATTTTAATAAGTATCAACTCGCCAATTTCAATGTCCAGTCAACATATGGACTAGATGATACGGATAAAGAAGCTTTAGAAGGTATTTCGGGAGTCGCTCAAGTAGACTTAGGATATACAGCAGATACTTTAATGAAAGAAAACAACATCGTTACAAAATTATATTCAAGCTCTGCAAGTGATAATTTAAATAAATATAAAGTAGTAAGTGGTCGTTTGCCGGAAAAATCAGGTGAGATTGCTCTGGATAACAACAAAGTTATTCAAGACAACATCAAAATCGGCGACAAAGTAACTTTTGTTAAAAATGATGGAAGTGAATTAACCCATACACTTAAAAAATCAACGTATAAAGTAGTTGGCTTTGTTCGTTCACCCGCATACATCCAAAAATCCGAACGGGGATCAAGTACTGTTGGAAAAGGAAAAACAGACGCTTTCGGTGTGATTCCAGAACAAGATTTTGATTTGCCAGAATACACTATTGCCAGTCTCACTTTTAATAATCTAGCGGATAAAGAAGCTTTTAGTGATGCTTACATTCGCACGGAGAAAAAAGATAACAAAAAAGTGGAGCAAGCTTTAGCAGGACAACCAGAAAAACGACTGAATAAAATTAAAACGAGCGAACAAAAAAAATTAGATGATGCCACAGCTGAAATCAATAAAGGAAAAGCAGAACTACAAAAAAATCAAGCCAAACTAGATGCTGCAAAAGCACAATTGGATGAAGGCTTTTCCAAGTACAATGCAGCAAAAGTCAGCTATGATGCCAAAATTAAACAAGGTGAATCAGAAATTGCTTCTGGTGAAGCGGAACTAGCGAACGCCAAAAAACAATTAGATGCCGCAAAAATACAGATTAATCAAGGCGAAGAAGCCATTTTACAAGCTGAAAGAGAATTAAAAGAAGGCCTAGCTGCATGGAATGAGGCCAATAATATCCTCAATACAGCAAATGGATACTTAAAAAATGCGCGATCAACCTTAGAAAATGCTTTAAAACAACCTGATTTAACAGCTTTTGACATCGACCGAGAAAGCTTAACTAATGCATTCAACATGGCGGCTTCAGAACTTGATATTTCAGCTGAAGAGCTCGCCGAATACGAAGAAACCATTAACACTTTGCTCGATGATTATGAAAATGGAGCCATTAGCGATGCACAAATCCGGGAAGCTCTGAACGCTGCACTTAAACAAGTTGCTGAAGGTGAAAATGCCTATCAATCGGCTCGAACAGTTTTAGATGAAGAAAAACAAAAAATAGAGCAAGGCGAAAAAACACTAGCTAGTAAACAACAGCAACTTGAGCAAGCAAAAATAGCGTATCAAGCGGGATTAGCAAAATATCAAGCCGGTCAAGAAAAAATCTCCCTCGCTAAGAAAAAATTGGCTGAGGGCAAAGAGGCAGGCGCTGCAGAATTACAAAATGCGCTAAAAAAATTAAACAATGGTCAAGCAGAATACAATAAAAACCTCGCACTATTTGAAAAAGAGAAAAAGGCAGCCGAAGCCAAATTAGCTAGCGCCGAAAAAGACGTTAAAATTGGCCAAGAAAAACTCGATGCACTTAAACTACCGAAATACTATGTCCTTGATCGTAACGATAATCCAGGTTATAGCGAATATAAAGAAAATGCCGATCGTTTAACTTCTTTATCCACGGCATTTCCAATCTTTTTCTTCTTAATCGCAGCACTTGTTTGTTTAACAACAATGACTCGAATGGTAGAAGAACAAAGAACGCAAATTGGAACATTAAAAGCATTTGGTTATTCGAACGGTAGCATCATTTTGAAATATCTTGTTTATGGTTCGATTGCAAGTATTGGCGGAAGTATCGTTGGAATTATAATCGGTTTCCAATTCTTCCCAAATATTATCTTTAATGCTTATAAAACAATGTATGAAATGCCAGCTGTCGACATTGGATTTTACTGGAGTTACAGTTTATTATCCGTTTGTGTAGCATTATTCTGTACGACTTTCACCGCTTATGCAGCGTGTCGGGCAGAACTAAGAGCGAATGCAGCTACATTAATGCGTCCGAAAGCTCCAAAAATCGGCAAACGAATTTTCTTAGAACGAATTAGCTTTATTTGGAAACGAATGAATTTTACGAGCAAAGTAACAGCAAGAAATCTCTTCCGCTACAAACAACGGATGCTAATGACAGTACTCGGTGTTGCCGGTTGTACAGCGCTAATTCTTACTGGCTTTGGACTACGAAATTCCATTAGTGATATAGCTAAAATGCAGTACGGTCAAATAATGAAATATGACGCAGCAGTTTATCAAGATATGAGCGCTCCACCAACAGCAAAAGAAACGTACGAT
This sequence comes from Listeria sp. MAN/IMW/UF555, assembly GCF_058684075.1. Lineage (NCBI taxonomy): Bacteria > Bacillati > Bacillota > Bacilli > Caryophanales > Listeriaceae > Listeria > Listeria sp. MAN/IMW/UF555. The sequence goes on along the minus strand of NZ_JBZWZS010000001.1, from coordinate 484,141 downwards.
AACCTAATGGAAGATTCTAATATCAAAAGTAAACTAGCGATGTCGCAAACAAATATTGATGCAGTCAAATCAGGGCAATCTGCACAAGCGAGTTCCATCATTGTCCCTAAAAATTTAAACGAATTACCAGACTATATCGTGTTGCGTGACCGTGCTAGTCACACAACAGAAAAGCTAACAGATGATGGCGCAATAATTAGTGAAAAACTAGCTAAATTATTCGATATAAAACCAGGCGATTCGATTACTGTAAAAAATGCGCAGAACGATAAGTACAAAATCAAAGTTAGCGCTATTACAGAAAACTATGCAATGCACTATATTTACATGACACCAACGTATTATCAACAAATATTTGACGAAAAACCTAGTTACAATTTAGATTTATTAATGCTTAAAGACACTTCTGAAAAAGTAGAAACTGAGTTCGCAGAAAAATTAACAGATAGTAAATCTATTTTAACGATTACTTTCTCAAACAATATAAGTTCGATGCTAACGGATACTCTAGATAGTTTAAATATTGTCATTGTCGTATTAATTACATCGGCAGCGCTACTAGCCTTTGTCGTTTTATACAACCTTACAAATATTAATGTATCAGAGCGTATCAGGGAACTTTCCACTATCAAAGTACTCGGTTTTTATCCAAAAGAAGTGACAATGTATGTTTACCGAGAGAATATCATTTTAACCTTGATGGGCATTGTCGCTGGATTTATCCTTGGCTTCTTCTTGCACCGATTTATTATCACGACCGCAGAAGTCGATCAAATGATGTTCAGCCCTGCAATTGATTGGACAAGCTATCTATTCTCCGGCATTCTTACCCTTGTTTTTGCATCCATCGTCATGGTTGTGATGCACATTAAACTTAAACGAATTGATATGATTGAAGCACTTAAATCCGTAGAATAACCTTGAAAAGAACTTGCTATTTAAGCAAGTTCTTTTCATTTGACTTCAAAATAAATAAAGCTTAAACTTGGAAATAGTTAAGGGGGTGAACTTTATTTGGAAAAGCAAAAAGTGAAACAACTGATAAAGAGTTACCAACAAACTTACATATTCGCGATGACACATATACATCAGGCTATTTCTGAAATTTCAGCTAATACAGTAGACTTATCGATTGAACAATTTTTTGTATTGCGAGAAATAGCTACTGGTGATGAAATAAGCGCTACAGAACTTTCTGCTTGTCTAAATGTAAATAAAAGCGCAATTACACCAAAGTTAAAAAAACTAGAAGAAAAAGGCTACATTAGACGAGAACGAAACAAGCATGATAAGCGCGCCGTTGTTTTAACCATTACAGAAAAAGGGAATAGCGTTTACGAAGAGTGTGAAAAACAATTAGAGTTACTCGTAAATGAATGGCTTGAAATTCTAGGGGAAAAAGACAGCGAGCAATTTTTTGAGTTGTTTCAAAAAATTACCAAGTCAGTTGTCAAACCGAAAAAATAAAAGGAGAGATTTGGCATGAAATGGATTATGAAACTCCGCTGGGCCATTTTAGCATTTTGGCTTGCAGCAGCAGTCGTATTAATGTTTATCGCACCACCCATGGCAGATCTTGTACGCGAAAAAGGCGAATTAAAACTGCCTGATGGTTATCCGTCATCACTTGCGACAGAAATGCAAAAGAAACACAATCCGGATGACAAAGGTTCAGCATACATTGCGGTGTACACAGCTGACCACAAGTTAACTGGAACCGAGTTAAACAATATTAAAAAATCACTAGATTCCATTGACAAAAATAAAGATGAACTTCACGTAACCAACGTTGTATCAAGTTTTAATCAACCCGAATTAAAAGATAAATTCTTATCAAAAGACGGTAAAACGATGGTAGCAAGTCTAACTGTAGATGACACAGATGCCTCTGTTAAAAGCATTCGAAACGCTTTAGATAAAAAAATGGATGTTAAAGGCGTTGATACTTACTTAACAGGAAATAAATTAATTCAAGAAGATGTTGTTCAAGGTTCAGAAGACGGTTTACATAAGACAGAAGGCATCACAGTTGTCTTTATTTTAGTCGTATTATTCCTTGTATTTAGATCTGCAGTAGCGCCGTTCATTCCACTTTTAACCGTGGGAATAAGTTATCTCGTTGCACAAAGCACGGTCGCTTTCTTAATTGACATCTTTAATTTCCCTGTTTCGACCTATACGCAAATATTTATGGTGTGTATTATGTTTGGGATTGGGACGGACTATTGTATTCTCTTAATGAGTAGATTTAAAGAAGAAATGGGAGCAGGGCTAGATCCAAGAGAATCTGTTCATGCAACTTATCGTACAGCGGGTAAAACAGTTATTTATAGTGGTGTAGCTGTACTCGTTGCCTTCACTTCGCTTTATTTCGTTCAATTTGATTTATATCGTTCCGCAGTCGCTGTTGGTGTCGGTATTGTCGTCTTACTCGCAGCACTTTATACACTCGTACCATTCTTTATGAGTACGCTCGGAACCCATTTATTCTGGCCATTAAATAAAAATATTAGCCATAAAGAAAATAAAGTGTGGGGAGCTGCTGGGAAATTCACATTTGCGAGACCGTGGATTGCTTTACTCATCGTTGCAGCTATAACATTGCCACCAATTTTGTTGCATACAGGAACAGAATCATTTAACTCATTAGATGAAATTAGTGATAAGTATCCTTCTAAAAAAGGATTTGAAATCGTTTCAGATAGTTTTGGAGCAGGACAAGTCGCGCCTACACAAGTTTTTATCGAAAATGACGATAACATGCGTACAACAGAATACATTGCGCAAATCGAAAAAATTTCCGATGATTTATCTCACTTAAAAGGTATTGATATGGTTATGAGCGCGTCACGTCCAGCAGGAAAACGTGTCGATGATATTTACATTAAAAATCAAGCTGGACAAGTAAATGACGGCGTTGGACAAGCAACTGACGGAGTAGGTGAAGTCAAAAAAGGCTTAGATTCTGCTAGCTCAGAACTTAAAAAATCAGAACCAGCTCTTGATAAAGCAGTTGCTGGAGTTGGCGACCTTCAAAAAGGTACCGTGGCAACCGAGCAAGGCATCAATCAACTTCAAGCTGCACTCGCTCAAATTCAAACAGGAATTGAAAGTGGCGCAACTGGTGCAGGAGATTTAAAACAAGGAGTAGCAGAAGCCAAGTCACAACTCGCTTCACTTCAAAATGGAGAAGCACAAATTCAAGCAGGTTACGTAGAAATTCAGAAAAACTTGCAAAATGTAGCAGATCAATTAAAAGGCTTTGGAAATCCCAATTCACCAGCAATTGACACATCCAAGCTCGAAGCACAATTTAAGAAAATCGGGGAATCGTTCCAAACATTCGCAGCAGCACATCCAGAAGTAAGAAATGATCCTAAATTCCAAAAACTAGCGGCTGATATACAAGGTCTACAAACAGCTGGTAATGAATTAAAAACAGCTGCAGGACAACAAATGGCCGCTCTTCAAGCAAAAATGAAAGAACTAAATCAAGGTATTCAACAATTAGCAACCGCAATGAACCAATTAAATGAACAGTCCAAACAAATTTCAGACGGCCTAAGCGCATTTGGCACTGGACTTGGTCAGATTGAAACTGGACTCGATCAATTAGAAAACGGTCTAAATCAAGCCGCAGACGGTCAAGGTCAAGTCGTTTCTAAAATGCCTGAAATCTCTAACGCCCTATCTCAAATTGCAGCAGGACAAGGTGCACTAAAAGAAGGTTTTGCCGGAATTAGCGGGCAAATGGGTGAACTAACAAATGGCTTAACTTCAGGAGCTGATGGATTAGGAAAAGTTGAAAGTGGTCTAAACACAGCTAATGGATTGATTGATGATTGGTCGAAAGTTCCTTACGCAAGTTCTGGAATTTATGTACCAGATGCACTATTAAAAAACGCTGACTTCCAAAAAGTACTAGACCAATATATTTCTTCTGATGGAAAACTAGCTACGATTAATGTTATTTTGACAAAAAATCCATATTCGAATGGAGCAATGGATTCCATAGATGACATTAATGAACAACTCGCAGCTAGTATGAAAGGCACAAAACTAGAAAATGCCAAAATTGGTATTGGAGGAATGACTAGCGCTAACTACGATACAAGAGATATGTCAACAGCCGATTATCATTTAGTACTTGTTATCGTTCTAGCTAGTGTATTCGTAACCCTTGTTATCGTTTTACGTTCACTTGTAATGCCAATTTACCTTATCGCATCACTTGTATTAACTTACTTTGCGGCACTTGGATTTGCAGAAATAATCTTTATGCGAATTCTCGGCTATAGTGGACTAACATGGGCAACCCCGTTCTTCGGATTTGTTGTACTCGTCGCACTCGGTATCGATTATTCGATATTCCTTATGTCACGATTTAATGAATATAATGGGCTTTCCGTTCGTGATAGAATGATAAAAGCGATGAAAAATATGGGCGGCGTTATCTTCAGCGCAGTGATCATTCTCGGTGGAACATTCGCCGCGATGATGCCAGCAGGTGTCCTTTCCTTACTTGAAATCGCAACAGTAGTTCTGATTGGCTTAGTGCTCTACGCCATCGTTATCTTACCACTATTCGTACCAGTTATGGTTAAACTATTCGGTCGTGGTAATTGGTGGCCATTTATCACAAGAAAAGGCGATCATCAAGAAAACGTACCACCGAAAAAATAATTAACAAACCGCATTCCTTTAATCGAGGAGTGCGGTTTTTAGTTTAATTTAAAAAGTTATTTTGCTAAGATGGGTATAGAGATGAATAAAGGAGGAAGGAAGCAAATGATAAAACTCGAAAATGACTGGGATGAGTTATTAAAAGATGAGTTTAACCAGCCATACTATTTAAAACTTCGCCAGTTCCTAAAAAATGAATACCAAACCAAAAGAGTATTTCCTGATATGTATGATATTTTTAATGCTTTAAAACACACGGCTTATAAAGATGTAAAAGTAGTTATACTTGGTCAAGATCCATACCACGGACCAGGGCAAGCACACGGTCTTTCTTTTTCAGTCCAAAAAGGTGTTCAAATTCCACCATCGTTACAAAATATTTATTTAGAATTACATAATGATTTAAATTGTGAGATTCCAAACAATGGCTATCTGATACCATGGGCGGATCAAGGCGTGCTCTTACTGAACACAGTTCTTACCGTTCGCGCTGGTCAAGCCAATTCGCACCGTGGCCAAGGTTGGGAACTGCTAACAAACCGCATTATTGAAATGATTAACCAGAAAGAAGAACCCGTTGTCTTTTTACTTTGGGGAAACAATGCAAAAGAGAAGTTACAGCTACTCACAAATCCAAAACACATTGCTTTCACATCCGTTCATCCAAGCCCACTTTCAGCTTCACGCGGCTTTATGGGATGCAAACATTTTTCAAAAACAAATCACTTCCTAGAGCAAAATGGCATCAAACCAATTGATTGGCAAATTCCTTCTATATAATTAAAAACGCCTCGTCTTTATCTGACGGGGCGTTTTTTCATTTTTTAGCAATTTTCAAGGCTTTTTCTGTGTTAGCAAAATGTTGTTTGGTATATTTAGCTAATGTTTCTAGTCCAAATCGTTCAATAATTTCTGCTGCAACAACGTCCACGTGCGGTCCGGCACCTTTTGGAAGCGAGATACCAACTTCTTTTGACATAGCATCAAAGGCTTGCACAAATTTATATCGAGCAATAATCGAAGCTGCTGCCACTGAAAGATGAAGTCCTTCTGCTTTCGTTGCGAAAAATACATCTTCTCGAATAATACTTGGCTCTTTTGCTAAATATCGATAGTAAGTATTTTTTTCAGCAAATTGATCAATTAAAATCGCTTCTGGTTTTATGGGAGCAAGTTTTTTTAGGACATTTTCAATAGCACGGTTATGTAGTAATGCTTTCATTTGGCCTTGGTTCATGCCTCTTTTTTGAAGTTCATTGTATTTAGGATTAGGGCAAAGTAGCACACTATGTGGAACGATTGGCATGGTTTTCTCTGCTATTCGGCAAATTTCTGGGTCTTTCATGGCTTTTGAATCTTTCACACCAAGCTCTTTTAAAAGTGGCATCATTTCAGCGTCCACATAAGCTGCACAAACTGTAATTGGACCAAAAAAATCACCAGTACCGACTTCATCTGAACCAATAACATTTTTGGCGGCAAAGTTCGCTGGAAGAACGCCTTTGGAAACACTCGGCGCCTTCGTTTTTGCTTCTGGAAGAGTCGCAACCCATTTTTTTGCTTCAGCTTCTCCGTTGACTCCTTGGAACATTACTTTACGAGATTTGTAGCCAGTAATCGAAACACCAGGTTTTTTTGCCGCAAAAACGGCTCCAGGTGGGAGTTTTGGGCTTGAAAAGGGAAGATAAGTTTGTTTCATTTTTTCGAGTGTTGATTGATCAACTATGATAACTGTATTTGCGATAAGGCATCATCCTTTCAAAGTTCTATTGTAACATACTACGACGAAAGACTGAATATCTGTTAAACGGGTGGTTGACTCTTTTCTTTCCAGCTTTTTCGTGATAAGATTATGACAAGTAGCGGCCTAAATGAATTTGGGCGAGGAGGAATTTACGTGGCAAATGAGAGAAATAAAGTAGTGACAACAATTTATGGTAGAGAATATACGATTGTTGGCGTAGAAACAGCTGACCACTTACGAAAAGTAGCTCGTCAAGTTGATGAAAAAATGCACGAAATTGGCTCCCAAAATCATGCGCTAGATAGTGGTAGGCTCGCGGTATTAACAGCTGTGAATGCAACTCACGATTATTTAAAACTAGAACAAAAATATCTAGAGTTGGAACAAGAACTGGCTCGAATTAAAGGAAGAGATTAATGATTTTAAATGCGATTATTTTAATTTTACTTGTTTGCGGCTTTTTCGCAGGATTTAGAACAGGCCTAATCAAACAACTTATTTTATTACTTGGTTATATTTTGGCATTTTTTATCTCGTATACGTATTACGAAGATTTAGCGCCACATTTAACTTTTATACCTTATCCAGGTAGTGATACTTCAGATGGATTATCCATTATTTTACAAGAATTAAGAACAGAAACAGCTTACTACAATGTACTTGGCTTTGCGATTATTTTCATTGTGGCAATCATTGTTGTGCATATGCTCGCTTCCCTTGTTGGTGGCTTGACTAAAATCCCAGTGTTGCGTCAAATCAATGGATTATTAGCAGCTGTTTTTGGTGTTATTAAGTCTTATTTAATTATTTTTATTGTTTTGTTCGTCATGGCAATTTATCCGGCAAATTGGTCTGAAAACCTCATTGATAGCTCGACGGTTGCTCAGTGGATGCTTGAAAATACGCCAATTTTGTCCGAACAATTTTATGACTGGATGACAGATATTCTGCCAAAATAAAAGAAACATTCGATACCAGATGTATACTCTTAGCCAATTTTGGATAGGATTTCTCTGGTATTTTTTAATGACCAAGCGAGGGAGGAATTAAGATGGCTACGAATAAAAAAGAAATCATTCGTTTACTTGAGGAAATCGCCACTTATATGGAATTAAAAGGAGAAAATAGCTTTAAAATATCGGCTTTCCGAAAAGCCGCGCAAGCAATTGAACTAGATAGCAGAAGTCTGTCGGAAATTGAAGACTTTACTAAGATTAGCGGTATTGGAAAAACGACGGGTGAGATTATTCAACGCTATTTGGACAGAGGCGAATGCCCAGAACTCGTGGAACTAAAAAAAGAAGTGCCAGCTGGCCTCGTTCCACTTTTAGATGTACCAGGGCTTGGTGGTAAAAAATTATCACGTCTTTACCATGAATTAGGCGTAATAGATAAAGATACATTACTTAAAGAAGCTCGGAACGGTCACATTGAAGCATTAAAAGGTTTCGGTAAAAAGTCTGCGGAAAAAATGGCAGAAGCAGTGCGCGAAATGGGCGAACGACCTGATAGATACCCACTAAATGATGTGTTACCAATCATTCAAAAAGTAGAAGATTACCTAGCTAGCATAGATGCAATTGCAACCTTTGCTCAAGCAGGCAGTTTACGTAGATTACGAGAAACAGTCAAAGATTTGGATTACGTAATTGCTACTGAAAAACCAGAAGACGTTCAAAAAGCATTACTAGAATTTCCTCTGATTACAGATGTTATTGGGGCAGGTGAAACAAAAGTATCAGCTGTGCTAGAAGATAACATTACAATTTCAGTAGATTTTCGTTTAGTAGAAAAGAAAGCTTTTGCAACAACCTTGCACCATTTTACCGGTTCCAAAGATCATAATATCAAAATGCGCCAATTAGCCAAACAATCGAACGAAAAAATAAGTGAATATGGTGTGGAGCAAGAAGATGGAAGTATGCGTCACTTTGAATCAGAAGAAACGTTCTTTAAACACTTTCATATTCCATTTTTACCTCCAGAAGTACGGCGCGATGGTACAGAAATTGAACGGGTGACAAAAGATACGAAATTCCTCGAGTTAAGTGATATTCGCGGTGATTTACACATGCATACAACTTGGTCGGACGGAGCTTACGCGATTCCGGAGATGATTGAAGCTTGTATCGCTAAAGGTTATGAGTACATGGTCATTACCGATCATGGAAAATTTTTACGAGTAGCCAATGGTCTGGATGAGAAGAGATTACTTGAGCAACAAGCAGAAATTAAAAAAGTAGCTGCTAATTATCCGGAAATTAACGTTTATTCTGGCGTTGAAATGGATATTTTAGCAGATGGCTCTCTGGATTTTGATGATGACACTTTAAAACAGTTAGATTTCGTTATCGCATCGATTCATTCCAGTTTTCAACAATCAGAAGAAGAGATTATGAAACGACTAAAAACAGCCTGTGAAAATCCATATGTGCGCCTGATTGCTCATCCAACAGGTAGAATTGTCGTGAAAAGAAAACCATATCATGTTAATATGAAAGAACTAATCAAACTAGCAAAAAATACAGGCACAGCGCTAGAATTAAATGCCAATCCACAGCGACTTGATCTAAACCGGGAGCATTTAGAAATGGCCCATGCAGCAGATGTGCCTATCGCAATTAATACGGATGCGCACGATACGAAACACCTCGATTTTATGTCGATTGGAGTCCGTGCTGCAACGAAAGCTTGGCTAGATAAATCTGCAATCCTGAATACAAAATCAGCCGCAGAATTTAAACAATTTTTACAGAATAAATAACTTTTAAAAAGAAGGATGACTAATGGAAAAAAAAGTAGAAGCCATTTTAGAATTTGATAAAATAAAAAAACAACTTGCTGAATTTGCTTCTTCCTCACTAGGGGAGCAAGCGATTTATGAACTTGCTCCAGCTACAGATTTTCAAGTCGTACAAAAAGCGCAACTTGAAACAGAAGAAGGAGCCAAAATTATTCGTTTGCGGGGAAGCGCGCCAATTACTGGTCTAACAGATGTTTTTGCACATTTGAAACGTCTAGAGATTGGTGGCGATTTAAACGGGCTAGAAATCTACCAAATTGGTAGTAACTTGCGTGTAAGCCGCCAAATGAAAAACTTTATGAACGATTTACTAGAAATTGGGGTCGAAATACCATTACTCGGCGCACTTTCTGATGAACTTTTAGTATTAAAAGATGTAGAAGAAGATATTGCCATTTCAATAGATGAAAGTGGGAAAATATTAGATACAGCTAGTGAAGCGCTTAGCTCAATTCGTCGTACTTTGCGTCGGACAGAAGACCGCGTGCGTGAAAAGCTAGAATCTTATTTACGTGATCGCAACGCTTCAAAAATGCTAAGTGATGCGGTTATTACGATTCGAAATGATCGCTATGTTATTCCCGTGAAACAAGAATATAAAGGACATTACGGCGGTATCGTTCATGACCAGTCTGCATCCGGTCAAACGCTCTTTATTGAGCCACAAAGCGTGGTTGATTTAAATAACGAGCGCAAAGCCCTTCAAGCGAAAGAAAAACAAGAAATCGAACGAATCCTAGCTGAAATTTCTGCTTCATTAGCTGGCTGGATTAATGAGATTCATCATAATACCTTTATTCTGGGTCGTTTTGATTTCATTCTCGCAAAAGCTCGATTTGGGAAAGCTCTGAAAGCCGTAACGCCGCATTTGAGCGATACTGGAATTGTCCATTTAATAGCAGCCAGACATCCGCTTTTAGATGCGGAGAAAGTTGTTGCTAACGATATTTATTTAGGTGAAGATTTTAGTACGATTGTTATTACTGGTCCAAATACAGGTGGTAAAACAATTACATTAAAAACATTAGGCTTACTAACCTTGATGGCGCAATCAGGCTTACAAATCCCAGCCCAAGAAGATTCGACTATCGCTGTTTTTGAAAACGTATTTGCTGATATTGGCGATGAACAATCGATTGAACAAAGCTTAAGTACTTTCTCGTCCCATATGACAAACATTGTTTCGATCTTAGAAAAAGTAAATCATAAATCACTTATTTTATATGATGAGCTCGGAGCTGGTACGGATCCGCAAGAAGGAGCAGCACTTGCCATTGCCATTCTTGATGCAAGTCACAAAAAAGGCGCAAGTGTTGTTGCAACGACTCACTATCCTGAACTAAAAGCTTATGGATATAACCGAGCACATGCAACCAATGCTTCCGTTGAATTTAATGTTGAAACACTTAGTCCAACGTACAAACTACTCATTGGCGTACCCGGACGAAGCAATGCATTTGATATTTCACGCCGCCTTGGTTTAAGTGAAAGTATCATCACAGAAGCAAGAAGCCTCGTTGATACTGAAAGTGCAGACTTAAATGACATGATTTCAAGTTTAGAAGAAAAACGAAATCTAGCAGAACGAGAATATGAAGAAGCGCGTGAATTAGCTCGCGGTGCCGATGCTCTTTTAAAAGATTTACAAAAAGAAATTACCAATTATTATCAACAAAAAGATAAATTACTCGAACAAGCAAACGAAAAAGCTGCTGGAATCGTAGAAAAAGCCGAAACAGAAGCCGAAGAAATTATCCACGAACTGCGCACAATGCAATTAAACGGGGCAGCGGGAATCAAAGAACATGAACTAATCGATGCTAAAACAAGACTTGGAAAAGCTAAGCCAAAAACAATTAACAAAGCTATTCCAAAAGCACCAAAACAAAAACCACATGTTTTCCAAGCTGGCGACAATGTTCGCGTCCTATCTCTTGGCCAAAAAGGCACACTTTTAAACAAAATTAGTGATAAAGAATGGAACGTCCAAATCGGCATCATCAAAATGAAAATCAAAACGACCGATTTAGAATATATCGAGCCAGAAAAACCGAAAAAACAACGCATTATCACATCTGTTCATAGTAGTGACTCACCAGCAAAAAGTGAACTCGATTTACGCGGTGAACGCTACGAAGACGCTATTCAAAAAGTGGATAAATACCTTGATGAAGCATTGCTCGCAGGATACCCGCAAGTAGCAATTATTCACGGTAAAGGTACTGGCGCGCTTAGAACAGGCGTCACGGAATATTTGAAGAATCATCGTATGGTTAAATCCATCCGTTTCGGAGCCGCAGCAGAAGGCGGGAACGGCGTAACAATCGTTGAGTTCAAGTAAACAACTGAGCAAAAACATGGCTCCAAATAGGTCTAGGTGCTATACTGTGTGTACAAAAGTCATAAGGAGTGAATTAAATCATGGTAAAAGAAATTACAGATGCAACATTTGAACAAGAAACTAGCGAAGGCTTAGTATTAACAGATTTCTGGGCAACATGGTGTGGTCCTTGCCGCATGGTGGCTCCAGTTTTAGAAGAAATACAAGAAGAACGCGGCGAAGCACTTAAAATCGTCAAAATGGACGTAGATGAAAACCCAGAAACACCTGGAAGCTTTGGTGTTATGAGTATTCCAACACTTCTTATTAAAAAAGACGGCGAAGTAGTAGAAACAATTATCGGCTACCGTCCAAAAGAAGAACTGGATGAAGTCATCAACAAATACGTTTAAAATTATGCTAAAATGAAAGAAGCTTAGAACAAACATTCTAGGCTTCTTTTTAAATGTGTAACTGGAGTTGATAAAATGTCTTCTGAACATATCCAAAATAAATTAGCGCTTCTGCCGGACCAACCTGGTTGTTATTTGATGAAAGATAGACAAGGAACAATTATATACGTTGGGAAAGCAAAAGTGTTGAAAAATCGCGTGCGTTCGTATTTTTCAGGTACGCACGATAGTAAAACGCAACGTCTAGTCCAAGAAATTGTGGACTTTGAATATATCGTAACTTCATCCAACGTAGAAGCATTGCTACTTGAAATTAATTTGATAAAAAAACATGACCCACGCTTCAATATTCGCTTAAAAGACGATAAAACTTATCCGTTCATTAAAATTACAAACGAACGACATCCGCGACTAATTATTACCCGCCAAGTAAAGAAAGATAAAGGGAAATATTTCGGTCCGTATCCAAATGTGTACGCTGCCAATGAAGTGAAGCGCATCTTAGACCGACTGTATCCACTTCGAAAATGCAGTACATTACCAAATAAAGTGTGTTTGTACTATCATCTCGGACAATGCCTTGCCCCGTGTGTATTTGACGTGGAAGCAAGTAAGTATAAAGAAATGCAAGACGAAATTGTAGCATTCTTAAACGGTGGCTATAAAACCGTCAAAAATGATTTAATGAAAAAAATGCAAGAAGCCGCAGAAAATATGGAATTCGAAAAAGCTGGTGAATTCCGCGACCAAATCAACGCCATCGAAACAACGATGGAAAAACAAAAAATGACAATGAATGATTTCGTTGACCGTGATGTATTTGGTTACGCCATTGATAAAGGCTGGATGTGCGTCCAAGTATTCTTCATTCGCCAAGGAAAACTCATTGAGCGCGATGTTTCCCAATTTCCATTTTACAACGATGCTGATGAAGACTTCCTCACATTTATCGGCCAGTTTTATCAAAAAGCAAACCATATTCCACCAAAAGAAATATACTTACCAGATGATGTTGATAGCGAAGCCGTTCAAGCCGTCGTTCCCGACACAAAAATCATCGTACCACAGCGCGGAAATAAAAAAGAACTCGTGAAACTTGCTTACAAAAATGCCAAAATCGCGCTAAACGAGAAATTTATGCTACTTGAACGCAACGAAGAGCGGACAGTCGGGGCAGTTGAACGACTTGGTGAAGCGATGGGGATTCCAACTCCATCACGCGTCGAAGCATTTGATAACTCGAATATTCACGGTACAGATCCTGTTTCTGCAATGGTCACATTCCTAGATGGAAAACCAAGTAAAAACGATTACCGCAAATACAAAATCAAAACCGTGGAAGGACCGGATGATTACGCAACGATGCGAGAAGTTATCCGCCGTCGTTACTGGCGCGTACTTAAAGAAGGCCTACCAATGCCAGATCTAATATTAATTGATGGTGGGAAAGGACAAATTGATAGCGCCAAAGATGTCCTAACAAACGAACTCGGCTTAGATATTCCAGTAGCTGGACTCGCAAAAGACGATAAGCATCGTACTAGCCAACTATTATTCGGCGATCCATTAGAAATAGTTCCACTCGAAAGAAACAGCCAAGAATTCTATTTACTGCAACGAATGCAAGATGAAGTCCACCGTTTCGCTATCACATTCCACCGCCAACTACGCAGCAAAACAGGCTTCCAGTCCATTCTTGATGGCATTCCTGGCGTAGGACCTGGCCGCAAGAAAAAACTACTGAAACATTTTGGCTCCATGAAGAAATTAAAAGAAGCATCAGTAGAAGAAATTAAAGAAGCTGGCGTTCCACTTAATGTGGCAGAAGAAGTGCATAAACATATTACCGCGTTTAACGAAAAAGCCAAAAATACTGAACAAAAATAGATTTTAAATAAAGCTAACATACCAATGATTTTTTAGTTATTGGCGTGTTAGCTTTTTTATTTCAGCATCTATGATTTTCGCTAGAAGTAAAAACAAAAGAAACTCACCCTTCCCTTCAACACATAAATGCGCTAAAATAAAACCATTGATAAAAAAGCACCAAAAAGTCAGGAGGAGCGAGATTGGGACTAGTAGTATTAAAATTTGGCGGAACCTCTGTTAGCACCGTAGATAAAATCGGAAAAACAGCAGATCAAGCCATTTACGAGAAAAAACAAGGGAATAAAGTCATTGTCGTCGTTTCCGCGATGGGTAAATCAACCGACAAATTAGTAGCGATGGCAGAAGAAATCAGTGAAGCTCCAGACAAGCGAGAAATGGATATGTTACTTTCAACCGGCGAACAAATCACGATTGCTTTACTTGCGATGACTTTAAAAGAAAAAGGACATGATGCTATTTCTTATACAGGATGGCAAGCAGGAATTGAAACAGAAGCAGTACATAGTAACGCAAGAATTGCTGATATTGATAGCGCGCGCATTGAGTCTGCACTTGAAGCTGGGCAAATTGTTATTGTTGCAGGGTTCCAAGGTATAACTACAGACGGCGAAATTACAACACTCGGCAGGGGTGGCTCTGATACGACAGCAGTAGCAATCGCATCCGCTTTAAAAGCAGAAAAATGTGCTATTTGTACAGATGTTGTCGGCGTATTCACAACAGATCCCCGTTACGTTAAAAAAGCCCAAAAACTAGAACAACTAACCTATGATGAAATGCTAGAATTAGCCAATCTCGGTGCTGGCGTTTTACATCCACGCTCCGTTGAATATGCGAAAAATTTCCGAATTCCGCTTGAAGTAAGAGCGAGTCATGAACTAGAACCAGGTACAATGATTGAGGAGGATTTAACAATGGAAAATACCAAAGTAGTCCGCGGAATTGCTTTTGAAGATCAAATTACTCGTGTAACTATTCACTGGAAACAAAAAGAAGCGATGCGTGTTTCAAAAGTTTTTACTAAACTAGCTGAAAATAACATTGATGTAGATATTATCATTCAAGGTATCACAGGTCTTGGTCACGGCAACTTATCCTTCACGATTAAAACAAGCGAACTATTAGCTACTCTAGCTGTTTTAGAAGAAAGTAAAGAACTACTTCAAATCGAAAAACTAGAATCCGAGCAAGAACTAGCGAAAGTATCTATTGTTGGTTCCGGTATGGTAAGTAACCCTGGAGTCGCTGCAAAAATGTTTGAAGCTTTAACTGAAAATAATATCCCAATAAAAATGATTAGCACTTCAGAAATCAAAGTTTCGACTGTTGTTCCCGCACGTAAAATGGTAGAAGCAGCACAAGTTTTACATGACCAATTTGAATTAGATAAATAAAAATAAGCTTGAATTAACGAGCTGCATCCCAGTTAAGAGGGGCGTAGGCAAGTTATTTCAAGCTTATCTTTTTAGTAACGTTCTTCGTTATCAATCGTTTCTTTACGATCCCATTTAACGATAATCGTCACTTGTTTTTTACGTTTATCTATTTCATCGTAACTTTCTGTATAGAGCTTCTTCTGTGTTTGTAATTGCTCGGCGATAAAACCAGCTTCTAATTTAAAAGTTGGATTTTCTTGTGTACGGAACCGCGAAACAACCATGTCACCTTCTAAAAGTAAACGCAACTCATCTTTCTTTTCCTTTAAAATACTAAGTGTCCCAAAAGAGGCTTCTTCAAAGAATTCTCTTATCTCTTCCATGGATTCAAGTGGGAATTTACGCGCTAAGTCTTTCCCAGCCCAGTACATAATGTGAGGCGCTTCATCTCCAAGGATTTCAGGAATTAAATAATCTCGCAGTACATCTAATCCAAAACTTGGAACGAGTGCTTTTTCCTCGTAATTATTCTGTTCATTTTCTGTCATTTCGGATACCTCACTTTCATACACCATTATAACCAAAATCACCCTAAAATGGAAAGCACAATAAATAAATTTCTATAAAAAACCTTTTTTCTCAAAAAAGACTTGCGAAAAAAGCGAAAAAATAAGAAAATGGAAGGTATAGATAAAAAAATTTGGAAATTAATAAAGAAATTGAGGCGAGACTGTGAAACAAGCTATAGGCTTTATCGATTCGGGAGTAGGCGGTTTGACAGTAGTGCGTGAAGTACTAAAGCAGCTACCCCATGAACAAGTATATTATTTAGGTGATACCGCACGTTGCCCTTATGGACCACGCGACAAAGAAGAAGTAGCTCAGTTTACTTGGGAAATGACCAATTTTCTCGTAGATCGTGGCATCAAAATGCTCGTTATTGCATGTAATACTGCAACAGCGGCAGCACTATATGACATTCGTGAAAAACTGGATATTCCTGTTATTGGAGTTATTCAACCTGGCTCAAGAGCAGCTCTTAAAGCAACAAGAAACAACAAAATTGGCGTATTAGGAACGCTCGGTACAGTCGAAAGCATGGCTTACCCAACAGCGCTTAAAGGACTAAACCGCCGAGTAGAAGTAGATTCACTCGCATGTCCAAAATTTGTATCCGTAGTAGAATCTGGCGAGTATAAAAGCGCCATTGCAAAAAAAGTCGTAGCCGAGTCACTCTTACCACTGAAAAGTACCAAGATTGATACGGTGATTTTGGGTTGCACGCATTACCCACTTTTAAAACCAATTATCGAAAACTTTATGGGCGATGGCGTTGCGGTCATTAACTCCGGCGAAGAAACTGCTAGCGAAGTCAGTGCTTTACTGGATTACCATAATTTATTAGATGCGACAGACGATGAAATTGAACATCGTTTTTTCACCACTGGTTCCACACAAATTTTCAAAGATATTGCAAAAGACTGGTTAAATATGCCAGATATGACAGTAGAACATATAAAATTAGGAAAATAAGAGGTGCCACTAATGAGATTTGATGGAAGAGAAAAGAATGCATTACGAGAAATCGAAGTAACACCTGATTACTTAATGCACCCAGAAGGTTCTGTTTTAATCGCATCAGGAAATACAAAAGTTATCTGTTCTGCAAGTGTAGAAACAAAAGTACCACCATTTATGCGCGGGGAAGGTCGTGGCTGGATATCTGCTGAATATTCCATGTTACCACGAGCAACGAATACACGTAATATCCGCGAATCTTCTAAAGGAAAAGTAACTGGAAGAACAATGGAAATTCAACGTTTAATTGGACGAGCTTTACGTGCCGTGGTTGACTTAGACGCACTTGGTGAACGAACAATTTGGTTAGACTGTGATGTTATCCAAGCAGACGGAGGAACACGCACAGCCTCTATTACTGGTGCATTTATTGCAATGGTCATGGCGATTGCAAAACTAGATGAAGAAGTTCCGTTCACGAAATTCCCTGTCAAAGATTTTCTTGCAGCTACAAGTGTTGGCGTTTTAGAAGAAGGTGGAACAGTACTTGACCTTAACTACGTAGAAGATAGCGCGGCACAAGTCGATATGAATATCATTATGACTGGTAGCGGAGCCTTTGTAGAACTCCAAGGAACAGGCGAAGAAGCTACTTTTTCAGAAGCCGAACTTGCTGAACTAATCGCTCTAGGTAAAAAAGGAATAAGCGAACTAATCGAAATCCAAAAAGAAACACTCGGCGACAAAATCACAGCGCGGATTAAAGGAGAATAAAAAATGAGTAAAATTATTATTGCCACCGCAAATAAAGGAAAAGCAAAAGAATTCGAAAAAATCTTTGCGAAGTTTAATATCGAAGTTGCTACCCTTGCTGATTTTCCAGAAATTGGTGAAATTGAAGAAACAGGCACAACTTTTGCTGAAAATGCTGCTCTTAAAGCAGAAACGGTCGCTAGCTTGCTAAATCAAACAGTTATTGCTGATGATTCAGGTTTAATTGTAGACGCGCTTAACGGGGCTCCTGGTGTCTATTCTGCACGCTACGCTGGAGTCGCTCATGATGATGCAAAAAATAATGAAAAACTACTTAAAAATTTAGAAGGCGTAGAACCAGCAAAAAGAACTGCTCGTTTCCACTGTACACTTGCTGTAGCTACACCCTCTGAGAAAACAAGCTTCTATACTGGAGAGGTAGAAGGCATTATCGCAGAACAACTATGCGGTACAAACGGCTTTGGCTATGATCCACTATTTTTCCTACCAGAATTCGGTCTTACAATGGCAGAAATTCCAGCAGAGAAAAAGAACGAAATCAGCCACCGAGCTAATGCTATTAAACAGCTAGAAAAAGATTTAGCAGAAGTTGTAGAAAAAGTTACTAAAAAGTGAGAGAATAAGTAACAGAGCACTAGGGGGAGGAAATAAAATGAAATTATTAGTAGTTAGCGACAGCCACTCAGAACGTGACTGCTTAATCCATCTTAAAGAAAAATACGAAAATACAGTCGATGCCATGATTCATTGTGGGGATTCTGAATTAGAAGCTGATGATCCAGCGATTCAAGGATTTCATACTGTTCGAGGCAACTGTGATTTTGGCGGAGGATTTCCAAATGATTGGGTAGGAGAAGTGGATGGCTATCGTATTTTAACCACACATGGACATCTTTACAACATCAAAATGACACTTATGAACTTACGCTACCGAGCTCGTGAATTAAACGCTGATTTCGCATTCTTTGGTCATTCTCATGAACTAGGCGTTGATATGCTAGATGACACCATCATTTTAAACCCAGGAAGCATTTCCTTACCAAGAGGTCGCATTCGTATCAAAACATACGCGCTCATCGACTCTACGCCAGAAGGAATCAAAGTTCGCTTCATGGATCGTGACGATAACGAACTAACTGACCTAACCCAAGTTTTTCCTTTAACAAAGCACAACTAGGTCAAAAGACACCCAAAAAAGAAAAAATGCAATAACTTAAAGAAAACCATTGACAAACAAGCAATTTAAACATAAAATGGTATTTGGCTGTTGAAAAAACAGTGCCATTTGTCCTGATAGCTCAGCTGGATAGAGCAACGGCCTTCTAAGCCGTCGGTCGGGGGTTCGAATCCCTCTCAGGACGTTAAATAAAGCACCATAAACGTTGGTAATACAATGTTTATGGTGCTTTTTGATTTGCGGAAGTTCAAATAATGGTGTTCAAGCAGTTGTATCTATTAAGAGGGGAAGACAACATTGAATGCCTCTTAGAAATAATAAATGCTACTCTAATATGTCTTTTAGTAAATAATATAGGTGAAGACTGATAAAAATCATATGAAATTCTTGTTTGATTTTATAAGTTAATTAGTTAAATAAAAAAGGAGATTTCATTTAAAAAAACAACATATATTTTAAGTGAATATGTATTTTTCGAGATATTCGAGAAGAGTAAAGCATAAATCGTGTATAATGAACTATATTACGTGTTATCTTGTGATTTAATACACAATATTGTACCTGTCGTTTAAGAAAAAGTTTAAATAAGCTCTTTTTTGTTGTTCATGACTAGAATTGGACATTTCATTATATTTTTGGTTATACATTATCTTATTGTATTACGATGAAACTAGACTAGGAGGAGGGAGAAAAACATGAAAAAAGGATTTTTTTACGCTATTTTTATTCTCTTAGTAATAATAGCAAGTACATTATTTGCTCTCAACATCATTTCCAGTGTAGGATGGATGGCTAGTGTTTTTTGTTTAGTGATAGTCGCTATAATATTTACGAACATGACAAAAAAACGGACATAACGGAGGGAAAAACGGTTATACTTTAGAGCATTAGATCGTATTAGCAGATGCTTTCAAAACGCTAAACAGTAAAATAAAAAATCTCTAAAACATTTGAAACCCTTTGTAATTAAAAGGTGAATGTTTTAGAGATTTTTTTATCTTGCATTTCCCATTTTTATTACGCTGTTTTTGTGGCAATTTTCATTAAAACTAGTTCAAGTAATTACTAATCTCATTGAAAACGAAGAACTACTTTATAAAATAGTCAAAAATGAGAACAAGCAGATGATTGATCCTTTACTTTAACAATAATTTTTATGTAAATTCATCCCTTATTAGGTATTCTGTTATATGACTTGACAGTAATTTTTGAGAATTACAAGTAATAAATTTAAATATATTAGAGAGTCTAAAATTAGTACCGAACCTTAAAAAGATATGAACGATATGTGAACGATGATACCAAGAAATGAAAAAACCCCCTATACTATATTCAAATGGCTAGCTTAGGACTGCTATAATTAGTACTTATTGAGGCGATAAATACCACATACATCAAACACAGAATTCAACTCATTCTTTAAGATAATAATTACATCTAAGGAGACTAATCATGAAAAGAAAGATAAGTTCTATCATTGTAGTCGGGATAATGCTCTTTCAATCATTAAGTGCGTATCCATTTGTCACCGAAGCTAAAGAAAATGAACAAAAAGTAGAAATAAATACACCTTCAAAAACAACTAAGGGATTAACTAATTCCCTAAAATACACTAAGACCATTCTTGAAACAGGGGACACCTATGAAAGTATATTTCCTGACAGTGCCTTAGCTAAAGTAATTGCTAAAGAAGCAACGGGATCAGAGAATACAACTCAGCTAGTAACACAAGCAGACTTGAATAAAATCACATCTCTCAATGGTTATAATAAAGGAATAAGCGTATTAACAGGAATCGATTTGCTAGTCAATGTGACAAGTATAAGCTTGAATAATAATCAAATAACAGACATTTCTCCAATAGATCAATTACCTAATTTAGTAAGCCTATCGGTAAAAAATAATCAAATTAGCAGTCTTATCTTAAATGCGCAAAATCAACTCCCGAAACTAACAACCATTGATATTGAAAATAATCCCGATCTTAATACTATTGACATCCAAGATCAACCCCAATTGGTAAATGTAAAGACTTCTGGTTATACAGGATTACGCAAGTTAACAACGGTAATTGCCAAAAACAATCCAGAATTAGTCAATTTAGGCCAATACACTATGCGAAATGTCTATTTTAGCCAAGTAGCAAGTTTAACAAAAGTCGAATTAGTCAATCTCCCTAAGGTAAGAAAAGCAAACCTTGACAAAAACAGTATTAATGAGCTAAAAGTTACTGATTTGGCCATTGAAGATCTGCCATTAGGAGAAAATGAATTAACAGATACAGTATTCGATAACATCCAAAATCTGCCTAATTTAAAAACGTTAGACCTGTCAAAGAACCAACTAGAAGAAGTTGTATTAGACAAAACGGATGTAGAAAATCTACCCAATTTGATGACACTAAATATACAGCAAAATTTGGCTATAAAATTGATAAATGTTCAAGATCAACCCCAATTGGTAGATGTAAAGACTTCCGATTATCCAGACTTATCTGCGTTAACAACAGTGATTGCCAAAAATAATCCAGAATTAGTTAATTTAGGTTATTACACTATGCGAAATGTCTACTTTAGCCAAATAGCAAGTTTAACGAAAGTCGAATTAGCTAACCTTCCAAAAGTAACTGTAGTTCGATTTGAACGTAATAGCATCGATCAGATAGAACTAAATAATTTAGTTTCTGTAACAGACATGAATCTAAATACTAACAAAATAAATAGCGTCGAGAAATTTAAAAATATTCCTATACTGGCAACTTTAAATTTAAACAAAAATCAAATTACCAATATAGATATGCTTGATGATTTTCCAGAAATGACTACTTTAAACATCGATTTAAACTCCATCAGTGTTTTACCAAGTAACCTTAAAACAAAAATGCCAAAACTATCGAGAATTAGTGCATTAAATCAAGCAGTTACTTTAGATAAAGCAATTGTAGTGGATGATTCAGATTTAATTATTAATAATGAGATTAGTAATTTTGATAAGTTAATCAAGCCACTCCCAATATCAAATTTTGGAACATACGCAAATGAAAAAATAACTTGGTCGTCTGAAAGAATCAAAAATTTAACAGAGGTCAGCTTTCAGTTTTCTGAGCTAATTAATGTGACTGGTATAGATGGAACTTTTTCAGGAAAAGTAACACAACCATTTAAAAGATCAACTACCCCAGTAATTAATGCAGATTCCGAAATTCATTATCCACAAGGGACAGAAAAAACAGAAGCAGAGTTTTTAAAGGATGTTCAAGCGCAAACAACGGATGATTTATCCATTAAAAGCGATTTTGAAACAATGGTGAATCTCAAGAAAGTAGGAAAATACACAGTAACATTAAACGTAGAGAATATGGATGGAATTAAGGCTACTCCAAAAGAAGTGATTGTTTATATTGATGCTGTACAAGGTGCAAATATAACTGTGAAATATGAAGACGAATCAGGGAATAAACTTGCGGAAAATAGCATATTAACTGGAAATGTCGGTGAAGAATATAGTTCAAGTGCAAAAGAAATTTTAGGTTATACACTAACTGAAATGCCATCAAATGCACAAGGAGAATTTAGCTTAGAAGAACAGACTGTGACATATATCTATTCGAAAAATCCCGTTCCAGCTAAAGACATCACGATACAATATACCGATGAGGATGGGATGGAATTAGCACCAACCGAAACATTATCAGGTAATGTTGATGAAAATTATGTTACAACAGCGAAGACTTTTACAGGATACGAATTAATTGAAACACCGAGCAATGCAGAAGGAAAGTTTAGCGAAAATGCACAAACAGTGACCTATGTGTATCGCGCGATTAAAGTAGAGCCAATTTTAGCTAAAGAAGTTACGGTGAACTACCAGGACGAATTAGGAGCTAAAATTAGTGAAACGGAAGTATTGACTGGTGAAATTGGTGAAACATACACAACAGTGGCTAAAACAATAGATGGCTATACCTTAATTAAGAGCCCTACTAACGCTAACGGGATTTTTAACGAGAATCCTCAAACGGTTACCTATGTGTATCAATTACAAAATAGCCCAATAGCAGCAAATATCACCGTTAAACACTTGGATGAAAACAACAACGAGCTAGCACCAAGTGAGGTACTAAGCGGAAATGTCGATGAAGCATATACAACTAAACCAAAAGAAATAAAAGACTATTCGCTAGTAAAAGTACCAACTAATGCTAGCGGAAAATTCACGACAGAAGCACAAACGGTGATTTATCACTATAAAAAGAACAGTATACCGACATCATCTTATATTACTGTAAAATATGTAGATGAAACAGGGAAAGAGCTGGCCATAAGCAAGGTATTAAACGGAAACATTAATGATTCCTACGCAACTACAGCCAAGGAAATTAAAGGCTATACGCTAGTGCAAAAGCCCGCTAATGCAACTGGTAAATTTACGGATCAGAATCAAACTATAAAATATGTATATCGTGCTAATAAAGCCGAAGTAAATCCAAATCCAAATTCAGATGTACTAGGGAGTAATTCCAATGGAGATATTCAACCAACGAATGATATTAAGCCAACAAACGATGTCCAACCAACAAATGAGGCTCCACAAACCCTACCTAAAACAGGTAGTCAGCCGGCGAATTTGATCTTTGGATTAGGAATTTTACTAGTACTTCTTAGTACCCAATGGCTACACCGAAATAAAAGAAAAAAAGATAAATCTCATAACTGCTGATAACGTTTCTTGAAAAAACTCTCCTTATCATTAGGAGAGTTTTTGTTTATTAAAATAATTTTACCTATCAAATAGTGAAGGCAGCGAGTCATTTCATATAATCACTACTAAGTTAGTATTAATACGCTTTCTTACAAAAATTTTCTCACGGTTAGAAGATTTTTTATTTTACGCTTGAATTTCCAAAAACAGGGGTATTGTACAAGTGTTCTAAAAAAAGCTAATTGAAGGAGGATTTTTACATGAAAAAAATGCTACCTGAGAGTAAAGTAGAATCAATAAGAAAAGAAGGATTTTTAAATCGAGCTGTGGAGGCATACCGATTTTTCTATCCAACCGTTTCGAATGTATCAAATTTTAAAGCATTACACGATTTAGGAATTACCGAGAATCACGATTTTATTATTCAACTTACGACTCCTGACTTAAATGTACTGACACAAAATTCAGATACCCCGTATTGTCTTGGAACAGGGAACACAGAGAATGGTCCTGTTGTCATCGAATTACCGCCGGGTGCAATTGTTGGTGTGGCGGATGATATTAATTTTAAATTTATTACGAATATGGGATTAACAGGGGATGAAGAAGGTAAAGGTGCCAAGTATTTATATCTTCCTCCTAATTATGACGGGGATATTCCAGAAGGATACATAGTTCGCAAACCATCTAGTTTTAGGTTTTTAATTTGTTTACGGGCGATGGTCCACCAAGCAAGTGATTATGAAAAAGCATTTGAGTTACTAAAAACAGTAAAATTTTATCCGCTAAAAGAAGCAAAAAATAATCCAACCAGTACTTTCCATGATTTTTCTCATCGTAAAGCCATTTCAACACCTTATTATGTGGAAGGAAAATTCGATTATTGGGAAGTAATCAAATGGGCGCTGGATAATGATGAAACAGATCCAGAATATTACCAAATGTATGGCTTACTAAAAGCAATTGGTTTGGCTCCAAATAAAGAATTTAATCCTGATTCAGACACAAAAGCATTGTTAATTGAAGCTGGCGAAAAAGCAGATAAGATGATGTTTGTGAATTCCTTTAATACAGATGATCCTGCAGCCATTGTTTGGCCAGGGAAAAACTGGGAATGGGCTGTATACGGTGAGAATAATGACTTCTATGAAAAAACGTATTTAAACCTTCCTGTAAGAGAGCGCTGGTTCTATCAAGCGACACTCGAAACACACATGATGTTTATGCATAAAGTCGGATTTGGTTCCGTTTATATGCTAGGGGTGAAAGATAAAGTAGGAAATTATCTGGATGGAGGTAAAAACTATACATTAAAAGTACCAACACCAGTGCCAACGAGTATTTTCTGGTCTGTAACTGTTTATGATATGGATACTCGTTCAGAAATTGTTACTGAGCAGTTTATGCCAGCGCTTAATTCAATTAAAGATACCTTTGAAGTAGATGCTGACGGCAATACAACGCTTTACTTTGGACCAAATCCACCAGAAGATGAGTCGCTACCTTGGATTCAAACTGTTCCTGATGCCAATTGGTTCACGTACTTCCGTATTTACGGACCAACTGAACCAGCATTTGACAATAGCTGGCAACTATATGATTTTGAAGAAGTTAAATAAATAAAAAGAGGCGTAACTTTTAATAGTTGCGCCTCTTTTTATTAATCATTAAGTCCTAATCCATCTAAAATCGTTGCTTCATATTTCTCAATGCGCGAAACACGCGTTTTTGATTGCTTTGGAGCCGCAAAATAAAGCAAGTACGCTTTTTGGCGACCAGGAGTTAACGCTTCAAAAGCTGTTTTTAAAGCAGGTAATTCCTCAAATTTCACAAGTAACTCTTCTGGAATAGGCGTTTCCGCTCTTGGTTTAAGCGCTACTTCTAAACCAGCTTTTTCAACTTCGATTGCATTTTGAATATATTTTTTTAAAATCTCTTTTTGAACAAGAATTTCTTGTAAATTAGTGAAGCGAATTTGTCTAGCAGCTTGCACATTTTCTGTTTGTTGCACTAAAATATTGTCCGGATCACGGAGTAGTGCGCCTTTCATAAAGAGTAGTGCACAGTAGTTTTTAAAACCATGAATTAAGAAAACGTTGCTGCCATTAATAGCATAACAAGGTTTTCCCCATTTAAATTCTTCTTCTAGTTCAAATGTGATAGCTATTTCTCTTAATGCTTTGAATTCAGCTTGCCAGGTAGAAGGTTTATTAAGAAACGAATCTACTTTAGGATTTAACTCTGTCTTTGCCATAAAGAATACCTCTTTTCTACTCTTAAATAAGTGTTGTTTTACCTCGTGTAAATATGCTTTTTTAGGACAAAATGACTTAAAGAAAGAACCTGAAACTTATCCCAGGTTCTTTTGCTTTTAGGATAGATTAAGCTGCCAACCAATACCAAACTTATCAGTAACTTGACCATATTTTTCTGACCAAAATGTTTTTCCGAGTGGCATAATAATATTGCCGCCTTCCGCAAGTTGATGGAATTGTTTTGTCAGTTTTATTTCGTCCGTTGTATCGATAACGAGTGTGATATTGTCGCCAAATGTAAGTGGCATAGACTTCGGCACATCGGAAAACATGACTTTTACTCCATCGAGTACTAAACTAGCATTCATAACTAAATCTTTTAGCGAATCTTCTATAGGTTCTTCAGCGGACTCGATTTCCCCATATGTCATCAAATCTGTACACTTTGTTCCAAAAATTTCTTCATAAAACGCGATAGCATCTCTGGATTGTGTTCTAAAATTCAAGTAAACATTTAACGTCATTTGAATTCCTCCTCGATTTTTATTCGCTATAGTTCTATTCATTTTGGTGTATTTATTATAGCAGATACGATGAAAAAGAGGAAAAATTAAGCTAATTATTACTTGACTTAGAGCTACTCCAAGGTGATAGACTTGAAATAAGATATAGATACGGGGGAATTTACATGAAAAAAACAATGTATTTAATGCGCCACGGTCAAACTTTATTTAACCAACGCAAAAAAATTCAAGGATTTTGCGATGCACCACTTACAGAGCTAGGTATTAAACAGGCAAAAATAGCGGGAAGTTACTTTAAAGAAAACAATATTACATTCGACAAAGCATATAGTTCTACTTCAGAGCGTGCATGCGACACTTTAGAGCTTGTTACGACAAAAGAATACACTCGTCTAAAAGGATTAAAAGAATGGAATTTCGGTACTTTTGAAGGGGAGAGCGAAGACTTAAACCCGCCGCTGCCATATGGTGACTTTTTTGCGACCTTTGGAGGCGAGCGTGAAGCTGATTTTAGAGATCGTTTAGTGGAAACAATGGAAAGCATTATGAGCCAAGATGATCACGATACCGTTCTCGCTGTATCACACGGAGCCGCTTGCGCTCAGTTTGCCCGTTACTGGGAAAAAACGAGCAAAATTGGCAAAGTAACAGGATTAAAAAACTGCTGTATTTTAAAATTTGAATATGAAAACGGTCAATTTACATTAGTCAATTTTATTAATCATGATTTTGATAAAGGGACACATATAAAAAGCGCCAAATGAAAAAAGCACTCGTAAATGAGTGCTTTTTTTCTTATTGAAACAAATTCTTTATTTTATCCAAAAAACCACCTGTTAATTCATTCGCTGTATCTTGCAAGTTTTCTGTAAGGCCGCTCGCTTTATCCTGTAAGTTTTCTGTTAAATTGGTTGCTTCATTTTGCAGATTCTCAGTGACATTATTTGCTTGTTCGCCAAGCTCAGATGCTTTGGTTGTTGCCTCTTCTGTCAGTGTTCCTAGATTTTCCAGGGGCAGGGACTCGGTAACTTTATTCTTCAAATCATCTAAATTCATTGTTTCCTCCTTATTTTGGAAGCTTAGAGTCCATTTTAAAGGAAGTAGGAGCGAAGTACAAACAATTCGTTCCGTCATTTGTGAAAAAATATGGTATGATGATATGAGGAAATGAGGACTGACATGAATAATTTAAAATTAAGTGAAGAAATTAAAAGAGCCATTAATGAACTAGGATATAAAGAAGCTACCCCTGTTCAAAAAGCAGTAATTCCAGTTGCCTTAACAGGTGAAGACATTGTTGCTAAATCACAAACTGGTAGCGGGAAAACAGCAGCATTTGCGATTCCAATTGCAGAACAGGTTGTTTGGGAAGAAAACAAACCACAAGCGCTAATTATCGTACCAACGAGAGAACTTGCAATGCAGGTTAAGACAGAATGTACGAATATTGGACGATTTAAACGAATTAAAGCAGCAGCAATATATGGACAATCACCTTTTGCTAAACAAAAATTAGAATTAAGTCAAAAAAATCATATTGTTGTTGGAACTCCGGGTCGATTATTGGACCATATCGAAAAAGGATCACTTAATGTCGACAAAGTAGCCCATTTAGTTTTAGATGAAGTAGACGAAATGTTAAGCATGGGCTTTATTGACCAAGTAGAAGATATTCTTAGCCGTTTACCAAAACAGCGTCAAAACTTATTTTTCTCAGCAACATTACCTGAAGAAATGCAAGATTTAATTAAACGCTATCAAGATAATCCAATGGTAATTGAAATGGCTTCCGAAAAAACAAATCCAATTTTTCATGTGGAAATGCAAACGGATAATAAAGAAAAAACGTTAAAAGATGTTTTAATTACTGAAAATCCTGACAGTGCAATTATTTTTTGTAATACGAAAAATCAAGTCGATGAACTCACCGATTTACTCGATGTAAAAGCGAGTAAAATTCATGGCGGTTTAAGACAAGAAGATCGTTTCCGCGCTATGGATGATTTCAAAAGCGGAAAATCACGTTTCTTAATTGCGACAGATGTAGCCGGTCGAGGAATTGATGTTGATAATGTCTCGCTTGTAATTAATTACGATTTACCGATTGAAAAAGAGAACTACGTGCACCGAATCGGACGTACTGGCCGTGCTGGAAAAAGTGGAAAAGCTATCAGTTTTGTTAAGACGAATGAAAATCCGCTTCTTCGTGATATAGAAGAAATGCTAAATATTACGATTGAGAAAAAGCGGAAACCAACTATCATCGAAGTAAAAGCAAATGAAGAAGCTTTCCGTAAAAAACAACAAAAACGCCCAACCATAAAGAAAGCTCGCGGTGAAAAACTAAATAAAAATATTATGAAACTTTATTTTAACGGTGGTAAAAAGAAAAAAATCCGTGCGGTAGATTTTGTTGGAACCATTTCTAAATTAGAAGGGATTACAGCGGAAGATATTGGTATTATTACGATTGAAGATCATGTGTCCTTTGTCGAAATTTTAAACGGAAAAGGCCCAGCTGTTCTTGAAATGATGCGCTCACGAAAAGTGAAAGGCAGACGTCTCAAAGTCAACGAAGCAAGAAAACGATAATTTAAAGCAAAGAAGGTCACGCAATGGAAAGGCCAGATAATCGACTTATTATAATGGTGTTAGAAGTTGTCAAAAATCCTGTATACAATATAAAATCATTAACCATCAATTTTCTGCAAAGTGATATTGTTGGCAATTCTACGAGAAATGAGTTGTTATACTGCACTTACTGGCTTGAATTTCATGGCTTTATCATACGTGACGAAAATAATAATAATAAAAAATATTATAGTATGACGCAGCAAGGTAATCATTTACTTCAAAAAATTAAAAATGAACTTTCTTAGTTTGTTCATACTTTTTTCATATTTATTCGGTATATTAAGAGTAACCTTTTTTTCAATGAAATATCTCACCTGACAGCATCCGTTTCCCAACCTAAACACGGATGCTGTTATTTTTTATGCTGTTAAATATGCTATACTAATAAAAACGAAAAAAGAAGGTTAAACTATGTATAAATACACGCTCTGCTTTATCCAAAGAGCTGATGAAATTTTATTATTAAACAGACAAAAATCCCCTTGGATGGGAAGTTGGAACGGTGTGGGTGGGAAAATCGAGCCCGGAGAATTACTCATTGAATCTATCAAACGTGAAATCAAAGAAGAGACTGGAATTAATGCAGCCGACTACGAAATACGTGATATTGGTGAAATGAAATGGTTTGTAGAAGGGGAGAACCTTGGCGGCATGCATTTGTTTGTTGCTAAACTGAAAGATGACTTTATATACCAAACCCCGCTGGCAACCGTAGAAGGAATTCTCGACTTTAAAAAAATATCATGGATACTTAATCAAGAGAATACTGGTGTAGTGAACAATCTACCTTATCTAATCAAACATGTTCCGGATGATTTGAAGAGAATAGAAGTTACAACAAAATACCATGAAAATACATTATTACATATTAGCCATCAAGTCTTATAAAAAAAGCATTGCGCTGATTCGCAATGCTTCCATTTATCAAGATGTAGTAAAATAATTAGCTTCCCATCTACTAATTAAATTTTGAGCATCATCGGTAGATAATTTTTTATGCCCGATAATTTGTTCTTTTGCAATTTCTAGACTTTCAAAATGATCAATCAATCGCTGCGATGGGTTATTAATATAGACGTCACTAAGCAAAATAGAATGATTTTTTTCACTTTCAATCGCTCGGACTCCTACGATATAACCTGCTGCGGTAATGAGTAATAATTTATTCATAATTCTTCGCTCCCTTTTAGTTGTTCATGTGCGCCACTGGACACTTTTTTTCTGGATAAAAACATGTAAATAAATACGCAAACAAATGCGATAGCACCAGCGATAATGTAAATACCTTGGAATGAAAGAACATGATGAATTTCACCCATAATATAAGGTCCGATACCAAGGCCTAAATCAAGCCCAATAAAGTAAGTAGATAAACCAATGCCAATACGGTGGGGTTCACAAACTTTCAAACAAACAGCTTGTCCATTCGACATAAAAGTTCCATAACCTAAACCAATTAATCCACCTGAAATAAGTAAAACAATACTTGATGTTGCAGTACTAAGCACAACTAGACCAACTGCTAAAAAGAGATAACTAGGATACATGACATATTTTTCACCTTTTGCATCAAATAGTTTCCCTGACATAGGTCTGGTAAAAGTAATAACTAACGCATAGACAACAAAGAAAAAAGTACCAGCGCTAACTAAATTAATTTCTCGCGCATACGAAGCAAGGAAGGTAAGTACGCTTGAATAAGAAATCCCCATCAAAAAGGCAATAAAAGTAATCGGAATAACTTTCGTTTCAATAAAACTTTTGACAGTCCAAGTTTGTAATGCTGTCCGATGTTCTTTTGTTAAAACAATATTTTTTACTGGTAGATAGAAACAAAGCAGTGCAGTTAATAAGACAATAACCGTGGAAAAAATAATAATCGTATAAAAGCTTGTTTTGCTTAACAATATCATTCCAATAAACGGTCCAATGGCAGCAGCAAGACTCGTACTAAGACCATAATAATTAATGCCTTCTCCGTTTCTAGAATTAGGAATATAAGCAGTGACAATGGCGTTTGTTGCAGTAGAAGTTGTTCCGTATGCAAACCCATTTAAAAAGCGAATAATAAACATAATTGCAATCGTCGGCATGTATAAGTAAGCCATCGTCGTTACTAAGAAAAATAAAATACCAAACCTTAAAACTTGCTTGCGACCAAATAACTCAAGCTTTTTCCCCATATAAAGTCTCGCAAGGAGCGTACCAATAATATAAATACCAGAAGCAAAACCCGCTTCGCCGAGTGATGCACCCAGCTCTTCTTGGGCAATGACAGCGATAATCACCATCAGCAAATAATAGACAAGATAAACGACAAAGTTAATCAATGTTATTAAAACAAAACCCTTATTAAATAATTTTTCTTTCATAAATTAAAATCCCTTCCTACGTGTGATTTATCTCAGCGACAAAGAGTATTATAGGCGAAATTTTAAGAGTAGACTTTTTAATTTGGTAATTATTTCTGATATATACAAATTTGTATAACATATGTTGAAAAAATAGGGAATAGTATTTTGTATGATTAATATGCTTTAACTGGAATGACAAAAAGGAGGTTAAGAACATGAAACAAAATATTCTTAATAATTATGTAAGCACAAATGATTTTCCAGTTATTACAAGGGGAAAACGTAAATATTTAACTTACGAAGGGCTTGAAGATTCTTATGTGTACATACTTAAAAAAGGGATTATTAAAACGAGTATTATCTCAAGGGATGGCAGGGAATTTAATTTAAACTACATTAATAAAATGGATATTATCTCACTTTTAAAAGATGAGTATTCTCAATTTGCCAATGCGCCGTTCAATATTCGTGTGGAGTCAGACACAGCAGAACTATATCAAGTAGACCGAGTACGTTTTTGGAAAGATGTAAACCGTGACGTTGATCTGCAAATTTATGTCAAAGATTATTATCGCACAAGACTTTTACAATCCATCAAAAAAATGCAGCAAATGCTGATGAACGGAAAACTTGGCGCAATTTGCACACAGTTATACGAACTTTATACACTTTTCGGCGTGGAAATCGAAAAAGATCAATTTTTAATCGATTTTTTAGTGAGTAATGAAGAAATTGGTCACTTTTGCGGAATAAATTCAGCGAGCAGTGTCAATCGGATTTTTCAACAATTAAAAAAAGAGGGCGTCATCACCATGAAAAACCGCTATATTATCATAAAAAAATTAGATGTTATTCAAGAAAACGTAATTTTTTAAATGATAACAGTAGAAAAGCACTGCAATCATAATTTGCAGTGCTTTTCTATCCTCTTTTTTTAAATGTATATCGAACTCTAAGTGTAATAAGCCCAATGATGATTAGCAAAGAGCCAACCAGCATATTTTCTAAGTCGCTAAAGTCCCAAAAAATAGAAATTCCGATATTAGATAGTCCCAAAAAAACAAAAACCAAGCCAACAACAAGTAAAACCATATATGCCGGTTTAGATATTTTCATAAGGACGCCTCACTTACATTAAAAATAATTTCCACATCATTGTAACATAAGTTTCATAAAACAACATCATTCGCTTGTAATTTGTTTTGTGAATCCTTCTCCAACAACACTTTGCACGTCATTAATAATAAAGAATGCTTTTTCGTCATATTTATTCACGATTTTTGTTAGTGGGAGAAGTTGATCACGACTAATCACGATATAAAGGATTTTTTTATCTTGACGCATATAGAATCCTTGACCGTTAAACAGCGTAATTCCTCGTTCCAAATTCGCATCGATTTCGGTAGCAATTTCTTCATAGTAGTCAGATATAATCGTAACAGATTTTTTAGGATTATAACCTTCCAGGATGAAATCAAGCACTTTTGTAGAAATATAAAGTGAAACAACCGTAAATAGCATATTTTCAAAACCAATAACAAAAACAGAAGGGATAACGACAATTAAATCAAAGAATAATAGCGCATAACTAGTATTCCAACCTAAATATTTATTTGCTATTTTTGCTAAAATAGCACTTCCAGCAGTAGTTCCGCCACCGTTCATAATAAGCCCCATACCAATTCCCATCATTAATCCAGCAAAAATCGCTGCCACGATAGATTGGCTTGCAACAAAAGCAAGCGGTTCAGAAAAATGTAAGAATAGCGAAGTGAAACTAATCGCGACAATCGTCCAAACAATCGTCATGCGATCCAAAAACTTATAACCAATAACAAGTAAAATACCATTAAAAATAAACGTCGTAATCGCTGGAGTCCAACCAAGCAAGTAGTAAAGCATCATCGTTAACCCCGTCACGCCGCCTTCCCCAAGATTATTAGGGATTGCAAAAACATTGACCGCAAGCGAGAATATAAGCGCTCCAACAATAATTTTTGCGATGTTCCAACCAGTTTTATTTTTCATATCCATTTCTCCTTTCCACACAAAAAAAGACCCAAGAACACCGCGAAATCGGCACTCTGGAGTCTTTTTATAAAAAAAGCATTAACTGACATCTCTGTCATTAATTGTCTCACCATAAAAAATTGCTATTCATTTCAACACAATTTACAATATACCATAAAAAATAAGCTGCTTCAAGCACTATTAAGTAAAAAAATTAACCGAAGATCGCTAAGAATGGCATTAAATTAAGTAAAAATAAACCAACAAGAACACTAATAACAATTTTGATGACAAGCGGTTTTTCACTTTCTGTTTTTTTCACCTTGATTCCCTCCCTATTAGATGCTTACTTTGCCCAGTGTACAAATTCATTTTTTAGTGGCATATAAGTGGCAGTTTTTTTCTTATAAATCTGATAAGCAAATAAAAATCCAAGAAATGCTGGAACGATAATTGCGATAATAGTTAAAATAACTTTAGTCATAGAAAATACCTCCTCTTAAATCAAAACACAAGAACAAATCTTACTACTATTAGTGTAACAAATTTCACGTGATTTTGGTAATAAAGCGGACTAGCAAATTTCGGTTACATTTACCTACAAATATGCTACAATAGCGGTGGGTGAGTTAATTTGAATAAAAAAAATAAGTTTTTTGACATTTATTTAGAATTAGAGCAAGATATTACATCCGGCGTTTATCCAGCAGGCACACTACTTCCGAGTGAAAATGTCCTGGCCAAGCGTTTTTCAGTATCCCGTGAAACAATCAGAAAAGCACTTGTTTTACTACTTGAAAACGGCTGTATTCAAAAGCTCCAAGGTAAAGGATCGATTGTAA
Organism: Listeria sp. MAN/IMW/UF555; assembly: GCF_058684075.1. Lineage (NCBI taxonomy): Bacteria > Bacillati > Bacillota > Bacilli > Caryophanales > Listeriaceae > Listeria > Listeria sp. MAN/IMW/UF555. The sequence continues at coordinate 450,123 of NZ_JBZWZS010000001.1, read as the reverse complement.
TTGATAGGGAACGATATTCATTTCCAGTTTCGGGATTAACTAGTTTTAAAGAATTACAAAAATCCGAACATATGAATGCGACCACCAAATAATTCGAAACGAGCGAGCAACCTTGCCAAATCGTATTGCTGATTTCGCTGGTCTTCCGCGTGGATCATCTTGTTTAGCTATCTTGAGAGTTCGTTATTTAGAAGGAGAAGCAACCATTCTAGACTACGATTATTTATTAGACAATACAAATCCGATTGAAACCGAGATTTTAGAAGACTCTCTTTATCAGTACTTAGAAAATGAAAAAGGCTATGAAATCAGTTACGCTCAAAAAGAAATTACGGTTGAGCCGCTGAACGCAGAAGATAAGAAATACTTAGCGCTCCACGGTGATACTCATGTGGTTGTCGTAAAAAGCACCGTATTTCTAAAAGACACAACTCTTTTTCAATATACAGAGTCACGTCACCGATTGGATAAATTTCGTTTTATTGATTTTGCTAGAAGACGTTAAAAGGCCCGAGAAATATTCCCGGGCTTTTTTTATTGAATTAAAGTTAATGTTTCATAAGGCGATAACTCTATCTCAGCACTAATTTCTTTACGGTCATAATTTGATAGTAATATCTTTCCGTCCGAAAATTCTTTTGGAAGCTGTATTTTTTTCTTTGTAGCTCCAAAGTAATGAATTGCTAGTAGCGATGCGGTTTCATTTGAACGCTTATAGGCGATAATCAAATCTTCCTCGGTCAAATATGGCGTATAATCACCAGTTTGAATGACCGGATATTCTTTACGTAAAGCTATCAATTTTTGGTAAAAGTAGAAAATACTTGTTTTATCGGATAGCGCTTTTTGAACATTAATTTCATTGGCGTTATCTGCTACTTTTAACCAAGGAGTGCCAGTCGTAAACCCAGCATTGTTCGAACTATCCCACTGCATTGGTGTCCGGCTATTGTCACGCGAACGTTCTTTAATAATCGTCATTACTTCTTGTTCGCTCAGCCCGTTTTTGTGTAAGATGTCAAAATGATTGAGTGTTTCAATATCGACATAATCATCAATTGTAGGGAATTTTGGGTTCATCATGCCAATTTCTTCTCCCATATATACAAAGGGAGTTCCACGCATAAAATGAATTGTCGCACCAAGCAGGGTGGCAGAGTGATAATAATGTTCCGGACGATCAGAAGCAAAACGCCCGAGCGCTCTAGGTTGATCATGATTATTCCAAAAAAGCGCATCCCAGCCATTCTCTTCAGACATTGCGACTTGCCACGTATGGAAAATCGATTTCAAATTAGCAAAATTCACATCCGCTAAACGCCATTTTTCCCCATCAGGATAATCCACTTTTAAATGATGGAAATGAAATACCATCGATAATTCTTTTTCTTTCGGGTCGCTATAACGGATACAATTATCAATATCAGTAGAAGACATCTCCCCAACAGTTACAATCGGCTTATCACCAAAAGTTCGCTCATTTAACTCTTTTAAATAGGCGTGAATGCCTGGCCCATCCGTGTAAAAACGACGACCATCACCTTCAAAATCATCTTCTAAAAACTTAGGTTTCGCAATAACGTTTAACACATCTAAACGAAATCCTTCCACACCTTTATCAATCCAAAAGTTCACCACATCAAAAAGCGCTTCACGTACATTTTTGTTAGCCCAGTCAAGATCAGCTTGAGTAACGTCATATAAATGCAAATAATACTCAGATGAATTAGGTAACTTTTCCCAAGCACTTCCGCCAAATTTAGACTCCCAGTTTGTTGGCGGAGATCCATCTGCTTTTGCCGGACGGAAATAATAAAAATCACGATAAAAAGGGTCACCAGCGAGAGCTTTTTTAAACCAAGGGTGTTCGGTTGAAGTATGATTTAAGACTAAATCAATCATAATTCCGATATTTCTTTTCTTGGCTTCAGAAATAAGCGTAGTAACATCATTCATAGTTCCAAATAACGGATCTACAGCCGTATAATCAGAAATATCATACCCGTTATCATTTTGCGGAGAAGGATAAAAAGGATTAATCCAAATCATCTCAATTCCGAGTTCCTGTAAGTAATCAAGCTTAGCGGTGATACCAGGAATATCCCCAGTACCATCGCCAGTCGTATCAAAAAAAGATTTTGGATACACTTGATAAATAGTTTTTTGAGCAAACTTTGTCATAAAGAGAAGCCTCACTTTTTAATTGGTTGATTTAGCAGAACCGCGATATTCTTTTTTACCAAAAGTTCGAATTGGAGCAGTATCTACTTTGTTTAAAATATTATATTTGCGGAATAATACAGTTAGAACGAATGGAACAACAATTGTAATCAACATACATACAGCAAAGATTGCATAGTATTTAGGATTAATTGACAAGATTCCTGGCAATCCTCCAACCCCACTGGAGTTAGCCATAACACCACTAGAAACGGAAACGACAGCTGCAATTGCTGATCCAATCATGGCAGCAACGAAAGGATATAAGTACTTCAAGTTAATACCAAACATCGCAGGTTCAGTTACACCAAGATAACAAGAAATAGTTGCAGGAATAGAAACTTGTTCTTCTTTTTCATTACCACGGTGAAGGAAAATAATAGCAAGAACAGCTGAACCTTGAGCAATATTAGATAAAGCAATCATCGGCCAGAGATTTGTTCCTTTAAATTGGCTCATTAATTGTAAGTCGATAGCGTTAGTCATATGATGCAGTCCCGTAACAACGAGCGGGGCATATAAGAAGCCAAATAGGGCAGCGAATAACCAACTTAGTCCACCAGTCAAACCAGCATAAACGACATTTGAAATCGCGTCGCCAATTTTCCATCCAATAGGTCCAAGAATGACATGAGCAGCTAGAACAGTTGGAACAAGGGCAAAGAATGGAACAAAAATCATCGAAATTGCATTTGGAATAAATTTACGTAACCAGATTTCGAGATAGGCTAGTAAGAAACCTGCCATAATTGCAGGAATAACTTGTGCCTGATAACCAATCATCTGCACTTGAGCAAAGCCAAAATCCCAGACAGGAATGTCGCCAGCTTTTGTTTCAACAACACTGTAAGCATTTAGCAGTTGCGGGGAAACGAGCGTTAAACCAAGGACAATCCCTAGAATTTGAGTTGTTCCCATTTTTTTCGCGATTGACCATGTAATTCCAACTGGTAGGAAGTGGAATACAGCTTCACCAATCAGCCATAAGAAACTATAAACACCAGCCCAAAATGGATACACATCAACAATCGTCTTAGTACCGTCTTCTAAAAACTTAATATCACCGATAACATTACGGAAACCGAGAATAAGACCACCAACAACGATTGCAGGAATTAACGGTGTGAAAATTTCAGCTAATCCGGCAAGCAAACGTTGAAGTAAGCTCATATTTTTCTTAGCATCTACTTTGGCATCCTCTTTATTTACACCTTCCACACCACTAATTTTTGTAAATTCATTATAAAAAATAGCTACATCATTACCTATAATAACTTGAAATTGCCCAGCTTGAGTAAACGTTCCCTTTACAGCTGGAATGTCTTCGATAGCTTCCACGTCAGCATTATCAGGGTCTAGCAAAACAAAACGCATTCTTGTTGCACAATGTGTAACAGATGAAATATTTTCTTTGCCGCCTATTAATTCTAAGAGAGCGCTTGCATCCTTTTTATAGTCAACCATAAAATTTCCTCCTTTTTAACTTGTATATACAAGTTGTTCGCCATTACTATACTATAAATCGTTTGAAAGCGCAACCACTTTATTTATGCTAAAATAAGAAAAAGGAGAGAGGTTTATGAAACATATAAGAGTAGCAGCGATTATCAGGCATCAAAACAAAATTTTACTCCACACAACTAAGAATGAAAGTTATTGGACATTGCCGGGTGGTGCCGTTGAAAATGAGTTAACTAACGAAGGCTTACAGCGAGAAATGAGAGAAGAACTTGGAGAAGAAGTGATTATTCGCGATTTAAAAATTATCGCAGAAAATCGCTTTGTATATCATGGCGAGGAAATTGATAGTATTGAGTTTTATTATATTGTGGAGTTATATCCAAATAGCGCACTATTAGAACTTTCGACGTTTACAAAAATAGAACAGTTTGGGCAAAACGGGGAGACAGATTACGAGTTAAATTTTAAATGGTTTGAAATAGACAAGGTGAGCGATATAGAAATATTGCCAAAATTCCTCCAAACAGAACTAACTCAACTTTCAAGTGATCGTATAAAACACATTCAATAAACAGCATAAAAATACCCCGCGAAATATAAGTTTCGCGGGGGTTCATTTAATTAGTCAAAGATACTAATGTAATTTCTTTTTTGCTAAGGTCTAAAAATGGTAATTTAACACGTGTATCTAAGCAATATGCGTTGTATAGTAAAGGTTTTAAAGTCGTTGTAGAGCTCTCGACTTGGCGAACAAAATTACCAATTTCTTGATACAAAATTTCAATATTTTTTAGACTACCAATTTTTGAATCAATGCGGTTTTCACTAACATTCACATTGGAGTTCGTTACTTTTTCATTAAATTCATCATTGATAGCATCTTTTGTACGTTCGATTCTTGTAAAACGAGTATCTTCCCAATCAATCTCAATGATATGGCAATCGTCAAGTTGGAGGAAGTCACCTGTCCAAAGTTTTCCATCGATTTCAACAATCATTCGCGTGTCGGGGAAAACCTCTTTGTTACGGTATTTTTTTAGTAAATAATCATACATTTGTAATTGCGCTAAACAGTTATCCATGTGTGTCATCTCCTTATGGGTTTATTATAGCACATTGTGATTATGTGAACAATCAAGTTAGGATAAATGAATAGTTGGAACTGTAACTTTTTAACTAGTTATACAAAAGTCCTAATAAAAGGCAGTGAAATAGTGAAAATAACTGCCAGATGTTATACTAATATTAAGATGAAATGGGAGGGAGACACATGTACAAACAAATGAAATTAAAAGCGACAGATGGGTTAGATTTACATTTACATATATGGGATGAAGTTGAAAATCCAGTTGGTGTAGTTCAAATTGTTCACGGCATGGCAGAGCACGGGGCTAGATATGGCTTGTTTGCTGAACGTTTGAATGAAGCGGGATATATCGTAGTAGCAGACGATCATCGTGGGTTTGGAAAATCAGCTATAGATGAAACTTATTTGGGTCATTTAGACGGCGAAACAGGTTTTCAAAATATGATACAAGATGAAGTAGTCGTTCGAACTTATTTAAAAGAAACTTATCCCGGACTGAGCTATTTTATTTTCGCACACAGTATGGGAAGTTTCGTCATCCGGACTTTTATGGCGCAACATCAAGTGGATGGAGTAATACTGAGCGGAAGCGGATTACAACCAATCCCACTCCTCAAAATGGGGCAAATTATAACGAAACAACGGGTAAAAAAAGATGAAATGAAACGAAGCGGATTTCTAAATAAATTAGCATTTTGGGGCTATAATAAGCCGTTTAATGAAAATCATCGCTTCAGTTGGCTTTCACGTGATGTGGCGATTTATGAAGCTTATGAGAAAGACCCGTTTTGCGGTCCAGTAGTGGGAACGAGCGGATTTTTCCATAATCTTTTTGAAGCCGTTAAAATAAGCCAGCAAAAAGAAACTGTCGAAAGTGTGCCGAAAGATTTGCCTATATTATTACTCTCGGGTAGTGATGATCCAGTTGGCCATTTTGGAAAAGATACGCCTAAAATTGCGTTAGCTTTAGAAGCAGCTGGAGTGGAAGATGTTACCTATAAAATCTACGAAGATGCGCGCCATGAACTTGTCAATGAATTATGTAAAGAAACTGTTTTTAAAGACGTTATTGCTTGGTTGAATACAAAAAACAAGGAAGCCTAACTATTAGGCTTCCTTTTCATTAATTACGGATTTGACCGTCCCCGAAAATAATATATTTAGTTGAAGTAAGCTCCGTTAAGCCCATTGGACCTCTGGCATGAAGTTTTTGAGTACTAATACCAATTTCTGCACCAAATCCCATTGCAAAACCATCTGTGAAGCGAGTAGAAGCGTTAATATATACTGCCGCAGCATCGACTTTTTGATGAAAAGCTTGTCCAGTTGCATAATCATTCGAAATAATTGCTTCGGAATGTTTTGTCCCGTATTTATTAATGTGATTAATTGCCTCATCTACTGAATCTACAACTTTAATGGCCAAAATAAAGTCTAAAAATTCATCTTCCCAGTCTGACTCTGTTGTTGCTTTAGAATCTTTTAGAATTTCTCGTGCGCGTTCATCCGCGCGTAATTCAACGTTATATTCCTTTAAAGCGGTTTCCATTTCAGGAAGAAAGGCTTCTGCTACATCTTGGTGAATAAGTAAGGTTTCAGCTGCATTACAAACAGAAGGACGCGAACATTTTGCGTTCACTAAAATATCGATTGCCATTTGTTTTTCAGCAGCTTTATCGACATAAATATGACAATTTCCTGTGCCGGTTTCAATAACTGGAACAGTAGCATTTTCAAGAACAGTTTGGATTAATTTAGCTCCACCGCGCGGGATAAGAACATCTAAAAAGCGATTTAAGCGCATCATATCACGAGCCGTTTCACGAGATGTATCTTCAATTAATTGAACGCTAGAACGAGGGAATCCAGATGCCTCAAGCGAATCCTGGATAACGGACATAAGAGCTTTATTCGAATCAATTGCATCACTACCACCACGTAAAATAACAGCATTACCAGTTTTAAAACAAAGTACAGAAGCATCGACTGTAACGTTTGGTCTTGATTCATAAATGATACCTATAACTCCAAGTGGCACTCTCGTTTTTCCGATAGTGAGCTCGGCTTCATTTTTCCACATATTTGTTACTTCTCCGATAGGATCTTTCAAAGCAACAACTTGTTTAACCGCATCAGAAATTTCTTTTATTCTTTCTTCTGTTAAACGGAGGCGATCAATCATTGTTTCAGGTGTCCCTTTTTCCCGAGCACGTATAATATCTTTGTTGTTTTCCTGTAGAAGGGAAGCTGTATGAGCAAGTAAATCATTGCTTAGATTTAGCAATGCTGCATTTTTTTGCTTAGTTGATGCTTGCGCTAAAAATTGGGATGCTTCTTTAGCGGCACTTCCTTTTTTAATGAGTTCCGTCATGGGAAAATTCCTCCTTTTTACTTGCAAATAAAGTCCCGATTTGTTCACCTTGCATTATATCAAAAATAATTGTAGGATTTTTGCCATTGGTTAAAATCATTTTTTGGTTAGCGTTCATACAATAAGCAGCCGCAGAAAGTTTAGTTAACATGCCGCCAGTTCCGAATTTAGAACCTCTACCACCAGCAAGCGCTTCGATTTCTGGTGTTATTTGATTGATTTCAGAAAACATAACTGCATCTGGATCAGTTGAAGGATTACTACCATAAAAGCCATCAATATCAGATAGCATGATAAGTAAATCAGCTTGCACGAGTTTAGCTACAATAGCTGAAAGAAGGTCGTTATCGCCGTATTTAGTTACATGTTCTAGTTCCTCAACAGCAACTGTATCATTTTCATTTACGATAGGAATAATGCCGCGTTCTAAGAGACTTTCAAGCGTGTTCATAACATTCTCTCTACTAATAGGGAAGTCAGTTACATCTCGAGTAAGTAGTACTTGACCAACAACTTGTCCGTATTCACCAAAAAACTTACTATATATATGCATTAATTCACTCTGACCGACAGAAGCAACTGCTTGTTGTTCGGGAATGCTTGTAGGTCGCACTGGAAGTTGTAATTTATGACAGCCAACGCCGATTGCCCCAGAAGAAACTAAGATAACTTCTTTGCCTTCATTACGTAAATCGGATAAAACCATCGCTAACTTTTCGATAGTTCTAAGATTAATATGGCCATTTCCATACATTAATGTACTTGTACCAACCTTGATAACTAATCTCTTGCTATTTTTTAAAGATTCGCGCATTTCTATGACCCCTCTGCTAATTAGATAATACTTCTATTTTACATGAAAATAGAGATATGTCTATAATATATTGTTGTTTGGTCAAGTAATCACTAAAAAAAGGATTCTAAGAAATTGTCTTAGAATCCTTTTTTATTATTTTGTAGCTTTACTCGCAGCTGAGATGACTGAAACTTGTTTTAATCCTTTGCTTATTAGGCGTAAAATAACGAACCAAACAATTACGATTAGAACAATTTGTTTAAACGCAATGGCTGGTAGTGGGTTGAAAGGACAATCCCAAACGAAATGTAAAGCAATCGGAATAATAAACCATTTCCAGAAAGTGCCTGTGAAAATATGGTTCATTCCTAGTTTTTGATCTCCTTTAGCAATTACAAGTGCGGCACCAGTTATTGCAGCCCATACAACATGACCACCGATAGACTGCCAACCACGACTAAAGATAACATTCATCATTGTTTCACCAGCAATATGAATATCCTTGAATAAAAATGCTGCATCGACACTATAGTTAAATGCATATCCAAGCGATTCAAAAGCAGCGAATCCAGCCCCAACAGCTGCACCAATAAGTAAGCCGTTTAGAATATACTTCGAATTAAGCGAGCGGATGAATAGGGCAACGATAATCATTTTTCCGGTTTCTTCTATAAAACCAACTAATAAAGCATTAAAGTAGTTTAATTTCCCAACTGGAATAATCGAATAAATGACAAGTGTTGCAACAAGCGCTGCGACACCACCGATGAAAAACATTTTTACAACATCAAAAACGCTGATATTTCGCGGTGCATTTGTTTCGAAAAAGAATAATAAGACCGAAAATGGAACTGCAAAAGAGCCAATAACCATCAGCCCAGGTATGGTATTGCTATTATCAAACAAATATGTACAAGCAAGAAGTAAAAAGTACGTAATGATTAAAACTAAGAATACTCTAGAAAACACCCATGGATGAGGCCAAGTATGGGGAATGTCACTAGTTGCAGGCGTCGTATATTTTGTCCCTGCGATAAATACTTTTTCGCCTTCCTCTTTAGAGTGCTTTTTAAACACAGCAGAGAAAAGATTTCCAATTTTTAATTCTGAATTCCCGTGATTTAACGCATGTTGATGTAATTCTGTTTGTTTAAATGCGACCCACTCTGGATGAGGGGATTTTTGGACCAATGTTAAATCATTAATCTCTTTCTTTTTATATAGAGCTATCATCTCTATATTAGTAAAAGGCCCAACTTTCTGTTCGTTCTTTTTGAAGTACCATTCTGACAAATGAAACTCCCCCTTTAACTTTTTAGTTTGACTCTGTTAATTATTCCCAAAAAAAGTCAAAGTTAAACGGGTGATGAATTTAATCATTAAGTTTTTTCGCTTGTTCATACAGGAAATCTATCGAATCAGCTAGAAAATGAGCAGCTGAATCATTCAAAGGCTTGCCGTTTAAATTCAAATCATCTTCATATCTTAAATCTTCACTAATTTTTATCATTCTTTTAGCAATATCTTTCTCACCTTGAAGTTCACTAGGAGCATATGTAGGAATACTTTGTTGACCTAGTAAATAATCGACACTAACGTCGTAAAGTGTTGCAATTTGTGTAACCATATCTAAATCAGGTTCGCGAATACCATACTCCCAGTTGCCGTAAGTAGAAGGTGCTTTCAAACCTAATCTTCTTGCTGTTTCAGCTTTTGACCAGCCTTGTTTTTCTCGTAGTAATGTGAGTCTATTACTTAAATTTGGCATGATTTCACTCCTTTTTGTTTGATTATACAATAAATTACACAATTTAGCTATAATTTAACACAAAGTGAATTATTTTGCAATTGACAACCTCTTATCGAGTTGGTATTATTGTATTAATAACTCAAACTGTGTAGATAAGGAGAAGATGACATGAAAACAATAGACAGCAGAAAAATTAACACGGCCAAAATTCGGGAATTACGATTAGAACGGGGAATAACACAAGCTTTTATTGCAAGAAAAATGGGTTATAAGTACACATCAGGTTATAGTAATATCGAAAAAGGGAGCGTACGGTTATCACATAAAAATGCCGTTATTTTGAGTGAGGTGCTAATGTGTGATTTAAAGTGTTTTTATGAATAACGCTTGTTGAAAAATAAAGTGAAAGCACACATAATGAGTGCCTTTCTTTATTTTTGATAAAATACACACAATGTGTGAAACTATAAAAGAGGAGCAAACAACATGAGGAAAAAAACTTTAGTAATGTTTCTTATTTTTACTGTGTTAGTTTCGTTATTTCTACCAACGAATGCAAGTGCGTATTCGAGACTTGGATATGTGATGACGAAGGCTAGCGCCAAGAATTTTAAAGTTTATGTTAATGGTTCTGCGCGAGGATATCGAAATATCATTATTAGAGGAGCAAAATCTTGGAATCCTTCCCCGTATTTAAACACGGTAACTATGGGAAACGATGTGAGGCCTAACTTTACGGTCAGTAGTTCAGGAACGAACAAAGGGAGAGTTTTAGCCGTATGTAATACAACTTACTACAAATCAAATAAATTAATTGTGAAAAATGAAATTACGCTATACAAAGGCTTCCGTTCACTTTCAACCAACCATAAAATCGAAACGGTAGTGCATGAATTTGGTCATGGATTTGGTTTAGGACATGTGAAAACTAGAAATGCAATTATGTTAGATAAAGGTTTCATCAACAAAACTAAACCGCAAAAAGACGATTTTAATGGCATCAAAGCTTTATATAAGTAAAAAGGAGGTTTGACGATGAAGAAAAAAATAACGATAATCATAGGCTTATTAAGTCTTAGTATATTAACCGCTTGTTCAAATAGCCAAAGTGTAAAAGAAAAGCCATCAGGGGAAAAAACAACCACACAAAGTGTATCAGAAACAGTAAAAGCGAATAATGGCGTTGTTTCTTATCATGGGAAATACCTCGAACTTGCTGAAGATGTGGATACTCTTGAGAGAGACGCTCCAATTATCATTAAAGCAACTAAAAAATCTGAAAAAGCAACAGTAAAAAAAGAAACGAAAGAAAATGTATTTCCAACCGAGTTTTATACGATGAGCGATGTGCAAATAAATTCTATTGAAAAAGATACAACTGGGAAATTGAAAGAGAATATGTCCATTAAAGTGTTAGAGTATAGCGTAGAAGATGTCTTAGTAGAAGGAGAAGAATGTGATCTAACCCTTGATGGCTACAAAAATATGGAAAAAGGGGAAGAATATACGCTTTTCCTAGAGAAAAATCCAGATGGTGATAACTATATACCATCAAACGCCGTAATAAGTAAATTTCCTGTGAAAGAGTTACCCAAAGAAGAATTATTCTTAGATGAGGGTGAAGCTACAGTAGATGCAAAAAATATAGAAGAAATTTATCAGGAAATCTATCAAGAAGTTTTAACAGAATATAGTGAGTAAATAAAGTAATCTAGATACTTGATAGACCTCGAGATAAAAATCGAGGTCTATCTTTCTGCTTATAAAAATTAAAGCTTATTCCAGGCGATTTTGCTCAATAAAACACCACAAAACTCACTTGACAGAACTAAACTATCCAAGTAGAATGAATCAAATCCAAGTCAACTTTTTTTGTTGAAAAGGGTTAGACTTTCTACAATAAGGGTAAATCCAGTTAGAATAAATAAAGCTTTTTCGAATAAAAGGAGATAAAACGATGAGTGAAAGTGGTGCTTTTTTTCCAATGAGCGTTAAAAAATTTATGGAAAAAGGGATTGCCTCGTTGACCGAAGAAGAAAAAATGAGTACGCTACATTATTTGGAAAATGCGTATCATCAAGAACCATGCAACGAGGAAATTGTACATAGGTTAATTCAATTTTATAATCAGACGAATAAAACCAAAAAAGCGCAAGAAATAGGTCAAAATTTCTTAACAATGAATGGTTACAATAAGGAAATTTTAGGGGAGTTATCTGTAACTTTCATGCAAGAAGATAATATGGATACTTATTTCACGTTAGTTCGTCATTATATGGAAGAAGAAAAACAGGAAGATACAAAAGAAGTCACAAATAATGTCATTCCATTTCCTAAACAATTTGTTCCTAGAAAAGATATCCGTGATTTTGCTTCATGGCAAACAGCGGAACAATTAGAGTTTTTACAAGAAGCTCGTTTTTTAGAAATTGATGATTTTTTGCCGGCTTTTAAAATGTTTTTAGCGGACGAAAGTTTTTCTCCGTTTGTGCAATCAATGATCTTTGAGCTGATGCAAGAAAAAGAAGTGAATGAAGAAATAGAAGTCCGAAAAATTGATAAGCATGATATTTTTAATCCGAGTGAGGTGCCGATGCTAGCCGAAAACGCATTTGCAACGGAACTATTCGCTGGCCTTGCGGATAAACTTGAACATAGTAATCCAAGTTTATTAGAACAAATAATTGGGATTATTCAACAACATTTATTTATGCTTTATCCGTTTGAGTTTGAGCCAAAAGAAGTGGATGTATGGGTGAATGCCTACTTTAAATGGGCCAACTCGATGTACGGTGATGTTAGTCTGATTTCAGATGCAGTAAATCAAGCAGCAGTTGAAGAAGCAATTTCTATTATTGAGGAGTTAGAAATCAGACAGCAAAATTATTTCATATAATGATATTTGTTGTTTTCAAGTCAGGGATATCTGTGTTATTATTAGTGAGTATGGCTGAAACTTGTCATGAGAGTAATTAAATTGAACTAAATAGATGATGGAGGGAATTATACCATGTCAGTAAAATGGGAAAAACAAGAAGGTAATGTTGGAAAACTTACTTTTGAAATTGAACAAGAAAAAGTAAAAGAAGGTTTAGATAGAGCTTTCGTAAAAGTACGTAAAACTCTTAACGTACCAGGCTTCCGTAAAGGGAAAGTTCCGCGTCAAATTTTCAACCAACGTTTCGGCGAAGAAGCTCTTTACCAAGATGCACTTGATATCTTGCTTCCAGAAGTATATTCTCAAGCAATTGATGAAGCTGGAATTGATCCAGTTGATACTCCTCAAGTAAATATTGAGTCTATGGAAAAAGGCGAAACTTGGGTTCTAACAGCAGATGTAACTGTAAAACCTGAAGTTAAACTTGGAGACTACAAAGGTCTTGAAGTTGAAAAACGCGAAACAGAACTAACAACAGAAGAATTAGAAGCAGAATTAAAACAATTACAAGAGCGTCAAGCTGAATTAGTTGTTAAAGAAGATGCTCCAGCTGAAAACGGTGACACTGTCATCCTTGATTTTGAAGGATTCAAAGACGGCGTAGCTTTTGAAGGCGGACAAGCTGAAAATCATTCTCTAGAACTTGGAAGCGGTCAATTCATTCCTGGATTTGAAGAAAAATTAGTTGGCTTAAAAGCTGGCGACGAAGCTGACATCGAGTTAACTTTCCCAGAAGAATACCATGCGGAAGACTTAGCTGGACAACCTGTCGTTTTCAAAGTGAAACTACACGAAATCAAAACTAAAGAAGTTCCTGCACTTGACGATGAACTTGCAAAAGACATCGACGAAGAAGTAGAAACTTTAGATGAACTAAAAGAAAAAATCTCTAAACGTTTACAAGAAGCAAAAGAAGATTCTGTTGCTCAAGCTAAACAAGAAGAAGTTATTGCTAAAGCTGTTGAAAATGCAGAAGTGGATATTCCACACGCAATGGTTCACCATGAAGCTGATCATTTAATGAATCATTTTGCACAAGATTTACAAGCACAAGGTCTAACTCCTGAATTATATTACCAATTCACTGGTCAAACAGAAGAAGCAATGCACGCACAAATGGAAAAAGACGCTGAAAAACGCGTGAAAATGAACCTAGTGCTTGAAGCTATTGCTGAAGCTGAAAACATTGAGCCAACTGAAGAAGCTATTGACGAAGAAATTTCTACATTAGCTGAAAAATATGGTATGGAAAAAGACGCTGTTCGTGCTGCTCTTGGCGATATGAGCGAACTTAAATCAGACCTTAAAATCCGTAAAGCTATTGACGTTTTACTAGATAGCGCAGTAGAAAAATAAGCAAAGAATGATTTAATAATTTCATTAAAAAATGGGGGACATGAGTTATACTCGTGTCCTTCTGAATGTAGAAATAAGGATACAGATGATTGGCATTTCTAATTAACAAATGATATTATTAACACACATAGGAGATGAAAAAATCGCCTATAAGCAACATACCTATGCGAAGGGGTGAAATATTTTGTTTAAATTTAACGACGAAAAAGGCCAACTTAAATGCTCCTTTTGCGGAAAGACTCAAGATCAAGTACGTAAATTAGTGGCCGGTCCAGGTGTTTATATTTGTGATGAATGTATCGAGCTTTGTAATGAAATTATTGAAGAAGAGCTAGGTATTTCTGAATTTGTTGATTTTGGCGAAGTGCCAAAACCACAAGAAATCCGTCATATATTAAGTGACTATGTTATTGGTCAAGAGCGAGCTAAAAAAGCACTCGCTGTAGCAGTTTACAATCACTACAAACGAATTAATTCCAATGAAACAAAAGAAGACGAGGTAGAACTGTCAAAAAGTAATATTTGTTTAATTGGTCCAACAGGTAGTGGTAAAACACTTCTTGCCCAAACACTGGCGCGAATTCTTAATGTTCCGTTTGCAATTGCAGATGCAACTTCACTTACAGAAGCTGGTTACGTTGGGGAAGATGTAGAAAATATTCTTCTTAAACTAATTCAATCTGCTGACTATGATGTTGAAAAAGCAGAAAAAGGTATTATCTACATTGATGAAATCGACAAAGTTGCTCGTAAATCCGAAAACCCATCTATTACTAGAGACGTTTCCGGTGAAGGAGTTCAACAAGCATTACTAAAAATTCTCGAAGGCACTGTCGCAAGTGTTCCTCCTCAAGGTGGTAGAAAACATCCTCATCAAGAATTAATTCAAATTGATACAGGAAATATTCTATTTATCGTTGGTGGTGCATTTGACGGAATCGAACAAATCGTTAAGAATCGAATGGGTGAAAAAGTCATTGGATTTGGAACTGATAATGCGAAACTAAAAGAAGATGAAACTTATTTATCCCGTGTCGTTCCGGAAGATTTGCTGAAATTCGGCTTAATTCCTGAATTTATCGGTCGTTTGCCGGTTATCGCGACGCTTGAACAATTAGATGAAGCAGCACTTGTTTCCATTTTGACAGAACCGAAGAATGCTTTAGTAAAACAATACAAACGTATGTTAGAGCTTGATGACGTAGAGCTTGAATTCGAACCAACAGCTTTAATTGAAATTGCGAAAGAAGCGATTGAACGCAAAACTGGAGCACGTGGTCTTCGTTCTATCATTGAACAAATCATGTTAGAAGTTATGTTCGAAATCCCTTCTCGTGATGACATTACTAAGTGTATTATTACTGAGAAAGCAGCGCGCGGAGAAGAAGAGCCGCAACTGCAATTAGAGGATGGCTCCATTATCCCTATTAAAACATCAGCATGATTCGAAATGCGCGTCGTAATTGGCGCGCATTTTTTCTATCAATCTAGCTTGTTTTACTGTAACATCTAGCTTGTTTCGTGCTATACTTTATTAATAATAATTGGAGAGGATAAAAAGACATGAAAAGTGAAAATAAATTTTTTTCTGGGGCATTTGGATGGATAAAAATAATTATCATTGCGCTCATACTCGCTTTCGGTATTCGCTATTTTTTAATTTCTCCAGTTACTGTTAATGGGAAATCAATGGACCCAACACTACATGACGGTGAACATCTATTTATTAACAAAATATCAGACCCAAAACGCTTTGATATTATTGTATTTCCAGCTCCTGATGAAGAAAATGCAGAATATATTAAGCGCGTAATCGGACTTCCAGGAGATAAAGTGGAGTATAAAGAAGACCAACTTTATATTAATGGTAAAAAGTATGATGAACCGTATTTAGATTCTGAGAAAAGTGCTTTAACAGGTGGTTATTTGACTACAGATGATAAGGGCGATCCTAATTTCACAATGGCTGATATTCCATACTCTGACGGCTCTCTTACCGTTCCAGATGGCAAACTTTTTGTGTTAGGGGATAATCGTCAAGTAAGTAAGGATAGTCGCTATATCGGCTTCATATCGCAAGACACAGTTCTTGGGAAAGTAATTTCGTTTGGAAAGTCTTTGCAGCGATAATTTAAACCCGCGAAGAGTTCTAGGAGGAGACATAGATGGCAGATTATTTGGAAGAAAAGCCTAAGAAAAAAAGTGGGGCGCATCAATTATTAAGCTGGGTGCTTGTTATCGTAGCGGCACTTTTAATAGCTTTAGTTATTCGTAATTTTGTTATTGCACCAGTAAAAGTAGAAGGAACATCTATGGTTCCAACCTATCAAGATGGCGACCGAATTTTTATTGAAAAAATAACAAATCCAGATCAATTTGATATTATTGTATTTGATGAACCACCAATGATTGGCTCAGGTGAACATTTTATCAAACGTGTTATCGGTATGCCGGGAGATAAAATTGCTTTTAAAAATGGCGAATTATACTTAAATGGCAAGCGAAAAGTTGAAAGTTATTTGCCAGAAGGAACGCTAACACTATGGAACCCGGACCCCACCCAAAAGCCTTACATAGCGGATTATACGTTAGAGGATATGACGGGAGAAAGTACGGTTCCTAAAGGCAAACTATTTGTTCTTGGGGATAATCGCGGTGGTAGTTCGGATAGCCGAGTTTTTGGATTTATTGATGACAAAACTGTAAACGGCACTGTAATTCAATTTGGGAAATAATAAGAAATCCGTGAAAGTTACTTTTTCGCGGATTTCTCTATTAAATGAAAGTTTTTTCGTTTATAATAAGACTGTTAGTAAAAAATAGGGCGGTGCAGTTTTTTGAAGGAGAAGAATTTAAAACGGTTATGGTCTTGGATTTGGGCGGCTGTTTTAGCAGTGTTATTAGCTGTTATAATCCGTTTTTATTTGTTCGTGCCTATTCTTGTGGATGGAATTTCGATGATGCCTACACTTCATAGTGATGACCGTGTAATTATAAACCGTTTTGGCGAGGTAGATCGTTTTGATGTAATTGTTTTTCGTGAAGCAGATGGAAAAGAGTACATTAAGCGAGTGATTGGTTTACCTGGCGATACGGTAGAATATAAAGCAGACCAACTTTACATCAATGGAAAAAAATATGATGAACCGTATTTAGATACTTACAAAGAAAAGCTGAAAGATGGCTACTTAACAGATGATTACAGTTCTAAAGACCAACTAGATGGCGGCAAAATTCCAAAAGATACCTATTTTGTTTTAGGTGATAATCGGAGAGCGAGTAAAGACAGCCGGATAATAGGACCGATTCCGCTAAGTAAGGTACTCGGAACAACACCAATTTGTTATTGGCCAATTGAAGATGCAAAACTAATAGATTAGGAGTATATGATGACAATTCAATGGTTTCCAGGTCATATGGCCAAAGCTCGTCGTGAGGTGACAGAAAAATTAAAACTAGTAGATGTGATTTTTGAATTAGTGGATGCACGTATCCCGCTATCTTCATCCAATCCAATGCTAGAAGAAATTATCCACCAAAAAAGACGAGTGATTATTTTAAATAAAGCAGACACAGCTGATGAGAAAACAACCAAAGAATGGATTGATTATTTTGCGGAGAAAGGCTTACCGGCAGTAGCAGTAAATGCTCAAGAAGGAAAAGGTCTATTCAAAATCGAACAAGCAGCTGAAAAATTAATGGCCGAAAAGTTTGAACGTTTAAGAAGTAAAGGTATGAAACCAAGAGCAATTCGCGCGATGATACTCGGAATCCCAAATGTAGGAAAATCAACATTGATTAATCGTTTGGCGAAAAAGAATATTGCGCGAACTGGTAATAAACCAGGGGTAACTAAAGCTCAACAATGGATCAAAGTAGGGAAAACATTAGAACTTCTTGATACACCAGGAATTCTATGGCCTAAATTTGAAGATCAAGAAATTGGATATAAGTTAGCTTTAACAGGTGCGATTAAAGACGATTTATTACAAATGGAAGAAATTGCGGGTTATGGATTACGTTTCTTAGAAAAACATTACCCCGATCGCCTTCAAAACTGGCTAAAAGTAGAGACAGTTTCAGAAGATCCAATTGAAACACTAGCTTTTATTGCTGAAAAAAGAGGACTTCTAGATCGTTATAATGATCCTGATTATTCACGCGCAGCTGAGACTGTTGTTCGAGAAATCCGTCAACAAAAATTAGGAAGAATGTCTTTTGATTTCCCTAATTGGGAAGACGATGCTGAATGAGTGAATCTATCGCTGTTATTCGAGAAAAACTCAGCCTAGTGACCTCAGAACAAGACCCTTTTTTTCAACTTTGCACTCAAGACGAACGAAAAGGTGTACAGAACCTTCTTCAATCGATCCGAAAAAAATGGGAAAAAGAAGCAACATTAGCTGCAAAATTAATAGAAATGAAACGCTATGAAACAGATCTTTTTAAGCAAGGGTTTCAATATATCGCTGGTGTAGATGAGGTGGGGCGCGGTCCGCTAGCAGGTCCTGTAGTCGCTGCCGCAGTCATTTTACCAGCTGATTTCTCTGTCGTTGGGATCAATGATTCTAAACAGTTAAATGAAGCCAAGCGAGATATGCTTTTTGAGGTCATAAAAAAAGAAGCTATCTCCATTGGTATCGGGATTATTGACCATGACATAATTGATCAAGTAAACATTTATGAAGCTACAAAAATAGCTATGCGCGAAGCTTTAGAAAAGTTGAATCCAGCGCCAGATTTCGTCCTAATTGATGCGATGCCACTGAAATATTCTGAATCAGAGTTATCGCTTATAAAAGGAGATACGAAAAGTATTTCTATCGCTGCTGCCTCTATCATCGCCAAAGTTACAAGAGATAGAATGATGCAACAGTATGATGAATTATATCCAGGGTATGATTTTGCAAACAATATGGGTTACGGGACGAAAAAACATTTGAATGGCTTAGATACTATCGGAATTTGTCCAATTCACAGGCTAAGTTTTTCTCCTGTAAAAGAAGCAAAGTTACATTTTGAGAGTCTAAAATAGCTAAATACTTAAAGCAAAAGCGTATTTTCTTAATAGAAAGTACGCTTTTTTGAGCTGAAAAGAAAATTTTACCGATTTTACAAAAAGAGCTAATCTTTGTACACTTGTGAATAACTATCACGGAGGTGCAGAAGATGAACTTTAAAGAACGAGAAACTTGGTTAAAAATCGCTTCATGTAAATCTATTTCCGCTAAAAAAAGGGCAGTTATCTGGCAAAAAATTACCACTTTTAATTGTTGGGAGATGTCGATTGAACAGATTGCAACTCATTTTTTTACTGCGGACAAAAAAGAACAAATAATTACTGAATTAGAGGAAGCAGCAATTTATTCGCCAGAAGAAGCGAGTGTGGTCTGTATTCTTGATGAAAACTACCCCGAGTTACTTAAAGAAATATATGAAGCACCCCCGCTTTTGTTTTATAAAGGAAATCTAGATTTATTAAAAAAACAAGCTATTGCAATTGTAGGGACACGACGAATGAGTGAGTATGGTAGAAAAGCATGTGCGTCACTTGCCGCTGAACTTTCAAATCATGGCTTTGCGATAGTTAGTGGACTTGCGCTTGGAATAGATGCTGAAGCGCACAAAGCTAGCCTCCGTAATAGCGGCGCCACCATTGCAGTACTTGGATCTGGAGTAAATAAAATTTATCCTCGTTCGAATGAACTACTAGCCAAAGAAGTAATCGCGCAAGGTTTACTTCTTAGCGAGTATTTACCAAATGAAGAAGCAAGAAGATGGTATTTTCCTGAGCGCAACCGTATTATTAGTGGCTTAGCTCTTGGTACGGTTATAGTTGAAGCTGCCGAAAGAAGTGGCTCCTTAATAACAGCTGACTTTGCTTTGGAACAAAATAGACAAGTTTTTGCGGTTCCCGGTAATATTTATATTGATACTTGGAGAGGTACAAACCGTTTGATTCAAGAAGGTGCGAAGTTAGTTTTAAATGCAAACAATATAATAGAAGAATTTTTTCAAATTCAACCATAAAAGTAGTCAAATTATCCTTTTTAAGTGATTTGACTTGCAATTCCTGATTTTTTAAGATAAGTTTGCTAAAGAAAGCTGTTTTACAACACATAAAATGGATTTTTTAATAAAAGTCATTGACAAACCCAGTAGGAAGGGCTAATATTTACTACTGAATTATGTGAAAAGTCAGCATGCAAACTTATTGAACGCGAGGCTAAGACTGTAATAGTATAATAGCAACTAGTTAAGCCCGTGTATTGACCCAAATCAGGGAGGAATATATAGATATGGCAGATTATTTAGTGATTGTAGAGTCACCTGCAAAAGCAAAAACAATTGAAAAGTATTTAGGAAAGAAATTTAAAGTTAAAGCTTCGATGGGACATGTTAGGGATTTACCAAAGAGTCAGATGGGTGTAGATACTGAACATGACTACGAACCTCGTTACATTACGATTCGCGGAAAAGGCCCTGTATTGAAAGATTTAAAACAAGCGGCCAAAAAAGCGAAAAAAGTCTATCTCGCAGCCGATCCAGATCGCGAAGGAGAAGCAATTGCATGGCATTTAGCTAATAGTCTAGATTTAGATCAATCAGATAAATTACGTGTGGTGTTTAATGAAATTACAAAAGAAGCTGTAAAAGAATCATTCAAGACACCACGGAAAATTGATATGGACCTTGTGAACGCTCAACAAGCACGGAGAATTTTAGACCGTTTAGTAGGTTACAATATTAGTCCTATCTTATGGAAGAAAGTTAAAAAAGGTCTAAGTGCGGGACGTGTGCAATCGATTGCGCTACGAATTATTATTGATCGCGAAAAAGAAATAAATAATTTCAAACCAGAAGAATATTGGACAATTGACGGGAACTTCCTAAA
Organism: Listeria sp. MAN/IMW/UF555; assembly: GCF_058684075.1. Lineage (NCBI taxonomy): Bacteria > Bacillati > Bacillota > Bacilli > Caryophanales > Listeriaceae > Listeria > Listeria sp. MAN/IMW/UF555. The sequence continues at coordinate 429,249 of NZ_JBZWZS010000001.1, read as the reverse complement.
AGGTAAGAAAAAATTCCAAGCTAATTTTTATGGCGTGAATGGTAAGAAGAGAAAACTTTCCACTGCTGATGACGTAAAAGAAGTAATGTCAGCAATTAAAGGTAAAACATTTGATGTAACCGACGTAACTAAAAAAGAACGACTTAGAAACCCAGCAGCACCATTTACTACATCAAGTTTACAACAAGAAGCAGCACGGAAATTAAATTATCGTACTAGAAAAACGATGATGCTTGCTCAACAACTATATGAAGGAATCACGCTCGGAAAACAAGGTACAGTAGGTTTAATCACATACATGCGTACTGACTCTACTCGTATTGCAGATTCCGCCATTCTAGAAGCAAGTAATTATATTAAAGAAACATACGGAGCTGAATTTTCCCGTAATCATAAACGGTCTGATAAAAATGCTAAAGGCGCACAAGATGCCCATGAAGCAATCCGTCCAACAAGCGCTATGAGAAGTCCTCAAGAAGTGAAAGAATATCTAACTCGAGATCAACTTCGATTATATCGCTTGATCTGGGAACGTTTTATTGCTAGCCAAATGACACCAGCTGTCCTAGATACAATGCGAGTTGATTTGGATAATAATGGTGTTAACTTTAGAGCAAACGGATCGAAAATCAAATTCCATGGTTTTATGAAAGTCTATGTTGAAAGTAACGATGATAATACGGAAGAAAAAGAAAATATTTTACCGGATTTGAAAAAAGGAGATAAGGTGCAGTCCGAATCACTCGAACAGCGTCAACATTTCACGCAGCCACCTCCACGTTACACAGAAGCTAGATTAGTAAAAACACTTGAAGAAATTGGTATTGGTCGACCATCGACGTATTCACCAACATTAGATACAATCCAGCGTAGAAATTATGTTTCGCTGACAAATAAACGTTTTGTTCCAACTGAACTTGGTGAAATAGTCAATGAAATGATTGAGGAATATTTCCCTGAAATTTTAGATGTGAAGTTCACTGCTAATATGGAAAGCGAATTAGATGAAGTGGAGCACGGTGAAGTTGAATGGGTCAAAGTTATCGATGAGTTTTATAAACAATTTGAACCAAACGTTATTAAAGCTGATGCCGAAATGGAAAAAATCGAAATTAAAGATGAACCAGCTGGTATCGATTGTGACCTATGCGGGGCACCAATGGTATACAAAATGGGTAAATATGGTAAGTTTCTTGCGTGCAGCAGATTTCCAGATTGCCGAAATACAAAAGCAATCGTTAAAGAAATCGGCGTGACTTGTCCGAAATGTGAAAAAGGACATGTAATAGAAAGAAAAAGCAAGAAAAAACGTATTTTCTACGGATGTGATCGCTATCCAGATTGTGATTACGTTTCTTGGGATAAACCAGTCGAACGAGCTTGCCCGAAATGTAATAAGCGTGCATTAGTAGAGAAGAAATTGAAAAAAGGCGTACAAGTACAATGTACAAATTGTGATTATAAAGAATCCACACAACAATAAATGGAAAAATGGCAGCACTCGGATAGTTCCTGTGTTGCCATTGTTGCGCGAGGAGGCGGACAAATGGAAAAAAGTGTTAATGTAATTGGAGCAGGATTAGCTGGCAGTGAAGCAGCTTGGCAACTTGTAAAACGAGGTGTAAAGGTAGATTTATACGAAATGAGACCGGTAAAGCAAACACCAGCTCATCATACTGATAAATTTGCGGAGTTAGTATGTACCAATTCACTGCGAGCTAATGGCTTAACTAATGCAGTGGGCGTAATTAAAGAAGAAATGCGGATACTTGACTCGATTATTATTGAATCAGCTGACAAAGCTTCTGTGCCAGCTGGAGGAGCACTTGCAGTTGATCGCCATGAATTTTCTGGCTATATTACGGACAAAGTGAAAAATCATCCACTCGTTACAATTCATACTGAAGAAGTCACATCTATTCCAGAAGGACCAACCATCATTGCAACAGGTCCACTGACTAGCCCAGCTCTAGCCGAAGAAATTAAACGCTTAACGGGTGAAGAGTATCTTTATTTTTATGATGCAGCAGCGCCTATTATTGAAAAAGATAGTATCGACATGGACAAAGTATATTTAAAATCAAGATATGATAAAGGGGAAGCAGCTTACCTAAACTGCCCAATGTCAGAAGAAGAATTTAACACTTTTTATGAAGCATTAGTAACTGCCGAAACAGCTGCATTAAAAGAATTTGAAAAAGAGGTTTTCTTTGAAGGATGTATGCCGATAGAAGTAATGGCAAAACGTGGTATTAAAACAATGCTATTTGGCCCACTTAAACCAGTTGGATTAGAAGATCCAAAAACTGGCAAAAGACCATATGCAGTGTTGCAATTAAGACAAGATGATGCAGCAGGGACGCTTTATAACATGGTAGGCTTCCAAACGCATCTTAAATGGGGCGAACAAAAACGTGTATTTGGCTTAATTCCAGGCCTAGAAAATGCGGAAATTGTTCGTTATGGAGTAATGCACCGAAACACATTTATTAACTCACCGACTGTACTTGAGCCAACCTATCAATTGAAAACGAGAAATGACTTATTTTTCGCTGGTCAAATGACTGGTGTGGAAGGTTATGTGGAGTCAGCAGCTAGCGGACTTGCAGCAGGAATCAATGCAGCTAATTTTGTACAAGACAAAGAGCCGATTGTTTTCCCTCCTGAGTCTGCGATTGGAAGTTTAGCAAATTACATTACAAGTGCTAGTAAAAAATCTTTCCAACCAATGAACGTAAATTTCGGTCTATTTCCGGAGTTACCTGCTAAGATTCGCGCGAAGCAAGAGCGTAATGAAAAATTGGCTGAAAGAGCATTAGATGCAATAAAAAAGGTTGCAGAACAACTTTAAAAACACTATAATAATTGAGGACTATTCTTTGCTGTTCTTTTCATCACGATTATCGCTTTTATATTTTTAAGAGATTCGATAGTGATGAAAAGGCAGTTTTTCTTTCGAGGGAATGGTCTAGACAAATCACGTTAATAAATGTTGACTTTTTCACATAAAAGCTTTAATTAGATTGAATTGATTATAAATCCTGATTAATTCGAAAAGTTGCGAAAAATGTATAAAATTATTGCAACGTGCATATTCTTATGTTAACATGATAGTGTTTGAGAGGTGTATTCGCATGACGCAAGAGGGGCAGTTAGAGAAGCGATTTCTTGACTATCTTCACTCAGAACGAAATTATTCAGAACATACTAGTACGGCTTATGAAAATGATTTAAGTGATTTTCGTCGCTTCTTAAATGAACAAGCTATTACAGAGTATCAACAAGTTACATTTTTAGACGTTCGGATTTATTTAACTGAATTAAAGCAAAAATCTTTTTCTAGAACAACTGTAGCTCGAAAGATTTCAAGTTTACGGAGTTTTTACACTTTTCTTTTAAGAGAAAATGTTATTACTGAAAATCCGTTTACCTACGTTTCACATGCGAAAAATCAGCTAAGGCTTCCCAAATTTTTCTATTCAGAAGAAATGGAAGCTTTGTTTCAAGTGGTTTATGAAGATAATGAAACGCTTACACTGAGAGATCGAGTGATTTTAGAGGTGCTCTATGGTACAGGAATTCGGGTGAGTGAATGTGCAGGAATAATGCTTTCTGACTTAGATACATCTTATCAAGCAATTCTGATTCGAGGAAAAGGGAATAAAGAACGCTATGTACCGTTTGGTGCCTATGCGGAAGATGCGATAACAGATTATTTAAGTGGGCGAACAGAATTAATGACGCGTTTCAAAAAAACGCATGACTCATTACTTATTAATCATTACGGAGATCCACTTACAACAAGAGGGATTAGATATTGTTTAACGAAAATAATTAGTAAAGCTTCATTAACTCGAAAAATCCATCCGCATATGCTACGCCACACCTTTGCAACGGACTTACTTAACAACGGTGCGGATATGAGGACGGTGCAGGAGTTGCTTGGACATGCTAGCTTATCATCCACCCAGATATATACGCACGTGACAAAAGAACATTTAAAATCTACTTATATGAAACATCATCCGAGAGCTTAAATTTGGAGGAGGTTAAGGAAAATGGAATTACATGCTACTACAATTTTTGCTGTGCAGCACGATGGTAAAGCTGCGATGGCTGGGGACGGTCAAGTCACGCTCGGGGAATCGGTAGTAATGAAACACACTGCCAAAAAAGTTCGCCGCCTTTTTCATGATAAGGTAATAGCTGGTTTTGCTGGATCCGTTGCAGATGCCTTTACTTTATTTGAAAAATTCGAAGCAAAATTAAATGAATATAATGGAAACTTAGAAAGAGCTGCTGTGGAACTCGCGCAACAATGGCGAAGTGACAGTGTACTACGTAAATTAGAAGCGATGTTGATTGTAATGGACAAAGATACATTGTTGTTAGTTTCTGGAACAGGTGAAGTTATTGAACCAGATGATGGTATTTTAGCAATCGGTTCTGGTGGTAACTATGCTCTAGCTGCTGGTAGAGCGTTAAAAAGACATAATGGCGGACAAATGGAAGCTAAAGACATAGCTCGTCATGCACTGGAAATCGCTTCTGAAATTTGTGTGTTTACGAATGACCATATTACAGTAGAAGAGCTTTGAAGGAGTGGTTAATTTGACAAATTTAACGTTAATGAACCAGTTGACACCAAAGCAAATTGTCGAAAAACTGGATCAATATATTATTGGACAAACCGGAGCGAAAAAATCAGTTGCTGTAGCACTAAGAAACCGCTATCGTAGACAACTGATGGATGAATCTATCCGAGATGAAATTATTCCAAAAAATATTCTGATGATTGGCCCAACTGGGGTAGGTAAAACAGAAATTGCACGCCGAATTGCAAAAATCGTTCGCGCACCTTTTTCAAAAGTAGAGGCTACTAAATTTACTGAAGTCGGCTACGTTGGACGCGACGTGGAATCAATGGTTCGCGATTTAGTTGAAGTGTCAGTACGTTTAGTAAAAGAAGAAAAAATGCAATTAGTACGTGTGAAAGCTGAAAAAAATGCCGAAAAACGACTAATTAAATTACTAGCACCAAGTCAAAAGAAAAAGCAAATAACATCACAAAATCCACTAGAGGCGCTTTTTGGCAGTATGAATCAACCTGATGAACCTGCTGAGGAAGAAGTAGACCAAGAATTAAAGAATAAACGAAGCCAAATTGAATGGCGCCTTCAAAACGGAGAGCTTGATGATGAAATAGTAACAGTTGAAGTAAAAGAGCAACAAAACCCGATGTTTGATATGATGCGTGGAACTGGAATGGACCAAATGAGCGGCATGCAAGATGCTCTTTCAGGTATGTTCCCAGCGAAGAAGAAAAAACGCAAAGTAACCGTTCGTGAAGCGAAGAAAATTCTTTTTGAGGATGAAGCATCTAAATTGATTGATTCAGATGAACTCGCAGCAGAAGGAATTCATCGCGCAGAGCAAATGGGTATGATTTTCATTGATGAAATTGATAAAATCGCTAGTAAAGAAGGCGGCGGAAATGCGCAAGTTTCCCGTGAAGGTGTTCAAAGAGACATTCTTCCAATCGTTGAGGGGTCGCAAATTTCTACCAAATATGGTACAGTCAACACGGAGTACATTTTATTCATTGCCGCTGGAGCTTTTCATATGTCTAAACCAAGTGATTTAATTCCAGAGCTTCAAGGTCGTTTTCCAATTAGAATTGAGCTGGATAAGTTAACACAAGAAGATTTCTACAAAATCTTAACAGAACCAGACAATGCGCTAATTAAACAATACAAAGCTTTACTCAAAACAGAAGGAATAGACTTGATTTTTACAAAAGAAGCTGTAGAAAGAATCGCTGAGATTGCATTCCAAGTTAATCAAGATTCAGATAATATCGGAGCAAGAAGACTTCATACCATTTTAGAAAAATTACTAGAGGATTTACTTTTTGAAGCACCTGAAATTAATATGGAATCCATCAAAGTAACAGAAAACTATGTTAATGAAAAACTTGCGCCAATAATGACGAATAAAGACTTAACACAATTTATTTTATAAAATACTAGGAGGATCTAATAATGACTTTATTAGAAAAAACAAGAAAAATTAATGCTATGTTACAAAACGCTGCAGGTAAAACAGTAAACTTTAAAGAAATGGCTGATACTTTAACAGACGTAATTGAAGCAAATACGTATATCGTAAGCCGTAAAGGTAAATTACTTGGTTATTCTGAAGCATTACCAATCGAAAACGACCGCATGAAACAAATGCTTACAGAACGCCAATTCCCAGAAGAATATACTCAAAGTTTATTTAACGTTGGTGAAACTTCTTCTAACTTAGAAGTATCAAGTCAATATACTGCTTTTCCAATCGAAAACAGTGATTTGTTTACTAAAGGTTTAACAACTATCGTACCTATCGTTGGTGGTGGCGAACGCCTTGGAACACTTATCTTATCTCGCTTAGAAAGCAATTTCACAGACGATGATTTGTTATTAGCTGAATACGGCGGAACAGTTGTTGGTATGGAAATCCTACATGAAAAAGCAGAAGAAATTGAAGAAGAAGCTCGTAGCCGTGCAGTTGTACAAATGGCAATTAGCTCTCTTTCTTACAGTGAATTAGAAGCTATTGAGCATATTTTTGATGAATTAAATGGTAAAGAAGGCCTTCTTGTTGCCTCTAAAATCGCAGACCGTGTCGGCATTACACGCTCTGTAATCGTTAATGCGCTTCGTAAATTAGAAAGTGCAGGCGTTATTGATTCTCGCTCATTAGGAATGAAAGGTACATTTATCCGTGTACTCAATGATAAATTCCTAGTAGAACTTGAAAAACTTAAAAATAACTAAAAAACCAAAAAAGCTTTCTCTGAAAATATTCAGGGAGAGCTTTTTTTTAATTGCTTTGGTAAAATAAGAAGGAAGAAGTAGTTGTGACTGGAGGAATTTAGAATGGAAATTGCTGAAACAACCATTGAAGTACGCTATGCGGAAACAGATCAAATGGGGGTTGTTTATCATAATAATTACCTTGTTTGGATGGAAATTGGTCGAACAAGATTAATTGAACAATTAGGTTTTCGTTATTTTGATATGGAAGAAGCGGGGTACCTTTCTCCGGTATTAGATGTGCATATTCATTACGGAAAACCGCTGCGCTACGGACAGAAAGCAGTTGTAAAAACATGGATAAAAGGGTATGATGGACTTCGTGTTACTTATGGTTATGAAATTTGCTATGAAGAAACAAATGAAGTAGCAATAACTGGAGAAACAGAGCATGTTTGTGTAACAAAAGAAGATTTTCGGCCTGTTTCGTTAAGAAGAACTTTCCCGAATTGGCATGAAGCCTATCTAAAAGCTTTAGAATAAATAAGACTGGTAGTGATGAAAAATGGCTTTTGGTGTAAAACGCGATGAAATGGAATTATGGAAAGAAAAAGCAGCTCGTGGCGAGATTGCGATTATTACGCATTACTGGCTAGATGATCGTTTTCCTGATTCAAAAACAGTAACCAAGGTTGCATGTGTCGATTTGAAAAAACTGCAAGAATGGGGAAAACAATATGGTTTAGCGCCAGATTGGATTGATAACCGTCGAAAAAACTTTCCGCATTATGATTTGTTTGGCGAGATGCAACTCGTTGTACTAAAAAAAGAAAAAGCCTTTGAACAAATCGAGCGGTTTCATTTGGAGGAGAAATAACAATGATTAAACTAGAAAATGAATTACTACTTGTAGAAATGAAAGAAGCTGGTGCTGAATTAACGCGAATTTTCCACAAAGATACTAAGTTAGAGTATTTATGGAATGCAGATAGTGCCTTTTGGGGGCGCCATTCTCCGGTTTTATTTCCGACGGTAGGTAGACTTGTTGAGGATACTTATTTTGTAGATGGTAACCCGTATCACTTAGGTCAACATGGCTTTGCGCGTGATCGTGATTTTAAAGTAGTGGAGCACACAGAAAACTCTGTACGTTTTGAACTCGACGCGGATGAAGATTCATTAACGATTTATCCGTATAAATTTAAATTATCGATTATTTATACAATAGAAAAAGATTCAGTTGCGGTTTCTTATGAAGTGGAAAATACAGACAATAAGCGCATCTATTTTTCCATCGGTGCGCATCCAGCCTTTAATTTACCACTTACTGACGGAACTACATTTGAAGATTATTATTTGGATTTTGGAACAGAAGAGAACCTCGAAACACTTTGTCTGGAAGGCCCTTATCGCAGTGGGGAAATTGAAAAAGTTGTCAATGAACCAGCAAGATATTTGCCATTAAGCTATGATTTATTTAATAATGATGCACTGATTTTTGAAGCATTAAAGCAAAAAGAAATTACGATTAAATCAGACAAAACTCCACATTTTGTAAAAGTGTCATTTCCAGAGTTCCCGTTTGTTGGGGTTTGGACAGCAAAAGCAGGAACGCCTTTCTTATGTATCGAACCTTGGTACGGAATTGCAGATGGTGCTGGAAAATCTGTTGAGCTTCGAGATAAAGCAGGTATTGAACATCTAGAACCAGAAGCAGTTTTCGCTTCTGAATATAAAATTACTATTGGTTAAAACAAAAACCCAGCAGAGCTAAATAACTCTGCTGGGTTTTTATTACATCCATTTTATTTTTGGTTCTTCGCCGTTTCGAATGCGCGTAATATTTGCTCGGTGGCGCCAAATAACAAAGAGAGCGATGCAAGCAACGAGGATAATTAAAATCCAGTCTCCCATGAAAAAAGAAATAATTAATGCTGCAAGTGCTCCAATCATTGAACTAAGCGACACATATTTGCTGATTTTTAATGTTAATAAGAAAACGACTAGTGCTGCTACAAACAAAAGTGGTGCATAAGCAAGGATAACACCAGCTGAAGTAGCAACTGCTTTCCCACCTCTGAATCCTGCGAAAAGCGGGAAACTATGTCCGATAATCGCAAATGCTCCCGTAAGTAACCAGAAATGATGATTAACATTTAGTTGGAAAAAGAATGGAAGTAATGTTGCGACAGTACCTTTTAAAATATCCATCACTGTAACAATACTGCCCGCTTTTACCCCTAAAACACGGAAGGAGTTTGTAGCTCCTAAATTTCCGCTACCAAAATCACGAATATCTTTTTTGTAAAAAATTTTACCGATCCATAAGCCAGAAGGTATTGAACCGATTACATAAGCTAACAAAGAAAGCAGAATTAAATTAATAGTCATTTTTAAACCCCTCAAGAAGAAATGATGTTTTCCATAAAGAATTATAGCATAAAAAAAAGATTTTTGGCTAAATTGTTCTGATAAAACACGATGAAAAGTTGAAAAAACCGCAAAAATAGCTTATGATTAGAAAGAATAGTAGGGGGCGATTAGACTAATGCAAAATCCAACAAAAGAGGAAGTAGCGCATATTTTAAGAGAAGCAAAAGTAATCGCAGTCGTTGGTTTGAGTGATAAACCAGACCGCACAAGTTACCGAGTAAGCCAAATCATGCAACAAGCTGGGTATAAAATTATTCCAGTAAATCCTAATGCAAACGAAATTCTTGGAGAAAAAGCTGTAAAGAGATTAACTGACATTAAAGAACACGTTGATATTGTGAATGTCTTCCGTCGCTCGGAATTTTTACCAGACATAGCGCGGGAATTCGACCAAATAGACGCAGACGTGTTTTGGGCACAACTTGGCATTGTTAATCAGGAAGCATTTGATTTTTTGACAGAAAAAGGATATTCTACTGTCATGGATTATTGCATTAAGGTTGCTTATCAAGAAATGGATTACTAACAACCATTTTTGAAGGAAGCAGGTTCTTATAGCAGAGCCTGTTTTTTTATGAAAAAGAATTTGTCACCAAACTATCACTTTATTAATTAGCTGGTTAATGCTATTCTGATAAGGTGGTTTTAAGCGAAGAACAACGTAAAGTTGCAGATTGATGGAATGAAGGGAGTTTTGAAATATGAATCGGAATGAGTATAATGATGATTCTATTCAGGTGCTTGAAGGACTGGAAGCGGTCCGGAAACGCCCAGCGATGTATATTGGCTCAACTGATGTACGCGGGCTGCACCATTTAGTATATGAGATAGTAGATAACTCGGTCGATGAGACCCTTGCAGGATTTGGTAAAAAGATAGTTGTGACGCTTCATGATGATGGTAGCGTTAGTGTTAGCGATGAAGGCCGCGGAATGCCAGTTGGAATGCATAAAACTGGTAAATCTACGGTAGAAGTTATTTTGACCGTTCTTCATGCTGGCGGTAAGTTTGGCCAAGAAGGTGGCTATAAAACAAGTGGAGGACTTCACGGCGTAGGGTCTTCTGTTGTAAATGCACTTTCTGAATGGCTAGTTGTTACAATCAATCGTGACGGCGCAACATATCAGCAAAAATTTAAAGATGGCGGGAAACCAGATGGAACACTTAAAAAAATCGGCAAATCTAAAGCCACTGGTACTACGATTCGCTTTAAACCAGATCCAGCCATTTTCCCAACAACTTCCTTTAATTATGAAACATTATCCGAACGTTTAAGAGAATCGGCATTTCTTCTTAAAGGCATGCTAATTCAATTAGTCGATGAACGTGTTGGTATGGCAGAGTCTTTCCACTTTGAAGAAGGTGTGAAGAACTTTGTTGAATATATTAATGAAGGAAAAGATGTACTTCACCCAGTAGTCAGTTTTGAAGGAGAAAATGCGACCATTGAAGTAGAAATGGCGTTCCAATTCAATGATGGCTACTCTGAAAATATCTTGAGTTTTGTTAATAACGTTCGAACTCGTGGAGCAGGTTCGCATGAGTCTGGAATGAAAGCTGCGATGACACGTATTTTCAATGACTACGCTCGTCGGGTAAACTTACTCAAAGAAAAAGATAAAAATCTTGAAGGTAGCGATATTCGCGAAGGCTTATCCGCTGTACTTTCTATTCGCGTACCAGAAAAAATTCTTCAATTTGAAGGTCAAACAAAAGAGAAGCTAGGGACACAGGAAGCGCGTCAAGCAGTTGATGCAGTTGTGGCGGAACATTTAGCTTACTTCCTTGCTGAAAACCCAGAAACAAGCTCTCTTCTAGTTAAAAAGGCAGTTAAAGCAAGAGAAGCAAGAGAAGCAGCCAGAAAAGCCCGTGAAGAAACACGTAATGGCAAGAAAAAGAAACGTTCAGAAACACTTCTTTCTGGAAAATTGACACCAGCACAATCAAGAAATCCTAACAAAAATGAACTGTATCTTGTCGAAGGAGACTCGGCTGGTGGATCTGCCAAACAAGGTCGTGACCGCCGTTTCCAAGCAATTTTGCCACTTCGAGGAAAAGTAATTAATACCGAAAAAGCAAAATTACAAGATATTCTAAAAAACGAAGAAATTAGTACCATTATTCATACAGTTGGTGCCGGAGTTGGTACTGAGTTTGATGTTGAGGACTGTAACTATGACAAAGTAGTTATCATGACAGATGCTGATACGGATGGTGCCCACATTCAAGTACTATTATTAACATTTTTCTACCGTTATATGCGACCTCTTGTGGAAGCAGGAAAAGTCTTTATTGCCTTACCACCACTTTACAAAGTAAGCCGTGGTTCTGGTAAAAAAGAAGTGATTGAATATGCCTGGACAGACGAAGAATTAGATTCAGCTATTCAAAAAATCGGTAAAGGTTATATGATTCAACGGTACAAAGGTCTTGGGGAAATGAATGCAGACCAACTTTGGGAAACAACAATGAACCCAGATACACGTACGTTAATTCGTGTGCGCGTAGATGATTCCGCACGCGCAGAAAGACGCGTAGCAACACTGATGGGCGACAAAGTAGAACCAAGACGTCAGTGGATTGAAAAGCATGTCGAGTTTTCTATGGAAGATAATCAAAACATTTTAGAAAATGAAAACATGATGGTTGAGGAGGCGAAAGACATTTGAGTAATCCAGAACAACATATCCAAGACTTAGCACTTGAAGAAGTTATGGGCGACCGTTTTGGTAGATATAGTAAATATATTATTCAAGAACGTGCGCTTCCAGACGTGCGAGACGGACTAAAACCCGTACAACGCCGGATTTTATTTGCAATGAATGTCGAAGGAAATACAGCTGAAAAAGGTTTCCGTAAATCTGCTAAAACAGTCGGAAACGTTATCGGTAATTACCATCCGCATGGTGATTCTTCCGTTTATGAAGCGATGGTACGGATGAGTCAAGACTGGAAAGTACGCAATATGCTTATCGAAATGCACGGAAATAACGGTAGTGTTGACGGTGATCCACCAGCTGCAATGCGTTATACCGAAGCACGTCTTTCTCCAATATCAGCTGAACTACTACGTGATATTGAAAAAGAAACAGTCGATTTTATCCCGAACTTTGATGATACTTCTAGTGAGCCAACTGTTTTACCAGCGCGTTTTCCTAACCTTTTGGTAAATGGTTCAACTGGTATTTCGGCCGGATACGCAACCGATATCCCGCCACACAATTTAACTGAAATTATTGAAGCTGTAATTAAACGTCTTGATAAGCCATTTTCGACAACAGAAGATATTATGAAAATTGTCAAAGGACCCGATTTCCCAACTGGTGGAATTATTCAAGGCATTGACGGAATTCGTAAAGCTTATGAAACAGGAAAAGGCCGCGTAGTTGTTCGTTCTAAAACAGAGATTGAAGATATTCGTGGCGGTAGGAAGCAAATTACCATTCATGAAATTCCATATGAAGTAAATAAAGCCAATTTAGTTAAGCGAATGGACGAACTTCGTATTGAGAAAAAAATTGAAGGGATTTCAGAAGTGCGCGATGAAACTGACCGCACTGGACTGCGTATTGCCGTAGAACTTAAAAAAGATGCAAATGCGGAAGGCGTACTGAATTACCTCTTTAAAAATACAGATTTACAAGTAAGTTATAATTTTAATATGGTTGCAATTCATAATAAGCGTCCGGAATTAATGGGAATTATCCCGATGCTTGATGCTTATATCGAACACCAAAAAGAAATTATCACTAAACGTTCAGAATATGACATTAGAAAAGCGCGCGCTCGCCAACATATTTTAGAAGGCTTAATCAAAGCTCTTTCTATTTTAGATGAAGTGATTAAATTAATTCGTGGTTCTAAAGATAAACGTGATGCGAAATTAAACTTGCAAACAACATACGATTTCAGTGAAAAACAAGCTGAAGCAATTGTATCCTTGCAACTTTATCGTTTAACGAATACAGATATTCACGAACTTCAAAGTGAAGCAAAAGAACTTGCAGAACAAATTAGTATTTTAGAGAAAATCCTTGGCGACGAAGCAGAACTTGTTGCAGTCTTAAAATCGGAATTAGCTGATATTAAGAAAAAATACAAAACCGCTCGTCGGACAGAAGTACAAGCTGAAATTACAGAAATCAAAATTGACACAGAAGTACTTGTGGCTAATGAAGATGTGATTGTTTCTGTAACAAAAGAAGGCTATGTTAAACGCACAAGTCAGCGTTCTTATGCGGCTTCAAATGGCGCAGAGTTAGCGATGAAGGAAGCAGACCATGCGATCTTCATTCAAAAAATGAATTCTCTTGATTCGTTATTATTATTTACAAATAAAGGGAATTTCATTTATCGACCAGTACACGAACTACCTGATATTCGCTGGAAAAACCTTGGCGATCACGTTAGTCACTTAGCTAGTGATTTATCTGCAGGGGAAGAAATTCGTTCTGTTATCGCTATCGATTCCTTTACAGAACAAAAACGATTTTTATTTGTCACCAAAAACGGCATGACAAAACAATCGGCTATTACAAACTACAAACCGCAGCGTTATTCTAAATCAATGATGGCCATTAAGTTAAAAGAAGATGAACTTTTGAATGTATATTTAATTGATGGAACCGAAGATATTTTTCTAGCTACTAAAAATGGTTATGGATTACGTTATCCAATCGCTGAAATTCCTGAATCAGGCGCTAGAACTGCGGGTGTTAAAGCAATCAATCTGAAACAAGGTGACGTGGTTATAGGTGGAGTGGTCCTTACACCGAATGATAACAAACATATCTTATTAGCCACACAACGCGGCTCCTTGAAACAAATGAAAGCAAGTGAATTTGAACCAATTTCAAGAGCAAAACGTGGCTTACTAATGCTTCGCGAACTGAAAAGTAATCCGCATCGTTTCATCGGTCTGACGCTTGCTGATAGTAAAGACCACTTGTTTATTGAAACTAACAGAGAACAAATTGTAGAAATAGATGTAGCAAACCTTCGTGTAACGGATCGTTATTCTAATGGCTCTTTCGTATTAGATGAAACGATGGAAGGTGAACCAACTTCTATCTGGCTAGATATACCAGAAATAAAAGATACAACAGATGCTAAAGACGAATAAAAGTAAGAATCCTCGCATAGAAATATGCAAGGATTCTTTTTTTTGATATAATAACTAAGAATAAAAGGAGGGTACAATGATGGCAGAAAAAATGAACGTAGAAAGTTTTAATTTAGATCACACCAAAGTAAAAGCGCCTTTTGTTAGACTTGCTGGAACAAAAGTTGGTGTGCATGGGGATGAGATTTATAAGTATGATGTTCGCTTTAAGCAACCGAATAAAGAACATATGGAAATGCCTGCACTGCACTCTCTAGAACACTTGATGGCTGAACTTGCCAGAAACCATACTGATAAATTAGTCGATATTAGTCCAATGGGCTGTCAGACTGGTTTTTATATGTCATTTATCAACCATAATGATTATGATGACGCTTTAGAAATTTTAGCTACTACTTTAACGGATGTATTAGCCGCAGATTCGGTTCCAGCATGCAATGAAGTACAATGCGGTTGGGCAGCGAGTCATAGTTTAGAAGGTGCCAAAGAGCTTGCAGAAGAATTCTTAGCGAAAAGAAGCGAATGGAAAAATGTCTTTGGTGAATAAACGGAAAAATCTCTCTATGTGAATAGGGAGTTTTTTTCTTAGTAGAGACCTTTCGCGGGATGTAATTATTTTTTTGAAAGCGTATTCTACGAAAATGACATATTTTCGCCATATTTTATTATTCGTTTACTACTTAATAAAATACTGTTCAAAGGCTCATTACTAAGCCATTTCTCTTAATTAGAATAATTCTTTCTTAAGTATATGATTAATATATCGTAGAATGTTCACAATTTGTCCATTGGTATTTGGTCTATACCGGACTATAATTTACATTGTTAAGACGAGCAGACAGCCGTTTTAGACGATTACATTTGTAATTAATCTAAGTACAGAGAGGAACAACAGCGTATGTCGATTAAATCTAAAATCATGAAAGTCGGGATTTGTAGTGTCATGGTTATGGTACCACTATCTCAAGTTTCTTTACCTAGTTTTGCTGCAGAAGAACAAGGATTACAAGCAAGTCAAGATGTAGTAAATATTCCAGATCCAGAACTAAAAAAACAATTAAACGGTCATATGATGAAACCCGCTACTGCTGATATTACAGAGGAAGAAATGAGCAGGCTAAATAATGTTTCATTGGATGGGGGAATCACTGATTTAACTGGTTTAGAATATGCAAAGAATCTTACTAGACTATCATTCCGTAATCTGAATATATCCTATGACATGGTAACAAAATTTTCTCAACTTGAAGATTTAAGTATCATGGGTCCTAACGTTACCTCAGATAAAATCCCTAACCTAAATAATATGACTAATTTAACAACTTTAAATTTATACGAATCAAATTATGACAATTCGGTGCTTACTAAAATTAATGAGATCCCCAATTTGGAAGTTCTTAATATAAGTTATAATAAGCAAATAACCAATATTAGTTCATTAAAAAGCCTTCCTAATTTAACAACTTTACTAGCTATAGGCTGTCAAATTGACGATTTCAGAGGAATTGCAGATTTTCCAAAATTAAAAAATTTAACTGCCAATTACCAAAGATTTGAAGATGAAGCAAGCAAGAATCTTAAAAGTAGCGAGCTAACATTTAATGAAGCAGAACAAACGCTATTTATTCCATTTAAAATTTTGGAAAAACAAACGATTTATAACTACGATGGAACCATTTTACAATTCGATACAGATCCTGCTAATTTAATGATTGAAGTAGATGGTGGTTATGAATTCACAGATGATAAAACTTCCATCACACAAGAAGGTGTCACACTAAAGAATTTTTCCAAAGAAAACTATGATAGTATGGAAATGTTATACATGGTTGCTATGTTTGATGGAAGTAACATCGCAACACCACCAAATTTAGCTAATGGAAAATATGATATAACTGGAAATCTTTCTGGTGGATTATATAACGTCGATCATTCCGTAAGTATTGAAGCAGACGATAATGTATCTTATACGCAAGGACAAACTGTTACACCAGAACAATTCTTAAAAGATATTAATGCAAGTGCCAATGGTGGAACAATTACAAGCGACTTTGCAGATAAAGTAGATTTCTCCACACCAGGAACTTATACAGTTACTTTAAATGCATCTAATTCAGCTGGTTTAACGGCTGATCCAGTACAAGTAACCGTTACTATCGTAGAACAAACAGTGATTACCGCAGAAACAGAAGTTAGTTACAATATGAATGACGCAAAAACAGAAGCTGAATTTTTAGCGGATATTAATGCTGTAACGAATAATAGTGCTGCGATTACGACAGACTTTGATACAGTTGTTGATTTAACAACAGCTGGTGAATATACAGTTACACTAAATGCAGGAACAGCGAAACAAAAAGCAACACCACTTAAAGTTACTGTTAAAGTTGTAGATCCAACACCGGCGCCAGATCCAACGCCTACACCAACGCCGGATCCAACGCCGACACCAGATCCTGCATCTGACCCTGATCCATCAAACGATCCAGCACCAGCAGAAGATCCTGGAACATCCGTTGACTCAACGGATTCAATGGACTCAACTGACCCAGCTAATTCAACATCAGAAGATACAAGTTCTTCTACTCCGAAAGCAAGTAAAAAAGCTAACTCTGGCAACTCAACATTAGTAACAGCCAGCAAAGCAAGTTTACCAAAAACAGGTGATTCTTTACCTGTAACTGGAGTAGCAGTAGGATTCTTAGTTTTAGGATTAGGCGTTCTAATTGCTCGTAAAAAATAATATACAAAAACTACCCGTTTAATTAGTGAACGGGTAGTTTTTTTGGCTATCAATAGACAAGATTTAAATATAGTAAACAAAAAAAGCTGCCCGGATTAGGGCAGCTTACTATTTTTTCATTACACTTGTTAACATCGCGACATAGGCTTGAGCACCAGATTTAGTTAAATGAACACCATCAGGAGCGAAGTATTGCGACTGGCCACTTGATCTTGAATACCAATCAACGACAGTCACGTTCGAACGTGAGGCTGCGTTAGCAATGCTCTTGTTTACTTCATTTTGCCATCCTCTAGGAACACGTGTGTTGACTAGATAAATAGTTGCTTTATCGAATTGGTCTAATAGTGTATTGAGTTGATCTTCAGTGAAAGGACCGTTTGTGCCAAGTTCTAATATTACTGAGCTGTTTTCGCTATTAAACTTCTTATAACCAGTTGCAGTATTTATAGCATCGCGCAATTGTCGGCCAACTAGACCATCAATTGTCACATTAGGAACTGCTTCTTTTAAGTATGGTTCGATGTCAAGCATTACCGAATCACCAATAGCTACCGTTTGAGTAATTGTAGGGGTTGGAGTTGCAGCTTTATCTTTGTTATCTGGTTGGGTTGGATCATTTTGTCCCGCAGCTTTATTTGTTTCGGGTTCTTTCTTTTTCTCTGTATCCGTTGTTGTTTTTTCTTTCTCTTTTTCTTCTGCTTCTTTCTTGGTTTCTTTCTCAGTATCTTTTGTGGATGTTGTTGTTTTAACGGATGTTTGTTGTTTTTCAGCGTTTGTATTTACAGAAAGAACATTTGTCATCCCAAGCGCAAACACTGCTAAAACAGCTACAAGGCCAGCAATACTAAGCCATTTGCCAACCGGTTTATTTTTCAAGACAAAATAATTTTTATCTTTGAATCCTTTGAAATAATTAATGAAGCCGTTTTTGCGAATCGGTGTTTCAATGAAACGAAACGATAATTCGGCGATAATAAATGTTGCGGCAACTTGTAAGATAGCGCGCCAAATATTGGGCTGTGTGATTTCTAAAACAGGTGTAGTCAAAGTAATAATTGGATAGTGCCATAAATAAATACCATAGGAACGTGTCCCAATCCATCTAAGCGGCTTAAAACTAAAAATTCTGCTTAAATAAGAGGCGGGGTGGGAGATAGTTGCAATCATGATAACGCCAAGAATGGCAACTAACAGCAAACCACCGCGGTATAAAAATGGTTGGTATTCACTAACAAACGCTGTAAATAATAGGAAGAAAAGAATACTAATTGTTCCAGCAATATTAAGAGCAGCCTTACTTTTCTTCGGTACAACTGGGCTAAGTCGGTTAAAAGGCCAAACAAAAGCGAGTGCACAACCAGCTAGTAAATCAAATGCTCTTGTATCTGTTCCATAATAAACTCGACTCGGATCAGTTCCCGGGACATATAACACAGTCATTAAAATCGCAGAAAGAAGACCTAATCCTACAACGATTTTTAAAAGTAATTTAGGATTTTTAACCCACTTGAGGAATACAAGTAAAAACAAAGGCCAAACCATATAAAATTGTTCTTCAATTGCAAGAGACCATAAGTTTTTTAATGGTGATGGGAGTCCAAATGAATCGAAATAAGATACATTATGGAAAATAAACCACCAATTACTTACATAAAAGAATGAAGCAATGGCGTCACCACGTAAGTTTTTTAAAATTTCAGGATGGAAAAACACGGAATAAATCACAACTACTACAATCATCACGTAAACAGCTGGAATAAGCCGTCGAAAACGTCTGAGCCAAAATTGCTTTAACTGCAGTGATTGATTTTTTTCCCATTGTGTTAATAAAATGTTCGTAATTAAATAACCAGATAAGACGAAAAATATGTCTACGCCGATGAATCCACCTTTAGCCCAACTGAAGTTCAGATGGTAGGCAATTACAGCGATAACAGCGAGTGCTCGAAGTCCATCAATACTCGGAACATATTTTCTACTGTAGCGAGTAGTCCTTTTCAAATTAACATCTCCTATTTGTGATAAATATATGTGTGTAAACTTAGACAGAGATAGTAAAGCCATCTGTTTTTAGCTCCATACTATAATACCATAGATAAAACAAGAAGTAATTTAAAAAGCTGAAATTATATATGGATTTTAAAAATTTGAGTATATTTACTTATTTTTGTTATAGTAATTATAAGTAAATAGTTTGGGGGGAAGCGATTTGACAGAGATTTATGCTCATAGAGGAAGTAGTGGCACACATCCTGAAAACACATTGTCGGCTATGAAAAAAGCTATAGAAATAGGTGCAGATGGGATAGAATTAGACATACATGTACTAAAATCTGGAGAATTAATCGTAATGCATGACGAACGTGTGGACAGAACGACTAATGGGACAGGATTTTTAAAAGATTTTACATTGCTTGAGGTGAAAAAATTATATACCGCCAAACACTTATTTAGAAAAGTTCGCGTTCCTACTTTAGAAGAAGTATTTAAATTAGTTAATCACACTGGAGTAAGCCTCAATATTGAATTAAAAACAGACGTCTTTGAATATGAAGGTATTGAGAAAAAAGTGTTAGAATTAGCTAGTCAGTTTCCGAATGTTGAGCGGATGTATTCTTCTTTTAATCCTGATACACTGATTCGCCTTAGAGAACTAGATAGTGGAGCAAGGTTAGCGCTT
This sequence comes from Listeria sp. MAN/IMW/UF555, assembly GCF_058684075.1. Lineage (NCBI taxonomy): Bacteria > Bacillati > Bacillota > Bacilli > Caryophanales > Listeriaceae > Listeria > Listeria sp. MAN/IMW/UF555. The sequence continues at coordinate 409,468 of NZ_JBZWZS010000001.1, read as the reverse complement.
ATCACACATGGCAATTTAGACAAAGTGCTTCCCCTACATGAAAAAATTCAGTTAGACGCGGTTCATCCGCCAATAAAATCGGAAAACAACCCAATTCTCCAACACATTCCAGCGCGTTTTTGGACAGTGAATAAAGAAGCGGACATAACTCATTTTATAGATATTCATGCAAAAGGAATTATGACTGATTTTCCGGAAAGAGCTGTAGCAATTAAAGAGAGTAAAACAAGTCGCTGAGCAAAACGCTTTCATTCTAAAAGATTACAAGCTATAATCGAAGTAAGTTAATAATTAAATTGTCTGAGATTCGGAGAGACTGCAAAAGGCGAGCGCAATCGCCTTCATTTGCAGTCTCTTTTTTTGTTTTTTTATAACTTAAAGCGTTTCAGTTCATTGGAATAGTGGAAAAGTAGCAAGAAGGCATAAATCAGACGTAAACAATTTGAAGGGGGCAAACAAAATGGTACAATTATTCTCAGCTTTTGATAGAGAAATCATTGAAAGAAATTTACAAGAAGAAAAATTTGATTTAGTCATTGTTGGTGGCGGTATTACTGGAGCAGGAATCGCATTAGATGCAACTTCCAGAGGTATGAGTGTGGCGCTAGTAGAAATGGGTGACTTCGCAAGCGGAACTTCAAGTCGCTCCACGAAATTAGTCCACGGTGGCTTACGTTACCTACAACAATTTGAAATTAAAGAAGTAGCAGACCTTGGGAAAGAACGCGCTATCGTTTATGAAAATGGTCCACACGTTACGACTCCAGAATGGATGATGTTGCCATTCCATAAAGGTGGAAATATGGGTAAAACAACAGCTTCCTTTGGTATTCGTTTATATGACTATTTAGCAGGCGTAAAGAAAAATGAACGTCGCAAGATTTTAAGCGCCAAAGAAACATTAGCGAAAAACCCATTTGTTAAAAAAGATGGTTTGAAAGGTTCTGGTTATTATGTAGAATACCGGACCGATGATGCCAGATTAACGATTGAAGTAATGAAAAAAGCCGTTGAACTTGGCGCAAACGCAATTAATTATACGAAAGCAGAACACTTCTTATATGATGATAAAAAACAAGTGGTCGGCGTGACTGTAACAGACCGTCTAACTGGAAAAGCTTATGATATTAAAGGACATCGCGTAATTAATGCAGCTGGACCATGGGTAGATAAAGTAAGAAAACTCGACTATGCTACAAATAATAAACACCTTCGCTTAACAAAAGGTATTCATTTAGTTATCGATAAACAAAAATTCCCAATGGAACAAGCGGTTTATTTCGATACACCAGATGGTCGAATGGTTTTTGCTATCCCTCGTGATAAAAAAGTGTATGTTGGTACAACGGATACAGTTTATGATGAAGCAGTAATTAATCCAAAAGCACTCGAGTCTGACCATAATTATGTTATTAAAGCGATCAACTATATGTTCCCAGATGTGCATATTAGCGAAAAAGACATTGAATCAAGCTGGGCTGGCGTGCGTCCGCTTATTTACGAAGAAGGAAAAGATCCTTCTGAAATTTCTCGAAAAGATGAAGTTTGGTTCTCTGAAAGTGGCTTAATCACAATGGCTGGTGGTAAATTAACAGGCTACCGCAAAATGGCTGAAAAATTACTAGACGATGTATCCAAAACATTGTCCAAAGAAACTGGTAAAAAATATAAAACAGTTCAAACAAAACATTTACCTATCTCAGGAGGAGACATTGGTGGTTCAGAACAATTAGAATCATTCCTTTCGAAAAAAGCGAAAGAAGGAAATAATCGTTTCGGTTGGACGCTAGAAGAAGGGCGAGAAATTGCTAAACGGTTTGGTAGTAATATTGATCAATTATTTACCTACGCGCAAGAACACAAAGACCAAAATGAAACTACTCTACCAAATAGCCTTTATGCAGAACTTCGCTATTCGATTCAACATGAAGCCGTAACAACGCCGATTGATTTCTTGTTACGCCGTACAGGTTACTTGCTGTTTGATATGCCATATTTACTTGAATGGAAAGACGCTGTTGTAGATGAAATGGCCAAACAATTCCACTGGAGCGACGATGTAAAACAAACTTATATAGAAGAATTAAATATCCAAATTAATGATGCCAGAGAACCAGCAGATTGGCATGATAGATAAAAGAATCTTAAAAAGAGCGCATTTCTTCCAGATTTGCGCTTTTTTTATGAAAAAAATCATTTTCGCTATTTTCAAGAAACCATTTTCATGGTACATTGATTACAGGCGAAAAGGAGGTTTTTTTTTGAGTAAGATTCCTGTTATCGTCATCGTTGGCCCAACTGCTGTCGGTAAAACAAGTCTTAGTATTACCTTAGCGAAGAATTTTGATGGAGAAATTATTAGCGGCGACTCTATGCAAGTATATCGCGGATTAGATATTGGTACTGCAAAAATCACACCAGAAGAAATGGGTGGGATAAAACATTATCTAATTGATGTAACTGACCCAGCTGTTCCTTTTACAGCAGCAAAATTCCAAGCAGAAACAAGGGGCTTAATTGAATCCATACATAATAGAGGAAAACTTCCAATAATAGTTGGTGGAACAGGACTATATATTCAGTCTGTTTTTTATGATTATGGTTTTGGAAATGCAAGTGAAGATAAGGCTTACCGAAGAGAACTAGATCAATTGGACAAAACGACTTTATGGCAAATGTTAGATCAACTTGATCCAAAAAGCGCAGAACTTATTCATGAAAATAATAAAAGGCGTGTCATAAGGGCTCTAGAAGTGATACATTTGACTGGAAAACCTTTTTCTGAATATCAAGTTCATCATACGTTAAACGAAGCATATCAACCTCTTTTTCTAGGACTTGATTTAGACAGAGAGTTGCTTTATGAACGAATCAATAGGCGCGTAGAGCTAATGTTTGAAGAAGGACTAGTTTCAGAAGCATCGAAACTATATAATGAACATTTAGTCGATGTTCCAGCCATACGAGGCATCGGTTATAAAGAATTATTTACTTATTTTGATGGAAATAGTTCGCTTGAAGAAGCAAAAGAATTAATTCAAAAAAACTCGCGTCATTTCGCGAAAAGACAGTTAACGTGGTTTAGAAATAGAATGGATATTGACTGGATTCAAGCGGGTGTTAGCACAACTGACACTGAAGCAATGGAAAAAGTGAAGACCTTTTTAGCATCTAAATAACACTTTTCTGTTTGGTAGTAAGAAATAAAGGGTATTTGAAATTAGCCAACCAATTGCACAATGAAACTACATTGGGGTTTGGGAATTTTTTAGTATAAGATAGAGATTGGAGAGGGAAATTATGAAACAAGGTGGACAAGGGTTACAGGACTATTACTTAAATCAATTGCGTAAGGAAAAAATTCTTGCAACAGTATTTTTAACAAATGGCTTTCAGTTAAGAGGACGCGTTGTAAGTTTTGACAATTTTACCGTACTACTAGATGTCGAAGGAAAACAACAACTTGTATTTAAACACGCAATTTCAACTTTCTCCCCGCAAAAGAATGTCGCTTTGAATCCTGATGCGGAATAAGCAATTCCTTTAAAAGGCAAGAAACTCGTTTTGGCGATGTTTCATGTCTTTTTTTTATACCAAAAATATGCTACGATTAGTTTTGTCTGAAAAAGGGAGATGTACTTGTGGAACGGGAGAAAATAATACTTGTAGGCGTCATATTGCCAAATAAAACAGAAGAAGCTTTTTGGAACTCCGTGAGCGAACTCCATAGCCTTGCTAAAACGGCGAACGGGGAAGTTATGGATAAGTTGATTCAAAAATTAGAACGCGTGAGTCAGACGTCCTTCATAGGTTCAGGTAAGCTAATGGAACTTTCAGAGTTAGTGGAAATGCATGAAGCGGATGTCGTTATTTTTAATAGTGAACTTAGTGCTACACAAGTGCGCAATATTTCTAAAATAGTGGATGCCCGAATTATTGACCGCACACAATTGATTTTAGATATTTTTGCGATGCGAGCTAAGTCTAAAGAAGGTAAACTACAAGTCGCCTATGCTCAGTACAAATATTTACTACCTAGACTTAGTGGACAAGGTGCCTCGCTTTCGAAATTAGGGGGCGGAATTGGTTCAAGAGGTCCAGGTGAGTCGAAACTAGAAATGGATAAACGTCATATCCGCGAAAAAATGCATGATATAAAAGCACAACTGACACACGTCGAGCGACATCGCAAGCGTATTATTGATAGAAGAAACACCCAATCCGTATTTCGTTTTGGTTTAATCGGTTATACGAATGCGGGAAAATCAACCATTTTCAACCGTCTAACAAATGAGACGACACTTGAAGAGGATAAATTATTTGCAACACTCGATCCAACAACAAGAAAAATTCGATTTGAAGGCGGGTTTCAAGCACTTTTAACAGATACAGTAGGTTTTATTCAAGACTTGCCAACAACTTTGATCGCAGCATTTCGTTCTACGTTGGAGGAAACCGCAAATGTTGATGTTTTAATTCATGTAGTGGATGCCTCTGACCCAGATTACTTACAGCATGAAACGACTGTAATAAACTTGCTAGAGGAACTTGAGATGAGTCACCTTCCAACATTAATTGTCTATAATAAAATGGACAAAGCGCCGTCTACATTCGTACCTGATCGCCCAGAGCACTTACTTATTTCTGCATTAGATCAAGATGCTCCTAAAGAAATAAAACAAAGAATGATTGAACTAATTGAGAAAAACTGGACTTTCTTTATAGAAGATTTATCTGAAGAAAAAGGTAAGGAATTAGCGCAACTGAAACAACAAGCATGGATAACAAAGCTTGAATATATGGAAGAAAAAGCATGTTACCGAATCGAGGGTTATCGACCTAGAAAGGAAACTACTAATGACTGAAATTCAAACAATAAGAAAAAAAGTCGAACAACAAATTGCTTCATTACAAAACGAAACTGATGAAATTGCCGAGTTTAACCAAGCAAAAGTGCTTGATGCTTTCCAGGAAAATAAAGTAAGTGATTTTCATTTTAATCCATCGACTGGTTACGGTTATGATGACGAAGGGAGAGATACGTTAGAACGCGTGTATGCAAGCGTATTTAGAACGGAAGCGGCTCTTGTTAGACCGCAAATTATTTCTGGCACGCATGCAATTTCTACCGTTTTATTCGGAATCTTGCGACCAGGGGATGAGTTATTATATATAACTGGTGAGCCATATGATACGTTAGAAGAAATCGTGGGTATTAGAAGCGAAGGTCAAGGTTCGCTTAAAGACTTTCAAATTGGCTACGATGCAGTACCGCTACTAACAAATGGCGAAATAGATTATCCGGCAGTATCTAAAAAAATATCCGCTAACACAAAAATGATTGGTATTCAGCGTTCTAGAGGCTATGCAGATCGACCTTCTTTTACAATAGAGAAAATAAAAGAAATGGTTACTTTTGTAAAGAACATCAACCCCAATATCATTATTTTTGTAGATAATTGTTACGGGGAATTTGTGGAACGAATAGAACCGACCGAAGTAGGCGCAGATATTATTGCAGGATCGCTCATAAAAAACCCGGGTGGAGGTTTGGCAAAAACTGGTGGTTATATTGCTGGAAGAAATACCTTAGTCGATTTATGCGGCTACCGGTTGACGACTCCTGGGATAGGAAGAGAAGCGGGCGCATCGCTTTATAGCTTATTAGAAATGTATCAAGGATTCTTCTTAGCACCACATGTAACTGCTCAAGCAATTAAGGGAGCTCGTTTTACTGCTGCTATGTTAGCTGAATTCGGCGTAGAAGCAGATCCGCTTTGGGATGCCAAAAGAACTGACTTAATCCAGAGTGTATCTTTCCACAGCAAAGATAAAATGATTGCTTTTGCTCAAGCAATCCAAGCTGCCTCCCCAGTTAATGCACATGTTTTGCCAATCGGCGCATATATGCCGGGCTACGAAGATGACGTGATAATGGCAGCAGGTACATTTATTCAAGGAGCTAGCCTTGAACTTACAGCGGACGGACCGATTAGAGAACCTTATCAACTATACGTCCAAGGCGGTTTAACATACGAACACGTTAAAATTGCTGTCACTAGAGCAATAGAAAATTCTTTATAAAAAAGTAACATCCATTTTCAAAAAAGTTTTTATTTTTTTACCACGGTAGTTTCTATCGTGGTTTTTTTGTTGTAAAAATGTTGATATATATGGGTTTGTGAGAGATGTTAGATAATCTTACATAAATTTGACAAAACATCTGACGTACATTATAATGCTACTATCATCAAAAAATAATTATGTTTTGAGGGGGAATTGTCGTGAGTGAAAAGGAAATCCGGAGATCGATGCCGCTGTTTCCAATTGGGCCTGTGATGAAGCTAACCGATCTCACCGCTAGACAAATTCGCTACTATGAAGACCAAGGATTAATCCATCCAGCACGCAATCAAGGAAATCACCGTTTGTACTCACTTCAAGACATTGATGTTTTGCTAGAGATAAAAGATTATTTGAATGATGGTCTGAATATTGCGGGAATTAAGAAAATGTATCAAATGCAGCAAAAAGAATCAAAAGAACCTTTGACAGATGATGATGTACGCAAAATACTTAGAAAAGAAATGCAACAAGCCGGCCGCTTTGTAAAACAAGATGCCACAGGAAAACAACAATTACCAAGGTTTTAAAAAGATTAGAAGAGGTATTTACTTTATTTAGAAGTTAATATAAAAAGATTATTTAGGAGGAATTTAGATTATGGCAAAATATACAAAAGAAGACATTTTCCGCTTTGCAGATGAACAAAATGTAAAATTTATTCGTTTACAGTTCACGGATATTCTCGGGATAATAAAGAATGTGGAAATTCCTGTTAGCCAACTAAAGAAAGCACTAGATAACAAGATTATGTTTGATGGTTCCTCCATAGAAGGTTTTGTAAGAATTGAAGAGTCCGACATGTATTTATTCCCGGACTTAGACACATGGGTAGTATTCCCTTGGACAGCTGAAAAAGGGAAAGTAGCAAGAATGATTTGCGACATTTATAATCCTGATATGACACCATTTGCAGGAGATCCACGTGCCAACTTAAAACGTGTACTTAAAGAAATGGAAGAGCTAGGTTTCACTGAATTCAACTTAGGACCAGAACCAGAATTCTTCCTGTTCAAACTAGATGAAAATCGTCGCCCAACACTTGAATTAAATGATAGCGGTGGTTACTTCGATTTAGCGCCAACTGATTTAGGCGAAAACTGTCGTCGTGACATTGTACTTGAATTAGAAGAAATGGGCTTTGAAATTGAAGCTTCTCACCATGAAGTAGCTCCAGGTCAACATGAAATTGACTTTAAATATGAAGATGCAATTACTGCGTGTGACAGCATCCAAACATTTAAGTTAGTAGTTAAAACAATTGCTCGCAAACACGGTTTACATGCTACATTTATGCCGAAACCACTATTTGGTGTAAATGGTTCAGGAATGCATTTCAATATGTCCTTATTTACAGAAGAAGGTAATGCGTTCTTTGATAAAGAAGGCGAACTTGAATTAAGCAAAACAGCTTATCATTTCTTAGCGGGTATGTTAAAACACGCTCGTGGATTTACAGCTGTTACTAACCCGACAATTAATTCGTTCAAGCGTTTAGTTCCTGGATACGAAGCACCATGTTACATTGCATGGTCAGGTAAAAACCGTAGCCCACTAGTACGTGTTCCTAGTTCTCGCGGATTAAGTACTCGTCTTGAATTACGTAGTGTGGATCCATCCGCTAATCCATATTTAGCAATGGCTGTACTTCTAAAAGCTGGTTTGTCCGGCATTAAAGATGAGCTAACTCCTCCAGCGCCAGTTGACCGTAACATTTACGGCATGAACGAAGAGGAACGTGAAGCAACAGGAATTTATGATTTACCAGAAAGCTTAGGTCATGCTTTAATCGAGCTTGAAAAAGATGACATCATCCGTGATGGCTTAGGTGAACATATTTTCGAACATTTCATTGAAGCGAAAACAATTGAATGTGATATGTTCCGTACAGCGGTTCATCCGTGGGAACGTGAACAATATCTTGAAATTTATTAATATTAAAAAGCTCGTTTCCGACTTGGGAGCGAGCTTTTTTTATGCAATTGAAAATCAAATGTTTGATGTTTTGGTGATTGAGGCATATATTTATAAATGTGCTAGCAAAAGGGATTAATATTTGCTAGGGAAAGGGGCAGGTATGCAGATTACTTTAGCTGTTTTAGTTTTTGCCTTAACGCTTATATTTGTTATTTGGCAACCTAGAAACTTGTCGATTGGATGGTCCGCTTGTATTGGAGCATTACTCGCATTATTACTTGGCGTTGTCACTTTAACAGATGTTGTAACTGTAACAGGCATCGTTTGGAATGCAACACTCGCTTTTATTGCAATTATTATTATTTCACTTATTTTAGATGAGATTGGTTTTTTCGAATGGGCAGCGTTACATATGGCAAGGTTAGCAAGAGGGAACGGATTACTCATGTTTGTACTTATTTCTATTTTGGGAGCTCTAGTGGCAGCCCTTTTTGCGAATGATGGGGCAGCTCTGATTTTAACTCCAATTGTTTTGGCGATGGTGCGTGCGCTTAATTTTGATGAAAAAAAGGTGGTTCCCTTTATCATTGCCAGTGGATTTATTGCTGATACGACTTCTTTACCGCTTGTTGTTAGTAATTTAGTGAATATAGTTTCGGCTGACTTTTTCGGCATTAGTTTTTCAAAGTACGCATTAATAATGTTGATTCCGACGCTTTTTTCGTTGGTTGCGAGTATTATTGTTCTTTATATTTATTTTAGAAAAGCGTTACCTAGAACTTATGAAATTAGTGGAATTCGTAAGCCGGCTTCTGCGCTTAAAGATAAAAAAATGTTTCGGATTTCATGGGGAATACTTATCATTCTAGTGATTGGATATTTCTTAAGTAGCTTTTTGGACATTCCAGTGTCATTTATCGCTTTACTTGTAGCGTTTATCTTTTTGCTAGTTGGTGGAAAGAGTCATGCTGTTTCTACAAGGAAGATTTTAAAAGGGGCGCCGTGGAATATTGTGTTTTTCTCGATCGGGATGTATGTCGTCGTATACGGTTTGCAAAACGCTGGCATTACTAAATTATTAGCAGAGGCTATTTCATATATTGCGCATTATGGGCTTTTCGTAGGCACGATTGGGATGGGCTTTATTGCCGCGATATTGTCGTCTGTAATGAATAATTTACCAACTGTAATGATTAATGCACTTGCAATCGATCATACTTCATTTACAGGAGTAATGAAAGAAGCCTTAGTCTATGCAAATGTTATCGGATCTGATTTAGGACCTAAAATAACGCCAATCGGTTCGCTTGCAACGTTACTATGGTTACATGTATTAGCTCAAAAGGGGATAAAAATAAGCTGGGGATCTTATTTTAAAATAGGTATTGTGATTACTATTCCAGTATTGTTTATTACACTCGTCGGACTTTATATTTCACTCCTTATTTGGAGCTAAGAAAACCCTGTACAATTTTGTACAGGGTTTTTACTATGCTTTATAAAGAATATGTGGCTTTAAAGGATGTCCTTCCGCTAGAGCAGGATGCATAAATGTAGCTACTTTTGTAAAATGGATTTTTTTCATTACTTGTTCTGATGGCTTATTTAACATAGCGGTGAAACTGTAAATTTCATCGATAGTTGTTTTCTGTTTGGCGAAATCGAGAGCTCCTAGTGCGGCTTCGGTTGCATAACCTTGGTTCCATACACTTTTCTTTAAGCGCCAGCCAATTTCGATACAAGGGGTGAACGCAGCTTCAAAAGTTGCTTCATGAAAACCGGTAAAACCAATAAATTCGCCAGTAGATTTTTCTTCAATGGCAAAAAGTCCGTAGCCAAGTGCCGTTAATTCTTGTTGATTTCTTTCTAAAAAAGCATTACTTTCTTCTTTTGAAAGTGTAGATGGAAAGTACTTCATTACGACTTTGTCACCGTTCATTTCGCTAAAGGGAACATAATCACTTGCTACATAATCTCTTGCAATTAGTCTATCTGTTTCAAAATAAATCAATATAAAAACCGCCTAACAAAATATAGCTTTTAGTGAATATCTCTATAAAGACCGATAACTTTGCCTAAAATAGTAACGTTATTTAAGATAATTGGTTCTAGTGCATCATTTTCTGGTTGTAATCTAAAATGATTCGCTTCTTTATAGAAACGTTTACAAGTCGCCTCATTTTCTTCAGTCATCGCTACGACAATTTCGCCATTAATTGCTGAACTTTGTTGTCGAACAATTACTTTATCTCCATCTAAAATCCCGGCATTTATCATACTTTCTCCGTCGATTTCAAGCATGAAGACATTGGTTTCTCCTGCAGCCATATATTCAGGGAGTGGGAAATATTCTTCTATATTCTCAATCGCTGTAATAGGCATTCCGGCAGTAACTTTACCGATGATTGGGATATTGACTACATTCGGCGTCTCTGCTTCATCTTCTAAAGACAAAATTTCAATAGCACGAGGTTTCGTAGGGTCACGTCTAATTAGTCCTTTACCTTCAAGTCGAGCAAGATGGCCATGGACTGTGGAGCTAGATGCTAAACCAACAGCTTCACCGATTTCACGTACGGAAGGTGGATAACCTTTTTCTTTTACTTCTGATTTTATAAATTCATATATATCTTGTTGACGTTTAGATATTTTCATGGTTTCACCTCATTGATTTAATGGTTATTTTATAAATCAAGTATAGCAAAAGAAAATCCAATATGCAAACAAAGGTTCGTTTTTTATTGACATATGCGAACGGCCGTTCTATAATATAGAAAAGCGAACGTACATTCTTTTTTGGAGGGATTATTAATGACTTTAAAATTAATTTGGGATAAATTTTATGTTTCTATTATATTTGTAATAACTTGTTTAGTTCTAGGAATTATATTGATGTGCACTGTTATTGGGAGTGGCAGTGAGTATTCTGAGGTAGATGTAAATGAAGGGGATTCTATTTGGGCAATTGCAGACCAATATGCAGCGAAGAGCGATATGGCAAAAGCAGATTTTGTATCTTGGGTTGAAAAAGAAAATAACCTTACAGATGGACATGTGAAAGCTGGGGATTCTGTAGTTATACCAGTACACGAAACAAAGTTACAAAGAAGCGATAGTACTATTCAATTAGCAAACCAGTAGAAACGATTTTAGTGTCGTTTATGATATAATAAAGAAAGTAGCGATATAGCTACTTTCTTATTTTAATATAATGAAGAAAAGGATGAAGTGTGATGCTAGAAAAAGCTAAAATAGATAGAATCAATGAACTTTCTAAAAAGAAAAAAGCAGGGACTCTAACTGCTGATGAAAAAGTAGAACAAGAAAAATTAAGAAAAGAATATATTAAGTCGTTTCGCACTCATATGAAGGGAACAATCGAAAATACTACGATTATTGACCCTAAAGGAAATGATGTAACACCGCATAAAATAAAACAAATGAGAAAAAATAAGAAGTAAAAATTAGTACCAAATGAACATTTTTGCGCAAATGAACAAAAATACCAATCAATTAAGCAATTTAAAGCAATTATTAGTTGTGTTAATTGCTTTTTAGGCTTATTATTAAAAGTAGTTAAAATTATATTGAAGAGAGGATGTTTCATTTGTTCGATAACACAGATAGTTTAGCAGTAAATACAATTCGTACATTATCAATTGATGCAATTCAAAAAGCAAATTCTGGTCATCCGGGATTACCAATGGGAGCGGCTCCAATGGCTTATGCACTTTGGTCTCGCGTATTAAATACAAACCCTAAAAATTCACATTGGTTTAACCGTGATCGTTTTGTACTTTCTGCTGGACACGGCTCAATGCTTTTATATAGTTTATTACATTTAAGTGGTTTCAAATTAGAAATAGAAGACCTTAAAAACTTCCGTCAATGGGAAAGTAAAACTCCAGGTCACCCAGAATATCGTTATACTGATGGAGTAGATGCAACTACTGGTCCACTTGGTCAAGGTATTGCGATGGCTGTTGGTATGGCTATGGCAGAAAGACATCTTGAAGCAAAATATAACAAAGATGGTTTCCCAGTTGTGGATCACTATACTTATGCACTATGCGGGGATGGAGACTTAATGGAAGGTGTTGCTTCTGAAGCGGCTTCTTACGCAGGTCACCAACAACTAGGAAGACTTGTTGTTTTATACGATTCCAATGATATTTCTCTTGATGGCGATTTAGACAAATCTTTCTCTGAAAATGTAAAACAACGCTTTGAAGCATATGGTTGGGAACATTTATTAGTTAAAGATGGTAATGATACAGCTGAAATTCTAGCTGCTATTGAAAAAGCAAAACAAAATACATCACAACCTACAATGATTGAAGTTAAAACAGTTATTGGTTTTGGTGCTCCTAATGCAGGTACTAGTAAAGTTCATGGTGCTCCTCTAGGTGACGAAGGTATTTTAGAAGCGAAAAAAGCTTATGGTTGGAACTACGAAGAAAAATTCTTTGTTCCTGAAGAAGTTACAGCTCGCTTTAAAGAAACTATTGGGGAACGCGGTGAAAAAGCAGAAGCAGCATGGAAAGAATTATTTGCTTCTTATAAAGCGAAATACCCAGAGCTTGCTAAACAATTAGAAGATAGCTTAAATAACAAGTTACCAGCTGATTGGGATGCAGATCTTCCAGTATATGACGATTCTAAAGCACTTGCTAGCCGCGCTTCAAGTGGTGAGGTTATCAATGCATTAGCTGCGAAAATACCTACTATTTTTGGTGGTTCAGCAGACCTTGCTGGTTCTAACAATACAACAATTAAAACAGATGGTGAATTCACTAAAAAAACACCAGCAGAAAGAAATATCTGGTTTGGTGTTCGTGAATTTGCAATGGGTGCAGCGTTAAACGGTATGGCACTACACGGCGGGTTACAAGTATACGGAGGTACATTCTTTGTATTCTCTGACTATGTACGTGCTGCGATTCGTTTATCCGCAATCCAACATTTACCTGTAACATACGTAATGACACATGATAGTATTGCTGTTGGGGAAGATGGGCCAACCCATGAACCAATCGAGCAACTTGCAAGCTTACGTGCTATGCCAGGACTTTCTGTTATCCGTCCTGCTGATGGAAATGAAGTAGTAGAGGCTTGGAAACTAGCGATTACTTCTACAGATACTCCACATGTGCTTGTTCTTACTCGTCAAGGATTACCAACTTTACCAAATTCTGCGAAATTATCTGCAGAAGGCGTTAAAAAAGGTGCTTATGTTATCTCTCCAGCTAAAGGTGAGGTTCCAGAAGCAATTATTCTTGCAAGTGGTTCTGAAGTTAATTTAGCTGTTGAAGCGCAAAAAGAACTTCAAGCTCAAGGAACAGATGTATCCGTTGTGAGCGTGCCATCATTCGATCTATTTGAAAAACAATCAGCTGAATACAAAGAAAGCGTCTTACCAAATGCTGTTAGAAAACGTGTAGCAGTAGAGATGGGTGCTAGCTTTGGTTGGGAACGTTATGTTGGTTTAGACGGTAAAGTGATTGGAATTGACAAATTTGGTGCTTCTGCTCCTGGTGAAACAGTTATTAAAAATTATGGCTTTACTGTAGAAAACGTTGTTAATACAGTAAAATCACTTTAATTAAACAAACAGACCGCGTCTAGTATATTTATCTAGGGCGGTCTTTTTTTTATGCTTTTATAGATTGCGCAGGGGTGCCTTTAATGGTATAATTACGAGGTTGTTTGCAGCTTTTATTGATAAATTGATCTAGATGATAAGTTTTCTTGAAAAGTATTGTCTGTTTAATATAAATCAAGTACAATAAAAGAGGATTTTGTTTCAAGGAGGAGAAAAGAGACTATGTGGATTTACATTCTTGTCGGCATTATTTGTTTACTAGCTGGTCTTGCGGGAGGATTCTTTATTGCAAGACGTTATATGATGAGCTATTTAAAAAACAATCCGCCAATTAACGAACAAATGTTACAAATGATGATGGCGCAAATGGGTCAAAAACCATCACAAAAGAAAATCAATCAAATGATGAGCGCGATGAACAAACAGCAAGAAAAAGAAAAACCAAAAAAAGCAAAGAAATAATCTTTTAACAAAGTAAAACCCTTCTATAATAATTAGAAGGGTTTTTTGATTACTTTTTAGTTGCTGAAATAATTAACATCATTGGACGACGATATTCATCTTGCATTTCTGGTAAATTTTTAAGTTCTGGAGCCGGTTCTGGTTCAATAACACTTTTAAGCTCAAAATTATTTTGAAGGAGTGTCTGGATATAAGTTGTAAGGGTGCGATGGTATTTTTTTACATCTTCGCCAAGGAAATGGGTTGTTCGAATCGATTCGTTAAAATAGCAATCAACTGGCCAGTGTAACTTATTACCAGTTTCGTCAGTATACCAATCTTGTCTGCCATCCGCGGTAAAAACTGGATGTTCGACAGAGAAAATAAACTCGCCACCGGTTTTTAAATTAGTATGGACTTTTTTACAAATGTCTTGAAAGGAAGCGACATAATGAATAGCGAGTGAACTCATAATAACATCATACATCTCTGGTTCATTATCCATATCTTCTATCGCTTTTTGTTTATAACTAACTGCATTTGAAGTAGTTTTTTGTTTTGCTTCGGTTAACATGCGCTCAGATAAATCAATTCCAACTACTTTCTTCGCACCATGGTCAGCTGCATAAATACAGTGCCAACCAAATCCACAGCCTAAATCAAGCACTGTCTTTCCATTAAAGTCTGGGAGAAGTTTTTTAAATTCATGCCACTCTCCAGCTGCTGCAAGTCCGTTTTTAGAACGAGGCATTTGACTATATTGTTCAAAAAATTCTTTGTCATCGTATTTATTTTCTTTCAATTTTAATTCCTCTTTTCTTCAATTAATCAGAAGCTTTACTGAATTCTTTATCTAAGAAGAGGTGAGTAAGGCCGCTCACTTGTTTTAAGCGTAAGATTTCATTTGCATCCATTCCAATATTTTTCATAATCCAACTGTCTGACATGCCGCTATCTGCTAATTCGCCAACAATTGAAGACATAAGTTCTACGTTATGGAAACCGCGAGCACGATTATGACGAATAGTAGAAGCTATTCGGTTTACGGTATCTTTTTCTAAAATAACTACTGGTAATAATTCTTTTTCTCTTTCGCGGATCCGTTTAGAAGTCTGCATGATAGTATATCGATGAAACCCGTCTATTATTTCATATTTATCAGAGTTTTCCAAGGGATAGCAAACGATTGGTTGTGTAAATCCATCTTCCCAAATAGATTTTTCTAGTAGTTTTAGTTCCGTGGCTGGAACAGTATTTGGATTATAATTATTTGCTTGAAGTTTGGTGTAGTGAATGGGAGTGACGTTGTATACTGGGCTTTTATAATTCATTATATCACCTCATAAAATATTATTATATTTCTCTAATGCATGTTTTCTTTTCTCTAATTCAAGCTTGGTTTGACCAAAACCCATATACTTACAGGTATAATCATTTTTTAAAATAGCGATACACATTCTTTTATATGTTGGAACGCTGGCGAATTCTTTGATTTTCAAGTCATCTGGATATTCTTTGAAGCGAACAATTTCCATGGGATTGGAATATGTACGTTTATTTTGAGGTTTTCCAAGAAAGTCAGCTTGTACATTTAAGTTTTTTAATTCCTCTACGGTTTCTACTTTTAAAGCGCCGCCTTTTTCGGTCCAATAATTAATACTTGTTTTAAATTTTTTTAAATAACGTTCTCTTGTATAACTTGGTAACGTTGTAAGTAAAAACTCCAAATAAGATTTCCATGTGTGGTTTGGAGGTAAATTAATTTCTTTCCATGCCATCGCTGAAGTTCCACCATAAATAGCTGTGAAATTGGCTCCGTTCACGCGACCAACTAATTTAGACCAAAGCGCAGGTTCAATTACGCGATATAACTTAAGACTCTCGGTTGCGGAATCATTGAAAGGGCTAGCGACGCGCATATCGTTTAAAGTTAAACCGGCATGGTAAAACAAATCGTAAATTTTATTGTAAGGCCAATCGAATTTAGCATTTGCAGTCCATATATCTTCTACTAACCAATCATGAATCGGGTAGGCGTTATATATGTTTTTGGAAATTTCAGTAGTCCAATTATAATTTTTATACATGCGTTCTTTTTTATGGATCGCATTATAGCGGTTGAGCGATTCTTGTTGTCGAATACCGATTAAGGCAATGGTTTTTTCAGCTTTATTTTTAGTATGCAGCCAGTGGATAAGTTTCTTGTTGAATTCGTAGTCCCAAATTGTATGGAAATCAAAATCAAAAGGGGCGTTGTCTTCATTTATCACAGATGGATAATCAGGCATTTCTCTTACCCAAATATCTTGTTTTGATTTTTCCCAAGGTATCCAGTGGTCGGTATACATCGAAACTGCGGATTGGGCTGCAATAGGTAGGCAACACCAAAGCGGCTCGATAATATCTAAGTTACTAGTTAACATTTCAGCTACAAAATCACTCGTCGCTGAATATTGACCTTCATAGTCCAAATGATATACATAAATTTTCTTTTGAATATTATTTTTTCTTATATAATCAATCATTAAATGAAGCATCACAGCACTATCTTTACCGCCAGAAAATGACACAATGATGTTATCGAATTCGGAAAAAATAACTTCCATTCTTTCTTGGGAAGCATCAAAGACTGTTTTAGAAAGCATCCATAATCACCTCAAAAGAATTTTTTTGTGAGAGTTCTTTTTTAAATTCATGCAATAAACTCGTTTTTTTAGAAATGTTTGAATCAATTAGGTTATCTAGACCAACATTTCCGCTTAAATCATGATAGTAACAGTCTTGTGTTTGGCCGGTGCGGTAAATCCGACGTTCTGATTGATCGCGCTGAGAATAATCAAATGTTTTGTCAAAATAAATAATTTGATTATAATATTGCAAATTAAGCCCGTAAGACGATTTAGCAAAAGTGGTAATTTTTACATTAGGAAACGCTTTAATTAATGCTTCTTCTGATCGCTTATATTTACAAAAAATGATGGTTGTAGCTTCTTTTCCTGCAATTAAAGATTCGACAATAGTGAATTTTTCTGAAGAGAGACAATAACAATGTTGCATTACTTGGGACATCTCTAGAAAATTAATATTAATTGTGTAAGCAGCTGCTTTTTGAAGGTAATCATCTTTTATTTCATAATATTTTTGCAAAAGTTCGTCGTCTATAGTGAAATCGTGACGAATATAATGCCAATTGACTTTTAATTCAAGCGAAGAAGAGAATGTAAAAGGAGCGATTAATTGGTATAAATACTCTAAATTATGATATTTCTTAATAATGTCCATTGACTGTTGTTTGTTTTTCGATACTTGGGTAATGGTTACATATTCGCAAAATGTTTTTTTGAACTGGGAAAAACTTAAGTTCAATATTTTAGGAGAGAGAAATTCTAGTTGCGACCATAAGTCTAAAATATTTCTGCTTAATGGAGTTCCATTCATGATTAGTCGATAGTGTGCTAATCGAGAAAGTTTAATGGCTCGTTGCGTTCGGAGCGCGTGTTTATTTTTTATTTTTAAACTTTCATCCATAATAATATAGCTGTTAGACGATTTTTTTAGTTTGTCCCGGCATTTTAGATATAAGTGATCTGAGTTGGAAAGGGATTCAATGCCAATAATATCTTGTGGAAATTCATAGCCCCATTTCTTAATCTCATTAGCGAGATTTTCTTTCGTCTGGAATGGCGTGATCCACAAGACATAATCAGGACTTACTTCCTTAATTAATTCGCAAGCTACACGTGTTTTGCCTGCACCGGGTTTCATAAATAAAGCGCCAACATTATATTGTTTAAGTTTCTGTATTGCTTGTATTTGGTTGTCTAATAAGGTCATTTGCAATTATCACATCTTTTTCAATTTTTTTAGGTATATGTGTACGAACTTTGACGATACTATCGTTTATTTTTTTTGTTTGAAAATGTTGCATTATTTCTTCGTTTTCCTGCTTAAAAAGGAGCATCATTGTTGCTGCATCTATACTCTTTTTTTCGGTATGCTTTTTTAATGTAAAAATCCATGTATCTGGAAAATAAAAATAACTATAATCCGGAGAAACAGAAAATACCATTTTTCGCGGCAATAAGAAAAAATAACCCGCATATTCACTATAAGAGGGTATTTCTATAATTGTTTGTTTTTCCCATTCTTCAATTCTTTCGCTATATGTATAAATTTTGTTCCATTTTACCATTAAATCTAAAACTCCCGTGTGTTTTGTCATTTTCGTTCATTTTTTAGCTATTTATGTGTTTATTTTAACATAAATACAGCTATGATACTTTACAAAACCATTTTAATTGTGAAAAAATACTGTTTTGGGTGTCTAACAAATGACAAAGTAAGTAATTTAGCTAATAAAATTTGGAGATTTTGTGAATTTTAAAATGTTTTTTCACTTTTTGATAGAAAACACTTTTGTAATAGCTAGCTTTTTAGTAGAATAGATAATGGTGGATGGAAAAGTTTTCTGTCTATGAATAGAATATGAAATTGGAGGCTATTATGGATACCCCAGATTATAAACGAGTTGTATTAAAATTAAGCGGTGAAGCACTTGCGGGAAATGATGGCTTTGGAATTAACCCGAGCGTAGTCAATTTAATTTCTGCTCAAATCAAAGAAGTAGTAGAATTAGGAGTAGAGGTAGCTATCGTAGTTGGCGGCGGAAATATCTGGCGCGGTAAACTTGGTAGTGAAATGGGAATGGACCGTGCAGCAGCAGACCAAATGGGTATGCTTGCGACTATTATGAATTCCTTGTCTTTACAAGATTCTCTTGAAAATATTGGAGTTGCAACACGTGTACAAACATCAATTGATATGCGTCAAATTGCTGAACCGTACATTCGTCGTAAAGCAATTCGTCATCTTGAAAAAGGTCGCGTAGTTATTTTTGCAGGTGGAACGGGTAACCCGTACTTCTCTACTGATACTGCAGCAGCACTTAGAGCAGCTGAAATCGAAGCAGATGTAATTTTAATGGCGAAAAACAATGTAGATGGTGTCTACAATGCCGATCCAAAATTAGATGAAAATGCGAAAAAATATGAAGAACTTTCTTATCTTGATGTTATTAAAGAAGGTTTAGAAGTAATGGATACAACAGCATCATCACTAAGTATGGACAATGA
Source organism: Listeria sp. MAN/IMW/UF555 (assembly GCF_058684075.1). Lineage (NCBI taxonomy): Bacteria > Bacillati > Bacillota > Bacilli > Caryophanales > Listeriaceae > Listeria > Listeria sp. MAN/IMW/UF555. The sequence continues at coordinate 390,253 of NZ_JBZWZS010000001.1, read as the reverse complement.
TATTCCATTAATCGTCTTCTCATTTACTGAACAAGGTAATAATATCAAGCGAGTTATTTTAGGTGAAAAAATCGGGACTACTGTCAGGGGGAAAAAATAATGAGTAAAGAAGTATTATCTAAATCCAAAGAAAAAATGGAAAAAGCAGAACAAGCTTTAACTAGACAATTAGGTACTATCCGTGCTGGTCGAGCTAACGCGTCATTACTTGATCGCTTAACTGTCGATTATTACGGAGCAGCTACACCGGTAAACCAAATGGCATCTATCAGCGTTCCAGAAGCTAGAATGTTGCTTATTACACCTTATGATAAAACTATTTTAGGTGAAATCGAAAAAGCAATTTTAAAATCAGATTTAGGTTTAACACCTAATAATGACGGCTCTGTACTACGTTTATCTATTCCACAATTAACAGAAGAACGTCGTAAAGAGTTAGTTAAAGAAGTGAAAAAAGAAGCAGAAGAAGCGAAAGTTGCTGTTCGTAACATTCGTCGTGAAGCAAATGAAGACTTGAAAAAACTAGAAAAAAATGGCGACATCACTGAAGATGATTTACGTTCTTACGGTGAAGACGTTCAAAAATTAACAGATGAAAGCATCAAGAACATCGATAGCATCACGAAAGACAAAGAAGCGGAAATCTTAGAAGTTTAATTGATACTTTTCAAATAGTAACAAATAGGGTTAAACACCTTTTAAGTTGAAGTGACATTCCTAATTCTTTCCATATGTGTTGGGTTAGGAATGTTTTTTAATGGGCAATTCCATCTCTCTCATGAAAATCTCATCTGTTCACATGGAATTTTTAGTACATTAATTGATTCTTTTTTGTTATTATAGGTATAGACATGCTCTAAGAAGTGTATCAATTGGAGGATTTATGATGTTTAAAAAGCTATTTCGACAAGATGAAAATATATTAAATAGTGAACTTGCAGAAGATTTGCCAATTCCACGTCACGTCGCAATTATAATGGACGGAAATGGGAGATGGGCAAAAAAACGTTTCTTACCGAGAATTGCAGGGCATAAAGAAGGTATGGATGTTGTTAAACGAGTTACACGATATGCAAACGCGATAGGCATTGATGTTCTTACACTCTATGCTTTTTCAACTGAAAACTGGAAACGACCTACAGATGAAGTGGATTTTTTAATGAAACTACCTGTAGAATTTTTTGACTCTTTTGTACCAGAGTTGATAGAAGAAAATGTTCGTGTTAATGTGATGGGGTATCGAGAAAATTTGCCTGAACACACAATGCGTGCAGTAGAAAAAGCAATTGCGGATACAGCTCATTGTACAGGTCTTACGCTTAATTTTGCGCTTAACTACGGTGGACGTTCAGAAATTATCACAGCAGCAAAAGAAGCGATGAAAGAACTTGTTTCAGAGGGCAAATCATCTGAGGACTTAACAGAAGAATTACTGAATGATCATTTAATGAGTCACGGTCTTGGGGATCCTGATTTATTAATTCGTACTAGCGGGGAACTGAGATTAAGTAATTTTATGTTATGGCAACTTGCTTATAGCGAATTTTATTTTACAGAAACACATTGGCCTGATTTCTCAAAAGAAGATTTTTTACAGGCGATTATTGAATATCAAAATCGGTCGCGTCGTTTTGGAGGGCTCTAGGGAGGAAAAAAGATTGAAAACGAGAATTATTACTGCAGTTGTTGCGCTTATATTTTTTATTCCATTTGTTGTTTACGGGGGAATTCCATTTGAATTATTAAGTATTTTACTTGCAACTATTGCGTTATATGAAGTGCTTGTAATGACGAAACAACGAATTTTTTCGATGAATGGAATAATTACCTTACTATTAATGTGGTTAGTTGTCGTGCCAGATAGATATTTGGACTTTTTAGATAAACTGCATATTACTGAAATGGAAGTTATTTTTATTTTAATGGCACTTTTACTTGCTAATACGGTGTTTTCTCGCAATAAATTCCATTTTGATCAAGTTGGAATTTGTATGGTTGCTGCTTTTTATACTGGATTTGGGTTCCATTATTTAGCACTAACTCGGGAAGCTGGATTAATGTATGTCCTTTTTGCATTATTTATTGTGTGGTCAACCGATACGGGGGCTTATTTTATTGGGAAAGCAATTGGTAAGCATAAATTAGCACCAAATGTTAGTCCTAATAAGACGGTAGAAGGTTTTGTCGGTGGGATTGTTTGCGCACTTGTAATTGCAGGAGGTTTTTATTATTTTGCAGAACTACCAGGAAATATAGCACTTGTTTTAGCGCTTCTAGTATTTTTATCTATTTTTGGTCAACTGGGAGATTTAGTAGAGTCAGCCTTGAAACGATTTTACGGTGTTAAAGATTCTGGGAAAATCTTACCTGGACATGGCGGTATTTTAGACAGATTTGATAGTTTGTTATTCGTATTACCTCTGCTACATATACTTCAAATTATTTAATTGGAGATGGGATAATGAAAAAAATTATTTTACTGGGCGCAACTGGTTCTATTGGAACGCAAACACTTACAATTATTCGAGAAAATCCGGAAAAATTTCAACTTGTTGCTTTTAGTTTTGGACGTAATATTGAGCGCGGCCGGGCAATTATTCAAGAATTTAAACCTAAAATGGTAGCTGTTTGGCATACGAGAGACCGTGTGACACTGGAATCTGAATTTCCTGATGTGAAGTTTTTTAATGGTTTAGATGGACTTAGAGAAGTAGCAACATATCTAGATGGGGACGTTCTTTTAAATGCTGTTATGGGGAGTGTTGGGTTATTACCGACTCTAGATGCTATTGAAGCTGGTAAGGCAATCGCTATAGCAAACAAAGAGACACTTGTTACAGCAGGACATTTAGTTATGCAAGCTGCAAAAGAAAAGAACATTTCACTACTACCTGTTGATAGTGAACATTCTGCTATTTTACAAGCATTAAACGGTGAAAATCGGGAAAGAATTGAGAAAATCATTCTAACTGCGAGTGGTGGTAGTTTCCGAGATAAAACGCGGGAACAACTTAGCGAAGTTACAGTAAAAGAAGCTTTAAAACATCCTAATTGGAACATGGGTAATAAATTAACGATTGATTCAGCTACGATGTTTAATAAAGGCTTAGAAGTAATGGAAGCGCACTGGCTGTTTGGTGTGGATTATGACGATATTGAAGTAGTCATTCAGCGTGAAAGTATTGTTCATTCTATGGTTCAATTCGTGGACGGAAGCTTTATTGCGCAACTAGGCACACCGGATATGCGGATGCCTATTCAATATGCGTTAACTTATCCCGATAGACTTTCTATTCCATACGAAAAAGAATTCCGGATTACTGATTTTTCAGCACTTCATTTTGAAGAAGTGAATTATGAAAGATTTCCGGCATTGAAACTCGCGTATAATGCTGGTAAAATAGGTGGAACAATGCCGACAGTTTTGAATGCGGCAAATGAAATTGCTGTTGCTGGCTTTTTAAATGGGCAAGTCGCTTTTTATAATATTGAAGCGCTTGTTGAAAATGCAATGAACCGTCATACTAGTATTTCTAATCCCAACTTGGATACTATTTTACAAGTTGATCAAGAAACACGAGCGTATGTAAAGACACTTTTATAGAGGTGAAGCTATTTTGACAACTATTATTGCTTTTATTTTCGTTTTCGGACTGATTGTATTTTTCCATGAGCTGGGTCACTTCTTGTTTGCAAAACGAGCTGGCATTATGGTCAAAGATTTTTCGATTGGCTTCGGACCGAAAATTTTTGCTTATCGAAAAAAAGAAACACAGTATACCATTCGCTTACTACCAATTGGTGGCTATGTACGAATGGCTGGGGAAGATGGGGAAGAAATTGAGCTAAAACCTGGTTACCGAGTAGGGCTTGAATTAACTCCAGAAGAAACTGTTAGCAAAATTATCGTTAACGGTAAGGATCAATATGTCAACGCCCAACCGATTGAAGTTTCTCTATGTGATTTAGAGAAAGAACTATTTATCGAAGGCTATGAAGACTATGACGACACAAAGAAAGTTCGGTACCAAGTAGAACGTAATGCACTTGTTATTGATGGTAAAATCGAAACGATGATTACGCCATATGACCGTTCTTTTAATGCAAAATCTTTAGGAAACCGGGCGATGACTATTTTTGCGGGCCCGCTGTTCAACTTTATTTTAGCAATTTTAATTTTTACCGCACTTGCTTTTGTTCAAGGTGGGGTCCCGAGTACCGATAATACACTTGGTAACATAATGCCGGATGGGGCAGCTGCACAAGCCGGTCTAGAAAAAGGAGACGAGGTTCTTTCTATTAATGGTAAAGAAACAAAGTCTTGGACAGATATTGTTCAAAGTGTTTCTGAAAACCCGGGAAAAACACTTGATTTCAAAATAGATCGCGATGGAAAAACACAAGATATTGATGTGAAACCGGCGACGCAAAAAGAAAATGGTAAAGAAGTTGGGAAAATTGGAGTAGAAACACCAATGGACACTTCATTTACTGCTAAAATAACCAATGGCTTCTCGCAAACATGGAATTGGATTGTTCAAATATTTACGATTCTGGGTAACATGTTTACTGGTGGATTTTCACTGGATATGCTAAATGGGCCAGTTGGTATTTATACAAGTACGCAACAAGTAGTTCAATACGGATTTATGACCGTGTTAAACTGGACTGCTGTTTTAAGTATTAACTTAGGAATTGTTAACTTATTACCGTTACCAGCACTTGATGGTGGACGCTTGATGTTCTTCTTATACGAACTCGTTCGCGGGAAACCAATCGATCCTAAAAAAGAAGGTATTATCCATTTTGCCGGATTTGCACTTTTGATGGTTCTGATGATACTTGTGACATGGAACGATATACAACGAGCATTTTTCTAAAAAGAGAAAGACTAATAAAGGGAAAAAGGGGTGTTTTAAATGCGTCAAACGATGACATTTATACCAACATTAAAAGAAGTTCCAGCTGATGCGGAAGTAAAGAGTCACCAATTACTTCTTCGCGCTGGTTTTATTAGACAAGTAGCGAGTGGGATTTACAGTTATTTACCACTTGCGACATTAACATTAAGAAAAATTGAAGCAATTGTCCGCGAAGAATTAGAAGCAATTGGCGCTGCAGAAATGCTTATGCCTGCGCTTCAACCTGCGGAACTATGGCATGAATCTGGTCGTTGGGCTGATTATGGTCCAGAACTAATGCGTCTAAAAGATCGTGCCGCTCGTGATTTTGTGCTCGGACCAACCCATGAAGAATTGATTACGTCCCTTTTACGTGATGAAATTAAATCTTATAAACGTTTACCAATTACGTTATATCAAATCCAAACAAAATTCCGTGATGAAAAACGTCCTCGCTTCGGTCTATTACGTGGACGGGAATTTATTATGAAAGATGCGTATTCATTCCATGCGACAAGTGAAAGCCTAGATGAAACATTTGAGCTAATGCACCAAGCTTATTCTAATATCTTTAGTCGTTGTGGCCTTGAATTCCGTTCTGTTATTGCAGATTCTGGTTCAATTGGCGGAAACGAATCCAAAGAATTTATGGCATTATCTGATATTGGCGAAGATACCATTGCTTATAGCGATGCTTCTGATTATGCAGCAAACACAGAGATGGCTCCAGTTTTATATATGGAGAAAAAATCGCATGAACTTGAGAAAGAACTTGAAAAAGTAGCAACAGAAAATCAAAAAACTATTGCTGATATTGTTGAATTTTTAGAAGTTCCTATTGAGAAAACAATGAAATCAATGCTTTATCAAGTAGATGAAGAAGTGATTATGGTCTTAGTTCGTGGTGACCATGAAGTAAATGATATTAAAATTAAAAATGCTTTAGATGCAACAAATGTCGAATTAGTAGACCCAAATGTTGCGTTTGAATTACTCGGTGCTAATTTTGGTTCCCTAGGGCCAATCGGTGTTCCTGAAAAAATTCGTGTCTTTGCTGATAATGCAGTAAAAGATATTGTTAATGCTGTAGCTGGAGCAAATGAAGATGGTTATCATTATGTTAATGTTAATCCAAATCGTGATTTTGAAGTTACAAGTTATTTTGACTTGCGTATGATTCAAGCAGGCGATTTGTCTCCTGATGGTCAGGGCGTTATCAAGTTTGCAGAGGGTATTGAAGTTGGTCATATTTTCAAACTTGGTACTAAATATAGTGAAGCAATGAATGCGACTATTTTAGATGAAAACGGCCGTGCACAACCAATTATTATGGGTTGCTATGGTATTGGTTTATCTCGAATTTTATCTGCTATTGCTGAACAATCCAATGATGAAAATGGCCTTGTATGGGATAAGCAAATTAGCCCATTTGATTTACATTTAATTCCTGTTAATATGAAGAGTGAAGAGCAAGTTGCATTTGCAGAATCACTTTATGACTCGTTACAAAAAGCAGGATTTAGCGTACTAATAGACGACCGGACTGAACGTGCTGGCGTTAAGTTTGCGGATGCTGACTTAATCGGTCTACCAATTCGTATTACGGTTGGTAAAAAAGCCGCAGAAGGTATCGTTGAAGTGAAAATTAGAAAAACAGGCGAAATGATTGAAGTTCGTCAAGATGAGCTACTAAATACGCTACCAATTCTTTTTGGAGATAAATAATTACTGATACAATTGTGCCAGATGAAACTCCACTCGTTCCATGTGAAAACGGGTCATGAGGGACATCTGGCTTTTATAAATTTGGATAAAGGGGTGTTATTCGGAATGACTGCAAAAGAGGAAGAAAAACAAGAACGATTTCAGCTGTTAATGACACAAATTGGTTTACAAGATGTAACTACTTACGAAGAATTCACGAAAGATGCTAAAATCGAAAAATTAGTCGCCGATAAGAAAAATAAAACTTGGCAATTTCATTTACACGTACCACAAATTTTCCCAGCTGCACTTTTTCATATGATGGATGTTGGAATGAAGCGTGCATTTAGCCAAATTGCAGAAACAGAAATGCAAATAGTTCCGGAAAATCAGACGATTAACGAAACACTTATTCAAGAGTATTGGAACTTGATTGTTGAGCCCATTGGAAAACAGTCACCAATGATTGGGAAACTTTTAATGGAGCAAAAGCCTACGTTCAAAGAGCCGCATTTTATTGAAGTAGCGGTTCATAATGATATGGAAGAAGCGACAATTCAACAACGATTCCAAGCGAAAATTATCGAAAACTACGGAAAAGCCGGTTTTCCACGACTAGCAATGAAAATGCATATGCTAGATCAATCAGAAACCGATGAATATAAAGCTTTTGCACAGGCGAAACAAGAAGAAGACCAGAAAAAAGCCGCAGAAGCTGTCCAAGTAATGCAAAAACGTCAAGCAGAAGGACAAAATGGCAGTGCAAATGCAGCGCCACTTACCGGTCCATTTCAAATTGGCTATAAAATCAAGGATGATGAAGAAATCAAACGCCTTGGTGATGTCTATGATGAAGAACGTCGTATTACTGTTCAAGGGCTCATCTTTGCAACAGAAATTCGTGAGCTTCGTAGTGGTCGTAGTCTTTTGCAATTTAAAATTACCGACTATACTAGTTCGATGATTATAAAAATGTTTTCGCGTGATAACGAAGATGCAGCCATGTTCCAAAATTTGAAAAAAGGCATGTGGGTGAAAGTACGAGGCAGTGTTCAAAATGACACCTTTGTGCGCGATTTAATTATGATGGCTCAAGACATCAACGAAATTGCTGGAGTGAAGCGTCTTGATACTGCCGAAGAAAAACGTGCAGAACTTCATCTCCATTCACCGATGAGTCAAATGGACGCGACTTCATCAGTTGATTCACTGTTTAAGCAAGCAGCTGATTGGGGTCATAAAGCAATTGCTATTACCGACCATTCCGTTGCGCAATCTTTCCCAGAAGCATACGGAGCAGGTCAAAAATATGGCTTAAAAGTAATTTTTGGTATCGAAGCAAATCTTATTGATGACGGAGTACCAATCGCATATAATGATCAACATATCGCTTTAGAAGATGCAACCTACTGTGTATTCGACGTTGAGACTACAGGTTTATCCGCTGTTTATGACACCATTATCGAGCTTGCAGGCGTAAAAATGAAAAACGGCGAAATTATTGATAAATTTGAAGCGTTCATCGATCCGGGGCATCCACTTTCAGCAACTACGATTAATCTAACAGGTATTACGGATGATATGGTAAAAGGATCTGATCCGATTGATGTTGTATTAAAACAATTCAGGGAATGGAGCGGCGACGACATCCTTGTTGCCCACAATGCTTCTTTTGATATGGGCTTTATTAATACCGCTTATGAAAAAGTTGGGCTTGAAAAAGCAAAGAATGCAGTTGTTGACACATTGGAGTTAGCGCGTTTCCTTTACCCGCACTTTAAAAATCATCGTTTAAATACGTTAACAAAGAAATTTAATATTATTCTTGAACAACATCACCGGGCTGTATTCGATGCTGAAGCAACCGCATATTTAGCTTGGAAACTAATTAAAGATGCAAAAGAAATGCACGATATTGAATTTCATGATTCCTTAAATGACTATATGGGAGAAGGCGATGCATACAAACGCGCTAGACCTTTCCATGCAACAATTTATGCGCAAACAGATGTAGGCTTGAAAAACCTATTTAAATTAATCACTATGTCGAACATTAACTATTTCTACCGAGTACCACGAATCCCTCGCTCTCAGCTGAAAAAAATGAGAGAAGGCTTAATCATTGGGACAGCATGTAGTCAAGGTGAATTATTTGAAGCAATGATGCAAAAAGGAATGCAAGCTGCAGAAAAGGTAGCCGAATTTTACGACTTCATTGAGGTTCAACCTAAACCCGTATATGCTCCGTTAATTGAACGTGAACTTGTTCGTGATGAAAAAGCGTTAGAAGAAATATTAAAAAACATTGTCCGCGTTGGTGAAAAAACTGGAAAACCTGTCGTTGCGACTGGGAATGTGCATTACAAAGATCCAGTTGATAAAATTTACCGTAAAATTTTGATTCATTCACAAGGGGGAGCTAATCCTCTCAATCGTGCGGAATTACCAGATGTTCATTTCCGTTCTACAGATGAAATGTTGAAAGAATTCGCCTTCCTTGGAGAAGAAAAAGCAAAAGAAATTGTCGTAACAAATTCCAATTTAGTTGTCGATTGGATGGATGATTTAAAACCGATTAAAGATGAACTTTACACACCAAAAATTGATGGCGCAGAAGATGAAGTGCGTAATATGAGTTACGGGATGGCGCACCAATTATACGGTGAAAAATTACCGGAAATTGTAGAAGCTAGACTGGAAAAAGAATTGAAGAGTATTATTGGTCACGGGTTTGCGGTTATTTACCTTATTTCACATAAACTCGTTAAGAAATCACTTGTAGATGGTTATTTAGTAGGGTCTCGGGGATCGGTTGGTTCTTCTTTTGTCGCTACAATGACAGAAATTACCGAAGTAAACCCACTTCCACCACATTATCTTTGCCTGAATTGTAAGGATTCTGAGTTCTTTGATGATGGTTCAGTTGGTTCTGGTTTTGACTTACCTGATAAAGATTGCCCGCACTGCGGAACAGCTTATCAAAAAGAAGGCCAAGATATTCCTTTTGAAACTTTCTTAGGATTTAAAGGGGATAAAGTACCCGATATTGACTTGAACTTTTCAGGTGATTATCAACCTGTAGCACATGCCTATACAAAAGAAATTTTTGGGGAAGATTACGTTTTCCGTGCAGGCACTATTGGTACAGTAGCCGAAAAAACTGCATTTGGTTATGTTCGGAATTACGAACGTGATATGAACATGACCATCCGCGGGGCTGAGGTGGATCGCCTTGTTGCTGGATGTACGGGTGTTAAACGGACTACTGGGCAGCATCCAGGTGGTATTATCGTTATTCCTGATTATATGGATGTTTATGATTTTACTCCTGTTCAGTTCCCAGCAGATGCAACGGACTCAGAATGGAAAACAACCCATTTTGATTTCCACTCGATTCACGACAATGTGCTTAAACTCGATATACTTGGGCACGATGATCCGACCGCTATCCGGATGTTACAGGATTTAAGCGGTATTGATCCGAAAACCATTCCAACAGATGATCCAGATGTGATGAAATTATTTGGTTCTACGGAATCGCTTGGTGTTAAACCAGCAGACATCGATTCAAAAACAGGGACGCTTGGAATTCCCGAATTTGGAACTCGTTTTGTACGACAAATGTTAGAACAAACAAAACCAACGACATTTTCTGAGTTAGTACAAATCTCTGGTCTTTCCCATGGTACCGATGTTTGGCTTGGAAATGCGGAGGAATTAATTAAAAATAAAACATGCGAATTACCAGACGTAATTGGTTGTCGTGATGATATTATGGTATTTCTAATTTACCAAGGATTAGAAAGTTCATTAGCCTTTAAAATTATGGAATCTGTCCGTAAAGGAAAAGGTTTAACCGAGGAAATGGAAGAAGCAATGATAGCAAATAAAGTGCCGCTTTGGTACATTGAATCTTGTAAAAAAATCAAGTACATGTTCCCGAAAGCCCATGCCGCTGCTTACGTTTTAATGGCGGTTCGGATTGCTTATTTCAAAGTACATCACCCATTATATTTTTACGCGACTTATTTCACCGTTCGTGCCGATGATTTCGATTTAACATCGATGGTAAACGGGAAAGAAGCGGTAAAAGCTACAATGAAAGAAGTAAACGACAAAGGTATGGAAGCTTCAACGAAAGAGAAAAACTTACTAACTGTTTTAGAAATTGCGAACGAAATGCTTGCTCGTGGTTTCCATTTCCAAAAAGTCGATTTGTATAAATCGTCTGCTGATGAGTTTATTATTGATGGAGACTCACTTATTCCGCCATTCAATGCGATTCCAAGCCTTGGAACCAACGTAGCGAAACAAATAGTTGCCGCTCGTGAAAATGGGGAATTTTTATCCAAAGAAGACTTACAACAACGCGGAAAAGTATCAAAAACGATTATTCAGTACATGGATGACCAAGGATGCTTGGAAGGATTGCCTGATCAAAATCAGCTGTCATTGTTCTAAAAATGGGCAAAACTTGCTTGTAGTCACAATTTGTGATAAACTTATTTAAGAAATACTACGATAACTCAGCCAAGCGTGGGCCAATGCCCACGCTTTCGTTTTGCAAATCTGTCAAAGAGTCACCTGTGGCAGAAGTAGGGGACGAATTAGCTGGAAAAGCGTATCTCTTAAGGAGGCTGAAATGAGTAAAGTACTAGAACAAGTAGAAGCAATTGTTGCGCCAATCACGGATGAACTTCAATTGGAGCTTGTAGACATTGCGTTTGAAAAAGAAGGTCCAAACTGGTTTTTGCGAATTTTTATTGATAAAGATGGTGGCGTGGACATTGATGAATGCGCAGCTGTAAGTGAAAAAGTTAGCGAAAAAATGGATGAATCTGACCCAATTACACAAAATTACTTTTTGGAAGTTTCATCACCAGGGGCTGAACGTCCGCTGAAGAAAGAGCAAGATTTTGAAAATGCGGTAGGTAAATATGTCCATGTGACTTCTTATGAACCAATTGATGGTCGTAAAATGTGGGAAGGGACGCTTGTTAGTTATGACGGCACGACACTTGTCATTACTATCACAGATAAAACACGCAAAATCACTTGTGAAATTCCAAAAGACAAAGTAGCCAAAGCAAGACTCGCAATTCAATTTTAAAAAGCAAAGAATAAGGAGCTGAATAAAAAATGAGCACAGAATTATTAGATGCTCTTCATGTGTTAGAACATGATAAAGGTATTTCAAGAGAGGTTTTAGTGGAAGCGATTGAAGCTGCTCTTACTTCTGCATATAAACGAAATTTCAAAGATGCACAAAACGTACGCGTAGATTTAAATATGGAAAACGGTTCTATCCGTGTATTAGCTAGAAAAGAAGCGGTAGAGCAAGTATTTGACTCTCGTCTTGAGATTTCGATGGAAGAAGCGCACAAACTGAATCCAGTATACAAACCAGGTGACGTCGTGGAACTTGAAGTAACACCGAAAGATTTTGGACGTATCGCTGCTCAAACAGCGAAACAAGTCGTTACTCAGCGTGTTCGTGAAGCGGAACGTGGCATCATTTATGATGAGTTCATCGACCGTGAAGATGATATTATGACTGGTATTGTTGAACGTCAAGATTCTCGTTTTATCTATGTAAACCTTGGTAAAATCGAAGCCATTTTATCTCAAAACGAACAAATGCCAAACGAAACTTACCATGCACATGACCGCATCAAAGTGTATTTAACAAAAGTAGAAAAGACTACAAAAGGACCACAAATCTTTGTATCCCGTACACATCCGGGCTTACTTAAACGTCTTTTTGAAATGGAAGTACCTGAAATTTATGATGGCGTTGTAGAAATCAAATCAGTTGCTCGTGAAGCTGGAGATCGTTCAAAAATCTCTGTTTACACAGCAAATGAAGAAGTGGACCCAGTTGGTGCATGTGTAGGACCAAAAGGCGCACGTGTCCAAACTATCGTCAATGAACTTAAAGGCGAAAAAATCGACATCGTTGAATGGTCAGAAGATCCTTTCACATTCGTAGCCAATGCTCTTAGCCCTTCAAAAGTGCTAGATGTTATTGTAAACGAAGCAGACCAAGCTACAACCGTTATCGTACCGGATTATCAGTTATCACTTGCAATTGGTAAACGTGGTCAAAATGCCCGTTTAGCAGCGAAATTAACTGGCTGGAAAATCGATATTAAAAGCGAAACAGTTGCAACTGAACTAGGCATCTATCCTCGTAATGACATAGAAGCACCTGTTGTTGAAGAAGCAGAGAGCGAAACTTTTACAGAAGATGAAGAGTAAAAAGGAGAATTATCATGCGTAATAAAAAAATCCCCCTTCGAAAATGTATTATTACCGGTGAACGCTTGCCAAAAGGCGAACTTCTTCGTATTGCGTATTCGAAAGACGGAGCGCTTACGATAGATCCTACTGGAAAAGCCCCTGGACGCGGTTTTTACATTGTTAAAAATGTAGAAGCTTGTGAAAAAGCGAAAAAGAAAAACGCTATTTTTCATCAACTAAAAATGCCGGAACAAGAGTCCTTTTATGATGAGCTAATTGCTTATGTGAAGACTCTCGAGGAACCAACTAATGGATAAAAAAGCACTTTCCTTATTAGGCCTTGCTAACCGAGCACGTAAAATTACCACTGGTGAAGAATTAGTACTAAAAGCAGTTAGAAATGGGAAAGCGAAACTCGTTCTCATTTCAGAAGATATATCCGAAAAAACCGAGAAAACAATCCGCAACAAGTGTGAATACTACAATGTTGTCGTGAAAAAGGCCGGTACCCGGGAAATGATAGGGGGTGCAATCGGCAAAGATACACGTGCAATAGTTGCAATACTTGATAAAGGATTTGCTAATAAGTTAGCAGAATTACTCGGTTGAATCTTATACGGAGGTGTACGACATGAGTAAAGTTCGTGTATATGAATATGCAAAAGAACATCAAGTATCAAGTAAAAAAGTCATTGAAGCATTAAAAGACTTAGGTATTGAAGTGGCAAACCATATGTCCACTATTAATGAAAATGCGTTAAGACAATTAGACAATGCTATCGATGGTACAAATAAAAAAGCCGAAGCACCCAAGAAAGAAACTACTAGCAACGAAAATGGAAATAGTAAGGGGCCAAACAAACCAAATATGACAAATAGTAATGAAAAGTCGAATAAACCAAATAAACCAGCAGGACAAGCTAATAAACCAGCAACTGCAAACAAAAGCCAAGGTGCAAAACCAGCGACAAATAAACCAGCAAACACAAGTAATCAGACACAATCAAGCGGCAATAAGCAACCAGCTGGCGGACAAAAACGCAACAACAATAACAACAGTAATCGTCCAGGCGGCGGCAATCCAAACCGTCCAGGCGGCAACAATCGTCCGAATCGTGGCGGCAATTTTAACAATAAGGGCCGTAACACGAAGAAAAAAGGTAAATTAAACCACAGTACAGTACCACCAACGCCGCCGAAACCAAAAGAACTTCCTGAAAAAATCGTTTTCAGCGAATCTCTAACAGTAGCGGAATTAGCTAAAAAATTATATAGAGAACCATCTGAACTAATCAAAAAACTATTTATGCTTGGTGTTGTTGCAACAATTAACCAATCATTAGATAAAGATGCAATCGAATTAATTTGTGATGATTACGGTGTGCAAGTAGAAGAAGAAATCAAAGTCGATGTAACAGACTTAGATGTTTACTTTGAAAATGAACTAAATGAAGCTGTTGACGAGTCTAAACTTGTTGAACGCCCACCAGTTGTTACGATTATGGGTCACGTTGACCATGGTAAAACAACTTTACTAGATTCCCTTCGTAATACAAAAGTTACTTTAGGAGAAGCTGGTGGTATCACACAACATATTGGTGCTTATCAACTAGAAATTCACGATAAAAAAATTACTTTCCTTGATACACCAGGACATGCTGCGTTTACAGCAATGCGTGCTCGTGGTGCGCAAATTACTGATATTACGATTTTAGTTGTAGCAGCAGATGATGGCGTTATGCCACAAACAATTGAAGCAATCAACCACGCGAAAGCTGCGGGAATGCCGATTATTGTTGCTGTTAATAAAATTGATAAACCACAAGCAAATCCAGACCGCGTAATGCAAGAATTAACGGAGTATGAATTAGTTCCAGAAGCTTGGGGCGGCGATACAATTTTCGCACCAATCTCAGCTAAATTTGGTGAAGGTCTTGAGAACTTGTTAGATATGATTTTACTTGTTTCTGAAGTAGAAGAATTAAAAGCAAATCCAGATCGTCGTGCAATTGGTTCTGTTATTGAAGCAGAACTTGATAAAGGTCGTGGTCCAGTTGCGACTTTACTAGTACAAGATGGAACGCTTAATATCGGGGATCCAATCGTTGTAGGGAATACTTTTGGTCGTGTTCGTGCCATGGTTAATGACCTAGGCCGCCGCGTGAAAAAAGTTGGACCTAGTACACCAGTTGAAATCACTGGATTAAATGATGTTCCACAAGCTGGCGATCGCTTCGTTGTTTTTGAAGATGAAAAAACAGCAAGAAACATCGGGGAAACTCGCGCAAGTCGCGCACTTGTAGCTCAACGTTCAGCAACAAACCGCGTAAGTTTAGATAACTTATTTGAACATATGAAAGCTGGCGAAATGAAAGAAGTTAACGTTATTATTAAAGCAGACGTTCAAGGTTCTGTAGAGGCTCTTGCTGCGTCACTTCGCAAAATTGACGTAGAAGGCGTTAACGTTAAAATCATTCATACTGCCGTTGGTGCGATCAATGAATCAGATATTACTTTAGCTGCAGCTTCTAATGCAATTATTATTGGATTTAACGTTCGTCCAACTACACAAGCTCGTGAAGCAGCAGAAAACGAAAGTGTAGATATTCGTCTACACCGTGTTATTTATAAAGCAATTGATGAAATTGAAGCAGCGATGAAAGGTATGCTTGACCCAGAATTCCAAGAAAAAATTATTGGTCAAGCGCAAGTTCGTCAAACAATCAATGTTTCTAAAGTGGGTACAATTGCCGGCTGTTACGTAACAGATGGTAAAATAACTCGTGATAGTGGCGTTCGTATTATCCGTGACGGAATCGTTGTTTTTGAAGGCGAAATTGCAACACTTAAACGCTTTAAAGATGATGCTAAAGAAGTAGCAAAAGGTTACGAATGTGGTATTACAGTTCAAAACTTCAACGATATTAAAGAAGACGATGTAATCGAAGCATACGTTATGGAAGAAATTGAAAGAAAATGATTCAATCAGTAATTAGTGAATTTTTCATGCAGGAACCACAAAACCTTAAAGAAAAACGCGCTATACTGCAACGAATTTTAACGAGAACAAAGCAAAAATTTAATATCTCCATTGCAGAAACAGATTATCAGGATTTATGGCAGCGAACTGAAATTAGCTTTGCTGTTGTATCCGCCTCGCATATCCAAGCTGAAAAAGAAGCTAGAGAAGTACTTGCTTTTCTAGATTCTTTTCCAGAGTGGGAGCGAGCTGAGACAGTAATGGAGAAGTTATAAAAGAGGTGAATACAATTGAACGTACGAGCAAATCGTGTCAGTGAACAAATGAAAAAAGAATTGGGCGATATTTTAAATCGTAAAATCAAAGACCCTCGCTTAGGTTTTGTTACTGTAACGGGAGTAGATGTTACTGGGGACTTACAAGAAGCTAAGGTGTTCATTTCCATTCTTGGTACCGATAAGGAAAAAGAAAATACGTTACTCGCACTTGCGAAAGCGCATGGCTTTATCCGCTCTGAAATCGGTCGCCGTATTCGACTTCGTAAAGTTCCAGAAATGTCTTTTGAAATAGATAATTCCATCGCTTACGGAAATCGAATCGATGAATTGCTTCGTGACTTAAATAACGATCAATAATAAATAAAAGTTTAAGGCAATCCCTTTATCTTCTCATTCAAACGGGATGTAAGTGGAGAATTGTCTTAAACTTTTTTTCTTAGAAGGAGGAGCTAGATGAACGGCATTATCCCACTGTGGAAAGAACGCGGAATGACAAGTCATGATTGCGTTTTTAAATTAAGAAAAATTTTACATACAAAAAAAGTCGGCCATACCGGTACTCTTGATCCAGAAGTGGAAGGCGTTCTCCCAATTTGTATCGGTCGTGCAACAAAATTGGCGGAATATGTGACAGATGAAGGGAAAGTATATGTAGCTGAAATAACATTAGGTAAATCCACAACAACAGAAGATGCCACGGGCGAAACTGTTGCAACGAAGGGATTAGCCGAAATTTCAGCAGAAGAACTTCAAGCTGCCCTTACAAAGCTGACCGGAAAAATCACACAAATTCCACCGATGTTTTCAGCCGTAAAGGTTAACGGTAAGAAGTTGTATGAATATGCAAGAGCAGGAATAGAGATAGAACGACCATCCAGACAAGTGGATATTTATTCATTAGTCCGTTTAGATGGCGTCACTCCGCTAACTGAATCAAATCCGACTTTTAAATTAGAAATTTCATGTGGTAAAGGAACATATATCCGCACATTAGCTGTCATGATCGGCGAATTGCTGGGGTATCCAGCCCATATGTCCAAACTAGAACGGACCCGTAGCGGCTTTTTCAAAAAAGAAGATTGTCTAACCCTGGCAGAAATTGATGAAAAGATGCAAGCAAATGATACTGATTTTTTATATCCGCTTGAAAAAGGCATTGAATCAATGGCAAAACTAGAAATAGATGAAGAAATACACGCAAAAGTTTTAAACGGCGTATTATTACCAAAATCTTTATTCCAAACAGTTGAAAACGAACCTCGTGTCGCACTTATTTTTCAAGAGAAATTAACGGCAATTTATAAACCGCACCCGGAGAAAAAAGATCTCTTTAAACCAGAAAAAGTCATTGAGTTACAACAAGCATAGTAATTGCGACTGCAACTTTCTTATATTATGATATTAGAGGAATTCGAATTTAGAGGAGAAGTGGCAAAAAAATGAAGACGATATACTTACATCATCCAATTACAACGGATGAATGGACTGACGTAAAAAAAGTAATGGCACTTGGGTTCTTTGATGGGGTTCATTTAGGTCATCAAGCAGTCATTAAACAAGCGAAACAGATTGCTGAAGAAAAAGGGCTTCAAACAGCAGTATTGACGTTTGATCCTCACCCATCTGTCGTTTTAAGCAATATTCGGAAACAAGTGAAATATTTAACGCCACTCGAAGATAAAGCAGAAAAAATGGCTGAACTTGGCGTTGATATAATGTATGTAGTTCGCTTTACTACACAGTTTTCAGAGCTGTCCCCCCAAGCGTTTGTTGATAAATACCTCGTTGCATTAAATGTAGAACATGTTGTAGCTGGTTTCGACTATTCGTATGGAAAAAAAGGCGAAGGAAAAATGACGGAATTAGAAAACTACGCAAATGCTCGTTTTGAAGTAACTATTGTGGATAAACAAACAGCTGCTAGTGATAAAATAAGTTCAACTAACATTCGCCGAGCAATTACAGAAGGCGAACTGGAAGAAGCAAACCAATTACTAGGCTATCCTTATACAACAAAAGGAACTGTTATTCATGGTGATAAACGCGGCAGAACTATTGGATTCCCGACAGCAAACATTCTTGTTAATGAAGATTATTTGATTCCAAAGCTTGGTGTCTATGCAGTGAAATTCCGCGTGAACGGTGAAACGCATCTTGGTATGGCGAGCATTGGTTATAACATTACTTTTAAAGATGACCAAGCGTTGTCTATTGAGGTTTATATTTTAGATTTCCACCGCGAAATTTACGGCGAAGAAGCGGAAATAGAATGGTACCAATTTTTCCGTCCTGAACTTAAATTTAATGGTGTAGAAGGCTTGATTGCACAATTAGAAAAAGACGAGCAAGATACAAGAGCTTTTTTTGACAATTTAGATGATTAAACGACTATTTCTGCTTGCTTTTGGAGCCTAAATAGTGTATCTTTAAATCTGTACGAACAGAACCATTACTTGGCTTTTGCGACTCACCGACGCTTGGCTCAGTAATCGGGGATATTTTAGAAGGAGGTGGAAAGAAATGGCTTTAACTCAAGAACGCAAAAATGAAATTATTGCAGAGTACCGTGTCCATGATACAGATACTGGTTCACCAGAAGTACAAATCGCTGTATTAACTGCTGAAATCAATAGCTTAAATGAACACGTTCGCGTACACAAAAAAGATCATCACTCTTACCGTGGATTAATGAAAATGGTAGGTCACCGTCGTAACCTATTAACTTACCTACGTAAAAAAGATGTTCAACGTTACCGCGAACTTATCAAACGTTTAGGTTTACGTCGATAAAAACCAGACGAAAGCGGGATACCAAAAGTTCCCGCTTTTTTTGAGTATTAACTATACTAAATTTTGGAAAACACGCCGAAGAAATGAAACTTTATCGCATGAATCCAAAAACGTGCTTCAAAAATCGCTATTTTTAGCAGGTTTTTGGATTCATGTGTGCTTTAGAAAATCTAAAGTGTGCGTGAACATTCTTATGCATGGTAAAGTTTCTGGTTCGTGTTTTTCCTAATCAAAGGAGATTAAAATATGTCTGAAAAACAAGTATTTTCAACAGAATGGGCAGGTAAGACATTATCTGTCGAAGTAGGTCAATTAGCAAAACAAGCAAGTGGAGCAGCCTTAATTCGTTACGGCGATACTGTCGTTTTAACAGCTGCAGTTGGTTCAAAAAAACCACGTCCTGGCGACTTTTTCCCATTAACAGTTAACTATGAAGAAAAAATGTATTCCGTGGGTAAAGTTCCCGGTGGATTCTTAAAACGTGAAGGACGTCCAAGTGACCGTGCAACATTAACAGCGCGCCTAATTGACCGTCCAATCCGTCCATTATTTGCAGAAGGTTTCCGTAATGAAGTTCAAATTACTTCTACTGTATTCAGTGTGGATCAAGATTGTTCTCCAGAAATGGCAGCAATGCTTGGATCTTCTGTTGCATTAGTTATTTCTGATATTCCATTTGAAGGACCAATCGCTGGTGTTGATGTTGGCCGTATTGACGGAAAATACGTTATTAACCCAACTATTGAACAAGCAGAAAAAAGTGATATTAGCTTAACTGTTGCAGGAACTTATGATGCAATCAACATGGTAGAAGCTGGAGCAAAAGAAGTTTCAGAAGAAGCAATGCTTGAAGCAATTATGTTTGGACATGAAGAAATTAAACGCCTTTGTGAATTCCAACAACAAATCATCGCTGCAGTTGGTAAAGAAAAACGCGAAATCGAACTTTTCGTAAGCGATCCTGAACTTGAAGCAGAAGTAAAAGCAGCAAGTGAAGGTAAAATGAAAGCAGCTATCAAAACAGAAGAGAAAAAAGCTCGTGAAGCTGCAATTGAAGAAGTAAAAGAAGAAATTTTAGAAAGCTATAAAGCAAAAGAATTAGAAAATGAAGCAGAAATTCTTGGTGAAGTAGCTCATATTCTTGAAATGATTGAAAAAGACGAAATGCGTCGTTTAATTTCTCAAGATAAAATCCGTCCAGATGGTCGTAAAGTAAATGAAATCCGTCCACTTTCTTCTGAAGTTGGCATGCTTCCACGTGTCCATGGTTCAGGTTTATTCACTCGTGGTCAAACACAAGCTTTAAGCGTATGTACATTAGCGCCGCTTCGTGAACACCAAATCATTGACGGTTTAGGCACAGAAGAATATAAACGATTCATGCACCATTATAACTTCCCGCAATTCAGTGTTGGGGAAACTGGTCCTCGTCGTGCCCCGGGTCGTCGTGAAATCGGTCATGGTGCGTTAGGTGAACGTGCATTACAATATGTTATTCCTTCCGAAGAGGAATTCCCGTACACAATCCGTCTAGTATCAGAAGTTCTTGAATCGAACGGTTCTAGTTCTCAAGCAAGTATTTGTGGATCTACACTTGCAATG
Source organism: Listeria sp. MAN/IMW/UF555 (assembly GCF_058684075.1). Classification (NCBI taxonomy): domain Bacteria; kingdom Bacillati; phylum Bacillota; class Bacilli; order Caryophanales; family Listeriaceae; genus Listeria; species Listeria sp. MAN/IMW/UF555. The sequence goes on along the minus strand of NZ_JBZWZS010000001.1, from coordinate 369,758 downwards.
CTTGATGCTGGTGTTCCAATTAAAGCGCCAGTTGCTGGTATCGCAATGGGTCTTGTAAAACTTGGTGATGACTACACAATCCTTTCTGATATTCAAGGTATGGAAGATCACTTTGGCGATATGGACTTCAAAGTTGCTGGAACAAAAGATGGTATTACAGCACTTCAAATGGACATCAAAATTGATGGCTTAAGTCGTCAAATTTTAGACGAAGCATTAACACAAGCAAAAGAAGGTCGCTTGCATATTCTAGAACACTTAACAAGTACAATTAGCGAACCTCGTGAAGAACTTTCTGCGTATGCTCCAAAAATTATTACGCTTAATATCAAACCAGAAAAAATTAAAGATGTTATTGGACCTGGTGGAAAACAAATCAATGCAATCATTGAAGAAACAGGCGTAAAAATTGATATTGAACAAGATGGTACAGTTTACATTGCTTCACAAGATCAAGCGATGAACCGTAAAGCAATTGCTATCATCGAAGACATCGTTCGTGAAGTAGAAGTTGGAGAAGTTTACACTGGTAAAGTTCGTCGTATCGAAAAATTTGGCGCGTTTGTTGAATTATTCAAAGGTACAGATGGTTTAGTTCATATTTCTGAATTAGCACATGAACGTGTTGGTAAAGTGGAAGACATCTTAAAACTTGGCGATGAAGTAACGGTTAAAGTTATCGAAGTAGACCACCAAGGCCGCGTTAACTTATCACGTAAAGCATTGCTAGAGAAAAAAGAACAACCAGAAGGCGACAAAAAACCTCAAGCAGAGAAAAAATTCTACCCTAAAACAAAAAAACCAGAATCTAAATAATAGCAAAAAAGCAAGTAGTTAAAAACTACTTGCTTTTTTTATTATCTTTTTGGTCGTGTTTTTAAATGTGTTCGAAGTGATTTTTGAATCGTTTTCCAGCGATCCCGTTCTTGTCTGGCTAAAGCAGGGCTGTTTTTTCGAGCATGATAAGCCATTTCACGTTGTAATTTCTGCCAATTTTCATAATGTTTTAGCGAAAGCGTCCCATCTGCTAATGCTTCCTGAACCGCACAGCCAGGCTCACTTGTATGAGAACAATCGTGAAAACGACAATCTTTACTTAATTCTTCTACGTCAGAAAATGTAGTTTCTAGACCAGCTTGATTTAAACCAATCCCGAATTCACGCATACCAGGCGTATCAATAATAATCCAACCATTAGCAAGCAAGTGCATTTCTCTATGAGTCGTTGTATGCTTTCCTTTACTGTCATCCTCGCGAATCTCCGAAGTTTTCATCAGATCCGCTCCTGCAAGACTATTAATAAAGGAGGATTTACCAACCCCGGATGATCCGAGTAAAACGAGGGTGCTATTTGGCTTCAAATCAGCCTCCAGAGCTTCAAAACCACGGTGCGATAAATTATCTACATAATAAGTAGGAACGCCATAAGCGACCGTTTCGAGCTCCATAGTGAAGGGCGTAAGGTCATCAACTAAATCTGCTTTTGTTAAAATGATAATTGGCGTAGCACCACTATCCCAAGCAACCGTTAAATAACGTTCTAGCCTATTTAAATTAAAATCATGGTTCAAACTCATAACAATAAGCGCATAATCAAAATTTGCGGCAATTAATTGTTCCTCTGAATCCTTAGTCATTCGAGAAAAAATTGTTTTCCTTTGTAATACAGATAAAATTTGTTTCTCATTGCTTACTTCGACAAAGTCACCGACAGCTGGCAAATTAGAAGGGGATAATTCGTAAAAATTTCCTCGTTTAAGCGTGGCTAAAAATTCCCCATTTTCCGTTATAACACGATAAAAATATCTAAATACCGCTGTAACTCTCCCGTATGAAGAAGTGGCAGCAATTTTTTGTTCTTCAAAAAAACTTGTAAAACCATATTTTTCAAGTATCAATTGTTTCGCTCCTTTGTAAGTCGGGAGCATTCTATAGGTAAAATACCCCCGTATTATTTATGAGGTTTTTCATTTTTACATTTTCCATATCTCATCATCCTTTCTTTCTTAAATAATAACAAAAAAAGGAAATAAGTTCTAGACTCATTTCCTTTTTTAATAATTAATCTTTATGTGTCAAGATTTTTGCGATTTTTTCATAATCCATGTCACTCTTGAGCGTATAACTACCGTCACGAATGTATTTTTCATAATTATTATCTCTTAAGTATTTATCGAACTCTGAAGAACTTTTAACGATACCATTTGCTTCAAGTTCGTCGCCAGCTTTGGAAGAGGGATCTCCTCTAGAAATCGTTAATGTATAGCTTTTTACTTTTTTAGCTTCTTCAGCTTTCTTTTTAGCAGCTTCTTCGGCTTTTTTCTTTGCGTCCGCTTCTGCTTGTTTATCTAATTCTTGTTGAGCTAATAATTTTTCGTATTTGCTTTTCCATGTTTTTGAGTTTTCATCAGAACCAGTTTTTTTTGATGTGACTTTAGTTTCATCTGCTTTGGTCTGAGTTGAGAAAAACTGATTATAAACCAGTAAGACAACGGCAGAAATTAAGAAACCTAGCGCCAACATCCGTAAGTTTTTCTTCACAGATAGGCTCCTCCTTTAAAATTTAAATCAATGTTTTAAATATTCTTCAATGATTTTTTCTACTTCTTCTTTAGGTAGGGATGACTGTTCAGCAATTTCTGAAGTTACGATTCCAGAAGTATAAAGGGTAATCACTTGTTTTTTCATCAATTCGCGAACTTTTGGACTTTCAGGAACTTGCTCAACCTCAACGGTAGGGGCATCCATTTTCATTGCTTTTTCTAATTCAGAGACACGTTGTTTTAATTCAAAGTTTTCTTGCATCCACTGAGCAGCAACATCTTCCAGTTCTTTTTCTAATTGCTTATTATCGCCTTTTTGTAAAAATGAAATGACAAACAGCGCAATAGCAGCAATTAATAAGATAATTATGACTGTGGTCATGGGTTTTATAAACACCTCTCTTCCATAAACTCTACTACTAGTTATAGCATAATTTAACATAAAACACCATCCGAAATAAGGTTTTGTAAAGAAAATAAAAAGAAAATGCATAGAGTCCTTGCAACAACTGTGTAAAAATGATATTATTATACAGGTTTAGTAAATAAATTCGTCAGTCGGAGTTGGAGGGAAAAATAATGCGCGTTAATATTACTTTAGAATGCACTGAATGCGGTGATCGTAATTATATCACTACTAAAAATAAGCGTGAAAATCCGGAACGTATTGAATTAAAAAAATATTGTCCAAGATTGCGCCGTGTAACTTTACACCGCGAAACTAAGTAAGCAGCAGGATCTCCATTCTGTTGCTTTTTTTATTATAAAAAAGGGGGAAGTCAAGATGGCAGACAAACACCTTATTCGAGAGAAAGTTTTGCGTAATTTAAACACTATTGATAAAGTAGAACACCGAGAACGTTCTATTAAACTTGCAGAAAAACTATTTCTATTACCAGAGTGGAATCAAGCAAAAGTAATCGGGATTACACTAGCAAGACATCCAGAGATTGAAACGGAAACAATAATACTTCAAGCGAAAAAAGAAGGAAAGACCGTTTTAATTCCAAAAACATTTTACCCAAGTAGAAAAATGGAATTTAAAAAAATGGATTCTAGTCATCCGCTTATTAAAACAAAATTTGGTATTTTAGAGCCTCATGAGTTAGCAGAAACAGTCGATAAAGATGCAATTGACTTATTAATAGTTCCAGGAGTTGTTTTTAATAAAGCGCATTTTAGAATAGGTTTTGGCGGCGGCTTCTATGATAGATTTTTAGCCGATTTTAAAGGAGAAACAGTCTCTTTGTGTTTATATGAGCAACAAATAGAATTCACTCCAGAAAGCCATGATAAACCTGTTTCTATTCTTATTGAAGGATAGATAAAAATAATTCTATAGAAAATAGGGTGGATTGTTTACAACGCCCCTTTTTTTGCGTATAGTAGTAAATATAATTTGTAATGAAAGCAGGGAATTTTTTGAGCTTCCAAGAACAATATGTCTTCTGGCGCCTAACTAACTATTTCTTGGGTGTTGAAAAATACCGTTTGATCCATCTTCATGAGGAGAAACAAGAACTTTGGTTAGAAAATACCAGCCAGAAAAAAAGACCAGTCATCCGTATTCAGATGAAAGAATTAAGTTGGGCAAATGTGGTGGAACGTGATGTGACCCACACATTACATGTAACTGAAAACCTTCGTAAGCAAATGGGACGCTTAAAATTGCCTCTTGTTAATATATATATAACTCCATTTGAGCCTATGGGTGACATTTCGCCTTTTTTTGGACAAACCATTGCGTCTCCAAATGAAAAAGTGAAATTAGAAAATATATTACTTGCAAACGAGCAGATGCAGGAGCACCTTGAATTACTTATAAAAAAACTAGATGTACCAGAAGAAGCATTTATTCTTCCTAATGAAATAACAAAAGAAATGGTAGCAAAAGAACGTGAGCAAGTAATCACTTATATTACTACTAAAGTAAATGAAGAACAAAAAGTAGCTAGAAATTCTAAACCAATTGTCACGTATTCATTTATTGGACTTATAGTTGCAGCATTTCTATGGGTTACCTTCCAAGGTGGCTCAACAGATACTTTTAACTTAATTAAATGGGGCGGGAAATTCAACCCACTTATTTATGCCGGGGAATGGTGGCGCTTTATTTCACCAATTTTTCTCCATAGCGGTCTAATTCATCTTGCATCCAATGCAGTAATGCTCTATATTGTTGGTGCCTGGGCAGAGCGTATTTATGGTAAATGGCGATATATTCTTATACTTCTTTTAGGTGGTATTTGTGGTAACATAGCAAGCTTTGCGTTAAATATGAATTTATCCGTTGGAGCTAGCACGGCAGTTTTTGCTGTAATGGGTGCACTATTATATTTAGTTGTATTAAAACCAAATCTTTATGCGAAAACAATTGGAACAAGTATTGCTTCCTTAGTAGCGATTAATCTACTGATAGATGTCTTCTCTACGCAAATTGATATTGCTGGTCACATTGGTGGATTAGTTGGCGGATTTTTACTCGCAGGAGCATTATCATTACCAAAACAATTTTTCCATTGGCGTAGACTTGCTTATGGAGTATCCCTTGTTGCAGTAGCTATCCTCTTTTTATATTTTGGTTTCCAAAAAGGGGAACAGCCTTATGATCCCATGCCAGCCAATATAGCAGTTCAACAATATTTGCAAGAACATAACAAAGAAGAAGCTACAAAAATTATAGATAATTTAATTGAAAGCGGAAGTGCTGATGGCTATTCTTATACTTATGCATCATCTATTGCTTTACAAAATAAGCAAATAGATAAGGCAGAAGATATGGCGAACGAAGCAATTAGTCTGGATAATGACATCCCAGAAGCCCATTATTATTTATCTTTTTGTTATAGAGTACAAGGGAATATAGAGGGCGCCCTTAAAGAAGCCGATACTGCTAAACAATTATCCAGTAATCCGTTTTTTGATTCTTATTATGATGAGTTAGAAAAAAGCAAAGAATAAGAGGTTTTTAATGTGAAAACAGTTTATGATGTTGCTCAATTATTACGAAAGCATGGCATAATTGTTTATTTAGGAAAGCGACAATATGACATCGAAATGATGGAATATGAAGTCACAGAACTTTTTAAGCATAATATTTTAGATAGAGAAGTTTTTGCTAGAGCTCGCAGTATATTGAAACAAGAATTAATCAAAGAACAACGAAAAAATAGTAGTTTAAATTAAATTGATTATAAGGAGAACAGCAGAATGAACAAAAAATTGATTGGTGTAGATTTAGGCGGGACAACTGCAAAATTAGCTATTTTAACAAAAGAAGGCGACATTGAAGAAAAATGGACTATCGATACAAATATTGAGGATAAAGGTGCTCATATTGTAAAAGACATCGGTGACTCTATTAATCAAAAATTAACTGACTTACAGCTGGACAATGACATTTTTTACGGTATTGGAATGGGAACTCCAGGAACAGTAAATTATGAAACAGGAACAGTTAAAGGTGCATATAACCTTGGCTGGGCCGAAGAACAAAATGTTAGCGAAGACTTAGAAAAAATTACTGGTTTAAAAATAGAATTAGATAATGATGCGAATGTTGCAGCACTAGGTGAACGCTGGAAAGGTGCTGGTGAAGGTGGTGCGAATGTTGTATTTGTAACACTTGGAACAGGCGTCGGCGGTGGAATCTTTGCAGAAGGTAAAATTCTTCACGGAATTCGTGGCGCAGCAGGTGAAATCGGTCACGTAACAGTTGTTCCAGAAAATGGCTATGATTGTACTTGCGGTAAAAAAGGTTGTTTAGAAACTGTAGCTTCCGCAACTGGTATTGTGCGTGTAGCAAAAGACCTAGCAAAAGAATTTACTGGTGAATCAGCACTTAAAGAAGCCATCAATAAACAAGAAACTATTACTTCTAAATTAATTTTTGAATTAGGTGCAGAAAATGATAAATTAGCAAATGAAACGATTGATAAAATCTCTTTCTATTTGGCCCTAGCACTTAGTCACATCGGTAACATGTTAAATCCTGAAAAAATCATTATCGGCGGGGGAGTTTCAGCAGCAGGAGATCAACTTTTAACACCTGTCAGAAATTATTTTGAGACAATGGTATTTCCAGCAGTTAAAGAATCCACTAAATTATCCATTGCGACAAAAGGGAATGACGCTGGGATAATAGGTGCTGCTTGGTTAGCATTACCAGTTGAAGATTAATAATTTTTATAAGCTACAATAACACTCCATTATTGTAGCTTATCTTACTTAAGATGATCTTTCTATCACTCATTGTTTTAGCTTACTATGAAAAGGGTAAAATTCTAGCATAGAGAGATTGGAGGCCAGAGATGAAAAAATCAAAAGCTTTTTTGCTAATTACCTTGTTAATGGGCTTGGTTTTTATCTCTTTTGGTTGCTCAGAGGAAAAAGAAACGCCAAAAAAGACTGCAAAAGAAGTTCAGGGTGTTCAAATTAAAACAAAAGAATTCCAACGTGTTGTTGGCTGGTTGTCAAAAGATACTGTCTTGTTACAAACCAAAAAGCATGGGACAACCTACTTTGAAGAATTAGATATTTATAATGAAAAAAAGCGTGCTATCTTTAATACAAATGAATCTATTTCAGAAGTCCAAATTAGTCCGGATTATCGAAATATTTTGCTTTATTCTGCTGAGTCAGACAAAAAAGCAACCATGCGAATCATCGCCTTAAATGATGGATCAATAGTGGCGTCTAGAGATACTAAACCGCTAACGACAACTTTCTATTGGAATGATGAATCGCCTGAAAAAATAATGTTTGTGACTTATAGTCCTCAGTGGAATTTTCATATTGAGAACTGGGATTATACAACTAATCAAGTTGATAATGTAGATTTAGTATCTCCGTTTATCTCTTGGTATGGTGATAATTTGGTTATTTCAAATAATAAAGATAAACCAGATGATGAATTAGGGAACTTATATTTACAAGATATTAGAGATAATGCCACTAAAAGTTTAATTGTTGCTAATATAATGCAATTTGCTGTACATGATAATGTTTTACTTACGATTGAGAAATCTTCGAATGAAAAATTATTGTATGTTTTTAGAACAATAGGTTTTCAAAATTTTTTCTCTTATGATTCAGCAAGAGAGTATGATGAATTAGGAACTTTTATCCCGTATTTTGATATAAATTTTGATAAAAATACTTTTTTAACTTTCGTACCTTATAAGAGTCAAAAAATAAGCAGTGGGCCACATGAATATAAATTGGTAAAAGTTGATCCGACGAACAAAAAAGAAACAACGGTACTCGAATTAATGGATAATCAACCTATTTTATCGTATGAAACAGGAGACTTAGTGCTCTATGGTTATCTATTTGATAAGGTTATTGATACAAAAACTGGCAAAATGTATAATTTAATCAATACACCAACTAAATCTTTTTAAACAACGAACTCTTGCTTATGGGTTCGTTGTTTTTGTTAGCGTATAACCATTTTCTAGGGTGATGTTGCAGTTAAAGCTAGATAAAGTATCGTCAGTTGATTGACATTTTATTATTGAGCTACCGTATTTTATGTTAAGTTGGTTGGCTAACATCGAATCATCTTTTGCTACTAACAGTGCTAAATTCAACTCTGCAGATGCTAAATAATAGTTTTGAAGTTGTTTTTCATATTGAATTTGAGTCTTAAAAATTGAAGCGCTACCTGTCACAATTAATATTGTAATCAACGCTATAAAAAGTATAAACGGGAGCGTAAATCCATTATTTTTCATTAGAATTCATTCGCTTTCGTCAGAGGGAATTTGGAAGTATAGAACTTATTATTGGAAAAAGTAACTTTTAAAATAAGCTGGTTTTCCTCATTGGTAATTTGCCAGTTAGTTACTTTGTGTAATAAAGGCTCATGTCCTTTACCGTTTACTTGCCGCCGTAGAATGTTATTGTATTTTGAATAAGTAACGAGATTATCATTTACTTTGAAAGATAGTTTTTCTGGATTCACTTGTATATTTGTTGCTTTTTCTAATTCTAACCGAGTTTGTACCAAAAATAATTGCCATTCACTTGTTTGATCTAAATTACTAAGCTGGATAGTTTTATGATAACATTCGAAAAATAATGGAATAAGAGAGCTGATACTTAAAACGATGGTGATCGATAGAATTGTTTCAAGCAAAGTGAAGGCTGATGTGCTCTTTTTATAATGTACATTTTTCAATTGTATTAGTTTTTGCACAAACTTGGATACCTCCTTGATAATAAAAGCTTTTTATTTGCTCATCATCGAAAATAACTGGAACACTTCTAAAACGTAGTAGCTCGCTGTGTTCGAAAATTTGTTGATATAGTTGGCTAATTTCTTTCTGCTGATCTAGCTTTTGAAAAATAGTCATAGAAATTGGTAACAAAAAACTACATACAATAGAGAAAAGCAGTAAAGAAACCATACTTTCTACTAATGAGAATCCATTAACCTTATTCAACTCGAAAACGTCCTTTCCCAATTTGGAATATAATCTTATACTTTTTATTTATTCCTGAAAGATGAATCGTAGAAAAACGATTGATAGTAGCATCTAGACTAGAAAAACGATAATTCTCAATTTTGGTTTGTTGTAAACTTAAAGTATTTCCAAATGGAATAGTGATAAGTGGTTGATTGTTATAAGTCGCAATGAATTGATTTTCACTAGGAATAAAAGAAATGGTAGTATCTTGTTTTGATGTTATAGCATTTATTTGGGCAAGGTAAATAGCGGCTTTTACTTCCTCTAATAGTTGTTTCTCTGTAAGTGCAGAAATAGTGTTTGAAATGGGATAAATAGTTAGGGTAATCATAGTGAGACTAATGGATAAGACGAGTAACATTTCTAGTAAAGTGAAGGCGTTCTTTTTCATTTATTCTCAGAAACATTTCCTGAACTGTCTATTTTAATGCTTTTTCCATTAGGACAAGATTTTTGAGTGGATTTCAAATAACCACCACTAACTAAGTCATTTACTGACGGTATCGAATTTTTGTCTAGCTGGTATGATTGAACTTGTCCTTGAACCATCGAAATAAAAGCCTCGCAACCTTTGTTATTAATAGATTTACTTTGTGTAACGATATTTGGAATGGTTAGAAGTAATAATACGCTGACAACTAAAAGAACGATGAGCATTTCTACTAAGGTAAAGCCTCGATCATCTTTCCAGTCTATTTTGAATTTATACATTAGAACTCCTCCTCTAAATTTGATTTACCATGGAAAACATTGGATATAAAATTGATAAATAAATCGATATGATTAAAACTCCGATAATTATAAAAACAATTGGTTGGATAAATGAAAATAGTTTTTCTGTTTTTTGTAATACTTTTTGATGGCATAAATTGTAATAGAATAAAAATTCTTCTGCTAAATTACCATTTTTTTCTCCATGTATAGCAATGTAATATAGTTCTTTTTCAAAAATAGGCATTTTTTCTAATGCGTTTGTTAAAGATAAACCGGCTTCAAGTGAAGGAATAATATGCTTGGCTATCGAACGAATAAAAGCCGGGGAGTCATCTCGCGCAAACAATTGCATAACATGAGAAATAGAAAGGCCGCTTTTTAATAGGTAACCTATTTCTCGTGAAAAATATTGCGAATAATGGATTTTGACGAACTGTTTTATATAAGGGACACGACAATAAAAATAAGCGCGTTCATAAGCTGATTTTTTATTTTGCTTTCTAATAATAAAACCAACAAATAGAAAGAGAGTGAGCAAAATAGCACCTAATATAATCGGCATTTTTTCAAGCAAAAAATAAGTGAAATTAGTGCCAAGTGAACCATTACTTGCAAGTTGCGAAAATAAAAGTTCGAATTTTGGTAAAAGAAATATTCGAAGCAAGAAAAATACTACAATAACTGTTGAAAATAAAACTAGTGGATATTGAAATGTTTTCATTAAGGCGTTTTTTTCTTCAGCTTTTCTTTTCATATGAATACCTGTTTCTTGGATTGTTTGAATAAAAAAACCATGATTAGAGGCGTAATGAAGTTGAGAGCAAATAAACTCTGGAAACTCGCTTTGTCTAAGGGCATAAGAAAAAGAGTTGCCAACTGCAAGGGAAGCGATAATTTGCCTATATCGCTCGCTATGTTTAGGAGTGGTGATGCTTAAATAACTAATAGCTGACTCCAGCGAAAAGCCTTTATCAAGTAAACTAGCAATTCTTATTAAAAATTCGCCATCGTCTTTCCAATTAATCCGGTGAAAAAAAGCCATAAGCAACCCCTTTCTGATAAATTGCATCTAATGTATATTTAGGTTTGTTTTGTTGATAACTTGAATTAAAATAATTTTGTATATCTTTTTTAGTGATTACTTCATAAATAGCTGTTCTTTTTCGCTGTAAATGGCTACAAAGTGGATGGCACTTTGAACCACAATAGACACAATATAAATGGGATAATTGTTGAAAACTAATACCAAGTAAACATTGAGCTAATTCTTCTTTGCTAACGCCAAATTCAAGCAATCTTAATAAAACTCCATAAGTATCACCAGCATGAACAGTGCTAAATACCAAATGACCTGTTAGAGCAGCACGTACTACAATTTTTGCTGTTTCAAAGTCGCGAATTTCTCCAACTATAAGAATATCAGGGTCATGGCGAAGAACAGAACGAACAACGGGGGCATAAGTGATATTAGCTTTTTCATTAATTTCCACTTGGAGAAAACCAGGAGAATAGTGCTCAACAGGATCTTCAATTGTAATTACTTGAAGTTCAGTTTTATTTTCTATAGAGGAAACTAAACTATACATGGAACTTGATTTTCCGCTACCGGTGCTCCCTGAAAAAAGAAACAATCCTGTTTGGTTATTACATAGTTGTAAAATTTGTTTAGCTACCTTAGGAAATAGACAAGACTTTAAAAAAGGGATTGGGTATTTATAGCGGAAAATACGAATTACCATACTCTCGTGAAAGTCTTTATTAGGCATGGTAGAAAGCCTTAAAGCTATTTTTTCAGATTTAGTTTCTTTCTCGTAGCTACCAGATTGAGGCTTTCGTTTTTCGCTTATATCTAGAGCAGCTTGAAATTTGAGAAATGATATTAGCTTTTCTCCAACATCGAAGGAAAGATAGAGAAGTGGTATTAGCGTTCCATTGACCCGGAGACGAAGCAAATAACGGTTCCTTAAAGGGTGGATATGAATATCGCTTGCATTAACCCGAAGTGCTTGAGATGTAATATGATCCATTAGTTTTTGTGGCATAACAACCTCCTTACAAGTCATATTCTACAACTGTGTCTAAAATCCTTTGTTATACGATTTTTCACAAAAACTAAAAAGCGATTTTCTTAGTTAAAAAGAGTCAGATGATAGAAAATGCTTTATTAAAAAATCTTTTTAGTGTATCTCAGCCCATAGAAAAAACTTTTTTCACATTTAATATATTTTCACAATCTTTGTGCGTAATGTAACAAGCGTATAATAAGAACTTTAAATCAAGATAAAGCCCTTACATTCCGAACGAAGCTATTAAAATAAGAATTTTTTAGGAATAAAACTAATTATTTGCCGAACAATACAACTCGTGATAAGCTATAGAAAAGGCAGATACATAATAGAATTAGCGGGTGAATGTAAACAGAGAGACTGTGAAAAGCAGCGCCGACGGGGAAAGCATAAGTTATGTGAAACTCTCAGGCAAAAGGATGTTTACGGGACGCAACTCTGGAGTCATTTTTATGTAACGACAGGGCTTATGAACTATATAAGCCTTTTTGTTATGTGAAAAAGGAGGATATAATAATGACGGAATTACTTAAAACACCGATTCATCCACTATATGCAAAATATGGTGCGAAAACCATTGATTTTGGCGGATGGGATTTACCAGTACAATTTGCTGGAATAAAAGCAGAACATGAGGCCGTGCGAACTGATGCAGGGTTATTTGACGTGTCCCATATGGGCGAAATTTTGGTGGAAGGCCCTGACAGTACTTCTTATTTACAGTATTTGTTATCTAACGACATAGAGAAAATAAAAATAGGGAAAGCGCAATATAATATTATGTGCTATGAAACAGGCGGAACAGTAGATGATTTAGTTGTTTATAAGAAATCAGAAACCGAATACATACTTGTCGTCAATGCGGCAAATACAGAAAAAGATTTTGAGTGGATGGTTCAAAATATTGTTGGGGATGTTACAGTTAAAAATGTCTCTTCGGAGTTTGGACAGTTAGCTTTACAGGGACCAAATGCAGAAAAAATCCTTTCTAAATTAACAGATGCGGACTTAAGCTCTATAAGTTTCTTTGGTTTTATAGAAGATGCTGATGTTGCCGGAGTGAAAACAATTATATCGAGAAGTGGATACACTGGAGAAGATGGTTTTGAAATATACATGCAAAGTGCGGATGCTGGAAAAGTATTCGAGGCAATCTTGGCTGAAGGTGTAGCGCCAATCGGTCTTGGAGCTCGTGATACGCTACGTCTAGAAGCAGTTCTTGCGCTTTATGGTCAAGAATTGAGTAAAGATATTACTCCGCTTGAAGCCGGCCTTAATTTTGCAGTGAAATTAAAAAAAGAAGCAGATTTTATCGGAAAACAAGCACTTATCAAGCAAAAAGAAGCGGGACTAACGAGAAAATTAGTTGGGATTGAATTGATTGAGCGAGGCATACCGCGTCACGACTATCCAGTATTTCTAAATGATAAAGAAATTGGAGTTATCACTTCTGGCACCCAATCTCCAACTCTTGGCACAAATATCGGTTTGGCATTAATAGATGCTGCTTATACTGAATTAGACCAAGAACTAGAAGTCGGAATTCGAAATAAGAAAGTAAAAGCAAAAGTAGTACCAACACCATTTTATAAACGCGCAAAGTAAAAAGGAGGAAATAATATGGCAAAACATCGTTATTTACCAATGACGGAACAAGATGAGAAGGAAATGCTTGAAGTGATAGGGGTTAAGTCGATTGATGACTTATTTCAAGATATTCCAGAAAAAATTAGATTTAAGCGAGATTATGATTTAAAACCGGCAAAATCAGAACCGGCGTTGTTACGAGAATTATCTAAACTTGCCTCTAAAAATGCCAATACTTCAGAATATGCATCCTTTTTAGGAGCTGGTGTATATAGTCACTATATTCCAACTGTGGTAGACCACGTTATTTCTCGTTCAGAATTCTATACAGCTTATACGCCTTATCAGCCAGAGATTTCGCAAGGGGAGCTACAGGCGATTTTTGAATTCCAAACGATGATTGCAGAATTAACTGGAATGGATTTAGCGAATTCCTCCATGTATGATGGTGGAACAGCTCTTGCCGAAGCAGCGATGTTAGCAAGCGGACATACTAAACGCAAAAAAATCCTTATTTCAGGAGCGGTTCATCCAGAAAGCATTAATGTCCTAAAAACCTACGCTACAGGTCAACATATTGAAGTTGAAGTTATTCCTGAAGTGGATGGCAAAACGGATATAGACGTACTAAAAAAAGCTCTTTCCGATGATATTGCAGGGTTTGTTGTACAATATCCGAACTTTTATGGACAAGTAGAACCTTTAGCAGAATTAGAAAAATTGGTTCATGAAAATAATTCTTTACTTCTTGTTTCAAGTAACCCGCTATCTCTTGGCTTACTAACGCCACCAGGAGAATTTGGCGCGGATATTGTTGTTGGTGACTCTCAAGTGTTTGGTATTCCAGAATCATTTGGTGGACCGCACTGTGGTTTCTTTGCGGTAACAAATAAATTAATGCGTAAAGTTCCTGGACGTTTAGTCGGGGAAACGGTAGATGAAAATGGGAAACGTGGTTACGTCCTAACATTGCAAGCACGCGAACAACATATTCGCCGCGATAAAGCTACTTCCAATATTTGTTCAAACCAAGCTTTAAATGCATTAGCTTCTTCAGTTGCTATGGCGACACTTGGAAAAACTGGGCTAGTAGAGATGGCGAAACAAAATCTTGATAAATCTCATTATGCTAAACAAAAATTCCGCGAAAATGGCTTTGAAGTATTATTTTCTGATGGTTTTTTCAATGAATTTGTTGTTAAGCTTTCTAAACCAATTAAAGAAGTAAATGAATCGCTTCTAGATGAAGGCATTATTGGTGGTTATGACCTCGGTTTTTATGATGCTAAATACGAACAACATATGCTTGTAGCTGTCACAGAGATGCGTACAAAAGAAGAAATTGATGCCTTTGTGGCAAGCTTGGAGGGTGTAAAATGAATTTAGAAGAAACAATGCCATTAGTCTTTGAACGCTCTATTCCAGGAAGAATTGGTTTTAGTTTGCCAGAAAGTGATGTTCCCGAAACAAATGCAGGTGACTATTTTGATGAAGCATATCTTCGTTCCACACCAGCAGATTTACCTGAACTCAGTGAACTGGAAATTATGCGTCATTATACCAATTTGTCCAACCATAATTTTGGTGTAGACTCTGGTTTTTATCCGCTTGGGTCTTGTACGATGAAATATAATCCGAAAATTAATGAAAAAGTAGCTAGATTCCCCGGTTTCGCCAATATTCATCCTAACCAACCAGAAAGTTCTGTCCAAGGTGCGTTAGAGCTGCTTTATGATTTACAAACAAGTTTAGTTGAAATTACTGGAATGGATGAAGTAACGTTACAACCAGCTGCTGGGGCGCACGGTGAGTGGACTGGCTTAATGTTAATTCGTGCTTTCCATGAAAAAAATGGTGATACAAAACGTACGAAAGTAATCATTCCGGACTCCGCGCACGGTACCAATCCGGCCTCTGCGGCAGTCGCTGGCTTTGATGTCGTTACAGTTAAATCCAATGAAAAAGGGCTTGTCGATGTTGCTGATTTGAAAAAAGTAGTAGGTGAGGATACAGCTGCACTAATGCTTACAAATCCAAATACATTAGGTCTTTTTGAAAAAGATATTGTTGAAATGGCAGAAATTGTCCATGCAGCTGGAGGAAAATTATACTACGATGGTGCCAACTTAAATGCAATCATGGCAAAAGTTAGACCAGGAGATATGGGCTTTGACGTAGTACATTTAAACTTGCATAAAACATTCACTGGTCCTCACGGCGGCGGTGGACCTGGTTCGGGGCCAATTGGTGTTAAAAAAGAGTTAATTCCATTCTTACCAACGCCAGTCCTTACGAAAAAGGAAGATGTTTACACATTTGATTATAATTATCCTGATTCAATTGGGCGAGTGAAGCCGTATTATGGTAACTTTGGCATTAATGTGCGCGCTTATACTTATATTCGCACTATGGGGCCTGATGGTTTGAAATTAGTGACAGAATACGCTGTTTTAAATGCCAATTATATGATGCGCAAATTACAAGACGCTTATGATTTACCATTTGACCAAGTTTGCAAACATGAATTTGTTTTAAGTGGTAATAGACAGAAGAAACTTGGCGTCCGTACAGTTGATATTGCAAAACGCTTACTAGATCATAATTTCCACCCACCAACTGTCTACTTCCCATTAATTGTTGGTGAAGCAATTATGATTGAACCGACTGAAACAGAATCGAAGGAAACACTGGATTTCTTTATTGATACAATGCTGAAAATTGCTAAAGAAGCGGAAGAAAATCCTGAAATCGTTCAAGAAGCGCCGCATAGCACATATGTGAAACGACTGGACGAAACAAGAGCTGCCAGAAAACCAGTGTTACGTTATCAAAAAGAAGTATAAAAAAGAAGCCTTGCCATGGATCTCACGGCAAGGCTTTTTCTTATTTAGATTTTGTTTTACCTGTCCATTTACGATAGCCGCCTTTAAGCTGATAAACATCTTTATAACCACGTTTATACAGCATAATAGCTGCGCGGTTACTACGTTGTGCTGTTTGGCAGTATAAGTAAACCGGTAAATCTTGACGAATCTCTGTTGTCCGATTTTTCATTTGTGTAACTGGGATATTTCTAGCTCCGAGAATATGTCCAGCATCGAATTCATTTGGCTCGCGAACATCAATTAACTGTGCTTTACGATAACCTTTTTTAAATTCTTCTTCTGTTAAAACTTTTAGTGCTTTACGTCGCATTACAAACTGGTAAATTTCGTATCCTAAAAGAATAACCAGAATGATAATTGCTATAATCCAACTAATCAATTGTGTAAACCCCTTTCATCCTGAAAACTGCTTTTTTTAAAGCATCCTTTTCTATTATAACTTATTTTTTGCCGCCATCAATCACTTTAAAAGAAGATTTTCGTTTTTTCTTCGTTTTTTTCTTCGGATCATGTAAATTCTTTGATTGTTTCACTGCTTTTTGGTAATTTGTATCTGTTTTCCTATTAGCAAAAAGTCTTAGAAGTAGGGTGAAAATAAGTGTACCAATTAAAACAGAAATTATTAATATGAAAAATGATTTAAAACCACCCATTAAAAGCCCAATACCAACCAGTGCGAGTAAAATAATAACAATAAGAGGATATTTCTTCACTATGAATCAACTCCTATTCTAAAAGTTCCAGATTCTCCGGTTCAGCCGCATCAACTGGAGCGCCTTCTTTTTCAACACGTAAAAGTTCGTTGAATGACGCAATGGCAACTTCTACTTGATCATCGGACGGTTCTTTAGTTGTAAGAAGTTGAAGCCACAGTCCAGGAACACCTAAATATTTAAGCACTGGGATATTTCGGCATTTATTGGTTAATTGTAAAACTTCAAATGCTACACCTAGTACAACTGGAATAAGTAAAATCCGGTCGACAACCCGAAGCCAAAGTGGGTCAGTTGGAACTAGCAAATAAATAAACATACCAACAATAACTGTAAATAAAATAAAACTACTACCACAGCGGTAATGAAGTCGTGACTGCTTTTGAACATTTTCCACTGTTAAAGGTAAATTTTCTTCGTAACAGTTAATGACTTTATGTTCAGATCCATGATATTGAAAAACCCGTTTAATAATTGGAGTCTGAGAAACTGCAAAAATATAAGTTAATAGCAGAATCAATTTGAAAAAACTCTCTAAAAACACTTGTGCTGTGTCGCCTGGAACGATAGGGCGAAATAACTCTGCTAAAAAGACCGGAATTAACGTCATCACAAATTTAGCAAAAACGAAAGATAAGATACCGATTACCGCAACACCTAACCACATCGCAATTTTCGATTCTTTCTTCTCGATTTTTTCTTCTTCAACAGGGTTATTTGGATCCTCATCATATCGGTCTGTCGCAAAAGCGAGGTGTTTGGAACCGATAGCACTAGATTCAATTAAAGCAACAATACCTCTTAAAAAAGGAATTTTCTTCATACGCATGACCCAAACTGGGCTATGTTTTTCTAAATAAAAATATTCTAATGAACCATCTATACGTCTAACAGCTGTAACTGTTTGTTTTCTGCCGCCAAACATGACGCCTTCTACAACAGCCTGTCCACCATATGATGGCACGTTTTGTTTGCTCAAACTTTTCACCAGCCTATTCATGTTTACTAATATGTTATTTTACGCTAAAAACTGTTTTTCGTATAGCGCAAAACGTCTAAAAAAAGTTATTTTTTCTAAATTGTGATAAAATAGTTTCGAACGCGTTTAATAATGCGATTTTTGCAGGCTTAAAATTTAATAAAAGTGGGGGAATAAAAATGTCTAAATTAACTAAAATTCAAGAAACACTTGGCAAGGAAAAGATTGAAGCGGTTCTTGTTACAAGTGAATTTAATAGAAGGTATGTCTCAGGTTTCACTGGAACTAGTGGTGTAGCACTCATTTTGCCTGAAAAAGCATATTTTGTAACAGATTTCAGATATACAGAACAAGCGGCTAAACAAGCTGAGGGATACGAAATTGTTAAACATGAAGGACCGATTTTTGATACAGTAGAAGATTTGCTAATTAAAAATGATACAAAAACACTGCATTTCGAAGCGGATTATGTAACGGTATCAGAATTTAAACAAATGGAACGCGTGTTTAATCGTCAATTAATTCCTCTTACTGGATTTTTTGAAGAAATGCGTAAAGTAAAAACAGCGAGCGAATTGAAAGCTATTCGGACAGCTTGTGACATTGCAGATGCTGCATTTGCGCATATTATTAAGTTCATTAAACCAGGAATGGCAGAAATTGAAGTATCCAATGAACTAGAATTCTTTATGAGACGTGCTGGAGCTACATCATCTTCGTTTGATACAATTGTTGCTTCAGGTGTTCGCTCTGCACTTCCGCATGGTGTTGCTTCTGATAAAAAAATTGAGGTTGGCGACTTTGTAACGATGGATTACGGTTGTTACTATGACGGTTATTGCTCTGATATGACAAGAACAATTGCTGTCGGTGAACCTGCTGAAAAATTAAAAGAAATTTATCAAATCACTTTAGATGCGCAATTAAAAGTAATTGATAGCTTAAAACCAGGTATGACTGGAATTGAAGCAGATGCCATTGCACGTGATTATATTGCTTCCTTTGGTTATGGCGATGCATTTGGACATTCATTAGGTCACGGGATTGGATTAGAAATTCACGAAGGACCTAATTTATCATTCAAAAGCCCTCAAAAATTAGAAGTTGGTCACGTTGTTACAGATGAACCAGGAATTTATTTGCCAGGAATCGGCGGGGTTAGAATTGAAGACGATCTTTTAATTACAGAAACTGGTAATGAGATTTTAATTCATTCACCAAAAGAATTAATTATTTTATAAAATTCCTTTGTAACTTTGTGTGTTTTATGGTTAAATAAGGAAGAATGAGCAGTTTTAATATGCTCCAAATAAAGATACTTTGCAAATTACAGGAGGAAAAACATGATTTCAGTAAATGACTTTAAAACAGGGTTAACAATAGAAGTAGATAATGGTATTTGGCGTGTGCTAGATTTCCAACATGTAAAACCCGGAAAAGGAGCAGCATTCGTTCGTTCCAAATTACGTAATCTTCGTACAGGTGCAATCCAAGAAAAAACATTCCGTGGTGGCGAAAAAGTTGCAAAAGCACAAATTGATAATCGTAAAATGGCTTACTTATACGCTGATGGTACAAATCATGTATTCATGGATAATGAGTCTTATGAACAAATTGAGCTTCCAGAAGACCAAATTGCTCATGAGCTTAAATTCTTAAAAGAAAATATGGAAATTAATATTATCATGTATCAAGGCGAAACAATTGGTATTGATTTACCTAATACAGTAGAATTAGTTGTTACTGCAACTGATCCTGGAATTAAAGGTGATACTTCTTCAGGTGGTTCTAAACCAGCCACTCTTGAAACTGGTCTTGTTGTCCAAGTGCCATTTTTCGTTAATGAAGGAGATAAACTAGTAATTAATACAACCGAAGCGGCATATGTTTCTCGGGCGTAAGAAAGAAGAGTTCGTTACAGCTGGAGTTAATTCTTCAGCTGTTTTTTCTATTTGCTAGCGCTTCCTGTACACCTTTTGAATAAAAAGTATGGTACAATAAGGACAATGCGTGATTCATGCAATTTTTTATTTTTAGTATTATTAAGGAGTGTAAATGGAATGTTATCAATAGATGAAATTAAACAGCTAATTGAGCTGATTGACGAGTCAACTCTAGATGAATTTGAGTTAGAAACAAAGGATAGTAAGATTTTGCTTAAGAAGAATAAAACAGTGGTTTCTGCGCCTCAAGTAGAAGTACCTGTTGCTGTAACACCAGCGCCAGTTCAAGCACAAGCAACTGAACAAGCGGCGGCACCTCAAGCGGAAACAACTACGTCTGATGCAGGGTTAGAAGTTATCACCTCTCCTATGGTTGGTACTTTTTATGCATCTGCTTCACCAGAAGATGCGAATTTCGTTAGTGTTGGTTCTAAAGTATCCGCACAATCTGTCGTATGTATTGTAGAAGCAATGAAATTATTCAATGAAATCACTGCTGACATTGACGGAGAAATTGCAGAAATTCTTGTTTCAAGTGGCGAATTAGTCGAATTTGGACAACCACTATTCAAAGTTAGAAAAAAATAAGGGGTCGAAAAACATGATTAAAAAAGTACTGGTAGCGAACCGTGGAGAAATCGCTGTCCGTATCATTCGCGCTGCAAAAGAACTTGGAGTGGAGACAGTGGCGATTTATTCGGAAGCAGATAAAGAAGCGCTACATATTCAGCTAGCGGATGAAGCTTATTGTGTAGGTCCCGCGGCAACAAAAGATAGTTATTTAAATATGTCTAATATTATTAGTCTTGCTGTTTTAACAAACTGTGATGCTATTCATCCTGGTTACGGATTCTTGGCTGAAAATGCTGACTTCGCTGAGTTGTGCGAAGACTGTAACATCACTTTTATTGGGCCAAGTGCCTCTGCAATTTCACAAATGGGGACAAAAGATGTGGCTCGCGAAACAATGCGAAAAGCTGGCGTACCAATCGTACCTGGTTCACAAGGAATTGTCGCTGATGTAGAAGATGGCAAAAAAATCGCTAAAAAAATCGGTTATCCTGTAATCATCAAAGCAACTGCTGGTGGTGGAGGTAAAGGTATTCGTGTAGCAGAAAACGAAGAAAAACTAATTTCTGGTATTCAAACTACACAACAAGAAGCCGAAGCAGCTTTCGGAGATCCTGGCGTTTATTTAGAAAAATACATTCAAGATTTCCGCCATGTAGAAATTCAAGTGCTTGCCGATAATCATGGTAACGTTATTCATTTAGGAGAACGTGATTGCAGTATTCAACGTCGCTTACAAAAGCTAATTGAAGAATCACCTTCACCAGCTATTGATGAAAAGACACGCCAAAAAATGGGTAAAGCTGCTGTCAAAGCTGCAAAAGCCGTGAATTATTCGGGTGCAGGAACGATCGAATTTATTTTTGATCATCACGAAAATAATTTTTACTTTATGGAAATGAATACTCGTATCCAAGTAGAACATCCTGTAACAGAGCTTGTTACTGGTATTGATTTAGTAAAACAACAATTTTTAGTGGCTTCAGGTGAAGAACTGAAAATCAAACAAGCCGATGTTAAATTAACCGGTTGGGCGATGGAATGTCGGATTAATGCTGAAAATCCTGAGAAAAACTTTATGCCAGCACCAGGAGAAATTAAATTTTATCTTCCACCAGGTGGCTTAGGCGTTCGAATTGACTCAGCAGCATATCCAAACTACAAAATCCCGCCATTTTATGATTCAATGATTGCAAAAGTAATCTGTTATGCAGAAACACGTGAAGAAGTTGTTCAAAAAATGAAACGGGCACTTTCGGAATTTGCTATTGATGGCATTCCTTCCACAATACCGTTCCATTTACGTGTGCTAGATAACGATGTATTCCTGTCAGGAGACTTTAATACAAAATTCTTGGAGCAAAATGATGTAATGAATCTTTCTAAGGAGGGCTAAAAATGGCTTACACAAAAGATTTAAGAAAACAAAATGATGCACCACTTGGTAAAATTGAAATTGCGCCTGAGGTTATTGGTGTAATTGCTGGTCTTGCTGCGAGCGAAATCGAAAACGTTGCGTATATGCAAGGTGGTTTTGCTACAGAAATGCGCGAAAAATTCAGTGGTGCCGTTAACTACCGTAAAGGTGTAAAGGTAGAGCTAACTGAAGAAGGTATTCTAATCGAACTTTATTGTTCTGTACTATTCGGTGCAACTATTCCACTTGTTGCTCAAAATATTCAAGATGCTGTCCGAGATACTATTTTCAATATGACAGGCTTGAATGTTCTTGAAATCAACGTGCATATCGTTGGCGTACAATTTGAAAAAACAGAAACACTTTCCTTCGATGATTTTGAGCTTTAAAATTCAAGGAAAAAAAGGAGCAGCCTTAACATGAAAAGAAGAGAAGCGCGCGAGAAAGCACTTCAAGCATTATTCCAAATCGAATTAAACGAAATGTCGTTAGATCAAGCCATTAAAAACATCATGGAAGACGAACAAGACGATTATATGGAGCAATTAGTTGAAGGAGTTATGGCAAATAAAGCTGAAATAGATGCAATTATTGAGCCTAACTTGGATAATTGGCGCATCGATCGTTTGAACAAAGTAGATCTTTCTTTGCTACGACTAAGCGTTTACGAAATTAAGTACTTGGATGACGTACCAAATCGAGTTAGTTTAAATGAGTCCATAGAAATTGCGAAAATTTACAGCGATGAAAAATCAAGTAAATTTATTAATGGCGTACTTGCTAATATTGCACCTGAAGATAAATAAACTTGATTGAGTGCAAGGTTTTCCTTGCACTCCCTTATTTCGCGATTTTTAAGCATAATAGCGTGGAAAGTATTTTAAGGGGGCCAAACTCATGGGAGAAATTATTGATGGCAAAAAGTTAGCCAAAGAAATCCAAGAGAAAGTAACATCAGAAGTAGCTGAATTAGTAAAACAAGGTAAAAAACCGGGTCTTGCAGTTGTGCTCGTAGGAGATAACCAAGCCTCTCGTACATATGTTAGAAATAAACAAAAACGTACTGAAGAAGCAGGAATGAAATCTGTTTTAATTGAACTTCCTGAAACAGTAACAGAAGAAAAATTACTAAAAGTAGTAGAAGAGTTAAACGAAGATAATACAATTCATGGTATATTGGTACAATTACCTTTACCAAAACATATTTCAGAAGAAAAAGTCATTGATGCTATTAGTTTTGACAAAGACGTTGACGGTTTCCACCCAGTGAATGTAGGTAACTTATTCATTGGTAAAGATTCTTTCGTTCCGTGCACACCTGCAGGAATCATTGAGTTAATTAAATCAACCGGCACTCAAATAGAAGGCAAACGAGCAGTCGTTATTGGCAGAAGTAATATTGTAGGTAAGCCAGTAGCACAATTATTATTAAATGAAAATGCTACAGTAACAATAGCTCATAGCCGTACAAAAGATTTACCTCAAGTGGCAAAAGAAGCCGATATTCTAGTTGTTGCAACAGGATTAGCTAAATTTGTTAAAAAAGAATACATTAAGCCAGGCGCAATTGTTATTGATGTTGGTATGGACCGCGATGAAAACAATAAATTATGTGGTGATGTAGATTTTGATGATGTTAAAGAGCAAGCAGGATTCATCACTCCAGTTCCAGGAGGCGTTGGGCCAATGACAATTACCATGCTTCTTGCTAATACATTAAAAGCTGCAAAACGCATTTGGAAGATGAATTGATTAATTGGATGTGAAATGATGGAACAAGATAAATATTTAACGGTAGCCGCAATAACCAAATATATTGAAAAGAAATTTGAAGTTGATCCGTATATGAAACAAGTATTCGTGCGCGGAGAAATTTCTAATTTAAAACAACCAGCGAGTGGACATCTGTATTTTACGGTGAAAGATGAATTTGCTATGCTTCGTTCTGTCATGTTTCAAAAAGCAGTTCAAAAGATTGGTTTTGTTCCAGAAGATGGTATGAATGTACTTATCACGGGGCGAATTGGCGTTTTCACAAAAGCTGGACGTTATCAGTTTTATGCCGAACATATGGAACCAGATGGCGTCGGTGCACTATATATTCAATTAGAACAGCTGAAATCACAATTAGAAAAGGAAGGACTTTTTGCGGAAGCGCATAAAAAAGTGCTTCCTTCTTTCCCGTCCAAAGTTGCGGTAGTTACATCTAAAACAGGTGCTGCTGTAAGGGATATTTTAACAACGATTCATCGTAGAATGCCCTCGGTGGAAGTAATCGTGTACCCTACAGTCGTTCAAGGTGATAAGGCAGCACAGCGAATAGTAGAAAACATTGGTCGAATCAATCAGCGAAATGATATTGATGTGATGATTATCGGTCGTGGTGGTGGCTCTCTCGAAGAACTATGGGCTTTTAATGAAGAGCCAGTTGTTCGAGCAGTTTATGATTCTGATGTACCTGTAATCTCTGCTGTAGGACATGAAACAGACTTTGCCCTCAGTGATTTTTCAGCAGACGTTCGAGCAGCGACACCAACCGCAGCAGCTGAACTAGCGGTTCCAGATTATCGCGATCTAGAAGAACGACTTGCAGAACGTAAATATCGCTTATTAGCAGTTACAAGGCAGTTGTTAGAACGTAAAGAAAGAACCCTTGAGCAACTAAAACAACATTTAATCTTAAATGGGCCAAAACATCAATTAGAACAGCAAATGGAACGTACAGATTATTTTGCTGAACGACTAAAAAATGCTTTTTCCAAGCAAGTATTGCTAAAACAAACTACTTTTAACCGACTTAATGATCGCTTACACTATTATCATCCCAATAAAGAAATAGCCTTACAAAAAGAGCAAATAACATTACGTAAGCAAGCGCTAGATAAAGCAATGAAACAACAACTTAAAGATAAACAACAAGCTTTTATTAGACAAGTCGAGGCTTTAGAACATTTAAGTCCGCTCGCTTTATTGAAACGTGGATTTGGTGTAACGTATAAAGCAGGAGAGTTAGTTAAAACCGTCCAAGAATTGGAAATTGGTGATAATATTCAAGTAAAAATGCAAGGTGGACACATAGACGCACACATTACCGCAAAGGAGGAAGATACAAGTGGCAACTAAAAAGAAAACTTTTGAAGAAGCAATCGCAGAACTAGAAACAATCGTAGAAGCGCTCGAAAACGGTAGTGCCTCACTTGAAGATTCTCTTGATATGTATCAAAAAGGAATCGAATTAACGAAATTATGCCAAGATAAATTGCAATCAGCCGAGCAAAGAATGGCTAAAGTAGTCACAGAAGCAGGAGAAGAAATTCCTTTTGAAGCGGATGGTGAATAAATTTGCAAGATTTGACGCTTTTTCTAGATCATTATAAAAAAGTACTTGATGAGTCGCTTTTTAAAGAAATAAATATGCGCAATATCGAACCTAAGTTGAAAGAATCAATGTTATATTCAGTACAAGCTGGCGGAAAACGAATTCGTCCAATGCTTGTTTTTGCAACACTTCAAGCCTTAAATATTGAGCCAATGCGCGGTTTAAAAACAGCTACGGCACTTGAAATGATTCATACGTACAGCTTAATTCACGATGATTTACCAGCAATGGATGATGATGACTATCGACGCGGGAAATGGACGAACCATAAAATATACGGTGATGCAACAGCAATTTTAGCAGGAGATGCTTTGTTAACACTCGCTTTTTCTATTTTAGCTGAAGATGAAAACCTATCCTTCGAAACGCGTATTGCTTTAATTAATCAAATTAGTTATAGCAGTGGAGCAGAAGGCATGGTAGGTGGGCAACAAGCCGATATGGAAGCTGAAAATAAACAAGTCACATTAGAAGAACTAGCATCAATCCACGCTCGCAAAACTGGTGAACTATTAATTTTCGCAGTAACCTCAGCCGCAAAAATCGCTGAAGCAACTCCAGAACAAACAAAACGATTACGAATTTTTGCAGAAAATATCGGCATTGGTTTTCAAATTAGCGACGATATTTTAGATGTAATTGGCGATGAAACAAAAATGGGTAAAAAGACAGGGGTGGACGCTTTTCTGAATAAAAGTACCTATCCCGGATTACTCACACTCAAAGGTGCTAAACGGGCATTAAATGAGCATGTTTCAATTGCAAAGTCAGCGCTTTCAGGACATGATTTCGACGATGAAATTCTCCTTAAACTTGCTGATTTAATCGCACTTAGAGAAAATTAATCATAATTATCTAGTAATTTCAAAAATTTTTCACATATATAATTCAAATTGATTTGCTTTTCTTAAAATACCGTGTTATACTAATGTAAGATTATTTTTGTGGGTGAAAGATACGATTGTGAACAACTTTCCATCTCGTGCCGTTAAGCAAGAATAGTAAATAATTAGTGTGCATAACACACGAGGAGGAACATGAACATGGAACAAGGTACAGTAAAATGGTTTAACGCAGAAAAAGGATTTGGTTTTATCGAACGCGAAAACGGTGACGATGTATTCGTACATTTCAGCGCTATCCAAGGCGACGGATTCAAATCTTTAGACGAAGGTCAAGCAGTAACTTTCGACGTTGAAGAAGGCCAACGCGGACCTCAAGCAGCTAACGTTCAAAAAGCGTAATTCTATTTTTTGAATAAGAAAAAGCAAATCATTTCGGTGATTTGCTTTTTTATTTGCCTAAAATCACCTTTCCTTGTTTGGTATAACTAGAATTATTTGCTATAATAAGAACAATTAATCGAGAAAAAAGACTTTGCACGTATTCATGCGTGGACTCTTTGGAAAGTGAGTTGTTTTTATTTGGATCTTTTAAAAATAAAGGATCCTTCCTTTATGAAACAATTGGATATACAAGAATTAGAAGCACTTGCGGCGGATATTCGCGCTTTTTTAATTACTTCTACTTCCAAATCAGGGGGGCATATTGGTCCTAATCTTGGTGTGGTAGAACTAACGATTGCGCTGCATTACACTTTTAATAGTCCAAATGATAAATTTATTTGGGATGTGGGCCACCAGTCTTATGTGCACAAAATCCTAACTGGAAGGGCGAGTCAATTTGGTACATTACGTCAACACGGCGGACTAGATGGATTTCCAAAACGAAAAGAATCTATTCATGATGTATTTGAAACTGGCCACAGCTCGACTTCCTTGTCTGCTGCAGCCGGTATGGTTATTGCTAGAGATATAAAAAAAGAAGACTTTTATGTTATTCCGATAATTGGTGACGGGGCGCTCACTGGTGGGATGGCATTTGAAGCCTTGAATCATATAGGAGACATGGGAAAAGATATGATTGTTATTTTAAATGATAATGATATGTCCATTGCGCCTAATGTAGGAGCACTCCACAATGTCCTTGGAAAATTAAGAACGTTGAATACATTTCAACAAACAAAAACAAATATAGATAAATTAATGCGAAAAATTCCAACTGCCGGT
Organism: Listeria sp. MAN/IMW/UF555; assembly: GCF_058684075.1. NCBI lineage: Bacteria > Bacillati > Bacillota > Bacilli > Caryophanales > Listeriaceae > Listeria > Listeria sp. MAN/IMW/UF555. The sequence continues at coordinate 342,423 of NZ_JBZWZS010000001.1, read as the reverse complement.
GAAAAGTTAGCTGAGACTGCTGAAAAAGCAAAAGACGGCATAAAACATTTGCTTGTAGAGGGTACTTTTTTTGAAGAATTGGGTTTTATGTATCTTGGACCGATTGATGGGCATAATTTAGAAGATGTTATTACCAACTTAGAAATAGCTAAGCGGACTAAAGGGCCTGTACTCCTCCATATCATCACGAAAAAGGGAAAGGGGTACCAACCTGCCGAATTAGACTCCCGTGGCACCTGGCATGGTACAGGGCCATATAAAGTCGAAACAGGGAGCTTTATTAAGCCTGTTAAGACTGTCGCCTCATGGAGTTCTGTTATTAGTAATGAATTAATGCGTCTAGCAGCGAATGATGAACGTATCGTTGCCATAACTCCTGCCATGCCTGTAGGTTCCAAATTAGAAAAATTTGCTAAAACTTTTCCAGAACGTTTTTTTGATGTTGGAATTGCAGAGCAACATGCAACAACAATGGCGGCTGGTTTAGCAACGCAAGCAATGAAGCCTTTTCTAGCTATTTATTCGACATTTCTACAAAGAGCTTATGATCAGTTGGTTCACGATGTTTGTCGGCAAAAATTAAATGTCGTTATCGGGATTGATCGTGCTGGCCTTGTTGGAGCAGACGGTGAAACACATCAAGGTATTTTTGATATTTCTTTTCTAAATAGTATTCCAAATATGATTATCACGATGCCGAAAGATGAAGAAGAAGCTAGACAATTAATGGACACTGCTTTTGCTTATGATGATGGGCCTTTTGCAATTCGTTACCCACGTGGAAATGGACCAGGTAAAGAGCTTTCTGAATCTAATAAGCTTATACCAATTGGCGAATGGGAAACGATTATTCAGCCTGTTGATGCTGTTATTTTAACTTTTGGACCAACACTCGAACAGGCACTTAAAGCAGCTGAACAATTAGAGAATCAAGGTCAGCGTGTTGGTGTCATTAATGCACGTTTTATTAAACCGCTAGATGAAGCTTTATTACACCGAATTTTTAAGCAAAAAATCCCTATTTTAACAGTGGAAGAATCATTATTAAAAGGCGGATTTGGCGCAAGTGTGTTAGAATTTATGGAAGAAAATAATTATACGGATGTTACTATCCATCGTATTGGATTGCCAGATGAATTCATTGGTCACGGTTCTGTCCCGCTAATTCTTGAATCATATGGTATATCTCCAACTGGTATTGTATTAAAAATAAATGAAATGCTCGCACAAAGCGAGTAAGTTAAGGGCGAAGAAACTATGACAATAAAAAAAGAACGCGCAGATATTCTGCTAGTAGAACAAGGACTATTTGAAACAAGAGAAAAAGCAAAGCGTGCCATTATGGCTGGAATTGTTTACCGTAAAGAAGAACGTGTCGACAAACCTGGAGAAAAAATTCCGGCAGATAGCGAACTGCAAGTCAAAGGAAAACAAATGCCTTATGTGAGTCGTGGTGGCTTGAAATTAGAAAAGGCATTACAAGTATTTAATTTTGATGTGAAAGATAAACTAATGCTTGATATTGGAGCTTCTACTGGTGGTTTTACAGACTGTGCTTTGCAAAATGGGGCGCGCCATTCGTATGCGCTTGATGTTGGCTATAATCAACTTGCATGGAAATTACGTAATGATGAACGAGTTACAGTCATGGAGCGGACTAACTTTCGCCATGTGACGCCAGCTGATTTTACGGAAGGTTTAGCGGAATTCGCAACGATTGATGTTTCCTTTATTTCACTCAAACTTATTTTACCTGTACTTAGAACTGTGCTCGTAACAGGCGGCGATGTGATGACTTTAATCAAACCACAATTTGAAGCAGGACGTGAACAGGTGGGGAAAAAAGGAATAATTCGCGACTCAGCTGTACATGAAGCTGTCGTTGAAAACATTGCTCTATTTGCGCTTGATAATGGTTATGACTTGATGGGGCTTGATTTTTCACCAATAACTGGTGGAGAAGGAAACATTGAATTTATCGCGCATCTTAAATGGACTGGCAAAGAAACTGGTGAAAATCATTTAGAGCCAGCTGCAATTACAAGACTTATTAAAAAAGCACATACTAAATTAGATAAATAATGTATACCGGAAAGCAGCGATGTTTTCCGGTTTTTGCTTTTACTATGCTGTTTATACTCATTTAAGCATGTATTTTCAATGTATAGAGTATTAAACTAGACTTTATTGCATAATTTTGCATTAATTCCGTGACTTTATGCGTTTTTTCGGATAAGATGTAAGTAGAAAATTATCGTGAGGTGAAGAAGGAATGAATAAAGGTCATCGTCATATTATTATTCGAGAATTGATTACATCTAATGAGATTGACACGCAAGAAGATTTAGTAGAACTTCTGTTAGAACGCGATGTTAAAGTAACCCAAGCAACCGTTTCCCGTGATATTAAAGAACTTCATCTAGTCAAAGTTCCAACACAAACTGGTGGCTATAAATATAGTCTCCCTGCCGATAATAGCTTTAACCCCCATCAAAAATTAAAACGCGCTTTAATTGATTGCTTTATTGGTATCGATACAGTGCAATTTATGATTATTTTAAAAGTAATGCCAGGTAATGGGAACTCTGTTGGTGCGCTAATAGATAACTTAGACTGGCCAGAAAAAGCAGGAACACTATGCGGAGATGACACTTGTTTAATCATTTGTCGCTCAGAAGAAAATGCAAAAACGTTAACAGATCGTTTTATAGATATGCTTTAAAAATTGTTGGAGGTGAAGGATTTTGCTTCAAGAAATGACAATTAAAAACTTTGCTATCATCGAATCACTCTCTTTAACTTTTCAAGAAGGGATGACGGTATTAACTGGGGAGACCGGCGCAGGTAAATCAATTATTATTGATGCGCTTGGTCTTCTTGTTGGCGGACGGGGATCGACTGATTTTATTCGCCACGGTGAGGACCGTTTGGAACTGCAAGGCTTATTTGCCCTAGCAGAAGATAATCTTGCTTGCCGTAATGCACTTTTGGAAAATGGAATAGATGCTTCGGATGATATGGTCGTTTTGGAACGTAGCTTATTTCGCTCCGGTAAAAATAGTTGCCGTATTAACGGAAAACTAGTAACTACGGTGTTGCTACGTCAAATCGGTTCTAAATTGATAGATATTCATAGTCAACATGAACACCAAGAATTAATGAATGAAGAATTTCATTTATCGTTACTAGATAGGTTTGCTGCTGATAAAATTAAACCCGCTTTAACGAAATATCAAACTAATTTTAAAGAGTACCAAACTATTTTGAGAGAATGGCAAAATTGGACGAAAAATGAGCGAGAACTTGCACAGCGGCTCGATATGCTTCGTTTTCAACAACAAGAAATCGAAAATGCTAATTTGCAAGCTGGGGAAGAAGATCGTTTATTAGAACAAAAAAATGTTTTAGCCAATTTTGAAAAGTTAAATGAAAACTTGCAAGGAGCGTATACAGCTATCCAAGGAGAACCGGGCGGACTTGAATTTATTGGAGAAGCAATGCGTCAGATGGAAGCGGCTGCGAGTATTCATACTGATTATAAAGCAGTTAGTGAAGCAATATCATCCAGTTACTATATGCTTGAAGACAGTATGAGCCAAATTAGACAATCGCTTGATCAGCTTGAATTCCAACCAGAAGAACTGAATCAAATTGAATCACGCTTGAATGATTTAAATCAACTGAAACGTAAATACGGTAAAACCATTGAAGATATTATTCAGTATGAAAAAGAAATTAGTACTGAAATGGAAAAACTGACGGATAGTGAGTCCCACGTTGGGCATTTAGAAACTAAAATGGCCACATTAAAAACAGAACTCACAAAACAAGCAAGTACACTCACTGACATCCGCAAAAAAGCAGCAACCACGTTAGAAAAACAAATTAAACAAGAATTAAATCAACTATATATGGAAAAAGCTATTTTCAGTGTTCACTTTGAGTCTGACAAAACAGAATTAACGGAATCAGGCCAAGACAGTGTCGTCTTCTATATGTCGACCAATCCAGGTGAGCCGCTAAAACCACTTGCGAAAATCGCTTCAGGCGGTGAGTTATCACGAATGATGTTAGCGTTAAAAACTATTTTTTCAAGACATCAAGGCATTACATCTATCATTTTTGATGAAGTGGATACGGGTGTAAGCGGACGTGTCGGCCAAGCGATTGCTGAAAAAATTTATGCAGTCTCTGTTGGTTCACAAGTTCTTTGTATCAGTCATTTGCCTCAAGTAGCTGCAATGGCCAATCACCATTACTACATCACAAAAAAAGTGCAAAATAAACGGACAACTACTTCCGTCACAATTTTAAAAGGCGAGCAAAAAGTAGAAGAAATCAGCCGTATGATTGCTGGGATAGAAGTGACTGAACTAACAAAACAACACGCGAAAGAAATGATTCAACAAGCTGAAAAAGTAAAACAAACCTATTAAAAAAACGAAATTGCTTGCATATCGAATAGTTTTTGCTTAAAATGAATAAGGTAGAAATTATTACCTGGTCATAAAAACAACTACTAATTCGAAATGCGGCTTTTTTGTGCGATAAAGGAGTTATTTTTTATGACAAGCAAAAGATTTTTCAAAGAAGTGGCAGAAACGAGTTCGCTGGTTTTTGCAGTAGCTGGAGCAGATGATGAAGTCGTTTTAGAAACCATCCGTCTAGCGCTGGATCAAGGTTTAGGCAAGTTTCTTTTATTTGGAAAAAAAGAAGATCGAAGCTTAACGGCAAACGACAGCGTTACTTGGATTCAAGCGAATACAGCAGAAGAGGCAGCACAAGGCGCGATTTTAGCTGTGAAAAATAAAGAAGCAGATATATTGGTCAAAGGATTTATTCCGACAGCTACTTTAATGCATCATGTCTTAAAAAAGGAAAATGAGTTGCGGACAGGGCAATTATTAAGCCAAATTGCTATTTTCGATATTCCGACATACCACAAGCCTTTATTATTAACAGATTGTGCGATGAATGTTGCTCCAAAAACAAATGAAAAAATAGCAATTACAGAAAATGCGCTAAATGTTGCTCAGAAAATCGGTCTAACAAATCCAAAAGTGGCTTTACTTAGTGCAGTAGAAGAAGTTACCGAAAAAATGCCTTCCACGGTCGAAGCTAATGAAGTAGCAAACCATTTCAAAGAGAACGTAGATATTGCTGGTCCGCTTGCACTTGATGTAGCTATTTCAAAAGAAGCAGCACAGCATAAAGGGATTAAAAATAATGCTGCGGGCGATGCGGATATTTTAATTGCTCCTAATATTGAAACTGGAAATGCCCTTTATAAATCGCTCGTATACTTTGCGGGAGCTAGAGTTGGTAGTGCTATTGTCGGAGCAAAAGTACCGATTGTTATATCTTCCAGAAATGATACACCAGAAAATAAATTAGCTTCATTTATCCTAACTGTTAGAATGGTTGGAAAATAATGAAATAATGTGAATAGACGGACTTTAATGATATGAATGCAAAGGCTTTTATTTGATTACGCCCTACGTGTTACAATAGTCCTTGGGAAAATGATAACCTACAGCATTTTTCACAATTAAATTTGGAGGAAATCAAATGTCTTATGATGTTTTGACAATAAATCCTGGTTCCACTTCTACAAAACTCGCCGTTTATCATGGCGATAAAGTACTTTTTGAAGAAACAGTCAGACACACAATGCAAGAATTCGCCGACTTTAACAATGTACAGGAACAATTTGATTTTAGATGGCAAGTTTTGCGACGAGTGATTGATGCGTTTGGTTATGATGTAAATAAATTAGATGCAGTAGTTGGACGAGGTGGTTTGCTTCGACCAGTTGCTGGCGGTACATATATGGTTACTGAAAAAATGCTAGCGGATTTAAAAAACAACAAGTACGGTGAGCATGCTTCCAACCTTGGTGCTATGCTTGCTAAAAAATTAGCAGATAAGCTCGGAATACCAAGTTTTATCGTTGATCCCGTTGTAGTAGACGAAATGCAACCAGTAGCTAGATTCTCTGGAAATGAACTTATTGCTAGAAAAAGTATTTTTCACGCATTGAACCATAAGGCGGCTGGGCGGAAAATTGCTAAAGAGCTAGGTTCGGAATATGAGAAAATGAATTTTGTTATCGCGCATCTTGGTGGAGGTATTTCCGTTGCAGCACACAGACAAGGGAAAGCAGTGGATGTAAATAATGCACTAGATGGCGATGGTCCTTTTAGTCCTGAACGATCTGGTTCACTCCCAATGAATGATTTTTTAGAAGCATGTTTTAGTGGCAAGTGGACGAAACGTGAACTACACGAGCTAATCGTCGGTCGTGGCGGGATGATTTCTTATCTAGGAACAAATAGTATGTTAGATGTAGAAAATAAAGTTCAAGCTGGTGACGAGGATGCCATCAAAGCTTTTGATGCGATGGCTTACCAAGTTAGTAAAGAAATAGGCGCATGTTCCGTCGTTTTACATGGCAAAATTGATGCTATTATTTTAACTGGTGGACTTGCTAGAAGTGAACTATTTACAAGTAAAATTATCGAGCAAACAAACTGGATAGCCAGAGTAATCATAGAACCTGGAGAAGATGAATTAGAAGCTCTAAACAGTGGTGTACAACGTGTTCTCGCTGGAATTGAAAAAGAAAAAGTGTACTAAAGGAGGAGATAATGTGGCAACAGAATATGATGTAGTTATTCTTGGTGGGGGAACAGGCGGATACGTTGCAGCGATCCAAGCCGCAAAGAACGGACAAAAAGTAGCCGTGGTTGAAAAAGGAAAAGTTGGTGGAACATGTCTTCACCGAGGCTGTATTCCAACGAAAGCTTTATTACGTTCAGCTGAAGTATTGCAAACGGTTAAAAAAGCAAGTGAATTTGGAATTTCGGTAGAAGGAACTGCCGGAATAAACTTTTTACAAGCCCAAGAGAGGAAACAACAAATAGTAGACCAATTAGAAAAAGGGATTCACCAATTATTTAAACAAGGCAAAATCGATTTATTTGCTGGCACGGGAACTATTTTAGGACCTTCCATCTTTTCACCAACAGCCGGAACAGTTTCAGTTGAATTTGAAGATGGTTCAGAAAATGAAATGCTAATTCCTAAAAACCTAATTATTGCAACTGGTTCAAAACCTCGCACATTAAATGGTTTAACAATTGATGAGGAAAATGTATTATCTTCTGACGGTGCACTTAATTTAGAAACTTTACCAAAATCGATTATTATCGTTGGTGGTGGAGTTATCGGAATGGAATGGGCTTCGATGATGCATGATTTTGGCGTAGAAGTTACTGTGCTAGAATATGCGGACCGAATTTTGCCAACAGAAGATAAAGAAGTAGCAAAAGAATTAGCAAGACTTTACAAAAAGAAAAAATTAATCATGCATACATCTGCTGAAGTTCAAGCAGCTAGTTATAAAAAAACAGATTCCGGTGTGGAAATCAAAGCAGTTATTAAAGGCGAAGAGCAGACCTTCGCAGCAGATAAAATTCTTGTTTCAGTTGGTCGTTCTGCCAATACAGAAAACATCGGATTACAAAACACGGATATTGCGACTGAAAACGGCTTTATCCAAGTAAATGATTCTTACCAAACAAAAGAAAGTCATATCTACGCGATTGGTGACTGTATTCCGACAATTCAACTTGCGCATGTAGCAATGGAAGAAGGGACAATTGCAGCCAATCACATTGCTGGTAAAGAAACTGAAAAACTCGATTATGACTTAGTTCCGCGCTGTATTTATACTTCTACTGAGATCGCAAGTGTTGGTATTACAGAAGAACAAGCAAAAGAACGTGGTCATGACGTTAAAAAAGGCAAATTCTTCTTCCGTGGCATTGGAAAAGCGCTTGTTTACGGAGAATCTGATGGCTTTATTAAGATTATTGCAGATAAAAAGACAGATGATATTCTTGGTGTTAGCATGATTGGACCGCATGTGACGGACATGATTAGCGAAGCCGCTTTAGCACAAGTTTTAAATGCAACGCCTTGGGAAGTGGGAAACACAATTCACCCACACCCAACTTTATCAGAAAGTTTTAGAGAAGCTGCCCTTGCTGTGGATGGTAATGCAATTCATGGTTAATACAGCTTTAAAGGAGGAACAAAAATGACTTTAAAAGAAGCAGGTTTAACAGAAGATAAATTAATTAAAATGTATGAAACAATGTTAATGGCAAGAAGACTCGATGAGCGTATGTGGTTGCTTAACCGTTCTGGGAAAATTCCTTTTACCATTTCTGGACAAGGACAAGAAACAGCACAAATCGGCGCTGCATTTGCTTTTGATTTAGATAAGGACTATGCCTTGCCGTATTACCGTGATTTAGCAGTCGTATTAGCATTTGGAATGACAGCAAAAGATATTATGTTGTCTGCCTTTGCTAAAGCGGAAGATCCAAACTCGGGCGGACGTCAAATGCCAGCTCACTTTGGTCAAAAATCTAATCGCATTGTTACTCAAAGTTCTCCTGTAACAACTCAATTTCCACATGCAGCCGGTATTGGTCTTGCTGCCAAAATGGCTGGAGATGACATTGCAATTTATGCGTCAACAGGTGAAGGATCTTCTAACCAAGGAGACTTCCATGAAGGAATCAACTTTGCATCTGTACATAAGTTGCCAGTTGTTTTCGTTATTCATAATAACCAATATGCGATTTCTGTACCTGCATCAAAACAATATGCAGCAGAAAAACTATCTGACCGGGCACTTGGTTACGGTATCCCTGGTGAGCGGGTAGATGGCTCGAATATGGGAGAAGTATATGCTGCCTTTAAACGTGCGGCAGATCGTGCAAGAAATGGCGAGGGACCAACATTAATCGAAACAGTTTCTTACCGCTTCACACCACACTCCTCAGATGATGATGATAGCAGTTATCGTTCAAGAGAAGAAGTCGACGAAGCAAAAGGAAAAGATCCGCTGAAAATTTTCCAAACAGAATTACTTGAAGAAGGTTATTTAACAGAAGAAAAAATTGCTGAAATCGAAAAAAGTATTGCTAAAGAAGTTAATGAAGCGACCGATTACGCGGAAAGTGCAGCATACGCTGAACCAGAATCATCTCTACTTTATGTATACGATGAAGAAGCGAATAGCTGATTAGGAGGGAATTTGAATGCCAGTCATTTCATATATTGATGCAATAACAATGGCGCTTAAAGAAGAAATGGAGCGCGATGATAAAGTATTTATTTTAGGAGAAGATGTAGGGAAAAAAGGTGGCGTTTTTAAAGCGACTGCTGGTTTATATGATGAGTTCGGTGAAGACCGAGTTCTTGATACACCACTTGCTGAATCCGCGATTGCTGGAGTTGGAATTGGAGCAGCGATGTATGGATACCGCCCAGTAGCAGAAATGCAGTTTGCTGACTTTATTATGCCAGCTGTGAACCAAATTATTTCAGAAGCTTCCAGAATTCGTTACCGTTCTAATAACGATTGGTCTTGCCCAATGGTTATTCGCGCACCTTTTGGCGGCGGGGTACACGGAGCACTTTATCATTCACAATCAGTCGAAAAAGTGTTTTTTGGACAACCTGGTTTAAAAATTGTCGTACCATCTTCCCCGTACGATGCAAAAGGACTTTTAAAAGCAGCGATTCGCGACAACGATCCAGTACTTTTCTTTGAACATAAACGTGCCTATCGTTTACTAAAAGGTGAAGTACCTGAAACGGATTATATTGTTCCTATTGGTGAAGCAAATGTGGTACGTGAAGGCGATGATATCACGGTCATTACTTATGGTCTCGCTGTTCAATTTGCTCAACAAGCAGCAGAACGGTTAGCTGCAGAAGGCGTAGAAGCGCACATTCTTGATTTGCGCACAATTTATCCATTAGACCAAGAAGCTATTATTGAAGCAACAAAGAAAACTGGTAAAGTACTTCTTGTAACAGAAGACAATAAACAAGGAAGTATCATTAGTGAAGTAGCTGCAATTATTTCTGAGCATTGTCTATTTGACCTAGATGCACCGATTGCACGACTTGCAGGACCAGATACTCCAGCGATGCCATTTGCGCCAACGATGGAAAAACACTTTATGATAAATCCAGATAAAGTTGCTGATGCAATGAAAGAATTAGCGGAATTTTAGACCCGTTTTAAATTAAAGGAGTGAAGACCCGTGGCAGTTGAAAAAATCACCATGCCCAAATTAGGGGAAAGTGTAACAGAAGGTACGATTAGTTCATGGTTAGTTAAACCAGGAGATACAGTCGAAAAATATGATGCTATCGCAGAAGTACTTACTGACAAAGTAACAGCAGAAATCCCATCTTCTTTTAGCGGGACAATTAAAGAAATTTTAGCAGAAGAAGACGAAACGCTTGAAGTGGGCGAGATTATTTGTACAATTGAAACAGCAGATGCAGGAAGTTCTGAGCCTGCTGAAGAAGTAGAACAAACAGAAACAAAAGCTCCAGAAAAACAAGAAACAAAACAAGTGAAACTAGCAGAAGCACCAGCTAGTGGAAGATTTTCACCAGCCGTACTACGAATTGCTGGTGAAAACAATATTGATTTATCCACTGTAGAAGGCACAGGTAAAGGTGGTCGAATTACAAGAAAAGACTTACTTCAAGTCATCGAAAACGGACCAGTAGCTACTAAAACAGAGGAACCAACAAATAGAGCACAAGAAAAAGCACCAACTCCTGCACCTGTTCGTTCCGCAGCTGGCGATAAAGAAATCCCAATCAATGGGGTAAGAAAAGCTATTGCTAAACATATGAGCGTGAGCAAACAAGAAATTCCGCACGCATGGATGATGGTGGAAGTAGATGCAACTGGACTTGTTCGTTACCGTAATGCAGTAAAAGATAGCTTTAAAAAAGAAGAAGGTTATTCATTAACTTATTTCGCCTTTTTCATCAAAGCCGTTGCACAAGCGTTAAAAGAATTCCCGCAACTTAACAGCACGTGGGCAGGCGACAAAATCATCGAGCACGCGAATATCAATATTTCGATTGCGATTGCAGCTGGTGATTTATTGTACGTTCCAGTTATTAAAAATGCAGACGAAAAATCCATTAAAGGCATTGCTCGCGAAATAAGCGAACTTGCCGGAAAAGCACGTAATGGTAAACTGAGCCAAGCTGATATGGAAGGTGGTACTTTCACTGTGAATAGTACTGGTTCATTTGGCTCTGTTCAATCAATGGGCATTATTAATCACCCGCAAGCAGCTATTCTTCAAGTGGAATCGATTGTTAAACGTCCTGTCATTATTGACGATATGATTGCTGTACGAGATATGGTGAACCTATGTCTATCCATCGATCACCGTATTTTAGACGGCCTACTAGCAGGTAAATTCTTACAAGCAATTAAAGCCAATGTCGAAAAGATTTCCAAAGAAAATACAGCATTGTATTAAAAATGTTTTAATCTAGGTTTAGCGGGTATTGTTTAGTACATCTAGATCCATACCCCTAAACTCCCTAGATGTCTTGGGTAGTACTTTCGGGTGCTGCTCTTTTTTTGAGGAAAAAAATAAAAAAAGCCTGAACCAAATTGGCTCAGACCTCGGATGTCTATAAAAACATTAATAACCCGGTTAAAACGCTGGATAATACAATCGCGATTAACATTAAAATAACGACAACGCGAACTACTTTTTTATTAGTCATTGCGGAAGAAAACTCCTCTCATAAAGCATTTCAGATATATCCATCTTACTTATAATTACAGTAAATTTCAAGTGGTTTATTTATTTTTTTAAGCAAAAAGGAAGAATGTAGGTGAAAACAAGATGATAGCTAATGTAAAAAAATATTTTACAGAATTAATTCAAATCCCATCTGTTTCTGGGAAAGAAAAAGCAGTGTTAACTTACATAAAAAAACAAATAACAAAATTAAATATCCCCTACAGTTTAGATGAAGACAACGGATTAATTGCGCGAATTCCCGCAACTGCTGTGAAATTCCCGACCATTTTCTTTTGTGGCCACGTTGATACGCATCCAAATGCAGCTTCACCAGAATTCCAAGTAGAAGATGGCATATTTACTTCTCTAAATGGGACTTCTTTAGGGGCAGATGATAAAGCAGCAGTTGCAGCCATGTTAGCGGCAATGGATTATTTTAGTACAGAAGAAACACCTCATGGGGAAATTGAATTTATTTTCACTACTAAAGAAGAACTTGGCATGATTGGGATGCGTTTATTTCCAGAAGAAAAAATAACAGCAGCGTATGGTTATTGTCTCGATGCTCCTGGAGAAGTTGGGAATTATCAATTACAAGCGAATACATTAGTTGCAGTTGATTTCACGATTGCAAGCCCTGATGCGACCCAGATGTCACCCATATCAGTAGCGAGAATGGCGCTTCATGCAACGAGACCAGGCCGGATTGACCGCGAGAACAGATGGGAAATCCAGTCGTTTTCTGGTGGAGTAAATGATGAAAATCAACAAGATGCACAATTAGAAGTTCTGTTCAAATCTGCTGCTAGTTTTAGGAAGGCATTACCTCATATCCAAACAATCAGAGAACGTTTTAATCAAACCTGTGAGAAATATGGCGCTACATTAGCAGAAGATACAAGACTTATTTACGAAGGCTACAAAATCCACCCGCAACATCCACTTATGAATATTTTTCAAAAAGCAGCTAAAAAACAAGCTTTAAAGACTAGCGAGATCTTTTTAGAAGGTGGTACTGATGCCAACGTGCTTAATGAAAAAGGCGTGCCTACAATGCTCTTATCAGTCGGTTATGAACATGCCCATTCAGAAAAAGAAACTATTTCCGTAGAGCAGTTAGAAAAACTGACACAACTCGTCATTGACTTAGCTGAATCGGCAAAAAATGAGAAAATTTTACTGAGAAAGCTAAATTAATAAAAAAAAGTCAAATAATTCGGATTGATTCATTGTCCAAGAAGCAATTCTTTGATATAGTAAATGATGTTGATACTTTTATGTGTCATGTTGAAGTAAGACAGATTTTTCTGCCTTAATAAACCGGAAAGGAAGAAGTGCAAAATGGCAAAACAAGAAATTGGCGTTATAGGAATGGGCGTTATGGGTCGTAACTTGGCTCTAAACATTGAAAGCCGCGGTCATACAGTATCTATCTTTAACCGTTCTACTGAAAAAACGAAAGCGGTTATGGAAGAAAATGCGGACAAAAAATTAGTACCAACTTATAGTTTAGAGGAATTTGTCGAATCTCTTGAAGTGCCTCGCCGTATCCTTATTATGGTAAAAGCTGGCGATGCTACAGATATGATGATTGAAGCAGTTAAACCTTTCTTAAACGAAGGCGATATTTTAATTGATGGCGGTAATGCTTTCTTTAAAGATACAATTCGTCGTAATAAAGAACTAAGTGAAGAAGGCTTTAACTTCATCGGAACTGGTGTATCAGGCGGAGAAGAAGGCGCACTTAAAGGTCCGTCTATCATGCCAGGTGGTCAACGCAAGGCATATGACCTTGTAGCTCCTATCTTACGTGAAATTGCTGCAGTAGCAGACGGAGAACCATGTGTGACTTATATTGGTCCAGATGGTGCCGGACATTACGTTAAAATGGTGCATAATGGTATCGAATACGGAGATATGCAATTAATCGCAGAAGCTTACACTATTTTGAAAGAAATCGGTGGATTAAGCCATGATGAACTTGCTGACGTATTTGAAGAATGGAATAACGGAGAATTAGATAGCTATTTAATCGAAATCACTAAAAACATTCTAAAAGTAAAAGACGAAGAAACAGGCAAACCAATTGTCGATGTTATTCTTGATAAAGCTGGACAAAAAGGAACTGGTAAATGGACTAGCCAAAGCGCACTTGACCTAGGTGTTCCACTTTCCTTAATTACTGAATCTGTATTTGCTCGTTACATCTCTGCACTTAAAGATGAACGCGTTTATGCAAGTACAGTTTTATCTGGCCCATCTAATTATCGTTTTGAAGGCGACAAAAAAGCATTTGTTGAATCTGTTCGCCGCGCACTTTATTTCAGCAAAATCGCATCTTATGCACAAGGTTTTGCACAAATGAGAGCAGCTAGTGAAGAGAACGATTGGGACTTACAATACGGCGAAATCGCGAAAATTTTCCGTGCTGGTTGTATTATCCGTGCTCGTTTCTTACAAAAAATTACTGATGCATATAACAAAGATAAAAATCTTAAAAACTTACTATTAGATCCATATTTCAAAGATATTGCGCATAACTACCAAGGCGATCTTCGTACTGTAGTAGCAGAAGCTGTCAAAGCTGGTATTCCAGTACCAACCTTCACTGCAGCAATCAGCTATTACGATAGCTATCGTTCTGAAGTATTATCTGCAAATCTAATTCAAGCTCAACGCGACTACTTTGGTGCTCATACGTATGAAAGAGTTGACAAACCAGGCGTATTCCATACAGAATGGCCACAAGTTGAAGATTGATTTAAAATTAAGCATCCACTTTCACGAGTGGATGTTTTTTTATGAGATTTAAATTAGTAAATAATGGTAAAGTGCTAAAAAATACAGGAAATATCTATTTATGCGCTATTATTAGTTGTTTTTGAGCCAAAGTTCGTTACAATAGTAATAGGAATATAGTGTAATGATCGAAAGAGAGGGTTAGGCCAAATGAATAGAATATTAATCGTAGAAGATGAAAAAAACTTAGCACGCTTTATTGAACTAGAATTACAACACGAAAATTATGAAACTGCTGTTGCTAATGATGGACGTGCTGGGCTAGAACTCGCACTAAATGAAGAATGGGATGCTATTTTACTAGACTTAATGTTACCACATTTAAACGGGGTAGAAGTTTGTCGTCGTGTACGCCAAGTGAAACAAACACCCATCATTATGATAACTGCGCGAGACTCTGTGATTGATCGCGTATCTGGACTTGACCACGGAGCAGATGATTATATCGTTAAGCCATTTGCAATTGAAGAACTACTTGCACGTCTACGTTCGCTGTTACGCCGAGTAGAAAATGCAGAACAATCTGCTAAACAAACAACGCTACAATACCGCAACTTAATCGTTGAAAAAGAAAATCGGATTGTAAAACGCGATGAAGAAATTATCGATTTAACAAAACGCGAGTATGAACTACTACTTACTTTAATGGAAAATGTCAATATTGTTCTTACTCGGGAAGTATTACTTAACAAAGTATGGGGTTATGAAACAGAAGTAGAAACGAATGTAGTAGATGTATATGTTCGTTACTTGCGAAATAAAATTGATCATCCTGACGAAGAAAGTTACATCCAAACAGTTCGCGGGACTGGGTATGTGATGCGTACATGACAACTAGCCCATTCTCCTTAAAAAGTCGTTCTTTGAAATTTAAATGGACTTTTGGAGCTAGTGCAGCGATTTTTCTAACATTTTTCTTATTTTCCTATGCGATTTACCAAGGGATTGGGCAAATGTTGCTAAATGAAGAAGAACCGGAAGTAAAAGAACTGCTTCTAGCAACTACAAGTACGTTAACAAACCAAGATTTAACGGACAATGAGGAAATCAAATATTTATTTAATAACGATAAAACCGTTAATCGTAAATTACAAGATCAAGTGATTAATCTATACGATAAAGATGGTCATTTTATTAATAAGTATTATTTTTCCAGAAACCAAGATATTACGAGTATCGATTTTTCGCAGTATTTTGTTAGCGGCACGGATAAATTTATTATGAATAAGCCAACCATTGAAGGGCAGAAAATGATGACTGCACAAATGCCAATTGTGGCAGATGATAATACGACAGTGATCGGTTATGCGCAAGTGGTAAATCCGCTAACTTCCTATAATCGGATGATGGACCGGCTTCTAGTAACAATGATTTTGCTTGGAGCAGTAGCGCTCTTTATTAGTGGAATGCTCGGTTACTTACTAGCACAGAACTTCTTAAATCCACTCACTCGGTTAGCACGTACTATGAATGATATTCGTAAAAATGGTTTTCAAAAACGAATCGAAACGAAAACGAATTCCAGAGATGAAATTGGCGAATTGACAGTTGTTTTTAACGATATGATGACGCGAATTGAAACTAGTTTTGAGCAGCAAAAACAATTCGTTGAAGATGCTTCCCATGAACTTCGGACACCAGTTCAAATCATGGAGGGACACCTGAAGTTACTAACTCGGTGGGGGAAAGACGACCCGGCAGTACTGGATGAATCGTTAAATGCTTCGTTAACGGAATTAGAACGGATGAAAAAATTAGTACAAGAAATGCTCGATTTATCAAGAGCAGAACAGATTTCTCAAACGAAAGAATTACAAATTACCGATGTAAACGCAACAGTTGAGCAAGTGAGACGTAATTTTGAAGTAATGTATGAGAACTTTACGTTTACTTTAAAAGAAGATGATACGGATTTACGAGCGCTTATTCAACATAATCATTTAGAACAAATCTTAATTATTATTATGGATAACGCAGTGAAATATTCGGGTGATGGCACTGAGGTGGATATGCATGTCTATAAAGAACAAAAGCAAATCCATATTGATGTGCGTGATTACGGAGAAGGCATCTCACAAGAAGAAATTGATAAGATCTTTAATCGTTTCTATCGTGTAGATAAAGCCAGAAGCCGTGAAAAAGGTGGTAATGGCCTCGGTCTTGCGATTGCTAAACAATTAGTCGAAGGATATTTAGGAACGATTAATGCAGTTAGTGAGCCGGATAAAGGTACAACGATAAAAATTACACTTCCATACATTGAACCGAAATCCAAATAGAAAAACCGCAACCTTATAACGAGGTTGCGGTTTCTTTTATTTTTCTTTATTTTGTTCTTCTACAATTTGTTCAAATTCTTTTTCTTCTTGTTCCATTACTTTGATTTCTGGATGTTTATTCATATAAAGTTTCTTCGTTAGTAATGTTTGGCCAGCTAAGAATAGTCCGCCGACAGCCCAATATAACGCTAGGGCAGAAGGAGCTGTGAAGGAAACGAATAAAATCATAATTGGCGACATTAAGCCGATAATTTTCATTTGTTTCTTTTGTTCTGGTGAATAACCAATCATAGAAACAAAATATTGTGCTAAGTAGACAAGACCTGCGATTATCGCAAGTACCATATCTGGTGAACCTAAGTTAAACCATAAGAATGTGTGACTAGCAATTTCGGAAGATCCGCGAATAGCATAATAGAACGCCATCAAAATCGGCATTTGAATAAGTAATGGTAGACAACCCATTTGCATCGGATTGATATTATACTTGGAATAAACGGCCATCATTTCTTTTTGAATATTTGCTTGTTCTTCTTTCGATGTAGCACGTTTTAGTCGAGCTTGAATTTCATCGATTTCTGGTTTGGCAACGGCCATTTTGGATTGCATGCCCATTTGAGCTTTAGCAGTACGTAAGTTTAGTGGCATGATGAGTGCACGGATAAGTAACGTTGTAATAATAATCGCAATCCCGTAATTACCCCCAACAAACTTTGCAACGAACATAATAAAGCTAGTAAATGGTTGGATTAGATAAGTACTGAAAAAACCATCTGTATTTTGTGACGGGTCCATACTACAACCTGTAAGTAATAGTAGAGCACCTAGTAATACGCTAATTAAAATAATATTTTTCTTTTTCAATGTTTCATTTTCCTCCTAAATAGTAAAATAATCATTTCATCTGTTGGAAAATGAAAAACTGTCTTCATCATCAGTAATGGCGCTACATTTCTTAGTAATAGCCAGCCAATTAATAATAAAATTAGGCGAGGTTCTAACAAAATGTGCTCGAAGTAAAGTCTTTACTGGCTTTAAGCAGGTAGCGTCAGCGGGTAGCACCATTTTCGGTTTTAATAATGTAATGGCCGACCAATAACTAAAAATCGTCAACATTAATAAAAACGTCACTGTGAGTGAAATGAATTCTGGTTCAAGTAAGATTTGCAAAATGGAAATCATGCCACGCAGTCGCTCCTTTCAAGGTTTTAGTACTCATTAACTATAATGCAAAAAGAGCTATAGCACAACCACTATTTTTGGATTTTTAATAAACAATATCAAACGTTTTTCGATCTTCAACAGGCGCACCTTTATAAATGTAAACATGTTCAATACGGCAACCAGGTGAAGGTCCTTTTTTTATTGCATCAATAAATTTATTTAAGTTTTCTTCTTCTGCAATTGCATGAATTTCAACGGAACCATCGTCTAAATTTTTCACTGTTCCACTAATGTCATATTTGTAAGCGACGTGTTTTGTTGTGTAACGAAACCCAACACCTTGTACAAATCCAGTTACTCTCAAAATCGCTGTATCTCTAGCCATGACGAAACCAACTCCTTTTATTTTTCCTTACTACCAGTGTATCTTTTTTTGTTGTTACTTTCAAAAATTTGCATTCCAGTATTTCAAAGGAGCTTATGCTATAATATGTGTATTATATTTAGTGTTGGGAGTTTTTGATATGACAAAATGGAATGTCTATCTAACTAAAGGAGAATACGAGCCTTGGTGGTTTTTTGAGGAATGGGAAACTTCTATTCAAGCAGACTTTACTTTTTCAGAAAAAGAAGCTGCGTTTGCGAAGTACCAAGAATTAGCAGAAGGTTTACTGCGAAATTATCCTAACCATCAAACGAAGAAAGATTGTTTGTTAGCGGCTTGGAATGAGGAAGAAGTAGAATATTGCGAAGACTGTGAAGACGATATTCAAACTTTTCATGGACTTATTTTATTTTTTAATGGAGAAGTATATCAACCAACTTCTGAAGAGAAAGAAACCATTTTTAAAAATGTTTTAACTTTTGCTTAAGGTTAGAAAGAAATTAGCGATTTTTTGGAGGATTAATACATGCAGAAGAACGATGACTTATTACGAGAACGCCGGAAAGACGAACATGTTGCTCTTGGTGTAAAGCAAAATGAGAACTTAGCTCCGTCGAGTTTAGAAGATATTCAATTGATTGGGACATCTATCCCACGCTACAATGTGAAAGATATTGATCTAACAACAACTTTTTTAGGAGCAACAGTACCATTTCCATTTTATATTAATGCTATGACGGGAGGAAGCCGGCATACAAAGAGAATTAATGCCGAACTCGCTGAAATAGCTCGCGAGGTAGCTATCCCGATGGCCGTTGGTTCCCAGTCTGCAGCTCTAAAAAACAGTTCGCTAATAGATACATATCAAGTCGTTAGAGAAGTTAATTCAAAAGGTATCATTTTAGCCAACGTTAGCCCAGAAGTTGATATTCAAGACGGAATTCGCGCAATCGAAATGTTAGAAGCAGATGCGCTACAAATTCATATAAATCCTGCGCAAGAATTGGTGATGCAAGAAGGCGACCGTTCCTTTAGTCACTGGTTATCAAGAATCGAAGCATATGTAAAAAATTCCCCAGTACCAGTTGTCGTCAAAGAAGTTGGTTTTGGAATGACACGAGAGACTGTAAAGACTTTAGCTGAAATCGGCGTTACAACAGTAGATTTAGCCGGAAAAGGTGGAACTAACTTTGCGCAAATTGAAAATGATCGCCGCCGCGACCAAGCCTATAATTTTTTACTTGATTGGGGTATTTCAACTGGGCAAGCATTAATAGATATGCAACATGCTGACGCGCCAAAAATAGCATATTTAGCATCTGGAGGTATTAGAAACCCGTTAGATATTGTCAAAGCACTTGCGCTAGGAGCAGATAGTGTTGGGATGGCTGGGCAAATTATTTATTCACTGAAAAAAGATGGTGTATCAAAAACGATCGAAAAGTTAGAACTTTGGAAAGAACAGTTGCGAGGACTCTTTGTTTTAGCAAATGCGAAAAATATTGCAGAACTAAAAGAAACACCATTAATTGTAAGTGGTGAACTTGCAAAATGGGGTAGTTTACGAGAAATTGATTTAGTTCAACTTGCAAATAGAAAATAAAAAAACCAGCAGCTATTCATTTAGCAATGCTGGTTTTTCGTTTATTGAACCGTTTCCGGTAAAGTTTCATCAATCGCTTGAAGTCGTTCTGTAAATTCTTCTTTAGATAATTCTTTTGTATAAAGATTTGCTGGGTGAACGCGGCATTCATGCGAACAACTACGCAAATATTTTTTTTCGTTTTCTAAAGAAGCGAGAATTTGTTTATTACAATATGGATTTGCACAATTGATGTAACGTTCGCAAGGTGTTCCGTCAAAGTAATCTTTCCCTACAATAGTAGGATTTACTTGGTTAATTGGAACGGCGATTCTTTCATCAAAGACGTACATTTGTCCATCCCATAGTTCGCCTTTTGTTTCTTCATTTTTACCGTACGTTGCAATGCCGCCATGAAGTTGACTTACATCTTCAAAGCCCGCAGTTTTCAACCAGCCAGAAAATTTCTCGCAGCGAATTCCACCAGTGCAATAAGTAACGATTTTTTTATCTTCTAGTTGATCGCGATTATCTTCAATCCAGCCTGGTAGTTCACGGAAGTTCTGAATATCTGGGCGAACTGCACCACGAAAATGGCCAATATCAAATTCATAATCATTCCGAGCATCTAAAATAACAGTATCCTCGTCTAGTAGTGCTTCGCGAAATTCAGCAGGTTCTAAATAATCACCTGTAATTTCAAGTGGATTGACATCTTCTTCTAAACTTAAACTAACAATTTCAGCACGAGGTCTGACATGCATTTTTTTGAAAGCATGGGAGTCAGCCGCGTCAATTTTAAATACCATATCAGCGAAGCGAGCGTCATTTGCCATATAATCCATATATTTGTTTGTTGCTTCTACTGTTCCCGAAACGGTGCCATTAATCCCCTCAGTAGCCACCAAAATTCGGCCTTTTAACTCCATTTCTTTGCAAGCAGCAAGATGCTCTTTTGCAAAAGTTTCTGGATCATCAATCGTTGTGTATTTGTAATATAACAACACTTGATAGTCACTCATAATCTTATCACCCTTCAAAATGTATTTCATGTGTAAGAAAAATTCTCCACAAGTTTGCGCATTAATACTATACTATAGCAAATTAAGACTGGCAAGTAACCGAACCGTAAAATAAATGCTTCTTATAGTTAACTATATGTACAAGTACAAAACAGCTATGGTATACTTATTAAATATGAAGCGAAAATTTTGTTGATGAAAGCAAATCCTGTTTTCATTGCCTAAAATAAAGAATGAAGTAAGGATTGGGCGTGAGCTATGTGCAAATAAATGAATCGTTTATGGAAGAACTAGCTTTAAAAAAAGTAAAACAAGAACGCAGAAAAAGACTGAAGTGGTTTGTTTATAAATTTCTAATGATTACCTTTGGGGCGATTTTAATGGGGGTAGGTTTAGAACTTTTCCTTGTAAACAACCGAATTTTAGATGGTGGAGTCGTTGGTATTTCCATTATTATTTCTCAGTTAACACCGCTACCTTTAGGGGTTTTAACTTTTGTACTTAATATTCCATTTTTCATTATTGGTTACCGGAAAATCGGAAAAGTTTTTGCACTTTTTACTTTGTACGGGATTGCAGTTATGTCGATTGTGACACTTGTTTTACATGATATGGACCCAGTGACAGATGATTTATTACTTGCGACTGTTTTTGGTGGAATGACACTCGGTCTTGGTGTAGGACTTGTTATTCGTAATGGTGGAGCACTTGATGGGACTGAGATTATTTCCATCATTATCAACGGAAGAACACCATTTTCAACCGGGCAAATTATTATGTTTATCAATATTGTGATTTTCATCGTTGCTGGACTTGTATTTAACTGGGACAGAGCTATGTATTCATTAATTACGTATTTCCTTGCGTATAAAGTTATTGATATTGTTATTCAAGGTGTAGATGAATCGAAAAGTGCTTTTATTATTAGTCGGTATTACGAGGAAATCGGTGCAGAAATCATGGAGCAACTAGGAAAAGGCGTAACATACTTAGATGCAACTGGTGGATACTCTGGTGATGTAAGAAAAGTAGTTTTCGTTATCGTCTCAAGATTTGAAGAAGTGAAAGTGAAAGCTATTCTGGACGAAATAGATCCAGATGCCTTCTTAGCTGTCGGGGGAAGCATGTCAGAAGTCCGCGGCGGAAAGCTGATGAATACGAAAACACCACACCTATAACAAAGCTAAAACCATATGTCTCTTACTTGAGATATGTGGTTTTTTGACGAAAGGAAACATTTGTTTGTATAATAGGGCTATAGTATGAGCTACAGGACGGATAGATGTGCTATAATAAAACAAGCAAAAAAGGAATAGGTGGGACTTGAAATGGCGACACAAAAGAAAAAAACGGCTGGGCGAAAGAAAACGTCCACACGTTCAAAAAAGAAAAAATCAGCTTCTTTTCGTTTAGAGATAACGGGTGCTGTTCTGATAGCAATAGGGATAATCGGGATTTTACAATTAGGTTTTGTTGGCAGAGGTTTCTTTGCCCTGGCTGAAATGTTTGTTGGTCTTCTTAGTTATGTATTACTTGCTGGGAGTATCGTTCTCGGCGGATACATGGTAATTAGAAGAAAGATGCCACACCTTTTTAGCAAACGATTAGTAGGTGTTTATCTCATTGTTTTAGGGTTTTTAACATATATACATATGTATTTCATCATCCATAATTTAGGTGCCAATGCGCCTGTTGTTTCCAGTACATGGAAATTAGTTCTAGAAAATTTATTTAGACCAAATCAAGTAGGTTTTGTTGGTGCAGGAATGATTGGGGCTGCTATTACTTCAGTTACCTATTTCTTACTAGACCGACTTGGAACAAATATTATTGCCATTCTTTTAATCATTTATGGATTTTCACTAGTTTCAGGTATTTCTGTACGCCAATTCTTCTCGAAAATTACTGAATTCGTTCGCTACTTATTTTCAAAAGGTAAGGCTGCTAAGGAAAAAGGGAAAGAAGTAAAAGCTAAACGAGATAAAAAGAAAGCGGAAAAATTAGTTGAAGTAGAAGCGGATGAAGTAATCGAGGTAAGCCAACCAATAGATGCTTCAAAAGAAGAAAAAACACCGCCAATTATCTCGAATTTTAGTTCTAAAGTAGAACAAGAAAAAGCCCCTCTAGAAGAAAAAACAGAGTCCGATGTGAAAGAAAAAGATTTAGAAATGTTCCAACAAGAGTCTTTTGAAAATGAAATCTATCAATTACCGTCAGTGGATATTTTAGAACCTGCCAAAGTAACTGATCAAAGTAAAGAGTACGACCAAATTAAAGTTAATGCGAAAAAATTAGAAGACACATTCGAAAGTTTTGGTGTGAAAGCAAAAATCACTCAAGTGCATCTTGGGCCAGCCGTTACAAAATATGAAGTGCAACCGTCAGTCGGAGTCAAAGTGAGTAAAATTGTTTCCTTAAGTGATGATATTGCACTTGCTTTAGCAGCGAAAGATATTCGGATTGAGGCGCCAATTCCTGGTAAATCAGCAATTGGAATTGAAGTAGCAAATCAGAATGTAGCGATGGTTTCTTTACGGGAAGTACTAGAAAATAATCCGAAAAATAACCCAGATGAAAAATTACAAATTGCTCTTGGTCGAGATATTTCTGGTGAAGCAATGATGGCAAGCCTTGATAAAATGCCCCATTTACTTGTAGCGGGAGCGACTGGTAGTGGTAAATCGGTTTGTATTAATGGGATTATTACGAGCATTTTACTTCGAGCTAAACCACATGAAGTAAAAATGATGATGATTGATCCAAAAATGGTTGAATTAAATGTTTATAATGGTATCCCGCATTTACTAGCACCAGTTGTTACTAATCCCAAAAAGGCAGCTCAAGCTTTACAAAAAGTAGTTGCTGAAATGGAGCGGCGTTATGATCTGTTTTCGCATACAGGGACACGAAACATGCAAGGCTATAATGATTACGTAAAAAAACATAATGAACTTAACGAAGAAAAACAACCGGAATTACCATTTATTGTTGTGATAGTAGATGAGTTAGCTGACTTAATGATGGTTGCTTCTAACGATGTAGAAGATGCGATTACACGACTTGCGCAAATGGCACGTGCTGCGGGAATTCATTTGATTATCGCGACTCAGCGTCCATCTGTGGATGTAATTACTGGAGTCATTAAAGCGAATATCCCATCTCGAATCGCTTTTGCAGTATCAAGCTCGATAGATTCAAGAACAATTCTTGATATGGGTGGAGCAGAAAAACTACTAGGTCGCGGAGACATGTTGTTACTACCAGTCGGTTCTAGTAAGCCAACTCGTATTCAAGGCGCCTTTTTATCAGATAAAGAAGTAGAAGATGTAGTTAATTATGTTATCTCGCAACAAAAAGCACAGTACAACGAGGAAATGATTCCTGATGATATTCCTGAAGTTGAAGGGGAAGTAACGGATGAGCTGTATCATGAAGCAGTCGAACTTGTTGTAGAAATGCAAACAGCTTCCGTTTCGATGTTACAACGAAAATTCCGAATTGGTTATAACCGGGCAGCCAGATTAATTGATGAAATGGAGCAAAGAGGAGTAGTTGGACCTCATGAAGGTAGTAAACCGCGACGAGTCAATGTGGAACTTCCTCCAGATATAGAATAAATAAAAAGAGGTTGCGACTAAAATCGCAACCTCTTTTTTAAGAAAGTAAATCTCGTTTTTGAGCTTCAATTTCTTTTTTACTTGTAGCATATTTTCCTTGAGTTCGGTCAAGTAATTCATCGAAAAAAGAAGGTAAGTTGCTTTTGCTAAGTTCAACGCCTTCAGCACTAATCCCGCCTTTTGTAGCAACACGGTCGATTAAACCGCTAAACGTATAATCTTCCTCCACTAAGAGTTTAGAAGTCCCAGCTAAAGCAAAATTAATCATTTGAAAAATTTCTGCATCTGACAAAGTCGACCTGCGAAGAGCTGCTTCCACGAATTGTTCGAAAATAGCCGCTATAATGCCGGGGGAGGAACTCGTTAAGTCACTCGCAATATCAATATTTTCTTCTCGAATCGTCATCACATGTCCGAAATTTTCAAAAGCTGATTCTAACCAAGCGCTGTTCGTTTCCGAAACAGTATCTGCGTGTGAAATTAAGGTAGTTCCAACACCAACAACTGTTGTGATTGATGGTATTAATTTACTTACTTGTAAACTCGGAGATAGTTCCAAAATATCAGAAGTACTAACTCCGGCTGCAATTGAAATCACATGGCGATCTGCCGTTAATACAGCCTCACAATCTTTAATAAGGGGCAATACAGCTAAAGGTAATTTACAAATAAAGCTGTGATCTGCTTTTGTAAAAACTTCTGCTTCATTGGCTGCTAATTCGGTTGTAGGATATTTATCATAAAATTGCTTGAAATGGTCGTTTGCCGAACTAGAGTAAAGGATGATTTCCTCTGGAGTACAAACCTTTGTTTCAATCAATTTAGTGGCTATCAACGTTGCCATACTCCCAAAACCGATAAAACCTATTTTTGTCATTTTCATCCCGCCTTTCATCGTTATTTTTTATTATGAAGGGAATAAAATCGGATTGCAAATATATCAGATTGTTTGCTTTTTCACGTTAACGCGCTTCCACCTAGGGATAAGCTTGAAATCGAATGATTCCGACAGAATTAAATTTTCTGAATTCATTTGCATTAAAAATTTATGAAGTTGGTTATTTATTTATTTTATTTTCCATGTTATATTAAGAACAGTTAGAGAAGACGTTAAATGTTTTTGTGCGTTTTCCGAAAAAGGGACCATACATAATTTTTTAATACGCGCCTGAATGTTTGTTTTGACAGAAAGCTCTGACTAACATTATATCTCTCGGGAGGGGTTTTAAGGTGAAAAAGCGTACATTTGCTTTAGCACTATCAATGATTATTGCTTCTGGCGTTGTCTTAGGTGCTTGTGGTTCGAGCAGCGACGATAAAAAAAGTGGCGATGATAAGAGCAGTAAAGATTTTACAGTAGCTATGGTTACAGATACTGGTGGTGTTGATGACCGTTCGTTTAACCAATCAGCATGGGAAGGCTTACAAAAATTTGGTAAAGCTAACGACATGGAAAAAGGTACAGACGGTTATAACTATTTGCAATCAGCTTCTGAAGCAGACTACAAAACAAACTTAAACACTGCTGTTCGTAGCGACTATGATTTGATTTACGGAATTGGTTACAAACTGAAAGATGCAATTGAAGAAGTTTCTAAACAAAAACCTAAAAATCAATTCGCTATTGTTGATGACACAATTGATGACCGTGATAATGTAGTAAGTATTGGATTTAAAGATAACGATGGTTCTTACCTAGTTGGTGTTGTAGCCGGCTTAACAACAAAAACAAATAAAGTTGGATTTGTTGGTGGGGTAAAAGGAGCTGTTATCGACCGTTTTGAAGCTGGTTTCACTGCTGGTGTAAAAGCTGTTAATCCTAACGCACAAATTGATGTACAATATGCAAACGATTTCGCAAAAGCAGACAAAGGACAACAAATTGCTTCTTCCATGTATTCAAGTGGAGTTGACGTAATTTTCCATGCTGCTGGCGGTACTGGTAACGGTGTCTTTGCAGAAGCTAAAAACCTGAAGAAAAAAGATCCTAGCCGTGCTGTTTGGGTAATCGGTGTTGACCGTGACCAATGGGACGAAGGAAAAGTTACAGCAAACGATGGCAAAGATTACAATGTAACACTTACATCTGAAATCAAACGCGTTGATATCGCTGTAGATGACCTTGCAACTCGTACTAAAGCTGGAGATTTCCCTGGCGGAACTAAAATTGAATATGGTCTTGATAAAGATGCTGTAGGGCTTTCTGAACATCAAGATAATATTTCTAAAGACGTTTTAGCTAAAGTAGAAGAATACAAACAAAAAATCGTTGATGGGGACATTAAAGTTCCAGAAAAACCTTGATTTTATAGTTATAAAAACTAAGTAATATGAACGAAGTAAAACCTTTTATGAAAGTCGGTATTAAACGTACCGACTTTCATAAAAAAATAATTTGTAAGCGTTTTAATATGATAGGTAAACCCTTTTACTAAAAGAAAATAATCGGTATATTGGAATTTATGATTGCAATGAATGCCATTTAGAAATAAAATAAGGAGATGGCTTTTTTAACCGCTTAAAAATGTGAGGACAAGCTTTTGTACATAGATGGTATAATGAAACGTATTTAGCAACATACCGAAGCACTTTAGCGAAAAAAGTCATTGAACAACAAACGGATAAAAAACTCGGAACCTTCTTCGGGAGGAAGTACGGGGAGAGGCGGCGTCCTTCGAGAGAATCGCGCGTGTGGCTGTTTTTCCAGTTTGAACCAGACGACAAGGGGAGTGAAGAAGTGGACTTTGTTATTGAAATGTTAGGAATCAGGAAGGAATTCTCTGGATTTGTAGCAAATGATAACATCACCTTACAGTTAAAGCAGGGCGAAATCCATGCTTTGTTAGGTGAGAATGGCGCAGGAAAATCTACGCTAATGAACGTCTTGTTTGGTCTATATGAACCAGATGGTGGAGAAATTCGTGTTCGCGGTACGAAAGAAAATATTAATAGCCCGAACAAAGCGAATGAACTTGGAATCGGAATGGTCCATCAGCATTTCATGTTAGTGGATAAATTTACGGTTGCAGAAAACATTATCCTTGGTAAAGAGCCAAGCAAGCTCGGAGTTATCGAGAAGAAAAAAGCGGTAGAAGAAATTAAAGAAATCTCTGACCGATATGGTTTACGAGTTGATCCAAATGCTGTTGTCCGCGATATTTCTATCGGAATGCAACAACGTGTGGAAATCTTAAAAACACTATATCGTGGTGCGGACATCTTGATTTTTGATGAACCAACAGCTGTTTTAACGCCCCAAGAAATTAAAGAATTGATTCAAATCATGCGTTCTCTTATAAAAGAAGGGAAATCAATTATTTTAATTACACATAAACTAAAAGAAATTATGGATGTTTGTGATCGCGTAACTGTTATCCGCCGTGGTAAAGGCATGGGTACAGTAAATGTTCCAGAAACAACTCCGCAAGACTTAGCTAATTTAATGGTTGGTCGTGAAGTCGTTTTTACAACAGAAAAAATCGCTGCAACTCCTGGGAAAGACGTTTTAGAAGTAAAAGATTTAGTTGTTAAAGAAAGCCGCGGCGTCGAAAGTGTTCGTGGACTTAATTTGACTGTTCGAGCAGGCGAGATTGTCGGAATTGCTGGGGTCGATGGTAATGGTCAAAGTGAACTCATTTCTGCAATTGCAGGTCTTTCTAAAGTAACAAGTGGAAGCATTCTTCTAAATGGTGAACACATTGAGAATAAAAAACCACGTAAAATTACGGAAGCTGGTTTAGGACATATTCCAGAAGATCGTCATAAACATGGTTTAGTACTTGAGATGTCACTTGGAGAAAATATTGCTTTACAAACGTACTATAAGAAACCTATTTCTAGTAAAGGTTTCTTAAATCACAAAGCAATGTATGACTTTGCGCGCGAGTTAATTGAAGAATACGATGTTCGCGCAAGTAGCGAATACGTAGCAGCAAAATCGCTTTCTGGTGGTAACCAACAAAAAGCAATTATTGCGAGGGAGATACACCGTAATCCAGATTTCTTAATTGCGGCTCAGCCAACACGTGGACTAGATGTTGGAGCAATTGAATTCATTCATAGACGCTTGATTGAACAACGAGATAACGGAAAAGCTGTATTACTTATGTCGTTCGAATTAGATGAAATCATGAATGTAAGTGACCGTATTGCGGTTATATACGAAGGGAAAATCGTTGCTATTGTTGATCCGAAAGAAACAACGGAGCAAGAACTTGGTCTGATGATGGCTGGTTCATCCAAACAGGAAGCGGAAATGGGGGAGAAAGAGCATGTCTAAACGACTACAAGCATTAGTTATCCCAGTTACAGCCGTTATCCTTGGACTTATCTGCGGTGCGATTATCATGCTTATTTTTGGATATGACCCAATTGCTGGTTATTCAGCACTTATAGAAGGTGTCGTTGGTGAAAATTTCTATATTGGTGAAACAATCCGCCAAGCTACACCGTACATTTTAGTTGGTCTATCTGTTGCAGTTGCATTTAAAGCCGGACTTTTCAATATTGGTGCGGAAGGTCAAATGCTGATGGGCTGGTTAGGTTCCATTATCATCGCTGTAAACTTTGATGGTTTAACTAAATGGATTCATTTACCACTTGCGATTATTACTGGTATGGTTTTTGGTGCACTTTGGGCATTCATTCCAGGTATTTTAAAAGCAACTTTACGAGTAAATGAAGTTATTGTAACAATCATGCTTAACTATACAGCACTTTATATTTTCAACTATGTAGTACAAAATTTACTTACAGACGGATTAGATAAAACACAAGAAATTCATGCGTCTGCGTCTTTACAATCTGAATTATTGCAATCAATGACTGATTATTCGTCACTACATTGGGGGATTTTAATAGCCCTTGGTTTTGCACTTATTATTTGGTTAATGTTAAATAAAACTACTTTTGGTTATGAAATCGAAGCAGTCGGATTTAATGAAAATGCATCGCAATATGCCGGTATGAGTGTAAAGAAAACAATTATCTTTTCTATGGTTATTGCCGGAGCGCTCGCTGGTCTTGGTGGCGTAATGGAAGGCCTTGGAACTTATGGAACGGCTTATGTATTAACTTCTTCTCCAGGAATTGGTTTTGACGGTATTGCCGTTGCGTTACTCGGAGGAAGTTCTCCAATTGGGATTGTCTTCTCTGCCATCTTGTTCGGCGCTCTAAAAGTCGGAGCACTAAACATGCCAGCAGTTGCAGGCGTTCCAAACGAATTAGTCAATGTAATTATCGCTCTGATTATCTTCTTTGTGGCATCCAGCTACATTATCCGCTGGGCGATGGCAAAATTTAAGAAGGGGGCGAAAGCAGAATGACAGCCATTTTAGCGACAATTGTTTCTAGTACACTGCTTATGGCAGGCCCACTAATTTTTACCGCACTCGGGGGCGTTTATTCAGAACGAGGCGGTGTGGTTAATATTGGACTAGAAGGTATGATGGTTATGGGAGCATTCTCAGCTATCGTCTTTAACCTTACTTTCCAAGACACTTTTGGCAATTTAACTCCTTGGATATCACTTATTGCGGCTATGGTCGTTGGGGGATTATTCTCTCTTGTTCATGCCGTTGCAACAATTAACTTCCGTGCTGACCACGTAATCAGTGGTGTAGCGATTAACTTTTTAGCAACAGGTCTATCTTTATTCCTTGTAAAAGTAATTTATGATAAAGGCCAAACTGACCAAATTAAATATTACTTTGGTAAACCAGATATTCCTGTTTTAAGTGATATTCCAGTTATTGGTGATATTTTCTTTAAAAACATTCCGGTGATGAGTTATGTGGCGATTCTATTTGCAATCGCATCATGGTTTATCATTTATAAAACGCGCTTTGGTCTTCGTCTTCGTTCTGTAGGGGAACATCCTCTTGCAGCTGATACGATGGGAATTAAAGTACGTTGGATGAGATACCAAGGTGTTATCATCTCTGGTATTCTTGGTGGTCTAGGTGGTGCAGTTTACGCGCAATCCTTTACACTTGATTTCGGACACGCAACTATTTCCGGTCAAGGTTATATGGCCCTTGCAGCAATGATCTTTGGTAAATGGAATCCACTTGGAGCAATGGGAGCAGCAATCTTCTTCGGTTTTGCGCAATGTTTGGCAATTACTGGGGGCTCGCTACCGTTTTTCAAAGACATTCCAGACGTTTACTTACAAATTGCGCCTTATGTATTAACAATCCTCGCGCTTGTTGGATTTATCGGTAAATCCGAAGCTCCAAAAGCAGATGGTGTTAACTACATTAAAGGCAAATAAAACATTAGGACAGCCTAGATATTATTCTAGGCTGTTTTTTTATGCTAGAAAATTGTGTGTGGCAACAACTTAGGATACAATAGGAAAGTGAGATCATTGCTTGAAAGGAGCATTATAATGACAGACAAAATATTTCAAGAAAAAGTTGGTCCGGTTGCACTAACAATCGTTCCCACCCAAAAATATAAATCTAATAAAATTGTTTTTAAATTTCGCGCTCCATTAGAAAGAGAAACAGTTACAAAAAGATCATTATTATCAATTTTGCTAGAAACAAACAGTGAAAAATATCCAACGCAAACAGCTTTCAGAAAGCAGTTAGCTAACTTATATGGCGCAAACTTCTATACAACTACGGCCAAAAAAGGAAATGAACACGTTTTAACTGTCATTTTCGATATGGTAGACGGTCAATATGTTTCTGACGGCGAAAATATTTTAAAAGATGCTTTTGCTTTTATTGAACAAGCTATATTTCAGCCAAATGCAACAAATGGCGCTTTTGATGAAGAAATAGTTGCCCGTGAAAAAGAGAATCTAAAAAGCAGTTTAGAAGGAATTTATGATGATAAAATTCGTTTTGCTTCTAAAAGACTAGTAGAAGAAATGTTCCGAGACGATGAATTTCGCTACGGGGCGGCAGGAGTTTTAGAAGATGTTGATGCGATCACAGCAAAAGATTTATATGAATACTATTTGAAATTTATTAAAGAAGATGTCATTGAAATTTTTATTTGCGGCGATGTTACAAAAGAAGAAGTTATGCCGCTTATCGAAAAAATGGCTTTTTCACCGCGTCCAGAACGAAAAGGTGTTTTCTATACAAAAGAGGCACCAAAAGAAACTCGTATCATCCATGAACAACAAGCAATTAACCAAGGCAAACTAGTGCTCGGTTATCAAACAGAAACATTATTTGGAGACGATGATTTTGTTGCTCTTCAACTCGCTAATGGACTTTTAGGTGGCTTTGCAAATTCCAAAATCTTTATCAATGTTCGTGAAAAAGCAAGTCTAGCTTACTATGCTTCCAGCCGAATTGATTCTTTCAAAGGCTATATGATAATTTCAGCTGGAATTGATGAAGTGAATTATAAACAAGCTTTAACCATTATTGAAGAACAAATCGTCGCAATGAAACAAGGCGATTTCACTGAAGACGAATTAAATCAAACAAAAGAAATGCTCATTAATCAATTGCTTGAAACAAATGACCAAGCACAAGGTTTAATTGAACTTGCTTATAATAACGTTTTACGCGAAGCAAACTTAGACCTAGAAAATTGGATTGCAAAAATTAAACAAGCAACAAAACAAGAAGTAGTTGCTGCTATTAATAAAATCAAGCCAGACACAATATATTTCTTGAGCAAGGGAGGAGAAGAACTTCATGGAAAAAATCACATTTGAACAAGTAAAAGAAGCTGTATTTCATGAAAAAATGTCTAATGGTTTACAAGTCTACCTTCTTCCAAAACAAGGATTTAGTAAGACGTATGCTGTTTTTACAACTAACTACGGTGCAATTGACAATAATTTCGTTCCAATTGGCGAAACTGAATTCACTAAAGTACCCGATGGCATAGCTCATTTTTTAGAGCATAAAATGTTCGAAAAAGAAGACGGTGATGTATTTTTTAAATTCGGTGAAAAAGGCGCTTTTACGAATGCCTTTACTTCATTTACAAAAACTGCCTATCTTTTCTCAAGCACCTCTCGTGTAGAAGAAAACTTAGAAACATTAATCGATTTCGTGCAAGAACCATATTTTACAGAAGAAACAGTTGAAAAGGAAAAAGGAATTATCGGTCAAGAAATCAGAATGTATGATGATGATCCAGATTTTCGCGCTTATTTCGGTGTAATCGAAAATATGTATCATAACCATCCAGTGAAAATTGATATTGCTGGAACTGTTGAATCAATTGCAGAAATTAACAAAGATCTGCTGTACCTTTGTTATAATACTTTTTATCATCCAAGCAATATGGTACTGTTTGTCGTTGGTAACTTAGAGCCGGAAGAAATGATGAACCAAATTCGTGCAAATCAAGCGAAAAAAGATTTCAAAGAGGCTGCTCCAATCAAACGTCATTTTCCAGATGAACCAAAAACTGTCGCTGTAAAAGAACGTAAAATTCATTTTCCAGTACAAATTGCTAAAAATATGGTAGGTATTAAAGAAGATATAGGATCTCTAGAAGGACAAGCAGCACTTAAACAAGAAATTATTGGTGATGTAGCGCTTGAAATGCTTTTTGGAACTACATCTGATACTTATTTAGAATTGTACAACCAAGGAATCATTGATGATAGTTTTGGTTATGATTATACACTGCAAGACAGTTTTTCCTTTGTCCTTGTTGGTGGGGATGCAAAAGACCCAGATATGCAAACAACTAAAATTATTGAGGCGATTCAAGCAGCAGCTAAAAACGGCTTAAATGAAGCGGATTTAGCTTTAGTAAAACGTAAACGTATTGGACAATTTTTACGCTCGCTTAATTCACCAGAGTTTATTGCCAACCAATTTAGCCAATATGTAATGAAATCTGCTTCTCTCTTTGATATTTTACCTTTAATGGAAACAGTTACATTAGAAGAAGTAAATAATTTCGTGAAAAACCTGGACAGTGAAGAGCGCACTACTAGTTTCCAATTGCTTCCAGAAAAATAATCGTTCTGTGTCTTTTTTACTTTTTTTTGTATAAAAAATGGCATAAATTCCTGAGTCATGCTATCATAAAAGAAATAGACTGGAAAGGGTTGCCTTTTTTTGGATAAAGATATAAAATATGCTTTTGTAACTGGAGCTAGCGGAGAAATAGGTCAAGCGATTTGTATATCACTTGCGAAAGCTGGCTGGAACTTGTATCTTCATTATCATCAAAATAAACAAGCTGTGGAGAATTTATTACCACTACTACAAGCTGAAAAAATAGATGTATTTCTTATTCAAGCTGATTTCGATGATGTTGCAAGTTTAGCAGAAATGGAAAAGCAAGTTTTTCAAGTAGATGCATTTATCCATGCAGCAGGGCATTCTCACTATGCTTTATTCCAGGATACAACAGATATAGAGACTACAAAATTATGGAATGTGCACATGTTTATGCCAATGCGTTTAATCCGCACTTTCATACCAAAGCTAATGAAAAGCAATCAAGGAAGGATTGTTTTCATCAGTTCTATATGGGGAGAAGTCGGAGCATCAATGGAAGTAGTTTATTCCACTGTAAAAGGGGCTCAAATCGCCTTTTGCCGAGCACTAAGTCAAGAATTAGGGCCTTCTGGAATAACTGTTAATGCAGTGACACCAGGAGCGGTAGAAACGAAAATGATGGATCAATTTTCAGCGAATGAAAAAGAAGAACTTCGTGAGGAAATTCCCTTGAAACGCTTTGCAAAACCTGAAGAAATTGCAGAAACTGTAGAATTTTTAATAAGCAAAAAAGCAAGCTATATCACTGGAGAAGTTTTGCGCTTAAATGGCGGTTGGCTTATGTAATTTTAGTAAAAAGTGGAAAATTGAAATAGTAATGGTAGGTGTTTAATTTTGACAGAACTCGGTGATAAACTGAAACAAGCTAGACGTGAAAAAGGACTCAGTTTAGACGACTTGCAACAAATAACGAAAATTCAAAAACGTTATTTAATAGCGATTGAAGAAGGAAACTATGCTGTAATGCCTGGAAAATTTTATGCAAGGGCATTTATTAAACAATATGCAGAAGCAGTTGGACTAGATAGTGCGACACTTTTTGATGAGTTTGAAAGCGAGGTTCCTGAAACACCGCAACAAGAAGTAGTAAATAATGAGCCAACTCGTGTACAAAGTAAAAGAAATCCTATGCCCGCTCAATCGGTCGGCAATCAAGCTAACTCTCGTAATCGTTTCTTTGATATTTTACCAAAAATTCTTATTGCTTTATTTATTGTTTTTATTCTTTTCATTGTTTGGTTTTTCTTGCTTAATAAACAAGATAATACCTCTGAAAAAGTTAAAACTGATACAAGCAATCCGACTGTAAAAGTAGAAGATTCTACAAAAAATAAAGACACGAACAAAGATACAGAGAAAAAAGACACAACATCTGATGAAAAAAAAGCAACAGATACAACTGAAAAACCAGAAGACACAGCTAAAGAAGTTGAAGTAACTAAAGGTGAAACATCTGGTAACGAAACTAGTTATACAGTAAAAAACACTGATAAAATGACTCTTTCTCTTAGCGCGACTGGTGACTCTTGGATTGGCGTGTCGGATGCAAACGGAAGCACCATTAAAAACGTGACGTTATCCACATCCAACCCTTCTACCGAAATTGATTTAGGAGATAACAAAACAGTTTCTATCGTTATTGGAAACTCGCCTGTTACAACTGTTAAAGTCAATGGTAAAGAGTTAGAACTTGCTCCAACGCTTGTTAAACAAGTGTTAACTATTAATTTAGAAGCAAGTGATACTACTAGTAACTCAGATGCAGAATAATTTGTTTTATATGGCGAAATCTACTCATTAGGTTTCGCCAACATTTTTATCATTACATACTGTTTAAATGTAAAAAAGGGGAGAAAAAGATGAATTTACCAAATAAATTAACGGTTATCCGTATTTTTATGATACCAATTTTTGTCGTTCTATGTGTTGTACCATTTGACTGGGGAAGTGTCTCTTGGCTTGATTCGACCATTCCAGTTACAAGTTTAGTAGCAACTATTATTTTCATCGTAGCTGCCCTTACAGACTGGTTTGATGGGCATCTTGCACGTAAATATAATTTAATTACAAACTTCGGTAAATTTGCGGATCCAATGGCAGATAAATTACTTGTAGCTGCAGCATTTATCATTCTAGTTGAAATGCATATTGCTCCTTCTTGGGTAGTTATTTTAATCATCAGTCGCGAACTTGCTGTAACAGGTCTACGTTTACTTCTTGTAGAAGGCGGCGAAGTTTTAGCAGCTGGCCAACTTGGGAAAATTAAAACATTCACACAAATGATTGCAATTCCACTTATGTTATTAAACAATTTCCCATTTGCTTGGACAGGTATCCGCGTTGACTTAATTTTCTTATATGTATGTGCATTCTTTGCAGTATGGTCTGGAATAGACTATTTCTACAAAAATCGCGGAGTATTTAAAGGTTCTATGTAATAAATAAAAAAGCATACCATTGTGTGCTTTTTTTCTATACAAAAAAATGAATGGAGATGGATTCAAATGGCAAGCGCGGAAATTATCGCAGTTGGAACAGAACTTTTACTAGGACAAATCGTGAACTCTAATGCTGCTTTTATTTCAGAAGAATTAGCAGCTAACGGGATTTATGTCTACCATCACACTGTCGTTGGTGACAACCCTAAACGTTTAAAAGATGTGATAGACATTGCTGAAAAACGTAGTGATATTCTCATTTTTACGGGTGGATTAGGTCCTACAGAAGACGATATTACGAAACAAATTTTAGCAGAACATCTACAGAAAAACTTAGTAGAAGATGCGTTTCATATGAACAAAATCACGGAGTATTTTGCTTCAAGAAATAGAACAATGACGGAAAATAACAAATTGCAAGCTGTAATTATTGAAGGATCTACTGTATTAAATAATGATTATGGCTTTGCTGCAGGAATGTTCTTAAAAGAAAATAATCATACGTACATCTTACTTCCAGGCCCACCTTCAGAAATGAAACCGATGTTTTCGAGTTATGCTGAACCTTTACTCGTAAGTGAAAGTGCTGAGAAAAATGTGTTAGAGTCTAAAATAATGCGCTTTTTCGGTATTGGAGAATCGCAATTAGCAGCAGATTTAAATGATATGATTTTAGCGCAAGTAAATCCTACTATTGCTACATATGCAGGTGATAATGAAGTAGTTGTGCGGATTACTGCTACTGCAAAGACTAAAGAGGAAGCGAGTGCCCTTGTGAACGAAACGGAACAAGAAATTTTACGCAGAGATGGAACTTTTTTATACGGTTATGGCGAAGTTTCTTTACCAGAGTTAGTAACAGCCATGCTACTTGAAAAAAATATCACTATTTCCGCTGCTGAAAGTTTTACCGCTGGATTATTCCAAGCAGAAATTGCCCGTTTTCCTGGTATTTCTAAAATTTTTAAAGGTGGCATGGTCACATACAGCGAAGAGACAAAACAATCTATTCTTGAAGTCTCACCTCAAACAATAAAAGAAAATGGAGTCGTAAGTTCAGAATGCGCGAAAGAAATGGCGAAGAATGTCAGCAGACTTTGTAACACTGATATAGGTATTAGTTTTACCGGCGTTGCAGGCCCAGATAGCTTAGAAGGACATCCGGCAGGTACTATTTGGATAGGCTTGCATGTAGCTGGTTTTGAAACAGAAGCTTATCAGTTCGTTTATGGTAGAGATCGAAATCACAATCGCCGTCGTGCTGTAAAACAAGGCTTTCAGTTAATTAAGCAATTTTTAGATACAAATAAGTAATTTTCCTTTATAGAAAAGAATAAAAACAGCTTTATAATATACAAATAAGCGATAAAAAAGTATTAGACGAACGCTTGGAATCCCGTTATAATGGGGAAGAAAGCAGCCGGTGCTTACACAAAATAAAAAATACGAATAAATGTTCGCTTTTTGCTTGCTTCTCGCTTAGAAATGCGTTATAGTAATTCTAGGAAAAACATTCTGACTGTTTTTTAAGAGAGAAGAAGCAAAAAAACAGCTATTAGAATATTATGAAGGAGGCAACAACGTGAATGATCGTCAAGCGGCATTAGACCAAGCATTAAAACAAATTGAAAAACAATTCGGTAAAGGTTCCATTATGAAATTAGGGGAACATTCAGACCAAAATATATCTACTATTTCTAGTGGCTCATTAGCATTAGATATTGCTTTAGGAGTTGGCGGGTATCCGCGGGGACGTATTATTGAAGTATACGGACCTGAGAGTTCTGGTAAAACAACTGTTGCACTACATGCGATTGCAGAAGTCCAAGCACAAGGTGGAACAGCAGCATTTATCGACGCCGAACATGCTCTAGATCCAGCTTATGCAAAAAATCTAGGTGTAAACATTGATGAGCTATTACTATCGCAACCAGATACAGGGGAACAAGCTTTAGAAATCGCTGAAGCACTAGTTAGAAGTGGCGCTGTTGATATGTTAGTTATTGACTCTGTTGCAGCTCTTGTACCACGCGCTGAAATTGAAGGCGAAATGGGAGATGCCCACGTTGGTTTGCAAGCACGTTTAATGTCCCAAGCTTTAAGAAAACTTTCAGGTGTTATTAATAAATCAAAAACGATTGCTATCTTCATCAACCAAATTCGTGAAAAAGTTGGTGTTATGTTCGGGAATCCTGAAATCACTCCTGGTGGCCGTGCGCTTAAATTCTATTCTACTGTCCGTTTAGAAGTAAGACGTGCTGAGCAGTTGAAGCAAGGTACTGATGTAATGGGTAACAAAACAAAAATAAAAGTTGTAAAAAATAAAGTAGCACCACCATTCCGTATCGCTGAAGTGGATATTATGTACGGAGAAGGTATTTCACGTGAAGGTGAACTTGTTGATATGGCTGCTGAAGTTGATGTAATTAACAAGAGTGGTTCTTGGTATTCTTATAAAGAAGAACGTATCGGACAAGGTCGTGAAAATGCAAAACAATATCTAAAAGAACACACAGACATTCGAGACGAAATCTCTAAACGCGTTCGCGAAGAATACGAAATTGATGGCACTAACAAAGAACCTTTAGACGAAAATGAAGAAACATTAAGTTTGCTTGATGATGAATAATTACTAGTAAATACGTGATAGGGAAATTACTTCCTATCACGTATTTTTTGCTATTTAAAAAAATCTCAGGAAAATAAGCCTTCATTTCATTCCTTTTCTTGACATTGTATGCTTTGACCTATAAAATTAAGTTGTATATTTTATATTGCTGGGAGACAAGGGGGAAGTTTTTCCTTTGAAAATCGGCTTCAACTGAATGGGGAGATTAGCACTCGGTTGTTGATGAAAAATACGCATGTGCCAGAATTCTGGCCACCGACATAACAATAACGAAAATTGAATAGCAAAGGAGGTGTAAGGATGACAATCGCAATCACGATCATCTCCAGTTTGCTTTTCTTAATCGTCGGTCTAGTTGTTGGTTCTCTAATTTTTAAATCTAGTACAGAGAAAAAACTGGCTGCTGCAAGGGGGACTGCTGAATTAATTGTAGAAGATGCAAAGAAAGAAGCAGAAACTACAAAAAAAGAAGCATTGCTTGAAGCGAAGGAAGAGAATCATAGGTTACGTACTGAAATCGAAAATGAACTTCGTGGGCGAAGAACAGAGACACAGAAAGCAGAAAATCGCTTATTGCAAAGGGAGGAAAACCTCGACCGTAAAGATACTTCTTTAAGTAAACGAGAAGCTACACTTGAAAGAAAAGAGGAGAGTATCAGTAAACGTCAACAACAAATTGAAGAGAAAGAAAGCAAACTAGCTGAGATGATTCAAGCGGAGCAGACAGAACTCGAAAGAATTTCTGCGCTCAGCAAAGAGGAAGCGAAATCTATCATCCTTAACCAGGTAGAAGAGGAATTAACACATGATACTGCAATCATGGTCAAAGAATCAGAAAACCGGGCCAAGGAAGAGTCGGATAAAAAAGCAAAGAATATTCTCTCACTAGCTATCCAGCGTTGTGCAGCTGATCATGTGGCAGAAACAACGGTATCTGTTGTTACCTTACCAAATGATGAGATGAAAGGACGGATTATCGGCCGTGAAGGACGTAATATCCGTACGCTAGAAACGCTAACAGGGATTGATTTGATAATTGATGATACCCCGGAAGCAGTTATACTTTCCGGATTTGATCCAATTCGACGTGAAATCGCTAGAATCGCCTTAGAAAAACTTGTTCAAGATGGAAGAATCCATCCAGCTCGAATTGAAGAAATGGTGGACAAAGCCCGTAAAGAGGTGGACGAACACATTCGTGAAGTCGGGGAACAAGCTACATTTGAAGTTGGAATTCATTCCATCCATCCTGATTTGATAAAAATTCTTGGCCGCTTGCGTTACCGTACTAGTTATGGACAAAACGTTCTTAACCACTCACTCGAAGTTTCGAAACTTGCTGGAATTCTAGCAGGAGAGCTTGGCGAAGACGTTACGCTTGCTAAACGGGCCGGACTACTTCATGATATTGGGAAAGCAATTGACCATGAAATTGAAGGAAGTCACGTTGAAATCGGCGTAGAACTTGCTACTAAATACAAAGAAAATGATGTGGTAATCAATAGTATTGCTTCCCATCATGGTGATACAGAAGCTACTTCTGTTATCGCGGTATTGGTTGCAGCAGCGGATGCACTTTCAGCTGCAAGACCAGGAGCTCGTAGTGAAACGCTTGAAAATTACATTCGTCGTTTAGAAAAATTAGAAGAAATTTCTGAGTCTTACGATGGTGTAGAAAAATCTTATGCTATCCAAGCGGGACGTGAAGTACGTATCATCGTTGAACCAGATACAATTGATGATCTATCTTCCTACCGACTTGCTCGTGACATAAGAAAACGAATTGAAGAGGAATTAGATTATCCTGGTCATATCAAAGTGACTGTAATTCGTGAAACAAGAGCAGTTGAATACGCTAAATAATATTTAAAAGATACATCGCAAATTTATTTTGTGATGTATCTTTTTTTAATCGGTTGCCTAGCTTGATTAAGAACGGTATAATCAAAGGATAGATGAAAAAAAGGGAGGCGGAGTTTTTGGGTGAGTGGAAAATTTTGCCGATGCTAAAAGAACATTATTCTGGTGTAGCTAGAGTGCATCAAGAAGGTATAGATACTGGAAACGCTACTTTTCAAGAAAAGACGCTATCTTTTGAAGCTTGGGATGAGAAGTACTTAAAAACTTGCCGCTTAGTGGTTTTAACGGAGGGTCAAGTGATTGGTTGGGCAGCGTTATTGCCATTTTCAAGTATGCATGCTTATCGCGGAGTAGCTGAATTAAGCATTTATATAGCAAAAAGCGCTCGAGGAAAAGGCATCGGAAAAGCTCTTATGCAAGCAATTATTCAAACAAGTGAGCAAAACGGCTTCTGGACTTTGCAATCTTTAATTTTTCCGGAAAATGAAGCGAGTATTACACTTCATCATACATACGGCTTCCAAACTTTATGCATCCACGAAAAACTAGGTGAAATGAATGGCGTTTTTCGAGATG
Organism: Listeria sp. MAN/IMW/UF555; assembly: GCF_058684075.1. Classification (NCBI taxonomy): domain Bacteria; kingdom Bacillati; phylum Bacillota; class Bacilli; order Caryophanales; family Listeriaceae; genus Listeria; species Listeria sp. MAN/IMW/UF555. The sequence continues at coordinate 301,428 of NZ_JBZWZS010000001.1, read as the reverse complement.
TCGCATTATTAGAACGTAGAAGTAATAGAAACGGAGAATAACGAAATGAAATTATTATTTATTGGTGACGTTGTTGGCTCAATCGGTCGCGACGCTATTACAGAATATTTACCACAATTAAAGAAAAAATATAAACCTACTGTCACAATTATAAATGGAGAAAATGCTGCAAGTGGCAGAGGAATCACAGAGAAGATTTATAAGGATTTTCTGGAGCTTGGTGCAAATGCCGTAACTTTAGGTAATCACACATGGGATAATCGCGATATTTTTGAATTTATTGATGACGCTAAATATCTCGTTCGCCCAGCAAACTTCCCAGATGATACAACACCCGGAACAGGCATGGTTTTTGTAAAAAGTAATCAACATGAAATTGCCGTTATCAACATGCAAGGCCGAACTTTCTTAGCAGATTTAGACGATCCATTCCGCAAAATGGACGCATTAATAGAAGAAGCAAAGAAACGAACAAATATAATTTTTGTCGATTTTCATGCTGAAACTACTAGCGAAAAAGAAGCAATGGGTTGGTATTTAGATGGGCGAGTTACTGCGGTAGTTGGTACTCACACACATGTACAAACTTCTGATAACCGCATTCTTCCAGAAGGTACTGCGTATTTGACTGATACAGGTATGACAGGACCATATGACGCTATCCTTGGAATGGAAAAAGAAGCTGTTATTCGTCGTTTTAAAACAGCTTTGCCAACAAGATTTGAAGTTCCTAAAACAGGTCGAGCAGTCTTATCTGGCTGTTTAATCACTTTAGACGAAACAACCGGGAAAGCTCAAAAAATTGACCGAATTCTCATCAATGAAGACCACCCATTTTCCTTTGATTAAGAATGGAGATGTAATTGTGACAGTTTCAAAAGAAGAAATCATGAAAAAAGCAACGGAACTTCGGGATGCTTTACAACAAACAGAAGAAGTATCATTCTACCGCTTAGCTGAGGAGAGAATAAACGCTAATTCCAAAGTAGCCGCGAAAGTTTCTAAAATAAAGTTACTGCAAAAAGAAGCAGTGAACTTAGAACATTATCAAAAATTAGAAGCAATGAAACAAACCGAAAGTCAAATTGATAATGTGCGTGCGGATATTGATTCCCTGCCAATTGTGACAGAATTCAGACGCGCTCAAGAAGACGCTAACGATCTTTTACAATCCATTACAACGGAGATTACTACAAAAGTAACAACAGAGCTTGAAAAAGAAAATTAACCATTTAAAACTGCCAAACTACTGGCAGTTTTTTTCTTTTGAGGTCGCGGGAAAATGTAACTTTATGCTATAATGAAAGGATGAAAATGAAGTAAGGGATGATGAGATAATGACAGAATATACACCAATGATTAAGCAATACTTAGAAATCAAAGACAAATATCAAGATGCTTTCTTATTTTTCCGTTTAGGAGATTTTTATGAAATGTTTTTTGAGGATGCACTCAATGCTTCTCAAATTTTAGAAATTACATTGACTGGTCGCGAAGGTGGAACAAAAGAGAAAATCCCTATGTGTGGAGTTCCTTATCATTCAGCGAGCGGTTACATTGATACGTTAATTGAAAAGGGATATAAAGTAGCTATTTGTGAGCAAGTAGAAGATCCTAAAACAACGAAAGGCATGGTAAAACGAGAAGTAGTGCAGTTAATTTCACCTGGAACCGTCATGGATGAACGAGGATTAAAGGCGAAAGAAAATAACTATATTGCCTCACTTTACTGTTACGAAGGAAAGGAATACGGTTTTGCTTACTCTGATCTATCTACTGGTGAATTAAAATCAACGGTTATTGAAGCTAGCGAAGACCGCTTAATTAATGAATTAACAACCCTTTCAACTAGAGAATTAATTGTTTCCAAATCAGAAAAAGAAGTTCTTTCTGACGTGATGAAAGAACAACTTGGTTTAACTTTTTCGGTTCATGAAGAAGATACTATCCCAGCGGAAAACGAAAAATTAGTTACGCGCCATATGTCGCTCTCAGAAAAACGAGCTATAGGTAAATTACTCCACTATTTAAAAGAAACCCAAAAGCGGGACTTAGGTCACCTGCAACAAGCCATACACTATGAAACTAGTAACTACATGAAAATGGATTACTATTCGAAACGTAATTTGGAATTAGCAGAATCCATTCGTGGTAAAGGACGCCAAGGAACGCTACTTTGGCTTTTAGATAATACACAAACAGCTATGGGCGGAAGAATGCTAAAACAATGGATTGATCGCCCGTTAATTGACCGTAAGCAAATTATTGAACGTCAAGATGATGTCAGTGAACTAATGGCTCACTTTTTTGAGCGGCTAGAATTAGTAGAAAACCTAAAAAACGTTTACGACTTAGAACGTCTTGCTGGTCGAGTTGCTTATGGAAATGTAAATGCGCGTGATTTAATTCAACTGCGCAATTCGTTATATCAAATACCCCGTATCCGAGCGACGTTATTATCAATGAATAGTAAGAGTTTAACAGCACTTGCTAATCAATTGGATCCATGTGAAGAACTAACGGAAAAACTAGAAGAAGCAATTGTCGACTCAGCACCGATTTCCATTCGCGAAGGCGGAATAATTAAAGATGGTTACAATAGTCAACTTGATACGTATCGTGATGCAAGCCGGAACGGAAAAACATGGATTGCAGAATTAGAGCGGAAAGAGCGCGAACTAACTGGAATTAAAACGATGAAGGTAGGCTTTAACCGCGTATTTGGCTACTATATTGAAGTTACCCGGGCGAACACGCATCTGCTCCCAGAAGGCCGCTATGAACGCAAGCAAACACTAGCTAATGCAGAACGTTATATTACTCCAGAACTAAAAGAAAAAGAAAAACTCATTTTAGATGCAGAAGAAAAAAGTATGGAATTAGAATATCAACTATTTACAGAAGTACGCGAAATGGTAAAAGACTACATAGAACGCCTCCAAAAATTAGCGAAGTCTGTAAGTGAAATCGATTGTTTACAAAGTTTTGCAGATATTAGTGAGAAAAACCATTTCATTCGCCCTACCTTAAGTGAAGACGGCTCACTGCACGTTAAACAAGGTCGCCATCCTGTCGTAGAAAAAGTAATGGGTGCGCAAAGTTATGTCGCTAATGATTGCGATTTAGATCAAAATAGAGAAATTTTGCTTATAACGGGCCCCAATATGTCGGGTAAAAGTACGTATATGCGTCAAGTTGCTCTAACAGCGATATGTGCTCAAGTAGGATGTTTTGTTCCCGCCGAAGAAGCAATTCTGCCAATTTTTGACCAAATTTTTACTAGAATAGGGGCAGCAGACGATTTAATAGCTGGCCAAAGTACCTTTATGGTAGAAATGCTAGAAGCTAGAAACGCTATTGTCCATGCTACAAAAGATAGTTTGATTTTATTTGATGAAATCGGTCGTGGAACTGCTACTTATGATGGGATGGCGCTTGCTCAGGCAATTATCGAGTATATTCACGAAAACGTTCATGCTAAAACACTATTCTCCACCCATTACCATGAATTAACAGATCTTGAGAAAGAATTACGTGGATTACAAAACATCCATGTGAGTGCTGTTGAAGAGAATGGGAAAGTGGTATTTCTTCATAAAATTAAAGAAGGACCAGCAGATAAAAGTTATGGTATTCATGTTGCTGAATTAGCAGAACTACCTAAATCCTTGATTGAACGAGCAAGTCGCATTTTAGAGCAGTTAGAAAGTAATGATAAAAAAATAATTATTACCCAAGATAAACAACCAGAAGAAATTCACGAAGAAGTACAACTATCAATGTTCCCGGTAGAACCTGAGAAAAAAGCATCTTCTAAAGAAACAAAACTATTAAAAGAAATTGCCGCCATGAATATTATGCAGATGACGCCAATGGATGCGATGAACAAATTATACGAACTCCAAAGTAAAATTCATTAAACAGAAAGGCGGGTTTTAAATGGCTAAACATATAGTGGAATTAACCGATGCTTTATCCAATAAAATAGCTGCCGGAGAAGTAGTAGAGCGACCTGCTTCTGTCGTTAAAGAATTAGTCGAAAATGCGATTGATGCAGGGAGCACAGTAATTGATATTTTGGTGGAAGAAGCGGGATTAAATAAGATTACAATTATTGATAACGGTAGTGGTATTGAGGAAGAAGACGTTGCAACAGCCTTTTTGCGCCATGCTACGAGTAAAATTAAAAACGAAGCTGATCTATTTCGTGTTCATACTTTAGGGTTCCGCGGAGAAGCACTTCCTAGTATTGCGTCTGTATCTCATTTAACTTTAGAAACTTCTACAGGTGAAACAAAAGGAACTACTATCTCTCTTGAAGGCGGAAAAATCATCGAACAAAAAAGTGGTCACGCCCGAAAAGGAACGCAAATCGAAGTATCGCAATTGTTCTTTAATACTCCAGCAAGATTAAAATATTTAAAAAGTTTACCAACTGAACTTGGAAATATTACCGATATTTTAAATCGTCTTGCTTTAGCTCATCCAGATATTAGTTTCCGGTTTTCACACAATGGGAAACCTTTGCTTCAAACAAATGGAAATGGAGATTTACGTCAAGTGATCGCAGCTATTTATGGCGTGTCTATCGCTAGAAAATCGATTCCAGTTAAGGCAGAGTCGCTTGATTTTAAAATTTCAGGTTATGCCGTATTGCCAGAAGTAAATCGTTCCAACCGTAATTACATTTCAACGATTATTAATGGCCGTTTTATCAAAAACTTCGCACTAGTAAAAGCGATACAAGAAGGGTACCATACACTTTTACCAATTGGTCGTTTTCCAATAATCGTGCTACAAATCGAAATGGACCCAATTATTGTAGATGTCAACGTTCATCCAGCAAAACTTGAAGTACGTTTAAGTAAAGAAAAAGAACTTGGCCAGCTCATTAGTCAGATGATTAAAGACGCATTTCATCAGTTGCAATTAATTCCAGATGGAGAAGTTTCAAAAAAACAAAAAGAACAACAAAAATCCGAACAAATTCAGATGTCATTTGAAGAAAACAGACAGCCAAAAGAACCGCCAACGCTTTTCTCAAAACCAAATATTCCAGAATACGTACCATCTGATGAAAGAGCACCAAAAGAAGACGACTTTATTTTAGAAACAATGCCTACTTATAATCCGGAAACGCAGCCTGAACAAGTAGAAGAGCAAAAAGAACGTATTCCGAAAATGTATCCAATCGGACAAATGCACGCGACGTATATTTTCGCTCAAAATGAAAATGGCCTATATATTATTGATCAGCATGCCGCGCAAGAACGAATTAAATATGAATTTTATCGTGAAAAAATTGGAGAAGTAAGTCGAGAATTGCAAGAATTACTCGTGCCTATCGTGTTAGAATTCCCATCAGATGAATATGTCCGACTAGAAGAACAAAAAGCGAAACTAGAAGAAGTTGGTGTTTTTCTTGAAAACTTCGGACAAAATAGCTTTATTATTCGCGCACATCCAACCTGGTTCCCAAAAGACCAAGAAGAGGAAATGCTACGCGAAATTATCGATGAAGCCTTGTCAGCACCAAGTATAAGTATTCATAAATTAAGAGAAGATACCGCGATTATGATGAGTTGTAAAAAATCAATTAAAGCAAATCACTATTTAACTATGCAAGATATGGAAGCACTTCTTGACACACTTAGAGAAGCAAGCGATCCATTCACTTGTCCTCATGGCCGCCCAGTTATTATTCAATATTCAACTTACGAACTCGAAAAAATGTTTAAACGTGTCATGTAGAAGAGGAGGAATACAATTGGAGTTACCATTTTCTGGTCAATCAATCATCCCAGCTGCACATAATCAAAAAGACATGGAAAAGATATTAGAGCTTGATTTGACCTATATGGTGATGCTCGAGACTCATGTTGCTCAGCTTAAAGCTTTAGTAAAATACGCACAAGCTGGCGGGAAAAAAGTTTTGCTACACGCTGATTTAGTCAATGGTTTAAAAAATGATGACTATGCAATTGACTTCTTATGTAAAGAAATTCGCCCAGATGGCATTATTTCTACAAGAGGAAATGCGATTATGAAAGCAAAACAACATAAAATGCTTGCCATTCAGCGTTTATTTATGATAGATTCTAGCGCTTATAACAAAGGAGTGGCTTTAATCCAGAAGGTCCAGCCTGATTGCATTGAACTTTTACCCGGCATCATTCCAGAACAAGTACAAAAGATGACTCAAAAGCTTCACATTCCAGTGATTGCGGGAGGATTAATCGAAACAACACAGCAAGTGGATCAAGTAATTGCTAGTGGCGCAATTGCTGTTACCACATCGAATAAATATTTATGGTGAAAAATAGCTAAGTCGTAGTTGTAAAAACGGCTTAGCTATTTTCATGAAAAACAATGAAAACGCTACATAAACTGTAAAAGCATTGGTGCGCAATAGATTAAGCGTTTTCCAACTGTTTTATACAAATGAATGAAATTAAAACTGTACCATAACAGGAGTGGGTGTTTGAAGTGGTACAGGAAATATAAGAAATTAAAATTAAAACAAAATTAGAATAATGATAAAGTGGTTAAAACGCATTAAATTAGCGTTCTTGGCTATTTTGAAAGAAAAAGTCACATAAAATTCATAAAAAAGTTTGAAAAATATTGCACAAAACTGTAGCATTTTTTTTAGAATATGTTATGATAACAGTGTAGATTATTTATAAATTAGTTTGCTCAAAAAAGCACGCTCGAGATTGAACAATAAATGGAGGTTATATGATGACTGAACAATGGTATGAATTCGCAGGTGGTAACTGGCAACAAGAAGTAGATGTACGTGACTTTATCTTAAAAAACTATCGCTTATATGACGGTGACGACACATTCTTAGTTGGCCCAACCGAAGCAACAACAAAACTTTGGGATCAAGTAATGGACTTAACTAAACAAGAACGTGAAAACGGTGGCGTACTAGATATGGATACCAAAATCGTTTCAACCATTACTTCACATGACCCAGGTTACTTAAACAAAGATTTAGAAAAAGTTGTCGGTGTTCAAACTGACGTACCTTTCAAACGCGCTTTACAACCATTCGGCGGAATCCGTATGGCAGAAGTTGCAGCTGAATCTTATGGTTTTAAAGTAGACGAAGAAATTAGCCATATTTTTTCTGAATACCGTAAAACACATAACCAAGGTGTATTTGATGCTTACACAGCTGAAATGCGCGCAGCTCGTAAATCAGGCGTAATCACTGGTCTTCCAGATGCTTATGGCCGTGGACGTATTATTGGTGACTACCGTCGTGTTGCACTATACGGAGTTGACTTCTTAATTAAACAAAAGAAACAAGATTTAAACAATACAGGTTTACGTACAATGAGCGATGACGTTATCCGTCAACGTGAAGAACTTAACGAACAAATTCGTGCTCTTGGCGAATTAAAAGTACTAGGCGAAAAACATGGTTTTGATCTTGGTCGCCCAGCTAAAACTGCTCAAGAAGCTTTCCAATGGTTATACCTTGGTTACCTAGCTGCTATTAAAGAACAAAATGGTGCTGCAATGAGTTTAGGACGTACATCTACATTCCTTGATATTTATGTAGAACGTGACCTACGCAATGGCCTAATTACTGAAGAAGAAGCACAAGAAATTGTTGACCACTTCATCATGAAATTGCGTCTTGTAAAATTTGCTCGTACACCAGATTACAATGAATTATTCTCTGGAGATCCAACTTGGGTTACTGAATCCATCGGTGGTATTACGGAAGAAGGCGTTCCACTTGTAACGAAAAACTCATTCCGTTTCTTACACACATTAGATAACTTAGGACCAGCTCCAGAACCAAACTTAACAGTACTTTGGTCCACTCATTTACCATCAGGATTCAAGAAATTCTGTGCTAAAATGTCTATCAAAACATCTGCTATTCAATACGAAAATGACGATGTTATGCGCCCTAAATGGGGAGACGACTATGCGATCGCATGTTGTGTATCCGCAATGCGCGTTGGTAAACAAATGCAATTCTTTGGTGCTCGTGCCAACCTTGCTAAAACACTTCTTTATGCAATCAATGGTGGTGTCGATGAAAAATCTAAAGCACAAGTTGGACCTGCTTATCGTCCAGTTGAAGGCGACGTATTAGACTACAAAGAAGTAATGGAAAAATATGATGCAATGATGGAATGGATTGCAGAACTTTACCTTAATACATTAAATGTTATTCACTATATGCATGATAAATATGCTTACGAACGTATCGAAATGGCTTTACACGATACAGAAGTATTACGTACAATGGCAACTGGTATCGCTGGACTTTCTGTTGCAGCTGACTCCTTATCTGCTATTAAATATGCTACTGTTCGTCCAATCCGTGACGAAGACGGCATCGTGGTTGATTATGAAATCGAAGGCGACTATCCTAAATACGGAAACAATGATGACCGTGTAGACGAAATTGCTGTAGAACTTCTAAAAACATTCATGACTAAAGTTAGAAAACATAAAACTTACCGTGATGCAGTTCACACAACTTCTGTTCTTACAATCACTTCTAACGTGGTTTATGGTAAGAAAACTGGTAACACACCAGACGGACGTCGTGCTGGCGAACCATTTGCACCAGGTGCGAACCCAATGCATGGTCGCGATACTAAAGGTGCTTTAGCTTCTCTATCTTCCGTAGCTAAACTTCCTTACGAATATGGCCAAGATGGTATTTCTAACACATTCTCTATCGTACCAAAAGCTTTAGGTCGCGAAGATGAATCACAAATCAATAACTTAGTTGCTATGCTTGATGGTTATTCCACAAAAATGGGACATCACTTAAACATCAACGTATTCAATCGTGATACATTACTTGATGCGATGGATCATCCAGAAGAATATCCTCAGCTAACTATCCGTGTTTCTGGATATGCAGTTAACTTCATCAAATTAACTCGTGAACAACAATTAGATGTTATTCACCGTACAATGCACGAATCTATGTAATATTAAGGCGAGAACGCTTCAACAAGGATTGCTCACCAGTAGCAATCCTTGTTATTTAGGAAAGGAAGAGGAGAATTATGACAGAGGTTTTAGGAAGAGTTCATTCAGTAGAAACAATGGGAACAGTGGACGGTCCAGGTATCCGTTTTATTGTTTTTATGCAGGGGTGTTTACTTCGTTGCCAATTTTGTCATAATCCCGATACTTGGAAAATTGGTACAGGCACAGAACGTTCGGCTCAAGATGTATTTGACGAAGCGATTAAGTATAAAGAGTTTTGGGATGCATCAGGTGGTGGCGTTACAGTTAGTGGCGGTGAACCATTACTTCAAGTAGATTTCCTAATTGAGTTTTTCACGCTATGTAAAGCAGCAGGAGTGCATACAACTATCGACTCTTGTGGTGGCTGTTTCACTCGTGATCCTGAGTTTATCGAGAAATTGGATCGTTTGATGGAAGTAACAGATTTAATTTTACTTGATATTAAACAAATCAATCCAGAAAAACATTTAAAACTAACTACGAAATCCAACGCACCAATTATCGATTTTGCTCACTATTTACGCGATAAAGAGCAACCAATTTGGATTAGACACGTGCTAATTCCAACTAAAACAGACGACCCAGAAGATTTAACAAAGCTACACGAATTTATTCAAACCCTTCCAAATGTAAAACAAGTGGATGTGCTTCCATACCATACGATGGGCGTTTACAAATGGAAAGAAATGGGCATCCGTTATCCGTTAGAAGGTATCGAAGCTCCAGAAGAAGAAGTGGTAGCACTTGCAAATAAAATCTTAGAAACTAGTAGTTATAAATAGTAAAAACCGGCGAATACTATGTTCGCCGGTTTTTTTATAGTATTTTATACATTTCCTCACACCATTTTAATTCGGTTTGAATCAAATCTAATCGCCTTGCATATACTTGATAAGACATGTTTTTTAGCTTGTCTTGTTTGGTTTTTAAATCAAATAATTTAGCGAAATGGTCGAGCGTTTCTTCAATTAGACCTAACTGTTCTTTTAAGTAAGTTTCTCGTTCTTGAATAAGTCCTTTTGTTCGAGTGTTATTTAACCAATCTAGTTGAACTTTTGTGGTGAATTCATCTCTTGTTACAGGGATTTTAAGTGGAGTTTCTGACCATTCAAGTAGGGAATCTAAGCCGGATTGTGTAATAGTGTAGACTTTTTTATCGGGCTTTTTATTCTGTGAATGTTTATGAACTACTAAAAATCCTGCCTTTTCTAACTTAGATAATGAAGGGTAGATTTGGCTGTGATGTGTATTTTGCAAGATTCTAAGTCGATTTGCTAGCTCGTAGCCACTCGATGCTTCACGAGCTATCATTTGTAATAAAGTATATTCTAATACATTGGGTATCATAAAGTAGCACCTCTAAATTTCTATTTAACCTTATTGTAAGCGATAAACATCAATAAGTAAAATGGTTATATATGTAATAAATTATATATGTAAATATTGACATTGGTATTTATCAAGCGTAATATAATAGTTGAGTTTTATTTTGGAAAGGGAAGTGTAGTTGTATTATGATGACAGACAAGGAAATGAACACGGGGAAATGGATAACTGCAGCAGCTAGTTTGCTTGCTTTTATGGGGATTGGGGTTGTGGATCCACTTTTACCTTCTATTGCAGAAAGTATTGGCGCATCCCATTCACAAGTAGAAATGTTATTCACTGCTTATATTTTTACAATGGCGATTATGATGATTCCAATTGGTATTGTCGCAGGTAAATTGGGTGACAAAAAATTAATCGTTATCGGACTATTTATCGTAACTATTTTTGCATTATTATGTGGTTTATCAGATACAATTGGCGCTTTATCCATTTTTCGTGCTGGCTGGGGCTTTGGTAATTCAATGTTCATGGCTACAGCGATGACAATGTTAATTGCTTTATCAGAGACACCAGGACATGCGATTGGGATTTATGAAGCTTCTATGGGCCTTGGGATGGCATTTGGACCTTTATTAGGAGGTATTTTAGGAAATGTTTCGTGGCGTTATCCATTTTTTGCTACAGCTTGCTTAATTTTTATCGCATTTTTACTGATTTTGTTCAAAGTAAAAGAACCGAAAAAAGTTGTTCAAGCGCCTACTGAAAAAAATGAAGTGGCTATCAAGCAGATGTTACATTTGTTTAAATATCGCCCATTTTTACAAATTGCATTTAGTGGCATGTTTTATTATTATTGTTTCTTCACAATTTTAGCTTATTCGCCACTCGTTCTTGGTTTATCAGCAATTCAAATCGGTTTTGTATTTTTTGCTTGGGGACTATGTTTAGCGCTTGGTTCTGCAAAAGTTTCTCACGCATTAGAATTTCGTTTTAATAGTAAACAAATATTAAAGGGATCGTTACTTGCGTGTGCTGTTATTTTAGCATTACTAGGATTTATTGATAATACAGCCGTTGATATTGGTTTAATAGTTATTTCAGGCTTAATATTAGGCATAAACAACGCCTTGTTTACAACAACTGTCATGGAGCACTCGCCATATGCAAGAAGTGTCACTAGTGGGGCATATAACTTTGTACGTTGGCTAGGGGCAGCATTTGCACCACTTTGTTCCGGCTTACTCAGCGAAGCATTTGGTATGAAAATGCCATTTATAGTAGCCAGTGTTATTTGTTTAGCTGGTATGGGACTTCTCTTTATTAAACTAAAACCGGCACATTTCGCACTTCAACAATCTACTTCAATAAAAAGTGAATAAAAACGACAGGCTGAGCAATTTTGTTCAGTCTTTTTTTATGCTAATTATTAATTATTTAATGTTTATCATTAAAAATCTGTTGACACACTATCTCTCTATTATGTATAATCTAGAAAAAAGGGGGAGACTTACATGAAACTAAAACGATTGCAAAAAATGAGTTATTTTCTACATATTACCCTTAAGATTTTGTCTGTAGGTGCGATTCTGGTAGCCGCTTTAGCTATTGTGCTGAAATTGTTTAATCGTAATAATATCAGTATAAATAAGATGGAATTAAACACTATTTTAAATTTTAATACCGAATATTTTGTAGGTAATGACATTTCCCAATATGTTCAAACGGAAGAGTGGCTTACAGTTGGTATTTCAGTCCTTTATGCTATTTTAATCGCTTGGATGCTATGGATTGCTAGTACCATTTTTAAAGATTTAGCAGCTGAATTCACACCTTTTAATGATGTTGAAATCAAAAGGCTGCATAGAATTGCACAATTAATGCTCGTTTATGCGTTAGGTCCACAAATTTTATACTCAGCTTTGCACACAATTTTAATACCGGGTTATAGTATTCATTTAGGGCTAGATATGGCATTTTTCTTTGCAATTATTTTTTATTGTTTGACTGAAATATTTCGTTATGGTGCAGCTTTGCAAAAAGAATCCGACGAAACTTTATGAATGGAGCGAAAAACGATGGCAATTGTATTGAGGCTAGATCGTATAATGGCTGACCGTAAAATATCTTTAAACCAACTGTCCGAAGAAGTTGGGATTGCTAATGTCAACTTATCCAAAATCAAAACTGGCAAAGTAAGCGCGATACGATTTTCCACATTAAATGAAATCTGTAAAGCATTAAACTGCCAGCCTGGTGATATATTAGAGTATGTGGCTGATGAGACGCCTGAAAACAATCTAAAAAACGGAGGATGAACAACTATGAAGCATAACAATCAACTAGAAGCCGTGTTGGTAAATAAGAACAAAGTATTAGTAATCGGTCCAAATGGTGCCGGAAAATCAACTTTCGCAGCAAAAATCGGCGAAAAATACGGCTTTGAAGTATGTCATCTTGATAAAATTTTTTGGCAAGAAAATTGGAATCATATAACTGAAGCGGAATTCGAAAAGAAAGTTAATGAAGTAATGAGTTCTAACAAGCCATATATCATCGATGGAGACTATTTTTTTAATCTAAGTAAAAGGCTTGAATATGCTGACTTAGTTATTTGGATTAAAATTCCGTTATTAGTATGTGTAGCAAATATAATCAAAAGACGCTTTAAATACATGTTCAGTACACGACCTGATATAACTGCTGGTTGCGTCGAAAAGTTAAGTTTTTCATTTTTAATTTATGCATTGAAGTATAATAAGCGTTCTGGTAAACAAACGAAAGAATTATTAGCAGAAGTATATCAAAAAGAAGTATTTGTGATAGATAGTTATCATGAACTGAGGAAATATTGATTATTAGCTAGAATAATTGGTGAATTAGCGTTTATTGCTGGTTTGCAATAATATGTATTACTTCCTATAATATATATTATGTAAACTAGAAAATTTAATATTTAATCAAGAGAGAACTATTGCCCTCTCTCGATTATTAGCTTTAGAAAACTCAGTTCGATATGTTTGATTTATCACAATTTTTTGTAGCAGTTTATATTAAAAATTTGTACTCTCTTACACTTAAAATTCACTATTTCTTTTGAATTTCTCTCCACGATACTTTCTTACATTTAAAACTTGCCATTTCATCATCAACGTTCCAATGAAAGTTACCGTTTTTATAGTAAAGATTTGCTTCTTGGATTTCTGACGACGTGTTTAAATCGTTATGTATGCATAAATGAGTAACGCCCTCTAAACAAAATTCTAGGGTCGTTAATGAATCTGCTTGTCTTTGAATAATCAATTTAACTACTGGATTCGTGCCCATCACCATTGATAAGTCAGTTTCGTCTACATATGTGCTACTTGAGTAAGTTAAACCAGTAATGCAACTATCATGAAAATAATTTAATGAGTCCATTAATTTTACAATATCGGTTTCGTTTTTTATTTTGTCGCACATTCGTAGATCAGTTCCTATTCCTCTGCAATACCCCACTCAATTTCATTACGCGCTTCATCTAAAGTGTTTCCTTCTAATTTTGCATTTTTTAGAAGTTCATCCAAAGGGTTGAAATCTTGACAATGTGTTCCGTCATCTCTAGATAAACTACTTTCACCATTAGCACCATGACTAATCCAATAATCAGCCTCATGGTATGTAAATAGATATTCTTCTCCGCAATATAAACTCTCTTTAAATAACTTATAATCCTGCGCATTCATTTAAAATATAAACCTCCTTTAGAATTGAAATTATGTCTATGTGGAACTTTAGGATGAAGCTTAGCATTACCATGATTTGTATAATCCATTTTCATTGTACCATCACTTATTTAAACAAAAAAAGCCTTAATCCACAACTATGATTAAGGCTAGTTTAATCTTATTTCGCTATTTTTCTTGAAATGTTGTTGATTGATTTTAGCTTTTTATGAAGATTAAATGATACTACTTATACTCTTTCAATGATAATTGCAATACCAATACCGCCGCCAATACATAAGGAAGCTACACCTGTATGTTTATCTTCGTGTTTTAACTCATTTAACAATGAAACAACAATGCGAGCTCCTGAAGCACCGATTGGATGGCCTAGCGCTATTGCTCCACCATAAATATTAAGTTTCTCTTCAGGTATTTTTAAATCTCTTGCAACTGCAACTGATTGAGATGCAAAAGCTTCATTTAAATGGAATAAATCAATATCAGCTATTGAGTAGCCTGCTTTTTCTAGCGCTTCATTAACTGCATAGTATGGCGCATAACCCATATAAGCTGGATCCACTCCGACTTCTGAAGTTACTTTAATTGTAGCTAAATAAGGGATGTTTTCTGCCACAGCTTTTTCTTTGGACATTAAAATGATTGCAGAAGCTCCGTCATTGATACCAGAAGCATTACCTGCAGTAATAGTTCCACCTTCTTGAAAAACACTCTTAAGCGTAGCAAGTTTTTCTAAAGTAGAATTAGCACGAATTGTTTCGTCAGCTTTGAAAAATGAACCATCTGGAAGTTGAACAGGAACTATTTCCTCTTCAAAAAGATTTTTTTCTTGCGCACGAGCAGCTTTCATTTGTGAATTATGGGCAAACTTATCTTGCTCTTCTCTTGAAACGGAATATTTATCTGCCACATTTTCTGCAGTAATTCCCATGTGGTATTCCCCGTAAACATCTGTAAGTCCATCAATAATCATGCTATTTTTTAAATCTTTCGGGTTGATTTCTTCACCAGCTAGTTCCGGGTTAAGTAGTAACGGCGCTTGGGACATATTTTCGGTCCCTCCTACTGCTACAATGTCAGCCTCCCCTAGTTGAATTGCTTGTCTACCAAGCATGATAGCTTTTAAACCAGAGCCACAAACTTCATTAATTGTCACACCTGGTACTTTATAAGGAATCCCGGCTTTAATAGCGACTTGTCTTGCTACGTTTTGACCGAGACCTGCTTGTAAAACATTACCAAAAATAACTTGATCCACACGTTCTGGAGCAATGTTAGCTCTTTTTAAAACACCTTTTAAAGCGGTAGCACCAAGGTCTACTGCACTGATGTCTTTCAAACTACCACCAAATTTTCCAATTGGTGTTCTAACGGCATCTATTATAACTACTTCTTTCATAGCAATCTCCTTTAAATGTAATCTACCCGTATTATATCATGAAACTTGCTAAAAACTCACTAGATTAAGCCCAATGTATTGTATTTTCCGCATTTTTCTACTAAAATTGAAGTACTTACAAATAAAATATAAAGGACTTGAGCTTACATATGAAAATTGGAATTGATAAAATAGGTTTTTATACTCCTGCGTTTTATGTTGATATGACTGAACTTGCTGAAGCTAGAAACATTGATCCAAATAAATTTACCATTGGAATTGGCCAAGATAAAATGGCTTTTGCCCCTATCACCCAAGATTCCGTCACAATGGGTGCAAATGCAGCTTTACAAATTTTAGATGAAGAAGATCTAGAAAAAATTGATTTGGTTATTTTAGCAACTGAATCTGGAATTGATGAGTCAAAAGCTGGTGCTGTTTATATTCACCGTCTGCTTGGGATTCAACCTTTCTCTCGTGCTATTGAGATAAAAGAAGCTTGTTACGGTGCTACTGCGGGCATTAACCTAGCGAAAGATTATGTCGCAAAACATCCTGATAGTAAAGTACTTGTGATTGGCTCTGATATTGCGCGTTATGGACTTGAAACTGGTGGAGAAGCAACACAAGGTGCTGGAGCTGTTGCAATGGTTATTTCAGCTAATCCGCGCTGTATTACGCTTTTAGATGATAACGTATTCTATACAGAAGATATTATGGACTTTTGGCGCCCTGTGTATTCTGAATACGCTTGTGTAGAAGGTAAATATTCAACAGAACAATATATTCACTTTTTCCAAACGATTTGGAATAAATATTCAGAGAAATTTGGTAAGAAACTAGATGATTTTGCGGCAATTTGTTTCCATTTACCATATACAAAAATGGGTAAAAAGGCATTAGATACAATTATTGAAACGGCTCCAAGTGATGTACAAGAAAGATTATTAGAAAATTATCGTTTAAGTACGCTTTACAGCCGCAATGTTGGTAATATTTACACTGGTTCGTTATATTTAAGCTTCATTTCCCTGCTGGACAATCAAGCGAATCTACAGGCAGATGATAAAATTGGCTTCTTTAGTTATGGGTCTGGAGCTGTTGGGGAGTTTTTCCATGGAGAGCTTCAACCAGACTATAAAAAATATATTCGTAAAGAGGCTCATGCTGAATTATTAGCTAACCGTACGAAGCTATCTATTCCGGACTATGAAACTAAATTTAAAGAACAATTACCAAAAGATGGTTCTACGCTTGAAATCGACCCTGCTAGCGATCCAGCGCCAATTATTTTAACAGGAATACAAGATCATAAACGTCAATATATAAAAAAATAACGATCAAAAAAACCGACTAGGCTCATTTAGCTAGTCGGTTTTACTTTGAATCGTTTAAATTTTATTGGGGACAAAAAACGGATAAGAATGTATCCTAGCATAATGCCACAAACATTTAAGAATACATCTCCAGTATCAAAGAACCCCACATGCATTATATACTGCATCCCTTCTACTGCAAAAATCAACATTCCTGCTGAAAGTAATGCAGTAAAAAATCCTAATTTCTTTAATAAAAAACCAATTGGAACAAAAGCGAGTACATTTCCTACAATAATAACACGCAAGTTTCCAGCCAAGAATGTGTCAATAAAACTAAAAGTATCACTCGAAAATCCTTGAGTATCGGAAGCTTTTCCGAATAATAAACAAACAAGAATACTGAAATAAATTATATAGCAAAAAACGAGTAATGCTTTATTTATTTTCCAGTTTACTAATTGAACTGCGACAAAATAGAGTAAAATCGCCGTTATGCCAACCGTAATGTAGCCCATATGACTTACTGTCGCCATTACGTGCTTTAAATAAAAATAAAGCCATCCTTGGAACCAGGAAAAATACATAGTTACTGCAGCAATTAAAGAAATGATTGGTAAAACAAGAATTATGAAGTATTTTTTCATCCTGGTGTCCTCCTTTTCAAATCTTACATCTAGCTTAACACTTGAAAATAAGGACTTTCTTAAAAGGATTTAAAGATTTTCTAAGTTTTTCTCTTTTACAAATAAAAATAAAATGCCGCCAACGAGGAAAAGAACAATTAAGCTAGCTACCCCGTACTGTGTTTTTCCAGTGATTTGCGTGATTACGCCCATCAGTGCCGGACCCATAATTGCTGAAAATTTACCGAAAATATTATAAAAACCGTAAAATTCATTAGAACGTTTCTTAGGAATGATTTTCCCGAAAAAGGATCTACTTAATGCTTGAATCCCTCCTTGTGAAGTTCCAACTAACATGGCTAAAATCCAAAAATCAAGCGCTGTTTTCATAAATACGGCATAAATACAAATAATAATATAAACAAAAATTGCAGTAAAGATTAGCGGTTTGGCACTAAAACGTTTAGCTAAGTAGCCGTATAACAATGTAAACGGAAAGGCCACGAGTTGTGTCATTAGGAGAATTAATATTAATGTCGTTTGCGAAATTCCTAAGTCAATTCCATAAGAAGTCGCCATCCGGAAAATCGTATCCACCCCATCTATATAGAAAAAATACGCAATTAAGAAGATAACAATATTTTTATGTTCACTAATATGACTCACTGTATGAAATAACCTCTTAAAACTTGTTCTGACTGGTTTTTTCACCGCTGGAATATAATGGATTTGATGTACATTTTTCCACATCGGAATCGTAAAAAACAACCACCATAATGCAGTCATAACAAAACCAATATTTACTAAAGCCACATCACTAATAGGTAAAATTCCTGTCGCTTGAAAAATAATGAAAATAATAAACGGAATACAACTACCCAAATAACCATAAGCATACCCAGCAGATGACACTTTATCCATCCTGTCATTAGTAGTTACATCAATTAAAAATGCATCATAAAAAATATTTGCCCCTGAAAAACCGATTAACGATAACACATAAAATCCAAGTAACAAAAGCCAGGCATCCGTAGGGATAAAAATAAGTAAGAAAGTAAAAGCAATCCCTATTGCCGTAAAAATGCCGAAAAACCGTTTCTTAAAAAATTGATAATCTGCTATTGTGCCAAGGATTGGTGCGAGTAATGAAATTAACAAAGTTCCAATGGAGTTCGCATAACCCCAGTAAGCAGTTGACGTTGTATCAGCAATTCCTGCATTTGCTGCCACCCCTTTAAAATAAATCGGTAAAATGGCAGTTGTAATCATAATAGAATAGGCAGAATTCGCCCAATCTTGAAAAATCCAGCTTTTTTCCTCTTTTGTATATGCCAAAAGTATTTCCCCTCTTTTCTATTCGAATAGCGCTTCTATTACAGTACCAGCAGTATTTGGAAATTGTAAGCCTAAAATTCGGGCAAAAGTTGGAGCTTCATCAACTAAATGTGCATTTGCAATTTTTTTGCCTTTTTTTATGCCAGGTCCGTTAAAAATAATCGTTGTTTTATAATCCGGTTTACTTGGAGAATAGCCATGAACTGCTTTGTAATAACCTGGTTTTCCAAGCATCTCCTCAGTCACTTTTTCGTAAAGCGGACCATCTATGTCATCCATAAAGTAGTAACCACTCTTCCCTTCTACCATAAAAGTAGCCTGGCTATCAGCACCCCGACGTGTTAATTCCTCAGTTGACAAAATTTCTTCTATTTCGTTGATGCTTTGCAGTAAAATCTCGATTTCTTGGTTATGTTTTTCATTTTTCGTATAAATATAACAAGAGCCATCACAGCTTTTGGCATATACTTCCCAGTCTGTAATCTTGCCATCCACTACTGTTAGCCAGCCTTTTTCAGCAAAGAGAACATTTAAGCGGATTGCGTGCGTTACATCTATTTGATAATGATCACCCAAAATAGCGAAAACTGTATTTTCATAAATACCAGCATCTTTCGTGGCCTGAATAATTTTAGCTAAACGGTTGTCATGTCTTTTTAAAGCGGCTTTTGCTTCTATCGAATGAACTCCGTGGGCATGACGCATACTATCCATATCTACTAAATGTGTTAAAAGTAAGGTTGGTTTTTTGGCTTTTATTGTATCTACAACACTCGCTGTCAAAAATATATCAAGCTCTGGCTGATTTATGCCTTTTCGTAAATGTCCAAATTTTCGGTCCATATCGATTAAAAATAATGGTGAACTAGCATGAAGCGACACCATCATTTGCGTTAACCAAAAGCGATTTGGGAAAATTTCCGCAATATTATAATCAATACTACTTTTTGCTGCAACTGGCCATAAAAAAGCTGCGGTTGTCATCCCTTTTTCTTTTGCTAAATCATATAAAGTGGGAACTTGAATCGCTTTTTTATACCAAAACCAGTCTGGTGAATCTTTCTCGGGTTGAATTTTTGTGTTATTTATAATGCCGTGAGTTTTCGGATAATGACCAGTAATAATACTCGTATGTGCTGGATATGTAAGTGATGGATAGATCGTTTCTACTTCTTGAATATGTGTCCCCGTTTGGATTAATTCTCGTAAAACTGGTAAATCAGACGTGTCCTTTAAATCAAGTGCTCCTAGCGCATCTAATGAAATCACAAAAAGATGTTGTTCCATTATGCTTTCCCCCTTTAAAAAACAGGGGTTTTCCAGCTAATCTGGAAGAACCCCCGTGTGCATTACGTATGACTGATTGTATCTTTTGGTTGGTTAACTTCTTCTTGATTCGTGACGCCTAGAACATCCAAGAAGAACATTACAACTGGAATACCAACGATTAATCCCCAAATTCCAAAGAAATGCTCCCCGAAAATAAGAATAATGAAAGTATAAAAAACTGGTAAATTTGTTTTTGCTGACATAAGTTTTGGATTAAGTACATAAGATTCAAGTGCATGGATAATGATGACAACTACTAAAATATAGAAAATGTATTCTACGCCACCGATGGAATAACCAATGATAGTTAGCGGGATAAGAGAAATAATAACCCCGGCTACTGGAATTAATCCAAGTAAGAACACCATTATCGATAAAGTCATCAATTGCGGGAAGCCTAAAATCCAGAGCGCTATCGTCGTAAGTACAGCATTAACAAGAGCGATGATAAACTGTGCTTCGATTACTTTCCCAAAAGTAGCCACAAACTTTGAACCAAAGAATTTTACTTCTTCGTAAATAAAGCCTATCTTACTAGTGGAAAATTGATTGGTAAACGAAATCAAATGATCTTTTCCTAATGAGAAAAACAAACTTAGCATAAGTGCGATAAATACGTTCATCAACACTGTCCCAACGTTAGTCAAATAAGTTAGAATCATTGAAACGCCTTGTTCTGTGTATTTCATAATATCAAATTGATTTGCTAGACTAACAATGTAGTTAATAAACTCATTATTACTATCTGTTTTTAAGAAGCTATTACCAAATTTCACTAATTGATTTATTTGATCCGCTAAAACAGGAATATATTTAACGAAAACGAAGACAATCACGCCTGCAATTAAAACGTAAAGCAACAACACAATAATTTGTCGATAAATTGAAATTCGTCGTAAAATAAAGTTTTCTAGTCGAGTAATAAGGTAAGAAAAAATGAATGTTAATAAAATAATATTCATTTGGCTTCTAAGCAAGTAAAGTACGAAGGCAATTAGCAGAAATACCCCAACGCGTCGTACGCTTCGATTCTGTAAAAATAAACTAAACTCTTTCAAAAATAAATAACCTCCTACTTAATTTGGCTATTTGTCCTCGCCAATAATTTTAACTTCTGTTTCTAATTCAACATCAAATTTTTCACGTACAGTTTGTTGTACATGAGCAATCAAATTCATATAATCAGTAGCTGTCGCGCCGCCAATATTAACAATAAAACCAGCATGTTTTAGTGAAACTTGAGCGCCGCCAATAATATGGCCTTGTAAGCCGCTATCTTGAATTAATTTACCAGCAAAATGGCCTGGTGGACGCTTGAATACACTCCCACAAGATGGATATTCTAGAGGTTGTTTTGCTTCTCTTAGAGCGGTAAGTTCGTCCATTTTCGTTTGGATAATATTCTTGTCTTCTAATTCCAGTGAAAAAGTTGCGTCTAAAACAATATATTTTTTTTCAGCAATCGTACTAAAACGATAAGCTGCTTTTAGCTCAGAACGCTTTAATTTCTTTAATTCGCCGGACTGTGTCAAAACAGTAGCTGCTTCAAGGACATCGCTAATTTCGCCTCCATAAGCGCCTGCATTCATATGTAACGCACCGCCAATCGAACCTGGAATGCCGCACGCAAATTCCAGTCCGCTTAAACTTTCATCTAATGCAAATTTTGCTGTATCAATTAACTTAGCTCCACTCATTGCGATGATTTGTGTGTTTTTTCTTTCAATGGATTGAAGTAAGTCTAAGTGTACGATTACTCCGCGAATACCACCATCTTTAATAATTAAGTTAGAGCCATTTCCAAGAATTGTAAGTGGTAATTTGTTTTGATGACAATAAGTAACGATTTCCTTCGTTTCTTCTATTGTTTTCGGCATAACGAAAACATCTGCATTTCCACCTGTTTTCGTATACGTATATTTAGATAAGGGTTCATTTAATTTAATAGCTATATGAGGAAATTGTGCTTGCAAGTTGTTCATTATTTATTTCAAACCTTTCATTGATGTAATTTTGAAAAATCACTTCCTTTATTTTATCATGGAACCTCACTTTTACAAAGAATTCCATAGTTTTTTTATCAAAATAGGAATAGATAGTAATAATTTAGGGTAATTGGATGATATGTTCTTGAGAATTAAAATCAGAAATGATATGATATAGAACATACATTCGATTAAATTGAGAAAGGGATGAAAAAATGATTCGTTTTGATAATGTATCCAAAAAGTACAGCGATGATAAGACAGCAGTGAATAATGTTACTTTGGACATAAAAGACGGCGAGTTCTTTGTTTTCATCGGACCTAGTGGTTGCGGGAAAACGACAACGTTAAAAATGATTAATCGCTTGATTCCACTTACAACTGGAACCATTTATATTAATGAAAAGCGTATTAGTGATTATGATATTCATGAACTCCGCTGGGATATTGGCTATGTTTTACAGCAAATAGCACTTTTTCCTCACATGACAATTGAAGAAAATATCGCTATTGTTCCAGAGTTAAAGAAATGGAGTAAAGAAAAAATCCATGATCGAATTACCGAATTGCTTGATAGCGTTGGTTTAGATGCGGAAAGTTATCGCCATCGTAAGCCAGCTGAATTATCTGGCGGAGAGCAGCAGCGTGTTGGTGTTGTTCGCGCACTTGCGGCCGATCCAGGAATAATTTTAATGGATGAGCCTTTTAGCGCGCTTGATCCTATTTCACGCCAACGTTTACAACAAGACATTTCCACACTTCAAAAGAAAATCAAGAAAACAATCGTATTTGTTACCCATGATATGCAAGAGGCTCTAGCACTGGGAGACCGTATTTGTGTCATGCAAGATGGAGAAATTGTCCAAGTCGCTACTCCACAAGAAATTGTAAAAAATCCTGAAAATGATTTTGTTAAAGATTTCTTAGCTTCTGGTCACGCGTTCAATACACCAATTTTAGAATCGAGTTTTACAGTAAATGATTTAATAGAGGCTGATTTGTTTTACGCCTATCAAGCTAGTGACGGGACGATGGGAATTTCCTCGAACGAACCAGTTGAAAATCTAGTTCGCCGCATTGCCGAAGAACAATCGGTTCCAGTTAAAGATGAAACCGGTCAGTTTATCGGTACGATTACTAATAAACAAGTGATGCAATTTTTAGCGCGTCATCTTGAAAGTTCGGGTGAGCTTGTATGAATACATTACTAGATACATTTGCTGTCCGTAAAGATGAGCTATTCACGGCCTTAGTACAACACATTCAGATTTCGTTCGTATCCCTTTTTATTGCTGTACTCATTGCTTTGCCTCTAGGTATCTACTTAACTAGACATAAACGACTTGCTGAACCAATTATTCAAGTAGCTGCTATTTTTCAAACAATCCCCTCCCTTGCTTTACTTGGGTTATTAATTCCACTTGTCGGTATTGGGATAGTTCCAGCAATTATTGCGCTTGTAATCTACGCCCTGTTGCCTATTTTACGGAATACATATACTGGGATAAAAGAAGTTGACCCAGCTCTTGTCGAAGCTTCACGCGCAATGGGAATGAACAAATGGAAAAGATTATACAAAGTACAGCTACCTCTTGCAATGCCTGTAATTATGGCTGGTATACGTACGGCTATGGTATTAATTATCGGTACGGCAACCCTCGCTGCATTAATTGGCGCTGGTGGTCTTGGGGACTTGATTTTACTGGGGATTGATCGTAATGATAATAGTTTAATCCTGCTTGGTGCAATTCCAGCAGCATTACTCGCAATCTTGTTTGATTTCTTACTGCGATTCCTTGAAAAAGCATCCTTTAAAAGTACGATTATTACGATTTCAGCAGGAATTTTACTTACTGCCGCAATCATCGTCGTTCCTTATTTTGCTTCCGATAAAAAAGAAATTACGATTGCCGGGAAATTAGGCGCAGAACCAGAAATTTTGATTAATATGTACAAATTAGTTATTGAAGATGAGACGGATTTAAAAGTTAATGTGAAACCTAATATGGGTAAAACAAGCTTTGTCTTTAATGCTTTAAAATCAGGTGATATAGATATTTATCCTGAATTTACAGGTACCGTATTAGAAACTTTCTTAAAAGAAAACGCAAAAACACATGATCCAGAAAAAGTTTACACGCAAGCACGTGATGGTTTAGCAAAAGATTTTGATATGACATACTTAAAACCAATGGAATACAATAACACTTATGCGCTTGCTGTTTCACCTGAATTTGCTAAAGAAAACAAATTAGAGAAAATATCTGATTTAAATCCAGTAGCTGATCAGGTTAAAGCAGGATTTACACTAGAGTTTAAAGATCGTTCGGACGGATATAAAGGCATTCAAGATAAATATGGACTTACCTTCCAGAACTTGAAAACAATGGAACCAAAACTTCGCTACAATGCAATTAAATCTGGTGACATTAACCTTTTAGATGCTTATTCTACTGATAGTGAACTCGCTCAGTACAAGCTAAAAGTGCTAGAAGATGATGAACAACTCTTCCCTCCTTATCAAGGGGCACCTCTTATGCTGACAAAAACATTAGATAAATATCCAGAACTGAAAAAACCATTAAACAAACTTGCAGGGAAAATTACAGACGATGAAATGCGTAAAATGAACTATGAAGTGAATGTAAATGGTAAATCAGCTTATACAGTAGCTAAAGATTATCTACAAGATCAAGGAATTATTAAATAGAAAAAAGCTAGGTGGTTTTTACGCCACTTAGCTTTTTTGTTATTGTCTGATTAAATTTTTCACTTTATTAATATTGGGTTTATAGAAACGACAATGTGTTTCGAACTCTTTATTAAATTCAGCAGCACGTTGGGTTAAGGACTGCTCATGATCAAGCATTAAGCCTTCTTCAAGAAGAGGTCTAAGCGAAATAATTTGATCAAATACAAGTCCAGCATTCGTATCACTTAGAACAGATACGATTTTTCCTAATGCTTTTTGTTTTTCAGTTGGTAATTCTTTTTGATGGAGATGGAACCATTTTGCTAATTGTTTCCGATTCTTTCGTGTTGCTTCTAAATAGATACTTTGCGCATATGCAGCTTTGGTAAACGCAATGGAAAGATTTTCAGCTGATTCCCAGTCTTCTTCTAAAATTTCACCTTGCATTTTAATTTTTTGGTTGAGCAAAGTAATATCTTCTTGATAAACGTCTAATTTGCGTTGTTGTTGTTTATAAACTTCCATCGCTAAATTAAGTTCATCAATCGTTGGCTGCATTTGTTCACCAAAAATAGTATTATCATTTAGAATTAATTGTGTTTGTTCTATCTTTTCAGCAATAATGCTATCGCGTTCTTTAATTACATGAGCACGTTTACCCAAGTATTCAAAATAGAAATTATACTTTTGAATGCGATTAACTACTGCTTCTGCTTCTTTCATTGTTGCTGGTTCGTCTTTTGAGTTTAGTACAGTGACTCCAGCTACTTTGTTTAATTTTGTATAAATAATGATTGTGAAAACTTCGCCGTCCAGTTTGATTGTGTACGGTAGTTTATGTTGCTGTTCTAAAAGCCTTTTATGTTGTTTTAATAGTTTATCCGTCATCGTTAATCAACACCTTTACTACGCCATTAGTATTATATAATTCAATTATATAGCATAAAGATGAAAATTTCGAGGGAAAGAAATGAGAAAATTATTTTTAATTGTTTACATAATAAAATTATCGTAACCTTCTCTTTTTATAATGAAGTTAAAGTGTAAAATAATAAGTAGATATTTAAGACTGCGATAAAAATTGCAACAGACCAAGACACTATTTTTAACCATGGTGAGTTAACGAATTCGCCCATCTTCTGTTTATCACTTGTGAACATAACTAAGGGAATAACAGCGAAAGATAGTTGCATGGAGAGTATTACTTGGCTGAAAATAAGCAACTCATTTATTCCATTTGCTCCATAAAGTGCTGTAATAATAACTGCTGGAACAATTGCTAGTACACGGGTTAATAAGCGGCGTACTACTGGTTTTAGACGGATATTTAAGAAACCTTCCATAACGATTTGACCAGCCAATGTGCCTGTTAATGTCGAATTTTGACCAGAAGCAAGTAAAGCTACCGCAAACACCGTACTGGCGATGCTACTTCCAAGTGTTGGGTTAAGTAATTTATAGGCATCTTCAATTCCAGCTACGTTATGTTGTCCAGTAGTATAAAAGGCAGCAGCAGCTAAAATTAAAATAGATGCATTAATTAATAACGCAATAGTTAAAGAGAACGTTGAATCGATAAATGAAAAACGAATCGCTTCTCTCTTCCCTTCTTTTGTTCGCGCGTATTGTCTTGTTTGCACGATCGATGAGTGTAAATATAAATTATGCGGCATAACTGTTGCACCAAGAATCCCGAGTGCGATATAAAGCATTGCCGGGTTCGTAACGATTTCTGATTGCGGGATAAAACCTTTCGCAATTGCTTGCATATCTGGGTGTGACATGACCATTTCAGCTCCAAAACATACAAGAATCGTCACCATTAAAGTAATAACAATAACTTCTATATAGCGGAAACCTTTATGTTGTAAAAATAATACAAGAAAAATATCTAATGCTGTTATACAAACGCCCCAAATCAAAGGAATGCCAAAGAGTAAATTAAGCGCAATCGCACTACCGATAACTTCAGCAATATCAGTTGCAATAATGGCTAATTCAGCTAAAATCCATAGGACAAAGCCAAATGGTTTGGAAAAATGATCGCTTGATGCTTGAGCTAAATCGCGCCCAGTCACGATACCTAATTTTGACGCAAGTGATTGTAGTAAAACGGCTAAAATATTAGAAATTAAAATAACTGATAATAAAGTGTAACCAAATTCCGAACCCCCGGCAATGGATGTCGCCCAGTTTCCAGGATCAACATAGCCAACTGCAATAAGGGCACCTGGTCCCATAAATGCAAATAATTTCCGGAAGAACTTTGCGTTTTTGGGAATTGCTACTGAATTATTTACTTCGCTTAAGCTGGGAGCATTCTGTGCTTTTCTCCAGCTTTGTTTTGTGCGTTCTGTTTTTTCCTTTTTCATGCTCCCTGACCTTCTTTCGTTTATGATAAAAAGTTTACTACGGGAAACATTCTTTGTCAAACGAAAAACACAACCTTTTTATGAAGCTGGTAGGTTGTGTTTTCGATTGTTTTTATAAGACTTCGGTTAATGTTTTTCTTTTGTTTTTAACTGGGTTTAAAGTACGTTCGACCCATCCTAGAAGTACATCGGCTAATATTGCCATGACTGCTGTTGGGATGGCTCCAGCTAAAATAATTGCGGTTCCGTTAGTTGCGTTGGTTCCGCGGACTATAATATCACCGAGGCCGCCTGCTCCAACGAATGTCCCGATGGCTGCAACACCTATTGCAATAACAAGCGCATTTCGAATACCTGCCATAATGACCGATAAAGCAAGTGGCATTTCAATCAAACGAAGCACTTGCCATTTCGTCATGCCCATCGCTTTACCCGATTCAAGAAGTGCCCCATCAACGTTTCTAATGCCCGTATAGGTGTTTTTTAGAATTGGGAGTAAAGAATATAGGAACAAGGATAAAACGACTGTATTCGTTCCTAAACCCATAATTAGCATAAGTACAGCTAACATTGCGAGTGCTGGGATAGTTTGAATGATATTGGCAATTTGGATAACCCATCCAGCTAAGCGTTTCTTCCTAGCAATATATACTCCGAGTGGTATCGCTATGATTGCGGCGAAGATAACTCCGTACGCACTCATTAAGAAATGCCGCCAGAACTCTTCCATGACATAACTTCCATTTGTTTGGTAATAATCAATTAATTGTTTTAATGTGTCCATCTTTTGGCACCTCCTTAGTTTTTACCTTCAAAGTAATTATTTTTTTGCAAGAATTCTTGCGCTACGATGGATGGTTCTTTTAATTTGCCATCTGCTTCATAATTAAGCTTTTGCATTTCTTCTGTTGAGATTTTACCTTTTAACTTATTGATAGTAGTTTTTAATTCTGGATGTTTCTTTAAAATTTCATCTGTTGCTAGAGCTGAAGCATCGTATGGTGGGAAGAATTTTTTATCATCTTTTAGTAATTTTAAGTTATATGTTGGGATACGGCCATCTGTTGAATAACCAAGCGCCACATCCATTTGATTGTTTTTAAGTGCGGTATAAATTAAGCCGATTTGCATTGGGAAAATTTTCTTGAACTCGATGTCATAAGCTTTTGAAAATGCTTTATAACCATCTCCTTCACGTTCCATCCAAGAATTATCGACCCCAGCAGTAAGCTCATTTTCTACTTTACGCATGTCGCTAACTGTAGTTAAGTTGTATTTTTTAGCAGTATCTTGGCGTACCATGAACACATACGTATTAGCAAAGCCATAAGAATCAAACCATGTTTGGTGGAAACGCTCTTCAAATCCTTTTTTTACTGCTGCTAAAGCTTTTTCAGGGTCTTTAATAGCATCTTCTCCAAGAGGCCCAACTAAGTCTGTTCCTGTATATCTTGTCGCTGTAATATCTACATCACCATTTAACATGGCTTGGTGCTGAACGATAGTTGATCCGAGGTTATTTACAATTTCTACTTTTAGACCAGTGTCATGTTCGATTAATTCTTTTAAAATATTGGAAACGATTTGTGATTCTGTCGTGGCCATTGCTCCAATGCGTATTGTATCTTTAGAACTGCCTCCAAGTCCTGGTAAAGAGCAGCTAGATAAGAAAAGAGAACTAGTTAGTAGTAATACGCTGAATAGCGCGATAAATTTTTTCTTCATGTTATTCTCCCCCTTCCTGAGCTTCACGGATGGCTTTTGGAGTTAAACGATACTCTAATTTTCCAAGCGCGAATTCTACTACAAGGGCTAAAATAGTTACTGGGATTGCTCCGCCGAGAATTAAATCTGGACGATATAAGTTTAAGCCATTAAAAATAAAGTCTCCAAGTCCACCAGCTCCAATATATGAAGCAAGTGTTGCCCAAGCGATAACGTATACAGCTGATAAACGAATACCAGCCATAATTACTGATATAGAGTTAGGGATTTCGACATTAATGATTAATTGCCAATTCGTCATGCCCATACCACGACCAGATTCGATTAAATTTTTATCGACTCCTCGAACTCCAATAAAAGTATTACGCAGGATTGGTAAAAGTGCGTAAATAAACAGTGCAATAATCGCTGGTAATGTACCGACCCCAAGAAACGGGATAATAAATGCTAAAATAGCGAGTGAAGGAACCGTTTGAAGAACACTAACCACGCCAATAACAAAATTTGCTACTTTTGGTGAACGCGTCAGTAAAATTCCAACAGGAACGGCAACTGCAATCCCTAAAATTACAGCAGATAAGGAGATGAAAAGATGTTGCCATGTTTGAACAAGCAAGTTATGGCCGTTTTCTTGAAAAAAAGTAACAATTGCGTCCATAGCTTATCCCTCCTGCTTCATTTCTGGTTCTGTCGTTTCGGAATCCGCTTGTTCCTCCTGATTTTCTGCCACATCATCTATCGTTCCCCAAATGGAATCATAAACAATATCTACTAAACTGGCACGAGTTACAATCCCAACAAGGCGTTTGTCCTTATCAACTACAGGAATATATTTATAACCACGTTTTAGAATCCGCTGTACAGTATCACGGAGTAAGGTATCTTCATACACGTAAAATACATTTTTCTCGATAATATCCATCACAGAAGTTGCTGTGCGGCGATTTAAATCGATTTGTTCTACATCGATAAATCCTTTTAACACATTACCTTCATCCACTACAAGTAACGTATCTACTCGTTTTTCTTTCATGACTGTAATGGCAGCTTGTAGAGATTTATCTGCTGTAATAGACACTGGATTCGTATTCATAATTTGTGCTACTTGTGTAACATCAGGTTTTGCTTCAATTAGGCGGTCTTTACCAATGAAATCTTCTACAAATGAATTTGCTGGATTACGTAGAATTTCATCTGGTGTATCAAACTGAACAATTTCGCCAGCTTTCATAATAACGATACGGTCTGCAAGTTTAATCGCTTCATCCATATCATGGGTAACGAAAATAATTGTTTTTCCAAGTTCTTTTTGTAAATTCTTGAATTCTTCTTGTAGAGAATCCCGAGTAATTGGATCCAGTGCTCCGAATGGTTCATCCATTAGAATTAAATTTTGTTCTGCTGCAAGCGCTCGCAAAACACCGATACGTTGTTGTTGTCCACCACTTAATTCATAAGGATAGCGGTCTAAAAACTCTTCTGGCAAATCAACTAATTTAATTAATTCTTTCGCCCGTTCTTGTTTTTTCTCTTCGGACCATTTAAGTAATTTTGGTACAAGGACGATATTCTCTCTAATCGTCATATGTGGCATCAAGCCAATTTGCTGAATAACATAACCAATAGAACGTCTTAGTTTGACGGGATCTTCCGCCATGATGTCTTTATCATTTATAAATATTTTGCCTTCTGTAGGTTCAATAAGCCGGTTAATCATCTTCATTGTTGTCGTTTTCCCACAACCACTTGGACCGATAAAACAAACAAATTCTCCTTTATCGATGTTAAGTGTTAGATCATTAACAGCTTTTTTGCCCCCTTTATAAGTCTTCGTTACGTGTTCGAATTTTAACACGCTTATACACCTCCATTTTTTCTTTACCACTACCAAAAAAATTGGCAATCGATAAATCTTTTCCCTAACTAGTAATGATTTAAACTTTTTAAATACAAAAAAACAGCTTAAAGACAGTGTGGCATTCAAACGGAAGTTACTAAACAAGATGATTTCGTACTTGTGGCACGTAAAGAACATCGCTGCTAAACTTATAATCGTAAAAATGAACATTGTGTTACGCTGTAATACAGTATTTATTCTATTATAACATACTAAAAAGCCCTGTTAGCATTTACTAACAGGGCTTTCCTTTATTTAGGTAAGAATAATTTAGGCGTTGTTTTGAGTAGTATCGAGATAACTATTCCACAAACAACGACGGTTCCGAGGCAGCTAGCTCCGTTCATCACTGCTGAAAATAGTTGTGCTCCCCAACCTTGAAAAGCATAAGCGCCCCAAAATAAAACGCCAGCTACATAATGCCAGAAATATCTAGCCAAACCACCAATAATCATGGTTCCCCACGCCCACTCGATGGCTTTTTTTAGTTGGTTAGCAGCTAAATTACTTCGAACTTGTTTACTAAATACTCCGCTGAAAGCAATAAAACTGAAGGCCAGGATATATTCAATAATTGCCTGAGATGGCATTAAAATATAAGCTTTCCCTGTTAAAAAATGTAGTAACCCCCATAAAAGCCCAGCAAATCCAGCCGCCCAAAAACCGCGACGAATTGCAATAACGTACATTGGAATCATTCCTAGTGAAATCGAAAAACTGGAACCAATGTCTAGCGGGATAAAGCTTAGTACCATCGCAACTGCTGCAAAGATAGCACATTCAAGTAAAATGATTAATCGTTTGTTTTGCATAAAAAATAAACTCCCCTCTTCTTTTTGGTCAAAAACGTACCCCAGAAGAAAGCAGTTTCTATTGTTAGAAATGCAATCGCCACAATCCCTACGCTCGTATTAACGAACAGGTTCAAAGGGTCAGAATCCAAAAACACGCGGATTCAATCTCAGCTAAGAAGCCCCCCCTGTGGTAACGTCTATGAAATTATCGTACAACAATCATTATAGCATGAGATGTTTTTTTGTAAAGAATTATTTGTTTTCTTTAATCATTTGCAGAAAATCTTACAGTATTTTGTGCTTTTTTTGGTAGTTTGTCAAAAATTAGCTGATAACTATTTTTAATTAAAGCAAATTCTGTTTCCGCTTCGACATCATATTTTTCATTAATCACAAGTGTAATCCAATGTTTTTTATTTAAGTGATAACCGGGTTTTATACTCATATATTCATCGCGCAATAAATCAATTCTCTCAGGTTGGCACTTAACACTGACATATAAATCCCCGTGATACATATGGATGAGCGCAAATATTTTCGCGCCAATTGTTAAAGCATGTGTTTTAGAATCAAATGGAAATGTTTCCTTTGCACCTTGCAAACTAAGGCAAAGCGCGACTTTTTCTTGTAAAGTTTGCTGATAATCCATTTAGCTTCCCTCCTTATTTTTCAATTATAACATTTATTTATGCGTGTAAGCTTTCTTTGCTGAACTAACCATGTTAAAATAGAAGTAATTGTGCTTTTTCTGATTTCAAGAAGAAGTAACTTAGTATTGGAGGAAGAAAATGTTAACTGTAAATAATGTTGGCTTACGCTACGGCGATAAAAAGCTATTTGAAGATGTTTCAATTAAATTTTTACCAGGTAACTGTTATGGTCTTATTGGAGCAAACGGTGCTGGTAAATCAACGTTCCTAAAAGTGCTTTCTGGCGAGCTTGATTCTCAAAGTGGTAATGTGCATATTGGTTCAGGTGAGCGTCTCGCTGTCCTTCGCCAAGATCATTTCCAGTATGATGATGAACTTGTTCTTAACACTGTAATAATGGGACATGAACGTCTATACAAAATTATGGACGAAAAAAATGCCATTTACATGAAAGAAGATTTCAGTGATGAAGATGGTATTCGCGCTGCTGAACTTGAAGGCGAATTTGCTGAATTAGATGGTTGGGAAGCAGAATCTGACGCTGCTGTTTTATTAAATGGCTTAGGTATCCCTACTGACTTACACGGCAAACTAATGAAAGATTTAACTGGTGGAGAAAAAGTGAAAGTGCTTCTTGCGCAAGCTTTATTCGGTAAACCAGATATCTTACTTCTGGATGAGCCTACCAACCACCTTGACATCCGTGCGATTCACTGGTTGGAAGAATTTTTAATTAACTTTGATAATACTGTTATCGTAGTATCCCATGACCGTCACTTCTTAAATAAAGTATGTACGCACATTGCGGATCTTGATTTCAGCAAAATTAAATTATATGTCGGAAACTATGATTTCTGGTATGAATCAAGCCAATTAGCACAAACAATGATGGGCGATCGTAATAAGAAAAAAGAAGAAAAAATGAAAGAATTACAAGACTTTATTGCTCGTTTCAGTGCGAATGCATCGAAATCCAAACAAGCAACAAGTCGTAAAAAAATGCTCGAAAAAATCACGCTGGAAGATATTCAACCTTCTAGTCGTCGTTACCCTTTCATTCAGTTCAAACCGGACCGTGAAGTTGGGAACGACCTTCTAACTGTAACAAACTTGTCTAAAACAATTGATGGCGTGAAGATTCTTGATAATCTTTCCTTCTCGATTAACCGTAATGACAAAGTTGCTTTAGTTGGCGATGATGAAGTTGCTAAAACCGTTCTTTTCCAAATCCTTGCTGGTGAAATGGAACCTGATGAAGGTAGCTATAAATGGGGCATCACAACAAGCCAAAGCTATTTCCCGAAAGATAACTCAGAGTTCTTTGAGGAAAACGACATGAGTCTTGTGGAATGGTTACGTCAGTTCTCTCCTGAAGATGATAGTGAAGCATTCTTACGCGGCTTCCTTGGCCGTATGCTATTCAGTGGTGATGAAGTACTGAAAAAAGTACGCGTTTTATCTGGTGGAGAAAAAGTTCGTTGTATGTTATCCAAAATGATGCTTTCAGGTTCAAATGTTCTTTTACTTGATGAACCTACTAACCACTTGGACTTAGAATCAATCACTGCGTTAAATAATGGTCTTGAAGCGTTCAAAGGCGCTATGATCTTTGCATCGCATGACCATCAGTTACTACAAACTATCGCAACTCGTATTATTAACTTATCAAAAGATCAATTTTATAATAAAGAAATTTCTTATGATGAATATTTAAAAGAAGTTATGAATGTAGCTGAATAAATAAAAAAACAATATCCCATTTCCGGGATATTGTTTTTTTATTTAAGTTCGATTTTACCTGTTTCTGTTGTAATTGGTGTCGAAGAATCTTTTAAATAGCTTAGGAAACTATAAGAAATCCAAGTAATATCAGAAACTTTATCTAATTTTTCTACTGGAAAAACGATTGTTCCTTTAACTGTTTTACCAGGTTCGATTTCTGTGGTTTCAAAATCAGATAGAACAGCATCTCCTCCATTTATATCCATTTTATTAGCTTCAAGTTGACCTTGATTCGGATAGGTTTCGAGAGTTTTAGCTGCATTGTTTGTTATTTCTAATTGTAATGTGATACTGCCAGGAACTGACTTGCCTTCTACTGTTGAATAGGTTTCTTTCTTTTCGACCGTGACAGAGGTGATTTTTTTCTTAATATTATCTGCGGAATCTTCATAGTTTATTTGATAGGTTTTTGTTTCTTCTGCAGTAGCTTGGCTTGTACCTTTAGAAGAATAATTGAATACATCATTTTGAACTTGTTGGTAATGTGAAAAACTAACAATGATGCCAATAATAGAACCAACCAATAATAACATTCCAGCGCTTGTTAAAATTGCACCGATTTTTCGCTTGGCTGGGAAAAATAAAACAACAATACCGCTGATAAAAATTAAGAATGCACATATTCCGGCAATAATCCAAATTTCCATCTAATTTGCTCCTTTTATGCGAATTTCTCCCTCACTATAACATATTTAAGCTCTAGTTCAAAGCAGTTAAATCACTTGCAGGTGATGGATATGCAAATATGACAGACTGTAAATCAGCCAAAGTTAAGTTAGCTTTCATTAGGATAGCGATATAATTTATCATATAATCCGCCTCTTCACTTAGGAAGTGAGCACCTTTAATTTGGCCGGTCTCGCGGTCTTCTATGATTTTTGCGAGGGCGATTTTTTCGTTCGTTCTTCTGTACGTATACCAGTTCGTTGTATCATGTTTTTTAATTTGATATTTTTCTGGATTGGCGTTTGCTTCTTCCATGCTTATGCCAATGCTTGCAAGTTTTGGACTAGTAAAAACAACGCTTGGTATGGCAGGATAATCGATTTTTTCATTGCCGCCTAAAATATTTTTTGCTACTAATGCTGCTTCCATACTGACAACTGGTGTTAACGGAGCGCCTTTTGTAGCGGCTACATCACCACATGCATAAATATGTGCGTGGTTAGGTGTTTGTAGTTTCTCGTTTACTGTAATGCCTTTTTTGGTATAGTCTATGTTTGCTTTATCTAGAGCTAAATGAGCAATATTGGGCGTTCTTCCGGTTGCTCCGATAATTAAGTCGGTTTCAAGTGAAAAGCCATTTTTACCTTCGATATGAAGTTTTTCACCATTTTTATTAATTTTAGTAATATCTGTATCAAAATGGAAATGAATGCCTTCTTCTTTTAGTGTAGAAACTAAGGCAGCTACAAAATCGGGATCGAATTTCTTTAATGGTTCGCTATTATGATGAATTATATGCACATCTCTCCCTGCAGCTAGCGCAATTGATGCAAATTCAAAAGAAATATAACCACCACCGATAAAAACAACTGAATCTGGAAGTTTTTCAAGTGATAAGAAATCATCACTCGTTTGAATATGTTCTTGACCTTCTACTTTAAGTGTATTTGGTGTTGCGCCGGTTGCAATCACTATTTTTTTAGCACTTAGTATGTCGTTACCAACTTGCAAAGTATTTTCGTTTTGAAAACTTGCTGGTCCAAAAAACGTTTCAATCCCAGCTTCTTGAAAACTTTCCAAGCGACTTTCAGGCACATCTTCTACAAATGTTTCTTTGAATGCCATTAAATCTGTCCAGCTAATTGTTGCTGCTTCTTTAATACCTTTACCACGTAATCTTGTGGAAAGATTTCTTGCTTCTGCTGCTCCGACTAACACTTTTTTAGGGTCACAGCCTCTAAGGACACATGTGCCGCCCCAACTACGCTCTTCCACAATCGCTACTTTTAGACCGGCTGCCTGCGCTTCAAAAGCCACAGTTGTTCCACTAGCACCACTTCCGATTATAACTACATCATATGTAAATTCTGTCAATTGAATCACTCCTTCCTAGCTTGTTTTCCCCTCTATTTTACTTTTAAACGAAAAAAACTGCTGCACATCGAGGTGCAGCAGTTCATACTAGACTTCCATAATGATTGGTAAGATCATTGGACGTCGTTTTGTTTGCTCAAATAGGTAGCGATTTAATTGATCGCGAATATCTTGTTTTAATTTAGCCCATTCAAAGCCAGTTTCTTGGAGGTTTTTTTCGACGATTTTTGTTACGACTTTGGATGATTCTTCAATTAAATGCTCAGATTCACGCACATAGATAAAGCCACGTGAAATGATTTCTGGTCCGGAAGTAATTGTTTTAGTTTTACGATTAAGCGTAACAACTACGATGAAAATACCGTCTTCAGAAAGTAACTTACGGTCTCTCAGTACGATGTTTCCAACGTCTCCTACACCTAACCCATCAATCAGTGTATTTCCAGAATAGACACGGTTTCCAGCAGTCATTTTATCATTTTTATATTCTAAAATTTCACCTTTACCGACAATAAATACTTCTGATTTCGCCATGCCAACTTCATGAGCTAATTTCGCATGACTAATTAACATCCGGTATTCACCGTGAACAGGAACGAAATATCTAGGTTTTAACAAGTTAAGCATTAATTTCAAATCTTCTTGGCTTGCATGGCCAGAGATAAAAAGATTATTGCTCATCGTTAATACTTTTGCTCCAGCTTTATAGAGCATATCCATCGTTTTCGCCATCATCGTTTCAAGTGATGGTGATGGAGTTGTTGTAATATAAACCGTATCTCCTGGTTTAATATTAAATTGAGGGTGATTACCTTTAGTCATTAGTTGTAATGATTGAATTGGTTCACCTAAGTTTCCTGTTTCAATAATAGTGATTTCTTCATCATTATATTTTTTAAGTTCTTTTAGAGGAATAATCAAGTCTTCCTCAATAACGATTTTACCTAAGCTACCTGCTATTTCAAATACACGCTCTAATTCTTTACCAACAATAGCGACTTTACGCTTAGTAGCAACGGATGCGTCAAGTACTTGCTGCAAACGAATCAAATTAGAAGCCACACAAGCAACAATAATTCTACCATCTGCCATTCTAAAAGCATGTCTAATTTCTTCTTCAATTAAACTGTCGCTTGATGTGGTGCCAGGGTGCTCTGCTTCTGAACTATCTGAAAGTAAAGCGAGTACTCCTTTTTCACCAAATTCGGCAATATGACTTAAATCAGAAGCATATCCATCTTTGGCTGATTGATCAAATTTAAAGTCACCAGTATAAATAATGGAACCTTCACTTGTTTCAAGCACAATCCCGACCGAATCAGGAATTGTATGCGTCGTACGGAAGAAAGATACATCAATTTTAGAAAAAGATAAGGTTGTTTCTGCATCAACAACATGGAAATTTTTAAAGCGTAGTTTGCGGTGTTCTTTAAGCGCTGACTTTGCAAGTGCAATTGTTAGCTCAGTACCGTAAACAGGTGCTTTAATTTTTTGAAGTAAGTATGGCAGTGCACCAATCGCATCTTCATGACCATGAGTTAAGAAAATGGCTTTCACTCTGTCTTTGTTTTCTTCTAAATATTTGAAATCAGGAATAACAATATCAATTCCCAGTAATTCGTTTTCTGGGAACATTAAGCCCGCATCTAATATAAAGATATCTTCGTCTATTTCTACTACATATAAATTTTTGCCACTTTCATCGACACCGCCGAGTGGAATGATTTTTATGTTTTTCGCTTTTTTTATTGTCAAAGCGTAGACCTCCTTTGAACTATTTAGAAAGTCCTTCTAATATAGCTTGTAATTTCGTTCCTTGTTCAGCATTCAAATCTACAAGTGGTAATCTTACAGGTCCAACGCTAATACCTTGTTGATTTAATAAGTATTTAGTTGGCGCTGGGTTTGGCACAGAGAAAAGACCGTTCATTAATGGTAATAGCGAGCGATGTATACTTGCTGCTTTTTTTACGTTCCCGCTTTCAAACGCTTGCATCATTTCTTGCATTTCATTTCCTACCACATGACTTGCAACGGAAATTACGCCATTCCCTCCAACTGCTAAAATTGGCAAGGTTAAGCTGTCATCCCCACTATATACGAGGAAATCATCGGAAGTTTCAGCAATGATTTTACTTATATTGTCTAAGTTGCCGCTTGATTCTTTAACACCAATAATATTTGGTAATTTTGCTAAACGAATAATTGTTTCTGGTTCGATATTAACAACACTTCGTCCTGGAATATTATAAATAACTACTGGTAAATCAGAAGCTTCCGCAACAGCAACAAAATGAGCGTATAAACCATCTTGATTTGGCTTGTTATAATACGGCGCAACGACTAAGACAGCATCAATTCCGCCCAGTTCTGCTACTTCTTTTGTAAAAGCAATCGTTTCTGCTGTATTATTAGAACCTGTGCCAGCGATTAATTTCGCGCGTCCTGCATTTGTTTCCACTACTTGGCGGAATAATTTCATTTTTTCATCATGTGACAAAGTTGGAGATTCACCAGTTGTTCCAGCGATTACTAAACCATCTGAGCCGTTATCTATTAAGTGATTCACGAGATGATGAATTCTTTTTTTGCATACTTTATTTTTTTCTGGGTGAATTGGCGTGACCATTGCTGTAATTACTTTCCCTAAATCCATCTTTCATTTCCTCCTTACTTAATTTCCAAACAAAATACGTCATGAAGGGCATTGACTGCCGAAATTAAGTCTTCTTCTCTTACTAATACCCAAATAGTTGTATGACTATCCGCTGATTGTAAAATTGGGATGTTTTTTTCGGATAATGCTCCTACGATTTTTGCTGTAACACCAGGAACTCCGGTTATTCCAGCACCAACGATAGAAACTTTTGCACAGTCTTCACGAACCGTTGTTTGTAAGTTTGCTTCTTCTAAAAGTTGTTTGACGACGCGACGTTTTTCTTCTGGGACTGTAAAAATGACAGAATCAGTTGATATATTAATAAAATCTAGGCTGATTCCTGCATCTGCTAATATTTTAAAAGTTTGTTGTTGTGCCTTTACTGTATCTGTTTTGACAAAAATTTGCGTTAAATTTGTAACGTGTGCAACTCCTGTTACCATTCGTTCTTTTACATCGAAATGACCGGAATCATCCGCTAAAGATGTGACAAGAGTTCCTGTGCTTTCTAAGTAAGTCGAACGGATACGCATTGGTACTTTAGCAGTCATCGCTATTTCTACTGCGCGCGGATGAATGACTTTTGCTCCTTGGTAAGCCATATTACTAACTTCATTATAACTTACTCGTGGAAGTGAACGCGCATGTTCGACAATGCGTGGATCTGCCGTCATCATACCGTCTACGTCAGTGAAAATATCAATATAGTCTGCTTGTAAAGATACACCAAGAGCTGCAGCAGAAGTATCACTGCCACCGCGACCAAGTGTTGTTATATCCCCGTTTTCAGTGATTCCTTGAAAACCAGCAACAACAGCTACATCAAGTGTTTCAAGCGCTTTTTTTAGGCGCTTTGTATCGACTTCGGTGATTTTTGCATTCAAGTGATTATTAGATGTAATAATACCTGCTTGACCACCTGAAAATGCTTCTGCTTTAATGTCTGCCTCTTTTAACATATTAGTAAAGACAGAAGCAGATATAGTTTCTCCAACAGATAGCAATGTATCTTGCTCTCTAGCAGTTAGTTTAGTATCTTTTGCTCCTATAAGTTCTAAAAGTGTGTCGGTTGCATATGGATCCCCGTAACGACCAATTGCGGACACAACAACTACAACTTTATAGCCGTCTTTAAGGGCATTTTTTATATGGTTAAAAGCCATTAGACGAATTTTTTCATTTTGGACGGATGTGCCGCCGAATTTTTGTACTATGATTTTCATTACTTACACCTCTAAATAATCGCTAGTTTGACTAAGCTTTCAGCAATTTGAATCGAATTCCATGCAGCGCCTTTAAGTAGGTTGTCGGATACAATCCACATATGGAAGCCTTTAGAATCATCAATGTCAGCGCGAACGCGACCAACAAACACTTCTTTTTTACCAGCAGCTTGAATGGCTTGCGGATAAATTTGATTTGCTGGATCATCTTCAAGAACGACACCAGGGGCTGCTTTTAATGCATTTTGAATATCTTTTGCACTTACTCCCTCTTGTTCTATTTCAACGTAAACACTTTCTGAATGTCCACTAACAACTGGAATTCGAACGCATGTAGCAGAAACTTTAATAGTATCGTCTTCCATGATTTTTTTCGTTTCATTGATCATTTTCATTTCTTCGTATGTATAATCATTGTCCGTGAAAACGTCAATTTGTGGTAAGGCATTGAATGCAATTGGATAGTGCTTTTTATCGCCTTTTACTGGCATGATTTCTGGCGTGAATTCTTTGTTATCTAAAAGAGCTCTGCTGCCGTCTTTAAGTTCTTGAATGGCACTTACTCCGGAGCCAGACACAGCTTGATAAGTAGAAACAATAATTCGATTTAAACCATAAGCTTCTCGAATCGGTTCGAGTGCTGCTACCATTTGAATTGTAGAGCAGTTAGGGTTAGCAATAATACCTTTATGTGAGAATAGCGCTTTTTCGTTTACTTCTGGAACAACAAGCGGCACTTCAGGATCCATGCGATATGCGCTCGTATTATCAATTACAATGGCTCCACGTTTTACAGCTTCTTTTGCAAGTGCTTTAGAAACGGAACCTCCAGCACTAAATAAGGCAATATCTACGCCTTCAAAGCTTTCAGGTGTAGCTTCTTGAATAGTTACCTCTTCCCCACGGAAGGATAATTTTTTTCCAGCAGAACGAATAGAAGACAAGAACGAAACTTGCTTTATCTTGAAAGTCGCCGCCTCTTCTAGTAATTCAATCATTTGGGTACCAACTGCACCAGTAGCACCTACAACTGCGACATGATAGCTTTTTGTCATAGTTTACAATTCCTCCTTCAATTTAATCCTCGTATCTCTGCTTTAAAACAGAAATCTGGTTAATTTTACACTTACTTTATCATACCATAAACAAAGCCATTTCGCAGTTTTTTATCTATATTAGTCACCATTTTTTTAATTGTTTGTCAGTTTGAAATGTAAAAAACCACTTTCACAAGAATGAAAGTGGTTTTTTGATTAATTTTCGGTTTGTTCAGATTGTGCTTTTGCAGCAGCTTCTTTATTGTTAATTGGTTGTTCAACTTTAGAAGCATCTTTATTGGATTCAGCACGTTCTTTTTTCAGTTCGAAATATTTATCGAAAACTTCTTTAGAGATCTTCATATTTGTTTTTTGGTCTGTACCATATGGACGATAAATCCAAGGTACTACTACAGAAATCGCTATTTCTGGTTTTTTAACTGGTGCATAACCGACAAATGTTGTATTCCAAACACTGGCCATTTTGTTACCTTCTTTTGGTCCATCATAGAAGGCATCAGCTGTCCCTGTTTTACCAGCAACATCATAATCACTGGATGTAAAGACGGTTCTAGCTGTACCAGTTGATCCATGAGTTACTTCATAAAAACCTTTTTGGACTGTTTTGATGTCATTATCTGAAACGCCGATTTTGTTTAAAACTTTTGGTTCATTTGCGGTTGCAAGAGTTCCAACAGAATCACCATTTGTACTAGGGTTGCGGATTTCTTTTACC
Source organism: Listeria sp. MAN/IMW/UF555 (assembly GCF_058684075.1). Taxonomy (NCBI): domain Bacteria; kingdom Bacillati; phylum Bacillota; class Bacilli; order Caryophanales; family Listeriaceae; genus Listeria; species Listeria sp. MAN/IMW/UF555. The sequence goes on along the minus strand of NZ_JBZWZS010000001.1, from coordinate 259,786 downwards.
ATACTTGGTGCAATTCTAGATCCTCCATTTGCGATTGTTGAAACGTATTGCGCCATTTGAAGCGGTGTATAAGAATCATACTGACCGATGGCGAAATCGAGAATTTTACCAATTGTTTGGTCGTCCCCTTTGTAGCCAACTTGTTCTCCAGGAAGGTCAATACCTGTTTTAACGCCTAAACCAAATTGATTGTAATAATAACGCATATCATCAAATGTACTTAGTGGAGCTCTTAGTGGGCCATTTGGAACATACTTAGCGCCACCCATCTTCATTGCTACTTGATACATATATGAGTTAGATGAGATTTCTAGTGCGCCAACTGGATCAAGTGGTCGGTTACCTGCTCCGGTTCTATTAAACCAAGAACTTTTCGGTTTGGTTCCTTTTAATGCAATTGGTTGGTCGGTGAAGACCGTTTTGTTTGAAATTGCTCCGTCCATGATGCCCCCAAGAATTGTGGAACCTTTGACAGCGGAACCCATTGCATAAGCAGTGGTGAATGTTCCTAAGGAGTAGTCATCAAACTCGCCTTTGTCATTTAGTTTTTGACCAGCAAGTGCTAGAACTTCTCCAGAATATGGGTCCATTGCGACTACAAATGCACGATCAAATAAGTCAGAACCAGCATATTGTTTACCTTGTTTAATATTTTTACGTAAAATATCTTCCACGGCTTTCTGGAATTCTACATCTACGGAAAGAACTAAGTCTTTTCCTTTTGATCCTTCATACTTACTTACTGTTTCGATTATATTTCCTTTAGAGTCAAGTACGCTCTCAGATTGGGATTTTGAACCAGCTAGAACGCTTTCGTATTGGGCTTCTAGATAACTTTTACCAACACGGTCATTTCGGCTATATCCTTGAGATAAGTAGTACTCAGCTTTATCTTTTGGTAGACCTTCTTTTGCTGTCGAAACAGAACCTAAAATAGAGCGTAATGTTTCGTCATAAGTGTAATAGCGATTCCAGTCTGTCGTTGTATCAACTCCTGGTAAGCTATCCATGTTTTCACTAACACGGGCAATTTCTTCATCTGTTACATCTTTATTCTTAATAACGGACTCAGTCATTGCGTATCCTGTTGTCATTTTTTTATAAATTGTTGCTACTTTTAAATCTTCTGTAGTTAGTTTAGCTATATCATCGTTCGTTACTTTTTCAACTTGGATTTTATAGGCTTTAGAAGATTCTAACGCTTGTTCTTTTGCAGATAGCCGATTTAAGGACTCGGTTTGATGTGTCAAAATCCAATAATCTTTCAAATCGCGATCGGTTAGTTTCTCTGGTTCAATTGTAATTAATTTTTGTAAAGTTTGAGCTACGTGAAGTGTTTCTGAAGTTTCTGTTTGTTGGCTTCTTGTGTAGGTAATCGATTTGACTGCTGAATTACCAACTAATAAGTTGTAGTTTCGGTCATAAATACTGCCACGTGGAACATTCTTAGAAACGGTCACATTATCTGTTTCTTCTAATTGACGTTTGTACGTATCCCCTTGCACGATTTGAACAATACCAAGTCGTAAAATTAATACGGAGAATAATATAAAAATTATAAAGAATAGAATATTTAAACGTAGTGGAATGATGGCGCGTTTCTTCTTAGTGGAATCTTTTTTCTTTTTTCTAAAATTTAGTTTCACGCAAAGTTACCTCACTTTTCAATAATACCTTTCCCTATTGTAGCTGAAAAAGCATCATTTTTCCACTGTAAGTTCATTAGAAATTCATTAGAAATAAAAAAAGACCCACCGAAGTGAGTCTTTCTATTATTATTTAGCTGCGTCAAAGCGTTTGTTAGCTTCATCCCAGTTAACAACATTCCAAAATGTGTCGATATATTCAGGACGACGGTTTTGGAATTTAAGGTAATAAGCATGTTCCCAAACATCTAGGCCAAGAACAGGAGTTTTTCCATCACTTAGTGGAGAATCTTGGTTTGCAGTAGAAACGATTTCTAGTTTACCATTATTAACTACTAACCAAGCCCAGCCAGAACCAAAACGTGCTGCAGCTGCTGCATTGAATTTTTCTTTGAAATCATCAAATGTACCGAATTCGCTTTCGATAGCAGATTTTAAGTCACCAGTTGGAGCGCCGCCACCATTTGGGCTAAGGATAGACCAGAATAATGTATGGTTAGCATGACCGCCACCGTGGTTACGTACAGCGCCGCGAATATCTTCAGGAACGCTATCTAAGTTAGCAACCAATTCTTCAACAGGTTTTTCCGCAAGTTCAGGATGTCCTGAAACCGCTTCGTTTAGTTTTGTAACATAAGTATTGTGGTGCTTTGTATAATGAAGTTCCATTGTTTCTTTATCAAAATTCGGCTCCAAAGCATCATAAGTATAAGGTAATTTAGGTAATTCGTAAGTCATTAAAAATTCCTCCTTGTATTGTTTTTATTTTACGTGAAAAGAAATTACTTATAAGGCGAAAGATACACATCCTATTCCTATAGAACTAGTTAACGCCATAAATAACGTTTCTCTTTACACCATTTAGCCTACCACGACCTAGAAACGCTTGCAATTTTTCTGCTCAGTGATGTTTCAATATTGATTTTGCATTCATTTCAAGCTATGATTAAGTTTAGGTGGAAAAATTACGTTCTTTTGCACATACATGTATCTTTTTCCCGGAAAATGAAAAGTTAAACCATTAGGTGAGGTGTTGAAAAAAGAATGAATATTTTTAAACGCTTCTGGAAGAGTTTGTATTCCCCTGCGGATATTGCTTCGTTTCGAAATGATAAAATTAGAAAAAGTATCGTTTACATTATTGTTTTATCATTTGTTACTTTCCTTCCATTAGCATATTTTACAAACGTTACGACCAAAAATGCGCTGAAAGTCGGCGAAGAAACAATTACAAATGAAATTCCTGATTTTAAAGTCACAGATGGAAAATTAGTCTTAACGGACAATTCTGTCAAAAATATACCCATCTCTATTGACCAAGATGAATTACATATTTATTTTGATGCCTCTGGAACTTTAGATAAAGATGATGTTGATAATAAAATTGCTTCTTATGATAGCGCAGTAGCCTTTTTATCAGATAGTATCTATATAACTGCTGCTGGTGTTTCTCAATCTGTAAGTTATGATACGGCTGGAATTAGTAATAAATCTGATTTAGTGAATCTGTATACGTCCATTGAATCTCTAGCGAAATACTTTATTCCTATCGCCTTGCTTGTTCTGTTCATCTTTACGCTTGGATCGATTTTCTTCCGAGTAGCTCTTTATGCGTTATTTGGATTTATTCTTTCTGGTTTCGGTCGGACGGGTATTGCTTTCCGTCAAAACTGGATGATAGCTTCTTATAGTATTACATTAGCTGCTGTTTTCACGATGGTTATGGAGGCTTTACAAGTAATTGTTCCTTTTGGAATGGAAATCAATATGGTTGTAAGTATGATCTTTGTATTCCTTGCAATTCGCTCGATTCCACCAAGTGAACCAACTATTTTAGAAAAATAATAAATTAACCACTTGCGCTTTATGCAGGTGGTTTTTTTGTGCAAAATGCAGATGATTTCCTATTAGAAAAGTGGTATGATTAGAAAATTAAAACTAAAAGGAGCGATTGCTTTGAACGAGCTCACATGAAGATTTGACCTTTTAGCAAAAAAGAATATATAACTTTTAGCCTGACATTAAGGCTCCTAGTTTTAATTTAAGGGGGAGTTTTTTTGGAAAAAGAAATCGAACTTAGTTTTTATGATGGTGTGAAGGCTTGTTTGCCAACTGTACTAGGTTATGCTGGTATTGGAATAGCTGCTGGTGTTGTTGGAAGGGCTTCTCACTTAAGCGTCTTAGAAGTAACGTTACTCGCTATTATCGTCTATGCTGGAGCTGCTCAGTTTATTATTTCGGGATTATTATTATTACAAAGCCCTATTTCAGCTATTATTTTTACTACTTTTTCAATTAATTCACGGCATTTTTTGATGAGTATGGCCGAAGCTCCTCATTTTAAAAAGTATTCCCTTTTGAATAACATTGGGATTGGAGCGCTTCTGACCGACGAAACATTTGGCGTTTCAATGAATCAAATTGGCAATAAAAAACCAGTTAGCGCAAAATGGATGCACGGAATTAACGTAACAGCCTACATAGCTTGGATTGCAGCTTGTATCTTAGGTTCTTTCATTGGGAATTGGTTGCCAAATCCAGAACAGTTTGGTCTTGATTTTGCGTTATCAGCAATGTTTATCGGCTTGCTCTATTTACAAGTCGTTAGCGATAAAAGTAAAAAAATCGTGACAAGTTTAGTTATTATGTTAATGGTCGCGATTTTATTAATCGTGTTTATGCGTTTTATGACACCAGAATTAGCCATTTTAGCGGCTACCTTACTTGGTTGTTTGATTGGAGTGATAGTTGAAAAATGACAATAAGTAATTATACGCTACTCGTTATTTTAGGCTGTGGTTTAGTGACATTTATTCCACGCGTTTTACCTTTTATCTTCGTTCGAAAGCTGCAACTACCCAGTGTTGTGATTCGCTATTTATCGTATGTACCGTTATGCATACTGACTGCTCTTTTCGTTCAAAGTCTTCTCATTACAAACGAAAATAGTTTTCCTAGTATTAATATTGAAAACCTACTTGCCACGTTACCAACTATCATTGCAGCTATTCTAACGAAAAATTTAATGTGGATTGTTGTTGTAGGAATTATATCAATGGCTGTTATTCGTTTGGTCATATAGAAAAGCCCTTTACTGGAGTGTGTTTTTGACGGGAATCAAAACCAGTAAAGGGCTTTTTTTATTGGTGGATCTGAAGTAACTTTAATTAGATGTGGATGTTGAACTAGAAGATGAAGTGCTTGTATAGTCAGCAAATGCATCTTTTAAATCACTATCTTTAATATCGATATTAGCTGCTTTTAATTCTTTTTTAAGGGCAGCTGTCATATTTTCAGAAGTTAATTGAGATTTTATATAGGCTGCTTTTACGTTTGCTTTTTCTTTTGCGTAAGTGCCTTTTTCTGTTTTCTTCACTAATTGAATCAGATGGTAGCCGTAAGTAGATTTAACAATTCCACTTACATCATCTTTATTTTTAAGTGCATAAGCAGCTTTTTCAAAAGTTTCATCCATTTCACCAGGACCAAATGGATCTAATAGTCCGCCATTTGTGCTAGTTGCAGTATCTGTTGAGTACTCTTTAGCTAAGTCAGCGAATTTCTCACCATTTTTCAATTTAGTTTGAATTTCTTTGGCTGTTGCTTCATCATCTACTAAAATATGACGCACAGTAATATCTGGCTCCCATGTTTTGTAGTATGTTTTTAGTTTACTTTCACTTACATTCATATTTGCTTCTGTTGCTTTTTGAACTAGAAGGTTATACTCTAAATTTTCTTTGAAAGAAGTTTTTGTTAAATTATTGGACGACAAGGTTGATTCAAATGAGTCACCGTACTGTTCTTCGTATTTTTTATATTCTGCATTTACTTCTTTTTCAGTAACAGTGTATTTATCTTCTAAGATTTTTTTGAAAGTAAGTTGTTGCACGACCTCATTACCGTAAGTCGTTTTCATCGCTTCATATAGCTCGTCTTGTGTGACATTTCCTGCATCTGTTTTTACTACTGCACTACTTCCGCATCCAGCGAGTAAAAGTAGTGTCGCTGCTACTAGGGAAATCATCACTTTTTTTAATTTTGTCAAACTGTTCCTCTCCTTCTTCTTTCGGCTACTTATTACTTTAACGATAAAAAGTGTCGAGAATAAGAAACAAATATGAAATAACTATGAACATTATCTGCAAAATAAAAAAAGGTCCTGAATGCGGACCTTTTTTACTATTAAGAGGCTTGTAAACATTCTGGGCATTCGCCGTAAACCTCAAATTTATGACCATCAATTTGGTAACCAGGTAAAGCTTCTGTTAGAAAATCCATTGGGCACATCATAATTTCTTTTGTTTTACCACATTTCATACAAATAAAATGATGGTGATGATGCTCATGTGTACACGCCAGACGGAAGTTTCGTTCACCAGAAAGATCTGTTTCTTCAAAAATACCTAACTCAACAAATAAAGAGAGATTACGGTAAATTGTATCAAAACTAATTCCCGGAAAATCGTCTTTCATATTTTCTAACACATCTTTGGCTGTTAAATATTTATTTTTACGAGCTAGTAAGTTAATTAGAAATTCACGTTTATCAGTATGCTTATAGCCCTTTTCTTTCATTTTCATGAGCGCTTCAGTTGCTGTAAGTCCCATTTTCCTCACCTCGTTTTGAAATTAATATTTTTTGACGTATTTTTTGATATAAAATGGTGATGATTAAAAGTAAAACAGAAATAATGACGATTGCCCCACCAGGAGCTAAATTTAAATAATAAGCTGTAAATAAACCGCCAATAACCGCAATTTCACCAAATAAAATTGAAAGTAAGATAGTTTGTTTAAATCCTTTGGCAATCCGAATCGCTGCTGCAACTGGCAATGTCATTAAGGATGATACAAGTAAAATACCAACGATTCGCATGGAAGACGCAATAACTAGAGCGACTAAAACCATAAAAATAATATCGAATATTTTAGCTTTCAAACCGGAAACTTTTGCATATTCTTCGTCAAATGATAACAAAAATAGCTCTTTATATAAGGATAATATAACGATAAATACGATGATTGCTGTAACAACGATCGTAATCATATCAGTCCGACTCACGGCACTTACACTTCCAAATAAATAACTAAATAAATCAGTATTAAATCCATTGGCTAAAGAAATAAAAATAACTGAAAAACCCATACCAGCCGACATAATAATCGGAATGGCTAGTTCTTCAAAATGTTTATAAACGGTTCGTAATTTCTCCATTAATAAAGATCCAACTACGGAAAAACCAAAACCAAGATATAAAGGATTAAGTGCTGCTAGTGGCAAATATGTTTTACTTAAGAATAAACTAACCGCAATCCCACCTAACGTCACATGACTGAGCGCATCAGCCATTAACGAAAGCTTTCTTACTACGATGAAACTTCCGAGCAGTGGAGCGATAACGCCAATAACAATACCAACGATAAAGGTATTACGAATAAAATCATACTGGAGAAGCGTCGCAATCAAGGCAAGCATCCTCCCTTCTACGTTGTTCTGCTAATATTTCAAGTTCGCGGTCGGCCAAATAATGTTGATATTCATGGGCTGAACCGTCAAAAATAATTCGTTTATTAATACTAATAACATGATTAACATACGTATTCACTGCAACTAAATCATGCGTTACGAGTAAAAGCGTCATTTCTTCTGTCCGGTTTAATTCTGCTAAAAGCTCATAAAATGCTTTTACATTTTCTACATCGACTCCAACAGTCGGCTCGTCTAAAATTAAAAGCTCTGGTCTACTAACTAATGCACGCGCGATAAAAACACGTTGTTGTTGACCACCGGAAAGTTCGCCAATATTGCGATGTAGATAATCCGTCATTTCAACTCGTTTCAAAGCATAATCAATATCTTCCTTATCATGATTATTCAATGTTTTAAATAAGCCTTTTTTCTTTGTTAAACCACTTGCAACGACTTCTTTCACAGTAGCAGGAAAAGCGGAATTAAAAGCATTCGATTTTTGAGAAACAAAGCCAATTTTGACCCAATCTTTGAAATCTGCTTGTTTTTCTCCAAATAAAGCTATACTTCCTTGTTGGTTTTTGAGTACGCCAAGGATTAATTTTAACATAGTTGATTTACCTGAGCCGTTAGGGCCGATTAAACCAGTAAAACTGCCTTTTTCCACTTGAAAATGAATGTTTTCTAAGGCATGTTCTTTGTCATAATGGTAACTTACATTATTTACTTCTATGATTTTGTTCATTCATGTTTCTCCTTTGACAGCATTTGCTAGCCGCTTTTACTAGTATATAAAAGATTGGTTAAAATGTAAATCGTAATTACTTCGAATTAAAAAATAGCAAAAAAAACCTGGAAAGCTTGGAGCATTTCCAGGTTCGGATAATTATTTAGCAAAAGTATCCGTTAAGATTGGAACAACTTGTTTTTTACGAGATACGACACCTTTAAGTGGTGCTTGATTTTCCACAAATTTAACGCCATATGCTTCTTCTACAATGGCTGTCTTGGAACCAATAGCAATTCCAACCGAGTCATTAGTAAGAATATTAGTGATGACAAATAAGTACAAATCAAGTCCTTTATCCACAATATTTTGTGTCATAAGTGCTTCAACTTCTGCGCGACGGCTAAGTACATCGTTTACATCGACAACATTGATTTGAGCGATTTCTACTTTGCTGCCGTTCATGTTGAATTCTTTCGCATCAAGCAATAGTTCAGCAACTGTTTTTTTGCTAACATCTGCTCCAGCTTTTAGCATTTCCATACCGTATGCTTGAATATCAACGTCTGCAATGAGTGCTAATTTTTCAGCAGCCACTTTATCTTCTTCTGTGCACGTTGGTGATTGGAAAAGAAGTGTGTCAGAAATAATTGCGGAAAGCATTAAGCCTGCGACTGTTTTACTTACTTCTACTTCATTTTCGCGGAACATTTTTAGAAGGATTGTAGTAGTACATCCAACTGGCTCAGCTCGGTAGTATAGTGAATCAGATGTCTCGAAATTAGCGATGCGGTGATGATCAACGACTGCAACTACTGTCACATCGTCAATATCATCCACACTTTGTTGGCGTTCATTATGGTCAACAAGTGCGACTTCAGAAACTTCATTTGCAACAGTTTCAACTAAGCGAGGAGCTGTTACTTGGAAATAATCAAGTACAAAAGCTGTTTCACTATTAAGCTCTCCTAAACGAACCGCTTCAATATCTGCTCCTTGTGCTTTTTTTAATTCTGCGTAACTAATGGCAGAACAAATCGTATCTGTATCTGGATTTTTATGACCGAATACAAGTGTTTTTGTCATTATATTTCGTCTCCTTTTAGTCGTTTTGAATTTTATTTAATAAATCTGGATCAAATTCACCATTTCTTAGCATGGCAATTTCCCATTTGTATGGCGGTTTTTTCGATGCTTTATCTTCACCAACGTATGGCGTTTCAAGTATTTTTGGAACGTTCGATAGTTGCGGATGGTGCACAATATAATGAAGTGCATCAAAGCCGATATGACCAAAACCAATATTAGCATGGCGGTCTTTATGTGCGCCTCGCTCGTTTTTACTATCATTGATATGTAACACTTTTAAGCGGTCAATACCGATAATTTTATCAAATTCATTTAACACTCCGTCAAAATCATTGACAATATCGTAACCAGCATCGTGTGTATGACATGTATCGAAAGTAACGGATAATAATTCATTATGAGTCACACCGTCAATAATTTGTGCTAGTTCTTCAAAAGTGCGACCACATTCAGAACCTTTTCCAGCCATTGTTTCTAAAGCGATTTGTACATCTTGATCGTGTATTAATGCTTCGTTAAGACCTTGGATAATTTGTTTAATTCCTTTGTCCGCACCTTCACCGACATGCGCGCCGGGATGAAGTACGATTTGTTTTGCACCAAGCGCACGCGTACGTTCGATTTCAGATTGTAAGAAATTAACGCCTAATTCAAATGTTTCTGGCTTAACTGAGTTACCAATATTGATAATATAAGGCGCATGAACCACGATGTCAGCCATATCGTGAGCTTTCATGTGTTCTAAGCCTGCTTCAATATTTAACTCTTCAATTGGCTTTCTACGCGTATTTTGCGGAGCGCCAGTATAAATCATAAACGTATTTGAGCCGTAAGAAGCTGCCTCTTCACTTGCGCCAAGAAGCATTTTCTTTCCACTCATTGATACATGAGAACCTAGTCTTAACATAAATTCATTCCTCACTTATCGTTTTTTCCGTCTTTCACGACGTTTGATTTCGTTCATTTTATAGTTGATTTTCTTTTTATAATTTGGCTTACCTTTTTGTTTTGCTTTTTTACGCATACCGATTTCGCGCGGATCAGCTGTTTCACGTTTAGCTTCTCGTTTTGCACGGCGATTGCGGTCTTCTAGTGTAACGAATTCTTTATTTTTCCAATCAACATGTTTAAACTCGATACCCATTTTTTCCAGTTGATTTAGGCGATCTTCATCTGCCGGTTCAAATAAAGTAAGTGCAATACCTGAATGTCCTGCACGTCCAGTCCGACCAGTACGGTGAATATAAAAATCGAGATCATCTGGTAATTCATAGTTTACAACATGACTAATTCCTTGAATATCAATACCACGAGCAGCTAAATCTGTCGCAACAACATATTGATAATCTAAGTTTTCGATTTGTTTCATCGTCCGTTTACGTTCACGAGGATTTACATCGCCATGGATTTTCGCTACTTTTAGCCCACGTTCGATTAAACCGTTCGCTACTTCATCAGCAGTTGTTTTTGTATTAGTAAAAACAATCGCTAAATAAGGCTGTGAACCAACTAAAACATTTTTAAGTAAATCAAGTTTATTACGGCTACGAGTTGCCATAATACGATGTTCCACTGTTTTTGAAGCAGCAACTTTTGGTTGAATATGCTCATAACGTGGATTTTCCATATATTTGCTTAAAAATGGTTTTAATTTTTGCGGAATTGTCGCGGAAAAAACAAGCATTTGTAAATTAGCAGGCATTTTTCCAGCAATATGGTCGACATCGTTTAAGAAGCCCATATCAAGCGTCATATCTGCTTCATCAATAACTAATGTTTTAGCAGTATGAACAAATAAGGCTTGTTCGCGAATTAAGTCATTAATACGACCTGGTGTTCCAACAATAATTTGTGGTTGTTTTTTCAGTTTATCAATTGCACGTTGTTTATCCGTACCACCAATAACGAGTTGAACAGCGATTTCTTTTTCACTAAATTTCGTTACTTTGCGAATTTCATTATAAATTTGAGTAGCAAGCTCGCGACTTGGTGCCGTAATAACCGCTTGTACTGCATCTTTTTCAGGATTCACATTGTTAATAATTGGCAAAATAAAAGTATGGGTTTTCCCTGTACCAGTTTGAGATTGGCCAATGATACTTTCACCTTTTAAAATGCCTGGGATTAGCTTTTGTTGTACTTCTGTTGGCTCATAGAATCCTAATTTATCTATTGCAAGTCCAATAAAAGGTTGAAAGCCAAATTGGTCAAACCTTGATTTCTTCGTCATAAAATATTTCCACTCCGTTCTATACCTAGTAGCCATTATAGCACATATTAGGTCATTCGTGCGCGCGATAAGACAACTTTGTTGAAACTTATATCTACAATAAATATTTTTTATATAGTATAAATAGATTAGCTAATAGCTAGCCTTTGGTTATTACATACAGAAAAGAAAAAGAGAGCAGGACAATAATTGTCCTATTCTCTTCATTTTAATATAAGTAAAACTATTCAAATCAATGAAAACAGCTACCAAACAATTTAATAGATAAAAATATAAATATTAAAAATCAATAATTTTATCTAGCTTATTTTCCCATTCAACAAAAGCTTCATTTAAAAAAGTCGAAGGTTTCAATTCTCCAATAAATTTACCATATGCAATTATTTTATTATCTTCAGAAACTGATTTTCTACTTTGATTAATAAAAGTATTTACTTCTTTTTCTTTTTTTCGTATGTTTTCAACAATTTCCCACTGCTTTTTAGTAATTTGAGGATTATTCTTTCTTACGTCCATAACAGAGGTCATTGCACATTGAGCTCGATAATTGATTAAATTCAGAATTGGGTTTCGGCCATTTTCGTTCCAATCAATTTCATATTGAATAACTTCTCTTGCGTATATAAATATTTGGGAGGGTAAAAGCAAAATCCAGAACTTCTCAAAATCTTCTTTTGTTTTATGAAAGGATTCTAGAATTTCAAAGAAATATTTCTTTCCATTAATTTCTAAATAACCACTTACAGGATAACCATCCCAGTCAGAAATAAAGAGTAATTGAGTCGTTTTTATGGATTTATTCAACTATTTTCCTCCTTTATATACACCTCGATTAATCATCATTAATTAACAAAATTGGAAAGGATCCGTATTGACCTCTGAAACAATAAATTCTGCTTCATAATCTAAAATTTTAGCTTGTTCTTCCATTTTGTTTTTCAAGTAGCCTTTCATTACTTTTTCAATATTATGTCCAGCATCAATAGTTGGTAAATTAATAGCTAGTAAATCATGAGCTGTATGATAATAAACATCTCCTGTAATGAAAACATCGGCGCCTGTAGCTTTTGCTTGGTGAATAAATTTATTTCCATCCCCACCAATAATGGCTACCTTTTGGACGTTAGCTTTTAAATCTCCGACAAAACGAACATTATCAATTGCGAAAGCTGTTTTTAGTTTATCAATAAAAGAAACCATACTAATTTTTTTAGGTAAAGTTCCGACTCGACCAAGTCCTTCTTTGTAAGTCTGTGTTTCGAGTGTATATACATCGATTGCTGGTTCCTCATATGGATGAGCAATTTTCACAGCTTTTGTGATTGTTTCAGTTAAATATTGAGGGAAAATCGCTTCTATTTTAACTTCAGGAATAGAAGTTAAAGATTCTTTTTCGCCGATAGTCGGATTTGCGTCTGTACCTGGTTTAAATGAACCAATTCCAGTTGTATGGAAAGTACATTCTGTATAATTTGTGCCTATTTGTCCTGCCCCATTATTTACAAGTGCTAAACGGACAGATTCTAGTTCATTTTCCGGGACATAAACAGCAATTTTGCAATAAGGTTCTGTGTAAGTTTCCTCAATCATCGTAGTATCTTGCAAATGAAGTAAATCAGCTAAAATATCATTCACTCCGCCTTGAGCAATATCTAAATTCGTATGAGCAGCAAAAACGGTAATATCGTGCTTAATAAGTTTTTTGATCATTTTACCTTGTTTCGTTGTTGTATCAATGTGTTGTGTTGGACGGTATAAGAACGGATGGTGCGCGATTATTAAATCCACTCTTTTTTCAATCGCTTCATCCACTACTTCTTCTAATACGTCTAAGGTAAACATAACTTTTCTTACTTTTTTGGATAAATCTCCTACTTGAAGGCCGATTGGATCGCCTTCCATTGCTAATTTTTTAGGAGCAATTTTTTCCATTATTGCGGTATATTCATAACCATTTGCGACTTTCATTTTAGCACATCCTCTACTAATGAGATTTTATGTTCTAATTCGCGAATTTTCGCTTGATTTTCATCTGATATTGGTTGATTACTGGAGATAGTTTGGATAATATTTTGCCATGTATTAGCTTCATGACGCCATTTGCTTTTGAATATAGCTGATTGTTCTTTTAATAGGCAAGGACCGAAAAAGATTTCTTGTTTTGTCCAAGTAATTTCTTTTTCAGAAGGCTCAAGAACGATGATTTCATATATTTTATTATCTTCACGCAAAATAGCTTCTGAAGAAATTAACCAATTATTTTTTTCGGACCATTCTCTAAGTTGCCACGCTGCAATATTTGGCTGCAATATCAGTTTGCTTACTCCAGCAAGTTTTTCAGCGCCTTCCTCTAAAATTGTACGAATTAATGTACCACCCATCCCAGCGATAACTATAGTATCAATTTTGTCATCTTTTTCAATAACCTCTAAACCATTTCCTTTTCTTACATCGATTTGATCAGTTAAGCCAGAAGTCCGTACTTGTTTTTGCGCAGACTTAAAAGGACCATCGACAACTTCACCAGCGACTGCGAAAGTAGCTGTTTTATTTTTGATTGCAAAGCATGGTAAATACGCGTGATCGCTACCGATGTCAGCAATTCGTTCGTTTGTTTTTATGTAAGAAGCTACTTTTTCGAGTCGCTTCGATAGTTGTTCCTCGTTCATTTGATTCCCTGCTTTCCTTTTCATTAAAAAGGCAGGAGAACATTTTGTCCTCCTGCCCGGTTGTGCATTATTCCAGGAAGTCTTTTAATTGTTTGCTTCGGCTTGGATGACGTAATTTACGTAAAGCTTTTGCTTCGATTTGACGAATCCGTTCACGAGTTACGCCAAACACACGGCCAACTTCTTCTAAAGTGCGCGTACGACCATCATCAAGACCAAAACGTAAGCGAAGAACATTTTCTTCCCGGTCTGTTAATGTATCAAGCACATCTTCAAGTTGTTCTTTTAGTAATTCATAAGCTGCATGATCGGATGGTGAAGTCGCATCTTGGTCTTCAATAAAATCACCAAGGTGTGAATCGTCTTCTTCGCCGATTGGTGTTTCAAGTGAAACTGGTTCTTGAGCGATTTTTAGAATTTCCCGAACTTTTTCAGTTGGTAGGTCCATTTCTTCCCCAATTTCTTCTGGTGAAGGATCGCGCCCTAAATCTTGTAGCAATGAACGTTGCACACGAATTAATTTGTTAATTGTTTCTACCATATGCACCGGAATACGGATTGTTCTAGCTTGGTCCGCAATCGCACGGGTTATCGCTTGACGAATCCACCATGTTGCATAGGTACTGAATTTAAATCCTTTGTTAAAGTCGAATTTTTCAACGGCTTTCATTAGTCCCATGTTACCTTCTTGAATCAAATCTAGGAATAACATACCTCGACCGACATAACGTTTTGCAATACTTACTACAAGGCGTAGGTTGGCTTCTGCAAGACGACCTTTTGCTTCAATGTCACCAGCTTCAATGCGTTTCGCTAAAGCTATTTCTTCATCGGCAGTAAGTAAGTCTACTCGACCAATTTCTTTTAGATACATGCGCACTGGGTCATTAATTTTAACACCTGGTGGCACACTCATATCTGTTAAATCAAAGGATTCGGTTTCTTCTTTTACAAGTTCTGTTTCATCTGGATCCTCGTCGTCTGCATCGTCAGAAACTTCAATGCCTGCTTCACCGACATGTTCTAAATACTCATCCATTTGATCGGAATCTAAAGTGAATGGAGCTAATCTGGCAGCGATTTTTGCATAAGTTAAAATCCCCTTTTTCTTACCTTCTTCTATCAGGGCTTCTTTTACTTGCTCAACATTAAGTTCAGCAACTGGTTTTGTGTTTTGTGTTTTATCACTCATAACTGCCTGTATTCCTCCTTCCAAAATGCCGCTAACCTTATTAAAAGGCTTCTCTTAGGTAATAATACCATCATTTAGCGGTTTTAAAACGTTATTAATCCAATTGACCGCTATTTAACTTACGGTTGAGTTGGACGATTTCAAGCATCACGCGAATTTCATTTTCTTTGTCGTTTTCACGATTAAAAGCCGCTAGTTGTTGCTCGAGTTCTTTCTTTGCTTGTTCTAATTTAAAACGTTTGAGACTTTTAATGTAGTCTTCAAACTGTGTTTTACCTTGTTCATCTGGACTAATAACCATTTCTAGGCTGCTTATAAGTCCTTTCATTCCTGCATCTGGTACGCTATCCATAAACTTATGTGGATCTGCATCGTTACCTTCAGCAAAATAGCCAATTAAATAGGTATAGAGTGCTTGATAGTTATCATGATAAAATTCTGTATCACCTAGAAGTTGTTTAATCAAAAGAAAACTATCCCGATTTTCCATCATTGCTTTCATGAGTTGCTGTTCTGCAGTAGTGTGTGCAGATAATTTCTGAGTTGGTTGCTCAAAGGAAAAGAGCATCTCTGAGTCTTCTTGCGGAATCATCCCCATAAAAGAATCATCTATTGGTGGTTCATTATAGCTTTGGTTTTGTCGTTCTTTGTGTGTGTTCTTTAGCGATTGTTGCAGTTGTTGTTTTAAAGTTTCAATAGTTAATTCAAATTCATCTGCTAGTTGCTTTAAGTATAATTCTCGTTCAACAGCTTGATCAAGCTTAGCAATTTCGCGTAAACAGTCATCGATATAAGCGATTTGATCTGTTTCGTTTTGCAAATTACGTTCTTTGCGTAAATAGTTGATTTTAAAAGCTGTCCAAGTCATTCGTTGCTGTTTGTAGATTTCTTTGAATTTATCTGCACCACTTGCTCTAATGAAGTCATCTGGATCTTTTCCTGCTGGGAGTTGCAAAACAAAAACATCTAAACGATTACGCTCAACTAAAAGCGTTCCTGCTTTATACGCTGCTTCAATTCCAGCTCGGTCCCCGTCGTAACAAATAATTGCACGATTTGTAAGACGCTTAATTAAATCAGCATGTTCTTCCGTTAAGCTTGTTCCCATCGAAGCAACCGCATTTTGAACGCCGGCTTCTTCTGCGGAAATGACATCCATAAAGCCTTCCATAAGCGTGATTTCTTCTTGTTTTCTAATAGCCTGTCTTGCCTCTGAAAAATGAAATAAAGTTCGTCTTTTATTAAAAATAGGTGTTTCAGGACTATTTAAATATTTTGGTCCATCGTTACGGTCAAACAAACGACCAGAAAAAGCATTAATTTGACCACGATCATTCGTAATTGGAAACATAATTCTATTACGAAAACGGTCAACCATTTGCCCATCATCACGTTCAGATAAAAGCCCAGCCGTGCCAGCCAGTTGCAAATCCATCCCTCTTTTTTCAAGAAAAGAAGTGATTGTGGCATGATGGTTTGGCGCAAATCCAATTTGGAAGGATGCCATCATTTGTTCCGACATACCTCGTTCCTTCAAATACGTTAAAGCAGCTGCCCCTTCTTCTGTTTCCATCAAAATATAATGATAGAGTTTGGCTGTAAGTTGATGCATTTCAACCATTTTGGCTGTTTCAGAAGTTTCTTTTGGCAAATTGCTTGTATCACGTTCTTCTGGAAGTTCAATATCGACGTCTAAATGACTCATATCCGCGACTTTTTTGACAGATTCTACAAACGTTAGCCCATCATGTTCCATTAGAAATGAAAAGACATTTCCTCCTTTACCACAACCAAAACAATGAAAAATTTGTTTTTCTGGTGATACAGAGAAGGAAGGCGTTTTTTCGCCGTGGAATGGACATAAGCCAGAATAGTTACGACCTTGTTTTTTTAATTGGACATAATTACCAATAATATCGACTATATCCGCTTGATTCCGGACTTGATCTATTACTTCTTCAGGAATCCGCGCCATCTTGACAGTCAACTCCTATTTACTTATTTTTGAAAAATGTAGTCATCCGGTCTTTGAAAAGCACACGATCTTGATCGCTCATTGCTTTAGGACCTTTGCTATATTTGCCTTGTTGCCTTTCTTTGGCATGTCTATAGCGAATATCTAACATTAATGACATTTCTTCTTCTCGGTAAAGTTCGCCCCGATTCGAAAAGACATACGTACCTTTTGCAAGTAGAATGCTAGCAAGGCCAATATCTTGCGTTACGATAATATCACCTTTGTTTGCTAAATTCATCATTCGCATATCCGCTGATTCTTTGCCAGTATCTACAAAAATCCAATTTTCTCCGTTTGTATTTACAGAGTAATGGTTAAAAGAAGCCACAAAAATAACGTCTAACTGAAATTGTTCGGCGACTTGTTTTATTTCTGCTTTTACCGGGCAAGCATCGGCATCAACTAAAATTTTTGGCACATATTCCATCCTCTCTTAAAATCTATGAAGGCAAGTTAAAAAACGAGTTTTTAACCCGTTTTTTTAATATTATTCGTAGATTTGGCTTTTTCACACGCGAATTTAGATTATACGGGAAGTAACTAATTTTTACAAGCAGTTTTTCCCGTATAATATATATATTCGCCATAAAAAGCAAAAGTCCTTCTTATAATTCTAAATTTTCATCAACAATTTCACCAATGTGGATTAAAATCTCGTTTGCAGTCTCTTCAATGGCTTTATTAGTCACATCTAACACGAAACAATTTAATTTACTGGCTAGTTTATTAAAAATCGCTAATTCTTCATCAATTCGTTGATTACTTGCATAAGTACCAGCACCAGGTAAGCCAATCGAAATTAAACGCTCTTGTCTAATTTTCGTTAATTTTTGTTTACTAATTTTTAGACCAATTATTTTTTTAGGGTCAATTTCAAAAAGTTCATCTGGGATTTGTGCTTCTGGAACGATTGGAATATTGACGATTTTTAAACCTTTAAGCGCCAAATATTGCGATAAAGGAGTTTTTGAGGTTCTTGAAATACCAATTAATACATAATCCGCTTGCAAAATGCCTCTTGGATTACGACCATCGTCATTCTCTACGGCAAATTCGATTGCGGCTACTTTATTGAAATAAGCTTCATCCATCGAACGAACGCGGCCAGGTTCAGAAAGTGGTTTAATCTTGTAGGTTTCTTCTAACTGATTTAAAAGCGGCCCAAATAAGTCAATAATCGGTACGCCGAAAGCTTGAGCAGTTTTATTAAGCTCTTCACGGACGCTTTCGAGTACAATGGTGTGCACGATTATGCCATTGTTCACTGCCACTAGGTCAACAATTTCTTCAATCATGTGAGAAGAATCGACGTGGTGAAAACGATGGATAAACTTCGGTGTTTGACCAAATTGACTAAGTGCTGCTCTTGTCACGAGTTCGGCCGTTTCTCCTGTTGAATCGGAAACCACGTATACGGCTGGTTGAGTCATACATACTTCCTCCTCTTTGCTCAAAATCTTACTTTTATTTTACATTAATTTCATCCATTTGAGCAAATTCTTTAATAAAGCTTGCTAGTTCGAATAAAAGCGCAAGACGATTGTTTTTTAGTTCATCGTTATCAGTCATCACTAGCGTATTATCGAAATAGCCATCAATTGTTGTACGTAAATCAGCAAATGCTTTAAGTCTATCAACAATTGTTAAACCAGCATAATCATATTTTAGTTTTTCTAATTTATCGAATAGCTCTTGTTCGTATTCATTTTCAAATAAGTTCGGATCCACTTCTACGCCATCTTCGTATTTTTTAGAAATTTTAACTACTCGTGTTAAAGCTTCGATAGTTGGACGGAACCACTCTGCATCCGCATGTTTATTTAAGATTTGAGCACGATCAATCAGTTGCGGAATCACATTTGGATCTCCGCCGATAACAGCGTCAATAATATCATGACGAATATGATGCCCTTGTAAAATAACACGTAGACGATTTTTCAAGAAGGTCTGCACTTCTTTTTTCACATCTGCACTTGGTAATTCAGTAGCACCTTCTGCACGTTCCATGTCCACTATACGTGAAATAACTTCAAGCATTGGAATGTCCCAACCATTTGCTTGGATAATACGCATCGCCCCAAAGGCACTACGACGTAAACCAAATGGATCAGCAGAGCCAGTTGGTACAATATTTACACAGAAGAAGCCAATTAATGTTTCTAATTTATCCGCAATTGCGATAAGGGAACCTAGGTCTGTTTGCGGTAAAACGCCTTCTGCTGAACTTGGTAAATAATGTTCGCGAATAGCTGTTGCGATTGCTGGTTTTTCACCTTGTAATAAGGCGTATTTTTCGCCCATTAAACCTTGTAGTTCCGGGAATTCACCAACGATATTAGTTACTAAATCAAATTTATAAATATTTGTTAAGCGGATAATGTCTTGTTTATCTTCTTCTTGCCAATTTAAGTAATCAGCAAGCATCAATGCCACTTTTTGCACACGTTTCATTTTTTCTGTCAAAGTACCTAATTTTTCATGGAAAACGATATTTTGTAATTTAGCAACTGCTTCGTCAATGGTTATTTTTAAATCTTCTTGATAGAAGAAATCAGCATCTGATAAACGAGCGCGTAGTACTTTTTCGTTTCCTCGTGCCACTGTATCTAGATTTTCATGGTTACCATTACGAACGGTTACAAAATGAGGTAACAATTCTCCTTCTTGGCTGAAAACTGGGAAGTAACGTTGGTGTTCTTTCATTGTCGTAATTAGAACTTCTTCAGGTAGTTCCAAATATTCTTTTTCAAAATTACCCGCTAATACAGTTGGATATTCGACAAGATTAGTTACTTCTTCTAATAAATCGTCATCTTCTCTGATTTGCCAATTTTCCATTGTTTCTAGTTCACGTAATTGTTCTACAATAGCCTGTTTGCGTTCACTAGCATTAACAACGACAAATTGTTCTAATAATGCATGTGGATAGTCGCTCGGTTGATTGATTGTAGCTGTTTTTCCTAAGAAACGATGACCACGAGATGTATTACTAGTTGAGACACCAGTGATTTCAAATGGGATAATTTCTTCGCCAAACATTGCGATAAGCCATTTGATTGGGCGAATATAACGTAAATCATTACTACCCCAGTGCATGCTTACTGGGAAAGTCATACTCGTTACTACTTTTTCTAGGCTTGGAAGTAACGCAGTTGTTTTTTCGCCGATTACTTCTTTTTTAATATAAATATATTCCACACCTTTAATTTCGCGGAAAGTTAAATCTTCTGGTGCTACTTTTTGACTTTTGGCGAATCCTAATGCAGCTTTCGACCAGTTACCTTCGTCGTCTAGAGCGATTTTTTTGGCAGGGCCTTTTGCTTCTTCCACACGATTAGCTTGTTCTTCAGCCATTTCTTCTACTAGGACAGTTAAACGTCTTGGTGTAGAATAAGTTTTAATTTCTTTAAATTCGATTTGGTTGTCTTTTAACCAATCTGTCACTCGTTTTTCCAGTTGTAATACAGAGCTAGTCACATACTTCGCTGGCATTTCTTCTAAACCAATTTCTAATAAAAAGTCTTTACTCATGACGTTTTCCTCCCTCTTCTTTGACTAATGGGAAGCCAAGTTTTTCTCGTGATTCATAAAATGTTTTGGCGATACGTCTTGCTAAGTTTCTGATACGACCGATATACTGTGCGCGTTCAGTTACTGAAACAACGCCGCGAGCATCTAGTAAGTTAAAGGTATGCGAACATTTTAATACATAGTCATACGCTGGGAAAACTAGTCCTTCTTGCATTTGACGAGCTGCTTCTCTTTCATATGTGTCAAAAAGAGTTAATAGCATATCTGTATTAGAAGTTTCAAAGGCATATTTGGAGTTTTCGAATTCTGCTTGGAAGAAAATATCGCGATAGCTAATACCATCTGTCCATTCTAAATCAAATACATTTTCTTTATCTTGAATATAACTTGCTAAACGTTCCACACCATAAGTAATTTCAGATGTAACAGGGAAACATTCTAAGCCGCCTACTTGTTGGAAATAAGTAAATTGAGTGATTTCCATCCCATCTAACCATACTTCCCATCCAAGTCCTGCGCATCCTAACGAAGGGTTTTCCCAGTTATCTTCCACAAAACGAATATCATGTTCTAACGGGTTAATTCCTAATTTTTCTAATGAGCCAAGATAAAGCTCTTGAATGTTGTCAGGAGAAGGTTTCATCACTACTTGAAATTGATGATGTTGGAATAATCTGTTTGGGTTTTCTCCGTAACGGCCATCTGCTGGACGACGAGAAGGCTCCACATAACCTGCTTTCCAAGGTTCTGGACCAATTGCTTTTAAGAAAGTATAAGGGCTCATTGTACCGGCACCTTTTTCCACATCATACGATTGCAACATAATACAACCTTGTTCGGACCAATAATCTTGTAACGTTCTAATCATTGTTTGTAAATTCATTGCTTCCACCTCCAAAATAATTCAGCCAATATAAAAACTCTCGTCTCTATATGCTGATTTAAAGCATATAGGGACGAGAGTTATCTCGCGGTTCCACCCTATTTGGAATTTAAACAATTCCCACCTTGATTTCGCTGTACTCCAGAACGCCTTCACAAAAAGTTAAATATCCGGCTCACACCACACCCGAACTCGCTAAAAATAGAGCTTTTTGTTACTATTTTCCTTCAATGTACCTATTAGTTGATATATTAAAAGATACTGTATTTTTGCGAAAAAGTCAATCATCGCTATCTTTTTTTAACATATTTTCCCATTTATTCATATCACGTAAAAATTTCCTGCTTTTTAAATATAAACCAGAATATTCGTCGTAATAAGTATCAATAGCTTTTTGGAGCCATTCTTTTGTTTCTTGTTTCACATCAATATTGCCTAATCGGTCTAATTGAAATATAAAAAATAGCCTTAAAAGTTTTACTACATTTTCCGGTAAATGCATCCGGTAGCGGTCTTTATCAAAGCAGCGATGGCAAATAATTCCGTTACTTCTTGTTGAAAAATCAAAATGTCCTGTCGTCTCCCCGCAAATAGCGCATTTATCCATAGTTGGGTAAAGTCCTAACACAGGTAACATTTTCATTTCATAAATTTGGGTTAGAATTTGCGGATCATATCCTTCATCAATGTCACGTAAAATTTGAAAAGTTAGCTCATATAAATATGGATTTGGCTGGCGTTCTTCGGTTGCTTTATCCAATAACTCGCATACATAAGTGGCATAAGCCGTCATAAAAATATCTTGTTGAATGGAAGAAAAATTTTCGATAACTTCTCCTTGTTGAAGCGTACCAAGCCCGTTTCCTCCAAAAAAAGTGAAGTATCCATTTGTAAATAATTGTGTTACAGCAGCTAATCTACTTTTGGTTTTTTTTGCGCCACGAGCAACCACACCAATTTTTCCAAATTCACGCGTATACATGCGGACTATTTTATCTGATTCACGATAACTCGTCTGTCGTATCACGATTCCTTCGCATTTTTCCATGTGGCAACCCTCCTTTTTCATTCTTTTTATTATAACATTTTCTAAACGATTGTGTCTTTTTATATTTTTTACTATCTTTCCGCGACTTGCTATTGTAAAATAGAGAAAAAGGCAAGAAAGAAAGGATTTTTTATTCTATGGATATGTTACTTATATTATTGATCAGCTTGTTTATACTCACATTCATAGGTGTAGTTGTGGGAATTATTTTGCTTATTGTTAGAAAGGAAAGATGGGCCGGCATTATTGTCGCTGGATTATCATTTGGTATTGGTTTTTATGTATTGTTAGCTGGGTTAAACTTAGCAACAGTTAGTTTACTTCAAGGCTTTAATAATCCATTTTCTTTTTACGGTGGTAGTGGTACCGATGTTTATACTAATGATTATGCAGAAAGCTACGACGAAGATTATTATAATGATTATACGGATGTAGATTATGGTGAGCCTGTTGTTTTAGAAAATGACAGCACTATAACTGTTTATAAACCTGAAGTGTCTCAAAAGAATGATGGTTATGATATTTATAAAGTCAAAGTGAAATTTGAAAATACGGGTACTGACCCTCTTCCGTTTTATTCAGAGGATGTCTCGCTGTACGATGATGCAGCGGAAGATTATGGACAACAAATTACCGAAGATAGTTTCAATGGGGATGTTCAGCCAGGCGAAACAAAAGAGTTAACACTTTATTATGAAGTATATAATTTTGGTCCGTATAGTATAGAGTATGACAATTATAGCTGGACTGAATAAATAAAAAGCATCTGGTGCACAAATTTGTGTGCCAGATGCTTTTTTATTAATATTCTTCGCGATCAAAACCATAATCATGTAAATAATGTTCTTTGTCACGCCAATTTTTTTGAACTTTTACCCAAATTTCTAAGAATACTTTGGAACCGAGCAAACTTTCAATTTCTTTCCTTGCTCGCATACCAATTTGCTTAAGCATTTGGCCTTGTTTACCAATAATAATGCCTTTTTGTGTACTTCTCTCCACAATAATAGTTGCATTAATAGTTAGTTTTTCTGTTTTAGGATTTTTTTCAATGCCTTCAATAACTACAGCAACAGAATGCGGTACTTCTTCACGCGTTAATTGTAAAACTTGCTCACGAATTAGTTCAGAAATAATAAAGCGTTCTGGATGATCGGTAATTTGATCTTTTGGATAATACATTGGGCCGATTTCAAGGTTAGCATTCGTTTGTTCTAATAAATTAGGAACATTGTTTCCCTCGAGCGCAGAAATCGGAATTATTTCTTCAAAATCCATAAGTTCCCGGTACTGTTCAATAAGTTTTATTAAATCTTCTGGGGAAATTAAGTCAATTTTATTAATTAAAAGAAATACAGGCGTTTGGACGTTTTTAAGCTTTTCAATGATAAATTCATCCCCGCGGCCAAAACCGGTGGAAGCGTCGATAACAAAATAAATCAAGTCTACTTCTTGAAATGTGTTTAAGGCGATTTTTACCATAAAGTCGCCTAATTTATGTTTTGGTTTATGTATTCCTGGTGTATCGATGAAAATAATTTGTGATTCGTCTGTTGTAAATACGCCTTGAACTTTATTTCTAGTTGTTTGCGCTTTATCACTCATAATCGCAATTTTTTGACCAATAATATGGTTTAATAAAGTTGATTTACCAACGTTCGGTCGCCCAACTATAGCGACAAATCCTGATTTAAATGGTTCACTCATAACATATCCTCCGATGTGAATGCGCCTGGTAAAAGGTCTTTCACAGTTACCGTCGCTGTTTTTCCTGTTAAGTTTGTTAAAATTACTGGCATATCTGGCGCACAAAATTCACTAATAACTTGTCTGCATGCCCCGCAAGGCGATACAGGTCCCTCTGTATCTGCTACTACAACTAATTGTTTAAAATCTCTTTTTCCTTCAGATACAGCTTTGAAAATTGCTGTCCGTTCAGCACAGTTTGTTAAGCCGAAAGAAGCATTTTCGATATTACAACCTAACACGACTTCATCATCTTTCGTTACAAGAGCTGCTCCAACTGGAAATTTCGAGTAAGGAACATACGCAAATTCTCTTGCTTGTTTAGCGAGTGAGATAAAATTATTTTCTTTCATTTACCAAGTCACAATCCCTTCTTTTTATAAAAACATCTGACAAAAGTATGGTATGAATATAATTAGTCCGATAAAACTTGCCACGACTGCCGCAAGTAAAACCGCACCAGCAGCAACATCTTTTGCTTTTTTCGCTTCATCAATGTATTGCTCTGTTGCAACATCCACGGCTCTTTCAATTGCTGTATTGACCATTTCTAACGTTAATACACCAAAAATAGATAGAATTAATAAAATCCATTCAGATCTAGTCACATGAAAGAAAAAGCCACAAATAACTACCGCAAGTGCCGCAAATGTATGAAACCTCATATTTCGTTCTTCTAAAAAAGCAGTTTTCAGTCCGGTAAAAGCGTGCTGAAAGGACTCTGCATAGTTTTTACTACGTTTATACTTTCTATCTTTCGAGTCCATAAGCATCCAACACTTCTTTTTGTAAGCCAAACATTACTTTTTCCTCGTCAGGCTCCATATGATCATAACCAAGCAAATGCAGTAATCCGTGAACTGCTAGAAAACCTAATTCTCTTGCTTTTGTATGTCCGTAATCTTTCGCTTGTTCTTCTGCTTTTTCAGTTGAAATGATAATATCACCGAGCATTCGTGGAGTCTCGAGGTCAAAATCTCCCCAGTCAATTTCTGTTTCGCCGTCGCCCATTTCTTCTAGCGCAAACGAAATAACATCTGTTGCTTGGTCTTTATTGCGATACTCTCGATTTATCTCTTGAATGCCTTCGTTTGTCGTAAATGTAAGAGAGAGTTCAGTGCCTTCCTCGATTTTTAAATAACCGGCTGCAAATTGCAGAATGTTTTCAACTAGCTGTTTATCTTCATCTGGTAAATTATTTGTTTCATCCAGTAAGTCTATTTCTAAGACCGTCATCTTTTGTCCTCCTATTTCAATCTTTGTCATCAGGATATTGAATTCGTTGATGATATATTCCGTTCAATGTGGCAATTAGAGTGTCACGAATAATTTTAATTTCTTTGATGGTAATATCGCATTCAGTAAATTGCCCATCTAGGAAACGATCTTTAATAATTCCATCGATAATTTCTGTTATTTTGGCCATTGTAGGTTCTGAGGAAGAACGAACAGCCGCTTCCACACTATCAGAAATATTGATTATCGCAATTTCTTTTGTTTGAGGTTTTGGCCCACTATAACGGAAATCTGCTTCTTTTACATCCGGGTTTGTTTCTTTAGCTTTATAATAAAAGTATTTAAGTAACGTTGTCCCATGATGTTGTAAAGCAATGTCAATAATCGGTTGAGGCATATGATTTTCTTTTAATATTTCCGCCCCGTCTTTAGTATGCGAAAGAATTATATCACGACTTTGCTCTGGTGTCAGCCTATCATGCGGGTTGATTCCTTGTAATTGGTTCTCCACAAAATACGGCGGACGTAATGTTTTACCAATATCATGATAAAAACAACCAACGCGGACAAGTAAACTATTTGCTCCAATTTTATCCGCACATGCTTCAGCTAAATTCGCAACCATCATGCTGTGGTGATAAGTTCCTGGAGCTTTCATTAATATTTTCTTGAGCAGTGGATGATTCGGATTCGCTAGTTCTACTA
This sequence comes from Listeria sp. MAN/IMW/UF555, assembly GCF_058684075.1. NCBI lineage: Bacteria > Bacillati > Bacillota > Bacilli > Caryophanales > Listeriaceae > Listeria > Listeria sp. MAN/IMW/UF555. The sequence goes on along the minus strand of NZ_JBZWZS010000001.1, from coordinate 233,594 downwards.
ATCGGCTCGTAGTTAATAAACCAAAAATAGTTTCAAAGAGTGGAATAACTCCGACACCGAGAATAAATGCACCAAATCCCCCTAAAAAGGCATAACCAATTGCCATTAAAGTAGACACTTGAAGTAGCGTACTATTATTAACTAACAATAAAATCAAGACATATACCATATTGATTAAACCTACCATAAAGCCTGAAAACATGATGGCAGAACGTCGACTATAATCCCGTAAAGCTACTACACTCGTAATTCCACTTAATAAAATGAAAATCGCAATTCCACTAGTTGAATCATTTTGAAATGCAAACAAACTAGTTACAGCAATATATAGCACACTTAAAAAGGCATACTTCTCATTCAGTAAGATTTTAAGTATCATCGGTGCAAATGCTGCTGGGAATAAAAAGGCGATATTAGATATATTCTGATTTTCTAAAAACAAAATAATCATTAACATGAATAAAGAAACGACATATACAGAAGAAAAAATCAACATCGTTTGCATTTTTTTTGCTTTTGAAATGGTTTGTTTTTTTGTATATAAGAATAGAAGTGCTGCAAGTGCAATAATAAAAACGGCAAAGCCAGCATATTGTTTGACTGGCATTTTTTGATCTAATAGATGTAGCATGTTTAACTGACGATAGGTCTCTCGGTCTACAATTTGCCCTTCTTGCACGATTACTTGACCTTGTAAAATTTTCACTGGAACCACAGATTGGGCAGCTTCTTTGCGCCGTTCATCAGTTTGTTCTTCATTATAAATTTCATTTGGGACAATTGCGTATGAGACAAGCACTTTGGATACGTTTTTGTAATAAGAAGATATAGCAGACAATTCGATGTCATCTCGTGCTCTTATCTTTGCGGCATTGAGATTTTCATCACGGATTTTATTTTCCATTGTTTTCGCTACTTCGGTTGTAATAACGTCTTCCATTACATTAAAATCTTTGCTATCAGCCTCAATTAAAGTAGTAAAAACTTCATCTGATATATTCGAAGTAATTTTTTCAGATACATTGCTTGATAATTTGCTTTTTAAGTTTTTTAATTTAGTTTCTGTTGTAGTTGGTGCTGGGGCTGGTTCTTTATCTTTTGCTGCTTTTTCTTTATTTTTCTTATCATTTTCTTCTGCTTCAGAATTCACTTCAATTACATAAGCGAATAGACTTTGAATTAATGCTACTCGATTTTGTCCTGTTTCACGGTTGTAAACATACACATCTTCTACAGCATTACTTGCCTTAGTCCGTTCTTCTTTTGTTTTCTCCGTATCTTCAACAGTCTGTGGTGATCGAATCGTTTTTTCAGCTACTTGAAATAGCTTTACATTATACGATTCCGGTTTTGTCATTTGGCAGACAAGGAAATACGCTACGACAGCAAAACAAATAAGGAGAAGTGGGAAAAGGTATTTTTTTCCACTTTCGATGTACCAATCTTTCCATTTCTTGGCTAGCTTCACATCTTTGTCTCCTTTCTAATTTTGTTTCCCTTCGTACGCTTTAATAATTTCAGCTACTAAAGGATGTCTTACTACATCATGGTGTTCAAAGTAAACAAAACCAATGTCTTTAACATCTTTTAAAACTTGTTCCGCGTTAACAAGACCACTAGTTGCACCTTTTGGTAAATCAATTTGTGTCATATCACCGTTGACAATCATTTTAGAGTCATAACCAAGACGTGTTAAAAACATTTTCATTTGAGCAATGGTAGTGTTTTGCGCCTCATCTAGGATAACAAAAGCATGATCCAGTGTACGTCCCCTCATATAAGCCAGAGGAGCTATCTCAATAACGCCGCGATCCATTAATCTTGTTGTATGCTCTGTACCAAAAATATCGTATAGCGCGTCGTATACAGGTCGTAAATAAGGATCTACTTTTTCTTTTAAGTCACCTGGTAGAAAACCTAAGCTTTCACCTGCTTCAACGGCCGGTCTAGTCAAAATGATTTTGCTAACTTTTCCTTTTTTCCATGCGTCTACTGCCATTACAACGGCAAGATAGGTTTTTCCTGTTCCTGCTGGTCCGACACCAAAAACGATATCATGTTTTTTTATCATTTGAATGTAAGTTCTTTGGCCAAATGTTTTAGGTCTAATAGGTGTTCCTTTGGCGTTTTTAGTGATTTCTTCTTCAAAAAGAGTATGGAAATATATGAGTGTGCCATTTCTTTGCATTTTTACTGCTTGAGCTATATCACGGCCATCAATATGAATGCCGCGTTTTACAGTTAAGATAAGTTCGTTTAAAACAGCAATAGTGTGCTGGACAGCTTCTTCTTCTCCAGTGATAGAAAGTGCTTCTCCCCGCGTAATAATTTTTACTTGAAGCAATTCTTCTAAAAGTTCGATATTCTTATTATTATTGCCGAATAAATCTTGGATGTTTGTGTCATCCGATAATTCGACTACTTCATTAAATTCATTTAGCATTGGCTAACCCCTTCACCTGTTATAAGTGCCTTGATTAGTTATATTATACACGAAATTCCCTTGCTTGAAAAACGAAGCGATGGATAGCTTTAATTTCTTCCAAATGTATGTATAAAAAAAACAGGATTTCCTTCATAAAATATGAAGAAACCCTGTTTTTTAATGTTTTCAAAACTAGTTTGAATTAGTTTATGAAAGATATTTTTTTACGAATTGGTTAACAGCACCGCCGTCAGCTTTGCCTTTTACTTTAGGCATAATTGCGGACATTACTTTGCCGAAATCAGCTTTACTAGATGCGCCAACTTCTTCGATAGTTGCTTTCACAATGTTCTCAAGCTCTTCAGGAGTCAATTGTTTAGGAGCATAGTCCTCAACAATGACAATCTCGGAACGGACTTTATCAGAAAGGTCGCTACGTCCTGCTTTGTCAAACTCGGCTAGAGAATCTCTGCGTTGTTTGAGTTCGCGGGAAATCACGGTTACTTCATCATCCGGAGTAAGATCTTTCACACCTTGGTGAATTGCTTCGTTTTGTAAAGCTGCTTTTAACATGCGAATAACGGAAAGTTTTTCTTTTTCTTTATCGCGCATCGCTTGCTTCATATCTTCATTTAACTTGTCAAGCAGTGTCAACGAAATCATCGCCTTTTAATTAGAATTTGCGTTTTCTTGCTGCTTCGGATTTTTTCTTACGTTTTACGCTTGGTTTTTCATAAAATTCGCGCTTTCTGGATTCTTGCAAAGTTCCACTTTTGGAAACAGTACGTTTAAAGCGACGAAGAGCATCTTCAAGCGATTCGTTTTTACGAACTACTGTTTTTGACATCTCTCTTTCCCTCCCTCCGGCACTTACATGCACTCACTTAAATCCTTCATTTAAGTTCCAGAATAGGACATAACGGAAAATAAATTATGAATTATTCTGAAGTAATGCAGATAAGCATTCACTCATTAAAAATTATATACGAAACATTGGGCATCGTCAACATGAAATCGTTAACTTTCGCATAAAACTTTGAAATGTTAACGATTTTTATTTTTGTAAAGGTCAAAATAGAATGAAGCAGCTGATAATACATAGAGCGGAGCAGTTTCTGTTCTTAAAATTCTTGGGCCGAGTCCGGCAAGTTTGGCATTTACTTCTTGAAGAAGCAACAGCTCTTTTTCACTAATGCCGCCTTCTGGTCCAAAAATACACAAAACAGACTCACCAGGCTTCATTGTTTGAAATAAACTAGCAAGCGCACTATCCTCACCTTCTCGGGCACTCTCTTCATAGGCGGCAATAACATAGTCATAATGAACATGGTCAAACATTAATTCTTTGAAACTAGCAGCATAATGAACTTCTGGAATGACAGTTCGGTGCGATTGTTCAGCTGCTTCTTGCGCAATTTTTTGAAGGCGCTCGATTTTTTTGATGACTTTTTTATCATCCCATTTCACCACAGAACGTTCGGCTTTATAGGGAATGAATTTGTGTGCACCTAGTTCTGTACTTTTTTGAATGATGAGTTCTAGTTTGTCGCCTTTCGGTAGGCCGCTTGCAATAGTGATTTCAATAGGCAATTCAGTATCTTCTTCTAGCCATTTTACTAGATTTAACAATACCTCTTCCTCATTTATTGCCGTAATAGCCGCGATACATGTTTTTTTGCTCGGAAAAACAATGAATACTTGGTCGGATTCTTTCATCCGCATAACACGTGCAATATGATGAAAATTTTCTCCTGTAATGCTTAGGGTATCGTTATCGTTTTCTAGCTCATAAGTTACAAAATAACGTTGCATTTATTCCACTCCTCGTTTGGAAATGATCGCAACCCAGTCCCCTTGTTGCTCGATTTTTTCGATGATAAGCCCAGCGTTTTTCAGCGCTTCTTCTACTACTTTGGCTTTGTCTTCAATAATTCCTGAAGCAATGAAAATTCCGCCTGGTTTAAGTGCTTTATAAACATCTTCCGGGAAAAGCAAAATAACTTCTGCTAAAATGTTGGCTACGACAATATCTACATCGGATTTATTAATATCTTGAAGGAGATTATTTTGCTTTACGGTAATGATATTTTCTGTTTTATTTAAACGAATATTTTCTTCTGCAGCGCGAGTAGCAATTTCGTCGAGGTCTGTTGCTAAAATGGATTTTGCTCCAAGTTTGGCGCTAGCGATACTTAACACACCGGAACCCGTGCCAACGTCAATGAGTTCATCACCTGGTTGTAAATAATCACTTAGCGCGCGGATACAAAGTTGTGTTGTCGGATGTGTCCCAGTACCGAAAGCCATTCCTGGATCTAGCTCAATGATTATTTCGTTAGCAGATGGTGTATAAGATTCCCAACTTGGTACAATCGTAATACGGTCTGTGATTTGAACAGGATGATAGTATTTTTTCCAAGCAGTTGCCCATTCTTCATCGTCTACATCGTTCACAACAAATTGAAATTTACCAAGAGGAATATCAAAGGTTGTAAGGTTCTTCAAAGTTTTTTCGATTTCTGGGATTTGCTCGACAAATTCCGTGGTTTTTAAGAAGTAAGCTTTGATGATAACGCCATCTTCTGGATAATCTTCTCGTTTTAATGCATAAATTTCACCGAATTTGTCTTCTCGTTCGCGTAAAAAGTCTGCTACATCTTCAATAGAAACTCCCGCTGCCCCGAACTCCGTTAAAACATTTGCAACTGGCTCCACTGCTTCGTTTGTTGTATGGACTTCTACTTCTGACCATTCCATTTTTCAACACTCCTTTAGTATGTAGAAAAGGTCGATGGTTGCTTCTCGCACAACTATCGACCTCTACGTTCATCAATCGCCTTTAAAAGCTCGTTTCATTTTGTCAAAAAATCCAGATGTTTGTTCGTCTACTTTGTCTCCAGTAGTGGAAGCAAATTCTCGTAAGATTTCTTTTTGTTTATCATCTAGTTTTTTCGGAACGATTACTTTGACGATTACATGTTGATCACCTGTTCCGTTTCCACGAAGATGCGGAACACCTTTACCTCGTAAGCGGAAGGTTGTCCCTGTTTGTGTACCACTAGGGATTTTGAGGCGAACTTTACCGTGCACAGTTGGTACATCGATTTCGTCACCTAGGGTAGCTTGTACGAACGTGATTGGCACTTCTACATAAATGTCGTCAGCTTCTCGTTCGAAAAACTCATCTGGAATCACAACAAATACAACATATAAATCGCCGTTTGGTCCGCCGTTAATACCAGCTTCTCCTTCGCCAGATACGCGCATTTGTTGTCCGTCATTCACACCAGCCGGAACTTTCACTTTGATTTTTTTCGTTTTAGTCACGCGGCCTTTACCGTGACAAGTTGGACATTTTTCTTTGATTTCTTTACCAGTACCATTACAGTATTGACATGTGCGTTTATTGACTACGCGACCGAATGGGGTATTTTGTTCCACGTTAATAGAACCTTTACCTCCACAATGGCTACATTTTTCTGGTGTAGTTCCAGGTTTTGCGCCAGAGCCGTGACAAGTATCACAGTTTTCTTCGCGAGGAATTTCGATTTCCGCATCTTTACCAAAAATAGCTTCTTTGAATTTAAGGCGCATCGTATATTGTAAATCGCTACCTTGTCTTGGTGCGTTAGGGTCTTGTTGGCGTCCTCCGCCACCGAAGAATGTGTCAAAGATGTCTTCAAATCCAGAGAATCCCCCGCCGCTAAAACCGCCACCAGCACCGCCGCCGAAGCCTTGGTTTGGATCTACGTGTCCATATTGATCATATTGCGCACGTTTTTGTGGGTCACTTAATGCTTCATAAGCCTCTGATATTTCTTTAAATTTTTCATCAGCGCCTGCTTCTTTATTTATGTCCGGATGATACTGTTTGGACAGTTTCCGGTAAGCTTTTTTTATTTCGTCCGCTGAGGCGCTTTTGGAAATACCAAGCACTTCATAGTAATCTCGTTTTGCCATCCGCCATCACTCCTGTCCATGATAGATTTTTATAGTCCTAACGTATTGTAACATTTGAAAGAGATGTTGTAAAAACTTTATTTCAGATAAAAAGCCAAAGCCACAGTAGACTTTGACTCATTATCCTTACCTTTAAAAAGATTATTTGTTTTCTTTGTCGTCGTCATTTACTTCTTCAAATTCAGCATCTACTACATCGTCATTTTGAGGAGCTTCTTGACCTTCTGCGCCACCTGCTGCTTGTTGTTCTGCTGCAGCTTGTTCGTATAATTTAACAGATAGGTTTTGAACGATTTCGTTTAAGCTGTCTGTTTTTTCTTTGATAGCTTCGAAATCTTCACCTTTAAGAGCTTCTTGTAGTTCATCACGAGCTGCTTCTGCTTTTTTCACTTCTTCTTCTTCAACTTTGCCTTCTAGTTCTTTCAAAGTTTTATCGACAGTGAATACTAATTGGTCTGCATTGTTGCGAAGTTCAGCGTTTTCTTTGTTCTTTTTATCTTCTTCAGCATTAGCTTCTGCGTCTTGAACCATTTTTTCAATTTCTTCATCAGTTAGGCCAGAAGAAGATTTAATAACGATGTTTTGTTCTTTACCAGTTCCAAGATCTTTTGCACGAACTGTTACGATACCATTTTTATCGATGTCAAAAGATACTTCGATTTGTGGAATTCCGCGTGGTGCTGGTGGAATATCCGCTAATTGGAAACGACCTAATGTTTTGTTGTCTTTTGCCATTGGACGTTCACCTTGAAGTACATGAATATCTACTGCTGGTTGGTTATCAGCTGCTGTAGAGAAAGTTTGTGATTTAGATGTTGGGATAGTTGTATTACGTTCGATAAGTGTAGTCATAACGCCACCCATTGTTTCAATACCAAGGGATAATGGAGTTACGTCAAGTAGTACAACGTCTTTTACATCACCAGTGATTACGCCACCTTGAATTGCAGCACCCATTGCTACAACTTCATCCGGGTTTACACCTTTATGAGGTTCTTTGCCTAATTCTTTTTTGATTGTTTCTTGAACTGCAGGGATACGAGTAGATCCACCAACTAAGATTACTTGGTCAATATCGCTTGCAGATAGGTTTGCATCTTTTAATGCTTGACGAGTTGGCGCAATAGTACGTTCAACTAAGTCATGTGTTAATTCATCAAATTTAGCACGAGTAAGGGTTACTTCTAAGTGAAGTGGACCAGCTTCTCCAGCTGTGATAAATGGTAAGGAGATTTGTGTGCTTGTTACGCCAGAAAGATCTTTTTTCGCTTTTTCAGCTGCATCTTTCAAACGTTGAAGCGCCATTTTATCTTGGCTTAAGTCAATACCATTGTCTTTTTTGAATTCTGCTACTAGGTAGTCGATGATTTTTTTATCGAAGTCATCTCCACCTAATTCGTTATCACCAGCAGTTGAGTGTACTTCAAATACGCCGTCACCTAATTCAAGGATAGATACGTCAAAAGTACCGCCACCAAGGTCAAATACTAGAATTGTTTGGTCTGTTTCTGTTTTATCCATACCGTAAGCAAGAGCTGCTGCTGTTGGTTCGTTGATAATACGTTCTACTTCAAGACCAGCGATTTTACCAGCATCTTTTGTTGCTTGACGTTGTGCATCGTTGAAGTAAGCTGGAACTGTAATAACAGCTTTATCTACAGTTTCACCAAGGTAGTCTTCTGCATAGCTTTTTAGATATTGTAAAATGATTGCACTGATTTCTTGTGGTGAGTAATCTTTTCCTTCGATTGTTTCTTTATAGTTAGTACCCATGTGACGTTTAATAGAACTAATTGTATTTGGGTTTGTAATAGCAGCACGTTTCGCTACTTCACCAACTTGGCGTTCGCCGTTTTTGAAACCAACTACAGAAGGTGTTGTACGTGCGCCTTCTGGGTTAGGGATAATTTTAGCTTCTCCGCCTTCTAATACTGCTACTGCAGAGTTTGTTGTTCCTAAGTCAATTCCGATAATTTTACTCATTGTTATTTCCTCCTGTTATTCAGTAATTATTTTTTATTGATTCACTTTTACCATCGATGGGCGAATAACCCGGTCTTTTAATTTATAACCTTTTTGAAGTTCAGCAGTGATTTCATTACTACCTGCATTTTCATCACTATCTTGCATCACGGCTTGATGGAAGTTCGGGTCAAATTGTTCGCCGACAGCCGGAATAACCTCAATACCTTCTTTTTCAAAAGCAACAAGAATTTGGTTGTATACCATTTCCATTCCTTTTAGAATTTGTTTCACTTCTTCTTGATCAGAAGTCGTTGCAAGAGCTTTTTCAAAACTATCTAGTGCAGGAAGTAAATCTTGCGCTAGGCTTTGCGAACGGTATTTTTGGCTAGCATCGCGGTCAGCAATATGTCTTTTTTTGACATTTTCAAAATCCGCTTGCATGCGAAGATAACGATTTTCAACTTCATCTAGTTTGTTTTCAAGCTCTAAAATTTTGGCTTGTTCTTCTGTTAAAGTTTCTTCTGTCGCTTCTTCTTCCACTGTTTCTTCTGATTCATCTAAACTATTTAATTCTTCTTGTTCGATTTCCTCAGCTAGTTTTTCTTTTTTGTTCTTTTTCTCAGACACTGTAGCCACCTCCTGAAAAAACTTATGCTTTTTCAGCCTTCCTAATTTTGGTTATCACGATAAAGTTTGGTTAACACATCGGTTAAATCTCGACTCATTACATCAACTAAGCCCATCATTCTGCTATATTCCATTCTTGTTGGACCTAGGAGCACAATACCGCCAACACGTTCGCCAGCAATATTGTATGTTGCTGTAATGATACTACAATCTTCCATTAGACTATTATTGTTTTCACGGCCAATTTTAACTTGTAGGCCGTCGGGAATATCCCTAAACAACTCATATACATCTTGTTCTTCTTCCATCAAATGGAGCATCTCACGGACTTTATTAATATCATGAAATTCTGGTTGATTTAAGATGTTCGTTTTTCCGCCAAAATACACTTTTTGCTGGCTGGCCTGGGCAAAAGAATCAGAAAAGACATGCATAAAGCTTTCATAGTTTCTAACATGCTTTCCAAGTAGTTCTTTTACTTCCATTGGTATTTGTACTTTTAAATCATCCAGTGAAAGCCCAACTAACCGTTCGTTTAAAATGTTGACCATTCGTTCAATATCAGAAAGCGTTGTGCCCTCGGGTATTGTCACAAGATGGTTATCAACATGCCCTTGATCGGTAATTAAAATGAGCATTGCCTGGAAATTATTTATTGGTACAAATCTAAAGCCACTTAAATGATTTTTCGTTGCTTCTGGACCAAGCAAGATGGACGTGTAATTGGTTAAATCGGATAACATTAATGCTGAATTTTGGATGAGTCCTTCCATTTCGTAATAATTCTCTGAAAAGAAAGAACGAATCATTTGTCTGTCGGATTTGTCTAGCTTCTTGGGCTGGAGCAAATAATCGACATAGAAGCGATACCCTTTCTCAGAAGGAACACGTCCGGACGAAGAATGTGTTTTTTCAATAAAACCGTATTCTTCAAGGACACCCATCTCATTACGGATAGTCGCTGAACTATAAGGCAAACTTTTTTCTTTCAGCAAATTTTTCGATCCAACCGGCTGAATAGTCCAAGTGAAATGATCGATGATGGCACGGAAAATCAGAAGTTGTCTTTCTGTTAACATATCTATCACCTCTTTTAGCACTCAATAACGTCAAGTGCTAAATACAAGTATAAATTTACCAAACAATTCTAGCTTAGTCAACCGAAAACACTCGATTTCAGACTAAAGTAGGATTGTTTGGTCAAAAAAGGTCAAATGATGCGGTTTTAGAGAAATTCTTGAAAAACATTATTTCCTAAAAATCTTCCGCTTCTTGTAAGTGCCACATTTTCTTCGTTATTTTCAAGCCAGCCTTTTGCAGTAGTTTTTTGAATAGCATGCGCAAAAGTCGTATCTAAATCTTGACCGAATTTTTGCTTGAAGTGAATTTTATTAACTCCGTCTACTTTTCTAAGGCCTAAAAACATTTCTTCTTCCATTTTTTCTTTTAAAGTAAGTTCTTTTTGTTGGAATGTAGGAAGTTTATTTTCTTGTAATGGTTCCATGTATTTTTTTATTGGACCAAAATTGCTATAACGGGTGTTGCCGACATATCCATGTGCTCCGGCGCCAAACCCGTAATAATGCTCATTGCTCCAGTAAGTAATATTGTGTTTGCTTTGAAAGCCTTCTTTCGCGAAATTACTAATCTCATATTGTTTCCGACCGTGTTTTTCCATTTCTGTTAGTAATAAATCATACATGTTTGCTTCGGCATCTTGGCCAGGTAGGAATAGTTTTCCTTTTTGCATAAGGTTGTAAAAAATCGTTTTTGGTTCAATAATTAGTGAGTATGCTGAATAGTGAGGTAAGTCTAAATCAAGTGCTTGTTTTAAAGTGTCTTTAAAGTCAGCCTCTGTTTGACCTGGCAAACTAAAAATCAAATCAATACTTACATTTTCAAAACCAACTTTGCGCATGTTTTCAACAGATTGGTATACATCTTTCACGGTATGAATGCGACCAATTTTTTTAAGAAGCTCGTTATTGAAACTTTGAACACCCATACTAATGCGATTGACACCATAATCTTGCATCGCTTGTAATTTGGATATAGAAAGATCTCCTGGATTTGCTTCAAAGGAAAACTCAATTTCATTTTTGAGTGGTAAAATTTCTTGGATAGCTGTGCAAAGTCTTGCAATTTGCGCCTCATTTAAGGTCGTAGGTGTTCCGCCGCCCACAAAAACCGTGTCAACCGGAGCGATGGGACCTTTTGCAGCAGTCATTTCCATTTCTTTTATTAGTAAATCTACGTATTCATCGACTGGTTGTCCTTCTAAGAATACTTTATTAAAATCGCAGTAATAGCAAATGTGTTCGCAAAACGGAATATGGATATATACCGCTGAACTTTCATTACTCGATAGATTCGTATTTATCATTTTTATCAATTCCTTGCACTTAAAATTTGCTTCGTTGTCCACTAGTCAGTTTAACATATTTTTTAGTGCATATGTGGAGGTTTCGCTTTTAACATAAAAAGATTGTGCTATGAACATATTCGCTCTTAGCACAATCTTTGTTATTATTTCGATTCGTCCATTTTCAAGATTGCCATGAAAGCTTCTTGCGGTACTTCAACGGAACCGATTTGTTTCATTCGTTTTTTACCTTCTTTTTGTTTCTCTAAGAGTTTTCGTTTACGCGATACGTCCCCACCATAACATTTAGCAAGTACGTTTTTACGTAGAGCTTTAATAGTGGAACGAGAAACAATTTTTGTTGCAATTGCTGCTTGAATAGGTACTTCAAATTGTTGTCTTGGAATAAGTTCTTTTAATTTCTCCACAATGATTTTTCCACGCTCGTAGGCAAAATCACGGTGAACGATAAAGCTAAGTGCATCCACTTTTTCTGCATTTAAAAGAATATCCATTTTCACAAGTTTAGAAGCTTTATAGCCAATTAATTCATAATCAAAGGACGCATAGCCTTTTGTAGATGATTTTAATTGGTCGAAGAAGTCGTATACTATTTCAGATAGTGGGATTTCGTACACAATACTAACGCGAATATCATCCAAGTACTCCATCGTAATGAAGTTCCCCCGTTTGTTTTGTGCAAGTTCCATTACCGCACCAACATAATCATTTGGAACCATGACAGTTGCTTTAACGTATGGTTCTTCCACGCTTTCAATTACGCCAGGTTCAGGCATATCAGCTGGGTTATCGACCACAATATTAGATCCATCTGTTAAATTCACGTGGTAAATAACACTTGGGGCCGTAGTAATTAAATCGATATTAAATTCGCGCTCAATTCTTTCTTGAATAATTTCCATGTGTAGTAGACCTAAAAATCCACAACGGAATCCAAAACCTAATGCTTGAGAAGTCTCTGCTTCAAATTGTAAAGCTGAATCATTGAGTTCTAATTTTTCAAGTGCATCACGCAAATCGTTATATTTGGAAGAGTCAATTGGATAAAGTCCGCAATAAACCATTGGATTTAATTTGCGGTATCCGTCAAGAGCTTCTTCAGCAGGATTGTTCGCGAGTGTAATTGTATCACCCACTCGAGTATCTCCAACATTTTTGATTGCAGCTGTTAAGTAACCAACGTCACCAACAAGGAGCTCATCACGTGGTGTTGCTTTTGGAGAGAAAACACCAACTTCTGTAACTTCAAACTCTTTGCCGTTTGACATCATTTTAATTCTGTCGCCAGCTTTTACAACGCCATCCATAATACGGATATTAGCTATTACACCACGATATGCATCAAAAACAGAGTCAAAAATAAGTGCTTTAAGTGGTTTATCTACGTCACCAGATGGTTCTGGTACTTTTTCAACTATTTGTTCAAGGATGTCTTCAATCCCGATGCCTGATTTTGCAGAAGCAAGGACAGCATCTGATGCATCCAAGCCAATAACATCTTCAATTTCAGCACGAACTCTTTCTGGATCTGCTGCTGGCAAATCAATCTTATTAATTACAGGTAAAATTTCTAAATCATTATCTAGAGCTAAATAAACGTTTGCCAGTGTTTGCGCTTCGATACCTTGCGCAGCGTCTACTACTAAAATAGCACCTTCACATGCGGCTAAACTTCTAGATACTTCATAAGTGAAATCGACGTGTCCCGGTGTATCGATCAAATGAAAGATATACGTTTCTCCGTCTTTTGCTTTATATTTTAATTGTACAGCATTTAATTTTATGGTTATCCCGCGTTCACGTTCTAAATCCATCGAATCTAGTAGCTGATTTTTCATTTCACGATGCGTCAAAGCACCTGTTTGTTCTAAAATCCGATCAGCGAGTGTAGATTTACCATGATCTATGTGCGCGATAATCGAAAAGTTTCTAATTTTCTTTTGTCTTGCATTCATTTCTTCTTTGTTCATTTCCCCAGCTCCTGATTAGAACTCATCGCATAAATCCGATGGCAAGCTATCCTTGATTATATCAGTAGAACGCTTAACATTCAATGACTTCTTTATTAATTACGGATAAATTTAAAATAAAATAGAAAGTATTATTGCAATATGGCTGTGTTTTCGGTATAATAGCATTTGTTCTGATATAATTTAAAAAGGTATGTTATATGAAATAAATACTACCTCATTAGTTTGGACGGAGGTGAATGGAATGCCAAATATTAAATCTGCAATTAAACGTGTAAAAACTGCTGAAACTCGCAACAGCCGTAATGCATCTCAACGTTCTGCAATGCGTACTGCTATCAAAAAATTTGATGAAGCAGCTGCAAACAACGCGGACAACGCGAAAGATCTTTACGTAGAAGCATCGAAAAAATTAGATAGCGCTGTGAGCAAAGGATTGATTCACAAAAACAATGCTGCTCGCAACAAATCTCGCTTAGCTGCTAAATTAGCTAAATAATACCATTTAGGTATAAAACATCACACCTTGTGTGGTGTTTTTTGTTTTTAAAATAGCTTTGTCCTCAGGAGACAAAGCTATTTTTTATACAGTTTTTTGGCGATTATCCTGTAATTCAAATAAAAACCATTCTAACTTCTGTTCTTTATCACCGAAGCCTGTTTTCATTTCAAGATCTATTTCAGCCAATCGTTTTAAAGCTTGATTTAATTGTAGCTCTGAGAAATTCTTTGCTTGTTTAGACGCTAATTTCACACGAAACGGATGTACTTTTAATTTAGTTGCAGCTTGTTGTTGTGAATAACCTTGTTGCTCAAGTAACTTTAATTGATTTAACAAGCGAAATTGGCTAGAAATTAAAGCTAATATCTTGATAGGTTCTTCTTTTTGTTTTAACAAGTCGTAATAAATTCTAAGTGCCCCACCAATATCCATCGCAATCATCTTATCTAGCAATAAGAAAATATTTTGCTCGAGAGAACGAACGACTAGAGATTCGACATCCTGCACCGTGATTTCTTTAGTGTCAAAGCAATACAACATAAGTTTTTGTAATTCATTCATTGCTGTCGTTAATTGACCACTTGTAAGTTCAATAAGCCGAGTAATCGCCTCTTGAGACATATGCATATTGTTCTCGTTTAGTTTTGCTTCAAGCCATTTCTTCAGTTCATTTTCATTAGGTCGTTTCGCTTCTATTACTGTAGCAGTTTTTTTGAGTAGTTTGGTAAGTTTTTTACGTTCATCTAATTTTTCTACCCGTGCCACAAAACATAATACAGAGTAGTCTACCGGCTCATTTAAATAAGCTTCTAACTTTGCAGTGTCGTGTTCTACTTTGTTTTTACTTTTTTCGGTGGTTAAGAACATCGGATTATTTGCCATTACTAGGCGCTTATCGCCAAAAAACGGCATACTTTCGGCTTCTTGAATAACTACTTCAATTGGCATTTCTTCTAAATCTAAATTAGCATAATTAAACTCGACTTCTTCCCCATCTAAAATATTATCTATTAAAAGTTGCTTTGTCTCGTTAATAATATAATCTTCTGTCCCAATGATTAAATACACAGGAGTTATTTTTTTGGAGCGTATCTGTTTCCATTCTGGCAGCATTCATTTCGCCTCGCTTCACTCTTATTTCTCTTTCTATGGTAAAACATGAAATAAGAGATAGCAAGTTTTATTTCAAAGTGGTTTCGAAGCCCTTTCCAAATGTATAGATTATTTCTCCTTGTAGATCAGTTCGTAAAATCATTACATCTGCTTCCTCTAACGTGTCTATCGTTTCTTTATGAGGATGGCCAAAACGGTTCTTTAAACCACAAGAAATAATTGCATAAGTTGGCTTTACTTGATTGACGAATGCTTTAGAGGTTGACGTTTTACTTCCATGATGCCCAACTTTTAAAATATCGGCCTTAATCGATTTATCTAAAAGCGCCTTTTCTCCGCTTGCTTCTAAATCTCCTGTGAAAATCCATGTCTTATTATCCAATATTGCTTTTAAAACAATAGAATCATCGTTTCCGCCTTCTCCCATTTCATTTGGATACAAACATTCAAATTTATTTTGACCAACTTGCCACTGTGCTCCGGCTAAAATAATCGTTTGTTTTACTTTTGGCATAGTCTTAAGAGCTTCTCTCATAATGGCTTTATTTTCTGCCCCTTTTGCAAAAATCAGTTCTTTTATGGCAATATTTTTTTGCAGTTCATCGAGCCCTTCCATGTGATCCGCGTCGCTATGTGTAATGATGACTTTATCTAAACTACTAATTCCTTTTGATTTTAAAACGGGTGTGAGAGTACTTCCACCGATTGTGAAAGGTTTTCGTTTTTTTGTCCAAGCTTCTTTCTCCATCAGAAGTTCACCACCAGTATCTATAAGGTAATTGCCTTTGTTTTTCGGTAATTGTATTAATATGCTATCTCCTTGCCCGACGTCAATAAAACTAATCTTGCCAGTAACATTAAAACTAGAAAAATAACATAATAAACAAAAGCAAATAAAGATTCCGATTGGAAATTGTTTCTTTTGCCACTGATAAAAAAATAGTAGTATTGTAACGATAATTAGCACGATCATGATAGTGTTTGGTCTGCCAGTAATAATAGTTTGATGCGGTATCTTTGCAAAGAGATTAGTTAAACTTTCCATTAATTGAATCAAAAAAGTAAGCATATATTCAGGGATTTTCATTAATGTTGGGGAAATAATAGATAGAAAAAAAACACCTAAACAACCTGGTAATACAATGATTGTAAAAAGTGGAACATATAGTAGGTTAAAGAAAATCCCTACCCAAGAAAACGAGTAAAAATGATACATCATAACAACAGAAGACATCATCGTTGAGATAAAGGAAATAGTCAATGATTTAACAAAAGGACTTTGTTGCCTTACTAATATTTGACGGGATGACAAAATTATCCCAAAAGATACAACATAAGAAAGTTGAAAACCCACTTCATAAATGACATGAGGTTGTATTATAAAAAACAAGATAAAAGATATACAAATAACAGAAAAAGAACTCAATTTAGTAGCATATTTTTCTGAAAGCAAAAGTAAAGCAGTCATTGTCGCTGCTCGAATTACAGGCGGACTTGCTCCTGTGAGGATAACGTAAAAAGGTAATAATACAAGGAGAGAAATAGTGACTCGCTCCCTTGTTATACCTAGCTTTAACAATAAAAAATAAATTGATCCGATTAATAAATTAACATGAAGCCCTGATATAGCTAATAAATGAACAACGCCCATTTGTTGATATACTTCATACATTTCAGGTGAAAAGCCATTTTTCTCACCAGTGATTAACGCTAGTAGATAAGGAGTTATTTTTGGAGAGATGTTTTCAGTTAGGTGATTCATTATCAATAAACGTATATTTTGAATGCGCATTAGTATGGACGGAGCAGATTGTCCAGAAATATAGAGTGTATTTACTTGTAATATATAGTTAATGTTTTTACCTTTAAGATACTCTTTATAATTAAATTGAGCTTGATTACGATTTGTTTGAGGGGGCTCTAACTTAGCGGAAACCGAAATAAATTGGCCATAAGTGAGCTTTTTAAGATTTTGTTGCTCTTTTTCAGTTGATATTTTGTAACTCAATTGGAATTTTTCTTTCTGGCAGCGTACTACAGCTTGGAAACTATCACCATCTACTTTTAAGTCATTGATTATTTGGCAATTTCCGTTAAATTCAGTAGCTGTATAAGAAGACACATTTGATTTTTCCACAAAAAGTAAAAAACAACAAGTTAGGAGATAAACGAGGACAAACAGAAGAATAATTTTGGATTTTTTAATAAAAGCAACGATGCCGAGCAAACAAATACATATGGGAACGATAGAGCTTGTAAAAGTAGTACAGATAATAGCTAAAATAATGATAGCTAAATATCGCTCGATAACGTTCCCTCCTTATTTAATTCAATTTATTTGAAATGTTTTGATAGAGTTGTTCTGCTTTTTCTGGTTCGATATTCACTTCCACTGCTGCTTCTTTTACTAAAGTATGCATTTTTTCTGCATTCCAATTATTAACTTGAAGAACAGATTCATCAAATTCTACTTTTTGTAATTCAACTCCAGCAATATTAAATAGTTCTAAAGCGTATGGGTGGTTTTTGTAGTCTTTAGCGAAATACACTTTCTTTATTCCTGCTTGAATGATTGATTTCGTACAAGCGAGACAAGGGAAATGTGTTACGTATAATTCTGCTTTATCTGTCGAAGCGCCAAATTTAGCACACTGTAAAATCGCATTCATTTCTGCGTGAATAGTCCGGATACAGTGGCCATCAACAACGTAACAACCATGTTCTGCGCAGTGATCTCCGCCAGCTATTGACCCGTTATATCCGCCCGCAATAATACGTTTATCACGTACTATAGTTGCACCTACCATTAATCTTGTACACGTGCTCCTTGATGAAATTAGATGACTTTGCGCCATAAAAAACTGATCCCATGCGATTCTTTGCACATTAAAAACTCCCTTATGATTTGATAAATATTAGTATAGGTGTTTATAAGGAAGTTCGTCAACCACTTTTATTAATTAACATCCAAATATTCTTTTAATTTTTCAACTGTTTTTTCGCCTATGCCAGTAACATTTTTTAAGTCTTCTATTGTCTGAAACAATCCTTCTTTTTCACGATATTCGATAATAGCTGTTGCTTTTGAATCTCCAATTCCGGGTACTTGTTGTAAGTCTACCTTCGTTGCGCTATTAATATTAACTTTTTTGTCTGTTTCAGATGATTCTATATCATCTTTTACTACTTCCTCTGATCCTGCTTCTCCATTTTTATAAACATAGATACTCATTTCGTCTTTTAGTTTTTCGGCTAAGTTTAATTTGCTGTTGTCCGCATCTTCTGTGAGTCCTCCTGCTACTTTCACAACATCTTGCACTCTGGCATCTACTGGTAATTTATACACACCAGGAGTTCGGACTGCTCCTTTGATGTCAATATAGATATGTGTAGCATTCTTTTTTTCCTCTTTTTGTGGTTTTTCTTCAGTATTTAGCGCTTGGTTTGCTGTAACCTTATCTGTTTGAGAAGTTGGGATACTTATATAAATTACTCCAGCACAAAGAATGGCAATTCCTATTAAAAAATAGTTTTTGTGTTTCTTCAGTAGTTCCATCATCCATTTCACCGCCTTTAATTATATTATTCGCCAAACGACCAAAAACTCCTTTTCGATTATTTAGAGCAAAAACACATAAAAAAAGAAAGTAATCTTGGAAAATTACTTTCTTGCTACGAAAAAGATTCTTTCGCTGGTATTTGTTGGATTTTCATGACTGAAATCAGCGTAAACATCAATTTTCGAAAAACCGTATTTTTTTAATAATTCTTTATATGTGGTGATTGGATAGGTCCTTTCTTTATGTAATTCATCGACCCGATTATACGTGTTATCCTCTCCTAAAATGTAAAAGGTTAGTTCATGTTCGACTGAATGGGGATATTCACCAGGAAACGAATTCCAAATTATCGAAATTTCCTCATCGCTATCACCATAAGAATAATCTTTAAAGCCTTGATCTATTTTAAATACAGAATGTACATCAAATAAAAATAAGCCATTTTGTTTTAAGTGAGCAGATACCGCTTTAATAGTATTCTCAAGTGCTTGTTCGGTTTCTAAATAATTAAGAGAATCACAGAAACATGTAATGACATCGAAGCTTTGATTTAAAGCTAACTTTGACATGTCTTGCTCTAGAATTGGTAGATTTATTTCAGCTGCTGCGACTTTTTCTTTAGCAACTGCTACCATCTCTTTCGACAAATCCACACCAGTAACTTGATGCCCTAAAAAGCTTAATCGTAGAGCGAATTCAGCTGTACCGCATGCTAAATCGAGTACTTTTTTTGATGTTTCACCAATAAAGTCCGCTGAAAACTCCAACCATTCATCATAAAGCTCAGAATCCATGAGTCTATCATAGAATCCCGGAAAATATTCATAACTCATTATCGATTTCTCCTTAAAAAAACAGACGGATTTTTTACCCGCCTGTTTTTTGTTAGTTATTAAGAAATAAACGCAGCAGAAACGTCCACAAGTGGCGCGTCTCCCCATAGTTTTTCTAAATTATAGTAAGAACGCTCTTCTTTGTGGAATACATGGATAATAACATCTCCTAAATCGATTAAAATCCACTGAGCCGCATCAAAGCCTTCTAAACGTTTTACATCTACTTGGTTTTCAAGCGCTTTTTCTTTAATTTCACGAGCAATTGCTTGGACTTGTTTGTCTGAATTACCATGGCAGATAACAAAATAATCCGCGAAACTTGATAACCCCTTCATGTCTAGTGCTAAAATATCCTCTGCTCTTTTATCGTCTGCTGCCTTTGCGGTCAGCATTAATGTATCATAACTGTTCAAATTATTAATAGTCTCCTTCCAAATTTAAATTAACAAAATAATTATAGGCATCCAGTGTATCTGGAAAAACCGATTGTTGCTTTTTAATCAAATACGTTATTGTATTGGATAAAGCAAACAACATTGCTGCATCAAGTGATTTCAGTGCTAGTCTGCGTGCTTTATATACACCAGGAAATGTTCTTCCGGGTTCCGTATAATCTGCTAAATAGATGAGTTTATCGAAATCGGACATCGCTCCGCTTCCTGTCGTATGAAGACGAATAGCTTCCAAGATTTCTGGATCAGTAATACCAAACTCTTTTTCTGCTAAATATGCGCCAACTGGAGCGTGCCAAAGCGAGCGATGAAACTGTAATAAACGTGGATCAAATCCCTCGTCTTCAATGATTTTTCTCGCTTTATCATCTTCATAGTATTTCGCATAATCATGTAACAGGGCGGTTATTCTCGCCTTTTCTACATCCATATGATAATGTTCTGCGAGTTCTATTGCTGCTTTTTCAACGCCTAAAGTGTGTTTGTATCTTGCAGTTGGCATAGCTTCTTCTACTTTTTTTAGCACTTCATTTCTTTCCATAAAGTTGATGCTCCTTTATATATGACCATACTTTTTCTGGTAAAAAGGCTTCTGCGTGTTCAATATCATTTCTAATTTCAGTTGAAGAAATAGCTGTTTCCGGCATATTGATTTTAACAATATCGTACGGAACTTCTTTTTGATATAGTGGGCGGTTAACCCCAACGAATGTCACCATTTTTACTAAGTCATCTATATGATACCACTTTGGCAAATATTCTACCATGTCCCCGCCGATAATAAAATAAAAATCCGTATCTGGCTGTTCGCTTATCATATCACGCATTGTATCATACGTATAGGACTTTCCAGTTCGCATAAGCTCGCGAGTGTCAATTTCAAAAGAATCCCTATCTTCTATCATCAATTGAAGCATTTCCACTCGTTCCTCATTTGAAGCCATACCACTAATCTGTTTATGTGGAGGAACTTTATTGGGGAGAAAAAGGATTTTTTCAAGACCGAGTTGCGCTTTTGCTTCTTCTGCCATATGGAGGTGCGCTAAATGTGGTGGATCAAATGTGCCGCCTAAGATACCGACTTTATGTTTCATGACAGGTTTCCTCCAAATTTAAGGCAACTTAATTTGTTGCTTATTTACGGATTGTTTGTATAGGATAATCGTTCTGCCAATAACTTGAACGATGTCTGCTCCTGCACGTGTGCTAATTTTCTCAGCAACTGTTTGTTTGTCTTCCTCGCAATTTTGCAAAATGGAGATTTTAATTAATTCTCTAGCTTCAAGTGCTTCTTTAACTTGGATAATTAAATTTGGTGACACGCTTCCCTTTCCTACTTGGAAAATTGGTTGAATCGTGTGTGCTTCTTTTCTTAAAAAACGTTTTTGTGTAGCTGTTAACATTAGTTTCCTCCTAATTGTTCGAGTACTGCTTCTTTCATCAGTGATCGCTCTGGCTTGATGCCAGTCCATATTTCAAAGGCTAGTGCCCCTTGATTAACAAACATTGGTAAGCCATTTTGTGTAATAGCCCCATTTTTCTTTGCTTCTTTTAAAAAGGCTGTTTCGGCTGGATTATAAATAATATCAGAACAAATTGTTCCTTTTGTTAAATTAGAAAGAGAAATTGGGCTTTTATTCTTAGAAGCTTCTAGACCGATAGAAGTAGTTTGGATAATAATTGTAAAATCAGCCAGTTCTTTTTCAGCTTGTTCTAGTGTCATGGCATGATGATTATCATTATCTTTCGTCATTTCTATCGCTTTTTCTGTTGTTCGATTGGCAACGGTTATTTTCGCCTCAGTATGGCTTTTAAGTGCAAGATAAATTGCTTTACTAGCTCCACCTGCGCCTGTGATTAAAATAGAATCGTCTTTTGTAATCGAACGAATTTCTTCTAATCCTTCTAAATAACCTTTGCCATCTGTATTGAATCCATACCACTTGCCATCTTTTCTAAGCACTGTATTCACCGCGCCTGATGCTGCTGCCAAATCCTCTAATTCATCTAAAAATGGTAAAATACGCTCTTTAAATGGTGTCGTGATATTAAATCCGCGCACTCCAGAATCCATTAATTTTTTTATTTCTACCTCAAAAGTATCTTCTTCTATCAAAACAGAGTTATACTCCGCGTTCATTCCAAGTTCTTGGAAAATCCGATTTTGCATAGCTGGTGATAACGAGTGACGAATAGGATTTCCGATAACAACATATTTTTCCAAATGCCAGGCCTCCTTAGTTTTACACGAGTGATGTCCGGATTGTTGCGCTAACGCCTTCAGGAACCCAAGCAGTGACTTTTGCGCCGCCTTCAGGTATTGTCACCCATCCAAGTCCAGAAAACACAATATCCGCTTTATCTTTCACGATAAAGGTATACGGTACGAGCTTAGGAAGTGTCTTCATCCCTTCTTCTGTTGGAGGTTGAAGAACAAAACCGGCTTGTTTTTCATATAATGCATCTGCTTTTTCTAATTTTGTTCGGTGAATTGGTAAATTATTAGATACATAGACAACTAATGATTTTCTTCCACCTGACACGTAATCTAAACGAGCAAGCGCGCCTAAAAATAGAGTTTGTTCTTCATTTAATTGGAAGACGGCAGGTTTTACTTCTTTTTTAGGTGTGATAGCTTTTAAAGTTGTTGTATCGATAAAATGCGCCATTTGATGGTGATTTATAATTCCAGGTGTGTCAACAAGTACATTGCCATCAGCAAGCGGAATTTCGATTTTATCAAGTGTTGTTCCAGGGAATTGCGACGTAGTAATCACATTGTTTTCACCTGAAGCTTGTTTGATGATACGATTGATAAGCGTTGATTTACCAACATTTGTACAACCAACAACATACACATCTTGTCCATTTCGTAATTCTTCTATCTTTTCTAAAAGAGTATCAAAACCGTGCCCTTTTTCAGCGCTGACTAAAACAACATCTGTTGCCGCCAAACCTTGTTCTTTTGCACGAGTTCTCATCCAGCGAGTTAATTTATCACGTTTTAATGATTTTGGTAAAACGTCTTCTTTGTTTCCGACAAGTAATACCGGGTTGTTTCCTGCAAAACGAGGAAGTCCAGGCAACCAACTGCCATCAAAATCAAAAATATCTACTACATAGACGATTAAAGCTTGCTTCGAACTAATTTGATTTAAAATACGTAAAAAATCATCGTCTGTTAGCGCCACATCTTGAATTTCATTGTAATGCTTTAGACGAAAACATCTTTTACAAATAACTTGTTCATTATTTAGCGATGACTTAGGAGCATAGCCGATTTTATCAGGATCTTCTGTTTGAATAATGGCCCCACAACCAATACATCTTATTTCTTCTGTCAAAGTGATTCCTCCCACTTAATTTGGTTTTTCTTTGCTAACCGTTTTAAAATAATACTTTCCATCATTCGATTTAATTTTGTCGCCATACCGTCTGTTTGTTTTACAGGACGAACAAAAATAGTTGTTAATTTTTGACGATTACCACCGAATATATCTGTCATAATTTGATCACCAATCATCACAGTTTCTTCTGGTGTTGCGTTCATTTCTTTTAGTGCCCAGCGAAAATTAGCGCCTAAGGGTTTTTTTGCCCGCGCTAAATAAGGGACATCAATTGCTTTTGCCACACGAGCAACTCGTTCTTCATTATTGTTAGAAAAAATCATAACTTTGATTCCTTCTTCTTTCAATATAGTAAACCAGTTGATTACTTCATCCGTTGCATCTAGTTGATCCCAAGCAAGCAGCGTATTATCGAGATCAGTTAAAATAGTAGTCTTTCCCATTTTACGAAGCTGATCTGCTGTTATTCCAAATGGAGTATTCAACATTTTATCTGGTGAGAATTGCTTTAACACGTATTGGCACCTCATTCTTTTATTTAGTACAGTCTATTCTATCATACATTCAATTAGACTAATAATCTATAAATTTTACCATCTTTCTGCTTATTTTACAAAAAAACCTTAGAAAAATGCTATAATATGAAAGGAAATGTTATTTTTTTAAGGAGGTAGACGAATGTCAAAAGATTATGCATTAACTTGGGATTTAGAAAATATATATGTTGGCGGTAGTGGTTCTGAAGAATTACAGCAAACACTTCAAGAGGTAAAAGCTGATTTGGATAGCTTTGTCGTGAATGTAGCTGAGTGGGAAGTTCCCGAAAACGTCGAAGCTTCAGTAGAATTTCTACTATTGGTTAATCAAAATGCGGACATCTCAAAAGTTTTATTAACTGCTGGTTCTTTTTTAGAATGTCTTGCTTCAGCCGATGTTAATGATACTCGTGCAAATGAACTTTCTGCGTTAATTTATCAATATGTGGCTACCCTATCGACGGCAGAAGATGAATGGCATGACAAATTTGCTCAAATATCTGACCGTGTTTGGGATGAACTAATGCAGCAAAATGGTTTGTCACAAATTAGTTTTATTTTAAGTGAAGCTCGTACAAAACGTCGTAAAAAAGGCAGTAAAGAACAAGAAGCCGCGATTAATTCTTTAGCTGTTGATGGTTATCGTGGTTGGTCTGACCATTATGATACAATCGTTGGTAAACTACGGATGCACATTACTACTGACGGGGAAGAAAAGTCCGTATCTGCTGGACAAGCTCTGAACTTATTAAATCACCCTGATCGCGCAGTCCGTCAGGCAGTTTTCAAAGAATATACTCGTGTTTGGCAAGAAGAATCTCGTCTATTTAGCGATACTCTAAATCATTTATCAGGTTTCCGTTTAGCTACATATGATATTCGTAAATGGGATAATATTTTAGAAGAACCACTTGCTATTAATCGTTTGGATGAACAAACATTAAAATCTATGTGGAACGTCATTCAAACGAACAAGCCGACTTTTGTCCGATTCTTAGATAGAAAAGCTCAATTGCTTGGGCTTGAAAAATTAAGCTTTTATGATGTCGAAGCTCCTCTTGTATTCTCAAGCGAACCAAAAAAATATACTTATCAAGAAGGCGCAGATTTTATCATCGAACAATTTAATAAATTCAGCCCGAAAATGGCAAACTTCGCGAAATCCGCTTTCGAAAAAGGTTGGATTGAAGCAGAAGATCGTGATAATAAACGTCCTGGTGGCTTTTGCACGGATTTCCCGGTCGAAAAAGAAAGCCGGATTTTCATGACATATGACGGAGCTCCTGGTACTGTGGCAACTCTTGCACATGAACTCGGACACGCCTTCCACTCTCATGTTATTCGGGAAGAGCCATTTGAAAACACTGATTACGCAATGAATGTTGCGGAAACTGCTTCTACTTTTGCTGAAATGATTATTGCCGATGCTTCTGTAAAAGATGCCAAAACAAAAGAAGAAAAAATCACCTTACTAGAAGATAAAATTGGTCGTAGTATTGCTTTCTTTATGAATATTCATGCTAGATTTATTTTTGAATGCAATTTTTATGAAGCACGCAAACAAGGTGTAGTGTCAGTTGATAGACTTAATTCTTTAATGGAGGAAGCGCAACGTGAAGCTTACTTAGATGCTTTAGATGAATATCATCCACAATTTTGGGCTTCTAAACTACATTTTTATATTGCTGATGTACCATTTTACAATTTCCCATATACTTTTGGTTACTTATTCTCGCTTGGTATTTATCACAAAGCACAAGCGGAAGGTGCTAGCTACGAAGATAAATATATTGCGCTTCTAAAAGATACGGGTTCGATGACAACAGAACAACTTGCAGAAAAACATCTTGGAGTCGACTTGCGTAAAGCTGATTTCTGGGAAGAAGCAGTTGCCCTAGCCGCTAAAGATGTAGAAGATTTCCTAACTTTAACGGAAGAATACGTAAAATAAAAAAATCCAGGAGAATCTCTCTCCTGGATTTTTTATATTGTTTTTAATAATTCGATGATACAAGTAGCTGATTGTTTTGCAGCTAAATGAATAAACTCATCAAAAGACATTGTCGCCTCTTGATTGGCTAAATCCGATATAGCTCGGATGATAAGAAATGGAATATCAAATTGATAGGCTACTTGCGCAATGGCAGCAGCTTCCATTTCCACAGCTTTAACATCCGGGAAAAATGTTCGAATAATTTCATGTTGATCTGGACGCATAATAAATGAATCATTTGTAATTACAAGACCATATACTGCTTTATTTTCACTATCTGCAAAATAATCACGATAAATAGTCTCTGCTTTTTTCAAAAGAACAGCATCGCCTTGATAAAATGCTGGCATACGT
The DNA here is from genome assembly GCF_058684075.1 of Listeria sp. MAN/IMW/UF555. Taxonomy (NCBI): domain Bacteria; kingdom Bacillati; phylum Bacillota; class Bacilli; order Caryophanales; family Listeriaceae; genus Listeria; species Listeria sp. MAN/IMW/UF555. The sequence continues at coordinate 207,571 of NZ_JBZWZS010000001.1, read as the reverse complement.
GGAACTTGGCCATATGTATAACCAAACTCAGTAACATCAACATCACCATATGCTAAGCGATCAGATATAATGACATCGCCAATTGCTAAGCCTTCACCTATACCTCCAGCTGAACCAGTGTTAATAATAATTTCTGGTTTAAAACGGTCTGCTAGAAGTGTGGTACCAAGGGCAGCATTAACTTTCCCTATACCTGATTCTAAAAGCACAACTTCTTTACCAGCAATTTCACCAATGTAAAATTTTGCTCCGCCGATAATTACTTCTTCTGTGCTGGGCATGGTGTTTTTTAACAGTTCAACTTCTTCTTCCATTGCTCCAATAATGCCTATTGTCATTATGTAACCTCCAAAAAAAGCACAGTCGTTAACAACTAACTTCTGTGCTTTTATCTTTTGTCGTTTGTTTTTAGCTCTTCTACTTTTGTTGGTTGCCATCCTTCACCGTCTACCCATGTAATATAAACACGGTAAGCTTTATCAGGATTTGCTTTAGTAGAAAGTGTACCAATTGCTTGAGTAGCAGGGTCAGCCCCTTGCTCTACAAACCAAAGTGATGTATTTGAGATTGGGATATCTGTCGCTGCTGAAAAAGCTTTGCGTTTTTCTTGCCAGTCTACACTTGTAGAGCTGTAGGAATTCACATGATCACCAGTTTGCTCAGTTCCAATTGGTTTCCAGCCTTTTGTAATAACTTTTGCCACATTAGGATCATCGCTTTTAGTCGTTTCTGTTGTTTTTTCATCCGAAGAAGTCGATTTTTTTTCGGAAGTTTTATTTGATTTAGCGGCATCTTCTTTTTTCGCATTGGAAGATGCCGTTTTGTTTTCTTGCTGAGTTGGATCGCTTTCTGTTTTAAACAGTACAAAATATAGACTACCAATGATAAGTAAGCTTACCACGATAATTAAAAGATTTAAAACTAGATTCGTTTTTTTTCGTTTTGTATTTTGTCTTGAGCGAGATCCTTCGACTAAGTTTTGTTTAATGCGACGGTTATTTGATTGTCGATTATCTGCCATTTGCTTTCACCACCTTATAAGTAACCGCTGTATAAAAACAGATAAAATTAAGATGCAGTGATTTTTTCGATCTTAACACTCATGTCACCAGCAGGGGTTTGGATAGTTACTTCTTCCCCTTCTTTATGACCAAGTAAACCTTTAGCAATTGGAGAATCGTTAGAAATCTTACCTTCAAAAGGATCAGCTTCTGCGCTCCCTACAATCGTGTATGTTTCTTCTTCTCCGTCTGGTAATTCAATAAATGTAACGGTGTTTCCAAGTGTTACTAAACCATTATGAGCTTCTGCTGCATCAATGATTTGAGCATTACGAATCATATTTTCAATAGTAGTGATACGACCTTCAACAAAAGCTTGTTCGTCTTTTGCGGAATCATACTCGGAGTTCTCAGATAAATCACCAAAGCTACGGGCAATTTTAATCCGTTCTACTACTTCTTTCCGTTTTACTGTCTTAAGTTCTTGTAATTCATTTTCTAATTTTGCTTTCCCATCTAGGGTCATTGGAAATACTTTTTCTGTCGCCAATCGTTTTCGCTCCTTTTGTTTGTTCATTATTGTATAGAAAAGCACGGAGATATCGCTCCGCACCTTCATAAAAAAACATTACTACTCGTGAGAAAGATTAACATGCCACGCTAGAAATAGCAAGCAATTGTCTCTCTTTTTACTAGGAAAATTTTACCTTAAATTAATCTGTTTGACAAGTGTTACCTGTTACTTATACATGTTTTTGCAAGATTGATTCAATTTTTGTTGTCATCAAATCAATTGCCACATGATTTTCTCCACCTTCTGGAATAATTATATCGGCAAATTTTTTCGTTGGTTCAATAAATTCGTTATGCATTGGTTTTACTACAGAAAGATATTGATCGATAACAGAATCCATCGTTCGACCTCGCTCTTTCATGTCTCTTAATAACCTACGAATAAAACGAATATCGTCATCTGTATCAACATATACTTTAATATCCATCAAGTCGCGTAATCGCTTATCTTCTAAGATTAAAATACCTTCTAAAATAATTACTTCTCTAGGTTCTTGAATTTCTACTTCTTGTTTCCGCGTATATTTTTCATAATCGTAAATTGGTTTTTCTATTGTTTCATAACGGCGTAGTGCTGCTATATGGGAAATAAGTAAGTCCGTATCAAATGCTAACGGATGATCGTAGTTTACTTTTAAACGCTCTTCAAAACTAATATCTGCTTGATCATGATAGTAGACATCTTGCGCAATCATTAAAATAGAATGCCCGCTAAAATGATCACAAATTGCTTTAGTTACACTGGTTTTTCCTGAACCTGAACCACCAGTTACACCGACTACGATTGGTTTTTTTGTCATGATATGCCTCCAGTTTTCTTTCTTTTTGAAATAGATAAACCATCTCCGAGTGGAATAGTTGTAGTATCAAAATCAGGATGCGTCACTAAAAAATCATTAAAATGGCGCATTTTACGAGCAACTCGAAGTTTACGCTGTTTTTCTGGTGACATATCAAGCGCAAGTCCTTTGAAAAGAACATTATCACTATAAATCACACCATCTGGAGCAAGGGAATCTGTATAAATATGGAAAAACTTTTCATATTGTGCTTTGGCAGCATCAATAAATATGGCATCAAACGGACCATACGTCAAAATTTCTTCTGAACCTTCAATTGCATCAGTAAGCAAGACTTTTATTCTGTCAGAAGCCCCGTAACGCTCTATATTATGTAAAGCTTCTTTATATCGTTCTTCATCACGTTCGACTGTGATAATTTCCGTTTTTGGAAGTTTATCTGCCATTTTTAAAGCAGAGTATCCGATTGCTGTTCCAAGTTCTAAAATACGTTCCGGCTTTTGAATATCTAAAATTTGCAATAAACAATGTAACGAATCTGGCTCCATAATCGGCACTTCATGTTCCTTTGCGTATACTTCTAATTCTTCAAAAAAAGGCGTGCTCTTTGGAATATGTTTTAATAAATAATCATGAATTATATCATTCACTGCTAAATCCCCTCATTTTAACAAACAAAGCACCTGCCAAAAACATGCAATACACGTTTCTGACAAGTGGTTCATTTTAATTATTTTTCGTAATATGCTCTTCTTTTAGTTTATTGTGCTCTTCTAATGTTTTAGAGAAATAAACTTTACCAGTTTTCGTATTCGCTAAAAAGTATAGATAATCACTTTTTTCTGGGTAAAGAGCTGCTTCCATAGATGTGTCACCGCTATTAGAAATCGGTCCTGGTGGCAGTCCATTGTTTTTGTATGTGTTATACGGCGAATCTACTTCTAAATCTTTATAGGTTGTTTTGCTTTTATGTTCACCAAGCGCATAAAGAACAGTAGGATCGGTTTGTAAACGCATATCTTTTGCTAAACGATTATAAAAAACGCTAGCAATCATTTTGCGATCCACATCAGCAGTTGCTTCTTTTTCAATGATGGAAGACATTGTTAGGAATTTATGCACGGACATTTTTTGTTTCGTTAGTTCGTCTCGGTATTTAGCAATATTAACGTCTGTTGCTTTCACCATTTCTTTAATTATCGTTTCAGCTGATACATCCGAGCCTTTAAAAGTATATGTCGCTGGATATAAATAGCCTTCTAACGGATGTTTTATAGATTTATTCAAAACATCATTTGTGACAGTTTCTGGGAATGCTTTAATAATAGAAGCAACAAACTCTGGATCATCCATTATTTTAAGAACATCGGCTTTTTTTAATTTAGGTTGATAAGCGACGATTCTATCAGCAATTTGATCGAGTGTATATCCTTCTGGAATGACTAGTTTTGCCGGTGCGACAGTCTTTCCTTCTTGCATTTTCTTCACGATTTGATCTGTGTTCATAGCTTGCGTGAATTCATAATTCCCAGCTTTTAAATTCGTATCATTATTGTATTTTACATAAAAAGAGAAAATAGAAGCGTTATTAATGACTTTTTTATCTTCTAAAATAGTAGATATATCTGAAATACTAGATCCTGCTGGAATTTCAACAGCGATCTTCTCTTTGCTTGCTTCATCTCTTGGCTCTAGCTGTGACTTCACATAATAATACCCTGCAAAAGTTGCGATTACTAAAATTAGAATGATAATAGAAATAATAATTGTAATTTTCTTACCTTTTGTATTCTTCATTATAGACCTCATTTCATTGAAAACAATTCCTATCTATTATACCGATTATCTAAAAAAAATGCTATTCAATACGGAAAATTTTCTTAAAAAGTGACGTTTTTATGTTTTTTCGGTATAATAAACAGCGTGATTAAACGAACAAGACAGAATCGGTCAAGGACTTGCTTCTGCCAATTAAATAAAGATTGAAGGAGTCTTTTGGATGTTACATACGTTAATACAAAGTTTGCAAGATTTCACGATGTGGTTAGTAGACTCACTTGGACACTGGGGAATTTTCCTCGGAATGCTTATCGAAAGTGTCTGCATTCCGCTTCCAAGTGAAGTTATCATGCTGTTTGGCGGATTTATGGCGGAAGCTGGGAAACTGAATTTCTGGCTCGTTGTATTTGCTGGTATCGCTGGTAACTTAGTTGGTTCACTGATTGCTTACTACATTGGTAAATTCGGTGGTAGAGCTTTAGTATTGAAATTCGGAAAGTATATATTCTTAAATGTGAAGCACTTGGATAAAGCAGAATTATGGTTTGGTCGATACGGCGCAAGAGCTGTATTTTTCGGCCGTGTTTTGCCAGTTATCCGAACATTTATCTCTTTACCAGCTGGAATTGCCAAAATGAATGTCTGGAAATTTGTTATATATACGATTTTAGGCTGCATTCCGTGGAATATTTTTCTGACATGGCTCGGTTATTCATTAGGTTCCAATTGGAGCGTTGTGGAAAAATATACACGACCAATTAGCTATTTAATGTTAGCTCTAGTAGTTGCAATTGTTGTCTACCTTGCTTACAAAGTATGGAATAAACGCGCTAGAAACGCAAAATAAAAAGCATGTCTTGACAGTTTTTGTCAGGACATGCTTTTTTTATATTATTCTTCGTCTTCGTCAGCTAGGAAAGTTGCAAGTATTTCTTCAATCATATCCCACTCTTCGTCTGTTTCAACAGGTTTAAGTTGACCTTGTTTACCTTCTTCATCTTGAATGTAACTAGATGCAAGAATTTCGATTTCTTCGTCTTCCCCTTTTCCTGCTGGGAAATATAATACGTAAGATTTGTCAAAGTCTTCGGAATCAAAGTCAAAAAGAATTTCGTAAGCTTCTTCTTTTCCTTCTTCATTTGTAATCCAAATAATATTTTCTTCTTCATGATTATGGTTATGTTCTTCTGCCATTAAATTCACCTCAAATTAATTAGTAGTGTCCAAATAGGACTGTAAAATCATTACTGCAGCTAACTTATCAATTACTTCTTTTCGTTTTTTACGCGAAACGTCTGCTTCGATCAAAGTTCTTTCAGCGGCAGAAGTGGTCAAACGTTCATCCCAAAGTACAATAGGGAGTCCAATTCTTGACTCAAGTACTTCAGCATATATTTTGGAACTTTCAGCACGAGGCCCGATGGTATTATTCATATTCTTCGGTAGCCCAACAACGACTTTTTCAACTTCGTATTCGAGCACAAGCTCTTTTACTCTGTCATAGCCAAATTGTTTTCTGCTCTCGTCAATCTGAATGGTTTCAACACCTTGTGCGGTCCAACCAAGTGGATCACTTATCGCTACGCCGACTGTTTTCGAGCCGACATCTAAACCCATTATTCTCATTTCTCACCAATTTCGTTATTTTTCAGATACGCTTTAACAAGTTCCTCGATAATTTCATCTCGTTCTAAACGGCGTATCATGCTCCGGGCATCCTTGTGACGAGGTATATAGGCAGGGTCACCTGAGAGTAAATAGCCAACGATTTGATTAACGGGATTATAGCCTTTTTCTTCAAGAGCGACGTAGACTTGTTTCATTAATTTTTTTACATCTTCTTCAATAGAGTCATCGCCGAAGTTGTAAAACATTGTTTGATCTTTTGAATCCATAATCGAAGCACCTCATTCCTTCATGTATCTCTATTCATTTTACACCATGTGAACGGAAATAACAAAGAAAAATGAAGTGCTTTAACGAAAATTTATGCTTGTTGTTCTTTCACCCATGTAGAAACATAATCAAGAGCTGTTCCTAGTTCAGCTGGATTTTTACCGCCAGCTTGTGCCATATCAGGACGTCCGCCACCATTTCCGCCGCATCGTGTCGCAACTTCTTTTAAAAGTTTACCAGCATGATAGCCAGCTTTGATTGCATCTTCTGAAACTGCAGAAATCAAGTTTACTTTATCACCTTGAACTGCTCCTAGAACAAGAACGCCACCAATTTTTTTATCTTTCCAGTTATCAACAAACTGACGTAATTGGTTCATATCTTTCGCATTTACTTGTTTAGCAATTACTTTTACGCCACCGATTTCTTCTGGTGATTCAAAAATATCGGCACTGGCAGCACTTGCTAATTTACTTAATAATGACTCGTTTTCACGTTTTACTTCACGTAAATCCGCTTGCAGTTGCTCTACTTTTTGTGGCGTTTCTTTTGTAGTTGTTTTTAGTAGGTTAGCAGTTTGTTTTAGTGTATTTTCTTGCTCAGTCACAAAGCGATATGCTTCTTTTCCGGTAACTGCTTCAATACGTCGAGTTCCCGCTCCGATACCTGTTTCAGAAACGATTTTAAATAGACCAATGTCTGCTGTATTACGAACGTGAACGCCACCGCAAAGTTCAATACTATATTTACCAACTTGAACCACACGAACGACCTCGCCATATTTTTCACCAAAAAGGGCCATAGCTCCAAGTTCTTTCGCTTCTGCAATCGGCATTTCTTCAATAATAACATTGATTTGTTCCCAAATTTTTTCATTGACGATTTCTTCCATTTTTGTTAATTCTTCTTCTGTAATTTGACCAAAATGAGAGAAGTCAAAACGTAAGCGATCTGGGGAAACGAGTGAACCTGCTTGGTTAACATGTTCGCCTAATGTATCTTTGAGTGCACGATGTAAAAGATGGGTTGCTGTATGATTTTTGATTGTTTCACGACGTTTTACTTTGTCAACAGCAAGTTTCACTGTGTCGCCTGTTTTTAATACGCCTTCTTTTACAGAAATACGATGTAAGTTTTGTTTATTAGGAGCTTTTTGAACATCTTCTACGTAAGCAACTCCTGTTTCACTTTCTATCGTTCCTTTATCAGCAACTTGTCCGCCGCTTTCTGCATAAAATGGTGTTTCTTTGAAAATAACTTGTGCCTCACTTCCAGAAGCTACTTCATCAACAAGCGTATCATCTTGAATTAAATACAATATTTCAGAAACATGTTCTGTTGTATTATAGCCAACGAATTCACTTTTATCTGTTAAATTAGCTAGCAGTTCGCCCTGAACTTGCATTGATTTCACGTCTGCTCTGGCGGAACGAGCACGGTCGCGTTGTTCTTTCATTTCAGCTTCAAATCCAGCATGATCGACTTTTAAGCCATGGTCTTCTGCGTATTCTTCCGTTAATTCTACTGGGAAACCAAATGTATCATATAATTTGAAGATATCTGCGCCTTTAATAGTTTGTTCGTTTGTTTCTTTGGCATTTTTAAGGATCGTTTCAAGGATTGCTAGACCTTCATTTAATGTTTCGTGGAATCGTTCTTCTTCCGTACGAATTACTTTTTGAATAAAGTCTGTTTGATTTTCTACTTCTGGATAGAAACTATTCATGATTTTACCAACGACTGGTACTAATTTGTACATAAATGGTTCATTGATTGTAAGTACTTTTGCGTAACGAACTGCACGGCGAAGTAAACGACGCAAAATGTATCCACGTCCTTCGTTGGATGGCAATGCGCCATCGCCAATTGCAAATGCCACGGTACGAATATGGTCAGCGATTACTTTAAACGCAACATCATTTTCTTGTTTGTGACCGTATTTCACGCCAGAAATTTGTTCTACTTCACGAATAATCGGCATAAATAAATCTGTTTCAAAGTTCGTTGGCGCGTCTTGGATAATAGAAACCATGCGTTCTAGACCCATCCCGGTATCAATGTTTTGTTTAGGAAGTGGTGTGTATGTTCCATCTGGATTATGGTTAAACTGAGAAAATACAAGGTTCCAAATTTCTAAGTAACGTTCATTTTCGCCACCAGGATATAATTCTGGGTCACTTTCGTCATCTCCAAAAGCAGGTCCGCGATCATAGAAAATTTCGCTGTCCGGGCCACTTGGTCCAATACCGATATCCCAGAAATTATCTTCAATTTCGACGATATGATCTTCACTTAAGCCGATTTTTTCGCGCCATAAAGTTTTCGCTTCTTCGTCTTCAGGATAAACAGTGACATATAATTTATCAGGATCAAAGCCAATCCATTTAGGACTTGTTAGAAATTCCCAAGCAAAAAGAATTGCGCCTTCTTTAAAGTAATCACCAATCGAAAAGTTTCCTAGCATTTCAAAGAAAGTATGGTGACGGGCTGTTTTACCTACGTTTTCAATGTCATTCGTACGGATTGATTTTTGTGCATTAGCCATTCTTGGATTATCCGGAATAACCGAACCATCAAAGTATTTTTTCATTGTTGCTACACCACTATTAATCCAAAGAATCGTTGGATCGTTGTTTGGTACAAGTGGTGCACTAGGTTCGATTGTATGCCCTTTTTCTTTAAAGAAATCTAAAAATAGCTGTCTTACTTCTGCGCTTGATAATTGTTTCATTTTTTATTTCCTCCTTTTGGTTTTTTACAACAAAAAAAGCCTATATGATTGCTCACAGGGACGATTTCAGTAAAATCGCGGTACCACCCTGTTTGCAATGATATAGACTTTGTATCATTACCTCTTCAGTTATCTGTTAACGTGGATAAGACGGATCATCTAATGGGAGAGCAATTTTGGTGCAAGCGTGGTTTTCCTTCCAGCCATGGGAAAACTCTCTAATCACGTGGAAACCAAAATCATATTCCTATCATGTATCAATTTCTATTCAACAATAAACTAAATTATAAAGAACGGATGGCTAAATGTCAACTGTTTATTAAGCTATTCGTTGATTGTTTCTTTTCAACAAAGCTTCCGTTTTTAAGAGTTAGTTTTACATCTGATACTTTCGCAATTTCTGGGTCATGCGTTACCATAATGACACATTTTCCTTCTTTATGCGCTAAATCCTGGAATAACGTAACTACTTCTTTACTTGTTCGTTCGTCTAAGTTTCCGGTAGGTTCATCAGCAACGATTAATTCTGTTTCACAACATAACGCCCGTGCGATGGAAACCCTTTGCTGCTGTCCGCCACTTAAAGTCAGCACTTTTTGGCGTGCCATTTTCTCGGTAATGCCCACTTTTTCAAGCATGCTTAGTGCAAAAGCTTTTTTGTCTGGCTGATTGACATGGGTAATTTCCATTGCAGTTGTTACGTTTTGAAGAGCAGTCATATATGTTAACAGATTATAACTTTGGAATACAATGGATACATATCTATTTCTAAATTGTTGTAAGCCAATGCTTTTGAGTGAACTACCTTTATAGTAGATGTCTCCTTCTTTTTGCGTATCCAGTCCTCCTGCAAGCGATAAGAAAGTGGTTTTCCCAGAGCCAGAACTTCCTACTACAGTGTAAAAAACCCCAGCTTCAAAATCATAATTTATATCACTTAAAATCGATTCATCTTTTGTTTTATACCAATAAGAGATATTTTCAAACGTCAATACTTTGGTCATATCGTCACCTACTCCTGTTTAGTTAGAATTGTTTTTGGATTCATACGAAGAACAAGTGCTGCCGGTAAAAGAACGGATATAAAGGCGATTCCAATACCAATTCCGCCCATTTTCAGCATATCTTCTAAAGTTACTTGGATGTTGAGCTCTTTAATTTGTTCTGTATTTTTCGTTAAGTTACTAACACTTCCCGCAAATCCACCTGGACCTCCTGGACCACCGCCACCTGGGCCGCGATTTTCTGAAGTAGTTGATTCACTTGTAGTAGATGAATTTTGCTGTGCTAGTAATTGGTTTCCAGCTAATTGAGCTACATAATGACTACTTGCAGCTGCTAAACCAAAGGAAACGAGCGCTACTATTAAAATTTCTACAAAGAACTGAGCGATTAATTTACCACGTTTTTCTCCAATAGCTAATAGCACGCCCATTTCGTATTTACGATCACGTACTTGCATCATTACAAGTAAGCCTAGGATTAAGGCTCCCGCAATACTAACTATATAAACTACATTTTTAGAAAACGAAGCTACACTATTAATTGGGCCAATCATTTGTTGATAAAGTGTATCATTGGCATCTAATTTAAATGTGTCCCAGTCAATGCCATCAACTTTTTTCGCTTCTTTCTCAAAAGCAGAAATATTAGCCGCATCATCCATTGTGTAAACGGCGGAGTCTACTGTGTCTTTATAATCAGAACCTTTAATAGTATTGGCTACTGTATAAGGAACGTATACTTTGTTATAAGGGTTTAGGAAGGAGAAGTTTTGCGCCATATCACTTCCTGAATCGGTTGTTTTATAAATACCAACAATTTTTAGTGTTACTTTTGTATTTCCATCACTTGAAGTAACGGTAAAAGAGTCGCCAACTTTCCAGTCATTTTGTTCTGCTAAGTTTTCTTCTACCATTGCAACATTTTTATCTTTATCATTAGCTGTAATTGCTACACCACTTGTTAATTTACTTGTTCCTGCATCAAAATCGGTACTTGTTGCGGAATCAAGTAGACCGCTAATACTTAAGTCTGCATCTACCATTTGCGGACCGCCATTTCCACCTCCTGGACCTCCTGTTTGATTAGAACTCGAGGAATCATCACTGCTAGAGGAAGTGTCTCCTGAAGATTCAATAGGGTCAAATCCAGACGCTAATGCTTGCGTACTTGAATAGTAATTGTAATTTTTCACATGATCTAATGATGCTAATTCGTTCGCATCGCTTACATCAATTGGGTTACTTTGAAATTTTGGTTTTGAGTCTGTCGAACTGCTATCACTATTTGCAGCCTCTTCTTTCATTGCAGCCATTTGCTTTTCTTGGTCAACAGTTAATGTTACTGTACCTCCTAGCTGTTCCCTCGCTAATTCGCTTGCTTTATCTGCAGCGGATTGAATGGTAAAGCCTGATAAAATAAGCACACACACTACTGTGAAAATAATTAGTTGTAAAACAGATCTACCTTTTCTTGCTTTCATGCTGAGCCATGCTCTCTTAAAAAAATTCATGTAATTTCCTCCATTTCTGTTTCTACCCCACTAAGATTACTGGGCAGTTATGAAGAAAGTATGAACAAACTATGATGCATATTTTAAACTTTCGCGAAAAAAATAATTTGGCTTGATTATTGGGTCTAATTAGTCTAGTTTTAATGTAAGAGGAGTGAATACAAAATATGAAACTACTTATGATAGAAGATAATGTCAGCGTTTGTGAAATGATAGAAATGTTCTTTATGAAAGAAGAAATTGATGCTACGTTTGTGCATGATGGCAAACTTGGTTATGAAACATTTTTTAAGGATGATTTTGATATTGCAATTATTGATTTAATGCTGCCAAATATGGACGGAATGACAATTTGCCGTAAAATTCGTGAAGTTAGTGATGTTCCGATTATTATTTTAACGGCAAAAGAGTCTGAATCTGATCAAGTGCTTGGTCTTGAAATGGGCGCTGATGATTATGTTACGAAACCATTTAGCCCACTTACATTAATGGCGCGTATCAAAGCTGTTACTCGTCGAAAAAACAATCATACGACGACTGAAAATGATGAAGACATTTTAGAAACAACTTATTTTAAAATTAGTAAGCGCACCCGGGAAATTTTTTATCAAGGTGAGCTGCTTGATGCCTTGACTCCGAAAGAATTTGATTTACTTTACTTTCTAATGCAACATCCGCGTCAAGTTTTTTCAAGAGAACAGTTACTCGAGCAAGTCTGGGGTTATCAATTTTACGGGGATGAGCGTACAGTGGATGTTCATATCAAACGTTTACGCCAAAAAATCGCAACAGACACGAAGCCGTTTTTACACACTGTTTGGGGTGTAGGCTATAAATTTGATGAAACGGAATGAAGCGAATGAAATTTAAATATGCCTACCAACTTTTTTTCACACAATTTATCATTTTACTTATTGCTTGTATTATGATTGGCGTGCTTGTTTCTCACTCACTAAAAGACTATTTTTATCAAAGCCAAGTAGATGATTTAACTAGTTATGGTGAAACGATTTCGATGGACATTCGCCACTCGCCGCAAGATGCAACCATTCAAGTTCTTAATACGTATCAGCGCATTTTAGATGTTAAAAAGATCCATTACACCATCAAAAATGCAGATGACGAAACGATTTACCCTACTCAGCTCAATCAACCATTACCAAAAGATTTTTCAATTTCAAAAGATGATAAGAAAAAATTGAAAAGTGGTGAAACAGTTAGTAAAAAAATCGACAATCGTTTTAATCGTGAAATGACTATTGTTTATGTACCAATTATGGATGGCGATAAATTTGTTGGATCTATCGTCTTGAATTCTCCAATTAGCGGAACTGAACAAGTGATTGGAACAATTAATCGTTATATGTTCTATACTATTTTACTGTCGATTACGATTGCGCTTATTTTGAGTGCTATTCTGTCCAAACTACAAGTCAATCGGATTAATAAATTGCGTTCAGCGACAAAAGATGTGATTCAAGGCAATTATAAAGCGCGCCTAAAAGAGAATAATTTTGATGAAATTGGTGCACTTGCCATTGATTTCAACAAAATGACGGAAACGCTTGAAACATCTCAAGAAGAAATTGAACGACAAGAAAAACGTCGGCGCCAGTTTATCGCGGATGTTTCCCATGAAATGCGTACCCCACTCACAACAATTAGTGGCTTAACAGAAGGTCTAGTAAACGATATTATTCCAAAAAGTGAAACAGATCGCTGTATTGCTTTAATAGACACGGAAGCAAGACGATTAACAAAATTGGTTAATGAAAACCTTGATTATGAAAAAATACGCAGCAATAAAATCAAACTACAAAAAACTCGCTTTAATGGTCGTGAATTTTTAGAGCTAATTAAAGAACAACTAGATTATGTAGCCACCGAAAAAGGCAATAAGATTACAGTCGATATTGATAAAGATATGTATATTTACGCCGATTATGACCGTTTAACTCAAGTATTTATTAATATTGTTAAAAATGGTGTCCAGTTTACTGAAAATGGTCTGATTACCTTAACTGGGACTCAAGATTATAAGGAATCTGTATTAACTATTACGGATACTGGCATCGGCATGAACACAGAAGAACTAGAACAGATTTGGGAACGATTTTATAAAGCAGATATGTCCCGCACGAATACAGCTTTCGGGGAATCTGGAATTGGTCTTTCTATCGTGAAACAGTTAATTGAATACCATGATGGAACAATTAGCGTTACTAGCGAGCCAAATAAAGGCACGACATTTACGATTCGTTTACCGTTTTTCCAAGATAATGAGCAATAAAAAAACACCCACTTGCGAGTGGGTGTTTTTCATCCTGCCATAAATTGTTCTGGAGTAATTCCTTCCATCCCAATCATTGGATCAATCTCCATAATGTTTTCGGCAGTTAATATTCGTTTATTTGTCATTTGTTCGAGCATCACATCTTCACTCATTAAACGTTCCGATAGAGTGGTATTTCGCTTATTTTCATCTACACGTTCTACACCCATTCGGAAAGCTTCTTCTTCTCCGCAAAGAATTAGGAATTGTTTACTTCTTGTAACGCCAGTATATAACAAATCTCTACGTAACATCCGGTAATAACTACGCACAATTGGCATAATAACAATCGGAAACTCACTACCCTGCGCTTTATGAATCGAACAACAATAAGCATGGGTTAATTGATTAAACTCTTGCCTGTAATAAGAAACCTCTGTTTGGTCAAATTGAACGACAATTAAATCTTGTTTCTCGGTATTTTCTTTGGCATAAATAATGGATACGATTTCACCAATATCTCCGTTAAAGACATTTTTCTCCGGTTGGTTGATTAGTTGCAACACTTTGTCGTGAACCCGGTATTTGATTTCGCCAAATTGTACTTCTTTTCGGCGACCAGTGTCGTTTGGATTAAAGATTTCTTGTAGTTTTTTATTTAATATATCAATTCCAGCTGGACCGCGATACATTGGAGCCAACACTTGAATATCTTTTGCACGAAAACCTTTATTTTTAGCATTTTTCACGACTTGTTCCACAACGTCACCAATTTGATTTACAGTACAGTGGAAAAATGACCGATCGGCACTATTTTTCGCAAAATCAGCTGGTAGCATTCCTTCTTTGATATAATGAGCCATTTCAATGATGGAAGAACCATCTTTTTGCCGATAAATATCGGAAAGTGCAACCGTCGGAATTTGCTCTGATTGAAGAATATCTTTTAATACTTGACCTGGTCCAACAGAAGGAAGCTGGTCTTGGTCGCCAACGAGCACTACTTGCATATGAGCAGGTAAAGCGCGGAATAATTGATTCGCAAGCCAAATATCCACCATTGACATTTCATCCACAATTAACAAACGTCCATCAATTAATCGTTCTGCATCGTCATCCATCTGTTCTTGGCCATTCATTCCAAGTAACCGGTGAATCGTCATTGCTGGAAGGCCAGTGGATTCAGACATTCGTTTAGCCGCACGACCTGTTGGAGCTGCGAGTAACACTGGAAAAGTCGCACCATCTTTATAGGCATGTGGATCAAGACTAACACCATTTAACTCGGCATATAATTCTACAATTCCTTTAATAACAGTCGTTTTCCCTGTTCCTGGTCCTCCAGTAAGAACGAGCATCGGTGACATTAAAGCTTGTTCTAATGCCGCACGTTGAGATTCCCCGTAATGCACACCAATACGCTCTTCAAGTTCCCCAAGCGCTAATAAAAACTCCGATTGCGGAAATTGTTCTTGATACTCTGTTTGCTTTAACATTCGTTTTACATGGTAAGCAAAACCGCTTTCTGAATAATAAAGTGACGGCATATAGACGCGCGTGTTTTCGGTAATTATTTTTTGTTCTTCTGCAAGTTTTTCTATTTGTTGCAGTAAAATTGCCTGATCAATCCTAATGCCTTCACTTTCTTCTAGCAGATAAGTTACTTCCCCGAGCAAAACCTCTTGTTCCATATAGACATGCCCTTGCTGCATACAAACGGAATCTAGCATAAATAAAATCCCTGCTCTAAGTCGTTCTGGATGGTTTCCGCCAAGTCCAAGCTTACGTCCAAGCTCATCAGCACGCTGGAAACCAATTCCTTTAACATCTTCAATTAATTTATAAGGATTATTTTCTAGCACTTCGATCGCATTTTGTTTATATACCTGAAAAATTTTCATGGATAATTGCGGGCCAAAGCCATATTCATTTAAACCAACCATCACATGCTCTAAACCTTGATTTTCTCTAAGGGAAGCAAGCAAACTTTCCGCTGTTCCAGAAGGCAGTTTAGGAACAGTATTTAGTAAACTTGGGTCAGATAGTATTTTCGTAATCGCGTCATCACCAATTGTATCGACAATGTTTTCCGCCGTTACTTTACCAATCCCCTTAAAAAGTTCCCCTGAAAGATAGTTAATCAAGCCAGCGCGAGATTGAGGCATTTCTTTTCGAAACCGGTCCGCTTTAAATTGCTGACCAAATTTAGCATGTTCCTGCATTTTTCCGTAAAAAGTATACACTTCTTGTTCATGAAGCGCTGGGAAAAAACCAGTTACAATAATATCCTTTTCATCCCAATTCGCATTCGTCTCTTTTACTAAAATTCTTACCACAGAAAAGAGGTTTTCGGCATTATAAAAAATGGTAGACAACATCGTCCCCTTCATGAAAAGTTCTTCTGGGGTATCATTAAATAAGGCGAGAGATTCTTGTTCAGCCATCTTTAGCCGCCTCCTTTCTATATTTTTATTCCGCTTCGTTTTCTAAATCTTGAATAGCGTTTAAAGCATTCTCAGCAAGTTCATGCGGTATTCCAGTTGCAAGCGCGCGTTCAAAGTAATTTTTTGCAAGTACAATGTCGCCTTGCCATGCCAGATAAGCAGCTCCGATATTATAAAGTGCATCTGGATCTTCTTGTTTAATAAGAAGTACTCTTTCAAGCATATTAATCGCATCTTCGTAAAATCCGCTGCGAGCAAGAACGATACCATATTGAAATAACGCTTCACTATCTTCTGGATTTAATTCGACACTTCTAAGTAAATAAGGCATAGCTAGCGTTAACTCTTCCATTTGAACAAAACTCATTCCTAACATGAAAAATAAATCGCCATTTTCCATTCCTTGTTTTGTTGCATTTTGGAAGCTATCCGCAGCTTCTTGATAACGTTCCAATTCGTAATATAAATTCCCTAAGCTATAATAAGCCGCCGGAACCGTGTCATCTAGTTCAAGCGCTCTTTTGAAAAATAATTCTGCGCGTTCAAAATCATCCATTGATAGTAAAACATTACCAAAATTAATATAACCAACTGGATCACTAGGATGTTCTTCAATTACTTCCGTAAATAGTTTAACTGCTTCTTCTAAGTTTCCCTCTTGCATTTGTTTGATTCCTAATTGATTTTTATCCATTTTAAATTCTCCTCTATCTTTCTTGGTTTTTTACAGACGTATTTAACCATGCTATCAGCGCGTTTGAAACTTGATCAGTTTGTTCCGCCTCACTAATAGTAGCTTTACCGTCACCATGCTGAGCTCCGTATGAGCCGAATTGCGCATGATTTCCACCCTCAATAGATACAAATGTAGTATCTTTAGGCAAGTATTTTTTATTTTTATCATAAGAATCTTTATTTAAAACATCATCTTTTGTCCCAGTTATGGAAAGCGCTGGGAAAGAGGCATTTTTCAGCGAACCTTTTTTATCAGGATAACTCGCTAAGAAAAATACGCCTTCGATTTCACTCTCGTTTTCATGTGCAAATCGGGAAGACATAACGCCTCCAAGCGAATGACCGCCAATCACAAACTTTTCATCAGGTGCTTCATCAATAATATCAGCCGCACGATTTTTACCAAATACAGCTAAATTAAGAGGCATTTCAGCAATGTATGTTTTATAACCACTCGAAGCTAGTTTGTTCGCAAGTGGCGCATAGCTCAGTGCGTCCACAAAAGCTCCTGGATACAAAATAACGCTGATCCCTGCATCCGACTTTCGCGGAGTAAAAACAAGTATATCATTTTCCTCAAGCACATCAACCGTTTTTGTTGAGTTTGCAGCTTCTTCAGCTACATTTGATGGCTCAGAATTAAAATAAAAATATCCCCAAATTAGAAGACAAAATAAAACTATTACACTCCCGAAAATCGCTAACTTTTTCATAAAGGACCTCTTTTCCTTGTATCGTTTAATATTTTACCATAAAATCGCCTTAAAATAACTCATTTAAACAGGAAAAAACCGGAGTCTCGTAGAAAACAAGATTCTCCGGTTCTAATTTTAACCAACATAGTTTAACTTTGCGCCTTTTTTCCAAACGGTATCAATAGTTCCCCCGCCTAAGCAAATGTCGCCATCATAGAAAACAACTGCTTGACCAGGAGTAATTGCACGCACTGGATCCGCAAAAATCACTTCTGCTGTGCCATCTTCACGCATGTTTACAGTTACTTTTGTATCTGTTTGACGGTAACGGAATTTTGCTGTGCAAACAAAAGTTTTTGGTTTTTCTGAATTGGTAGTAAAGGAAATATCTGTGGCAATTAACGAATCTGAGTACAAGGAATCATGATGGAAACCTTGTTCTACAAATAAAACATTATTTTTTAAATCTTTACCAACAACAAACCAAGGTTCACCGTCTCCACCGATTCCTAGACCATGGCGTTGACCAATTGTGTAATACATTAAGCCATCATGTTTACCAAGCACTTCGCCGTCCAAAGTTCTCATATCACCAGGTTGTGCCGGAAGATATTCACTTAAAAATTGTTTGAAGTTTCTTTCACCAATAAAACAAATCCCCGTGCTATCTTTTTTGTTGGCAGTAGCAAGTCCAGCTTTTGTCGCAATTTCACGAACTTCTGTTTTTTCCATACCACCTAGCGGAAACATTACTTTTTTCAGTTGATCTTGCGAAAGTTGATTTAAAAAGTAAGTTTGGTCTTTATTATTATCGACTCCACGAAGTAATTCGATTTCGTCGCCTACTTTTTTTACTTGCGCATAATGACCAGTAGCTACATAGTCTGCACCAAGACTTTCTGCATGTTCCAAAAATGCCTTAAATTTAATTTCTTTATTACACATAACATCTGGGTTTGGCGTACGGCCAAGTTTATATTCATCTAAGAAATAGGTAAATACTTTGTCCCAATATTCTTTTTCGAAATTCACTGCATAATACGGGATTCCAATTTGGTTCGCTACTCGAATGACATCATCATAATCTTCCGTTGCTGTACAAACACCAAATTCATCTGTATCGTCCCAATTTTTCATGAAAATACCAATGACATCATAACCTTGTTCTTTTAATATATGAGCAGTGACTGATGAATCTACTCCGCCTGACATGCCGACAACTACACGAATGTCACTATTATTTGTACTCAAAGCTAGCTCCTCACCTTCTTAATTTTTCATTAAACGCGCCACGACTTCACTAACTTTCGTAGCCGCCGCTTCTATTTCTTCCAAATGGTTCCCCAGCCCAAAACTAATCCGAACGGTTTCTTGGATTGCTGGGTGATTTTCTCCAAAAAGAGCTACTAAAACATGAGAAGGATCAACAGTTCCCGCTGTACATGCTGAACCACTAGAAACAGCAATGCCTTCCATATCTAAATTCATTAGTAATTGCTCAATGGAGACTCCTGGGAAACGCACGCTAAAAACATGTGGTAATGTATTCGCTTCTAAACCGTTCACTTCAAAATCTAAGCCCGCTGCACGCCAAATTTCCGCCATGCGCTTTTTAAAGGAAACATACTCCTCATTTTTAAGTTCACGTTCATTTGTCATAATGGTAGAAGCTGCACTAAAACCACAGATTCCTGCTAAGTTTTCAGTCCCAGCGCGACGTTTTCGTTCTTGTTCCCCGCCGTGCATTTGATAAGCAAGACGTGTGCCATTTTTGACGTATAAAAAGCCTACGCCACGTGGTCCATTTATTTTATGAGAAGAAGTAGTTAATAAATCTACTCCAAGTTCTATTACATTTATATTTAATAGCCCGTAAGCTTGTACTGCATCTGTGTGGAAAACGGCTTGATGGTCAAGAAGTACAGCGCCAATTTCTGCAATTGGCTGGATAGTACCAATTTCATTATTACCATACATAATAGAAACAAGAATTGTATCAGGGCGTAAAGCTTTTTGCACGCTCTCACTAGACACTATCCCATGCTCATCTACTGGTAAATAAGTGACTTTAAAACCTTGCGTTTCAAGATATTCACATGTTTTTAAAACAGCATGATGCTCAATCTGTGAGGTGATAATATGTTTTCCATTCTCTTTATGTGCTAAAGCTGTTCCAATAAGAGCCAAGTTATCTCCTTCTGTACCACCGCTAGTGAAAACAATTTCTTTTTCTTCAGCTTGAATACTTTGGGCAATAGTATGACGTGCTTCATCAAGCGCTTTTCTTGCCTCTCGCCCAGCATAATGGATACTGGATGGATTGCCGTACGTATTAGTAATTGCGCCAAGCATTGTTTGGATAACTTCTGGATGAATCGGACTTGTCGCAGCATGGTCTAAGTAAATTCTGTTTTCCATTTTTTATCGCGTCCTTTTTTGGTGACGAATTCCTGTTCGCCGTTAATCGTTTCTTATTGTAACAGCAATACTCCTGTAAAGTAAAGAGGAATAACTCCTATTTACACGCAAAAAAGAAACCCCAATCGTACCGTTTAGGATTCCCTTCCTTTGAACCCGCTCTCAATTAAAGCAGGTGGGTGCTCTGTCTAACGGTTTGCACTTCCTCGTGTGAAGGCATGTGCGCCGCGCCGGAACTCCAAGCTCCCTAGGTATAAAAAATTGTTCGGTTCAAAAATATCAGGAACTATATCGAATACATTAGGGTTTCTTTTCTTAACTTAGAATACCATATGAAAGACGAAATTTCAATGTTAGCGACTTTTCAGTTTGGTAATTTTTTATTCTTTTTTCGCTTTATTTTCATTAATTTTTTGGTACACACCAGCGATTGTTTGTTCGAATTTTGAAGTGAATTTCGGGTCATAATATAATTTATTTTTGAGTCGATCAGGTAAATATTGTTGATCCACCCATGCATTATCGTAATTATGCGGATACTTGTAATCAATTGCTCGACCAAGTTTTTTGGCACCTGAATAATGACCATCACGTAAATGATCGGGCACTTCGCCACTATTTCCCTGGCGAATATCAGCTAATGCTGCGTCAATTGCCATAATAGCAGAATTTGATTTCGGTGAAAGACAAAGTTCAATAACAGCATTTGCAAGCGGAATTCTTGCCTCAGGAAAACCTACTTTTTCTGCGGTTTGAATTGCAGAAAGTGTATGTGCACCGGCTTGTGGGTTTGCGAGACCAATATCCTCATAAGCCATAACTAGCATTCTCCTGCTAATACTCACTAAATCTCCTGCTTCAATTAAACGCCCCATATAATGGAGTGCTGCATTAACGTCGCTACCACGAACTGATTTTTGGAAAGCACTTAAAACATCGTAATGAGCATCGCCGTCTTTATCATGTGCAAGACTTTTCTTTTGCAAACACTCTTCCGCCACATCAAGCGTAATATGAATAACCCCGTTCTCATTTGGTTCAGAAGAAATAACAGCAAGCTCCAGCGCATTAAGAGCACTACGTACATCACCATTACTCGCCGTGGCAAAATGTTTTTTCGCAAATTCATCTATTTCTACTTCATAGTTTCCAAGTCCACGTTCTTTATCATGAAGAGCTCGGTCCATTGTTATCATAATATCTTCTACCGTTAAAGGTTTTAATTCAAAAATTTGCGTTCTACTTCGAATCGCAGGATTGATTGCGATATAAGGGTTACTTGTCGTTGCGCCAATTAAAATAATCGCTCCACTTTCAAGTAAAGGAAGTAAAAAATCCTGCTTTGCTTTATCTAAACGATGTACTTCATCCAATAGAAGAATAACTGTACCGCTCATTTTCGCCTCGGCTGCTACTACTTCCATATCTTTTTTGTTATTTGTTACTGCGTTTAATGTCCGGAAAGCATATTTAGTACTACCCGCAATCGCACTAGCAATCGAAGTTTTTCCAATTCCAGGAGGCCCGTATAATATCATAGAAGATAATTGTTTCGCTTTGACCATCCGATAAATAATTTTATCTTTACCGACTAAATGCGTTTGTCCTACAATTTCATCAAGTGCTTTTGGACGCATTCGGTAAGCTAAAGGTTGAATTGCCATATAACCGCTCCTTCTCATTTGCTTGTTTTCTATTATACCATAAGAACACCTGTACGTTCACTCGCTTGTTTCCATTGCCTTCTGACAGTAATTCCGATATAATAGATGCGATATAAGTGTTTTTTGAAATTACTGGAGGTTATATAAAAATGAAAATTACAACAAAAGGCCGTTATGGCTTAACAATAACACTTGAACTTGCGAAAAGAATTGGTGATGGGCCTATCTCTCTTCGCAGTATTGCGCAAGATAAAAATTTATCCGAGCATTACTTAGAACAATTAATCGGACCGCTACGTAATGCAGGAATTGTCAAAAGCATCCGCGGTGCACACGGTGGATATGTATTAAACGGCGACCCTGAAAAAATTACTGCGGGTGACATTATCCGCACACTGGAAGGTCCTATTGTACTCGTTGAAAGTATGGAAGATGAAGAAGCAGCCCAGAGAGAACTTTGGACTCGAATGCGCAATGCTGTCCGCGACGTGTTAGATCAAACCACTCTTGCTGACTTACTAAAACATTCTACTGATTCTGAACTAACAGATGGTTACATGTTTTATATTTAATGGAAAAAGCCTATTTTTTAATAGGCTTTTTATCTACCATTTTTATGGAAACTAACCCATTTATTTGTCTGATTATTCTGAAATAAATCTAAAAAGCACCCAATTGAAAACGCTGTATGTTAGATAATCTAACCAAATTGATTGAATTGATAAAATATTCTTGCCTTTATTTGAATATAGTGTATTATAAACGCATAAATAAAATATTACATGTTAGTTTATCTAACAAAAAGGAGAGTTGAGTATGGAATCAGTATTTATGTTCTTTTGTACTTTATTGGTTTGGTTGATGACACCAGGGATTGCATTATTTTATGGCGGTATGGTTCGCCGCAAAAACGTGTTAAGTACAGCAATGTATAGTTTTAGCTCCATGGCAATTATTTCTATTCTTTGGGTGATTGTTGGCTACTCGTTAGCTTTTGCACCTGGAAATGGCTTTATCGGCAGTTTCGACTGGACTTTCCTTCATAATGTCGGTTTTGCGGCAAACGACACTTACTCAGATGCAATTCCACACATTCTGTTTATGATGTTCCAAATGACTTTCGCTATTTTAACAGTAGCTATCATTTCTGGGGCATTTGCTGAACGGATGAACTTCTCTGCTTACTTGATTTTTATTATTTTATGGTCGTTACTAGTATATTCCCCTGTTGCACACTGGGTTTGGGGCGACGGTGGTTGGTTACGCGAGCTAGGAGCACTTGATTTCGCTGGTGGAAATGTTGTTCATATCAGTTCAGGTGTAACGGGTCTCGTCTTAGCTATTATGATTGGTCGGAGAAAAGAAGCTGATTCTGCTTCACCTCATAACCTCCCACTGGCTCTTATTGGTGGAATTCTAGTCTGGTTTGGTTGGTATGGGTTTAATGTCGGTAGCGCCCTTACGATTGATAATGTAGCGATGACTGCATTTGTTAATACGAATACAGCGGCTGCAGCTGGAATTATTGGCTGGGGATTGGTTGAATGGTTAATCAATAAAAAACCGACTATGCTTGGAACAATTTCTGGCGCTATCGCTGGTTTAGTGTCCATTACACCTGCTGCCGGTTTCGTTACAGTACCTAGCTCTTTGATTATCGGCTTTCTTGGCGGAGCACTTTGCTTCTGGGCAGTATTCTGGTTGAAAGGAAAAGTGAAATATGACGATGCGCTTGACGCGTTTGGCTTACACGGAATTGGTGGAATTTGGGGCGGCATCGCTACGGGACTTTTTGCCACAACGAAGGTAAATGAAGCTGGAGCAGATGGTCTCTTTTACGGTAATGCTTCCTTAGTTGTAAAACAATTAATCGCAATTGGCTCCACTGTCGCATATGTTGCAGTAGTCACAGCTCTAATTGTCGTAGTAATCAAACTATTTTTACCAATTCGCGTAAACGAAGAACAAGAATATAAAGGACTTGATTTGACGCTACACGGCGAAAAAGCATATCAAGAATAAGGGGGCTTACAATATGTCAGGATTAACTAAAATCGAAATTATTACACGTCCAAACCGCTTCCATTTATTTCAAAAAGAACTTGCAAAAATTGGCGTAAGTGGACTAACTGTTACAAAAGCACTTGGGACTGGCTTAGAAAAAGGATTTATTGAATTATACCGCGGTACTAAAAAAGAAAGTAATGTTCACGAACGAATGAAAATTGAAATTGTTGTTTCTACTGTTCCGGTTGAAGATGTCCTTCGCGTCGTTAAAGAAACTCTTCGAACTGGCGAACCTGGTGATGGAAAAGTATTTATTTATCCCCTTGCCGAGGTCGTTAAAATCAGCACAGGTGAAACCGGCATCGATGCTTTACAAGATAAACCAGCAAAATGAATAGTTAAAATGGTGAATTAATTAAAAATGGGGCCTCTATTCTAAAAAATCAATGAGAAATGGCGTTTACCCCTTCCGCTTCTTAGCTTTTACACTTATAATGGAAAAGGAAGAACGTTTAGAACAGATAAGGAGGCGCGAAATTCCCTATGCGTAAAATCCCCATTTTCACCCTTCTAGCAGCCATACTACTTTTTGGCGGTTATTACCTTTATCAACATGCTTCGTCAAAAGTAGATGTTACATTTAACTTTGTGGTGGATCAAAAAGATAAAAATAATACCGTCACCGGCAAAATTGATGGTGCTGGAAACAAATCAATTACTTTACCGCTTTCTAAGGAGAGCTGGGATACAGTAGAAAAAGGGAATCGCTACAATGTGGAAGCCACTTTTTATAATAAAAATAAAATCAGCTCCAGTGAAGCGAAGGAACTTGACGGCCCATTTTGGTCCAACGATTCCAATCAAGGATTATTAGTTAATAAAGTGCACGTCGAAAATATTCAAGAATTAAGTGATGATTTTTAAAAAAGAAGCTGAGCGCGGACGCTCAGCTTCTTTTTTTAGTTAGTTTCTTTTTTCACTGTTTCTAGTTTTAATTCTGCTAATTGTGCTGCACTAACTTCACCTGGTGCGTTTGTTAGTGGATCTACTGCACTTCCTGTTTTAGGGAATGCGATAGTGTCGCGCAAGTTATTTCTACCGGCTAGAATCATTACAATACGGTCTAAACCAAGTGCAATTCCTCCGTGTGGCGGTGTACCATATTCTAAAGCCTCCATTAGGAAACCAAATTGCTCTTTCGCTGACTCGTCTGTGAAACCAAGCGCGCGGAACATCGATTCTTGTACTTCTTTTTTATAAATACGAAGCGAACCACCGCCAATTTCATAACCATTTAAAACAATATCATACGCTTCTGCCATTACTTTGGAAGAATCTGTTTCAAGAAGTGGAATATCTTCTTCTTTTGGTAAAGTGAATGGATGATGCGCCGATACATAACGCCCTGCTTCTTCGTCATACTCAAAGAGCGGCCAATCTGTTACCCAAAGGAAAGCAAGTTCATCTTCATTAATTAAATCTAAGTCTTTCCCTAGCTTGTTACGAAGCGCTCCAAGTGATGCTGCAACTATATCCGCTTTATCTGCTGCAAATAGCAATAAATCGCCATCTTCAGCTTGAAGTGCTGCTTGTAGTTCTGCTGCTTTATCTTCCGGGAAAAATTTAGCAATTGGTCCTTTTAATTCACCAGCTTCTACTTTCAGCCAAGCTAGCCCTTTTGCCCCGTAATTAGCAACAAAAACGCCTAATGCATCTAAATCTTTACGAGAGAAATTAGCTGCGGCAGCTTTTGCATTAATCGCTTTTACTTCGCCACCGTTTTCAATAGCTGATTGGAATACTTTAAAATCAACATCTTTTACAACTTCTGAAACGTTTTGTAATTCTAAACCGAAACGAATATCTGGTTTATCGCTACCAAAACGGTTCATTGCTTCTTTATAAGTCATACGTGGGAATGGTTTTTCGATCGTAATGTTTTTCGCTTCTTTAACAACATCCACCAACATGTCTTCTGTAATCGCTTGAATCTCTTCTTTTGTTAAAAAGCTTGTTTCTAAATCGATTTGTGTGAATTCCGGTTGACGGTCACCGCGCAAATCTTCATCACGGAAACAACGTACGATTTGATAATATTTATCAAAACCGGCAGTCATTAATAACTGTTTCAAAATTTGCGGAGATTGCGGCAGCGCATAGAAATTACCTGGATAGACCCGACTTGGTACTAGATAATCACGTGCACCTTCTGGCGTGCTTTTCGTTAAATAAGGTGTTTCAATATCAAAGAAACCAAGTGCATCTAGTTTGTTTCGGAAAGTTCTTGTTACTGTATGGCGCATTTTGAAAATATTGTTCATTTCTGGGCGGCGCAAGTCTAAGTAGCGATATTTTAAGCGAAGTTCATCAGAAACATTCACGCCGTCTTCAATGTAAAATGGCGGTGTTTTGGAGGCATTTAAAATAGTAATTTCTTCCGCTAAAACTTCTACTTTACCGGTTGCTAACTTATCGTTAATCGCTTTTTCCCCGCGAGCATGAACTTTTCCTTTGATTGTAACAACAAATTCATTTCTAACGCTATCTGCAATTTCCAATGCTTCTTTTGAAAATTCAGGATTAAAAACTACTTGCACGATCCCTTCACGGTCGCGCAAATCAATGAAAATAAGTCCACCTAAATCGCGACGCTTCTGCACCCAACCATGAAGGATAACATTTTGACCAATATGTGTTTCGTTTAATTCACCGCAGTAACTTGTACGTTTTTCCATTTTATTTCTCCTCCTTGGTGTTTGTTAGTTTTTCGATAATTGTAGTTTCAGAAACAGCTTCTTGTTCGCCTGTTTCCATATTTTTTAATTGATAATTACCTGTTTGTAACTCTTCTTCACCTAGAATTACGGTATATATTGCTTTTTTTCTATTAGCATCTTTTAATTGTGCTTTTAATTTTCGTTTTAAATAATCTTTTTCTGCGCTAATTCCATTTTGTCTTAATTTATTTACAAGTGTCACTGCTTTTAATTCAGCTTCTGGCTGTGCAGTAATTACATATACTTCTAAAGGTTTTGTTTCTGGAATATTGATTTCGGCTTTTTCTAAGGCAAGTAAAATTCGCTCTACTCCAATTCCAAATCCAATCCCTGGTGTGTCAGGACCACCGAATTCTTTTACTAAACCGTGATACCTACCACCACCGCAAAGTGTTGTTTTCGCTCCAAAGCCTTCTTCTACACTCATAATTTCAAACGTTGTATGATTATAATAATCTAAACCACGAACCATTGTTGGATCAATTTCAAATGGAATTTCTAATGCAGTTAGGTATTTTTTAACATTTTCAAAATAAGCAACTGATTCTTCATTTAAGAAATCCAAAATAGATGGTGCTGATTGAATAAGCGGATTATCATGATCTTTTTTACAATCTAAAATGCGCAGTGGATTTTTGTGTAGACGCACCTGACATTCTGCACAAAATTCATCAATATGTGGTTCAAAATGTGCAACTAGTGCTTCTCGGTGTTTTAAACGACTTTCTTTATCACCAAGACTGTTAATGACTAGTTTAATATTAGTTAAACCAATTTTCCTGAAAAACTCCATTGCAAGCGAGATAACTTCTACATCAATGGAAGGATCATCACTACCAAGTGCTTCGATTCCCATTTGAGTAAATTGGCGTTGTCTTCCGCCTTGTGGACGTTCATAGCGGAACATTGGCTCATTGTAGTACATTTTAATAGGTTGGCTAACTTCGCCGTATAATTTATGTTCGACAAAAGCGCGCACGACCGAAGCAGTTCCCTCTGGTCTTAATGTAAGACTTCTACCACCTTTATCTAGAAAAGTATACATTTCTTTAGATACGATGTCTGTTGAATCACCCACGCCTCGTTCAAATAACTCAGTGTGTTCAAAAATAGGCGTCCTAATTTCTTCGTATTGATAGTTTTCACAAACTTTTTTAAATGCTGATTCTAAAAAATGCCATTTACTAACTTCTTCTGGCAAAATATCTCGTGTCCCTCTTGGTAATTGCAAATCCATCACCATACCCCTCCTTAAAAATATAAAGAAAAACCCCCGTCACTTGTTATAAAAACAAGGGACGAGAGTTTATTTACACCCGTGGTACCACCCTAATTAGAACTATTAATAAGTCCTCACTTAAGTCAGTTAACGCCTGAATACGTTCTTGTTTACTGTTTTCAACAAGAAACCTCGAGAGTGTCTTTTCGGAAAATATGACTATCTTTATCCTTTCAGCCAAATGGGATAAATTCTCTGTATAGCAGGGATTTTCTTACTTTTCTCTGTCGCTAGTTTTAAATATGAATTATTCTAAGATTACTAAAAACACACTGAAAAGTCAACATTTTGTCAGTTTTTTTATAAAAATCCACTTTCTAGTTCCATGAAAGCGCATTTTATGGTAACATTTTACTGTCAGATAAAAGTTTATGAGTATATGGGTGGTGTTAGCTTTAAATGAAGAATAAATTCATTTTTATCACCGTTGTCTCCATTTTATTGATTGCAGCAGGTATTTTTACAACGATTGCAATGGCGAATGCGAATTCCGTCATCGTAAAAGCAGAAGTCTTAAATGTCCGCAGCGGTCCTGGTTTAGCCTATGATGTAACAAGCCAAGCCAGAAAAAATGAAGTACTCCGGGTAGTTGGTGAAGAAAATCAATGGTACAAAGTTCAATTAGATAACGGAAATAGCGGCTGGGTTGCTAGCTGGTTAGTAGAAAATACAGATGTCAGCGCAGCAAGTAACAGTATTGCTATTGTCTCTTCTGATGGTGGACTCAATGTACGTGAAAAACCTAGTACTTCAAGCACATCACTTGGATTACTAAATAACGGTGATCAAGTAACCGTTACAAGCCAACAAAATGGTTGGGCGCAAATTCAGTATAACGGTAAAAGCGCATGGGTTAGTTCTCAGTACTTAACTATACGTGAATCCGTAACAAAAGTAGATGAAAGCGAACTTCAAACAGTAACGATTCGCGATGACTCCACAAACATAAGAAATAAACCAGGACGAGATGGCGCTGTTATTGAAAAAGCCAATTCTGGCCAAGGTTTCGCTATTCAAGGAGTTCAAGGTGACTGGTATAAAATTCGTACCACAAGCGGAGAAGAAGGTTATGTTGCTAACTGGGTAGTTGATGTGTCCGACAAAGGCCAAACTTCCAGCCCACGAAGTAAAACAACTAAATTATCCGAAGCGACCATTGTTATTGACCCCGGTCATGGCGGCAATGATCCAGGAGCAAAAGGTGCTAATGGTACTATAGAAAAAGAAATGACTTTAAAAACAGCTAAAAAACTGAAAGAAAAATTAGAATCAAGAGGCGCTAAAGTAATTTTAACGAGAAATAGTGATAAATATGTTTCCTTAAAATCTCGGACTAATGTAGCAGCAGAAAATAAAGCAGACGTCTTTATTAGTATTCATTTTGATAGCTTAGAAGATAGTAGCAAAGGTGTTAGCGGACAGACTACTTATTATTATGATAATAGTGATAAATCGCTCGCTGAAAGTATAAATACTACGCTTGGAAATGATCTCCCTACTACTAACCGCGGCTCAAGAGTTGGCGATTATTATGTAGTAAGAGAAAATTCACAACCAGCTGTCCTTCTAGAACTTGGTTACTTGAGTTCTGCAAAAGACGAACGAAACATTAATTCGGCATCTTATAGAAGCCAAATTGCTGATTCAGTAACTGATGGATTATCTAATTATTTTTCTAACTAAAAAAAGCAATCATTCCAGTGATGAAATATCACCAGAATGATTGCTTTTTTATTTTCGCATTTCTTCAGAGTCGAGCATAATAGTAACTGGGCCATTATTGACAATTTTCACGTCCATAAATGCACCAAACACACCAGTTTCAACTATAAATCCTGCATCGGAAAGTTTGTTATTAAATAAATTGTACAATCCTTCCGCCTTTTCTCCAGGAGCAGATTTTGTAAAGCTTGGGCGTTTGCCTCTACTAACATCCGCATATAAGGTGAATTGTGAAACGCTGAGAATCGCGCCTCCCCGTTCGGCTAAAGAAATATTCATTTTCTCTGATTCATCTTCAAAAACTCGTAACCCAATAATTTTTTTTGCCATGTATTCTACTGTTTCTTCAGTATCACTATGAGTAAACCCAACTAATAGACATAGACCTCCAGCAATTTCACTAATAATTTCCCCTTCAACACGGACGGAAGCTTCATAACATCTTTGTAGTAGCACACGCACTTCTTTTCCACTCCTTTAATTCATTAATCTTCTAACTGTATAAACATCTGGAATTTGTTTTATCTTATCCACAACTCGCTGTAAGTGATTAATATTATGAATTTGTAGTGTGACAACGAGGGTTGCCATTTTATTGTTGTCTACTTTTGCATTGACTCCATTAATATTGGAGGTCAAGCTATTAATAACTTGAAGAATATCATTTAGCAAGCCGTTACGATTATAACCATAAATTTCAATATCAACATTATAGTCATTTTTTGCTTGCGAATCTGTATCTTCCCAGTCTACTTCTATTAAACGTTCTGGTTCAATCGCTTGGACGTTCGGGCAGTCTTGGCGGTGAATGGAAATACCGCGCCCTTTTGTAATATAACCTACAATATCATCACCAGGCACTGGATTACAGCATCTAGAAAGACGAATTAATAAGTTTCCTACCCCTTGAACTACGACACCGGCATTATGTTTAATCTTCAGCTTCTCGTTATTAGCATCTGAATTAGACGGTTTATTTTCTGCTTGTGTTAATAGTTTTTCCGTTTCAGCTTCAAGTTCCCGCTCTTTCCGCAGTTTCTCTGTTAAGCGATTAGCAACCTGTAAAGCAGTAATGCCATTATAACCAACCGCTGCAAAAAGATCATCTTCATGAGAAAAGTTCAACTTATCAGCTAACTTGCGAAGATTTTCAGTCACCATGATTTTTTTCGGTTCAAATCCAAGCTGTCTAATTTCTTTTTCAACTAAATCGCGGCCTTTTTCAACGTTTTCTTCTTTTGCTTGTCGTTTGAAAAATTGCTTGATTTTGTTGCGGGCTTGTGAAGTTTGAACTAATTTTAACCAGTCACGGCTTGGTCCATAAGAATGTTTGGATGTTAAAATATCAATAATATCGCCTGTTTTTAATTTATAATCTAGTGTGACAATTTTTCCGTTGATTTTTGCACCGATTGTTTTGTTTCCAATTTCGGTATGGACACGATAAGCAAAATCAAGTGGAACTGAGCCATTTGGTAATTCGTATACATCTCCTTTTGGCGTGAAGACATAAACAACATCAGAAAATAAATCGAGTTTTAAGCTTTCCATGAACTCTTCCGCATTATCCGATTCGTTTTGATATTCTAAAATTTCGCGGAACCAAGTAAGCTTGTTATCAAAAGAAGTTTTTGAATTAACGACTTTGCCTTCTTTATACGCCCAGTGAGCAGCGACCCCATATTCAGCGATTTGGTGCATTTCATGGGTTCTGATTTGCACTTCGAGTGGTTCGCCCTGTGGTCCAATAACCGTCGTATGAATGGATTGATACATATTAGATTTTGGCATTGCAATATAGTCTTTAAAACGACCTGGCATCGGTTTCCAGCGCGTATGAATAATCCCAAGCACAGCATAACAATCTTTAATACTACTAACAACAATACGGACTGCAAGCAAATCATAAATTTCGTTAAATTGCTTATTTTGCTCCGACATTTTCCGGTAAATAGAATAAATATGTTTCGGTCTTCCAGAAATATCAGCTTGAATATTTAATTCGTCCAGGTTTTCATTTACCCCGTCTATAACATCATGCAAATAGCGCTCTCTGGCATCTCTTTTTTGCTTCATTAAATGGACAATACGGTAATATTGTTGTGGATTTAAATAACGTAACGCGGTATCTTCTAATTCCCATTTAACTCGTGAAATCCCTAAACGATGCGCTAGTGGAGCGAATATTTCTAAGGTTTCATTCGCAATTCTACGTTGCTTCTCGACTGGTAAATGTTTTAAGGTACGCATATTGTGTAATCGATCGGCAAGTTTTATTAAAATGACACGAATATCTTGCGCCATTGCAATAAACATTTTCCGGTGGTTTTCAGCTTGTTGCTCTTCATGCGATTTATATTTAATTTTACCTAGTTTTGTAACGCCATCCACTAGCATGGCAACTTCCTCGCCAAAAACTTCTTCTAAATCAGCTAGTGTAACGGGTGTATCTTCTACGACATCATGTAGAAACCCTGAAGCAACAGTCGATGGATCCATTTTCAGTTCTACTAAAATACCAGCGACTTGAATTGGATGAATAATATACGGCTCACCTGATTTACGAAATTGTTCTTTATGAGAATCGCGCGCAAATTCATACGCTTTTTTTACAAGCGCAAGATGTTCCTGATTCATATAATGAGAAGCCATATCGATGACTTGCTCAGCTGTCAGATTTTGTTCTTTCGCCATTTACATTCACCCTCTTATTTCTTTGTCATATATCCAACTTAAAAACACCCAATAACTGAGTGTTCCTAAAAAGATTCTTGTATAATATTATAGCATGACGCTTGTTTGTTTATAAAGCACTTTTCCTTGTTTTTCCACATTTTCTAGTGGTTTAGAGATTTTTATGAAAAAAACTACTCCTAAAATATCAGGAGTAGTTCGTTTTTTATAATTTCATTAGAATTAAACGATCGTAACCATTTAATTTTTTATGTCCTTCTAATTCTTTTAGTTCGATTAGGAAAGCACAACCAGCAACAATACCGCCTAGTTCTTCTACTAGTTTGATTGTAGCTTCAATTGTTCCACCAGTTGCTAGTAAATCATCTGTGATTAAAACGCGTTGACCAGGTTTGATGGCATCACTATGCATGGATAATTTATTTGTTCCATATTCTAAATCATATTCCATTTCAATCGTTTCACGTGGAAGTTTACCTGGTTTACGAACTGGAGCAAAACCTATTCCAAGCGCATAAGCCACAGGACAACCAATAATAAAGCCACGTGCTTCCGGTCCTACAATAATATCGATTTTTAATTCTTTTGCATATTCCACGATTTTATCCGTAGCAAAACGATATGCCTCGCCGTCATTCATAAGTGGCGTAATGTCTTTAAAAACAATACCTTTTTTCGGCCAATCGTTCACAATCGCTACGTAATCTTGTAAATCTTTAATTTCCATTTTCTAGTTCCTCCGCATTCGGGTAAATTGATGTTTCCATCATTGATTTCATCCAACTATGAAGCTCAGTATAATTGGAGTATAACAGTTTTTTTCTAGTAGTTATTTCTTCTATCTTTTGTTGATAAACTATGGATTCGTCCAAATTACGTTTTTCAACAACATGGTTAATAATAATCTGACCACTATCCATTTTAGCAAATTCTAAATCAAAAAACACCTTTGACATGAAATCTATTTGTTCTTTGTTCCAGCCAAACTTTTGTATAAGCCTAGGAGTGTATTTTTCGATTGGAAATGGTTGGAATTTTTTTATTAAGCTATATAGTTCAGCAAATGCTCCCCGATCAGGTATTGCTGGGATTTGATTACCTTCAGAAGCATCAAAATGAACAAAGATTCGCTCTGGTTTTGTTTCGCGTACAATTTCTTCTATTAGCTCTACTTTCGCCGGCATATCAGCAAAAACTAATTCCTCAGTTTGAAAATCTGCTGTAAAACCTTTCGTTTCATCGACCAATATATATTTTTGTTCCGCGAGGGTTGTAACTGTTCTTTCTTCAAAGCAAACAAAAAGTCGCTGCTCATTTCGTTCTTGTAAAATTCTAGACCATTCAGCTTTATTCCGCACATCAAAAAGTTGCCAGTGCGGGATGTGAATATCCATCATTCGAAGTTGTGGCTTTTTAATATTATTCCACTCATTAATAGACAGCTCACCGACAACAACTACTGCTGCATGAGGCGATATTTTCTCCACTAAGTCTCCTACACCAAAACCAATAGCATCTAAAGTTACATCACTATCTTCATTTGCAAGCATCGTTTTTAAATGAGTTTTATCTGCCCCAATTCTTTTAGTACCTTTTAAATTCATCTCTTCTAAAAGGAAAATTGGTTTTGGATTATCCATTCCAAACGGCGCTAATTTTTCTAATTGCGCTATAAAAGAAACAGAAATATCTGCAAGGTTTATTTTTTCTTCTATTTTCAAAGCAGGTCGGAAATCTTCATCGGAAAGGTGACTAGCTTCTTCTTGTAGCTTGTTATCAAGTTCAGCTAAGTTTTCTGCTGGTAAAGTAAGACCCGCAGCCATTGGATGGCCACCGAAAGCTGTCATTAATGAACGATGCTTATCTAACGCTTGATACAAGTGAAAAGCTTCTACACTACGTCCTGATCCTTTTGCTACACCAGTCACTGGATCAATGCCAAGTACGATAGCCGGTCGAGAATAAACGCTAACTAATTTTGAAGCGACAATCCCTAAAATACCAGTATTCCAGCCTTCTCCGGAGACAACAATGATATTTCCAAGCGATTCTTTTGCCTCGATTGCAGCCATCGCTAATTTCGTCACATCTACAACCACTTGTTTCCGTTCTTTATTAGCATCATCAATCTCTTCCGCTAAGAAAAGCGCTTCTTCTGGATCCTCGGTTAAAAGTAAATCCGCGGCAGGATCAGCAGGACCAAGCCGGCCGACAGCATTAAGTCGTGGCGCAAGTCCAAATCCGATTGTTTCTTCTGTAGCTTCTTCTAATTTCAAACTTGCTTTTTTCGCTAAAACAGCAAGTCCTAAGTTAGCATTTTCACGTAATTGGCGTAACCCTAATTGAACTAAAAGTCGGTTTTCATCCGTTAAAGAAACTAAATCCGCTACTGTCCCAACTGCTACTAGATCCAGTAATTCTTTCGGTTCCTCACCAAGAAGGGCATGAGATAATTTATAAGCAACACCGACTCCAGCAAGTTCATCAAATGGATACGCAGATTTAGGATGCTTTGGATGAATTACTGCAATAGCATCTGGCATGACTTCACGCGGTTCATGGTGATCCGTAACAATGACATCTAGCCCGATTTCTTTCGCATGCGTCATCACTTCTAGTGCGGCAATTCCATTATCCACCGTAATGATGAGATCAACACCTTGGTTTTTCGCCATATCAAATGCTGCAACATTTGGTCCATATCCTTCTGTAAAACGATTTGGAATATAAAATTCGGCATTTGCTCCTAAATGTCGTAGTGTCTTCATTAAAACAGCAATACTTGTCACACCATCAGCATCATA
Organism: Listeria sp. MAN/IMW/UF555; assembly: GCF_058684075.1. Lineage (NCBI taxonomy): Bacteria > Bacillati > Bacillota > Bacilli > Caryophanales > Listeriaceae > Listeria > Listeria sp. MAN/IMW/UF555. The sequence goes on along the minus strand of NZ_JBZWZS010000001.1, from coordinate 172,765 downwards.
ATCTCCGTAGACTAAAATCTGCTCATTTAAGTCAATTGCTTGTTTAATTCGAGCAACAGCAAGGTCCATTTCTGCAAGTAAAAATGGGTCGTAACTTTCATATTTCTCTGGGTGGAAAAATTTATCGAATTGTCCTTGCGTTGTAATTTTTCTTTTCCAAAGTAATTTTGCAAGTGGAAGCGAGATTTTTAATTGTTCGGCTAGTTGGCTAGCTTTCTCGTCGCTTGCTTCCTCGATATTCCATAAGTATTTTGAATGAATCACTTTACCCCACCTCTCAACCTTCCTATTATATCTAAAATTGCTAGAAAAACCAAGAGGAATCTTCCAAACAAAAACGCTAACTAAGTAAGTTAGCGTCTTCTTTATTATTTAATTGGCTCTACTGTATTTTCAGTATCGCGTTTTTCTACATTAGATGAATGTGTTTTCATCGATTTTGCAGCTGCTAATTGACGTTCTAGCTCTGTTTTTTCAGCAGTTAATTGCTTTACTCTTTTCTTCATGCCACGTGATTTGGCAATGTTTAAGAAAAAGATAATTAAACAACCAACTAGTACAGAACCTATAATAATTAAAATTAACGGCCACTCAGCTTGAGCAAATAAAAAGTTGACTTCAACTGGGTCTACATTAATAACTGCAAATATCGCAATAATAAGTGCTAGAATAATCCCCACAATCACTTGCCATTGAACTTTGTTTTCTTTCATCCTCTCTCTCCTCCTCGCAACAATTATCTTATTATTTACCCGTTTCAAGTCTATTAAAAACAGCCGAACTTCATTTTATGAAATTCGGCCATTTTTTTAAACTACAGGTTGTCCATTATTACGTGGTTTTTTCTTTTTAACCGTACTAATCGGACCTTTTTTACGTAACTGTCTTGCTTTAAATACGTACCATAATTGCATTGCCATGAAGATGGATGAGAATACACTTGAAACCAATCCAACTAGTAAAGCAATGGAGAAGTTAAGAATCGATTCACTACCAAATAATACAAGTGCAAGTACAGTAAAGATAACTGTTAGAATTGTATTAATGGAACGAGTGAATGTTTGACGTAATGCTTTATTAACAGCATCTGCAATCTCTTCTTTTGTTTTAAAGCGTTGCATCTTCATGCTAATATCTCGTATCCGGTCGGCGGTGACTATCGTATCATTTATGGAATAACCGATAACCGTCAGAACCGCTGCAATAAATGTTAAGTCAACCTCAAGTCTTGTAACACTAAAGAAGATGAAGATAATAAAGGCGTCGAATAGCAGTGAAAGTATCGCTGCAATCCCCATATAGAATTCAAATCGAACAGCGATATATAACACGATTAAGACAGAAGCCACACCAAGGGCCCAGAAGCCATTTTTAGCAAGTTCTTTCCCAACTGTCGGGGAAACTGTACTAATGCTTGGTTCGTGCTTATACTTATCTTCAAAGTAATCTTTAAATTTAGCTACATCATTTTGTGATAAGGTTCCTTTGTAAGACACAACAGCTGTTTTCGATCCTGAGCCTTGGAACACAATATCATTCGATGGCATATCAATCGCATCTAAATCTTTCTTAATTTGCGTCTCAGTCAATGTTTGATTAGCTGTAACTTCTGCTCGAGTCCCGCTGGCAAAGTCAATCCCAAGATTTAATTTAAAGATGGATAGTATAACAATACCAACGATAACTATTGCAGCAAATATAGATAAAAATAGACGATGATGTTTTACAAAGTCATAACGATCAAAGTGCGTTTTTAAGCTAAAGCTGTTAATACCTTCATGTAAGTTATGAATATCTTTTCGTTTAACTGCAAAGAAACCTGGTTTGTTGTTAAGCCAATTGCTTTTCACGAGTAATCCTAGTAAGAATCTTGAACCCCAAACAGCTGTTAGGAAGCTGACTAGAATACTAATGATTAGAACTGTAGCAAACCCTTTGATAGAGCTTGTACCGAAGTAGAAAAGAACTGCAGCAACAATCAGTGTCGTTAAGTTACCATCTAAAATCGCACGGAATGCTTCTTTTCCACCGACTTCAAATGCTGCTTTTGTCGACCTTCCGACCTTGATTTCTTCTTTTATTCGCTCGTATGTTATAACGTTTGCGTCAACAGCCATACCTATACCCAGAATTAAACCTGCAATACCTGGTAAAGTAAGTGTGGCATTGAGTAAGCTTAGTATTAATAGAACTAAATAAGTGTAAGCAACTAATGTAATAGATGCGATAACACCCGGTAGACGGTAAACAGCCATCATGAAAATAAAGATAGCCATAACCCCGATAATACCAGCTAAAATAGTTTCTTGTAATGCATCTTGACCAAACTGTGCGCCAACAGATGTAGAGTAAACTTCAGTCATTTTTACAGGAAGTGCGCCAGAGTTTAACAATTCAGCTAAATCTTTTGCTTCTTCGGTTGTAAAACTTCCGGAAATTTCTACTTTATCTGTATCAAGAACACTACTTACATTTGGTGCAGATAAGTAAGCTGGATTTTTCTTTTCACGTTCTGTTTTGTATTTTTGTCCTTCTTTCCAGTCTAACCAAATAACTAATTGATTGTCAGGTGCTTCTGCTAGAATAGTTTTTGTTACGCTAGCAAATTTATCTGCGCTTTTTAGTTTTAAAGTAACGATGGGATTATTGCTAGAATCGAAAGCTTGTTTGGCGCCACCTGCAACCAAGTCACTACCATTCATCATCATTTTGTCATTTGCATCTCTAAATGATAACTGGGCAGTAGTTGATAACATTTTTCGTGCTTCTGCTTGGTCAGTTACCCCAGCAAGTTGGACACGGATGCGGTTATTTCCTTCGATTTGAATACTTGGTTCCGCAACACCTAATGAATTGACCCGTTTATCAAGTGAAGTAACCGTATCTGTTAATGTTTGCTTAGAAACAGTTCCTTTACCATCAGCTGGAGACACTTCATATAGAACTTCAAATCCCCCTTGAAGATCTAAGCCAAGATTAATATTTTGCATAACCATTTTCGCGGTACCAAATACAGCACCGAAGATAATTGCAACTACTAGAAAGAAAATAACTATCTTACTCTTTTTTACCATTTCTGTTTCGTTCCTCCCTCATCTAAACCATAACAAATCCCAGTCTAACAACTAATACTTAATGATTTTATGTACTTAACTTACTATTTAAGTATTCGTCAGCAGGCTGTTAATCTTCCACATTTGGTTGAAGCGAATTTTCCGCTTGAGCAACATGGTTATTAGATTCTTGTTCAGCTGTTGTCATAATAAACTGCATTAATTGTCCAATTTTCATTTGCATGACATCATTTATTCTTTCATGCAATGCTGGGGCTGGGTTATTCTTCCACTTTTCCTCTGTTAAAAACGCCCAAATGTGACTAGCCTTGATTTCTCGGTAGCCTAGAATATGAAAATCTTCCACTTTGATTAATATCGCTGGTTCTAAATCCTCATACCAAGCCGAAAATGTATCCGTCATCAAGTCATCCCCTTTCTTAAACAATAAGCATATTCCCATTTTATCTAAAAAAAGCTTAAATGGAAAGTATAAGCTCTATTTTTATGTTTAAAAAATGCCACTCCACCGTTTAAAGGGAAATGGCATTTTTATTTCAAGTATTATTTGTTGTCTTCTACAACTTCAGTGTCATCAGAAGTTGTTTCTGCTACAACTGGATTAGAAACTGTATTACCTTTTTCAAGTACAGTTCTGATTGCATTACGGTCAAAAGTTAATTTGCTGTTTCCGCATTTCAAAATGACTGTGCCATCTTCAATTGCTTCAACAATACCGTGAAGTCCACCAATAGTAATAATTTTATCACCTTTTGCTAAACTACTTTGCATATTTTGTACTTCTTTTTGACGTTTTTGTTGAGGTCTGATTAGTAAGAAATAGAACAAAACGATCATCAAGATAATTGGTATAAATGTTACAATACCGCCCATATTTTCCAACTCCTTTCGATACTATATATATATTTAGAAATTTTTTGCATCAGGACGATTAAATCCATATTGCTCAAAAAATTCTTCCCTAAAATCAGCAAGACGATCTTCCATAATAGCGCCACGGACTTGCTTCATTAAGTTTAACAGAAAATGAAGATTATGATAAGTTGTAAGTCTAATTCCAAATGTTTCTTCACAACGAATCAAGTGTCTAATGTATGCACGTGAGTAATTTTTACATGTATAACAATCGCAATTTTCATCGATAGGACGGAAATCATGTGTGAACTTAGCGTTTTTAATAACTAAGCGACCACTAGATGTCATACAAGTACCATTACGTGCAATACGTGTGGGAAGAACACAGTCAAACATGTCCACTCCTCGAATTACGCCATCAATTAATGAGTCAGGCGAACCTACGCCCATTAGATAACGCGGTTTATTAGCTGGTAATAGTGGTGTAGTGTGTTCCAAAACGCGATTCATCACGTCTTTAGGTTCACCGACAGACAATCCACCAATGGAGTATCCAGGGAAGTCTAGAGATACTAAATCTTTAGCACTTTGAGCGCGTAAGTCTTCGTAAGCTCCACCTTGGACGATACCAAATAAACCTTGGTCTTCTGGTCTTTCGTGTGCTTTTAAGCCACGTTCAGCCCAGCGTGATGTTCTTTCTACTGATTTTTTCATATATTCATGAGACGCTGGATACGGCGGACATTCATCAAAGCTCATCATAATGTCCGATCCAAGCGCATTTTGAATTTGGATTGCTTTTTCTGGTGATAAGAAAAGTTTATCTCCGTTTAAATGGTTGCGGAAATGAACGCCCTCTTCTTTAATATCACGCATTTTACTCAAACTAAACACCTGAAAACCGCCTGAATCCGTTAAGATTGGTTGGTCCCAGTTCATAAACTTATGTAGCCCGCCCGCTTCTCGAATTAATTCTTCTCCGGGACGTAACCATAAATGATAGGTGTTACTTAAAATAATACCTGCGCCCATCGCTTTTAATTCTTCGGGCGACATTGTTTTTACCGTTGCAAGTGTTCCAACTGGCATAAACATGGGTGTATCAAATGTGCCGTGTGGTGTATGAATTTTACCAAGACGAGCACCAGTTTGTTTATCTGTTTTTATTAGTTCATAACGAATCGCAGACATGTGTTACCTCTTTCTAATTTACTCTATTCACTAGCATAACGAAAATTACCGATGAAAACAAGCTTTTCTGTTATTTTTTTCGCAAATTAATGAATAAACATTGCATCGCCAAAACTAAAGAAGCGATATTGTTGTTCTACCGCATGGTTATAGGCTGCTAATATTTTAGTGCGATCAGATAAAGCGGATACAAGCATAATCAATGTCGATTTTGGTAAATGGAAATTAGTAATTAACGCATCTACTGCCTGGAATTCATATCCTGGAGAAATGAAAATATCTGTCCAACCTGATTCTGCAATTAGTTTTCCATCATGACGACTCGCAATCGTTTCTAAAGTACGAATGGAAGTTGTTCCGACCGCAACCACTTTTCCGCCAGTTGATTTGATTTTATTAATTCGGTCAGCAGATTCTTCGGTTAAACGATAAAATTCAGAATGCATTTTGTGGTTTTGAGTATCTTCCACGTCTACTGGGCGGAATGTACCAAGGCCAACATGCAGAGTTACAAATATTATTTCTACACCTTTAGCACTAATTTGCGCTAATAACTCTTCCGTGAAATGAAGGCCGGCAGTTGGCGCTGCTGCAGAACCATTTTCTTTCGCGTAAACTGTTTGATAACGATCTTGATCTGCAAGTTGCTCTTTAATGTATGGAGGCAGTGGCATTTCACCAAGTTGCTCCAATACTTCATAAAAAATACCTTCATAAGAAAATTCAAGAATTCGGCCACCGTGCTCAAGTTCTTCTAAACAAGTAGCTTTTAACGCCCCATCCCCAAAGGTAATAGTAGCACCTTTACGAATTCTTTTTGCAGGTTTTACCAAAGTTTCCCAAGCATTGCCTTCTTTTTGTTTTAAAAGTAATACTTCAATATGAGCGCCAGTTTCATCTTTAATTCCATGAAGCCTAGCTGGAAGAACACGCGTATCGTTTAATACTAGTGCATCTCCTTTATTTAAATAACTAATTATATCAGTAAAATGTTGATCTTTTATCTCACCTGATTCTTTATCAAGTACCATTAGTCGGCTTGAAGTCCGGTCAAGTAATGGGGTTTGCGCAATTAATTCTTCTGGTAAATCAAAATCGAAATCTTCTACTTTCATTCTTTATACCTCTTTTTCATAACTTATTCCTAAATGGTTGTATGCTGTTTCCGTCGCGATTCGTCCTCGCGGGGTTCTTTGTAGAAAACCGATTTGTAGTAAATAGGGTTCTTGCATATCTTCAATGGTTTCGCGCTCTTCACCAATGCTTGCTGCGATTGTATCTAAACCAACAGGACCACCTCTAAATGATTGAATAATCGTATGAAGTAGCTTTTGGTCAATCGTATCAAGTCCTCTTGGATCCACTTGAAGTAGTGTCAGTGCCTCTTTTGCCAATTTTTCAGTAACTGTGCCGTTCCCTCTAACTTGCGCAAAGTCACGAACACGCTTCAATAGCCGATTAGCAATCCGCGGGGTTCCCCTTGACCGTCTTGCAATTTCACGTGCACCAAGGTCATCGATTTTCGTATCCAATATCCCAGACGTTCTAAGGACAATTTCGGTTAATTGCTCTTCCGTGTAAAATTCTAAATGGTCAATTACACCAAAGCGGTCTCTAAGTGGTGCCGATAAAAGTCCCGCCCGAGTTGTCGCTCCAATCAGCGTAAATGGCGGCAAATCTAAGCGAACAGAACGCGCGGTAGGTCCTGTTCCAATAACAATATCCAAACAATAATCCTCCATTGCTGGATATAAAATTTCTTCAATTGCTCGCGATAAACGGTGGATTTCATCAATAAATAAAACGTCACCTGGTTCTAAACTTGTCAAAATAGTCGCCAAGTCACCTGGGCGTTCAATCGCAGGTCCACTCGTTGTCTTAATTTCGCTCCCCATTTCAGAAGCAATGACCATCGCAAGGGTTGTTTTACCGAGTCCAGGAGGTCCATATAAAAGCACATGATCCAGCGCTTCATTTCGGAGTGTGGCAGCTTCAATAAAGACAGTTAAGTTATTCTTTACTTTGTCTTGCCCAATATATTGTGAAAGGGTCTGTGGCCGCAAACTAGTTTCAAAAGATACTTCTTCTGCGTCTACCGTTTCACTTGAAATAATTCGTTCATCCATGCCACAAGCTCCTCTCTATTTTGTCATTAATCGCAGTGCTAGCTTGATGTATGCATCGCTTGTTAAGTCGTTTTCTTTTGCCATTTTTGGTATAACTTTTTTTAGTTCTCTCGTACTGTAACCAAGTGCTTCGAGCGCTAAAACAGCTTCCTCTAGTTGCGGTGAAAGCCCCGTAACAATATCGTTTTCTGCAGCTTTATAGACGATTTCACTTGCAACTACATCTGCTAGTTTACCTTTTAAATCAAGGATAATTTGACGTGCTGTTTTTTTACCGACACTTGGAAATTTAGTTAAATAAACATCATCTTCTGATTCGATTGCAGTAATAAGTGGTACTACATCTCCAGAAGCTATAATAGCTAGCGCACTTTTTGGCCCAATACCTGAAACGCTTAATAATTTTTTGAACAGATAACGTTCTTCTGTTGACTGGAAACCAAACAAGGAAATGTTGTCTTCCCGCACATGTTGATACAAAAAGACTTGTGCTTCAGTACCTTCTAATCGTTGAAAGGAAAATGGGTTTCCTGTAATTATTTGATAGCCGATTTGTCCTGTTTCGACAACAATATATTCTGGTGTAATCGTTTTTACTATTCCTTTTATGTAATCGTACAATTTATTCGTCCTCTCTTCATTTCACGTCATACATTATATGATAGCATAAAAAGGAACATCTGTACTAGTTTTTGTTCATAAAAGGAAATCGTTTTTTAGTTTACATAATAATATTATTGACTTCTTATATAGATTTTATATTTTCCTTGATTACAGCAGCTGAATGGTCAAATGCTTGTTGCTCTTGTTCGTTTAATTTTAAGGAAATAATTTCTTTTACACCATTTTGGCTTAAAACTGCTGGAACGCCGATTGCTAAACCAGTTTGACCATATTCGCCATCAAGAACACAAGAAACAGTTAGAGCACGCTGACTACCGCTGAAAATATGGCGGCAAATCTCTACAATAGTTCCAGCAATCCCGTATTCAGTGCAGCCTTTTTGATGATATATTTCAAAGCCAGTATCACGGGCAGTTTCACCAATTAATTTTAAATCAAGGGATTCTCCGAGTTTTTCCATACTATATTCATTTACTGGTTTACCGTATATCGAGGAATGTGACCAGACAGGGAACTGCGAATCACCGTGTTCGCCTAAAATAAATGCATCGATACTTTGAGCAGCAATATCTAATTTCTCTGCTAATAAACGGCGTAATCTTGTTGTATCAAGCCAAACTCCAGTTCCAAGCACCTGCTCTCTTGGTAGTCCAGATAATTTCCAAACTTGATACGTAATGATGTCACAAGGATTTGTGGCAATTAAGAAAATACCTTTAAAGCCGCCTTTCATCATTTCAGGAACAATACTCGCCACTATTCTTGATGTGCTTCTTAGTTCGTCTAAACGTGTTTGCCCTTCTTTTAATGGTCCCGCTGTCACTGTAATTACTGCAATATCGACATCTGCGCAATCACTTGCTTCACGAACTGAAATATCCATCTTACCGGACATAAATGCTGCTGCATCTGCCAAGTCCTTCCGATTTCCTTCCACACGTTCTTTATTTAAATCAACAAGGATTAACTCCTCTACAAATTTTTGGTTAACAAATGCGTGAGCCGCTGCCGACCCTACATTACCTGCCCCAATTATCATAACTTTACGTGGTTTCATTTTTATTTCCTCCTCTTGATTCATATAAAACACCCCATTCAGATTGCACAAAAGGGGTGTTTTGACTTAATTTATCTCAGCGTTTGTATAAACTTCTTGTACATCATCGTCATCTTCTAATGCTTCCATCATTTTATCAAATTGTGTTTGGTTGTTTTCTGCAATTTCGTTGTAGACAGTTGGAAACATCGAAAGTTCTGCTGTAGCAAAAGTATAACCAGCTTGTTGTAAAGCATCTTTGACATCAGAAAATGCTCCGGGTTCAGTGAACACTTCAAAGACGTCATCACTTACCTCTACATCATCTGCTCCAGCTTCAATCGCTTCTAGCATAAACTCCTCTTCATCAACGGTTAAGCCTTCCCTTAGAATAACTAAGTAGCCCTTACGATCAAACATATAGCTGACACTTCCCGTTTCCCCGAGGCTACCACCGTTTTTATTGAAAGCAACACGGACATTCGTACTTGTGCGATTTTTATTATCTGTAAGCGCATGGACAAGCACTGCAATTCCACCTGGCGCATACCCTTCATACGTTACTTCATCATAATTTTCGCCGCTAGTATTTCCAGCAGCTTTATCTATAGCACGTTTGATGTTGTCATTCGGCATATTGACTGCTTTTGCTTTATCCATTACTAATCGAAGTGACGGGTTCAGATTCGGGTCAGGGCCTTTTTTTGCTGCAACGAAAATTTCTCTTGCTAACTTTTGAAATACTTTAGAACGCTTGGAATCTTGCGCATTTTTTCGACCTTGAATATTGTTCCATTTTGAATGTCCTGCCATCTGTTTCACTCCTTCAAGTTTTAGTAAAGCTTTTCTCCTACAAATTTTAACGTAAAAAATAACTATTCGCAAATAAAAAAAGTTACCGCAATAAAATACGATAACTCATTATTTAAGTAGTTTGTAAGCGATGCACATGGTAAGTTCCAAGTTTGTTCGCCTTACCTCCTAAAAGCCTAATTTCATCAAGAGCATTCGTTACAAGTGTTTCTTTACCTTCTGAAAGCACATCTATTAAGAAAAAATATTCTCCTAATGACGTTTTAAGTGGTCTCGACTCAATTTTACTTAAGTCAATGTCACGCCAAGCAAATGTAGACAATACTTTATGTAACGCTCCCGGCATATTGTTAGGTAAAATGACCGAAATCGAAGTTTTTTCTTCTTCTTTTGGTAATAAAATGGAAACTGGCTTACGACTTAAAACAAAAAATCTCGTTTGGTTCAATTCTAAATCTTGGGCATTTTCTTGAACGATTTCTAGTCCATATTCACTGGCTGCCATCCGAGGAGCAATTGCTGCTACAAGTTCAGTTGGATTATTGCTAACCCATTTTGCCGCATAAGCTGTCGAAGGTGTTACTTCACGCTCTACCCCGTAAAGTTCTGCCTGAAGGAACGTATGACACTGGGCAAGAGCCTGCGGATGCGACATTACTTTTTGCACGGATTTCCAAGTTGCTTTATGAGCTGGATGAACCATTAAATGTTGCGCAATCGGTAAAACAATTTCCGCCACAACAGGGACACTTGAAAAATGAAATAAATAGTCTAGCGTAATATTGACGCTTCCTTCAATAGTATTTTCAATTGGGACAACCGCCACGTCCACATCTTCTTTTTCGATTGCCATAATGCAATCAGGAATAGTGCTTTTAGCAACCATCTCTTCTTTTGGAAAAGCTTTCGCTGCTGCTGCATGAGTAAAAGATGCTGCTGGGCCTAAATAAGCAATTTTCATTTTCAACTCTCCTTTTTATTGTAGCTAGGAAAAAAGCGTGCGCCAATTGATTGGCGCAGCACTTTTTTTAATCCATAAATTCAAATTCATAATCAAGTAAGCGAACAATGTCTCCGTCTTTAGCTCCACGTTTTCTAAGTGCTTCATCAACACCCATTGCACGAAGTTGACGCGCAAAACGGCTAATAGAAGCATCCCGTTCGAAGTTAGTCATAGTGAATAAGCGTTCAATTTTGGCACCGCTAAGTACGAATGTACCATCTGGCTCTCTTGTAATTTCAAAGTCAGGTTCTTCAGCAACATACTTGTAAAGAACTGTATCTTCATCTTCTTGTTCCAGAATTTCATTGAGTGGGAATTCTGGGGTTGTTTCTAATTTATCTGCAATTGCAAGAAGTAATTCACGTAGACCCGTTTTTGTTACTGCGGAAATCGGGAATACCGGAATATCTTCAGCGATTTTAGTTTTAAACTCTTTTAGATTTTCTTCCGCGTCCGGCATATCCATTTTGTTCGCTACGATGATTTGTGGACGTTCCATTAAGCGTAAGTTATATTGTTCTAGTTCATTATTGATTGCCATATAATCTTCATAAGGTACGCGACCTTCTGAACCAGACATATCAATTACATGTACGATAACTCGAGTTCTTTCGATATGGCGTAGGAATTGATGTCCTAGACCAACACCTTGGCTAGCCCCTTCAATTAGACCTGGTAAATCAGCCATAACAAAACTACGTCCATCTCCCGCATCAACCATTCCTAAATTAGGAACAATCGTCGTGAAATGGTAAGCAGCGATTTTTGGTCTTGCTGCAGATACAACAGATAATAAGGTAGATTTACCAACACTTGGGAAACCAACTAAACCAACATCTGCTAATACTTTAAGTTCTAATTGTACATTTCGTTCTTGCCCTGGCTCCCCGTTTTCAGAGAGTTCTGGAGCTGGATTTGCTGGTGTTGCAAAACGTTTGTTACCACGTCCGCCACGTCCGGCTTTTGCAATAACTGCACGCTGACCATGTGCCACTAAATCAGCAATAATCTCTCCAGTATCAATATCTTTCACAATCGTTCCTTGTGGTACTTTGACAACTAAATCTTCTGCACCGCGTCCATGCATACTTTTACTCATGCCATGCTCGCCGTGTTCTGCTTTAAAGATTCGTTTAAAGCGAAAATCTACTAGTGTGCGCAAACCTTCATCTACTACGAATACAACGTCTGCTCCTTTACCGCCGTCACCGCCAGCAGGACCACCGTTTGGTACAAATTTTTCGCGACGGAATGCTACCATACCGTCCCCACCATTACCAGCTTTTACATATATTTTAACCTGATCTACAAACATAATTTTTATATTCTCCCGTTCCTTAAAAGTCTTATCTTTCATTATAACGAACAAACTATACATCTGTCACTATATTTATTTCTATTTCCAGATATTTATTTGTTTTACATCACAAAAATGCGCCAAATGCTTTTACACATTTGGCGCATCTTTTAACAATTATTTGAAAGCTTGTGCAGCTTTGACTGCTTTATGCCAACCTTCATATAAATCTTCTCTTTGATCGTCTTTCATTTCTACTTCAAAACGTTTGTCTAGTTTCCAATGTTTTTTAATTTCGTTTTTATCTTTCCAAACGCCTACTGCAAGTCCTGCTAAGAAAGCTGCTCCAAGAACAGTTGTTTCTTTGTTTTCTGGACGTTCTACAGGAACACCTAGAATATCGGATTGGAATTGCATTAAGAAGTTATTAGCAGAAGCCCCGCCATCCACACGTAACGTTTTTAAGCTAATACCAGAATCTTGTTCCATTGCATACAGTACATCACGAGTTTGATAAGCAAGAGATTCCAATGTCGCACGGATAAATTGTTCTTTTTCAGTACCGCGAGTTAATCCAAAGACAGCACCACGAACGTCGGAATCCCAGTAAGGTGCGCCTAAACCAACGAATGCTGGTACAACATATACACCATCACTAGATTCAATCCGGCTCGCATAGTTTTCAGAATCACTTGATTGACGAACCATACGTAAGCCATCACGTAACCACTGAATAGCAGAACCAGCAACGAAAATACTACCTTCAAGCGCATATTCCACTTTACCATCAAGTCCCCATGCAAGTGTAGTTAATAGTCCATTTTCAGAACGTACTGCTTTTTCGCCTGTGTTCATTAGTAAGAAACAACCAGTTCCGTAAGTGTTTTTCGCCATACCTTTTTCAAAACAACCTTGACCAAATAATGCGGCTTGTTGGTCACCGGCAATACCTGCAACAGGAACTTCTTCACCAAAGAAGTGATAAGGCACTGTGTCCGCGTATACTTCAGAGGAAGGACGAACTTCAGGTAACATTGCTCTTGGGATATTAAGCATTTTTAGAAGCTCATCATCCCATTCTAAATCATAAATATTATAAAGAAGTGTCCGGGAAGCATTGGAATAATCGGTAATATGAGCACGACCACCAGTTAATTTCCAAACTAACCAAGTATCAATTGTACCGAAAAGAAGTTCTCCTTTTTCAGCACGTTCTTGTGCGCCATCTACATGATCAAGAATCCAGCGAGCTTTTGTACCTGCAAAGTATGGATCAATCAAAAGACCAGTTTTTGATCTAATCGTATCTTCGTAACCATCTTTACGAAGTTGTTTACAAATATCTTCAGTTTGACGAGATTGCCAAACAATCGCATTATAAATTGGATTTCCGCTTTCTTTATCCCAAATAACAGTAGTTTCACGTTGGTTTGTAATACCAATCCCAGCAATTTCTTTAGAAGAAATATTTGTTTTGAGTAATACGCCTGCAATTACTGCTAAAATCGAAGCCCAGATTTCATTGGCACTATGTTCAACCCAACCTGGCTTAGGAAAAATTTGATCAAATTCTTCTTGCGCAACGCCAATTACTTCTCCTTCTTCGTCAATAATCATCGCTCTTGAACTTGTTGTTCCTTGATCCAGTGCTAAAATATATTTCTTTTCCATGTAAAATTCCTCCTCTAGTTTTAAGTACAACGAAAGCCCAGAGACTTTCGTTTAGAGCTAGTTATTATTCTAGCTTATGCTAAATCTTTTTTCTTGTCGAGCTGCATTGTTAAAATAAGAATTAAAACAAATAATACTGCGAACACCCAGAACCACATTCCTAGTTCGCCATTAATAATTGCATTATACCCTAAAGCACCTAATGCACCACCCATAATTGGTCCAATAACCGGAATCCATGAGTAACCCCAATCAGATCCACCTTTGCCAGAAATCGGCCAAACAAAATGCGCAATTCTTGGTCCAAGGTCACGTGCTGGGTTGATTGCATAACCAGTAGTTCCACCAAGAGACATCCCGATAGCTACGATTAATGCGCCAACAACAAGTGGATTTAATCCATCTGAAAAGGAATTTGCACCTAGTGATAGTAATCCAAACACTAACATAAAAGTACCTAATGCTTCACCAAAAAAGTTAGATGTAAAATGGCGAATAGCTGGCGCCGTTGCAAAAACACCTAGTTTTGTTGGTTTATCTTCTGTTTTCTTCCAGTGCGGGTAGTAATGTAACCATACGAGTGTTGCCCCAATGAATGCTCCGATAAACTGAGCAACAATATACGGCAATACATAGTTCCACGGGAAAGCACCTGCAAGCGCCATACCGATTGTTACAGCCGGGTTAAGATGGGCCATACTCATATATCCTGAAACATATACACCCATTGTAACACCTAGCCCCCAAGCTAAAGTAACAACGACCCAGCCGCCATTCTCTGCCTTGGATTTCTTCAGTGAAACACCCGCTACGACACCAGCACCTAAAATAATTAGGATGGCAGTACCAATTACTTCACCTAGAAATTGTGTTGCTAAACTTGTGTCAATCATCTTTTCCAACTCCTTCTTCTTGCTTATTTGTAGCACCGGAATTTTAACACTTACTAGTCCCCTTACATTCCGATTATCAATTAACTTCAAAAAAAGAATGACAATCAAAACGTAGGCACACTAGTACCCTTGCATCGTTTCGATTGTCATCTCTTCTCCTGACATGTTAATTAACTTGAGTCTATTTAATCACATCAAGAAAACGCTGTCAATCAAACGACTTGTCCTATTTTTCACAATGTCTCTTCATCTGCCTCTTTACTTTTACCCCAATTTAGGAGAGTTATAACCCTTTTTAAAAGGAATTAATTCACAAAGAAGAAAACACAAAAAAACCGCCACAAGTGACGGTTTTTAATTTTGTATTTAAGCTTCTTGTACTTCAGGATAAACGCTAACTTTTTTCTTGTCGCGTCCCATACGTTCGAAACGTACAACGCCGTCAGTTTTAGCGAATAGAGTATCATCGCCGCCACGACCAACGTTAGTTCCTGGATAGATTTTAGTACCACGTTGACGGTAAAGGATAGATCCACCAGTAACAAATTGTCCGTCCGCACGTTTTGCACCTAAACGTTTTGATTCAGAGTCACGTCCGTTAGAAGTCGAACCGCCACCCTTTTTGTGCGCAAAATGTTGAATATCAAATTTTAACATGAAATTCCACCTCCTATTTGGAGTTAATTTTTATATGATCAGGATAGCTGTACGCTAATGACCTTAGTTGATTTTCCATCCCTGTAAGCAAGATTTGTACCACATCATCTCCAACAAAATCAGCAGGCACAGAATAGTAAAGGTAACCCTCCGACTCTTCAAACACAGGCTCAAAGTCACGTACTTCTGAAATAGCATTAACCATCCCAAAGGCAATTGACGAAGCTCCTGCACAAACCAAATCACTGCCATGTTCGGCAAAATCGGCATGTCCACTCATTGTAAAAGAAACTATTTGGTTGTTTTCTCGCATAACATCGACTTGAATCATTTTTTTCGTCCTTTCAAATTAAGCATTGATTGCATCAATAGTTAATTTTGTGTAAGGTTGACGATGACCTTGTTTTTTGTGGTAGTTCTTTTTCGGTTTATATTTATAAACTGTCAATTTCTTCGCACGGCCTTGTTTTTCAACTTTAGCTGTTACAGTTGCTCCGTCCACGAATGGAACGCCAACTTTAGCGGAATCTCCGCCTACGAATAGAACTTTGTCAAAAGTAACAACATCACCAACTTCACCTGCTAATTTCTCAACATAGATTTCTTGGCCTGCTTCTACTTTGATTTGTTTCCCACCTGTTTCAATAATTGCGTACATACTTGCACCTCCTCATATACTAAGACTCGCCATTACAGGGGACTTACACAAGGTAAATACTTAACCCAGCTCTGTGCGGTTGTAGCTTGGTGCGCTACAAACATAACAGTAAAATGATAGCATAGAGAAGCTGTCTATGTCAATCACTTGTTAATTTTAATTTTCAACACGAGCAATTTGATAAAAAGGAACTCGTTCGTCTGCCACTTCCCAATCAATTGGAGCATTATTAAAGGTATTCAAATCTAAGAACGCATCTAACACATCCTCTGTGGTGATGACTTGGATGCTACTTGGATCTCCCATCATAATCCCACTTAATTCTCTTTCTAGTTGAAAAGCAAGTGTATCTTTTGAAGCAACGTGTCCTGTCCCGTAACAAACCGGGCATGGAATTGTTGTCACCTCTAAAAAGGATTGTTGTTTCTTTCGTCTCGTTAGTTGCAAGAGCCCTGACTGCGATAAAGCGGCCACTTGTGTCGTAATGTATTCTTCACGACTTTCTTTCTCTATCGCCTCACGCAGCTCTCCTTGCCCCTCCTCTGACATACCACCAATAAAATCAACAAGAATCATTCCACTCATATTCCGAAGACGAATTTGCCTAAAAATCTCGGGAACCGCTTTTATATTAACAGCTTCTACCGTTTTTTCTTTAGCACTTGTACCTTTAAAACGACTAGAATTCACGTCCACTACCCACATAGCTTCTGTTTTTTCAATAAAAAGAGAAGAACCATTTGAAAGATGAACGACGGGTCTGCTAAGACGATCCATCTGTTGCTTAATACCTAAATCAGCAAATAAGTCCGCACTTTTCTTTAAACTAACTTCTTTATCAGTAAAATTAGCTTCCACTATCTTCGCAAATTCAAAATCATCAGTAATAATTTCTATTGGCATATAGCGCTGGATAAATTGCTTCGTACTCAAGAAAACGCCTGAAGCAGCAGATAAAAGTAAGCCAGGTTTCTTTCTTGTTTCGGCTTCTTTAATTAATGTTTGATATTTTTCTCTTGCTTGGTTTAATGCTAATTCTAATTGCTCTTTCGTTGCAGTTTCTGCGCTAGAGCGAATAATTATTGCTTCATTCTCTTCTAAAAGCGACTCCATTACTATTTTCAGAGGTTCTTTATCCTGAATTCTTTTGGAAATGGAGATATATTCTTTTCCGTGCAAATAAATCAGCAAATCTCCTGAAAATTCAAGAACAGCTGATAAAAGTGGAAGTTTTGTAGCACTGCCTTCTCGAACAATTTGAACAGGTATTTTTGCGCCTTGTGTTTTTTCATAGCTAGCTGGAATATCTTTTAAATGTATAAAACCTTTATTTTGATTACCTAAATCAACAAAAGCTGCGTCCATTTTTCGGTCTATTTTTTGAATAAAGCCATAAAAAATGTCACCTACTTGAATTTTGTTAGATGGGCGAATAATTTCAACATCAATTAGCACGTCGTCTTCTAGTACTGCTACACGTTTTTCTATGTTAGCTGCATTTATTACTAGTTTTTTCATCCAATCACCTTTTATAAAGACCCTTCATCCAAAAGATAAAGGGTCTAATTTTTTATTTTCCGCCAAAAAGTTGTTTTAAGCGCGTGAAAAATCCTGGTTTTTTCGCTTCAATCGACATTAATGGAATAGATTCACCAAGAATGCGTCGTGCAATATTGCGGTATCCTTGAGAGGCGCGATTATTCGGTAACATCGCAACCGGATCTCCGCTATTAGATGAACGAATAACTTCATCATCATCAATAATTATACCAAGTAATTCAATAGATAAATGCGTAGTGATTTCATCGATGTCCATCACATCCCCATTTACCATCATTTGTGTACGAATACGATTGATAATAAGTTTTGGTGGCTCAATATCTTCTTTTTCAAGCAAGCCAATAATTCTATCCGCATCACGGACAGCTGAAATCTCTGGAGTAGTCACAACAATTGCTTTATCAGCCCCAGCAACCGCATTTTTATATCCTGTTTCAATTCCTGCTGGGCAATCAATTAGAATATAATCGTAATCAGGACGTAGTTGATTAATTAGCTCTATCATTTGTTCTCCCGAAACAGCATTTTTATCCGTAGTTTGTGCTGCTGGAAGTAAGAAAAGTAAATCATCAAAACGCTTATCTTTAATCATAGCTTGATGAATTTTGCAGCGTCCTTCAACAACATCTACTAAATCATAAATAATCCGATTTTCAAGGCCTAGAACAACATCTAAATTACGAAGACCGATATCCATATCAATCAAGCACACTTTCTTACCTTGAAGAGCAAGTGCAGTTCCTAAGTTAGCAGTTGAAGTAGTTTTTCCTACTCCACCTTTCCCAGAAGTAATGACTATAGCTTCTCCCATGTTTAACGCCCTCCTTGAAAATTAGAAATTTCCGGTCTAATTTTTCTTATCTTATGTATTTCATCAATTACTATTTCACCCGCGTCATTTACAAACGCAGAAAATAAATCTGTATCTGCAACTTCTTTATAATCTTCACTATCAAATCCATACACTTTGCCAGCTATTCTAACTTGTGATGGATAAAGAAATTTCCCAGCAACAACAGCATTTTCATCGCCTTCAAAACCAGCATGAATGATTCCCTTAATATTACCAAGAACAAATACATTTCCATTAGAACGAATTTGTCCACCAGGATTCACATCGCCAATTAACAAGAAATCTCCAGGAACTTGAACAACTTGTCCAGAACGAATAATCGTTGCCATGGAAAAAATTTGGTCATTTTCCTTCCATTTTTTAGCGTCATCTTTAGACATAACATTACTATAAAATGCGCTAATCTTCATTTGACTATTGTTATGAATAATAGTTGAAATTTCGCGTTCTTCTTCCTCTGAAAATAGTCGATTCCCAATTTGAACTTGTACCTCTAATTTTTCACCAGAGTATGGGTTTTGCTTTTGATCTGCTAGTAATTGCGATAATTCTTGTTGCAGCTCCGATATACTTGCCTTATCACTAAGAAAAATACTGATGCCACTTTTTGTGCCTTTAATTTGAACATTCTTCTTCATATACCATTTCACCCCGCAACATTTATACTCTAGCCTTTAGTATACACTAACTCAAATTAAATGATAATAAAAAAATACTTTTTCTGAAAAAAACAGCTTGAAATCGCAAACTGTGGATATACTCCACAGTCATACTTTTACAAGTAATAGCGAATTCAAACTGATAAAATTACTATAGTTATTCTGATTTAACCAAACGATCAAGGAATAATCGGAATGGGAAAAAGATAACTAAAAAGAATGCTAGATTAAACAAAATCGTTGTCCAAAGACGCTGATCAATAAATACCGGAATGGTCATTGTGGTCGAACCAATTAAATAATAAAAAGCATATACCAGACTCTCAGTAAGGATAACATTAAATACAGTGATTAATCCTACCAAGAAGATATTATTCTGTAAAACTTTCATAAATTTATCGGTAATGTAAACCGTAAACGGAAAGATTGCAAAATAAATCCCCATGACACCTGTATAATAAATATCAAACAATAACCCTAATATAAAAGCATATACTAAAGTAGTATTACGTTTATAAAAACAAGTCATTATTGTTAGCATTACAAGTAAAAAGTGTGGAATAAAGAGATGCTTATCATTGAAAAGACCATTACCAAACTGGAGGCTAATGACACCTTCTAAAATAAATGTTCCGACCATAATTGCAGGAAGCGCAATATTTTTCTTTACATTCATGGTTACCTGCCTCCAGTCGTGTCCGAACTGGATGTATCATCTGCCGTTGTTCCTGCTTCAGCTGAACGCTTTAGAACAGTAACATGATTTAGATCATACATATCAGCACCCGGCTTAATAAACGCAGTCTGAGATAATCCCATCTTATCAGTTTCTACTTTTTCAATAGTACCAATAAAAATACCTGCCGGGAATTTCCCTCCGAGTCCAGAAGTAACAACTTTTTGTCCTTTTTTAAACTTCATATCATAAGGTAATTGTTTTAATTCAAGCAACTTCGTATCACTGTCATATCCATTAATAATTCCAAATGCATTTTCGTCTCCCTGTACTTTAGCAGAAACACGATTTTTAACATCCGATGAAGTTAACAATTCAACCGTAGCTGATTTTGCACCTGTTGTTGTCACCCTACCAATAAGACCACTCGGCGTAGTTACTGCCATATCTGGTTTTACTCCATCGCTTGAGCCTTTGTCAATCTCAACTTGATCATTCCAATTAGTAGGATTTCTAGAAATAACAGAGGCGTTCAGTGGATCATAGTCCCGGATACTATCAGTAATATCTAGACTTTCTTTTAAATCTTTATTTTCTTTTTTTAAGTCTGCAACTTCACTTTCAAGTTGTGCCAATTCTTCTAAACGTTCTTTCAGATGTTGATTTTCAGTATATGTGTTTTTTAAGTCTGCAACTCCACCAAACACACCTGAGACAAATGAAGTAGGCTTAGCTACAATATTCTCGCCAAATCCAACAACATCTTTCACAAATTGTTCTGGCCACGAAGCATTTTCACGATCGCGTAAAGAAAAACCAACTAACGCGACAAGAACAATAATGGATATTAACAAGATAATCAAACGTTTATTAAGAAAAAATTGTGGCATAACGACACCTCATCTCGTTAGTACTCTTTTTTCATTTTTTTGCAGCGAATTCATCTTGTTATATGACATAAATGAGTGTGTCCATTTAGTTCATTTTTTTGCGTTTATACATGTCCATGTTTTCTAGCGCTTTACCAGTACCAATGGCAACACAATCAAGTGGTTCTTCAGCAATAATTACAGGCATTTTTGTTTCTTCGGAAATAACTGTATCTAAATTGCGAAGAAGTGCGCCCCCACCTGTTAATACAATTCCTTTATCCATAATATCAGCAGATAATTCTGGTGGCGTATTTTCAAGTGTTCCTTTTACAGCATCAATAATTGCTGCAACGGTATCAGAAAGTGCTTCACTGATTTCTTCCGGAGTAACTTCAATTGTTTTTGGAAGACCAGTTACTAAATCACGACCACGAATACTAAATGGAGATAAGTCCAATCCTTTTGGACTAGCTGAACCGATTTCCATTTTGATTGCTTCTGCAGTACGATCACCGATTAATAAATTATATTTTTTGCGGATATAATTAATAATAACTTCATCTAAATCGTCGCCAGCAGTTCTTACAGAGCGGCTTGTTACGATGCCACCTAGAGAAATTACAGCGACTTCTGTTGTACCACCACCAATATCAACTACCATGCTACCAGTTGGTTCCCCTACAGGAAGACCAGCACCAATAGCTGCAGCGAAAGGTTCTTCAATAGTGAAGGCATCTTTAGCCCCTGCTTGACGAGTTGCATCAATCACAGCGCGTTTTTCAACACCAGTAATGCCTGATGGTACACATATCATTACACGTGGTTTGCTAGCATTAACACTTTTACCAGCTTTTTGTATGTAATATTTCATCATTGCTGCTGTTGTATCATAATCAGCAATAACGCCATCTTTCATTGGTCGAATAGCAACAATATTTCCTGGTGTTCTACCAATCATATTTTTTGCATCGCTACCAACTGCAACTATTTCTTGTGTGTCTTTTTTCATTGCCACAACGGAAGGCTCACGAAGGACAATACCTTTTCCCTTCATATAGACAAGTGTGTTCGCTGTTCCTAAGTCAATTCCAATATCTTTATTACCAAATCCAAACATCTGTATTCTCCTTTTCCTTCGTAATATTCTACAGGATACATTAAGTTTCCTTATTCGTCCATTAAATTAATGTTACCTTATCCCTTTATGTCAATGTTTCTGTATAGACACATAAACAACCATCTTATTATAACATAAGTAAGAGTATCAGACATTAATTTTTCATGAGAAGGAAAAAATTTTAACTTTTCTTTAAAAATATGTTTTTTGCATTTTTAATTTTATCGAAATTAAACTTTTTAAAGTAATTATTTTTATTTTGAAAATTCCATAATACAAAGAAAAACTGGAATAATAAACATCCCCACAACTATAGAAAAAACAATAATATTATCTTTATATACTTTCCATCGTTTTAGCATAATAAGTCACCTTCTGCTTTTTAATTGATACTCACTTTAACACAAGGAAATAAATGCTGTCTGTAGATAATTTGTGAACACTTTTTTGGTTTAAAAGTAGCCTTTTTCTTTTAAACTAATGTATTTGTTTTTCCCAATAATAATGTGGTCTAAAAGCGTTATTCCAACAATATTTCCAGCCTCCGCTAAACGTTTAGTCACAAGTAAATCTTCGCTTGAAGGCGCGGGATCACCAGACGGATGGTTATGAAAACACATTATAGAAGCTGATGATTTTCTTAATGCCAGTCTAAAAACTTCTCTAGGATGAACAATGGAAGCATTCAAACCACCGACAAAGATTGTTTGCCTATAAATCACTTGATTCTTGGTGTTTAAAAAAATACAGTGGAAATGTTCTTGAAAAAGGAAAGCTAACTCAGGCATTACTAGTTTCACTGCATCTTCCGGACATCTAATGACAATTTCTTTTTGTTCCGTAACTAAACTGATGCGTTTCCCAAGTTCGACTGCTGCCATAATTTTTGAGGCTTTAGCAATTCCAATTCCATTCACTAATTGAAATTCTTCAATAGACGCGTACTGCATTTCAGCTATATGTTTAAATTTCATCATAATTCGATTAGCAATTGTTAAAACTGATTCCGTTTTCGTTCCAGTTTCAATAATTAATGCCACTAACTCCGAAGTCGAAAGCGCCTCTATCCCATAATTTTGTAATTTTTCTCGTGGCTTCTCATTTTCCGAGATTTCATTTACTAGCATAAATCCCAACCCTCATTTCATTAAAATACTAACTATGATAAATGATATAAAAATGTAAGGTACAAAAGGCACTTGTTTATTTTTCTCCACTTTTTTTAAAACTAAAGCACTTAAAAGGATGATTGCACCTAGAACAATGGAGAGAAAAAAGATAATATATCCCATTTCAAAACCTAAAAAAGAACTTAAAATAATAAGTATTTTAATGTCGCCTAATCCAATGCCTTTTCGAAATAAAATAAAAAATAGTAAGTAGAAACAATTACTTATAAGACTAGAGTAGATTAAAGATACAGCTGGTTGTTGAAAGGAAATATAACATGTCAACAATACTAAAAAGAATAGAATCATTACAGAATTAGGAACATGCAAATATAAAATATCTGTCACGAAGAAAAAGGCGAGAAAATAATAAATAATACAGCCTATAACAAAACGATAAGAAAAAGAAAATTGATAATGTAGAAGAAGGATGTAAATTGGTGTCGTTAATTCTAATAAAAAGTAGTTAAGCGGAATAGGAGTTTGACAGCATTTAGATTTCCCTTTTAAAAATAGGAAGGAATAAATTGGTATCATTTGAGAGAACGATAACGTTTTTTGACAATGATTACATTCTGAAAAACGAAATAGAAATGATTTTTTTATTGGAAAGCATTCCCCTGCGACTTGAATAAAAGAAATAAAAATAGAACTATAGATTATTAGTAAAAAGTAAACCATCCGCCACCTCCTAGTTGTTACAAACAGAATAGCAAAGAAGATTTATTTTTGCACATTGGTAAAATGATGTTTTCACTGGGTAGACTAACTAAAAAACACCTATTTTCCCTTAGTAGAAAATAGGTGTTTTTATTTACTTTTAGCATATGAAAATACTATTTTAGCAGTTTGCGCTTTTTTATTTTTCTAAGTATACTCACTTTATTCAAAAAGTTAGTTGTGCGATGTAAGCAAATATTTACGGACTTCAGAAATGAAATAAAGCGAGCCTGTAACGAAAAACTTAGTATCATTTTTGATTTCTTTTATATCATCTAGCGCTTGCTTCCAGTTTGGATTAGTAGAAATACCTTCTATAGTTCCAATTTGTGTGACTTCGTAATCACTCATTGCCCGAGGATAATCAAAGGTTGTCAATAAAATTTCAGTATCAGGAATTGTCTTTAATAAAGCTATCATTTCTTGAAAATTTTTATCTTTAAGTATGCTAACTATTATTTTTTTATGCCCAGGATATGTTTTTATTGAGTCAGCAAAGGTTTTTACGCCTTCAGGATTGTGTGCTCCGTCCAGCATAATAAATGGTTTCACATCAAGCAATTCCATTCTTCCTGGCCAAAAAGCTTTCTTTAATCCCTGTTTAATTGCTGATTGATTAATCTCATAGGATGAAAATGTGTTTAGATACTGTAGTACTTTTATTGCAACTGCTGCATTGTTTAACTGATGTATTCCTAACAAGCCAATGGTTATGTCCGGTATTTCGTCTCCATGGGATGTTCTAAATGTGATTTCATCGCCTCTATTTTGAATGAAGAAATCTTTGTTTAGCCATGCAACATTCGAATTGTTTCTAACAGCATTATTTATTATTACTTCTTGCGCTTCTTTTTGAATGACTCCAGAAATAACAGGTATACCAGGTTTTATAATTCCTGCTTTTTCGCCAGCTATTTGTTCTATGCTATTTCCTAAAAACTCCATATGATCCATTCCAATGGTTGTAATTACAGAGATTAAAGGCGTTAGAACATTTGTGGAGTCTAGTCTTCCTCCAAGCCCAACTTCAATGATACCAATATCGATTGGCTCATACTCTGCAAAACATAAGAACATCATTGCTGTAATAATTTCAAATTCAGATGGCGGACCGTATACAGTTTTTTCAAGTTCTTCAGCTATAGGTTTTATTCTATTTGCTAAATCTACAATCATTTGATCACTAACAGGAATACCATTTACACTAATTCGTTCATTAAAAGTTTCAATATAAGGAGAAGTAAAAGTTCCTGTTTTATATCCTGCTTCTTCTAAACTACTTCTAATAAATGTTAGAGTAGACCCTTTCCCATTAGTGCCAGCTATATGTACCCACTTATTAGCCTTTTCCGGATGGTTAAGCTTTTCCATTATATATTCCATTCGAGCTAATCCGGGTTTTATTCCTAAACGAAGCGTTCCATGAATCCAATCCAAAGCTTCCTGATACGATTTTAATGCCATCTTTTTAACCACCTTAAAAGATGACCTTACCACACGATTTTATGATAAGGTCAAATCATTTTATTAAACTTCTTTCAATGTTTCAATCCTTTCAAGAACTGAAGCTTTTTTCTCTAGATAATCTTTTTCTTTTAAACGTTCTTCTGCTACAACATTTTCAGGAGCTTTACTAATGAAACGTTCGTTATTTAGTTTGCCTTGAACTCTAGCTACTTCTTTATTCCATTTTTCCAGTTCTTTTTCAAGGCGAGCGATTTCTACGTCTAAATCAATTAATGCTTCTAATGGAATAAATATTTCAGCGCCAGATACTACAGCTGTCATTGCAGTCTTAGAAGGCTCGATGTCAAATGCTATAGTAATATTTTCTGGATTACAAAAGCGTTCTATATAAGAGATGTTTTGTTCTAAAATTTCTTTATAAGTTTCATCTTTTGGTTTTATTTCGAGCACGATTGGTTTGCTAAGAGGCGTATTCACTTCTGCACGGATATTTCGTACAGCTCGAATTACTTCAACTAATGTTCGCATTGCAGTTGATGCTTTTGAGTCCATTTGTTGCTCATTAACTTCAGGCCAGTTGGAAATGGTGATAGATTCACCTTCATGAGGCAAGTTTTGCCAAATTTCTTCTGTTACAAATGGCATGAAAGGATGTAGCAAGCGCATTGTAGTATTTAAAGTATATGCAAGTACTGATCTTGTAGTTTGTTTAGCAACTTCATCTTCTCCGTATAATGGAATTTTAGCAATTTCAATATACCAATCACAAAAATCATCCCAAATAAAGTTATACAAAGTTCGGCCAACTTCACCAAATTCATATTTTTCACCTAGAGAAGTAACTGCTTGAATGGTTTCATTTAGTCTTGTTAAGATCCACTTATCACTAACTTCAGTCACATTAGATAGGTCGATTTCATCATATTTCATACCATCAAGATTCATTAATACAAATCGTGATGCATTCCAAATCTTATTAATGAAATTCCAAGTAGACTCTACTTTTTCAAAACTAAATTTCAAGTCTTGACCAGGTGAGGAACCAGTGGCAAGTGTGTAGCGTAATGAATCGGCTCCATACTTATCAATAACTTCAATTGGATCTACTCCGTTACCAAGTGATTTAGACATTTTGCGCCCTTCTGAATCACGTACCAAACCATGAATTAAAGTGTCTTTAAAAGGTCTTTCTCCTGTAAATTCAACAGATTGGAAAATCATTCTTGATACCCAGAAAAAGATGATATCGTAACCAGTTACTAATGTATTAGTTGGGAAGAAATGTTTGTAATCAGGATTTTCAGTGTCAGGCCAACCCATAGTAGAAAATGGCCATAAAGCAGAACTAAACCAAGTATCCAGAACATCTTCATCTTGCTCCCATTGATCTAGGTTTTCAGGCTCATTTTCGCCAACGTAGATTTCACCAGTTTCTTTGTGATACCAAGCAGGGATTCTATGTCCCCACCATAATTGGCGAGAAATACACCAATCGTGAATATTATCCATCCAAGTTTCATATGTTTTTTCAAATCTAGCAGGTACAAAATTTACTTTGTCTTCTGTTTTTTGAAGTGCTAATGCTTCAGCTGCAAGAGGTTCCATTTTAACGAACCATTGCAATGAAAGATACGGTTCTACTACAGCGCCTGTTCTTTCAGAATGTCCTACTGAATGAAGATGAGGTTCTTGTTTTATAAATAAGCCTAAATCTTTAAAGTCTTGAATAATAGCTTTTCTTGCAACAAAACGATCTAAACCATCATATTTACCAGCATTTTCATTCATTGTTCCATCTTCGTGCATTACAATTATTCTTGGTAAATCATGACGATTGCCCACTTCAAAGTCGTTTGGATCATGCGCTGGAGTGATTTTCACTGCTCCTGAACCAAATTCTCTTTCTACGTATTCATCAGCAACGATGGGAATTTCTCTGTTTAAAATAGGCAACATAATCGTTTTACCAATTAAGTGTTGGTATCTTTCATCTTTTGGATGTACAGCAACTGCAGTATCTCCAGGAATTGTTTCTGGTCTAGTTGTTGCAACTTCTAAATATCCTGATCCATCAGTAAGTGGATATTTTAGATGATAAAAACTTCCTTCTATATCTTTATGAATAACTTCAATATCTGATAAAGCTGTTTTTGCTTCTGGATCCCAGTTTATAATATACTGTCCACGATAAATAAGCCCTTTATTGTATAGCGTAACAAATACTTTTTTTACTGCATCAGATAAGCCGGCATCTAAAGTAAAACGTTCTCTGGAATAATCTAAACCTAGACCTAATTTTTCCCACTGTTCTCGGATAAAATCAGCATATTCTTCTTTCCATTCCCATGTTTTATCAACGAATTTTTCTCGACCTAAATCATAACGAGAAATATTTTCTTCTTTTAATTTAGCTTCTACTTTTGCTTGTGTAGCTATACCGGCATGGTCCATCCCTGGTAAATAAAGTGTATCAAAGCCTTGCATTCTTTTCATACGAGTAATTATATCTTGTAATGTTGTATCCCAAGCATGCCCCAGATGAAGTTTTCCGGTTACATTTGGTGGCGGGATTACAATGCTATAAGGCTTTTTATCAGTATTACCTTCTGCTTTAAAAAACTCTTTTTCTAACCACCATTTATATTTCCCGGCCTCTACATTACTAGGTTCGTATTTGGTAGGCATATTTATTTCGTTTTGTTCTGTCATAACGATTCCTCCTTTTTAAGCAAAATAAAAAACTCTTCTCATCCTAATAAAAGGACGAAAAGAGTATTATTCGCGGTACCACCTTTTTACCTACAATAAGAAATGTAGGCACTTCATTGTGTTAACGATAGACGAGATCTACCGGTTATTCCCTACTATTATTTCAGGAAAACTGCTCCAAGGCTACCTTCAGACATTATTTTTGAAAGCTTGCACCGACCGCTTTCTCTCTTAGAAAAATAAATGACCTACTCTTCCTCTTCATCGCATTTAGTTCTATATACTAAAAATAATTTTAACAAATGTTTGTAGATTCGTCAATTAGCCGCGAAGCATTTTACAGGTAACGTCAAAAGCTTCTAAAGTCGCATCAATTTCTTTTTCAGTATGCATTGTAGAAATAAAAACGCCTTCAAACTGAGATGGTGGTAGAAAAATACCTTGCGCTAACATTTCTCGGTAGTAGTTTCTGAAAAATTCTAAATCACTTGTTTTAGCAGTATCAAAGTTAGTGACTTTTTGGTCAGTGAAGAAAAAGCCGAACATCGAGCCTGCTTTGTTTATTGATAATGGTACTTCGTGTCTATTTGAAATTTCGGTCAAGCCTTCTTCCATGCGCTTAATCAGGGAACGGAATACATCATAATGTTGTGGTGTTAATTGTCGAACCGTTTCAAATCCAGCATTCATTGCTAACGGATTACCTGATAAAGTACCAGCTTGGTAGATAGAACCGGCTGGAGCAATTTGTTCCATGATTTCTTTTTTACCACCATAAGCACCAACTGGTAATCCACCGCCGATTACTTTTCCTAAACAAGTAATGTCTGGGGTTACAACATAGTATCCTTGGGCAGAATAATAGTCTACACGGAAGCCTGTCATAACTTCATCAAAGATCAGTAGCGCACCGTATTCAGTTGTTAGTTCTCGTAATCCTTCTAAGAAACCATCAATTGGAGGGACAACACCCATGTTTCCTGCGACTGGCTCCACGATAACAGCTGCTATTTCTTCACCAAATTTTTCAAAAGCTAGTTTGGCGCCTTCTACGTCATTGTATGGAACAGTAATTGTATCAGCAGCAAGACCTTTTGTAACTCCAGGCGAGTCAGGTAATCCTAATGTTGCAACCCCTGAACCAGCTTTGATTAATAAAGAATCTCCGTGACCATGGTAACTTCCTTCAAATTTCAAGATTTTTTCTCTTTTCGTGTATCCACGAGCTAAACGAATAGCGCTCATTGTTGCTTCTGTTCCCGAAGAAACCATACGCACTATTTCGATAGATGGAACGCGCTCAATCACGAGTTTTGCAAGTTCTGTCTCAATTTCTGTAGGTGTACCAAAGCTAGTTCCTTTCATAGCTGCGTTTGTTATCGCATTAACAACAGAAGGATCCGCATGTCCTAAAATAAGTGGTCCCCATGATAAAACGTAATCAATATATTCATTTCCATCGACGTCAGTAATATAGGCGCCTTTCCCGTGGTCCATAAAAACTGGTGAAGCATCGACTGAGTTAAAGGCGCGTACTGGGCTGTTTACGCCACCAGGTAAAACTTTTTTTGCTTCTTTAAATGCTTTTTCAGATTTTATATAGTTTTGCAAAATTCCCGCCTCCTATTTGTTTAAGTATGTTGCTACATCTTTTGCAAAGTAAGTAATAATTAATGTCGCTCCAGCTCGTTTCATACTAGTCAGCATTTCTAAAACAATTCGCTCTTCATCAATCCAACCATTTTGAGCTGCTGCTTTCACCATTGCATATTCACCGCTAACATTATAGGCTACAACAGGTAAATTCGTATGATTCTTTACATCTCGCATTATATCAAGGTACGAAAGAGACGGCTTCACTATTAGAAAGTCTGCGCCTTCTTGCTCATCCGATTGAGCCTCCCGTAATGCTTCTTCGCGATTCGCTGGATCCATTTGATAGGATTTTCTATCTCCAAATTGCGGTGCACTACCAGCGGCATCACGGAAAGGTCCATAAAATGCAGAAGCGTATTTCACTGCGTAAGACATAATTGGTATATCGTAGAACCCAGCTTCATCAAGGCCTTCTCTGATTACTTGAACAAAACCATCCATCATGTTTGAAGGCGCAATGATATCCGCACCCGCAGCAGCTTGACTGACAGCTGTTTGTTTCAGTAATTCTAGTGATTCATCGTTTAGAATTTGACCATTCTCGATTACACCACAATGTCCATGATCTGTGAATTCACATAAACATGTATCTGCTACCACAATTATTTCAGGAAATTTGCTTTTTATTAATCTAGTTGCTTCTTGGATAATGCCATGGTCATGATAAGCTTGTGTGCCAACAGCATCTTTTTCAGCAGGTATTCCAAATAAAATAACAGCTTTAATTCCAAGGCTCGCAACAGCGTTCATTTCCGCTTCTAATTCATGTAAAGGGAATTGAAAAACGCCTGGCATGGAAACTACTTCTGTTTTTGGTTCTGTACCATCTTTGACAAAAATCGGATAGATTAAATCATCTGTATGTAAAACTGTTTCCCTCACTAAATCACGCATTGTTTTTGTCTTTCTTAAACGACGATGTCTATCAAATTGATTATTCATTTAAATTCCTCCTGTATTATCAAATCAGCTAAGTGCTTCATGGTGAAGGTTTTTGGTTGGTATGTAACTTCCCAACCATCTGCTAAAATTGCTTCGGTAGTTATATTACCGATTGATGCAATGCGCCAGTTTTCATTTTTAATAGAAAATTGTTTCGCAATCATATAAAAGTTTTTCCAAGCGGAAGGGCTAGCGAAAATAATTATTCGTTTTTCCTCTAGTTGCAATTGTTCGATTAATATTGTTTGAGAATTTTCTGGGAAGCTTGTTTCATATAATTCAATCGGAAAAACTAGGTGGCCGTTTTGCGTCAGTGTATCTTCTATTATCGTTCGACTTAAGTTGCTTTGTGGAATTAAAATACTTGTTTGGCTAGTATTTTCACTTAACCACTCAGACAAAAATACTTCTGATTGGTAAACGGACGGTACAAAATTAGGCTTATATCCATATTCTGCTAACTTTTCTTTTGTTTTCTCTCCAATAACGGCTATTTTGTAATTTAATTTATCAGCTTGTTCATTGAAGAAATATTCTACTGCATTCGCACTTGTTAAAAAAAGCCAGTCTGCCTCTTTTTGATTTAGACTCAGACTAATTTTTTTAGGATGCGTTTCAATTAGTGGAATTGATTCAACGTCGAAACCATTTTGCGAAAAATAATCTTGCCATGGTTTATTTTTGCTCGCTTCTCTTGTTAAAACAATTTTTTTAATCATATATTTCTCAGCTCTTTGATAATGGTATCTGCACCTTCACTCAGCAATTCTTCAGCTACTTGATTGCCGATTTCAGCTGGGCTCGCACCAGTTCGTTCAGATTCAAGAATAATGGAACCATCTGCGTTACCAACCAAACCTTTAAAGTGAACTGAATCGCCTGTTTTTGTTGCAAATCCAGCAATTGGGATTTCGCAGCCGCCATTTAGTTTTTTCAAGAAAACGCGCTCTGCTTCTACACAGATTCCCGTTTCTTCATGGTGAATAGAAGCTAGCATATCGCAAATTTGAAGATCGGTTTCTCTACATTCGATAGCAAGAGCCCCTTGCCCTACAGCAGGTAAACATAATTCAGGAGATATATCTTCTAGTTTTAAACTCGTATTTTCAAGCCAACCCATTCGTGCAAGTCCAGCTTTTGCTAAAATGATTGCATCAAAGTTTTCAGCATGTAATTTTTGAAGCCGAGTATCAATATTGCCACGAATTGGCTTAACGACAAAATCAGGACGATGGTTTAAGAGTTGTGCCGCGCGACGTAGACTACTTGTGCCGATTACTGCACCTTTTGGTAAGTCATCTAGCGTGCTTACCTCATTAAAAACAAAACAATCTAATGGGGATTCACGTTTTGGAATTGCTCCAATGACTAGTCCATCTTTCAAACTTGAAGGCACATCTTTCATACTATGTACCGCGAAATCTATTACTTCATCGCTCAAAGCTTGCTCAACTTCAGAAACAAATAGACCTTTTCCACCGACTTTACTCAAAGTAACATCTAAAATACGGTCGCCCTTTGTAACAATTTCTTTTATTTCAAAATCGATTTCAGGATAGTTTTCTTTGAGTTTTTTTATCACCCAGTTAGACTGTGTTAAAGCTAATTTACTACGTCTTGAACCAACAATTATTTTCCGTTTCATGCATTAACTCCTCGTTTCAGCTTGTTCTTTTTCTATTATAGCTACATCTGTTTCCGTTAAACCAAATATCCGTTTAAAATGTTCAATGCTTGTATCTGCATTTTCTTCCACAGACATTTCCTTTAATTCTGAGATAGGTTGTTTTAGCATTTGATTAATGATACTTTTCATATGTTTCCCGATTTGGATGTATTCACGTTCTGTTAATCCAGGAAGTTTATTTTCTAAGCTAGTCATAGTAACTTCTTGCATATCTAACGCTTTTTCGCGCAAAGCTCGGATGACAGGAACGACGCCGAGTTGTTTTTCCCATTCAAAAAAGCTTCGAACTTCTGTCTCAATGGTGTTTTCAAGTTCTTGAACGATCCTTTGACGTTCTAAAGAGTTAGCACTTACCACTCCAGCTAAATCATCAATATCATATAAATGGAAATTGGGAATATATGAACAATCATGTTCAACATTTCTTGGTAAGCCGATGTCAATTACAAGCATAGAGCTCGCTTTTTGTTCCATCAATTCTTGCATAGCTACCTGTTTAATAATCGGCTCTTCAGCACTTGTTGAGACGAGAACAATATCTGCTTCTAACAAATGGTCCGACATATTTTCATATGCACCAACTTTTGCTTGAAATTGATGCGCTAATATTTCTGCGTTAGATTTTGTGCGATTGATGATAGTAATATCTGCAATGCCACTTCCAGCAAGATTTTGTAAAGCAAGTTCGCTCATTTCCCCTGCTCCAATAAGGACGATTTTTTTATTATCTAATGAACCATATAGTTTTTTGGCAACTTCTACAGCTGCATAACTGACCGAAACGGCATTTTCGTTAATTTTCGTATGATGATGCACTTTTTTTGCAAAAGTAACTACTTCCCGAAAAAGTTTATTTAAAAGCGTGCCTGTTGTTCCAGTCTGTTTCGCGATTTCGAATGCATGTTTTACTTGTCCGAGAATTTGCGTTTCTCCGAGTACAAGTGAATCGAGTCCCGCAGTTACTTTATATAAATGATTGACGGCCTCTGTTTCTTCATGAAAAAACAAATAAGGCTCGATTTTATCCATATCCATTTGAAACCAATTGGCCATAAAGCGTTTTAAGTAATATCTGCCTGTATGTATTTGATCGACAACTGCCACAATCTCCGTACGATTGCATGTCGAAATAATAACATTTTCGAGGATACTTTTTTCCTGCAGTAATGTTACTAAGGCCATTTCTTCTTCCGTTTCTTTAAAAACTAATTTTTCGCGGATGTCGATTGGTGCTGTGTGATGATTCAGCCCCATGGTGAGAATAAACATTCGATAATCCTCCTAAAATTAAATTGAACTCTAATACATTCTACCACTTTTCGATGTGTACACCAAATAGTCCGTTTATGTATTTAGACGGAAAAAAGAGCTGGATTTTTCATTCCAACTCTCTCTATTATTCCATTCCTTCTTTGATAAACTGCCATGCTTCGTCTTTTCCCATTTTTGTTTCAGAAGAAAATAAGACAAATTTGTCGTCAGGATCAAAATCTAGTGTTTCGCGAACAATTTTAGCATTTTTTTGCCATTTGCTGCGTGGTATTTTGTCGGCTTTTGTTGCTACGACGATGACAGGAATATCATAATACTTTAGAAATTCATACATCATTCGGTCGTCTTCTGTAGGTTTATGACGCAAATCTACAATTTGAATCACACCACGAAGTTGCTCACGAGAAGTAATATAAGTTTCAATCATCACGCCCCATTTTTCGCGTTCGGTTTTCGAAACTTTGGCAAAACCGTAGCCTGGTACATCGACAAAGAAAAGTGCTTCTTCAATTTTATAAAAATTTAGCGTTTGTGTTTTTCCTGGTTTTTGTGAAATTCTTGCCATACTTTTACGGCGAATCATCGTATTAATAAACGATGACTTTCCGACGTTGGATCGACCTGCAAGTGCATATTCTGGAAGGTCTGTTTCAGGGTATTGCTCTGGTCGAACAGCGCTTATTACTAGTTCTACATTATTTACATCCATAATTGTCCATCCTGTTCTATTCATTATCTTTTACTAGTATAACGGAAAAAGAGGAAAAAAGCACCATGAAAAAATACTGCCCCATTTGAGAGACAGTATTTTCGCGATTAATATTTGCTTACTTCAGCAACAACTTGTGCGATAAACGCATCTAAATCCATTGTTTCAGAGTCTTTAGAGCCGTAACGACGAACGTTAACAGAACCAGCTTCTACTTCTTGATCCCCAAGTACTAATGCGTATGGGATTTTCTTAGTTTGTGCTTCACGAATTTTATATCCTAGTTTTTCGTTACGGTCATCTACTTCCGCGCGAAGTCCAGCGCGTTGTAATTTATCTTGGACTCCTTTTGCATAATCTAAATGAGCGTCGGCATTAACTGGAATAAGTTCCATTTGTACTGGAGCTAACCAAGTTGGGAAAGCACCCTTATATTCTTCAATTAGGTAAGCAACAAAGCGTTCCATTGTCGATACAACACCACGGTGAATAACTACTGGGCGATGTTTTTCACCATCTTCGCCGATGTAAGTTAAATCAAAGCGTTCTGGAAGTAAGAAGTCAAGTTGTACAGTAGAAAGAGTTTCTTCTTTTCCTATAGCAGTTTTTACTTGAACATCTAATTTTGGACCATAAAACGCAGCTTCACCCTCTGCTTCAAAGTACTCCATATTCATTTCATCCATGGCTGATTTAAGCATTGCTTGGGCTTTTTCCCACATCGCATCATCGTCAAAATATTTTTCAGTATTTTTCGGATCGCGATAGCTTAAACGGAATGAGTAATCTTTAATATCGAAGTCTTTGTATACTTCTAAAATTAGTTCCACCACGCGTTTGAATTCATCTTTAATTTGATCTGGGCGAACAAATACATGTGCGTCGTTTAGAGTCATGCCACGAACACGTTGTAGTCCTGAAAGTGCTCCACTCATTTCATAGCGATGCATCATACCAAGTTCTGCAATACGGATTGGCAGTTCACGATAACTATGAATGTCATTTTTATAAATCATCATGTGATGTGGACAGTTCATTGGTCGTAACACAAGTTCTTCGTTATCCATTTTCATAGTTGGGAACATATCTTCATGGTAGTGATCCCAGTGACCACTTGTTTTGTAAAGTTCCACGTTTGCCATAATTGGAGTATAAACGTGATTGTAACCTAAGCGTTCTTCTTTATCCACGATGTAACGTTCAATAACGCGGCGGATAGTTGCACCTTTTGGTAACCAAAGAGGTAGTCCTTGACCGACTTCGATACTGTTCGCAAATAAATCTAATTCTTTCCCTAATTTACGATGGTCACGTTCTTTTGCTTCTTTTTGCATTTGGATAAATTCTTTTAAGCCATTTTTGTCAAAGAAAGCTGTGCCGTAAATACGTTGAAGCATTTTGTTGTTGCTGTCGCCGCGCCAGTATGCACCAGCCACGCTTAACAGTTTAAACACTTGAATTTTACCAGTAGAAGGAACATGGACACCGCGACAAAGGTCAAAAAACTCGCCTTGAGTATAAATTGTCACTGTTTCATCTTCAGGAATTGCTTCGATTAGTTCTAATTTATATTGATCGCCAATCGCTTCAAAACGTTTAATTGCTTCTTCACGAGAAACAACTTCGCGTTCGATTGGTACATTTTCACGAACGATTTTTTGCATTTCTTTTTCGATTTCAACTAAAGATTCATCACTAATAACAGCTTCTGTATCAATATCATAGTAGAAACCAGATTCAATCGCTGGACCAACCCCAAATTTCACATCTGGATAAAGTCGTTTTAGCGCTTGAGCCATTAGATGAGCAGTACTATGGCGCAAAATGCCAAGTGCATCTTCATGATCCGGAGTGACGATTTCAATTGCCCCATCTTCATGGATTGGAGTTACTAAGTCAAGTAATTCTCCGTTTAATTTACCTGCGAGTGCTTTCTTTTTTAGACCTGGGCTGATGGAAGCCGCGATGTCAGCTGTTGACACGCCTGGCTCAAATTCTTTTACAGCGCCGTCTGGAAATGTGATTTTCATACTAATCTCTCCTTTTCTTTTTTTAAATGTGGTTAGGAGGGCAAAATAAAAAACCCATCCCTCCTGTTGTCAAGGGACGAGTTTATGCTCGTGGTTCCACCCAAGATTCAGAAATAGCTAAAATCAACTACTTCACTCTTGTCGCCTGTAACGGAGCGATCCGTCTATTATTACTAGTAAAAAACGTTCCTAATAGAAGTTCCAAGGTGGTCCAAATTTAAGTTCCAATAGAAGGTTCCCAGCTAGCCCTTCCTCTCTATAATTTTCCGTTAAATTGGTTGTCCTTTTCATCACTTTGTTTTATATTACTTCACATTATAAGCCCGATGAGATATATTTGCAAGTACTTTTTAGAAGCGGCGATTTTTTCCTTCTAAGTTGACCTCTTTAGATAAATAACGCACCCGTTCCATGATTCGGCGAGCTTTTAGTTTTTCTTCCGTACCATTTTGAGCAAACATTAAATGATTCTCAAGTTGATCCATATTGTAATTAGACGAGAAGAATGTTGGTAATTCTTCTTGCATCCGGAATTGTAAAATCGCACCCAGCACTTCATCGCGTGTCCACGCTGTCATCGATTCTGCGCCAATATCATCAAGCATTAATACTTCAGTTTCTTTGGCAAACTGGATTTTTTCGCCAACAGTATTATCCGAAATAGACTGCTTCACTTCCCGCATAAATTCTGGTAAATAAACTAAAGTTGTTGAAATACCTTTTAAAGCTAACTCTTTTGCAAGTGCTCCAAGCAAGTAGGATTTTCCAGTCCCAAAACTTCCATGAATAAATAACCCCTTCACACGCTCACCATTTTGAGGTGGATAGTTATTTAAAAATTGATAAGCTTCAACAAGCGCCAGTTTACGCGATTCTTCATCGGTATAAAAGTCAGCTAAATTAGCATCCACCACTTGTTTTGGCATGTAAAGCGAACGAATTCTCCGCTCGACAGCACGACGTTTATCTTCTTCAATTTTTTCTTTTGTTGGATAATAGGTGACAGTAATGAATTCCCCGTTAAGGACAAGTTTTGGAGCATAACCAGGCATTAATGTCTCTTCTTGCTCTGTGAATTTTTTATGTTGCGTCATAAATTCGTACAAATTAGACAAGTTTTGATTAATTAATTGTTCCGTAATATCTTCTTTATTTTCCTTGAAAAAATCTTGAATTGGTTGATAATGGAGAACTTGTTGTTTTAAACCTTGGTATTCTTTTTCAAAATCTCGCCCTTCAAAAAGCTGTCCTAATGTTCTTTCGATGTTATCCATATTCTTCACCTACCTTTTATTTAGTCGTTCTTTAATTTCACGAACTTGTTCTTCAAGCGTTTGTTTTTCTTTATCTGTCATTTTGTTTTCTGCTGGAGCAACTTGTTCTTTATCAAACCAATCCGGTAAAATTTCTTTTCTAGTGGATTTTTGGTAATTTCGGTTGTAATTATTATTTTTCGGTGTGGCTGGTTCTTCTTGTAGTCGTTTATATTTTTCGTGCTCTTGCCACGCGAGATCCATAGCTTCTTTTGCCGTTTTTACATTTTTTCGTTTCCAGTGGGCCGCGATAGTCATCATGTAATTTTTAGAAAGCTTCCGGTCTAGGCGAAGTAAAACATATTCAATTAGCACATTCATCACGGGAACCGGTAGATTTTGTTGATTCATGACTTCTTCTACGACGCGTAAATCGGTTTCTGCCGGGATCGCCCCATCTGAAATATCCACTAATAATTGGAATGGCGTGATGCTCTCTAAATATACTTGAAGGGCTTCTTCATCATTTAAAGCTTCTTCTGGTTCTTTAGTTACAGGTGTTTCCTGCTTCATTTGTAATTTTGGTGGAGCGCCATTTTCAATCGTATAGCCTTCGCGCACGATTTTTCGTAAATAAACGATGTCGATTTCGCCATTTGCATCAAGCGCACGATACAAATAACTCGGCATATCTTTTTCAGAAACTTGATAAATCCCGTGTAATTTTAAAATCGTTTGGCGCACTTCTTTTGTTATTTTTTCCCTGGCAATCATACCTGGTGAAAGTAAACTTAAGAATAAATTAAAGTCAAAACTCGCGTCATCAAATTCGATTTCTTTTGGCACAATTTTATCCACTAAAACCTGATTAGATTCTGATGGAACTGCACTACTGCCGCCTTTAAAGGGTTCAAAAACATCTTGGAACGAACGAGTAATTTCGCTGTATGTATCTGTGTCAAAAGTTTCATCTGCAAAAAAACGACGCAAACGCTGAAACTGCGCATTGCCAATTTTACTATATAAATAAATATTTAAAAGACCATCTGAAAAAAACTTTTCGGGTGATAACGGTGGTAAAATTTCGTAAATATAAAAGCGTTGGTCATTTTCTGTTTTTACATAACTTTTTAAAAGACCTAAGCCTTCTAGTTTCAATCGCGCCTCGAATAACGCTTTCAAACTAATATCAAGCATATTTAAAAGTTGGACGTGCGAATGCGCTTCTGACCACAGTCTGTTTTCTTCCACTTCTGTGAACAGGGTTTGGTATAAAGCAAGACATTCTGCCCCCATTAACGGTTGATACAACATCGTAATTATTTTTCTATCGGCACCTGTCAAAATCCCACTTGCCTTCACTTGATAGCTATCTACCGCCTGAAGCTCCATCCAAAATTCCGTCAATTTACTCACCTATCTTTATTTTTTTCCATCAAATCTTTTAGTTCTTCTACAAACACACTAATATCTTTAAATTGGCGATAAACCGATGCAAAGCGTACGTATGCAACTTCATCAAGACTCGCTAATTTATTCATTACTTTTTCACCGATTAAATCAGAAGCGATTTCGCTGTCACCAATGTTTCTTAGTTCGCGCTCTACTTCATTCACG
Source organism: Listeria sp. MAN/IMW/UF555 (assembly GCF_058684075.1). Lineage (NCBI taxonomy): Bacteria > Bacillati > Bacillota > Bacilli > Caryophanales > Listeriaceae > Listeria > Listeria sp. MAN/IMW/UF555. Next base: position 133,899 of record NZ_JBZWZS010000001.1, on the reverse strand, counting down.
ATTTCTTCAATTTGTTCCGCACTAACTGGGCGTTTCTCACAAGCTCTTATTAAACCGCGTCTTACTTTTTCACGAGCAAATTCTTCTCTTGCCCCGTCTTTTTTCACAACTATTAAAGGACTCTCTTCTACCTTTTCAAAAGTAGTAAAACGGAATCCGCATTTTTCACATTCACGCCTTCTTCGGATGGAGTTACCATCGTCTGCCGGTCTTGAGTCTACAACACGCGTGCCATTATATTTACAAGTAGGACATCTCACAAAAAATCACTCCTATCTCTAGCATTCTTTATCTGTTTATTTGTATGCCTCATTATACCATGTGAAAGTAAGGGTGGCTATTTGTTATTAACAAAACGCTCGATAAATGTAAGGACTTGCTTTTGTGTTTTTTCAAGTGACTCATTATTATCTATCACAAAATCGGCTTTTTTCGCCTTTTCATCAATTCCCATTTGGCTATTAATTCTTGCTAATGCCTCTTCTTTAGTTAGGTTATTTCGTTCCATTAAACGCTTTAACTCTGTTTCCGGTGTCGTCCAAACCACGATAATTTGATCCACTAAAGATTCTAAATGACTTTCAAAAAGTAGCGGAATATCAAAAAATACAACTTTTTCTCCTGCTTCAAAAAAGCGTTCTCTTTCATTCAACATATAGTCTTTCACGCGAGGATGGGTAATTTCATTTAATTTTTCCCGTTTTTCTTTATCACGAAAAATAATTTCTCCTAGTTTAGCCCGGTTTAAAGTACCGTCTTCAAGTAAAATGTCTTTTCCAAAGTATGCAACAATTTCCGCTAGGCCATCTGTTCCTTTTTCAACTACTTTTCTAGCTGCAACATCAGCATCAACTAGCGGAATTCCAGCTTGCTGAATCAGGTTACTCACAGTTGACTTTCCTGTTGCCACACTTCCTGTTAATCCAATTGTTTTACCCATGATTTCAGCTCGCTTTCTATTTTTGACAGTGCGGGCAAAAATGCGTCCCGCGTCCATTTAGTTTAATTTTTTCAATGGGTGTCCCGCAAATAACGCACGGTTCCCCAGTTTTTCCGTACACTTTTAATTTATCTTGATATTGTCCTAGTTTACCTTGTGAATTCACGTAAGTTCTAACAGTGGAACCACCAAGGGCAACTGCTTCAGTCATGATACTTTTTGTCGCTTCAAATATGCGATTAATTTCTTTATCAGATAGCGAGTTGGCGGCTCTCTCTGGATGCACTTTTGCTTCAAAACAAATTTCATCCGCATAAATATTCCCAACACCAGCAACTAATTTTTGATCAAGTAAGGCTGTTTTGATAGCTCTACTCGTTTTTTTCACACCAGTTGCAAAATCAGCTAATGTAAATGCAGGGGTTAAAGGTTCTGGACCTAGTTTTTTTATCGATTTTGTTTCTGACTCGCCGTATTTATTCGTCACTTCCATTGTCCCAAACTTCCGCACATCTAAAAAGCGCAATTCAGTATGATCTTCAAAATGAAAAATGATATGCGTGTGCTTAGTAACTTCCTCGTTCTCATCCATTAAACGGAATTTACCTTCCATACGCAAATGGGATAAAATCGTACAATTTGTTAAGTCAAATAGTAAAAATTTACCGCGACGACGCACTGCTTCTATTTCTTGCCCGACAAGCATATGGACAAACTCGTCGGGTGGTGTTGCTACTATCATTTTGGGAACGCGGACAATCACTTGATCTATTTTTTTACCTGGGACTAATTCTTGTAATGTTGCGCGGACATTTTCTACTTCCGGCATTTCTGGCATATATAAACTCCCCGTTTCTCTATTTATTTCGCATCATACCAAGTGTCGCCAAATGCGCTATCAACTTTAAGTGGCACAGAAAGTTCTACCGCATTTTCCATTACATCAGGTACAATCTCTTCTAATTTTGCAATTTCTGCTTCAGGTGCTTCAAAGATAAGCTCATCGTGCACTTGAAGTAATAATTTTGCTTCTAAATTCTCAGATTTTAAGCGTTCGCTCATGAGAATCATTGCTTTTTTTATAATATCCGCGGCACTACCTTGAATAGGTGTATTCATTGCCGTTCTTTCTGCAAATCCTCTTACATTGAAATTGCGGCTGACGATTTCCGGAATATACCGACGACGATGTAAAATAGTTTCTACGTAGCCTTTTTCTTTCGCAAAACGAACAATATCTTGCATATATTCTTTTACAGCTGGATAACTCACAAAATAACGATCAATAAAGTCTTTTGCTTCTTTTCTCGTGATACCAAGGTTTTGAGAGAGCCCATAATCACTAATTCCGTATACAATTCCAAAGTTTACTGCTTTGGCTTGACGACGCATTAAAGAATCAACTTCATCTTGTTCTACATGGAAAACATCCATCGCTGTTTTTGTATGAATATCATAGTCGTGTTTAAACGCATAAATTAAATTCTCGTCTTCAGAAATATGCGCTAAAACACGCAATTCTACTTGGGAGTAATCGGCGGAAAACATTTTCCAACCAGGTTTACTTGGTACGAAAACTTGTCTGATTTTCCGGCCTTCTTCTAGGCGAATCGGGATGTTTTGTAAGTTCGGATCTACAGAGCTTAAACGACCCGTTTGCGTTAACGTTTGGTTGAAACGCGTGTGTACTTTATGCGTTTCTTTGTCAGTTACTTTAAGCAAGCCTTCAATGTAGGTAGATTGAATTTTACCAAGTTGACGATATAATAAAATTTCATCAATAATCGCATGTTTTCCTGATAAGCTCTCTAGTACATCCGCTGCGGTTGAATAACCAGTTTTGGTTTTTTTCACTGGAGGAAGTTCTAGTTTTTCAAATAAAATGACACCTAATTGTTTTGGTGAATTGATGTTAAATTCTTCGCCAGCGAGTGAATGAATCGATTCTTCTAATGTTTTCAATCTACCAGCTAATTCTACTTTCATATTTTCTAAGCGTTTAGTATCTACGCTAACTCCTTGCATTTCCATTTGAGCCAAGACAAATGTCAGTGGTAACTCTAAATCTTCCATCAAAGCTAATTGCTCATTTTCCTCTAAATCATCTACTAGTCTTTTCTCTAATTCAGCAATTGCTACTGCTTTTCTGGCTAAGTGGGCAGCAACAATGTCCTCTTCCGGCGTGCTTCGTTTAGCGCCTTTTCCATAAATTGCTTCGTCTGTTTCTACTTCTGTATAATCATGTCTCACAGCAACACTTGTAAAGTCATCAATGGAATCTGATGGATTTAGTAAATAAGAAGCTAACATAATATCAAAAGTGACACCTTTTATAGCAAAACCAATTCGGTTCATCGCTACCATTGTTTTTTTCGCATCATAAACGACTTTTGTTTCGTCACTTTCCACCCAATTACGGAAAACCGCACTTTTTTCTGCAGTTTCCTTCGTAAAGAAGTATGTCCCTTGGCTAGAATGAACGGTTAATCCAATAAAGTTTGCGGTATGATAATTATCATTTTCCAGTTCCACATAAAGCGCGGTTTTCCCGCCAAAGTGTTGTTCTTTTAATTCGGTTACTATTTCAAAAGATAGTTCTTTTAATTCTTTTGCTTCTTCCGCTGTATCTCCTTCGATGTTTTTCAAAAGTGTTGTGAAGTTCATTTCTTTTAATAGTGGGATGACTTTTTCTGTTTGATAGCCATCATATTTCGTACTTTCGACTGTACATTCAATTGGTGAATCTACATTGATTGTCGCAAGTTCTTTACTTAAAATAGCTAATTCTTTATTTTCTAGTACTTTTTCTTTTAATTTTTTACCTGAAATTTCTTCAGCATGTTCAAGGACACTTTCAACTGTACCGCCAAATTCATGCAAAAGTTTCAAGGCTGTTTTTTCACCTACGCCAGGAATGCCGGGAATATTATCAGATGAATCTCCCATTAAACCTTTCATATCAATGATTTGCGATGGTGTTAAGTCATATTTTTCTTTTAAGGTTTCTGGAGTGTTTGTTTCCATATCAGCTATACCTTTTTTAGTAATATAAACAGTGGTTTTCCGAGAAGCAAGTTGAGTTAAATCGCGGTCTCCTGTTATAATAGCGACTTCCATTCCGTCTGCTTCTGCTTTTTTCGTTAACGTCCCGATAATATCATCGGCCTCGTAGTTAGCAAGTTCATATTGCGGGATATCGTAAGCTGTTAAGAGCTCTCGGATAAATGGAAATTGCTCGGATAATTCACTTGGCGTTTTTTGGCGACCACCTTTATATCCTTTAAATGTAGTATGGCGGAAGGTTGTTTTTCCTGCATCAAAAGCAACGAGCACATGGCTAGGCTTTTCTTTTTCAAGTACGTTCATCAGCATCATTGCAAATCCGTACACCGCATTTGTATATACACCTTTATCATTATTTAAGAGCGGCAACGCATAAAACGCGCGGTTCGCAATACTATTTCCATCAATTAATACTAATTTATTCACAGGGATATCCTCCTCGATATTATCATTCACTTGTGTCTATTTTACCATAGGAACATAAAAACAAACCACTTATCCGAATGGGATTAAATGGTTTGTTTAAAATACGTACATTTCCTTTATAAAAAGATATTACAAACTAGTTTTATCGTTTAAAATTGACTTATTTTAGAAGTTTTTGATTAACTCGTCCGCAAATTCCGAACATTTAACTTCTGTAGCTCCATCCATTAATCTAGCGAAATCATATGTTACGGTTTTTGCAGCGATAGTTTTTTCCATAGAGTGGTTAATGAGTGCTGCTGCTTCACCCCAGCCAATATGTTCAAGTAGTAATGTTCCAGATAAAATAACGGATGATGGATTGACTTTATCAAGACCAGCATATTTTGGAGCAGTACCATGTGTTGCTTCAAAAATCGCATGACCAGTTAAATAATTAATGTTCGCTCCAGGAGCAATTCCAATTCCACCTACTTGAGCAGCAAGGGCATCAGAAATGTAATCTCCATTTAAATTCATCGTAGCTACTACATCAAATTCAGCTGGGCGAGTGAGGATTTGTTGTAAGAAAATATCTGCAATCGAATCTTTTACTAATATTTTCCCAGCAGCAAGCTCTTCTTTTTGTTTTGCATCAGCAGCTTCTGTACCTTCTGCTTCTTTGATACGATCATACTCGTTCCAAGTAAATACTTTATCGCCGTATTCGCGTTCACATAAATCATAGCCCCAGTTTTTGAAAGCTCCTTCAGTGAATTTCATGATATTTCCTTTGTGTACAAGTGTTAAAGATTTACGTCCTTCTTTAATCGCATATTCAATCGCTGAACGGACTAAACGCTCTGTTCCTTCTTTTGAAATTGGTTTAATCCCAATACCAGAAGTTTCCGGGAAACGAATTTTATCCACACCAAACTCCGATTTTAAGAAATCAATTAATTTTTTCGATTCTGCGCTACCTTCTTTAAATTCAATTCCCGCATAAATATCTTCTGTATTTTCACGGAAAATGACCATATCAGTATCTTCAGGACGTTTTACTGGTGACGGAACACCTTTGAAATAACGCACTGGTCGTAAACATACATATAAATCTAACTCTTGACGTAAAGCAACGTTTAGAGAGCGAATCCCGCCACCAATTGGCGTTGTAAGTGGCCCTTTAATAGCAATTAAATACTCATCAATTGTATCTAGTGTTTCTTGTGGAAGCCATTCGCCAGTTTGTTTAAATGCTTTTTCGCCAGCTAGAACTTCTTTCCAAGCAATTTCTTTTTCGCCATTGTAAGCTTTTTTAACTGCCGCATCTAAAACGCGTTTTGCAGCTGCCCAGATGTCTGGACCTGTTCCATCTCCTTCAATAAAAGGAATGACTGGGTTGTTCGGTGTTTTTAAAACACCATTTTCTACTTGAATTTTTTGACTCATAAAACTTGTTCCTCCTCCATTAAATTCGTTCTTCTACAGGTAAATAACTTCTATTTTCAGGTCCAACGTAGATAGCACGTGGACGAATAAGACGATTATCACGATATTGTTCAAAAATGTGCGCTAACCAACCAGAAACACGACTTACAGAAAATACTAGCGTGAATAAATCGCGGTCAATCCCAAGCGCGTGATAAACCGAAGCTGAATAAAAGTCGACATTAGGTTTTAAATGTTTTAATTCCCAAACAGCTTCTTCTACTTGCAGTGAAATATCAAACCATTTTTCTTCGCCTTTTTCAGCAGTTAATTTTCTAGACATTTCACGTAAATGTTGGGCACGCGGATCCCCACCACGATAAACTCGGTGACCAAAGCCCATGATTTTTTGTTTAGTATCGATTTTTTCTTGGATATAATTACGTACATCGCCAGCTGCATCGATTTCTTCTAACATATCAAATACACGTTCGTTCGCACCACCATGAAGTGGGCCTTTTAGCGCACCAATGGCAGATGTTACACCAGAATAAACGTCCGAAAGCGTTGCCACACAAACTCGAGCTGTAAATGTAGATGCATTAAACTCATGGTCTGCGTGCAGTACTAGCGCTTTGTTCATTGCTTCTACCGATAACTCATCCGCTTCTTCCCCTGTAATCATATAAAGGAAATTTGCTGCCATATTTAAATCTTCTCTTGGCGGAATGGGATCAAGTCCGCGACGAATTCTTGAAAAAGCAGCAACAATCGTTGGCATTTTCGCTTGAAGACGTAGCCCTTTTCGGTACACAGCTTCCCCATCATCTAATTCTGCTTCGGTGTCAAACACACCTAACATCGATACCGTTGTTCTTAAAACGCTCATTGGATGCAATTTTTGATGATTTTGCATTCTTAAACTTGTAATAATGGTTTCAGATACTGCCATATTTTCTTGGATTTCTAATTTAAACTTTTTAAATTCTTCTTTATTTGGCAAACGTAAATGCCATAATAAGTAAATCACTTCTTCAAAAGAAGCATTATTTTCCATCAAATCATCAATACCGTAACCAACGTACGTTAACATATCATCAATAATAGAACTAATGGAAGTCTCAGCAACATATACATTTTCCAACCCTTTAGATAACGTCATTTCGTTTCCTCCTTTTATCCTTTTTTACTTATGTATTTATTTTATGAATGCAACTAACTGCATTGCCATATACGCAATACCCGCTGCAATTACCGGTCCAGCAGCAATCCCTCTAAACAGTACTACTGCTAAAATCGTTCCAAATACAAGTGAAACAGTTACTTGTGGATCAACGGCCATATAGCCTACACCCTTTTTCGCTAAAATAGAAACAGCAATTCCTGCCCCAAGACCAATCCAGCCAGCTGCCGATTTAAAAGAATCAATTAAATCTTTAAAACCGATTTGACCAGTCGCGATTGGAATTAAGATAGCAACAGTAATAATCGTTACGCCCCAATTAATTCCTTTAGCTTGAATCAGTTCCATTGCTTTACCATCGACGTGAAATAACTTTAATAAAATAACGACAGCTACCGCAATAATAAGCGAATTATTTTTTGCTATAAGTCCAAGAAGTAAAAAAAGAAGTAAAAACAACATACTTTCCGTAAACATACTAAGTCACCTTTCAATATCACGCATCTAGGAAGCGAGATAACAATTATTATATCATAAACATACCTTATAGTAATACTAAAATGCCATAAGGAAAATGAATTACCCTTTTTTCAACTAAACCTCTATAGAAAGTTTTTTCCCATAGAGGTTTCAATTACATATCAAAATAATAATATTGTGTGTGTTTCTTTTGGTTTCCAAGCCACTTCGTTAATTTAGGTTTTAATAGTTTACGAGAAAACGGGATAAAAATAACTAGCCCTAAAATAGTTGTAATAACTCCTGGAATAATTAATAGGAAACCCGCGATAAAAAAGCATAGGCTATCTAATAAATATGGTGCTACTGTTCGTCCATCACGTAAATTCCGGAAAAGGTTGCCTCCAAGGCGTTTGAAAATAAAAATACCAAAGGCGCTCGAAGCTATTTGAATAAAAAGAAGTGGCCAAAAACCGATTACTTGGAATAGCCAAACATACATAATCAATTCTGTTAAGCCATATAAAGCCCAATAAAGAATAAATTTTCTCATAAAATCAACTCCAATACTTAATGACTATTATAACCTATTTTAGCGCAATCGAAAAACAATACAAGCGTAGACACAAAAAAAGCGTCCCGCTAGCGGGACGCTTTTAGAAAGGTTAATTTTAGTGAGTTGCTGTTTTGCCGTTATATACAACACCTTGACGAGAATCAACAGTGATGATTTCACCGTCTTTTACAAGAGATGTTGCGTCTTTAGCGCCAACGATGACAGGAATGCCAAGGTTGATTCCAACAACTGCTGCATGGCTAGTTAAGCCGCCTTCTTCGACAACAACTGCAGCACTTTTCTCGAATGCAGGAAGGATTTCTTTATCAGTTGTTTTAACGATTAAGATTCCGCCTTCTTCTGCTTTTTGAAGAGCTTCTGCATTGGATTTAGCAACTACTGCTTTACCAATAACTGATTTGCTACCAATACCTTGGCCTTTAACTACTTTTTCACCAATTAATTGGATTTTCATAACGTTTGTTGTTCCACTTTCTGTAACTGGAACACCAGCAGTGATGATGATTAGATCGCCTTGTTTCGCAACACCAGAAGCAAGAGATTCTTTTACTGCAAGGTCGAACATTTCGTCTGTATTGCTAACAGGAGTAGCTAGACGAGGATATACGCCCCAAGAAAGAGCTAATCCGCGATATACATGTTCGTTGAATGTTACAGCAACGATATGAGATTTTGGACGGTATTTAGAAATCATACGAGCTGTGTGACCACTTTGAGTCGCAGCAACGATAGTTTGAACGTTTAGGTTTTTCGCAGTATGGCCAACTGCTTGACCGATAGCTTCTGTCATATCTGTATTTTCATGAAGTTTAAGTGCAAATTTATCTTGAGCAACTAGAACTTCCTCAGTACGAACAGCGATTTTCGCCATCATTTTAACTGCTTCTACTGGATAATCCCCAGCAGCTGTTTCACCGGATAACATAATAGCATCTGTTCCATCAAAAATCGCATTCGCTACGTCACTTGCTTCAGCGCGAGTTGGACGTGGGTTACGTTGCATGGAATCAAGCATTTGTGTAGCAGTAATAACAGGTTTACCAAGTTTATTACATTTTCTGATAAGTTCTTTTTGTACAATCGGAACTTCTTCAGCTGGAATTTCAACGCCTAGGTCACCACGAGCAACCATTAAGCCTTGAGATACTTGTAAGATTTCGTCGATGTTGTCAACGCCTTCTTGGTTTTCGATTTTAGGAATGATTTGTACGTGAGTTGCGTTATGCTCTTCTAAAATTTTAGTAATTTCAAGAACATCTGTAGCACGACGTACGAAAGATGCAGCGATAAAGTCAATACCTTGTTCTAAACCGAAGCGGATATCAGCAGCATCTTTTTCTGTGATTCCTGGTAGGTTGATAGAAACATTCGGTACGTTAACACCTTTTTTATTTTTAAGTACACCTGGGTTAAGTACTTTAGTTACTAGTTCGCGATTAGCTTCGTCTTTTTCGATTACTTCAAGACCGATTAAACCGTCATCAAGTAAAATGGAAGAACCAATTTCTACGTCATCATAAAGTTCTCCGTAAGTTACAGAGAATTTTTCTTTTGTTCCTTCAACAGGAGTCATAGATACACGTACAACGTCACCTGTTTGGAATTCTAATTTTCCGCCGACCATGTCGTTTGTACGGATTTCTGGACCTTTTGTATCAAGTAAGATAGCAACTTGTTTGCCAGTTTTTTTCGATGCTTCACGGATATTTACAATACGCGCACCGTGCTCTTCAAAATCTCCGTGAGAGAAATTAAGACGTGCAACGTTCATTCCTGCTTCGATCAACTGAACTAATGTGTCAACTGACTCACTTGCAGGACCAATTGTACAAACAATTTTCGTTTTTTTCATGTTATTACTCCTCCTAGAACTTAGCTATTCATTCGTATTCATTATAAACATATATTACCTATTTTACCAGTCACAACCTTGCAAAACAAGTAAGTTTGTGAATAAGAGCGCAATTGTGAAGCATGGTAACGATAACAAGAAAACGTTTTCCAGATTGTTACAGCATGCTTGATTAACAATTGACTTCTCTTTTTTCTCAAAGTCTATTTTTATACGTTACTAAAATTTTTCACAAAGAAAGGCTACCATGCTTTGTCATGGCAGCCAGCTCTTCAGCCGTTTTAAATCGACAAAATAGATGCAAGATCAAATAATTTTTGATCAAGAGTGTGTTTTTCTTTTAAAATTTCACCAATATTATTTTCGACAATTCTATTTTCACGGATTCCAACAGCTAATCCTCCGCGGTTTTCTAGCAATAATTCTACTGAGCGCGCACCAAGACGACTTGCAAGTACACGGTCAAATGCAGTTGGGCTACCACCACGTTGAACATGTCCAAGAACAGTTACACGTGCATGATAATCGCCATATTCAGCTAGTTGTTTGGCAAACTCGTTACCAGACATAACTCCTTCAGCAACTACAATAATACTATGTTTTTTACCACGTTCGCGACCTTTGTTTAAACGATCCACAACATCGTCCATGTTAAAGCTTTCTTCTGGAACGATGATAGCTTCAGCGCCACCAGCAAGGCCAGACCAAAGTGCGATATCACCTGCGTCACGACCCATAACTTCAATAATGAAAGTACGTTCATGACTTGTCGCTGTATCGCGGATTTTATCAAGTGCATCAAGCACAGTGTTTAGCGCTGTATCAAAACCAATAGTAAAATCAGTTCCAGAAATATCATTATCAATTGTTCCTGGGATACCAATAGTTGGGAATCCACGTTTTGTAAGTGCTTCCGCGCCGTGATAAGAACCATCTCCACCGATAACAACTAAGCCATCGATTTGATGTTTTTTCAATTGTTCAATTCCTTTAAGTTGTCCTTCTTCTGTAGCGAATTCAGGATATCTTGCGGAATAAAGGAATGTACCTCCGCGGTGAAGTAAATCACCAACAGAACCTAATTCTAATTTACGAATATCGCCATTGACTAGCCCTAAAAAGCCATAGTTAATACCGTAAACCTCAAGTCCTTCATAGATTGCTTTCCGTACAACAGCGCGAGTGGCTGCATTCATTCCAGGAGCGTCTCCTCCACTTGTTAAAATTGCAATTCGTTTCATTTTACTTACCACCTCAGACAATGATATTGTTTTTCATCACATGTGTTTATTCTACATGAAAAAAGCTCAAATGAAAAGCTCCAACAGAACACTTTTTTAAAGCGTAACCGCTTGCACATGCGCTTTTTCATATCGGTCTATTCCATTTCACCCGCAAAATGGCTTTCTACCTAAATAACACTTTAATTGGTCTATACTTGTGAACTTATAAACTTTCTTTTCTACATTACTATATAAAAAGAAGATGATTCCTTAAAAATAAGAGAATCATCTTCTTTTGGACTTTATAAAGTTTCGTAAACGCCGATTTTTTTGAATTTATCGTAACGTTGCTCAATTAGTTGCTCTTCAGAAAAGGCCATTAATGCATGAAGGGATTTCGTGATAGTTTTATTAATTTCTTCTGCTTGTGCTGCTAAATCGCGATGAGCACCGCCTTTTACTTCAGGAATAATCCCATCAGTAATACCTAATTCGTATAAATCTCCTGCTGTAATTCGCATAGACTCCGCTGCTTTTTTGGCTAGACTTGCATCTTTCCATAAAATTGCTGCAGCGCCTTCTGGTGAAATAACAGAGAAAACAGCATTCTCTAACATGAAAATTTGGTTACCAAGGCCAAGAGCTAACGCACCGCCACTTCCACCTTCACCAATAACAATAGAAATAATTGGTACTTTCATATCGCTCATTTCATAAAGGTTTCTAGCAATCGCTTCACTTTGACCACGTTCTTCTGCAGCGCGACCTGGATAAGCCCCTTTAGTATCAATGAAGCAAATAATTGGTCGACCAAATTTATCTGCCTGTTTCATTAAACGAAGCGCTTTGCGGAAGCCTTCAGGATGCGGCATACCAAAATTACGATGTAAATTATCTTTAGTATCTTTACCGCGTTGGTGACCAATAACTGTGACTGGAGTGCCTTTAAAAGTAGCAATTCCACCAACTATTGCAGCGTCATCTCCAAATGTCCGGTCGCCGTGAAGTTCCATAAAGTCTTCGAATAAAAGCGAGATATAATCAAGCGTTGTAGGTCGTTCTGGATGACGAGCCACTTGAAATTTGTCCCAAGCAGTCATATTACTATAAATGCTTGCTTCTAATTTAGCTAGACGCTTCTCCAACTTCTCGATTTCATTCGTTAAGTCTACATCTGATGTTTCATTGTATTCTTTTAAGTCTGCAATTTTACTTTTTAATTCTAAAATTGGTTTCTCAAATTCCATTTCATTCGCCATCAGATTCACCTCCAGCTTCAGGTGTTTTCACATGGATTTTTAAAATAAAGCTTAATTTATTTTTTAAATCAAGACGTGAAATACAGTCATCTAGTTGTCCATGTTTTAATAAGAATTCCGCTGTTTGGAAATCTTCTGGTAGTTCTTCACGAACAGTTTGCTCAATAACTCTTCGTCCTGCGAAACCAATAAGTGCGCCTGGTTCTGCAAAATTATAGTCTCCAAGTGATGCAAAACTAGCCGAAACACCACCTGTTGTTGGATGTGTCATCACAGTAATGACAAGACCACCGTGATTGCTAAACCGTTTAAATGCCGCAGAAGTTTTTGCCATTTGCATTAAGGAAAGCATTCCTTCCTGCATACGCGCGCCACCAGAAGCTGTGAAAATAACAAATGGTTTATTTGTTTTATCGGCTTCTTCTACCCCGCGAAGGATTTTTTCGCCAACTACTGACCCCATACTCGCCATTCTAAAGCGCGAGTCCATAACAGCAATCACAAGTGGATTACCATCAATGGTAGCATGACCAGTAACAATCGCTTCATTCAAACCACTCTTCTGCTTATCTTTCTCAATTCGATCCATATAATTTTCAAAACCAAGTGGATTTGCCGTTGTTAAATTAGCATCAAGTTCTTCAAACGAACCTTCGTCAACTAACATATCAATTCTAGCTGTTGCTCCAATTGGATGGTGAAAACCACAATAATTACATACCATAAGATTCTTTTGCAATTCTTTGGTATACATTATTTTTTTGCATTCTGGACATTTTGTCATAATACCTTCTGGAACATCCGCTTTCGTCCCATCAGAAGGAATTGTGGCATATTTTCTCTTTTTTGGTTTTGTAAACAAGTCTCCTAGCAAGGATAACCCTCCCCATTTACGCTTTCTATTGTGGTTCATAACGATTTTAATGTTATATAAATGAAAAATGAATAAAGACGTGAAACATATTTCAACCGCATTTTCCCACAAGAAGACAAAATGCCAGTCTATCCGAATCAAAATGGACAGACTGCGCAGTATTGTTTTCCACGTTAAACTATAACATACTTTCTATAAATATAGAAAGTCTAAGATTACTTAAACACCACATTCTCTTTACCAAGTAACTCTACTAGCGCTTCTTGCAACTCATTTGACGGTTTAACTTGAATATTTTTTAGTTCCGTTGTTTGTTTAGTTATCGCTTGGTGAATAATGACTTTACTGTCCCCTTTATGACGCGCTAAAATCGGTTTTATTTGTTCCATTTGCAGTGATTCCGTGACTTTTAAAAATAGTCTTACCGGAGCTTTTATTTCTTTTAAGTCTTGGGCTTCATTGATAATTAATTGAAGTTCGCCATTCCTCATATCTGCCTTCACTTTAAGAAAAAGAATTTCTCCTTTTTGAGCAAAATTCGCGTATTTTCGGTAGCTTTCAGGAAACATAACTGCACTTAGTTCCTTTGATTCATCGCTAATAGTCAAAAAACACATCGTTTCACCTTTTTTAGTTCGTATTGATTTCACCTCATGAACATAGGCTGCAACTTGATAAATTTTCCCAGAGCTAACACTTGCTAGTCTTGTAATAGCAAGGTTTTGTAATTTATTTTGGTAATAAGATACGGGATGTGCCGAAACATATTGACCTGTATATAGTTTTTCTTTTTCTAGCTTTTCATCAATCGAAATTGGTGCGGTTTTCCGGTAGCGTGGTTTCATTTTTTTCAAAAAATCGTCATCTTCTGCAAAAAGATTCATCCCTTTTGAATCTTCTCCGAGTAATGAAATGTATTGCAGTACTGCATCTATTGTTGCTAAAATAGTTGCCCGGTCTTCGCCAAATTCATCAAAACAACCAGAAAAAACAAGCGCTTCTAAAACAGTTTCTGAAAGCATTTTATGTGGCATTCTTTCACAAAAATCAAAGAAGTCTTTAAAAGGCGCTTTTTTTCGTTCATTGATGATTTCTAAAATAAATTTCGTTGGTACTTTTCGAATAACGCGGAAACTATAACGAATCGAGGTCTCGTTTTCCATTTGAAAGTAGTAATTACTATGATTAATGCTCGGTGCTAACATGTTGATACCGTAGTTCTTTGCTTCTGTGATATATTGAGAAATTTTGTCATCATTTCCAAAAACAGAACTAAGAAGCGATGACATAAATGCTGCTGGATAATGGGCTTTTAAATAGGCCAATTGAAAAGCGATTTTCGAGTAAGCAGCTGCATGACTTCGGTTAAACCCATAGTTCGCGAATTGAACAATCATGTCATAAACTTGGTTAGCACTACTCTCTGAATAACCTTTACTTTTAGCTCCTTCAACAAAATGAATCCGCTGCTCGTTTAAAACATCCGCTTTTTTCTTGCTGACAGCTCGTCTTAATAAATCTGCTTCCCCAAGTGAAAAACCAGCCATTTGATTCGCTACTTGGATAATTTGTTCTTGGTATACGATAACGCCGTAAGTCACTTCTAAAATAGGTGCTAAATCTGGATGTGGGTATTGGATTTTTTCTTTTCCGTGTTTTCTGGCGATGAAAGTATCAATTTGTTCCATTGGACCTGGGCGATAAAGCGCGTCCACGGCCACAACATCCTCAAAAGAAGTCGGCTTTAGTTTCCGAAGTACGCGGCGAATACCATCCGATTCAAATTGGAAAACACCTGTCGTGTCACCGGTTTGGAAGAGTTTTAAAGTTTTTTTATCTTCCAAAGAAATATCTGCTAAAGTTAATGGCGTTTCTCTATTATAATTAACTGATTTTAAAACACGATCTAATAAACTTAGATTTCTAAGTCCAAGAAAATCCATTTTAAGTAAGCCGATTTTTTCTAATTCCCCCATAGCAAACTGGGTCAATCTAGCATCGCCGCTACCTAATTGAAGCGCAACTTGTTCGACGAGTGGCTTATCGCTAATAACAATCCCGGCAGCATGCGTCGAAATGTGGCGCGGTAAACCTTCGAGTTGGCAAGCTACTTCCCATATCATTTCGTTTTCTTTGGAACTTTTAATATGATTTTCTAAGCGAGGACTTTCTTGTAAAGCTTTTTGTAAGGTAATGCCTAATTGACTCGGAATTAACTTCGACCATTCTGATAAAAGTACTGAATTTAAGCCAAAGCTTCTGGCAGTATCACGAATCGCCGCTTTAGCCGCTAATGTTCCGAATGTGCCAATTTGGGCAACATGCGCCTCGCCGTATTTCGATACAACATAAGAAATCACTTCATCCCGGCGATTATCTGGAAAATCTAAATCAATATCGGGCATCGTTATTCGTTCTGGGTTTAAAAATCGTTCAAATAGCAAGTTATAACGAATTGGATCGACATCGGTAATTCTAAGTGCATAGGAAACAAGCGATCCTGCCGCAGAACCCCGACCTGGCCCAGTTAAAATTCCTGCTTCTCGAGAATAACGTATAACATCCCAAACAATTAGGAAATAATCCGCAAATCCCATCTCCGTAATAACTTTTAGCTCATAATCTAGCCGTTCTTGGTATTCTTTTGCTAATAAATTCCGCTCTTTTAAGCCAGCATAAGCTGTTTCTCTTAAAACATCAGGTGCGTTTTGTTCTTCATTTAACGGAAATCTTGGCAATAAATGCTGATCTAAGGCAATTTCAACGTGGCAGCGTTCGGCTAATTTCTCTGTTTCGAGACATGCCTGTTTTTCAAAATCAGTTTGCCAGTCACGCTCCATTTCAGCTTGTGAAGTAAAATAATTCGGACCAGCGAGTGGTAATGTCGCCCAATCCACAGTCCGATTGTCACGTATCGCAGTCAAAACTTCTTTAGCCTGAGCATCTTTTGGCTCCATATATTGGACATCTTTCGTTGCAACAACAGGAGCCTTTTCTTCTGCTGAAAAAGCTTCTATTTTGGCAAAAAGACGTGTGTTTTCTTTTTGGGCTGATAAATAAACGGATTCTTTGCCAAAAATACTGACTAAGTTCTCGTAAACTTCTAGTGCCCCGTCGCGATTTTCTTCCATAAGAAGACGCTCTACTTCTCCTTTGGCGCCGGGTGAAATGGCAATTAAATTACTGCTGTACGCACGTAGCCAACTTTGCGGTAATTCGGGACCTTCTTCCCGCGTTTGAATGGCACTCGCGATTTTTAATAACTCATGATATCCAGCGGTTGATTCCGCAATTAATATCAACTCATATGAATTAATTGGATTTAAGTAACCTTGTATTGTCACCGTCATCCCAATAATTGGTTTTATATCCGCCGCTAAACATTTTTGATAAAACTCGACTACTCCATAAAGTACATTTTTATCCGTAATTGCTAAGGCTGGATAATGGTATTCTTTTGCTTTAGCGATTAACTTATCGATTGATGCTGTACTAGAAAGCAAATCATAAGCACTCGCAACTTGTAAATGAACAAACCCCACTATCCTCTCTCCTTTCAAAACTCTCTTTTTCCATTATATCGGTTAAGCTAAAAAAAAGAAAGTGTGTTCGCGTTTTTATATAAAAAATAAAGCCAGTTAGTTAAACTGGCTTTATTTCTTGTTTATTTAGCCGCACAGATGCGCGCAAGTTTTGCTGTCATTTCTTTTATTTCTTCTTCATTATGAAGAGTCGCGCCAGAAGCAAGCGGATGTCCGCCTCCACCGTATTCTTTGGCTAGTTCATTAATAACTGGTCCTTTTGAACGTAACCGCGCTCTGAAAACCGGGCCTTCTTGAATGAACATAATCCACGCCTTAATTCCTTCCACGTTTTCGATACAAGATACAAGTGCGGAAGCGTCGCGCGGATCTACTTCAAACTCTCTCAAAAGCGTATCACTTAAATAAACGGTTGCAGCGCCATTTTCATCCATGACAAAGTTTTGCAAAATATACCCTGAAAGCTTCACCGTATTTTTTGGTAGCTCATATAATTCACGGTAAAGCGCCGGACGATCAAACGGAAATGTTACTAAATACGAGGATAGAAGTAAAGTTTCTTCTGTTGTACTTGGATACAAGAACCGTCCAGTATCACCAACAATTCCAGCATATAGCAGTCTTGCAGCTGTTTCATTTAGAATTAACTCTTCTGAAAATGATTCCCAAAAAGCAGCAATCATTTCGCTACAAGAAGAGGCCGTCGTATCAACCCAAAGTAAATCACCGTAAGCATCGTCATTTGGATGGTGATCGATTTTGATTAGTGCTTTACCGAGGTTAAACCGCCCATCTGAAATCCGCTCTTGATTCGCGGTATCACACACAATTACAAGCGCATCCTTATATACTTCATCAGCTATTTCATCTACTGCACCTAGAAATTGGAGCGATACTTCATCATTTCCAACCGAGTAGACTTTTTTCTCAGGAAAACTAGCTCGAATAATTTCTGCAAGTCCCATTTGCGAACCGTATGCATCTGGGTCAGGACGTACATGTCTATGCAAAATAATCGTTTCATATTGTTTTATTTGTTGTAAAATCTCACTTTTCATTGTTTCGCCTCTGTTTCTTTTTAACGTTCCATCATTTGACAAGCGACTATAGCTTTTCCGGTCAAAATCCCTTCTAAATAAAGCTCCACATCTAACTTCCCAGCTTTACGTCCCATTTCCAAAATTCGCGGTTTAATGACGATTGTCGCATCCATTTGAACAGGTTTTAGAAAATACATCGTTACATTTTCAATCGCCACATTGCGTTTTTTCATAGAAAATAGTTTTTGCTGCACAACTTCGCAGACCACTTGGGTAAATACGCCATACGATAAAGTCCCAAGCGAATTAGTCATTTGTGGACTTACTTTAAATTCGTAATCCGCCTCTTCGCCCGTATCTGCTTTTTCGGAAAGTTGATTTGCAATCGTATCGTCAATCGTTTCGCCGACTTGTGGTTGTTTTTGAATCATTTGCATCGATTTCAAAATGTCTTGTCTACTAACGATGCCGATTAAAGTTAAATCATCTTTGACAACAGGGATGACTTCGATACTTTCCCAAATCATCATATGTGCCACTGATGCAACACTCATTTTTGGACCAACAGTTAGTGGATTTTTAGTCATCACTCGTTCAATCGAAATGCTCGGATTTTTTTCTAAAATATCTTTACTCGTAACCATACCAGTTAGTCGCATCGCCCGATTTACGACAGGAAAACGACTATGCCCGGTTGCTTCTTCCATTTTGTGCCAATCTTCCACTTTATCTGATGTGGACAAATAAGCAGTTGTTTCAAGCGGCGTTAAAATGTCCTCTACGAAAACAACTTCTTTTTTAATCAATTGATCGTAAATCGCCCGGTTAATCATCGTCGCAACTGTAAAAGTATCATAAGACGTTGATAAAATTGGTAATTCCTTCTCATCTGCCAACTGTTTTACTTCGTCGTCCGTATCAAAACCACCAGTAATAAGTACCGCAGCACCGCGTTTTAAAGCAAGTTCATGTGCACTCACCCTATTTCCGACGATTAATAAGTTACCGGCATCCGTATAGCGTTCCATTGCCTCCACGGTCATCGCACCAATAACAAACTTATTGAGCGATTTATATAACCCAGCACGACCGCCAAGCACTTGTCCATCGATCATATTAACAATCTCAGCAAAAGTTAATTTCTCGATGCTATCTTTTTGTTTCCGCTCAATTCGAAGCGTACCTACTCGTTTAATAGTAGAAACAAATCCAATTATTTCCGCATCTTTAATTGCCCGGTAAGCAGTACCTTCACTTACTGACAGGTTTTTCGCGATTTTCCGCACAGATATTTTTTCGCCAACTGCAAGATTTTCAATGTATTTTAAAATCTGTTCATGTTTTGTGGCCACGACTCGTTCACCCATTCCTATTTTGTTAGATTTCGATACCTTCCCCAATTTCAAGTACTTTTCCGGAAATACCTTCATCAAGCGACGCAACAAATTGATGTGGATCTTGCTCAATCAACGGAAATGTATTGTAATGCATTGGAATAACTAGTTTTGCTTGTAAAAAACGTGCCGCAATCGCCGCGTCTTCTGGACCCATGGTAAAATTATCGCCAATCGGTAAGAACGCAACATCTAACGGATTTAATTCTCCAATTAATTTCATATCAGAAAACAAACCAGTATCTCCAGCAAAATAAATATTTTTACCTTCTATTGTAAAAACGATTCCTGTTGGAAAACCAAGGTTAATTATACGCCCATCACGCACTGTTTGCGAACCGTGAAATGCTTGTGTCAACTTCACTTGTCCAAAATCAAACTGTCTTTTCCCACCAATATGCATTGGCGCAATGTTCTCAAGCCCATCTTCTACCGCTAAAAATGAAGCTAAATCTGCATTACAAATAACAGTTGCTCCTGAATTTTTAGCAATTTCAACTGTATCACCGACATGATCGTCATGCCCATGCGACAGAACGATAAAATCTGGCATTTGCTCTTCTGCTTTTAAATCACATTTTTCATTACCAGAAATAAATGGATCAACTAGAATAGTCGTATTCCCAGTGATAATTTTAATACAAGACTGACCATGAAATGAAATCTTCATGTTAAAAAACTTCCTTCCTGATTAATTATTCTATGTGTATTATTGTACCACTATTATTATAAACTAATATATAACACCTCGTAAACTAGGAGGTGTTTATTACCAAAATATTTCCGTTGCATGTTATCATTGTAGAGAAATCAATTGGAAAGAAGGTACAAAAATGGAAAAAAATATTGATGTCTTACAAAACTGGCTAAAAGACCAAGATGCCGAAGTGGCATTTATCACAGACCCAGAAAACATCGCTTATTTTTCAGGTTATTATAGTGAGCCTCATGAACGCGTGCTAGGGCTAGCTGTTTTCCCGGAAAGCGAACCGTTTTTATTCACGCCAGCACTTGAAGTAGAAGATGTACGCGGCGGCGATTGGTCCCACCCGGCATACGGTTATAACGATACCGAAAACCCATTCAAAATTATTGCAGATGAAATCAAAAAACGTGTAGCAAATCCAAGTAAATTTGCCATTGAGAAAAAACATATGAGTGTCGACCGTTACGAACAATTAGCAGGACTTTTCTCTGGCAGCTCATTCATTCCGATTGAACATAAAATTGAACAAATCCGCCTTATAAAAACAGAAGCTGAACTTAAGATTTTAAAAGAAGCTGCTTTACTAGCTGATTACGCTGTCCAAGTCGGTGTTGATGAAATCGCAGAAGGTAAAACAGAAGCAGAAATCGTTGCCAAAATCGAATATGAAATGAAGAAAAAAGGCGTTACAGCCATGTCATTTGATACGATGGTACTCACTGGTAAAAACGGCGCCCTACCACACGGAACTCCCGGAGAAACAAAAATCAAAAAAGGCGATTTAGTTTTATTTGATTTAGGAGTAGTTCATAAAGGTTATTGTTCAGATATTACGCGAACAGTTGCATTTGGCGATATTACTGATGAACAGAAAAAGATTTACGATACTGTTTTAGAAGCTCAAGTAGCTGCGGTTGATAAAGTAAAAGCTGGCATAAAAGCAAGCGAAATTGATTTAACTGCTAGAAATATTATTCGTGAAGCAGGGTTCGGCGATTATTTCCCACATCGTCTTGGTCACGGACTAGGAGCTAGTGTACACGAGTTCCCTTCCATTACAGAAACAAACAATATGGAACTGCAAGAAAATATGGTATTTACAATTGAACCAGGTATTTACGTTCCAGGAGTTGCTGGGGTTCGTATTGAAGATGATTTAGTTGTTACAAAAGATGGTGTTCAGGTACTAACTGAATTCCCTAAAACTTTACAAGTTATCAAATAACAAAAAAGCAAACTTCCACGCGGAAGTTTGCTTTTTTTATTAAATTAATTCTGCACTATTTGTATATGGTAAGTCGAGAGAATCCGAAACGGCTTTATACGTGATGTGACCTTGATACGTATTTAAACCACGTAACAGGTAAGGATCTTTTTTCACAGCCTCTTCTAATCCATCATTTGCAAGTTTTAATCCAAACGGTAAAGTAGCATTTGTTAGCGCTAGCGTAGATGTCCGCGGAACTGCTCCTGGCATGTTAGCAACTGCATAATGAAGCACTCCATATTTTTCATATGTTGGATCATCGTGTGTGGAAACATGGTCGGTAGTTTCAAAAATTCCGCCTTGATCAATTGCAATATCAACAAGAACCGAGCCAGGAATCATCTGTTTAATAACATGTTCCTTAACTAATTTTGGTGCTTTTGCGCCTGGGATTAATACTGCTCCTATAACTAAATCCGCTTTTTTGACAGCTAATTCAATATTAAAATCATTCGACATTAAAGTTTGTACTTGGTTGCCGAAAATGTCATCCAATTGGCGAAGTCGTTTTAAATTCATATCTAGTATTGTAACATTAGCGCCAAGACCTACGGCAATTTTTGCTGCATTTGTTCCAGCGATTCCGCCGCCAATAATAACGACTTCACTTTTCTCAACGCCAGGAACACCACCCAGCAACACACCCATGCCGCCATTTGTTCTTTGTAAAAATTGTGCGCCAATCTGAGCCGCCATTCTTCCTGCAACTTCACTCATCGGAGAAAGTAGTGGTAGTGTATGATCAGCAAGTTCTACTGTTTCATAAGCCACACTGTTTACTTTACTCTCTAGCAAAGCTTTCGCAAGAGTTGGTTCATTCGCTAAATGTAAATATGTGAAAAGTAATAAGCCTTCTTTAAAATATGTATACTCGGATGCAATGGGTTCTTTTACTTTTACAACCATATCTACGCCCCAAGCTTCTTTTGCTGTTTCGACAATTGTTGCCCCCGCTTGCACAAAATCAGCGTCTTGATAATTAGAGCCACTTCCCGCGCCTTTTTCCACGTATACAGTATGCCCTGCGTTTACATAGGAAAAAACACTTGCCGGAGTCATTGCCACCCTATTCTCATTATTTTTTATCTCTTTTGGTACGCCGATCAACATCAAAATCACTCTCCTTGGTATAGGTATAATAGACTATAAAAGATTTTCTACACCCCCATGCTAACACAATATACCTAAATTGTAAAAAATTAACTAACTTAAATTTAAACAAAAGAATTATTACAAAAGTAAAGGATTTTCATGGTTTCTTAATTTATTTTTCAATTTATGGTTCTTTTAGGAAAAAAAGGGTAAAATATAAATATAGTAGATACATATTTTGATTGGAGGAATTATTATGTTACAACAATACGAAAGAGTTTTAGTAGCAGTTGATGGATCCAAAGAAGCAGAAAGAGCTTTCCAAAAAGCAATTCAAGTGGCTAATCGTAATGATGCTGCACTTGGTCTTGTACATGTTATTGATACACGTGCTTTCTCGTCCGTAGCCAATTATGATACAAGCATGGCTGACAAAGCGACTGAATATGCGGATGAATTACTTAGCGGCTATAAAGAAGATGCTTTAAAAGCAGGCGTAACTAAAGTAGAAAGCTATATCGAATACGGTTCGCCAAAAACAGCCATCACAAAAGAAGCAGCAAAAGCATTCCAAGCTGACTTAATTATGTGTGGTGCTACTGGTCTAAACGCTGTAGAACGTTTATTAATTGGTAGTGTATCTGAATATATTATTCGCCACTCCCCTTGTGATGTGCTTGTCGTTCGTAATGATGTTCCTGATTATAAAGAATAAAGCTAAATAAAAAAACTCGCTCTTGAAATTCAAGAGCGAGTTTTTTTTATTTTAATGGTTTTGTTTAATTGTTTCTACATCACGAGCAATCATTAATTCTTCGTTTGTAGGAATGATGATAACTTTTACTGGGGAGTGTGGGTAGTTAAGGAATCTTTCTTCTCCGCGCACTTGGTTAAGTGCTGGATCCCAGTATACGCCCATGAATTCAAGTCCACGAAGTACTTTTTCACGGATATAAGAACTATTTTCACCGATACCAGCTGTGAAGATAATTGCATCTACACCATTCATACGAGCTGCGTAAGAACCAATGTATTTATGGATACGATCAACGAAAACTTGAAGTGCAAGTTCTGCGCGGTCGTTCCCTTTCGCTGCTTCATCTTCTAAATCACGAAGGTCACTTGAAATACCAGATACACCAAGCATACCGGATTCTTTGTTTAAGACATCAAGTACTTGTTCTGCTGTTTTGCCAGTTTTTTCCATGATGAAAGGAATAAGCGCTGGGTCAATGTTACCAGAACGAGTTCCCATAGAAACACCAGCTAGTGGTGTGAATCCCATGGAAGTATCCATTGATTTTCCGCCTTCGATTGCAGCGATACTAGCACCATTACCAAGGTGACAAGTTAGTAAACGTAACTCTTCTACAGGACGACCTAGAAGTTCTGCAGCGCGTTCGGATACATATTTGTGACTTGTACCATGGAAACCGTATTTACGGATACCATAATCTTCATAGTAGCTGTAAGGCAAGCTGTAAAGGTAGCTTGCTGGAGGCATTGTTTGGTGGAATGCTGTATCGAAAACAGCCACTGAAACAACGTCAGGTAAAATTTTACGGAAAGCTTTAATTCCAGTAACGTTTGCCGGATTATGAAGTGGCGCAAGTTCAGATAGAGCTTCAATATCTTTAATTACTTGGTCATCAATATAAACGGATTCAGGGAATCTTTCTCCACCATGAACAACACGGTGACCAATGCCAGTAATTTCATCGTAAGAACCGATAACTTTGTGATTAATTAATTTTTCAAGTAACATTTGAACGGCAATTTCATGATCAGGAATATCAATAATTTCTTTGATTTTTTCTCCGTCTACAGTAATTGTAAAAATAGAATCTTTCAAGCCAATTCTTTCTACAATACCTGCTGTAATAACACGTTCAGATGGCATATCATATAATTGGAATTTCAGTGAAGAACTTCCGGCGTTAATTGCAATCGTTTTTTCCATTTTGTTTTTGTCAATTCCTTCCATTATTGTTTCCCTTGAACCAGTTCTCAATTTCAGCTAAAATCGGTGCAGTTACGCTCGGATCTGTTAGCGAAGAGAGATTGGCCAGTAAAACTTCTTTTGGCGGCTTTACATCTACGTCCGCTTTTCGTAAAATCAAGATGCTTTTTCGTGCTTGTTCAGACTTAAACAGTGTTTCAGGTAATTTAATAATTCCCTCAATATGACCGTTTTTCTTGATAAACTTGTCCACCTTAGCAAAGTCACTAGTCCCAAACATTGCGTCAGGTACCAAGAAGAATAAATATCCTCCTGGCTTTGTGTAGCGCATTCCTTGTTCAATAAATAAGAAATGTGCAAATGAATGCCCTTCTTCACGGCAAAGTTCAAATGTTTTTGCATTTTCATCATCTGGATAGTAGCCAACTGGCAAATCACTAATTACGACATCTACTGGATCTACTAATAAATTAGCTAACCCATCTTGATGAAGTAAGGTCATTTTTTGTCGCTGTAAATCCGCGCCTACTAATGCAAGCGAAATAAGCAAATCATCTACATCCACACCACTCGCATGAACTTCTACATCGCCTTTTAGCTCTAGTTGGTTTATCACAGTAGTTAAAAGGTTCGCTGTTCCACAGGCTGGATCCAAAATAGAAATGTTTTTCTTTTTTTGAATCACTTTTTCAAGTAAGTATGCCACAATAAATCCGATCGAATCTGGTGTCATTTGGTGATTAACTTGAATACCGTGTTTCATGCCTTTTAGTAGTGCTAACTGAAGACCTTTGCGTATTTCTTCATTTGAGAAATTTTCGAGTTCTATACTTTCATAGGACTCTTGTAATTTCAATTGTTTTTCAGAAGACAACTCTTCTTTTTGTAAAACTTCTTTTTGAAACAGATTTTCTCCTGTTTCATAAACCGCTTCCAAATAGCTTATTTCAAGCTCATTTTGCAAGATAATAGCTGTATTATCAAGCACTTGAAATAATTCTTGCGTTGCTTCATTTGCCAAAAGTAACACCTCGAATTTTTATCATTACTAACACCACCAAACATTATACAGTATTTCCAAAGAATGTGAAAGGATTTTCTGTAGTAAAATGTGAAATATCTGCTGGAAATATTTAATTAGGAATAGTACAGTTTATTTTTAGTAGTAATACAGAAAAAAGCCCCCCTCATACAAGGAAGACTTTTATCATTTATGCTTTTTTCGCTGCTTCTATAGCTGCTTCATAATTCGGATGATCGCTGCCTTCAGGAACAACTTCTGTGTAAACAATTTCTCCTGCTGCGTTTACAACAAACACTGAACGTGCGAGCAAGCGAAGTTCTTTCATAACGACACCGTATGCTTCTCCAAAAGAAAGGTCACGGTGATCAGATAAAGTAATCGCATTTGGTAAACCTTCTGCTGCACACCATTTCTTTTGCGCAAATGGTAAATCAACTGAAATAGTTAAGACTACCGTGTTATCAAGATTGCTTGCTTCTTCATTAAATTTACGCGTTTGAGTAGAACAAACACTTGTATCAATGGAAGGAACTACGCTGATAAGTCTCACTTTTCCGTCATAATCGTGCAAAGTTACTTCTTCTAAATCTCTATTAACCACAGTGAAATTTGGCGCTTTATCGCCTACTTTTCTTTCAGTACCTACTAGTGTAACTGGATTATGCTTAAATGTTACTTGAGTCATTTTTCTTCCTCCTTTAAATTGACGCTTCTATTCCATTCTAAAGAAGAAAAACTCGATAAGCTATTTTTTTGCTCCATTTGTCCATTTTTCGTCTAGCTCTAAATAACCAACGTGGACAACTGATGTGGATTCAAAAAAGTCTGCAATCCCTTGTTTGTTTGGCGTGAAAGCACAAACTACATACAGTGGCCACACCGTCTTTAAAACAAAGCGCATGGCACCTTCACGAAATAGAACGGTAAGCCACGTTAATTTCTCGCCGTCTAATTTTACTACACGAAGACCGAACAGCATTTTACCAAGTGTTTGCCCGAAAAATTTCGTTAGTAGAATAAAATACGCGAGAAATAGAACGGTAACCATTATCCAATAACCAGAGAAAAAACTGTTCTCCATATTGATTCCAGCAACTCGGAAAATAGGATTAACAATGATTCCTTTAAGTGCAGCAATAGCAACTAAATCAACCAAGTAAGCTAAAAATCGCACCCAAAACCCAGCAAAGTACTGCTTAGGAATAGCATCTTCTTGTTTGATTGGCGGCTCATAATGGTAGACTTGGCGTTTATTTTCCAAAGCAACATTTTCATTACTCATTTGCGCCTCTCCTCTCACATTATTCTCCATATAAATACATCATCCTTGGTGCTTTGAGTGTGCCAGTTAACTTAATTAATTGAGTAATATCAGCATTTTGACCACTCATTTTTTGAGCAGCTACAGAGAATAATGAACTAAAGCTTTCAGGAGCATCATATTGAATTACCGTAGCGTCTTTTAAGTCTTTTTCTTTTTTCAAGGCTTCTAAAGCATCTTCTTGATAACCAAATGCGTCAATCAAGCCGTTTTCTTTTGCTTGGCGACCATCGTAAATACGACCATCAGCAATTTTACGAACTTGCTCTTCAGACATACCTCGTCCTGTCGCTACTACTTTAACAAACTCATTATAAGAATCATCAATCATTGACTGCATAATTTTTTTCTCATCATCAGTCATCGGTCTTGTTCCGCTCATGATGTCTTTATATGCACCACTTTTAATGGTATTATCGGAAACCCCTAATTTTTTCATTAATTCGCTGTAGTCATAACCTTGCATAATAACCCCAAGAGAACCTGTTAGCGTTTCTTTACTTGCAAAAATCTTATCGGCTGGAGCTGAGATATAATACCCGCCTGATGCCGCCATACTCCCCATGGAAACATAAAACGGAATTTTACGTTCTTTTTTAATTTGTAAAATTTTATCGCGAATTTGCGCGGATTCCATAACACCGCCACCTGGTGAATTAACATACAACAGAACACCTTGAATAGCATCGTTATTTCGCACTTCTTCTAATTGATCCATGAAAAACGCGTGATTATAACCAGTCTCGCTAAATAAAGATCCCGCTTCTCCAGTGTCTTGAATCGTTCCATCAACGGATAATACAGCAATTGTATCTTCCCCGCCTTCCTCGATGACTGTTTCTGTTAGTTCACTAGTGTCAGCGAATATACTTTCCATTAGTGTCGGTTCACTATCTTCCATTGAAGCAATTTGACTTGATGTAAACTTAGCTAGCGCACTAACAATTAAAAGTGCAAATACAATTCCTAGTGCAATCCATCTTTTTGCGTTCATTAAATTCTCCCCTTTTTCTATTTAGATACTGTAATAATACCAGTCTCCTCTGTTTTGCACAATCTTTCTTTTAAATTGTGTCCTATTTCACTTTTTTACTGGATGAAGAAAGTAATTGAACTTAAGTCGTGTTATAATAAGTTTGTTGATTAAAATTGGATTCTGGAGGGACAACTAACATGGCAAAAACTATTTTTTATTTTTCCTATCGAAAAACAGAAGAACTACATGCAAAAGCAAAAGAACTAAAGAAAATTACGACGGATTATGGCTATGAATTAACTGATGATTATCAAAAAGCAAACGTTATTATTAGTATTGGTGGCGATGGTGCTTTTCTTAAATCCGTAAGAGAAACAGGCTTCCGTCAAGATTGTTTATATGCAGGAATTGCGCTTACAGAACAATTAGGTCAATACTGTGATTTCCATATTAATCAATTGGATGAAATCATCAAAGCAGCAATAGAAGATCGTTGGTTAGTACGTCGTTACCCAACTATTTATGGAACAGTGAATAATACGAAAGCATTTTACGTATTAAATGAATTCAACATTCGTTCTTCTATTATTAGAACGCTTACGATGGATCTTTATATTAATGATTCTCACTTTGAAACTTTCCGAGGCGATGGAATGGTTATCTCCACACCAACAGGAAGTACCGCTTATAATAAATCAGTGAACGGTTCTATCGTGGATCCGCTACTGCCATCTATGCAAGTAAGTGAACTCGCTTCTATTAATAATAATAAATTCCGTACACTTGGTTCTTCTTTCATTCTTAGTCCAAAACGTAAACTACGTATTGAAATTGCGTCTGAGGAAGGAAACAACGAATTCCCAATGATCGGAATGGACAGCGAAGCACTTAGTATCCAACACGTTCATGAAGTTAACTTAGAAGTAGGCGATCGTTTTATCAATATTATTAAATTGCCTAAGAATTCTTTCTGGGACAAAGTTAAACGTAATTTCTTATAAAAAACTGAGCATCAAATAAATGAATAAAAAAGCAATATGTTTTGGAATTTTTCCAATTCATATTGCTTTTTTATTTTAGTAGTTGTTGTTTTAGCAAATCTAATAACTCCTGAAAAGTTACTATTTTATCCGGATACTCTTCGTCAAGAATATAATAGGAGATTATTACTTCCTGTGTTTCAAACTCAAAATTTAATTGTGTCAGATTAAAGGTCATTTTAGCTTCCCTTTCAGATTTTAAATTTGCAACAATCTTATAAGCTAAATTTTCGGATAAATTATCACTACTTAAAAAAACATGTATTACTTTATCTCTATTCATATCTACGCGCTCCATTATAGAATTATCATAAGCTGTTTGCAAAAATTCTTTCCAATAAAAATTGGGTCATATACGATTGCTTCAAGTTCCTGTAAAAATTTTGTGTCTACTCTGCCCCTACCTAACATAAAATCGCTTCACTTGATTTTTCACACAAACAATATAGCATAGTGATATTGTTAAATCAATAGGGGTTTCACTTTTACTATTGATCACAAACAAATTAGTTAGGAGAATTATATTAGAATTCAGAGATTTTCAAACATTTTTCTCACATTATCTATTCCTTTAATTATTTTACTTCTAAGATCGCTGCTAGTAATGCTTTTTGCGCATGAAGCCGATTTCCTGCTTGTTGATAAATAACCGAGTGAGCGCCATCAATGATCTCAGCTGTCACTTCTTCTTCCCGGTGTGCTGGTAAACAATGTAAGAAATGATAATCTGGCTTAGCAACACTAGCTAACTCTCTGTTCACTTGATATTTTTCACCAAAATCTGCTAAACGTTTTGCATTTTCCTCTTCCTGCCCCATGCTTGTCCAAACATCTGTATAAATAAAATCAGCATCTGCTGCTGCAAGTTTTGGATCTTCAGTTATGAAAATCTTTGCGCCACTTTCTTCTGCTAATTTTTCAGCAGTACTAAGAATCGCTTCATCCACTTCATATCCTTTTGGCATTGCTAGTCGTATATCTAGTCCAACCATCGCGCTTGCTAAAACGAGAGAGTGACATACATTATTTCCATCACCGATATAGGCTAATTTGACACCTTCAAATTGATCTTTCCATTCATAAATAGTCATTAAATCCGCTAACGCCTGGCATGGATGATGTAAATCGGTTAAACCATTAATAATGGGAATCGCTGCATGGTACGCCAATTCTTCTACTTTTTCATGGCTAAAAGTCCGAATCATGATTGCGTCAATATACTCTGACATCACATGCGCTGTGTCCTTAATTGGCTCGCCGCGGCCGATTTGAAGTTCCTTAGAACTCATTACAATCGCCTGACCACCCAATTGCAAAATCCCCGCTTCAAAAGACACCCGCGTTCTAGTAGAAGGTTTATCAAAAATCATTCCTAAAATTTTTCCACTTAAAATATGACTATAATGAGCTGGATTTGTTTTCATCGCAACAGCTAGCTTAATAATATCGATCAACTCTTCTTTATTCCATTCAAGTAAACTTAACATATCTTTTCCTGTCGTATTACTTTTAACGTACATCGTCATCTCACTCACTTCCAATCAATTGTTTTTCCAAAACGCTTTTTAGTATGCTAATTGCTTGATCTATTTCTGCATAGCTGACAGTTAAAGGCGGTAAAATCCGTAATATATTGGGCCCGGCTGTTAGTATTAATAAACCTTGATTACGTAATTCTGTAACAACTGGCGCCGCGCTACTACCCAGTTCTATGCCAATGAGAAAGCCTTCACCGCGAATCGCTACAACATTTTCTAACTGCTCGAAATGTTCTTCTAATAAATTTCTAAAATAAGCTGCTTTTGCATTCACTTCTTCTAAAAATCCGGTTTGCTTCATTGTTAATAAAATTTCTTTCGCCGCAGCGAGTGCCAGTTTATTTCCGCCAAAAGTAGATCCATGACTTCCCGGTCCAAAAGCACTGCTTAAGTATTCTTTTCCGACCATTGCTCCAATTGGCAAGCCGTTCCCAAGCCCTTTTGCTAAAGTAAAAATATCTGGATCTAAGAAAGTGTGCTGAAAACCAAAAAGCGTTCCCGTTCGACCAAGTCCTGTTTGAACCTCATCAATAATTAGTAATGCGCCCGCTTTTTTACATAGCATTTGAACTTCCATTAGCCAGGCTGCATTCCCTGGTATGACGCCGCCTTCACCTTGGATTACTTCTAACAGTACAGCTGCTGTATTTTCGTCAAGCTCGGTTTTGAAAGACTCTATGTCGTTATAGGGAACGTATGTAAAGCCGGGAACAAGACTTCCGAAACCTTGATGGATTTTAGCTTGTCCGGTAGCTGACATCGAACCAAAAGTACGTCCATGGAAAGATTTTTCAAACGTTATTATTTTTTCTTTGCCTGTATATTTTCTCGCTAATTTAAGAGCAGCCTCATTTGCTTCTGTTCCGCTATTACAAAAAAAGACTAGTTTGTCTGTCCCATCAGTAATTAATTCCGCCACGCTATCTTGCAGTGCACATTCATATAAATTCGAAGTATGCCAAATATTTGCTAATTGGGATTGAATCGCCTCTGTAACATTCTCCGGACAATGACCTAAGTTGCAAACTGCAATCCCGCTAGTAAAATCAAGATATGTTTTACCTGTTGTGTCTTTAACAACTGTACCGTTACCTTTAACTATATCAACTGGGAATCTATTATACGTCGGAAAAACATGTTTCATCTAATCGCCACCTTACTTTTAATTTTTGTTCCAGGATTTTCCAGTGAATTTGTAATAATTACTTGCCCAACACCATTTTCAGCAGCAAAAGCGGCACTTGCTAATTTTGGAATCATTCCGCCTTTTATTATGTCGCTAGTTTGTAATTTGTTTATTTCATCCGTAGCTATTTCGTCGATAATTTTTGCTCCATTTTTCACACCTGGGACATCCGTTAGTAAGTAAAGTGCTTCTGCATTTAGCGCACTTGCTACTTCACATGCCGCTGTATCAGCATTGACATTTAGCCAATCATGCGCGCTATTGATACCAAGCGGCGCAATCACAGTGATAATATTTTCAGCAAGTAATTGTTCGATTAAAGCGGTTTTCACTTTAGTAATTTTCCCAACGAAACCGAGGTCAGAATCATTGATTTGATTCGCTTCTAACAAACCAGTGTCGCCTGCGTTTAATCCAATAACAGAAATATTTCTTTTTTGAAAAGCTGTAGTGATGGCTGGTTGAACTTGGCCAATTAAAACCATTTTTGTGACTTCAAGCGCTTGTTTATTAGTAACGCGCAAGCCTTTTTTTGTCTCAACAGGAATATCAAGTGCTTTCATCATCTTTGTTATATAATGACCGCCGCCGTGAACTAGTACGATTTTCTTTTTCTCTGCCTGCCATTTGATAATTTGCTGGAAGAAATCGTCTGTCAAATTATCACTTGCAACGCCGCCTAATTTTATCACTATCGTATTTTTCATTCTATTCACTCCTTACGTCCGGTAACATGCATTGATTTTGACGTATTCATAACTTAAATCGCATCCCCACGCTGTTCCTGACTCAAGGCCAATATGAAGGTCGACTTCAATAACGATATGTTCTTCTTCTAAATAGGCATCTAATGCTTGTTGATTAAAAATTGTTTGGCTACTATGGTTTAGTATTTCTATGCCGCCAATTTTAATAGTAATGTTATCTGGTGCAAAACGACCACCTGAGTAACCAATTGCGCAAATAATGCGTCCCCAGTTGCCATCCCCACCAAATGCCGCTGTTTTCACGAGACTAGAAGAAACGATTTTTTTAGCTATCATTCTGGCATCTTCTGTTTTAGTCGCGCCTTTTACTTGAACCTCAATTAATTTAGTCGCGCCCTCACCGTCTCGAGCAATACTTTTAGCAAGGTGTTCTGTTACTGCTTGAAACATAGCTGCAAATTTTTCGAAATCAGCTGTTCCTTCTTGAATAAGCGGGTTTTCTGCGCATCCATTTGCCATAACAACGACCATATCATTAGTAGAAGTATCGCCATCAACCGTTATTTGATTGAAAGTTTTATCTACTTTTATTTTTAGTAATTTTTGCAATAATTCAGCTGAAATGGCAGCATCTGTCGTAATAAAAGCGAGCATGGTAGCCATATTAGGGTGAATCATCCCTGAACCTTTCGCTACCCCTGACATCGTGACTGTCTTACCACCTATTTCTGTTTGAAAACTAATCTGTTTTTGAAAAGTATCTGTTGTTAAAATAGCTTCTTCAAAATCAGCTGCGTTTCCTGTTTGTTTTTCTAATAAATCGATTCCAGTCATTATTTTATCCATTGGGAGCATTTCACCAATTATTCCTGTCGAAGCAACTGCTACTGTATCCAGTGGAATCGCTAATTTTTCTGCCGTTTTTGCTCGCATCGAAAGCGCATCTAACATTCCTTGATTTCCTGTCACCGCATTGGCATTGCCACTATTCACTATAATCGCCTGTAACTTCGCGCTATTTTTAAAAGAATCTTTTGTGACAAAAATGGGTGCGGCTTGCATTTGGTTCATCGTGTAAACTGCCGCAGAATTTGCTGGTACTTCTGAGTAAATCCAGCCAATATCATTTCGTTTTCTTTTCAGCCCAGCATGTTTTCCGTCTGCATAAAAGCCTTTTGGTGAGGCGATATTTCCTTTAATAAGCTCCATTTTTTCTTTCCCCTTTCACGGATACACTGGAATAAATCCTAATCCGTCACTCTCAGCAAAATTCGCCATTATATTTAAATTTTGAATTGCTTGACCAGCCGCTCCCTTAACTAAATTATCAATCACGGAAACGATGGTGATTACATTCGTTTTTTCATTATAAGCAAGACCAATATCACAGTAATTAGAAGCCGTTACTTGTTTTACAGTTGGGTAAGTATTTTCTGCTTGAATTCGGACAAATGAAGCATGTTCGTAGGTGGATTCGTATAATTGATGTAACTCTTGCTGGGTAATTGGATTTTTAGGTTTAACGTAGATGGTTGTGAAGATTCCTCGTGTGATGGGAATTAATGAAGTGGAAAATTGAATTGCTGGGATATTCTTATCCCATTTTGTTAGTTGTTGCATAATTTCCGGAATGTGTTGATGGGAATTCATTTTATATAGTGTCATATTTTCATTTGTTTCTGTAAAATGGGTGCTTTTAGATGGCACTTTTCCCGCTCCGGAAATACCTGATTTGGCATCTACAATAATGGATGTGGGATCAATTAGCTGCTTTTTCACGAGTGGAGCTAACCCTAACAAAGTCGCCGTTGCGTAACATCCTGGATTAGCAATAAAAGTCGCAAGTTCATTATCGCGAAATTCTGCTAAACCATATTCCGCCTTAGCTAAGTAATCCTCAGGTGCTGCTTTTTTCCCGTACCATTTCTCGTAAAGCTGATTATCTTTTAGTCGAAAGTCTCCGGATAAATCAATCACATTAAGCCCGGCATTGATGTACGGTAAGGCCACATCTTTCGCGATTCCCGATGGAGTAGCAATAAAAACCGTATCGCTTTTTTCGATAATTTCTGCTGGATTTATCTTCTCTAAGGGGCTAGCTTCTAAACCTTTTAAATGCGGATAAAAGTTTGCCAATGTTTCTGATTGTGCGGAAAAACTATGTAACGTCGCTATGTCGACCGAAGAATGCTGGTGCAGCAAGCGGATTAGCTCAAGCCCTCCGTATCCTGTCGCCCCAATAATAGAAACTTTCATCCTAACCCCTCCCGTTAATTATTAAATGATACTTTTCATTATAGTGATGTATATTTATAATGTCAAATGGTTTTTTATTAATATTTAAAACTATTTTATGCATTTTCAGTTATTTATTATGTATATTATATACAAAAAACCGTTTACCCTAAAAAGGATAAACGGTTTATCTTAAAATAAGTCAGCAAACTCATCTTTTATTTCTGCATTCTCGGCAACATTAACAGAAATCGTTTCTACATTTTCTAATGCCTTTAAAATTAAGGCATCAAAATCTGTGAAACTTTCGTAATGCTCGATTTTATCAAGTTTTGGCTTTGTTTTTGGAGAAGGTGGTGTAAAAATCGTACAGCAATCTTCAAATGGTTGGACAGATAAATTATACGTATCGATTTTTTGTGCGATTTGAATAATTTCATTTTTATCCATTGAAACAACTGGGCGAATAATCGGTGTAGCTGTTACAGCGTTAATTGCTAGCATACTTTCGAGTGTTTGGCTGGCAACTTGGCCTAAACTTTCACCATTAACAATCGCTAATCCATTTCTCTTACGGCGAAGTTCATCCGTAATTCGAAGCATCATTCGGCGTGTAACAGTCATAATCACGCTCTCAGGAATTTGCTGTTTGATTACTTCTTGAATTTCTGTAAATGGAACGATATGCATTTGAACTTGTCCGCTATACTTAGCCAATTTCCCTGCTAGATCGATTGCTTTTTGTTTAGCTTGTTCGCTCGTATATGGCGGGCTGTGAAAATGAACCGCTTCAATCTCCACACCACGTTTTTGTGCTAAATACCCAGCAACTGGACTGTCGATACCACCAGAGAGCATCAGCATCGCGCGACCAGAAGAACCAACCGGAAGACCAGCTGCCCCAAGAATCGTCCGACATGATAAAAAGACGCCTTCTTTACGAACATCAATCGTTAGTTTTACATCTGGATTTTTTACATTGACAGTCAGGTCCTCGATATTTTGTAACACATGTGCGCCGATTTCCTGATTGATTTCATTAGAATCAAGCGGAAACTCACGGTGGCTACGTCTTGCCGCTACTTTAAACGTGCCATTTTCCTCGTGCGCATCTTGAACTAAAGAAAGAGCAGCCGCTTTGACCTCTTCTAAATCTAAATTAACACGAACTGCTGGACTAAATGATTGAATCCCAAAAATCGGTTTTAAACGTTCCTCTGCAAGTTGGTAATCCGCCCCATTTAAAATAATATACATCCGGTCGCGTTCCCCGTGAATACGGACTTCCGGTAAATCTTTCATTGCGCGTTTCACATTTTGTGCCAGTCTAGTCACAAACTGCTTTCTGTTTTTTCCTTTAGTAGATAGTTCTCCGTATCTAATTAACATACGATCAAATTCCAATTTATTTCACCACTTTATTTAGATTTTCAATAATTTCTTGCAACTTTTGAATAAAAATTTTCGCTTCAGATAAACGGTTTTCGTAGGATAGGCTTACTCGCACAGCACCAGTTGCTTCTTCGTCTGTCACGCCCATCGCTTTTAATGTACTGCTTGCTAGTTTTTGTTTAGATGAACAAGCACTCGTCGTCGAAATGTATATATCTTCTTTTTCTAATGCATGAACTAGAATTTCTCCGCGATGACCTTTGGCGGAAAAACAAACGATGTGCGGTGCGGCTACGCTTTTCTTCGTATGGACAGTCATATCAGGCATTTGAGTGATTTCCGATAATAAATAATCACGGATTTCGATTAGTTCTGCTCTCTTTGATTCATTTTCTAGCGTCAACCTTAATGCCTTAGCAAGTGCCACTCCACCAGCTAAATTTTCTGTTCCACTACGGTAGCCCATTTCTTGGCCGCCACCAATAATTTCCGGATGCAAATGAACATTTTTTCGTTTAACAAGTGCTCCTGTGCCGCGTAAAGCATGAAACTTATGACCTGAAAAAGTTAGTAAATCAATCGCATTTTTATCGATTTCGAGCGGAATTTTTCCAATCCCTTGAACAAAATCGACATGAAAGAAAGTATGTTCCCGACTAGCAAGAATCTCGCCAATTTCTTGCAGTGGTTGAATACTCCCGACTTCATTATTAACGCCCATAATAGATACTAAAATTGTTTCATCCGTAAGTGCCGCTTTTAATTCATCTAACTGGATAACGCCATTTTTATCAACTTTTAAATACGTCACTGTAAAACCATTTTCCTCAAGCTCTTCCATTACTAAACGTACAGAAGGATGTTCGATACTCGAAGTAATTATATGTTTTCCACGGTTTTTGTAGCTATAGGCCAGCCCTTTAATCGCTAAATTATTTCCTTCTGTTCCACCAGATGTAAAGATAATTTCTTCTGGCAAAACGTCTAGCATTGTGGCGATTTGTTTTCTGGATGTGTCTAGCAATTCTTTAGACTTAGCGCCAAAACGATGAAGTGAAGATGGATTAGCGAAGTAATTACTTGCTACTTTCGTATATGTTTCAAGCACGGCAGCATTTGGCTTAGTCGTCGCGCTATTATCGAAATAAATCATAAAAAATAGACTCTCCTCCCAAATATTCCACTCTCCATTTTATCATAATTCCAACACTTTCCAACTACTAATTTAGAAAAAAACAAGGATTCCTATTATTATAATAGAAATCCTTGTTTTTTAGGCTTTATTCAATATCATCTACGCTTACTTTTGATTCATAAGCTTTTTCTACTTTTTTAAATGCGCCCGTTTCTACTTTTTCGAGTGCAGTTACAGCAATTTCAAGCGCTTTTTTATATTGGTAGTCGTTATAAAAATGGTTTTCTGCTTGAACTAACTCATCCGCCAACTCCTTGTTGCGCAATCGATAGCGGTTCGCATATTGAATGACGTGCTCAACTAAGCGAACATTTTCCATCATTTCTTCTGCTTTTTCCGTTAAATGAGTTAAATCTTCTTCCGCAATCCGCCAGTCTTGACTAACAGCTTTCATGTTTAAAGGCTTTTCTTCTAAACGTTTTTCAAGTGCATCAATAGATTCTCCCATGTGTGCTCGAAGTGATAGATACTCTTCTGGAAGACCTGGCAAGCGTTCTCGTTCCATTTTACGATCAAGCGTGATAATTCCTCGTCTCATCCGTTCTGCATCATCGCGAGCTTCTAATTCGTCTTTACGCAGCGAACGCAATTCCTCTGCAAAATTATCTTGTTCTGAACTAATAGAAAGTAAAGCAGCATCGATTTCTTTCAGTGTATCTTGTGCTGCAGAATAAGCAATTTCTCCGCTAGCAATTAATGCTGTCAACTGCTCAAAGTTTTCTTTAGCTTCACTTAATTTAGCACTTGTTTTAAGGTAAACGGCTAAATCATCTTCTGCCACATGATACGTTTGTTTTACTTCCGTGATTTGTTCAGCAAGTGCATCAGAAACAGCATTTTGTCGTTTTAATTTATCAGAAGTAGGACTGTGATTTTCTTTCACGAAATGACGCGCTTCTGCTTCGTGTTCAAGCGTATCGTAAAATAATTCGATTTCATTATGTAATTCTTCAATTCCTTCTTCAGCTTCATTTAAATCAAGATTGATTACATTTTGTTTCATTTTTTCAATTTGCGTTTTCATACGAGAAATTTCTTTATCTAACTCCATTTGGGCTAAATAATAACCTTTTCGAACCATTTCTTCATAACCAGCGCGCAATTTATTCATTTCTTCCGGTAAAATTGTATCTGT
This sequence comes from Listeria sp. MAN/IMW/UF555, assembly GCF_058684075.1. Taxonomy (NCBI): domain Bacteria; kingdom Bacillati; phylum Bacillota; class Bacilli; order Caryophanales; family Listeriaceae; genus Listeria; species Listeria sp. MAN/IMW/UF555. The sequence goes on along the minus strand of NZ_JBZWZS010000001.1, from coordinate 95,886 downwards.
TTCATGTAGTAATGAAGGAATCCGTTCCATTTGTGCTTCGATGACTGCCATTTCTTTTTGGACGGATATAACGATTTCACGAGCTTCTAAGTGATCTCCTTGGTCTGTTAGAGAATCATAGCGATTTAAATTTTCAGCAAGGCTGTTTAGTTTTGCTTCCACATAAGGTAATGTTTCTCCTAGTTTAAACCCTCGTGTCAAAACTTCCCGACGAAGTTCCGCAAATTTTTCTTTCGTCATTCTGCTTTCTTTCGCGTTCTTTTCTTCACTAATAAGCAATTCTTTTAGACCGCCGAGAATTTGGTCCATTTGTTTTTCAATTACAACAAGCATTTGCTCAATATCGTTTTCTGTATTTGTTGCAGAACGGAATCTGTATCGATCTGCATTCATTTCTGCTTCTAACAAAACTTCTTCTAAATCAGGAAATAATCTAGTTTCAATTTCGTCCCAAGAGGAGCGCCATGATTCGAAAAGTTCTTCTGTTTGACCCGTTAGCTTTAATTTTTTTACTTTTGAAAGTTCATCAATAACCGGCCGTTCTCTGAGTTTAATTTTCGTTTCTTCTAATTCGTTTATTCTTTGGTAATGTTTTCTTTTTAAAATGTAGCCTGCACTAATGACTGCAATTACTACGATAATAAAGCCGATTAACATGTAGTACATCCAAAATCCTCCCATCAACGTTAACTTGTGAAAGAAAAACAGCCACACTCGTGCTGTCCATACACTTTTTCCATTATGTACATCTTTCCATATGTAGTCTTTAATTCCTTATTTTCAGTTCATTATACACATCTTTTATTTTACCACGATTTGCGCAGAATTACTTGCGTTTAGCGAAAAAATTTTCAAAGCAACTTTATCTCAAAACAAATTTCCGAAAATCCATTTTATTTCATGCTATACTATAAACATTATTTGAAAAGAAATGTGGGGATAAAAATGATTGAAATCCAAAAAATGACTGGTACAAAAGAAGAAAATTACGCTCTTGCTTTAAAACAAGTACAAGCAATGATTGCTGGTGAACCAAATCTCATTGCAAATTTAAGTAATGTTTCTTCTATATTAAATCAAGCACTTTCCGATATTAATTGGGTTGGGTTTTATTTACTTGAAAAAGAAACAAATCAATTAGTACTCGGCCCCTTTCAAGGTCTACCTGCATGCATTCGCATTCCACTAGGTAAAGGTGTCTGCGGTTCTGCTGCCTCTGACCAAAAAACATATATAGTAGAAAATGTGCATGATTTCCCTGGACATATCGCCTGTGACGCTGCCTCTAATTCAGAAATCGTTCTACCCATTGTAAAAAATAATCAGTTGCTTGGTGTGCTTGATATTGATAGTCCCCTCTTTAATCGTTTTGATGAAGTGGACCAGTTGTGGCTAGAAAAAATCCGTGATGCGATTACTCAAGAAATAAATTGACAAAGAACTAGTAACTATACTATACTGGAAGATGTGTAAAATGCAGCTTGAGTAAAATGAATGAGTGTGTTGTTTACCCCCAGATGTAATTCTGTGGTATATCGCGTAACCGGCGGCTGCTATGGTGATGGTATATGAAGGTAAACTGCCCTGATTTGGTTTTACGTCACGTTTGTTTTATACCAAAAACAAATAAAAGGAGGAGTCTCTTATGGCTCGTTATACAGGTCCAAGCTGGAAAGTTTCCCGTCGTTTAGGAATTTCACTTTCTGGAACAGGTAAAGAATTAGAGCGTCGTCCGTATGCTCCAGGTCAACACGGCCCAACTCAACGTAAAAAAATCTCAGAATATGGTTTGCAACAAGCTGAAAAGCAAAAATTGCGTCATATGTATGGATTAACTGAACGTCAATTCAAAAACACGTTCAACAAAGCTGGTAAATTACAAGGTAAACACGGTGAGAACTTCATGATCTTACTAGAACAACGCCTTGATAACATCGTTTACCGTCTTGGTCTTGCTCGCACTCGTCGTGCAGCTCGTCAATTAGTAAACCATGGCCACATCACTGTAGATGGCAAACGCGTAGATATCCCTTCTTACCAAGTATCTGTTGGTCAAGTGATCTCTGTTCGTGAAAAATCTGCTAAAAACTCTGCAATCGCTGAAAGCTTAGAAGTTTCAAGCTTCGTGCCTGAATACGTAACTTTCGATGCAGAAAAACTAACTGGTTCTCTTAACCGTCTACCAGAACGTTCTGAACTTGCTGCTGAAATCAACGAAGCATTTATCGTAGAATTCTACAGCCGTTAATTAGAACTAAAAACCTTACAATTCATGACCTCGGTTATGGTTGTAAGGTTTTTTTATGCACAAAAAAGCACTCGCCTTTAAAAACGAGTGCTTTTCTTCTTATTTATAAGAAACTAAGAAGTATTTTTTCTTCCCGCGTCTCACAATTGTAAATTTATTTTCAATCCGGTCACTTGCATCAATTACTTTTTCCACGTTTTGCTGACGTTCACCGTTAATGTAAATTGCTCCGTTAGTTACATCTTCACGAGCTTGGCGTTTTGATGGCTCAATCCCAAGTGATACTAACCAATCTACTAGGTTTACTTCTGCATCTTCCGCTACAAATGTTGGCACATCTTTGAAACCTTGTTCAATTTCATCCGCAGTTAGAGCTGTTACATCCCCACTAAATAATGCTTTTGAAATTTTAAGTGCTTGTTCTAACGCTTCTTCACTATGCACAAATTTAGTCATTTCAGCAGCTAGAGTTTTTTGTGCAGCTCGTAAATGTGGTTCTTCTTCCACTTGTTTCGCTAACTCATCAATTTCAGCTTCACTCAAGAATGTAAAGTACTTCAAGTATTTCACTACATCGCGATCATCCGTATTAATCCAAAATTGGTAAAATTCGTATGGCGTTGTTTTTTCCGGATTTAACCAAATCGCGCCACCTTCTGATTTCCCAAATTTAGTTCCATCAGCTTTTGTTAAAAGTGGAATTGTTAGACCGAAAGCTTTGGCATTTTCACCTTGTTTTTTGCGAATTAAGTCTAGTCCAGCAGTAATATTTCCCCACTGGTCACTACCACCAATTTGCAGACGACAATCATTAAATTCATATAAGTGATTAAAGTCCATCGCTTGTAAAATTTGGTAAGCAAATTCTGTAAACGAAATTCCCACTTCTAAACGGCTAGCGACAATATCTTTTGAAAGCATCGTGTTTACATTAAATTCTTTTCCGTAATCACGTAAGAAATCAAGAATACTCACATCTTTCGTCCAGTCATAGTTGTTTACCATGCTAGCAGCCGAATCCCCTTCAAAGTCAAAAATCTTTCCAAGTTGTACGCGTAAGCTCTCGACGTTCTTGCTAATTTGTTCCATTGATTGCAACTTACGCTCTTCCTTTTTACCACTCGGGTCACCAATAGTTCCTGTCGCTCCACCAACTAAAATAATCGGACGGTGCCCAGCATTTTGGAAACGGCGTAAAATCATAAATGGAATTAAATGACCGATATGCATCGAATCTCCAGATGGATCAATCCCGCAGTACAAAGAAATCTGTTTTTCTTCTACCCATTTGCGTAATCCTTCTTCATCTGTTTGCTGGTAAATAGCTCCGCGCCACTCTAATTCATCAATAATATTCATTTTCATCATTCTCCTTTTATTTTTGGACATAAAAAACGCCCCTCCGCTAAACAGTTTAGCGAAGGGACGTATTAATTAACGTGGTACCACCCTACTTTTAGGAAAAAATCCTACTTCAAAAAATAACGGCTCAACACCGGCCGCACCATTATCCTGTGCAGCGTGACTCCGGGATGTAATTCGTCCACTCATCTCTACTAGTTTCCACCAACCACTAGCTCTCTAGGAATAAGAATAAGCAACTACTTCGTCCGTTCATAGTCATTTTCGTTATGAAAAGTATACATACATTTATAACATACCGCTAAAAATGCTGTCAACTTATTTTTTTTCTTTTGTAGTCCCACGTAGTTTTTCACTATGTGGTAGAATAACTGTTTTTTCGTCTACTTCTTCATTCGTCATTAATTTTGTTAATAAACGCATTGCTACTGCTCCAATGTCGTATAAAGGTTGTACGATTGTAGAAAGTTGTGGACGTGACATTAATGTTAATTTTGTATTGTTACTTGTCATGACTTCTAATTCTTCAGGAACTTTAATACCAGCATCTAATGCCGCATTTAAAATTCCGATTGCTAGTTCATCATCCGCAACAACAACAGCATTTGGTTTCTTAGATAATGCACTTAATTCTTCCCAAACTTTTACACCAGCATTGTAATTGTATTTTGCTTCAATAATGTAGTCTTCTTGGTAAGTAATATCAGCTTCTTCTAGCGCTTCTTTATAACCAGCCAATTTCATTTCACGGTTTACAGGCTCATTTAAGGAACCACTAACAAAAGCGATTTGCTTATGTCCATTATCTACAAAACGTTTCACTGCTTCTTTTGTCGCTTCTTTGTAATCGATATTAACAGAAGCTAATTTGTTTTCCATGTCTACCGCTCCAGCTAAAACTACTGGTGCAGGAGAACGGTCAAATTCTTCTTGTAATTGTTCAGAAATTCGTTCACCCATATAAATAATACCATCTACTTGTTTACCAAGCAGTGTATTTAGTACTTGAAGTTCTTTATCCTCATTTTCGTCCGAATTACTAAGGATAATATTGTATTTGTACATTGTAGCAATATCTTCAATTCCGCGCGCAAGCTCTGCATAAAAAACGTTAGAAATATCAGGAATAATTACACCGACAGTCGTTGTACGTTTACTTGCAAGACCTCTAGCTACTGCATTAGGACGATAACCTAATTGATTAATAACATCCAATACTTTCTTTCTTGTTACTGGTTTAACATTCGGATTGCCGTTAACTACCCGAGATACTGTCGCCATAGAAACATTCGCTTCACGAGCAACATCATAAATTGTTACATTCATCCCTATTCACTCTCCATATTCATTATTTTAATGGCTCTATATACCATTGTAAACGGAAACAAACTTGCCTTCCCTTAATAATACGATAACTTTTTTCGATATGCAATTGTTTTTACTCTTTATTTTCATTTATTTTCATACCGAAACGGCATTGAATATTAGTATTAAATACCAATTGTGCATTATTAGTTTTGGCCAAAATAAAAAACCCTGGCGTACCAGGGCTTTTCGAGATTATTTGATTTTGTGAGGAACGAGGTTACTAGCTAAAATTGCATTCCAGAACTCTTCAAATTCAGGAATATCCATTTGTTGTGCAGAGTCAGATAAAGCAACAGCTGGATCCGGATGAACCTCAGCCATTACACCGTCAGCTTCAATAGCTAGGGCAGCTTTAGCACATGGAAGTAATAAATCTTTTCGGCCAGTAGAATGAGTTACATCGACCATCACTGGTAAATGCGTTTCTTTTTTCAAGATCGGCACGGCAGAAATATCAAGTGTATTTCTTGTTGCTTTTTCATATGTGCGAATGCCGCGTTCACATAAAATAATTTTACCGTTACCTTGTGACATAATATATTCAGCAGCACCGATAAATTCTTCAATCGTTGCAGATAAGCCACGTTTAAGTAAAATCGGTTTATCAACACGACCTGCTGCTTTAAGTAATTCAAAGTTTTGCATGTTTCTTGCACCGATTTGAATAACATCTACATAATCAAGCGCAACTTCAATATCAGCTGGAGTTACGATTTCACTAATAACAGCTAAACCATACTCATCTGATACACGTTTAAGAATTTTCAAGCCTTCTAAGCCTAATCCTTGGAAGTCATATGGGCTAGTACGTGGTTTAAATGCTCCACCGCGAATAAGTTTTAAACCTTTTGCTTTAATAGACTCAGCAACTGCAGCCACTTGTTCGTAAGATTCTACAGAACAAGGCCCAAAAACGAATACGGGTTCGCCGTTTCCGATTGGTAAACCTTTAACAGTAACAATCGTGTCTTCTTTTTTATTTTTTCTAGAAACAAGTAATGCTTTTGAATGATCCTCTTCTTGAAGTTCTAGTCCCGCTTTAAAAATTTCTTTAAATAATTTTTGAACCGTGCTATCCTCAAAAGGTCCTTTATTTGCTGCAAGAATCGTATTAAGCATCTCTCTTTCACGTAATGGATCGAAACGTAGAGAACCTTGTGTTCCTTTGATTTTACCGATTTCTTGTACCAAATTGGCACGTTTGCTGATTAATTCAAGCAAATCAATATTTAATTGATCCACCTCTGTTCTAAGTTCCTCTAAATTTGTATTAACCATTTTACTTCCACCCTTCTAAAAATCTGCTCCAAGATTATTTCTCATTATAGAGGAAAACAGATAATTTGTCACGAATCCACTTTTATACTTAATCGCTTTTAAGCATTAAAGTGAATAATGTAAAACTAATGTTAACACGTTTTAAAATAAATTACAAGCGGATATTGCTTTTTTTGTATAAAAAAACAGCCTCGCAAGGCTGTTTTTTAACTTAGTCTTATTTTACTTCTTTTTTTGCATCAGAAGCAATTTTTTTCGCTTCATCTTTGCCATCATCTAATGATTTTTTTGCTTCTTTTTTTGCTTTATCTGCTGCTTTTTCTACATCGCTTGCAGCATCTTTCGCTTCATTTTTTACTGTTTCTGCTGCTTTTTTGGCAGCTTCTTGGTTTTCTTCTTTATTTTGTGAAACAACTTCTTTCACAGCTTTACTTTGTTTAGAAACTGTATCAGCTAATTTGCCTGATTTGTCTTTAACAACATCAACAAACCCGCCAGCAGAATCTACTAATTTATCTTTTGTTCCTTTTGCTACACCACTGATTTCGATACCTTTTTCATAAGCAACGTCTTTCCATTGATTGCCTTTTTCTTTAATTGTATCTACTTGTGTATTTAAATCTTCGCGTAGTTCTTTACCTGATTTAGGTGCAAATAGAAGTGCTGCGGCTGAACCAACGATCGCACCAATTAAACCACCGATTAGAAAATCTTTTGTATTAATACCATCTTTTTCTGCCATTGTAAATCCCTCCAAATTATATTAGAAATTAGATTGCTCTCGAGCTTCTTTTGCGGCTTCTTTCGCTGCTTTATTCGCTTTCATCTTTTCTCTAAAAGAAAGAATTGAATTGCTAATTGAGACAGCTTGAGAAATCTTCGCTTCGTTTTGTTCTACTTTGTTTGTTGCGAGTGTTGCTAGTTCGCGAACAGATTGACTTAATCCTAGTAAAGAAGTCCCAATATCACCAACTGCATCAAAAACTGGATCAACTTTCGCAACTTTGCCATTTACATCTTCTAGAAGTGTATTGGTCTTATCAAGCAATTTTTGTGATTGTCCTGTAATCCCTTGTACTTCTACTGTTATTTTTTCTAACGATTTAGCTACCTCATCCATTGTTTGGGAAGTTGATTTTAACGTTTTTCCCAAATAGATGGCAATAACTAAAAGCGCAATTGCGGCAATGAGTGCTGCAATATACAAAATTACTATCATCTATCCACACCTCCATATTCTTTTTTCTATACCCTGAGTATTCCCCTCTAAAACTTTCTTCTCTAATGAATCTATGTACAAAATGTAAAAAAGAAAAGGTATTAGCTTCATTTTAGCAAGTAACTGCTGAAAAATAAACTAATATGAAAGAAACCCGCTAATTTGTTATAGAAGGTTGCTTTTAGCGTAATTTGGAGTAAAATAGATACAGGCTTGTTTTTTAGGCTTATTTTGTTAAATTTCAGGGAGGGTACAATATGAAAGATGCAAGAATCGAAAAATTAGCACATAATTTAATCAACTATTCCGTCAAACTTGGCGCTGGGGAAAAAGTATTAATCGAAAACTTCGGTGTGCAAAAAGAACTAGTAATGGCTTTAGTAGAAGAAGCATATAAAGCTGGAGGATTCCCGTTCGTTTCTTTAAAAGAACCACAAATCGACCGTGCGATGATGCTCGGTGCTGATAGTGCTCAATATGAAAAAATTGCCGAGTTCGAAGGTAATGTTATGAAAGAAATGGATGCTTACATAGGTTTACGTGCTGGTGATAATATCAACGAAACATCTGATGTACCCGCAGATAAATTAAAAATTCACGGTGAGACTGTTGGTAAAATGCATTCTGACATTCGTGTAAAACAAACTAAATGGGTCGTGCTCCGTTACCCAAGCTCCTCCATGGCACAACTTGCAAAAATGAGCACGGTTGGTTTTGAAGATTTCTATTTTGACGTATGTAATTTAGATTACGGTAAAATGAGCACTGCAATGGATGGTTTAGTAGAACTTATGAATAAAACAGATAAAGTGCACTTAGTTGGACCAGGAACAGATTTAACATTTAGTATTAAAGATATTCCGGCAATTAAATGTGCGGGCGAAATGAACATTCCAGATGGCGAAGTATTTACTGCTCCAGTTCGTGATTCTATCAACGGAACACTTACTTACAACACGCCTTCACCATACCAAGGCTTCACATTTGAAAATGTCTCTTTCACTTTTAAAGACGGAAAAATTATTAAAGCAACTGCCAATGATACAGATCGCATTAATAAAGTTTTAGATACTGATGAAGGCGCTCGTTTTGTTGGGGAATTTGCTATCGGTGTCAATCCGTTTATCCACGAACCGATGCAAGATATTCTTTTTGATGAGAAAATTGAAGGAAGTTTCCATTTCACTCCTGGTCAGTGCTACGATGAAGCATTTAATGGCAATCAATCAGCCATTCACTGGGATTTAGTAAATATTCAACGCGCTGATTATGGTGGCGGCGAAATTTACTTTGATGATGTGCTTATTCGTAAAGATGGCATTTTCGTTCTTCCAGAATTAGCTCCTCTTAATCCAGAAAACTTAGTATAAGAAAAGCGCTTAGGATATGCTCCTAAGCGCTTTTATAGTTTAAACAATTGTTTTTTCACCTGGTTGCCAGTTAATCGGGCAAAGTCCACCAGTTTGCAAAGCTTGAAGTACTCTTAACACTTCGTCAACTTCACGACCAATATTGTTATGATGAACCACTTCGTATTGAATTTCACCTTTTGGATTAATAATGAAAAGCCCGCGTAGTGCCACGCCTTCTTCTTCAATTAGTACCCCGTAATCACTTGCTACTTGGTGATTAGTATCCGCAGCAAGAGGATAGGTTAATTTTCCAATTCCGCCTTCTTTAATCGGTGTATTCGTCCATGCAAGATGGGAATGAATCGTATCTGTTGAAGCACCAATTATCCGCGCATTTAATGCATCAAATTCATCTGACCGAGCGGAAATCGCTACAATTTCAGTCGGACAAACAAAGGTAAAGTCCATTGGATAGAAAAAGAGAACTGTCCATTTATCGTCTTCTATATTTTTCTCTAGACTTACTTTTCCGAAAGTCTGATTTGGCATAACAGCTTCCATTTCAAATCTTGGAGCTTGTGTGCCTACTAAACGTTCTGCCACTTTTATCCCTCCATTAATCTATGTAGTTGTATTTTGTATCACATGGTATATTTTAATACACCTATCAAATCGTGTAAAGCTTTATTTATAGTAATTATAAACAAGCAAAAAGCATGCCAAATAAATGACACGCTTTACTGAAAGTTAATTAATCGCACTTTTATTTAGAACTTCATTAGCCACGATTTCGTTATCTAGAACTTTTTCATAGGCAGCTTGGAATTTTTGGACATCCCCTGCTCCCATAAACAAAATAACTGCTTCTGGATATTGTAATAATTCTTCTGTGTGCTCTTCTTTAATAATATGATTTCCTTTGGTTTTATGCGCTAAATCAGCAATAGTTAAATTACCAGTTTTTTCACGCGCAGAGCCAAAAATGTCACAAAGATATACTTCATCCGCTAAATTCAAGCTATCTGCAAACCCTTGTAAGAAGGTGCGCGTTCTTGTAAATGTATGCGGCTGAAATACAGCAACGATTTTTTTATTTGGATATTTTTGTCTAGCAGCATTAACAGTCGCACGAATTTCTGAAGGATGGTGCGCATAGTCATCTACTAAAACTTGATTTCCTTTTTCAGTAATGCTAAATCTTCTTTTTACGCCTTCAAAAGTTTTTAATTCTTTTTTCACTTCGTCTACTGGTAATCCCTCATAGTCACAAAGCGCAATAACACTTAACGCATTTAACACATTATGATCTCCGTAAGCAGGAATTTCAAATGAAGCTAAAAACTCGTCGCGATGATAGACGTCGAATTTAGTTCCAGTAGTTTCTTTTTTAACATTTTTAGCTTGAAATTCGTTTTCTGAATCAAAGCCAAAGTAAATAATCGGAACGTCTAACGATAATTTGCGTAGTTCAACATCGTCTCCTAAGGCAAAAACTGCTTTTTTCACTTGTTTACCAAGCGTTTCAAATGCATTAAATACATCATCTACGCTCTTGAAATAATCTGGGTGATCCCAGTCAATGTTGGTCATAATTGCATAAGTTGGTTTGTACGCAAGGAAATGGCGTTGATACTCACAAGCTTCTAACGCAAAATATTTAGCATCTTTTGTGCCACTACCAGTTCCATCACCAATCAAATATGAAGTGGGACGAATGGCACCGACCACATGAGAAAGAAGACCAGTTGTCGATGTTTTACCATGAGAACCAGTTATTGCAATACTTGTATAGCCATCTATTAATTGACCTAAAAATTTATGATATCGAATCACGGGAAGATTAAGCTCATTAGCACGCTCAATTTCTTCATGTGTATCTGGAAATGCATTACCAGCAATAATTGTTAGGCCTTCTTTTATATTATCCGCTGAAAACGTCATAATTGGAATTTGTTTTTCTTCCAATGCTTTCTGCGTGAAAAAATATTTGTCTACATCGCTGCCTTGCACTTGAAAACCTTTATCGTGCAGGATCTGAGCAAGTGCACTCATTCCCGACCCTTTTATTCCAACAAAATGATAGATAGTCATTATTTGAACCCCCATTAATTTATCTTGAAGAGGGTGCCTAAAAAAAACATGTTAACTGTTAAGCACCAAGTCTTAACTTTGAAAACAGTATAAAGTCTCCGTTTTCTAGACATCATCTTACGTTCCAATTGTGTTTTATGCTTGATTTCATAGTTGAGTCAATAATTCACCAGCTTATTATATCACTTTCCATGTAATTAGAAAAATCTTTCAGCAAATATAAGCGAAATTACTCATGAAAATACAGGTGATTTGTAAAACTAATTAAGTATCGTGTTATTTTAGTACTATAAAATTAAGTTTCTTTGTTTCTGAGTTTAGCCAATTGGTCCTTCGTGATGATAACATCTCGTGGCTTAGAACCATTAATTCCTGAAACTATTTGATGATTCTCAAGAGATTCCATTAATCTAGCCGCTCGGTTGTAACCAATCCTAAAATGTCTTTGCAGTAAAGAGGTAGATGCGGCATTTTGGCTTAAAACAAAGTCACAGGCCTCTTCAAATAATTCATCAGTGTTTTCTTTAACCGATTCTTTTACAAGTAACTCTTGCTCTTCAAAGATGTAATCAGCCTCACCTTGGCTACGAACATGAGCTACGACTGCATCGATTTCTTCATCACTAACAAATGTCCCTTGAAGACGCACTGGTTTGCTTGCACCACTTGGTAAGAAAAGCATGTCCCCTTTGCCAAGAAGTTTTTCAGCACCGCTTGCATCAAGGATGGTTCTAGAATCGATTTGTGAAGACACAGAGAAAGAAACGCGTGTCGGAATGTTAGCTTTAATAAGACCGGTAATTACGTCTACAGATGGTCTCTGCGTCGCTACAATCATATGGATACCACATGCCCGCGCTTTTTGTGCAATACGACTAATAGATTCTTCTACGTCATTCGGCGCAACCATCATTAAATCAGCTAATTCATCAATAACTATTAAAATATATGGTAGTTTTTCGCCGGTATGATCAGGATGACTTGCATATTCATTATATTTTCCCATATTTCTAACGCCGGTATGACTAAAGAGTTGATAGCGACGTTCCATTTCTTCTACAGCCCATTTGAGTGCAACTGTTGCCGCTTTTGCATCTGTAATTACCGGACTGACGAGATGCGGAATACGATTATATGGAGCGAGTTCAACCATTTTTGGATCAATTAAAAGCAATTTCAATTGGTCGGGAGTCGCTTTATAGAGCAAACTTACGAGTAATGAGTTGATACAAACACTTTTACCGGAGCCTGTAGCACCAGCAATTAAGCCATGAGGCATTTTTTGCAGGTCTGTAATAATCGGCGTTCCAGAAATATCAAGACCAAGTGCGGCAGTTAACGGCGACTTAGATGATTGAAACGCTTCTGTGTTCATTAACTCAGAAAGCATCACAGGACGACTTGTTTGGTTTGGAATCTCGATACCAACTGTGCTTTTCCCTGGAATTGGAGCTTCTATTCGAATATCTTTTGCAGCTAAGTTTAGCTTAATATCGTCTGTTAAATTAGTGATTTTACTTACTTTGACCCCTTTTTCTGGTTGGACTTCAAATCTAGTTACAGCGGGTCCTTGTGTTCTATTAACAACGCTCGCATGAACATTGAAATTTTCTAATGTTTCATCTAGCATTTCTTGTTGCATTTGTAACCATGAATCGTCTTCTCGTTTCGATACGGGCGGATGTAGCAACCCGAACGACGGAAATTGATAATTGCTTGGATATTCTGGTGCTACTTGTTTTTCTTCTGTTATAGCAACGGGTTGAATATTTTCAGTAATTACTTCTTTCTCTTGAACGATTTCAGCTGCTGGTTCTTTTTGAAGTGCTTGTTTATCTTTTTTTACCATCATAACGTTAAATGGAATTCTGCTTTTCAACATTTGTTCTTGTCTACTTGCTTCGACTTGTTTCTTTTGTTTAGGAACTTGCGTCGTTTCTTCTTGAATAAGGGTCACGCGTTTTGGAGCTGGTTCAACTGGACTAGCTTCATTACTAGCTAAAACTGGTTCTTCTACTACTTCCTCAATTCCAACTTCTTCGGGGTAAGTGTCTTCTATTTGTTTTTCAATTTCTGTATCAAAAGCAATTGTTTCTGCTTCTGCAAATTCTGGTAAATCCACTGGAGGAATAGTTAAATCTTCTTGGATTTCTGCAATTTCATCTGGTTCAGACACTGCAAACTCAAATTTACTCGGTCGTTTATTAAATGCATAAACAGGAGAAGGAACATCTGTTGCGGCAAAAGGACGTTTTCTTGTTTCTTCTTTTACAACAGGCGTTTCGCTCGTTTGATGCATAGTTCTAGTTGGTTGCGTTTGTTTTTGTGTTTGAATTGGTTGGCTGACTGGCTTGTCAGGTATTAGCGGAAAGCGGAATTCACCTTTTGGATATTGATATACCATTTGTGTTTTCACTTGCCGTTTCACTGGTTGCAGGTGTTTTTGCTTTGGCACTACACTTTTTGGTGTAGGTCGTACAGTTCTTGTATTTCGTTCTTTTGTTTTAATTGCCGTAACTTTTGATTTCGGCTCTACTTCAGGAGCATACGTTACTTTCTTTTCTACTTTTTTAGTAGGCGTATTTTCATATGTATCTATTTCTTCGTCCATATCGCCAAAGAAAAAATCTTTAAACCATCCCATTCATTATCACCCTAAATTTAATTTTCTTGTTTGATTTTAACAGACAAAATCAAAATAATCTATGACAAAATTGTGAATTCGCTATTTTTCGAGCCGTATTCGTTATAATACCTTGATACAACTAGGTTTAAACCCGATATAAGTTTTTATTATACCTTGAAAATTATCTTTATTTTGTACGATTTATGTATATATTGTATACAATTAAAGTTATATTGTTCTACATTTTAATCATTTTCACAAAGTAGCGAATTTAGCAAGCAAAAAAGCGCCCGATATAGCATCAGACGCTTAAAAAAAATCAATTATTTAAAAATTTACCGGAAACTCTTCTCCTGGCGTAGCGGAATCTTCTAAAACAAGAATACCTTTTTCAGTTGGCGCATCAGGAATTGCTAATTCACGCGCGGCACATACCATACCAAAAGAATCTTCGCCTCGTAAATTAGATGGCTTAATGATTAAACCACCAGGCATTACTGCGCCGATTTTCGCAACCACTACTTTTTGTCCAGCTTCGATATTTGGGGCACCACAAACAATTTGCAATACTTCCCCACCTACATTAATCTGGCATACATTTAGTTTATCCGCATTCGGATGTTTTTCTTTCGACTCCACATACCCAACGACAAACTTCGGGGTTAGATCAGCAACGATTTCAGGTTCAAATCCCGCTTTTTCGATAACTTGATTCATTAAGGCAACAAGTTCTTCAGTTAAATCCACCTTGCCATTTGCAGTAATGTCAAAGTATTTTGAGCTGTTAAAAATATTGAAACCAGCAACTTGCTTTGTTTCGCGATCAAAAATTCGTGCGACATCACCACGGCGCTCCCACTCGCGATTTTCAAATGTTACTTCGCCTGTTTCAATTAGTAGAGTGTCCCCTACCCCTTTTTCATTATAAAATGCGTTTACTATCACGTCTTCTACTCCTTTAGTCTGTTTTTTGCCATTATAAATATCGGTTCAAGTTTACCATTATTATAGACAAATGGCAAAGAGGTTATTGGCACAAGACCATCTGCGAAAAAGTCCATCGTCATGTGAGCCAAAACGTCATAGCCGGTATTATCTTTAATAGCACCAATAATCAAAACATCTTGATGCGGCACAGCAAGCACCATCTCTCCAGTTAGCTTTTCGCGCATTTGCTGAAGAAAATCAACATTTAGCAAACGACTCGCATCATAGCCATCATTTGTACGTACGAAATAAAAATCATTTCCATTAACCGAATCTTTTTTTAGCGGTATTTCTAGTTTTTTTAGATTATCGAAGGCCGCTTTTTTGACTCCTTCATGGGATAATCCTTCTTTTTCCAGCATGTTTTTTTCGATGAAGCGGTAGGATTTCCCTAAATCAAACGCATAGAAAATTTTTGTTTCGGCGGTATGTTCATCTGTTAATAGCACTTCTCCCGCTTTGGTGGTATCAGGAAAAGAAGTCGCTCTAACAACAGGAAAAATATTCGCTGTATTGCTTTTGAGTTCAACGTTTCCAGATGCAGCCAGAAAACCTTCTTCGACATAGTAAATAATTTTTTCAATCGCAGCTTCACCATCGTTTTCATAATTTGCGATGATTTGCGGAATTGCCAAAGTTACTTTTTTGCCATTTTGGGTAACCGAAAGTGTGTCACTATCTCGATCGTAAGCAAACTGCCGATTAGGTTTATTCAGTTCCTTCTCTAGTCGTTCTTTCATTTTTAATGTCGTCATTTTTGCCATAGGTGCCTCCCCTTCCATAAAAAGCAGTCACTTTTTATATTGCAGCTAGAAAATCATTAATTTCTTCTTTTGTTTTTCTATCTTTACTAACAAAACGCCCTACTTCTTCACCATCTTCAAAAGCAAGGAAACTAGGGATTCCAAAAATCGCTAAGTCAGCACATAAATCAATAAATTCATCTCGATCTACATGATAAAAAGTGAAATCCTCGTTTTCGGCTTCAATTTCTGGCATTACAGGTTCAATATATTTACAATCGCCGCACCAATCAGCGCTAAACATAAAAACAGATTTACCTTCCGCTTTTATCTCATTAAATTGTTCTACTGATTCTAAGTTTTTCATTTTTTATTCGCTCCTTCTTCTTTCATACTAGTTAAATCCTAACGCCTTAGCTAACTTTCGTCCAGAATAACGCTCATGAAAAAAGTCCGGCTCCGTTATAAGAGCCAAACTTTTCACCGTACTTTAGATCGCATTTTCTTCTTTTCTACATAATGATTAAAATAACCAACGATTAACGTCATTACTCCCGCTATCAGGGTAGTAATGATCCAGCCGATTTCAGCATCGCGGAGGCAAGGTATCCCTGTAGCGTAACCTACTAAGAATACTAGACTTGCTACCAAAAGTAGAAATCCAACCAAAAATACTGGTTTTTTCATTATTTTACGCATTATTTTTAATGGTTTCAAAAGTTGTTTTATCCAAACCGCGAATAAGCGTTGTAATCATTTCTTTCGCCGCAGCGTAGTCATCCACATGTAAAATCGAGTTAGATGAGTGAATATATCTAGCCGGAACACCAATTACTGCACTCGGAATACCACTAAGTGACGTGTGAACTTTTCCAGCATCTGTTCCACCAGGTGAAACAAAATATTGATATGGAATTTTATTTGATTCCGCAGTATCAAGTAAAAATTCACGCATACCACGGTGCATAATCATCGTCCGGTCAAAAATACGCAGTAAGAAACCTTGGCCAATTTGACCGAATTGCGATTTATTCCCAGTCGTATCATTGGCAGGGCTAGCATCTAACGCGAAGAATAAATCCGGTTTAATCATGTTCGCACTTACACCCGCACCACGAAGACCGACTTCTTCTTGCACATTCGCACCAGCAAAAAGAGTATTTGGTAAAGATTCTCCTTTTAATTCTTTCATAAGCTCAATTGCAAGACCGACACCATAACGGTTATCCCACGCTTTAGCTAAAATTTTCTTTGGATTTGCAAGTGGAGTGAATTCAGCGACAGGGACGATAAATTGCCCTGGTTTGATACCGATTTTTTCAGCGTCCGCTTTATCATCTGCACCAATATCAATAAGTAAGTTTTTCGGGTCAGTTGGTTTGCTACGTTCCGCTTCCGATAGTAAATGCGGAGGAACAGAGGCTACAACGCCAATTACAGGACCATTTGGCGCCATAATTTGCACACGTTGCGCTTGTAAAACTTGCGGATTCCAACCACCAATTGTTTGGAAACGAATCAAACCATTGTCTGTAATTTGCGTTACCATAAAGCCAACTTCATCCATATGGGCCGCAACTAATACGCGCGGACCATCAGTCGCTCCGTGTCGCACGCCAAAAATGCCACCTAAGCCATCTTGGATAATTTCATCGGAAACCGGTTCAAGTTCTTTTCGCATAAATGCTCGAATTCTATGTTCATCACCCGAAGTACCTTGAAGTTCCGTTAATTCTTTAAACATTGCTAACGTTTCTTTTTCCATTAATAATCATCTCTTTCCGTGTGAAATCTATTTTATTATAGCAAATAAAAGATGTTTCCGCTTGCCTTACTTCTCCATTTTATCGAAAGCGCGTTCAAAAATCCTTTTATAATCAAAAATTTGTAGTATAATGGTTAAAAGAGATGTTCGTAAGACGTCTTTTAAAAAGAATAGCAAACACTAGGGAGGAAAAGCGATGAACTGGAAAGCTTTCATTGCCGGCGTTGGAGCAGGAGCAGCAGCTGGACACCTTGTTTATCATTATTTACTTAGCGATAAAACAATTTCAGGGGACGTCATCTTAGAAAATGTAAAAAATGCGTTCAAACAAGAAGGACCTATAGAAGGTTCTTGGATTCAACTAAAAAAGCAACACTATAAAAAATTCGCCATTGATACATTCGTATACCACGGTGGTATCACTTGCATTCGTGAGGGCGAGAAAAAACAATTCGAATTTATCGCAGACGCTAACACAGGAACAATCATTGATGTGTATTTAGCCTAAAAATTAAAACGACTACCCACTTGGGGAGTCGTTTTTTTAACGAATAAAACTATCAATTTTCTTTTTAATAACAGCTTCGTCCACCACGCCTTGCTCAATCAGTTCTTTCATTTGTTCTGTATAAATCACTTTCGCAGCTGCATCCATTGCTTTTTTTACAGCTGCTATTTGTTGCATAATTGTTTCTAAATCGCGTTCTTCCTCTGTCATATTTTTGATTGAACGTACGTGACCTTCAATCTTCGCAAATCTTGTTACTAGTGCTTTCTTTTGTTCGCTTTTCATATATACCCCCTTATAGTATATTAGATAGGAACCCCCTACCCAGGTTGTTGTTTTGGCTTTAAATAAAGCTTTATAAGTTATATAATAACACAAAATAAAAATACCCTCAAAAAAGAAGCGGAATCCCACTTCTTAATTTCGATTTTCTATTTTTAGTTCAGCGTCAATTTCTCCATTTCCGCCGATTTTAACTGCCCGGAATCTAGCATCATGGTACGATAAAAACCAATAATTTTTCCCAAAAGTTCGCTTGAAAATATCTTGTTTTGCCGCGATGGATGTCATAGGATAATCATCATATGCCGTTACCCATAAAACATTTTGGTGAGCGAATGTCGGAAAAACATCTGCCATATGAATCGCTAGTTCTCCACCGGACTCAAACCAAACGGCAGAATGTCCAGCACTATGTCCTCCAGTATGAGTCATTTTAATCGCATCATTAAATTGTTTTTCTTTCGTAAATGTGTGGACTTGCCCTTTTATTGCTTGCCAGTTTTCTTGCCAATAAGTTGCTTTTGAACGAATATTCGGGTGTTGCATTTCGTCCCATTCAATTTCAGAAGTCCAGATTTCCGCATTTGGAAAAATAGAATAATAACCCTCTTCTGAACAACCAGTCAAACCTAACACGTGGTCAAAATGTAAATGAGTCATTAAACAGTAGTCTATATCCTCAGGGGCAATATTTAGTTTTGCTAAATCTTCTAATACAAAAGACTCTTCGGTTACCCCGTAATTACGCTTTTGTTTTTCTGTTAGTCGCCCGTTCCCTAGCCCGCTATCAATCAGATAATTTTTCCCTAAATACTGAAAAAACATCGGATCGGTTACATTAGCTAATTGATTTTTTTCATTTGCTGGATATTTTTTCTCCCATAAAGGTTTTGGAACTACCCCAAACATTGCCCCGCCGTCAAAATGAGTATAGCCTCCGCGCAACCAATAAATTTTTATTTCTCCAATTTGAATGGAATCCATTTTTAACGCCTCCAATTAAAAATAAAAACCAGATGCAGCAAGTGCACCTGGTTTATCCTAGTCAATTTCTATCAAATTTTGCTTCAAGACGATAGATTGGGAATCCTTTAGCTGAAAATTTTTCTTCATATTCAGTTTTTATATTCCCTTCGTAATCGCTATTATGCAAATCAAGTGATACAAAAGTTAGTAACATATTATATTCTGAAAAAGCTACTAATGAATATTCAAACAAGCTGCGGTTATCCGTTTTGAAATGAATCTCCCCTGCTTTTGGTAATAGTCGCTCATAAATAGTTAAGAAGGTTGGATTCGTTAATCTACGTTTTGTGTGGCGTTTTTTCGGCCACGGATCAGAGAAATTCAAATAAATTTGTGCTATTTCTCCTTTTTCAAAAGATTCTTCCAGTAATTTGGCATCCCTTGCAACAAGGCGCAAATTAGGTACTTCTGCTTCAATCGCTTTATCAAGCGCAGAAACTAGGACACTTTCAATCATTTCAATGCCGATATAATTAATTTCCGGGTTTGCTTTTGCCATGCCACTAATGAACTGGCCTTTACCGGAACCAATTTCGATATGAATAGGATTATTATTTCCAAATACTTCTTGCCAGCGTCCCTTAAAATCTTCTGGGTTTTTAATGTAAATTGCTGGAAATTCTTCCAATCGATCTTTTGCCCATGGTTTATGTTTTACACGCATCTTTCTTTACACCTCATCATCTTCTATTGCATTTTGAAAAATTTGTTTTGCTCGTTCGTATGCTTCTTCTGATTGGTTGGTCGTAAGTTGCATGACGGTTTGGCAAAGTGTATACCATTTTAATTTACGATGTAATTCGCTAGTTAGTGTTGTTCCATAATTAGAAAGCCATTCATCCCAGCCTTCACGCGGGATATATTGGTATAATATCATTCCTAAATCATTTGCAGCATCAGCAAGCATTGCGCCGTCCCAATCAACAAGAAACAATTCATTTTCTTCTGATATTATCCAATTATTGTGGTTGACATCTCCGTGACAAACGACGTAATCTGCTTTCTCGACAGCTGTAATATTTTGCTCTAAATACTCAATTGCCGTGAGCATTGCTTTCGTAGCTTCATTTTTAGCTTCCATTTCTGCTTTTAGACGAGCTAGTAATTGGTGGGCAGAAAAATAGCAGTTTTCGATTTTTTCGAGCATATGACGTAAGTTTTCCGAATGGTGAATTTTCGCCAAGAGTTTCGCCACTCTAGGTCCAACCATTTCTTCACGAGTTAAAATATGGCAATTCACCCATTTTTGCGCAGTGATAACATCTCCGTTTTCTACTCTTCTTGTCCAGACGAGTTTTGGAACAATGTTCTCTACCGAAAGCGCTGCTAAAAAAGGCGAAGAATTTCTTTTTAAAAAGAATTTTTCGTCTTCATGTGTTGCAACAAATGCTTGGCCAGTTTCCCCTCCAGCCGGCGCTATGTCATATTCTCTCCCAAAAAAATTATCTTTCATTTACATGCACACCTTTTATTAGCTCTTTGCAACTTCATTATCCCCTGTTTTTAACTTCCGAACAAATAGGTAACTATTCATGATTTTACTTCTCTTAAGAGCTCTCGTCAAGTCAACATATGTTCGTTCTCTATATTTTTTTATATATCGAACTATTTTGCATGAAAAAAGCGCATTCTCATTAAATGGAATGCGCTTTTTAATTAATTTTTTATTTCTTCCGTTTTAGTAACAATTGGATCCATTGCGCTTCTATTTTTTTGAATAAATAAAGCTAAAATACAAGCTACCACAGAAAGAATTCCTGCGACTAAAAAGGCTGTTTCAATTCCGTGAATAAGCACATGGTTAGCAACTTCTGTTTTCGTTTTTCCAATTACATCAGCTGGACCAAGTTTACCTGCAAAACTCGCGGCACTTTTTGACATTACTGTAATAAGTGCAGCTGTACCAATCGAGCCAGCTACTTGTCTCATCGTATTAAACATCGCTGAACCGTGAGAAGCTAGTTTTAGTGGTAGTGAATTGAGTGCAGCTGTTTGAAGCGGCATCATTACCATTGCCATACCCGCAGAACGAATAGTTTGAACGATAATAATAAAAGTTAACGTGGTTGATTCATCTAGATTTGTAAACATGAAGGTTGAACCTGCCATAATAATTAAGCCTACTAGCGATAAATACTTAGCCCCAAACCGGTCAAACATAACCCCAGTCACCGGCGAAAGTATAGCTGTAACTAGCGCACCAGGTAAAAGGACTAAACCAGATTCAAGCGGTGAAAAACCTCGAACAGTTTGTAAGAAAATCGGTAGTAACAACATACCGCCAAAAAGCCCCATCACAACGAAGAAACTAATTGCTGTTGTAAGTGCAAATGTTGGATATTTAAACACTTTAAAATTAAGAAGTGGCGCTTTGTTGCTTGATTGATAACGGATAAAGATACCTAATACTACTAAACCAAGAATAATAAATCCGGCTACTTTCCACGTTAACCAGTCGTGATCTCCGGCGTTACTAAATCCAAGTAATAAACTACCGAACCCAACAGTCGACATAATGACTCCGAGTATATCGAGTTTCGGGAAAGTTCTTTTACCGACATTTTTAAGTAAGAAGATTGCTACTACAATATCAAGTATTGCAAATGGAATAATAATAAAGAATAAATTGCGCCAATCATATTGCTGAACAATCCAACCTGAGAGTGTCGGACCAATTGCTGGGGCAAAGTTCATAGCTAGACCAATTAAGCCCATCGCCCGTCCTCTTCGTTCCATCGGGAATAAGTTTAATACGACAACGGTTAGAAGTGGCATAACTATCCCAGCGCCAATTGCTTGTACCATACGACCAGCAATAAGCATTGTATAATCTGTTGCAAATCCGCCAATAGCTGTACCAATTGCAAAAGTAATCATCGCAAATAAGTAAAGCTGACGAGTCGTAAACCTTTCAATTAAAAAGGCTGTCATCGGGATCATGACACCATTTACTAACATAAAACCAGTAGACAACCACTGTCCTTGACTGGCAGTAATCCCAAAATCTTTCATAATACTTGGTAGCGCGACATTCATCAACGTTTGGTTGAGAATCGTAACAAAGGCGCCCATAAGCATAACAATTAAAATACCATTACGCTTCACTGATGTACTTGCTGCTTTCATATTCAATCTCGTGCACCTTCCCTTTCTAAAATAGTAATTATCTCCTGATGCATTTCTAACATTTCTTTTAACCTTTCTTCACCAATTTCTAAAATAGGTTCTAAGCGGTTAAAAAATACATGATACGTTTCTGCAGCTTTCGTCGCTCCTTTTTCGGTTAATTCTAAGCTAAGCGCGCGTCGATTGCTTTCATTTCTTGTTCGTTTTAAAAATCCGGCTTTTACTAAGCGATCAACAATGCCCGAAACAGTACTTTTTCCAAGTTTCATGCGTTCTGCTAGTTCACCAAGTGTTAAATCTGACTCTTTCTGTAGTTCTCTAATTGCAAGCAATTGTGTCGTTGTGATTTCACGGTTAGCAGCTTCTTCCGCTAGCACATGATGCGTTTTTCGTTGCACTTCACGAAAAGAAAAAATAACCTCTTTTACTAACTTCTCATCCATTAACTTCCCTCCGTACTGTTCGCCCACAAATATTTCGTATGCGAACTATTAGCCTTTTGAATTATACACCTTCAAAAAAATTTGTCAATTGCTTTAAAACAGTTGTTTTCGTTTGAAAGCGGAGCCAAATGAGTCGTTTCAATGCATAAAAAAAGTTATATAATTTTTTACATAGGTGGCTAAACATAAAAAAACCTTCCTTAAAAAAGGAAGGTTTAAGATTTATTATTTTGCGTATTCTAATTCGCCACAAGCGCGAACGATTTCTTCTACAAAGTAATTATGAAGTTGAGCGGTAATTGGACCACGTTTTCCATCAGCAACTTGTACTCCATCAATGTGAGTAATTGGTGTGATTTCAATTGTAGTACTGGAAATAAACACTTCATCTGCTTCTCGTAAATCTGTTAAAGTGAAATCGGCTTCTTTTACAGGAATACCGTTCTTTTTCGCTACATCAATAATAACTTGACGAGTAATACCATTTAAAATTAGATTGTCGGCAGCATGTGTCCATAAAACCCCATCTTTAATAATGGATACGTTAGAAGCAGAACACTCGGTAACTTGCTCCCCGCGATGTAAAATAGCTTCAAGCGCGTTTTGTTGATGTGCTTTGTTTTTCGCTAAAATATTTCCAAGTAAGTTTAAGCTTTTAATATCACAACGTAACCAGCGTACATCTTCTTCAGTAATTGCTGAGCCGCCTTCTATGAATTGACGCTCATTTCTTGGTACTTCACGAGCTGCCGCAGTCAATACTCCTTCTAACGGGAAATCATCTGGAAGAACGTGATTACGAGGATTTTGAACTCCTCTTGTTACTTGTAAATATACATTTCCGGTATTGATATTATTTTCAGCTACTAATTTGTCTAATAACGCTCGTAATGTTTCTTTGGAATAAGGAATAACTAAGTCAATTTTTGCTGCACTAGCGTATAAACGATCGATATGCTCGTTATAAGTAAAAAATTTACCATTATATAAACGAACAACTTCATATACTCCATCACCAAATTGGTATCCACGGTCTTCTACGTCAACTGTAGCATCATTTCTTTCTACTAAACGGTCATTTACTAGTACTTTCATGTCGAGTCTCTCCTTGCATAGTTAATTTTTGGAACTATCTAAAAACTTAATGAAACAAAGAAACTGCCACAAAACTAAGCTTTGCAGCAGTTAATTTTTTCAATTATAACCCTTACTTCGCTAATTTGTAAAGTGCTTCTGCGTAAATTGCAGTAGCTTTTAATAAATCATCAAAATAGCTGAATTCGTCTTTTTGGTGCATTGTATCTTCGCGGCCTGGGAACAGTGCGCCGAACGCTACTCCTGTTTCCATATGACGTGCATAAGTTCCCCCACCAATCGCTAGCAAGGTAGCTTCTTCACCTGTTTGTTTTGTATAAACTTCTTGTAAAGTTTGAATAAGCGGGTGATCTTTTGGTACGAAAAGCGGTTTGGAATCATCGTAATGTGTATATTGAGCGTTGTACTCATATACAACTGTTTGCATTTTATTTTTTAGTTTATCCATATTAGCTGTCACTGGGTAACGGAAATTAAGACCGTATTTACCACCTTCTGCTACATCATAACGAATAACGCCGACGTTCATTGTTAATTCGCCACTTTCTACGTCTTCATAGCTAATACCAAGTTTTACAGCACGAGAATCACCGAATAAGTAATCGCGACCAAATGTCACAAAATCATTTGCAGCGCCAGTTAATTTAAATTTACCTAGGAAAGCTACTAAGTGAAGACCAGCATTTACGCCGTTATTTGGTTCCATCGCATGGGCGGATTTTCCGACGATATTGATTTTGACTGTTTTGCCGTTTTCTTCTAATGAGCCTTCAACTGGATGATTTGCTAAGAACGCTTTAAATTCACTTGCTACTTTATCAAAGTCTTTTACGTCTTCAATAATAGCTGTTGCGTGGTCAGGAACCATGTTATAGCGTTCGCCTGATTCTACACTAAGTAGACGGAATGCTGCTTCTCCACTAGCTTCTCCGTCTTTAAAAGATACATCTAGTTCTGAGATACCTTTTTCAGCGTGAATGATTGGGAATTCTGCATCTGGAACGAATCCTAGTGTTGGTTGTTCTTCTGTTTCAAAATAACGTTCTACACAGCTCATACCACTTTCTTCATCAGAACCAACAATGATTCTAACGCGGCGAGAAAGAGGTAAGCCTAGTTCTTTAATAATTTTTAATGCATAGTAACCGGCAATTGTTGGACCTTTATCATCTGCAACTCCGCGCGCATATAATTTACCATCACGTAATGTTGGTTCAAATGGTCCATTAGTCCAGCCATCACCAACTGGCACTACATCAACGTGTCCTAATACGCCAACAAGTTCTTCTCCTTGACCGTATTCAAGGTGTCCAGCAACATTACCAACTTCTTTAGCGGTAAAGCCATCTTTTTTACCTAGTTCAATCATATAGTCGAGTGCGCGTTTAACGTCTGGTCCAAACGGCGCATCTTCTGTTTTTTTACTATCATCGCGAACACTCGGAATGCGAAGAAGCCCTTTTAAATCTTCTAAGAAATCATCTTTACGTGATTCCACTTCTTTTTGCCAATTAATTTCTGTCATAATTATTATTCCCTCCTTCAAACTTATCTTCTCTATTGTAAACTGTTTTCACGCCGCTTGGAAGTCGGAACTACTATTTTCTCATAAAACCTTTAATTGCTTCAAAATCCCAACGTTCCATCCGCGTAGAAAATACGACATCCATTATATTCAGACTTTCTTTTTCAAGTGGTAAGAAGCGATATTCTTCGTGTTCATCAGACAACACTACTTCCCCTTCTTCAGGCATTTCCACTAAATAAATAACGCCTGTAATTTGGTAGTCTTCATGAAAAAACTCCCATGTGTCATATAAGATAAATGGTTGGACTTGTAATTTAGTTTCTTCATAAACTTCTCTAAAAAGCGCTTCTCCGTGAGTTTCACCGTAGTTCATACGGCCTCCCGGAAGTTCAAATACTTCGCCTTCTACGCCTCTTTTTTTAAGAGCTAAAAATTTACCATCTTTTACAATAACTGCTTTTACGGCAGGATATATAGGTTTCATTTTACAAAAGCCTCCTTATCATTTAAGATAAACATGATTTATCTGTTCTTTATTTTACCCGGTTGAGTAGATAAAAGCCAGTGTCATAAGGAGGTTTTACAAAAGTGAAGAAAATTACACCGAAAGCAATGTGCGCGTGGATTCCAAAACGTGAAGATGAAACACATAAAGGTGATTACGGGCGCGTTTTAATTGTCGCTGGAAATAAACAATTTGGTGGGGCCGCGATTATGGCTGCAGAGGCTTGTGTTAAAAGTGGTGCTGGTTTAACAACGGTTGCCTCAGATAGTGTTAATCGCCCTGCGCTGCAAACACGAATTCCTGAATGCATGTTTATTGACTATGAAAACATCACAAGTCTAAGTGAACAAATTAATCATTTTGATACCATTTTAATTGGTCCTGGGCTTGGATTAGATGCCTATGCCGAAGAAATTTTTCGATTAGTATTACAAAATTCAACAGAATATCAACAACTAATTATTGACGGCGATGGCATTACTATTTATGCAAAAGGAGAAAATCCTCATCCTGCCGCCAAGCTTACCTTTACACCACATGCAGGTGAATGGGAACGACTGAAAGCACTAGCACCTGAAGCAGAAACGCCAACTGATGTCGCACTTCATATTGACGCAACGATTGTTCTAAAAGGGCATCGTACAAAAGTGTATTCAGGTGAATCAGCATGGCAAAATATGTACGGCACTCCCGCAATGGCAACAGGTGGCATGGGCGATACTCTCGCTGGAACGATATGTGGCTTGATGGCACAAACAGAGAAGCCGCTTACCGGAACATTAGCTGCTGTTTTTCTTCATAGCTATATTGGAGAAATTTTAGCTAAAAAACGCTATGTTGTGTTGCCGACTGAAATTGCTGAAGAGTTACCGACCTATTTGAAAATTTTTAGCGAAACAGACGAACATGCTTAATAAAAAATCCTCTCTTTATCTAAAGAGAGGATTTTTTTACGATTTATTAAATTTATTAGCCCATAAAGCTAATTTTTTATTCCAAATAAAGTAACAACCAATTCCACTGAAAATAACAGCATTTCCAATTAAGAATCCTGCTACAACATCACTTGGGAAATGTACTCCTAAATAAACGCGGGAATACATAATAAACAATACAAGCCCTAGCGCAAGAATACTAATCGCAAAACGAAGCCATTTATGACTAACATATAAAATTAAAAAGAACGCTAGCATTCCATAAAAAACAGTTGAACCAGTCGCATGACCACTTGGAAAACTAAATCCACCTTGTTCGATTAATTTATAGGTTGGTCTTGGGCGCTGAACGATATTTTTAATGATTGATGGAATAAGCGCCCCGCCAACTAGGACAATCCCACCAAACCAAATTGCCGTATCCACTTTTTTCATTAGAACAAGCGCAATAATAACAACAACGGTTAAAATACAAATGGTCGCTACCCCGCCAATATCAGTTAAATAAGAAATCAGTGTAGTTTTTGTATCCGTTATTCCGACCCGAATAATACTATTCCAGTACTGGTCAAACCTGTGAATCCATTTTGCCCCAGTCATAACGCCTATCATAAAGAAAACAAATCCAAGGAGAGCAATGCCACTAATTACAAATGGTGTTTTTTTCATAAAATCCTCCTAGCGAATTCTTAATTTCTCACGTAATCTAGTACCACGTGGGCCAAATAATTTATCAGACAAGTGAAGTTTGAATGCCATATAACCGTAGAAAACAGCACCCGTTCCTCCGCAAATAAGCGTCAATACCAGCGCAGACATTTTACGATCCGGACTAATAAAGTTAGCAAGTCCCATGTACAGTCCGATGACAATAACGCCCATCAAAGCTGTCATAAAGAAGAAAAGCACCGTTCGCCGCAAAATAACTTTAAACGAGAAACGAACATATTTTTTAATAATAAATAACATGAACAGACAAGATACTGCATAACCAATACCAGTTGCAATGATTGACCCAGGAGCTTCAAACATCATAATGAGTGGCATTTGTAATACCGATTTCGCTAGTAGCCCTAACAGTAAGCCTAGCACTGTGAATCGTTGTTCATCAATCCCTTGAAGAACAGCCGCGGAAACACTAAACAATGAAAATAAAATGGCGATTGGTGCAAATAATTGTAATAGCGCTGTCCCATTATCACTAGGTGCGAAAAACACTGTGAATAAAGGTCTCGCTAGCATAGCAATTCCAAAACAAGCTGGAATCGTTAAGAATAATAAAATTTGGAAAACATCATTGAGTTGACGCTTCACTTGCGCGTACTCTTTCCTTACATAAGCACCAGTAACAAGTGGAACAAGTGCCATCGAAAACGCAATTGCCAACGTCCCTGGAATCATAATTAATTTTTGTACATCAAAGTTAATAATTGCTACAAAAGAATTGACCAAATCAGGAGCAGTTCCAATATATTCTAACACTCTTCCTAAAGTGAATTGGTCAATTAATTGATAAAGCGAAGTAGCAGACCCAACTATAATAAAAGGAATTGCCGAAAGAATAATATCTTTATATAGTGTCGGAATGGAAATTTTTACAGTGCCTCTATCTTCTAAAAGCATTCGGTCCAGTCCAGGTTTTCGTTTATAAAAATACCAAAGTAGTAATAGTAAACTCGCAAAAGCTCCAACAAAAGCTGAAAAAGTAGCGATACTAATTGCTGTAACTACATTCCCGTCAAGTACATACATTACAATGAAAGTCCCCGCAAGCAAGAACACAATACGGACAACTTGTTCTAACACTTGAGATACAGCAGACGGCCCCATCGAATTATATCCTTGGAAAAAGCCACGAAGCAAGCTCATTACTGGAATGATAAGTAGCGCGAAACTAACTGCACGAATAACTTGAATACCATCCGCTAAACTATATCCGCCTTCCAACTGCTGCATTCGAGCGAGCGTTGGAGCAAGTCCATACATCGCAAGGAAACAAACAATCCCGGAAAAAATCATTAAATATACACCGGTTTTAAATAATCGACGGCCAACAGCATATTCTTCCATGGCGTTATATTTCGCTATATATTTGGCAACAGCTAACGGTATCCCAGCAGTTGCAATGCTTAAGAATAATTGATACGGTACATAACCGAAATTATACAGAAGCGCTGGTTCATCTCCTCCAATAATCGCATAAAACGGAATCACATACAATATTCCGAGCACTTTAGAGATTAATGTCCCTAGCGTCAGAATAAATGTTCCTCTGAGCAGTTTTGAACCCATCGTCTAACTTCCTTTACATTAAATTATATATCCTTGTTTACTTTACCATTAACTCTTTTAAAAAAAAAGAACAAACCCAAATAAATATCGGCTTGTTCTTTACAAAAAGCTTAAATCAAATGAAGTTTTTTACGAATTTTATACATCCGGTCACCTAGAATATAGTTTAATAGCCCTGCTTTTGCAGCTAAAAAGGCATAAATATAAGCCCCCACTCCAGCTGATATAAAAACAATCACTAATGCAGTAAATCGTGCATGCGGATTTAAGAATAATGCGAGCCCATGATAAATGAGCCAAACACTAACTAACATCACAAAACTTATTCCAAGAATTAACACCAGGCGTCTAATAATATACTTAAATGAATAATGAGCATATTTTTTAATAATAAAAATGGTGAACAGCACAGAAACAATGTAACCAAGTCCGGTCGCAAGTGCGCCACCTTTTGCACCAAGAAGTAAAATTAGCGGCATTTGTAGTACGGATTTTGTTAGTAACCCGAGAAGTAAACTAAGTACTGTATAACGTTGCTCGTCAATCCCTTGTAGAATCGCAGCAGTGACACTAAACAGCGAGAAGAAAATTGCAAATGGAGCGAAAAAGCTTAGCAACATTGATCCATCAGCATTATAACCATAAAATATCGTATAGAGCGGATCAGCCAAGAGCGCTATTCCTAAACAAGCTGGCACGACTAAAAATAGCAATACTTGGAAAACAGCTGTTAGATGATGATGCACTTCGCGAATCCGACCTTTATGAAATGAAGCGGCCACGAGCGGAACGAGCGTCATCGAAAACGCCAACGCTAATGTACCCGGAATCATAATGATTTTTTGAACAGAAAAGTTGAAAATAGAAAGTAAATCTTCCGCTGCTTTCCCGGGCATGCCATCGTATGTTAAAACACGCGCAAAGGTGAATAAATCAATTTGTTGATATAGTGACATCGCCATTCCTACTATAATGAAAGGCACTGCTGAGATTGAGATTTCTTTTAATAAATGTAACGTCGACACTTGTAATTTATTTTCACTGCCGGCAATCATTTTTTGAATACCTGGTTTGCGTTTTCGGTAATACCACAGTAAACAAATTAAACTGAAGAAAGCTCCAACAAAAGCCGCAAAAGTCGCTAAGCTCATTGCTGTTACAAGGCTTCCACCAATAAGATGAAGCACAATATACGTACTTGCAAGTAGGAAAACGATTCTTGCTACTTGTTCAAT
The DNA here is from genome assembly GCF_058684075.1 of Listeria sp. MAN/IMW/UF555. Classification (NCBI taxonomy): domain Bacteria; kingdom Bacillati; phylum Bacillota; class Bacilli; order Caryophanales; family Listeriaceae; genus Listeria; species Listeria sp. MAN/IMW/UF555. Next base: position 65,872 of record NZ_JBZWZS010000001.1, on the reverse strand, counting down.
TACTTGCGATACAGCAGAGGGTCCCATTGAATGAAACCCCTGGAAATAACCGCGAAGTAAACTCATTACTGGAATAATAAGTAACGCAAAACTCACTGCACGAATAACGGTTGTAATATCTTGAATGCTCGTTCCGCCACTGACCTCTTGCATCCCAGCTAAAAGCGGTGCAAAAATATACATAATTAAAAAACTAATAATCCCGGTAAATATCATCAAATATGTACTAGACCTATACAATCTTTGGCTTAAAGCATATTCATTTAACGAATTATATTTAGAAATGTACTTAGCAACTGCTAATGGAACTCCAGCTGTCGCAATATTTAAGAAGATTTGATAGGGAACATATCCGTATTGATAAAGAATCGTTGCCTGTTCCCCGCCAGCAATCCAGTAAAATGGAATAACATATAAAATCCCTAAAATTTTCGATAATAAAGTTCCCGCAGTAAGTACGGCCGTTCCTCGCATTAATTTTGAACTCATAATTTCTATTACCTCAATTGATTTTTTCTTTTAAGTCTGTCTGTTATATATGTTTATGTAAAAATCATTCTTACATTACTACTTTTAACGCATTCTTCTAAGATTTAAAATACAAGTTACACTCAAGGCAAGTAGCACTGCTGGTAAAATAAGCGAAACAAAGTTCACACCACTATTAATCATTGATAAAACGACACCAAGAATGGTAAACGCGCCATATAAATAAAAAACAAGCGGTGTAATTATAATGCCTTTTCTAAGTTTGTTATAAGAAAGAAATAGCATAATCGTAAATGCGATACAAATAACAGCCATTATCGTTGTCGTCATAATCGTATTTTGAACGACAGCGGTTGCATTTGCATTAGCAAGTACTTCTTTTCTTTGTTGTAGAGCAATAAGCCCCACAATAGAAACGCTACTTAATACGGCTTGGATAGTAGATACAATCGCTATCCCAAGTGTTACATTTTTCGTGTTATTGAGCATTCTTGCATGCTCTGGTTTTACTTCAACAGACATTCTTACAACTCCTCTTTAACATTCTATACACCAGACTTTACCATATTTAAAGAGAAATTGTAAGTAGTAATTAGTTTTCGATTTGAACTTCTGCTGCATTTTGTAAAAACGTACCTAGCTCCCTCGTTTCCCCGTCATGCAACATTTGTACGACCTTACTTCCAATAATCACACCATCACAAACACGCGCAAATTTTTCCACATGTTCAATAGAAGAAACTCCAAAACCTGCAAGAACAGGAACAGGGCTAATACTTTTTAAATAAGCTAAATGGGTATCAATGTGCGTATTAAATTCATTTCTTACGCCCGTCGTCCCGTTTACTGTTACGGCATAAATAAAACCTTCTGCTTGGTTAGCTATTTCTTCTAAGCGCTCTTTCGGACTGGTTAGTGAAACAAGCGGAATAAGCGCAATATCTGTCCCTTTTAGTTCGGGTGTAATAAGCGTACGATGTTCATAAGGTAAATCAGGAATAATAAGTCCTTTTACAGGTGTTTTTTGAACCATTTCGATAAATTTTGGAATACCTAAATGAAAAATCGGATTAATATAGCTCATAATAATTAGTGGAATTTGCACCTTGCTTGTGGCTAATTTAGTTAAAATTGCTTCTAAACTAACTCGTTCTTTTAATGCGCGTAAACCAGCAAGTTGAATGACAGGGCCGTCAGCAACTGGATCAGAAAAAGGAACCCCAATTTCAATCGCGCTTACGCCTGATTTTTCTAGGAATAATAGTTGTTCTTCTAGATTATCTAAACCACCATCGCCGCCCATAATATAAGTTACTACAGCAGCATGGTCTTTATTCGCCAATTTTTTTGTTAATGTCTTAGTCATTAGCTTGCCCCTCCAATCGTTCTTTTAGTTGATTAACATCTTTATCCCCGCGACCAGATAAGCATACAACCATACTTTCATCCGGACGCATCTGGCTTGCAAGTTTCACAGCATAACTAATGGCATGCGAACTTTCAAGTGCTGGAATAATCCCTTCTGTCCGGCATAAAAGTTGAAAAGCTTCGACTGCTTCATCATCTGTAACAGAATGATACTCAGCGCGACCTAAATCACGGAAAAAACTATGTTCCGGCCCAATACCAGGATAATCTAATCCCGCGGAAATCGAGAAAGCTTCAAGGATTTGTCCATTTTCGTCTTGTAAAACATCCATCATTGCCCCGTGCAGAATGCCAATTTCGCCTTTAGAAATCGTGGCTGCATGGAACTCTGTTTCAAGACCATGACCAGCAGCTTCTACGCCGTGCATTTGAACAGAAGAATCATCCACAAACGGATAAAATAAGCCCATCGCGTTACTGCCACCACCTACACAAGCCACAATCGCCTCAGGTAACTTACCTTCTTTCTCTAGATGTTGTTTACGTGCTTCTGTCCCGATGACACTTTGGTAATCACGAACAATTTCTGGGAACGGATGGGGCCCAAGAACAGATCCCATAATATAATGCGTATCTTCCACATTCGCCACCCAGAACCGCAGTGCTTCATTTACGGCATCTTTCAAAGTACGGCTACCAGCTTTCACGCTGACAACTTTTGCGCCAAGTAACTCCATTCTAAATACATTAAGCGATTGACGTTTAACATCTTCTTCTCCCATGAAAATAGTACATTCCATATTAAAAAGTGCTGCTACTGTCGCTGTAGCTACACCATGTTGCCCTGCTCCAGTTTCTGCCACTACTTTTTGCTTGCCCATTTGCCGCGCAAGTAATGCTTGACCAATCGTATTATTGATTTTATGCGCACCAGTATGATTTAAATCTTCTCGTTTTAAATAAATTTTAGCCCCGCCAGCATAGGTAGTAAGTTGTTCCGCAAAATAAAGCGGCGTTTCCCGGCCTACATATTCTTTTAAATAGTAGTTTAATTCTTTTTGAAAAGCTGCATCTGTTTTAGAAGCTCGGTACGCTTCATCTAATTCTTTCACTGCTTTCATTAAAGTTTCTGGCACAAATCTGCCACCGAATTTTCCGTAAAAACCATTTTCATCAGGTGCTTGATATGTCATTATTTTCCAACTCCTTTTGCTGTTTTAATGAAGATTTTAATTTTTTCAGGATCTTTTTCACCATTCGTTTCTACGCCAGAAGAAATATCGACGGCATATGGTTCAAAGCGACTAATAGCTTCTTTCACGTTTTCGGCATTTAAGCCACCAGCAATGATTAATTTATTTTTTATTAGTAAATCGCTATTTATTTTATCCCAATCAAAAGTTTTCCCGCTGCCGCCCTCGTATTCTTCTGCCGGAGCATCAAGTAAGATATAGGCATTTGAATAATCATTTATATTGTTAGGAAGTTTGCCCTCTTTAACTGGAAAAGCTTTAATTACTTCGGCATCGGTGCGGTCTGCTTGCTCGGTCGGTTCTTGTCCATGGAGTTGCACGATGTCTAGTGGTACGCCTTTAATAGCAGCAGTTAACTCATCTTCCGTCGGGTTAACAAAAACGCCAACTTTCTTAATATTAGGTGGGATGTTTTTAGCTAACTGGTGTGCTTGTTCAATCGTAACTTGGCGTTTACTTTTCGCAAAAACGAAACCAATCATATCCGCACCATTCTCAACTGCTGCTTTTACATCGACACTTTTTTTCAATCCACAAATTTTTACAATCATCGTTTCACCTTCAAACTTTCTGCTGCTTTTTGTGGAGTTTTGTCTCGCATAAGCGCTTCTCCAACAAGTATCGCATTAAATTCTTTACTCACTCGGTTAACATCGTCTGCCGTTTTAAAACCCGATTCACTAATGAAACATGCCTCTGTTGAAAAATCACTCGCAACCATTTCACTTACCGCAATATCTACTTCAAACGAGTGCAAATTCCGATTATTCACTCCGATTAATTTAGCCCCAATTTTTTGCGCGAGAGCTAATTCGCCTCGGTCATGTACTTCTACTAATACTTCCAAATCAAGGGCACTCGCTTGTTTAAAAAGTAAGGCTAGCTCATCTTCCGTAAGAGCTGAAATTATTAGTAATACAACCGTTGCTCCAGCATTTCGAGCGCGAATTAATTGTTTTTCACTAATAATAAAGTCTTTACACAGTACTGGAATTGCTACGTTTTTCGCTACTTCTCGTAAATCTTCAATCGATCCTTTAAAGAAAATCGGGTCGGTTAATACAGAAATCATACCTGCTCCAGCTGCCTCATATGATTTTGCTTGAGCGACTGGGTTTACATCCATATTTATTTCACCTTTTGAAGGCGAGGCGCGTTTTACTTCCGCAATAAGTTGCATTTGTTCCGTATTTTCTTTTAAAAATTCATAAAACGAATAAGTTTTCCGTTTTTCTGCTACTTGTTCTAATGGCATTTCAGCTACCTCTACTGCTTTTTGAGCTAAAATTTCTTCTAAAAATGTCATTTCGCTAGCACCTCTTTTTGATAAGTAATTAAATCTTGCAATTTTTGTTTAGCTAGACCACTTCTAACTAGGTCGCGGGCTAAATCAACGCCTTCTTTTACTGTTCTTACTTTGCCATTTGCGAATAAACCAAATCCGGCATTTAGCAAAACAGTGTCTAAATAGGCACCAGGTTCGCCGTCAAGTACACTACGAAGAATTGCTGCATTTTCTTTTGCATCCCCGCCCCTAATTGCTTCTAGTGGGTAGCTAGCTAAACCGACTTCTTCAGGTTTTAGTGTATATAAGTGAACTTCCCCGCTTTCATATAATGCGTAATGATTTTCACCGGCTAGAGAAGCTTCATCCATAAAGCCAGCGCCATTTAAAACTACGGCCCGTTTTCGTCCAAGTTGTCCTAAAACTTCCACAGTTTGTCTGATTAAATCACGACGATAAATGCCCATTAATTGTGTTTCGAGATGAACCGGGTTGGTTAAAGGTCCAATCAAGTTAAAAATGGTTGGCGTCCCAAGTTCTTTCCGAACGTCCATCACGTATTTCATATTAGGGTGAACATGTGGTGCGAATAAAAAGGCAATCCCTACTTTTTCAAGTAAATAAGTCATATCTTCAGGACGCATATTAATATCAATCCCTAATTCCTGACAAACATCCGCACTACCTGAACGACTAGAAATACTTCGATTCCCATGTTTCGCCACTGGAATTCCTGCTGCTGCAAGGACGAAAGCCGACGTTGTACTGATATTAAAACTATTCGATTTATCTCCGCCAGTTCCGCAATTATCCATCGCAGTTCCAGCTGGGAAATCCACTTGAATCGCAACTTGCTGCATCGCTTCTGCTATTCCAGCCATTTCTTCTGCGGTTTCTCCTTTGACTTTAAGTGCCATTAGAAAGGCAGCAATTTTCGTTTTTGAAAGACGTCCTTCAAAAATTTCTGTTGCAACGATATTCATTTCTGCTTTTGATAGATTTTTTTGGTCATATACTTTTTGTAATAAGATTTCCATTTTCTCCCGCCCTTTCTACTATGTGAATAAAGTTTTCCATCATTTGTTTTCCGTCATTCGTGCCGATTGATTCTGGATGAAATTGCAATCCATAAACCGGGTAATTTTTCAGTTTCATTGCCATTACTTCCGCGTCATCCGTCGCCACTGCTAATATTTCTAAGCAATCCGGCAAAGTATTTTTATCTACTATTAAAGAGTGATAACGCATCACAGGCATTTCTTTTGGCAAGTTAGTAAAAATGGCTCCACTTGTTTGCCGCATCAGCGAAACTTTACCATGACGAATTTGCTTTGCTCGTTTTACTTCTCCGCCAAATACCTCACCGATCGCTTGGTGTCCTAAACAAATCCCAAGTAGTGGTTTTTCTTTCGCAAATTTGAAAACAACTTCTTCCAAAAGTCCGGCTTCACTCGGTTTTCCTGGCCCTGGTGAAAGAACAATCCCATCTGCCAAAGCCGCATATTCCATTAAATCCACGGCATCATTTCGTTTTACTACGACATCACTGAACTCTGCCAAATACTGCTCTAGGTTATACGTAAAAGAATCATAGTTATCAATTAATAAAATCATTCTCCCACCTCCAAAAGGGCTTTCGCTTTTTGTAATGTTTCCAAGTATTCACTCTCAGGTTCTGAATCATAAACAATTCCTGCGCCAGCTTGCACATAAGCTTTTCCATCATGGAGTACCATCGTTCTAATCGAAAGAGCAAAATCAGAATCACCATTTTTCGTTAAGTAACCTACCGCACCAGCATATGGTCCACGTTTTACATTTTCCCATTCATAGATTCGCTCCATGGCTCTTATTTTTGGTGCTCCGCTAACTGTACCAGCCGGCAGCGTCGACCGAAGAGCATCCATCGCACTTAATCCTGGTTTTAATGTACCTTCAACAACAGAAACTAAATGCATCAAGAATCGGTAACGTTCGATTGTTAGATATACTGGTACATGAACCGAACCCGTTTCTGCAATTTTTCCAATATCATTACGTCCTAAATCCACTAACATTCTGTGCTCTGCAAGTTCTTTTTCATCGGATAATAATTCCGCTGCCAGCATTTCATCTTCTTGTTTTGTTGCCCCGCGACGCCTTGTACCAGCAATTGGATTTGTCGTAACAGTCCGCCCTTTCGTTTTAATTAAACTCTCTGGTGAAGAACCAATTAAGACCGTATCGCCAAAATCAATGAAAAAGAGATAAGGAGAAGGATTTAACAATCGTAATTTTCGGTAATAATCAAACGGCTCCACTGTAAAATCTGCCTCTAACCGCTGAGAAAGTACTATTTGAAAGAAATCGCCATCTTGAATATAGGTTTTCGCTTTTTTGACTAAGTTCATATACTCCTCTTTTGTATAATTACTTTTGTAAGTCATTTTCGGAACTTGAACTGCTTTGTGTTCATCTATTTTTGGTGTTGTAAGTTCTAAAAACATCGCTTCAAGTGCCTCATCCAGTTCTGCTTCACTTCTCCCAGAGTAGCAATTATCTTGCACTAAAATAAGTTCTTCCGCTTGATGATCCATAATGACAAAACTTTCATATATATAAAAACGAATATCTGGCATGTCCCGCGTTTCGACTGGAATATCACCTAAATTTTCATAAAGTGCAATAACGTCATAACCAACATAACCAATTGCCCCTGAATCTAAAGGCAAGCTTTCTTCCTCCGTCTTTGCTTTTTCAATAAATAGTTCAATTTCTTTTAAAGGGTCTGTCACTATTTGAAGTGCCCCGTCTATATAATATTCATGTTGATATACTTTAATTTCATGTACAGGATTGATAGCAATAATAGAATATCTTCCTGCCTCTGCATCTTTTGCAGCTCCTTCAAGTAAGCTTTTGCCTGTTCCGGAAAGACGTTGAAAGGCTAAAATCGCGGTTAATGTATCTGCATCCATTCTTTTCATTTTTCTCATTTAAATCATCCCTTCTTCATTAAAATAAAAAAAGCCCTCTGAAAAAGCCTACTATCATGCTTTTTCAGAGGACGAGTTATCGCGGTGCCACCTCATTTTAGGGAATTCCCCCTATCTCAGTGCTGCTTTTTTGCAGCTGCTCTATAACGGGAGCTCCCGTTCACCCCTACTTCAGTTCAAGGTATCACGCACAAGGCCCATTCCTATTTCATCTATTTATTAGCTCGCACCAAACGCTAACTCTCTTTGAAAATCGATGAAAAGTACTATTCTTGTTTCATGTTTTCGTTTTATAAAATTAAAAAAGGGCCTCTCTCCAAGCCTAGCAAATATACTAGACAAGGACGAGAGACCCGTGGTACCACCTTGATTAACTGCAAAAACAGTTCACTTAATCCATCCAAATTCCGAATGGGCGCCTTGTGTAACGATAAGGCCTAATCGCTGCATCCTACTAAGGAAATTCCTTTTCAAACCAGAGCTCAGAAGTCCATTCACATCATGTCCGCTACTGACTTTCACCAACCGTCAGCTCTCTAAAAACTTTCATCATGCTACTTACTCTTCATCAAAGCTATCATTTTTTACTTGTATTCATCTTACATAAGAACAAACGGAAAGTCAAGAAAATAAAACCACATAAATCAAAATAGCAGTTAATAAACAACTAAGTAAAAAGAACTATCACAGAAAACTCATCTACACTCTATTAATACAGGATATTATTAATAGTAAAAAAAGAATCATTATCTTAATTACCTTTTATTTACGAGTCAACTAGAGATGAAAATCCCCTTAAAATCATATGATAAAACCACTCATACAAGCTATGCCTTATAGACTAAAAACCACTTTCCCAGAAGGACTATCCGCTCATTTTCGTCTATTTGTGAATATTTTCACGTGAAACACTGGACAAACTTTTATTGATGGCTTATACTAACGGTGTAATCAAATAAAACAAAAGAATACGGCACAGCAACAAGCCAAATTTTTTTGGATTATCAGGGACGTCAAAAGTCTACTATGGACATTTAGAGTCCCGCACAAATATTAGGAGGTTCTGGAAAATGGCAATTAAAGAAAATGCGGCCCAAGAAGTATTAGAAGTTCAAAAAGTGATTGACAGATTAGCAGACAATGGACAAAAAGCATTGAAAGCATTTGAAAGTTACAACCAAGAACAAGTAGATAATATCGTACACGCAATGGCGCTTGCCGGACTTGACCAACATATGCCCCTTGCAAAATTAGCAGTAGAAGAAACAGGACGTGGATTATACGAAGATAAATGTATTAAAAACATCTTCGCAACAGAATATATTTGGAACAACATTAAAAACAACAAAACAGTCGGAGTTATTAACGAAGATACTCAAACTGGTGTTATCGAAATTGCTGAACCAGTCGGAGTAGTTGCCGGGGTTACACCAGTAACTAACCCAACTTCAACAACACTTTTCAAAGCAATTATCGCGATTAAAACGCGTAACCCAATCATCTTCGCTTTCCATCCAAGTGCGCAACGTTGTTCATCTGAAGCAGCAAAAGTTGTTTATGATGCAGCAGTTGCAGCTGGAGCACCAGAACATTGTATTCAATGGGTAGAAAAACCTTCCCTAGAAGCAACAAAACAATTAATGAACCACGATAAAGTAGCACTTGTACTTGCAACTGGTGGTGCTGGAATGGTTAAATCAGCATACTCTACTGGTAAACCTGCACTAGGTGTTGGCCCAGGTAACGTACCAGCTTACATTGACAAAACAGCTAAAATCAAACGTTCTGTTAATGACATCATTCTTTCTAAATCTTTTGACCAAGGTATGATTTGTGCTTCTGAACAAGCAGTTATCGTGGACAAAGAAGTTGCTAAAGAAGTAAAAGCAGAAATGGAAGCAAACAAATGTTACTTCGTTAAAGGCGCTGAATTTAAAAAATTAGAAAGCTATGTAATCAACCCTGAAAAAGGAACACTTAACCCAGATGTAGTTGGTAAATCCCCTGCATGGATTGCAAACCAAGCTGGTTTCAAAGTTCCAGAAGATACAAAAATTCTTGTAGCTGAAATTAAAGGTGTTGGCGACAAATACCCACTATCTCACGAAAAATTAAGCCCAGTTCTTGCATTTATCGAAGCTGCTAACCAAGCAGAAGCATTCGATCGTTGTGAAGAAATGTTAGTATACGGAGGACTTGGACACTCAGCAGTTATTCACTCTACTGATAAAGAAGTTCAAAAAGCATTTGGTATCCGTATGAAAGCTTGCCGTATCATCGTAAATGCACCAAGCGCTCAAGGCGGTATCGGTGACATTTATAACGGTTTCATCCCTTCCCTAACACTAGGTTGTGGATCTTATGGTAAAAACTCTGTATCACAAAATGTAAGTGCGACTAACTTGCTGAACGTTAAACGTATCGCGGATCGGAGAAATAATATGCAATGGTTCAAACTTCCACCAAAAATTTTCTTTGAAAAATATTCTACTCAATACCTTCAAAAAATGGAAGGCGTTGAACGCGTATTTATCGTAACTGACCCAGGTATGGTTCAATTCAAATACGTTGATGTAGTAATCGAACACCTGAAAAAACGTGGTAACGACGTAGCTTATCAAGTATTCGCTGATGTTGAACCAGATCCATCTGACGTAACAGTTTACAAAGGTGCAGAACTAATGAAAGACTTCAAACCGGACACAATTATCGCTCTTGGTGGTGGTTCTGCAATGGATGCTGCCAAAGGTATGTGGTTATTCTATGAACACCCAGAAGCTTCATTCTTCGGCTTGAAACAAAAATTCTTAGATATCCGTAAACGTACTTTCAAATATCCTAAACTTGGTGGAAAAGCGAAATTCGTTGCAATTCCAACAACAAGTGGTACAGGTTCTGAAGTAACTCCATTTGCGGTTATTACAGACAAAGAAAACAACATTAAATACCCTCTTGCTGACTATGAACTAACTCCAGACGTTGCGATTGTCGATGCACAATATGTAACAACTGTTCCAGCACACATTACTGCTGATACTGGTATGGACGTTCTAACTCACGCAATTGAATCTTATGTATCCGTAATGGCAAGCGATTATACACGTGGATTATCTATCCGTGCAATCGAACTTGTTTTTGAAAACTTACGTGAATCTGTTCTTACTGGTGATCCTGATGCGCGTGAAAAAATGCATAATGCTTCTGCCCTAGCTGGTATGGCGTTTGCGAATGCGTTCCTAGGAATTAACCATAGTTTGGCACACAAAATTGGACCTGAATTCCACATTCCTCACGGTCGTGCGAATGCAATCCTTATGCCACACGTTATTCGTTATAACGCACTTAAACCTAAAAAACATGCGTTATTCCCAAGATATGAAAGCTTCCGTGCTGATGAAGATTATGCTCGTATCTCTCGTATTATCGGCTTCCCTGCTGCAACTACAGAAGAAGGCGTTAAATCACTTGTAGATGAAATCATCAAACTTGGTAAAGATGTTGGTATCGACATGAGTCTTAAAGGACAAAATGTTGCTAAAAAAGACTTGGATGCTGTTGTAGATACACTTGCAGATCGCGCATTCATGGACCAATGTACTACTGCCAACCCTAAACAACCACTTGTAAGCGAACTAAAAGAAATTTACCTTGAAGCTTACAAAGGTGTTTAAAAACTAGCTAACTTGTCCACCATTAATATATAAAGTTAGAAGAAAGCGCAAGTCCATCCCAGGGCTTGCGCTTTCGCTTTAGTACTAAAATTAGTATAATGAAACAAGAATGGAGTTGATTTAATGATACGAGCAACTGTGCCCTACTTCACTTTTAACGGGGAAGCCCAAGAAGCACTAGAATTTTATAAAAAAGTGTTTCAAGCAGAAATTACAAAAACTCGTTTTTTTCACGAGATGGAAGGATTCTCTGGAGATGAAAAATTAGGCGAACGAATCCTTCATGCTAGGCTTACGAAAGACGATAAAGATTTGTTTTACTTCTCAGATACACTAGAAGGCGAAACAGATGCGGGAAATCGTTTATCACTTGCAGTTAATTTTGAAACTGAAGAAAGTTTTGTACATGCTTTCGTACTACTTTCTAAAACAGGGACCGTTGAAATCCCTATTCAAAAAACTTTTTGGGATGCAAAATACGCAAAAGTTATCGATCATTACAGCATAGATTGGCACCTTAACTTAGAAAATGAGTCTACTACTAAAGTATGATTTTTTCCCGTCCTCTAGCCGAATGTAATTAGAACTAAAAAATAGTACAATTTTAGTAGTGAGAGAAAAAAAGGAGTGAGTTCATGACTGAGACAGTTTTAAAATTAGAACATGTCACGAAAAAAATCGGACAAAAAAATATTGTCCACGATATCAGCTTTGACATACATAAAGGAGAAGTATTTGGTTTACTTGGTCCAAATGGTGCCGGTAAAACAACTATTATCCGCTCGATTGTAGGCTTAATTCGCCGCTCAGAAGGTACAGTTTATATTAATGGTAAAAATATTGATACCGACTTTAAAGCAGCAATTTCTGAAGTAGGAGCAATTATTGAAAATCCGGAATTTTATATGTATATGTCTGGATGGGCTAACTTAAAGCAATTTGCACGGATGAGTCAAAAAAATATTACAGACGATCATATTCGTGAAATTGTAGAACTTGTAAAACTTTCAGATGCCATCAATCAAAAAGTAAAAACATATTCCTTAGGTATGCGTCAACGTTTAGGCGTTGCACAAGCCTTACTTCACAACCCCGCCCTACTTATTTTAGATGAGCCAACCAATGGACTTGATCCACAAGGGATGGCAGAATTTAGAGCATTAATTCGTGATTTAGCAACAAACGGCACTTCTGTTTTAATTTCTAGCCATTTACTTAGCGAAATTCAACAAATTACCGATCGTTTTGCTATTATTAATAAAGGTGTCTTAACTCATACGGAAAAAATGAGCGACGTACTTGAAAATCACGTGGCTGTTTATCAACTTAAAGTCACTGATAGCGTAGCAGCAAAAACTGTTCTTGCTACACTTCCAGTAAAACTTGTTGCTGAGAAAGAAAATTCCTTTAAAATCGAAGTGGCTCACGAAGATGTCCATTTAATTGCCCGCGCGATTATTCAAGCAAATATCGATTTATTGGAAATGGTTCCGCTTCAAGCCTCCCTTGAAGAACGATTCCTAGAATTAACAAATGGCGGAGGTGTGAAAGCATGATAGCATTAATAAAAAATGAATTTACTAAATTATTTTCTAGAAAATCTAGTTGGATTATGCAAATTGTCTTATTTGCAGCAGTTTTAACTTTGGCACTACTTATGTTTTTCGTTAGTAAGATTGATACAAGCGGTGTTGAAGGTGGCAATGCAAGTAATGCTGGAATTACAGCTTATTACGATGATAAAGGAACTCCGGTAAGTGAGGAGGAATACTGGAATTCAGCAGATAAAGATGGTAACCCAACATATAAAACCGAAACACTATCACTAACAGATTCCGTTGCTTACTTAAAAACTCAAAAACAAGCAGCTCAAACGAAAGATGAAAAAGAATCAGTTCAAAAACAAATTGATTTCTATCAAGCTTATGTAGATGCAGATGAAAAACCTGCTAGCAATTCAGCGGGAATTTCAAGTGCTGACTTCTTTGCATCACTCGGTAGCTCTGGGGCAGTCGCAACGATGCTAGTAGTAATTGTGGCAAGTATTATTGTTGCAACAGAGTTTTCTGGCGGAACAATTAAGTTATTACTCGCACGACCTTATTCTAGAAGTCAAATTCTTTTCTCTAAATATTTTATGTGTATTGTTTATAGCATCATTAGTTCCATCACGCTATTATTAGCTAGTTTTATCTTCTCGTTTATTCTTCCGAAGCAATCGATTTTCATGCCGCTCTCCCCTTCATCAGGCGCAATGACAGCGTGGGATCATGCTTGGATGTTACTCGGAACAAACTTCTTACTGATGATCGTGTATGCAACTATCGCATTCTTCTTCTCATCCGTTGTTCGTTCACAAGCATTAGCAGTTGGTGTTGGTGTCGGAGTACTATTCTCTGGTGGAATTATTCGTCAACTACTACCACTCGCTATCGAAAAATACGACTGGATGAAATGGATTATTTTCAACTTGCTTAGCTTAAATGATACAGTTGGCGGTCAAAAAATCGCTGGCGGTTTAGCAGATTGGCAAATTATTGCTGGCCTTGGCGTATATACAGCGATCATCCTCTTCTTTACATTCTTCATTTTCAAAAAACGAGATGTCGCGTTAAGTTAATCCAAAAAAGAGGTTGTCCGTTATGGACAACCTCTTTTTTTAATGTTTGATAATCTCAATTTTATTTACTGCATTTGTATCAATTCTTGCTGTTCCGCCAATTGGGAAAGTAGCAAGTGGTTGCGTATGGCCAAAATCCGCGCCTGAAATAACTGGGATTTTTTGTAAAGCTGTTTTCGTTTCTATGATAAAAGCAAGTTTTTCTTTTGTCATTGCCGTTTTTGTTTGGAAGCGACCAATGACCAAACCTTTTATTTCATCTGCACCTGGTTGATTAAGAAGTGACTCCAAATCACGATCAAACGTTTCTGGAACAGTCATAAAATCATCTTCCAGAAATAAAATAGCACCAGATAAATCAGGCATATATTCGGTTCCTTGTAGTAAATTAAGCGTGCAGAGATTCCCGCCGATAATGGTTCCTTCTGCTTCTCCATCTTGAAGAACAACTAGCCCTTCATTTGGCTTGAAGTCCCTGTTTTCTTGATCCAAGTACCATTCATCATCACTCCACGAGGTACTTGCCGTTAGCGCAAATGGTTCTTTATCTACTAAGCAAGCGCTAAATGAATCAAGTATGTAGTCTAGGCCTTTTTTCATTGAAAAGGTAGAGAAATGTGCGCCGGAATAAGTAACGAGTTCGGTTTGGGTATAAATAGCCGTTCCTAGCGCTGTAATATCAGAGAATCCGCATAAGATTTTAGGATTCTCAGCAATTAAATCATAATCTAAATATGGTAGTAATTGATTGCTATTAAAACCACCGATAACAGTTAAAATCGCTTTCACATTCGAATTATTGAACGCTTCATGAATGTCAGCTACTCTTGAGCGAATACTAGAGCTTAACATACAATCTATTTCTGAAACATGCTCTCCAAAAGTAACTTTGAAACCCATCTCATTTAGGCGTTTAACAGCGAAATCGACTTGATTTTCTGCCATTATACCAAGAGATCGACTTGGAGCAATGATACGAATTTCATCACCTTGTTTTAATTTTGCGGGAATCATCATTTCATCGCCTCCCTATTTAGCGTATGGAATGGACATGAACGTAAATGATCGTCCAGGATGCCAATAGCTTGTAAATAAGAATAGATAATCACAGGCCCAACGAACTTAAAGCCTCGTTTCTTCAAATCTTTACTTATTTTTTCAGATAGTTCCGTCTTAGCTGGAACTTCTCCCATTCCCTGCCATTCATTAATAATTCGCTCTCCATTTGTAAAACTCCAAATATAATTAGCGAATGAGCCGAATTCTGCTTGGACTTTTTGTGTAGCTAGGGCATTGGTGCGAACTGCTTTGACTTTCAAACGGTTCTTCACAATGGCCGCTTCTGAAACGATCCGCGCTAAATCTTCATCTGTTAACCGAGCACACTTATCAATATCAAAATGAAAAAAAGCTTCTTGATAGGCTTTTCTTTTATGTAAAATTAATTTCCATGACAGGCCAGCTTGTGCCCCTTCTAAATTCAACATTTCAAATAAATAAGTATCATCCTTACTCGGGACGCACCACTCGCCATCATGGTATGCTAGTTCAAACGGGTCATTAATCGACCATGGACAACGTAATTCTTCGGACAAATTGAGTTCCTCCTATATAGTTAAAATATAATACACACTAATTAATACGGCTACAAACAAACCAATACAACTCCAAATTATCCGTTTCTCTTTCCACTGACTAACTGCAACTGCGATACTCAATGCTAAAAATAAAAATAATAGCCAGTTCGGAACATCTGGGTGATACTCGCTTTTGAAAATAAGATAACCAACTACTGCTGCAATTATTCCTGTTACAACCAAACTTATCTTTTGATACCTCATTCGCTCAAGCCTCCTATTTACCAATAATAAAACATACGTTCCCTTTTTGCAAGTGAAAATAAAAAAAGAAGCGAACTTATTTGCTCGCTTCTTTTTTTGGTAATTATTTTAATTTGCCACGAAGGACCATTGGTAAAATCCCACCATGACGGTAATAGTCAATTTCTACTTCTGAATCAAATCGTGCAAGTGCATCAAAAGTGAAGCTAGTGCCGTCTTCGCGAACAGCTGTTACTTTGACAATATCTCTTGGCGCTACACCTTCACTGATTTCCACTTGTAAACTTTCTGAACCAGTAAGGCCTAGTGTATCTGCGTCTTCTCCTGGTAGGAATTGAAGTGGTAAAACACCCATCATTACAAGGTTAGAACGATGAATCCGTTCATAACTTTTTGCAATTACAGTTTTAATTCCAAGTAAATTAGTTCCTTTGGCAGCCCAGTCACGTGAAGATCCCATTCCGTAATCATCGCCAGCAAGAATCACTAAGCCAGTGTTGTTTTCGATATATTTTCTAGATGCATCATAAATGGACATCACATCCCCAGTTGGCCAGTATGTTGTGTAACCACCTTCTGTTCCAGGAGCGATTTGGTTTTTGATTCGAATATTGGCGAATGTACCGCGCATCATAACATCATGATGACCACGACGAGAGCCATACGAGTTGAAATCACGAATCGCTACGCCTTCTTCTTGCAGGAATTTTCCGGCTGGTGTATCTTTACCGATTGCGCCAGCTGGTGAAATGTGGTCGGTTGTAACAGAATCACCAAATTTACCAATAATACGAAGACCAGATAAAGCTTCTACTTTGCCAGCTTCTTTTGCTAAATTATCAAAGAATGGCGGGTTGGCAATATACGTCGAATTTTCATCCCATTTGTATAAAGCATCCTCTGTAGTTTCAATCGCATTCCAAGCTTCATTTTCATCAAATACATGGGCATATTGCTCACGGAAAAGTTCTGGCGTTACGGTTTCTTCTACAAGCGCCTTCACTTCTTCTGAACTTGGCCAAATATCGTTTAAGAAGACATCTTCGCCATTATTACCACGTCCGATTGGTTCTGTTAACATATCTACGTTCGTTGTCCCAGCAAGCGCATAAGCAACTACAAGTGGTGGTGAAGCTAAGAAGTTTGCTTTCACAAGTGCATGAATTCGTCCTTCAAAGTTACGGTTACCACTGAGAACTGCGGAAACTAGTAAATCACTTTCTTGAATCGCTTCTTCAATTTCTTCTTTTAATGGACCTGAGTTACCGATACAAGTTGTACAACCATAACCAACTAGGTCAAAGCCAAGTTTTTCTAAATATGGAAGTAAACCGGCTTTTTCCAAGTAGCCTGTAACAACTTTGGAACCTGGCGCTAAGGAAGTTTTGACGAATTTTGGTACTTCTAAGCCTTTTTCAACAGCTTTTTTAGCGACCAAACCGGCGCTTAGCATTACGTATGGATTAGAGGTATTCGTACAGCTTGTAATTGCTGCAATAGCAACGGAACCAGTTTTCATTGTTGATTGGTCACCATTGCCAAATGTAACAGTTACTTCTTTGTCTAAAGCTGATTTATCAAGACCGAAACCTTGGTTTCCTGCTTTCGCTGTAATGGATTCACGGAATGTTTCTTTCATTTTTGAAAGCGGAATCAAATCTTGTGGACGTTTTGGCCCAGCTAAATTCGGTTCAATAGCAGAAAGATCGATTTCCACTGTTTGTGTATAATTTGGTTCTACTTTTTCTGGTGTAAAGAATAAATCGTTTGCTTCTAAATAAGCTTCTACTAATTCGATTTGTTCTTTGTCACGACCAGTTAGTTTTAAATAGTTAAGCGCTTCTTTGTCTACCGGGAAAAATCCGCAAGTTGCGCCGTATTCAGGAGCCATATTGGCAACAGTCGCGCGGTCAGCTAGTGGAAGTGTTGCAACACCTGGACCATAAAATTCAACAAATTTCCCTACTACTTTTTGTTCCCGCAAAACTTGTGTTACTTTCAAGGCAAAATCAGTGGCAGTTGCGCCGTTTGGTAAAGCGCCTAATAATTTCACACCGATAACTTCCGGAATTGGGAAATAAGATGGTTGTCCGAGCATTCCGGCTTCAGCTTCAATACCGCCAACTCCCCAACCTAAAACGCCAATACCATTAATCATTGTCGTATGGCTATCTGTCCCAACAAGGGAGTCTGGAAACGCTACAAATTCGCCGTCCGAAACTTCATTCGCGATGACGACGTTTGCTAAATACTCTAAGTTAACTTGGTGAACGATACCAGTTGCAGGTGGCACAGCACGATAGTTATCAAATGCTTTTTGCGCCCAGTTTAAAAATTGATAACGCTCCATATTGCGTTTGAACTCTAGCTCCATGTTGATTTTTAGCGCTTCTGGATTCGCATAACTATCAACTTGTACCGAGTGATCGACTACTAAATCAACTGGGATTTCTGGATTGATTTTTTCTGGGTCGCCTCCTAGGTCAGCCATCGCTTTTCGTAATGAAGCTAAGTCAACAACTGCTGGAACACCGGTGAAATCTTGTAAAATAACACGCGCTGGTTTAAATGGAACTTCTCCTTCGTTACCATTTTTTGACCAATGAGCTAGGTCTTCTACGTGTGAATCCTTAATTACTCTGCCATCAGCTTGTCTTAATACGGATTCAAGTAGAACACGTACAGAATAAGGTAATTTCTCGATGTTTGTGATTTTGTCCTCTTCTAAGGTTTTAAGTTTGTAGTAATGATACGTTTTGTCATTAAGTTTAAATGATGCTTTTGCTTTTTCTTTCCAATTAGTCATCCACGTTTCCTCCTTCAATTCTTGAAACGACTGGTCTCTCTCATCTATTGTACTTAAAAATAAGCGATAAGTAAACAAAGAGAATTCGCTATAATTCAATAACTTTTTCTTATAACAAAAAAATGAATGACAACGAAGTGCCATTCACCTTTTCTTTATAGACCTAAATTGGTTAATGCTTGTTCTAGGGAGCCAAATGATTGGAGTTTCGAAATATTCGAACCGACTTGAATTGTGCGCTGGGCAAAGCTTGGTTGCATACCAGAAAGTATCGGGATTAATCCAATCAATTTAAATGACTGAATCATATCTTCCATGTGTTTTGTTGCAAAATCATCTTTTAAAACGGCGCTAGAAAAATCTATTACGATGAAGTCTAAATTTAACTTATCCGCAGATTCGATTGCTTTTTCTTTCATAAAATAGCCTCGATCATCATCTAAACTTCCAACTATCGGTAAAACTCCGATGGAATCAGTAATCGGAATAATACGCGTCGATAATTGGATAATTTCTTTGCGCTGAGCCATAACTTGATTTCTATTTTCTTGCATAAATCCTTCAAGAAGTTGCTGTTGAATGGATGCGAGTGTGTCTTTTATTTCTAACATAAACTGAATAATATCAGCATCCGTATAAAAAACATCTTCAGTTTCTTTCCATTTAAGTAAGCTGTTTATAATAAATTTATCAATTTCGCTCATATGTTGATGGATTTTTCTAATGTCCGTTTTGTCATTGAAGCGTCTTTTACCGATGTTTTCAAAATCTCGTTCTTTCACTCCCGTAATGACATCAATAATCATGCCACACGATGCGGTACTTAGTGAGCGAATAGATTGTTCATCCTCACCAGCACTAAGCCTTAACTTATATTCATCCGTTTGAGTATAATAATTATCGTAAAAATTGTTAACTACCTCTGAACGACGACTAATCAAAAATTCTTTAATTTGCATAAACTTCTCCTTTTTCACCGATACTATCTCGCAAAAATTAAGATGTTATCTGCATGTAAATTTTCAATCATTTTATCAACCTGTTCTTCTGTTAAGTCGAAATCTTCTAGAAGTTTTTTAACAGATTTATCGTCTGTTTTTGAGAACCATTTAGCAAAAGGTCCTGCCGCATAAAGGGCACCGTATTTCGGATTATAAGCTTGTGGAATAACAATTGCGCCACTAAGTGATTGCAGTATTCCAGAAATAATGCCAAACGCCTCTTCATTAACTGGACGTTCGATTTCAATGTTTTCTTTTTCCGCTAATGTTTCGAGATTTTTATTATGTTTGGATTTAGCTAAAACAGAAATATCTTCTTTTTCATAGCCCTCACTTACTAACTTGTTGATAATTTCCTCTGCTGCGCCTACATTTTGAACTGCGAATACTTCCCACTTTTTCATTATTTGTCATCCCTTCCATTATCCAATTGTAAAATTTGTTTAATTTCTTCTGTGCTTAACTTACCTAGCATTTGTTCCCCTGGTTGGATAAGTTCATCCACGAGCGCTTGTTTTTTCTTTTGTAAGTCAAAAATTCGTTCTTCAATCGTTCCTTTTGTAATCATACGGAACACTTGGACGACACGTTTTTGACCGATTCTGTGAGCACGTCCTGTCGCTTGTTCTTCTACAGCTGGATTCCACCATAAGTCGTATAATATCACCGTATCTGCACCCACAAGATTTAGCCCGGTTCCTCCTGCTTTTAAAGAGATTAGGAAAATATCATTCTCACCTTCATTAAAAGCATTAACCATATCTAATCTTGTTTTAGCAGGCGTTTTACCATCCATATAGAAAAGGGGTTGACCATCTTCTTCTAATTTCCGGCGAATAATCGCAAGCATACCAGTGAACTGAGAAAAAATCAGTATTCGTTTGCCGTTTTCTCTTGCTGTCTGTATTGTATCAAATAACTGTAGTAATTTACCAGATTCACCTTGATAATTTTCGACAAAAAGACTCGGATCACAGCAAATTTGGCGTAAACGGGTTAATCCCGCGAGTAATTTGATTCGCTCTTCCGAAGCATTGCTATTACTTTCTTCTAAGTCAGCTTGAATTTTCTCTAAATAAGCTAAGTAGATTGTTTTTTGCTCATCGGTTAATTCAGAATAAAGGTTTGTTTCAATTTTATCGGGTAGTTCTTTTACTACGTCTTGTTTTAATCTGCGCAGTAAGAACGGACGAATCATTTTGGCAATGTTTTCGTACGGGATTTCTTTGAATTTGCGTAGCGATGGGAAAAATCCTGGCATTAATGTTTGGAAAATCGCCCATAATTCATCAATACTATTTTCAAGCGGCGTTCCACTTAACGCAAATACATGATTTCGTTTAAGCGCTCGCACCGCTTGAGAAGCTTTTGTATGGTAGTTTTTAATGGCTTGCGATTCATCAATAATGACGCTTGAAAAAGCTACATCAGCGAAATGAATAATATCTTGACGTAAAGATGGATAAGAAATCAAATAAACATGACCGTGTTTTATCTCTTCCATTTCTGCCATACGAGCTTGTTTCGTTCCATGTAAAACAGTCACAGGGATTTCTGGCGCAAATTTTTCTAATTCACTTTGCCAGTTGTAGAGCAGTGAGGCTGGTGTAACTATTAAGACCGGTTTTAAGTTCGGATTCTCTTCTAATTCTGATGCCAAGAAGCTAATCGTTTGCACAGTTTTACCGAGTCCCATATCATCTGCCAAAATACCACCAAGATTATATTTAGCAAGTGATTTCATCCATTCAAAACCTGTTAACTGATAATCACGCAACTCTGCTTTTAATCCTTTTGGTAAACTAAAACTGTCTTCTGATTGGGTAGTTATGTCTGTCAGTAGTTCACGGAAAGAACGGCTGAATTTATGATGTTCATCTTGCGTTCCCGCTCCTAAAATATCGTAAATTTGCATACCTCGATAAAGCGGAACTTGCATATTCGGCTGGACATCTTTTTTACGCACTTCTAACATTTGTAGTACGTCTTCCATTTGTTTATAGTTTTCTGATTCAAGCGATAAGAAACGTCCATTTTTCAGACGATGATAGCTACGTTTTTCTCGCAATGATTCCAGGACATTTTGGACTTCTTCTTCCGGGATGCCTTTGAAATCAAACGAAACAGAAAGATAATCATTATCTGAAGAAACATCTAGCGTTGTCACAGGGCGCACATTGTCTTCTACCATTTCTTCTAAACCATCTTCCATATAAATCTCCGCATACTCGGCAAGTTTTGGAATGGTTCGATAGTAAAATTGATATAAGTCCTTTTCTTGTTTATTAACAACCATTTTTGTTCCTGAAAAATGAACAGGGGCGCTTTCGATAATATTCATCACGCGTGCTTCTTTTTCAACATCGCGAATCATGATTTTTTCGTTTTCTTCTTCCGTAATTGCAAATGGGTCAAATAATTGATTGCCATAATGATATTCAAGGCGTAATGTATGCTCTCCGTATTCCAGGGCAATAAATAATTTACAGTCAAGTGGTTGCTGTGTAATCCGGTCTTCAATCGAGTCGTCCAGTTTCAATTTACCACTTTTTTGTAAAGCTGGTAAAACATAGGAAATCACTTCACTCAATTGCGACTCTGAAAACTGCACCACTTCATTTTTCGTAACTTTATGAAATTCCATTAACGGTTTTAAAGATTCCCAAACTTCTTTAACAGGGATGAAAAAAGTACCATCAAAGAAAAGTAATTGATAAGCTTCGAAAAAGATTGCTTGCTGTAAGTCTTCCATTTCCAGTTGATATTTGTCATCCGCACTTTTTTTAAGTTCAAAAATAAAGTCTAGGTTATCGCGGCGAACGTTGATGCCGCGGTATTTAATATCTTCTACGCGTTCTTTCATAATAATACAAGTCGTGTCGCGTTCAGTTAAGAGTTCTAATAGTTCACCAGCCATGCTAGGTGGAATAGTTAGATTTTTCTCTTCTGCATAGGATTTTGACCAGTAGAAAGAATCTGTATCATACATCTTGGCAATTTCACTGATTTGAAGTAATTTATCCAAAATTTGTTTGTCTTCTTCCAAAAAGAAATGCTCATTTGGATCATAAGCAAAATTCTTAGTAAAGACAAGCCACTGCCGATCACGAATCGCAGCTAAAAATGTATTCATATTTTTTACTACATACGTTCGCTCTGTCCCTACTTTGACTTCAATTGTCATAATATAACTAGAATCATCGGGTTTTAAGCGAATGATATATTGTGTTTGAAGTGGTATTTTATTAGTAATATCCTCTTCCACTTCAAGTTGTTGCGCCATATTTTGTTGAAAAAGGGAAAGAAGTGTATTTGATTCTTGTGTGAGAATTCGATTTTTAAAATCTTGTTTGGCTGCTTTTTGTTTTTCTTTTTCCATTTTTAAATGTGTCGCGTAGATATGTTTGCAAATAGCATTTAGCTGAAAATCGGCACAGCTACAAGCATAATTTTCACTACCAGCATCTTCTACGACATTTTGATCAATAAAATAGGTTAAAAAATGGTCTGATGCGTCTTTTTCACGAAACTGAATGATTTCTCCGTCTTCCATCAGTTTTTTTCCAGCCTGTTTCACACTATATGGAATCATTTTATTTTGAATTGCTGTAAAGTGCTCCATTACTTTCTTCCTCCCAAAACCGTCCATTACTCTAAACTACTATTATATAGGAAAAGACGAGTGACGGCAACGCAAGCGGTCTTTTAGCTATTAGCAGTAATAAATTTAGTTGTACTTCCGTGATTAGTTGCGGTTACTTCTAACCTTGCTGAAATGCGTTCTTTTAGCTCTGGCACATGGGAAATAATCCCGACTAAGCGGCCATTTTCTTGTGTTTCCAGTAAACATTCTACGGCGACCTCTAGTGACTCTGGATCAAGCGTACCAAACCCTTCATCAATAAACATGGTTTCCAGTGAAATTCCACCAGCCATTTCTTGGACAACTTCTGCAAGCGACAAAGCAAGTGCTAGCGAGGTTTTAAAACTTTCTCCACCTGAAAGTGTTTTTACATGACGCGTCAGCCCCGTATATTCATCAAAAACTTCAAGTTCTAACCCACTTTGGACATTCCCTTTTGCTTTTTCGATTTTTCGCTTGAGTTCAAAGCGTCCGCTAGTCATTTTAGATAAACGATGATTAGCTCGGTGGATAATAGTATCTAAAAACATCGCTAAAATATAACGTTCAAATGTTAGCCTTCTAGCATTTTTACCACGTGCTGAGTCTGCTAATAAGCCAATGTCCGCATAATTTACTTCTGCTTTTTCTACTGCTTGAATACTGTTTTGATAGTTTTCGGCAAGTTCTTTTCGTTTCAAAACAAAGTCGCGTTGCTTAATTGTGTTTTCTTCTGACTGAGCAAGTTCTAATTGCTTTTCGGTCATAAATGATTCTAGTTGTTCGATATTTGGTTTTTGTTTGTTTTTCAGTTTTTCTGTTAAATCAGCTCGGCGTGATATAGCTAAATGGCGTTTCCGCTCAAAGTCAGCTAGTTGTTCTTCTTTACTTTTTAATTCTTCTGCTGACATTAAAGCTTGTTTATAAGCCTCATAAGTAGGAAAATCATTTTGTTTCATTGCGTCTTTAAAAACTTCGCGTTGGACTTGTAATGCTTCTTTAGCGTCTAGTGTTGTGTTCTCGGCAGATTGCAATGTTGATTCCAGCCTAGTTGTTTCTTTTTCAGCTTCTCTAAATATTTTATCCACTTGTTCGACTTGTTCCAGATGCGTTTTAATGCTGTTACTTAATTCATTCTTTTTCTTATCAAAAATAGTTTTGTCTCGTAAATCGACTGGAATTGCTTGTTCTAAATAGCTTAGTTTTCCAGATGAGAGTTGGACTTCTTGATGAAAACTTTCTACTTGAAGAGCCGTATTATTTTTTTCTGTTTCTAGCTCTTTTTGTTTGTTTATTAATGTTTCAAGTGCGCCTTGAATATTTTCTTTTTGCGCCACGTTAGTTTGCAATTGATTTATTTGATCTGTTAGGTTTTTAGCTAATTGGCGGTTTTCTGCTAATAACTTTTCTACTGCGACTAAGTCCACATCTGCTATATCCGCCCATTCAGCTAATTGCCATTCAAGTTGGCTGATTGATTTTTCAACCTCATTAATCGCTAATTGTTTTTCATGTAGTTTGGCTTTTGCCTCTTCTAGCGTTGTGAGGCTGGCCGATTCCCCGTATTCTGCCAATTGTGGATGTGACACAGATCCGCAGACAGGACAAGCGTCACCCTCGTGCAAATGAGCTGCGAGTGTTGCAGCTTGTTCTTGTTGTAAATTTGATTCTTCTTGTTTAATCGTTGTTTCTATAGCTAATTTTTCTGTTAAAAGTTGTTTTAGCGTTTGTTCTTCTGTTTGTTTTTGTTTATTCCATAGATCCATTTTCATTCGTTTATTAACAAGTTCTTGATTTTTTTCAATGAGAGCTTCGGCAGTTGTTCGTTTATTAATAGCCTCTAAAATCGCTAGTTCTGCTTGGTTAATTTCTCCTAAACGAGTTTCCATTGACTGTAGTTCTGCTGCGATTTCCTGCTCTGTTTTCATCACTTTTTCTAAACGATTCGCTGCTTCTTTCCAATTAATTTCTGCGCGTCTTTTTTGAATCGTTACTGTTTCTAATTCAATGATTTTTGGTTCCATTTCTTCTAATTGAAAAAGTGTCCGTTTGTTAGTTTCTAGTATTTCTTCTTGTTCGGCGAGTGCTTCTTTTTGTTTTTTTGCATTTGAAAATTGGTTTGTTATCAACTCTACTTCATGCGCTACTTGTTTTTCAGTATTTACTGCTGTTTCTAATTGTTCTTTTAAACGGATACAAAGCGCATCCTGAGAACGCAGGTTACTGGCTCTTTTAGCTGCTTCAATTCGGTTTGCTATCACTTGATAAAAATCTTTTTCAGCTTCTAATTTAGCTACTTCTTCTATATATAAATCTAAATTTTGCCAATCAAGCAGTTGTTCTTTCGCAAGAGTCACTTTTTCAACCGCTTCACTTGTTTCTTTACGAATGATGCTTAAAGCACTTTCTAACTCTGCTAAAATTGCTTGTTCTTGCTTGATAGCTTCTTTTTGCAGCGAACTAATTTCAGTTGTTGTCTTGCCGGTTATTTCTATTCCTGGCAAGCTGAGTTCGGCAAGCTCGGCGACTTTTTTTCTCGCTTCGACAACTAAAATTTCTGCTTCTTTTTGTTTTTCCCACAGCAAATTTTCAACTTTTTCATAGTACACTGTATGCGCTAATCGTTGCAAAATTACTTCTTTTTCTTTACTATCCGATACAAGTAGTTCTCTAAATTCACCTTGAGGAATCATTAAAATTTGTCTAAATTGATCCACATTAAGTTGAATTAATTCTTCCATTTTCGTATTAACATCACGAACGGAACTCGCAAGGAGCTTCATTTCATCACCTATGAGTTCGTATAATTCAGCTTTTTGAGGAGAAGTTGTCGTTCCATTTCCTCGTTGTTTAGCAATTTCTTGTTGAGGAATACGACTGATCTGATAAATTTTGTCTTTCAACCTAAACACAAGCGTTACTTCCGTTATTTCTTTGTCCGTCGCAAAATGGCTGCGCATGGAAAAACTTTCCCGATCGAATGTGTTTGCTTTTCCAAAAATTGCAAAGCTAATTGCATCAAAAATAGTGGATTTCCCCGCCCCTGTTTTACCAGAAATCACGAAAATTTGTTCCGTTCCTAGTTTTTCAAAGTCAATTACTTCTTTTTTGGCATAAGCTCCAAAAGCTTGCATGGTTAATTTTATCGGTCTCATTCAGTATCCTCCTTTCGCGCTTCTTCAAACACATCTGCTAATTTTTGTTGTTGCGTCTCCGTTAATTTCGTACCATTTACATATTCAAAAAATTGTCCAAATAACTCTAAATCATCTTTTTTCATCATTTCTTCAAAGTTATCTTGCGTTTCTTTTAAGGTTTGCTTTTTACGTTCTAAATGTAAAATATTGGGATAAAATTGGCGCAATTTCCCCATTGGATCAATTAAAGCACCTTCATCCATTAAATTAACTTGAAAGAAATCATTTGGATTTTCCACTAAGTTTTCCGTAAGTTCCGCTAGTGTTCCAGAAATAATGCGCATATCATGTTTCGGCGTTAGAAATCGCTCTTTTACATTAATAAGTTCATTTCCCTCAATTTCTACAATGCGCACACTTTTATTATCCTTTGTTTCTGAAAAAGAATATTTTAACGGCGATCCGCTATAAAAAATAGCAGGATGATTAATCGCATGCGGGTGATGCAAATGACCAAGCGCGGTATAAGTAAATCCATCAAAACAGTTCGTTGAAACTCGGTCCACATTTCCTATCGCAAGTTGGCGTTCTGAATCGCTAGGAATCCCGCCAGAAACAAACGCATGTCCTACTAAAATTTGCGCCTTAGCTGGGTTCCATTTTGTTCGAATTTGTTTCGTCACGGCTTGCATAGCGTCCTCAAAGCTACGAATAGAACTGTCAGCCAAGACTTCACGAATAATTGCCGGCTCATGATAAGGCACAAGCCACACTTCCGCATCCATAAACGAAATTGGTTCAAACTGCGAAGTACATTTCCCTTTCATATATAGCTTGCTGCTTTCGTACCACTGACTGCCAAAAGCTAGTCGCTCTGCACTATCATGATTACCACTAATCGCAAATATCGGAATACCTAGTTCTACATTCCATTTCACTAAAATATCATTTAGCACTTTCACCGCATCCGCAGGCGGTACAGCACGGTCATATAAATCTCCAGCCAAAATAAGCGCATCAACTTGTTCTTCCTCGGCAATCTTCGTTATTTGTGCCAAAATATATTCTTGCTCAGCTAGCATCGATACGCCAGATACAATTTTTCCTAAATGCAAATCAGCTGTATGTAAAAATTTCATCGTTTTCCTCTTTTCTTTTTCTCAGAGATTATTTATTTTTAATGCAAAACTCGTCATTTTTAAGTATACTAGATATAGTTTAAAAAAATAACTAGCAATATTGGGAGTGAAGAAGTTGTTTTATCATTTCGCAAAAAACCTCGTTCATTTTATTTTAATTATTATTGGTGGACGATTTCAAGTACAAAACAAAGAGAAAATTATCGAAGCGCCTTATGTTGTAGTTTCCACTCATACGTCTTGGATTGAAATCTTATATCTTGGTTTCGCTTTGTCGCCAACACCAGTACATTATATGGCGAAACAAGAGCTTTTCAAAGGAAAATTCCTCAACTGGCTAATGACGCACCTTAATGCTTTCCCAGTCAATCGTGATAATCCTGGACCAAGTGCCATTAAAGCTCCCATTCGGATGCTTAAATCTGGTAAAGTAGTTGGTATTTTCCCTAGTGGTACAAGAAAAACAACCAACCTTCATTTAAAACGTGGTGCTGTAACTATCGCTCATAAAGCAAAAGTTCCAATGCTACCTGCCGTTTATGATGGACCAAAGACCTTTGGAGAAATTTTAAAACGCAAAAAAATCATTATTCGTTTTGGCGATCCGGTATTATTCAATGATACCGAACTTGACCAAAAAGAGCTACTAGAAGTTAAGTCTCAAGAATTAATGGCGACATTTGAACAACTTCAAAATGAAATTAACCAAACAAAAAACAAATAATAAAAAAGACAGCTTCCAATTTGGAAACTGTCTTTTTTATTATCAGGAAGCTGTATCAGTTGTAATGCTTGAAGGATTAAGTCCAGCATCTTTTAATACGCCAGCAATTGCTTCGTCCGCTTTTGCCATCGCTTCGTCTGCTTTTGTTGTATCACGACCACTAGCTTTAAGTGCATCTGCTTCTAATTTATAAGCATCACTTAATTGTTTCACAGCTGCTTTGAAATCATCTGTGTATTTACCTAGGTCTGGTGTTTTTTCACTAGCAAGTGTTTCAGATACTTTAAGTGCTGATTCACTAGCTGGTTTTGCAAGAGCAGCAAGGTCTGCTTCAGATGGTTTAGGATCTGCGCCAACCGCTCCTACATAAGCGTTGTAATCGCCATTGTTTTCATTAATAACGTCTACTAAGTCCATGTAATAATTTAATACGTCGTCCTTAACGTTTGATGTTTCTTTTTTTGTGTCTTCTTTTTTGTCGGAACTATTAGAACCGGAACAAGCCGCAAGCGACAATCCTAGTGCTAAAGTTAAAACTACTAATAACCATTTTTTCAAGATGATGTCCTCCTTTTTTTCAAGCCAAACTCGGAAGCCCTTTTGTAACTGGCCGCGTCAGTCTCGGATATGCTTCACCCATCCGGCAAGTAACATTACTCACGATGTAACATTATTCATTATAAGCTATTCATACTAGATAATTCAAGCTGTTTTGGAAAATGCTTTCACTATTATTCGTACTCACCACTAACTTCTACTTTACCTAGCTGTTTTTCCGTATTTTTATATTGGAAATACATAACGATTCGCCAAGGCACAATCATTGCAAACGCCATAATCCAGAACATACCAGATAATTCGCCTACTTCCAAACTGCCGCTAATCCAATATTTAATGAAAATCCGAATAAGCAATAATCCCATCAAAATAACCGGAAAAGCTTTCGTGCGTTTAATAAATACGTATTTATGACGAACTTCGAATTTTGTAGTCCAAATTAAAATAACAGAAAACACTAGCCCCATGGCAATTGCTTCTAAAATATCTACTAACGAAACACGGAAAAAAGGAATAACAAACATGAGTGCGCCTGTCGACATCATAATTGGCGGTATGATAATCCCTTTCACACTTGCTGGACGCTTCGATGCTTTCATTCTTATCATGATAATTCCAGCCCCAAAAACAAGTGTAATGATAATTGAAATGACTAATGACACGATTAATTCCCCCTACTTATCTGCTGTAACACTTCGCTCCTCATTATATTCCTTTTACCGCTTGAAATAAACTTCTCTGCTTAAAGCGCTTCGTCTAAATCCATTCCGCTATTTTGTAATTGATACATTGAGTGATATACACCTTGTTCTGCAATTAATGAATCATGTGTACCACGCTCAATAATTCGCCCTTTAGATAAAACTAAAATTAAATCGGCATCCTTAATTGTCGAAAGTCGATGCGCAATCGCAATCGTTGTACGTCCTTCTCTCATTCGTTTTAACCCAGTTTGAATTAAGCTTTCTGTTTCTGTATCAATATTTGCCGTCGCTTCATCTAACACAAGAATTTGTGGATTCGTCACAACTGTTCTAGCAAAAGAAATCAACTGCCTTTGCCCACTTGAAAATGAAGCACCTCGCTCAATAACTTTATGTTGATATTGATCGGATAGCGTTTGAATAAAACCATCTGCTTGAACAAATTTCGCGGCATCCACAATTTGCTCATCCGTAATGTTTTTATCATAAAGACGAATATTCGTGTTAATATCGCCATAAAACATAAAACTATCTTGTAAGACAAGTCCAGTCTTCTTACGCAATTCAGCTATTTCATGGGATTTAATCGACTTACCATCAATTAAAATATCGCCGCGCTCGAATTCATAAAAGCGCATCATTAAATTGATAATCGAACTTTTCCCGCTTCCTGTATGACCAACTAAAGCCACCGTTTGACCAGGTTCTGCTGTAAAGCTAATATTTTTAAGTACATCACGTCCGCCTTCGTACGCAAACGAAACATCTTTAAACTCAATTTTTGCACGAGTGATTTTTGCTTCTGGATCATTTAATTGAGCTGGGACTTCTTCTGTTTCATCCATAATACGAAATACTCTAGACGCTGCTGTGATAGCTTCTTGATACATAGCCAAACGTTCCATTACGTTATAAATCGCTTCTAAAAACCGATCAAAATAACTAACAAACGCATAAATTGTCCCGATAGCTACAGGACCAGTTAAAGATTCAGCCCCGAAAAAGCTAAGAATAATCACAACTGCTAGCGCGTAAATCAAGTCAATGGCTGGCCCAAGTAAGAGTGCATTAAATTTAATATTTTTCATTCCAACATCATAATAGTCTTTGTTGATGTGCTCGAATTCTTTTACTAAACGGCGCTCTTGATTAAATTGTTGCACAATCGACATCCCTGAAATCGACTCAGCAATTTTCGCATTTAATTGGCTTAATTTTTCTCGTCTTGCCCGGTAAAACTGGGAACTATATTTCCGGTAAACAAAAATAATAAAGACGATAAGTGGGAATAACAGCAAGCTATAAAGCGCTAACTGAACATTGAGCACAAACATCGCCGCATAAATCCCTACGAGCATAAACAAACTTTGAATCGCAGTTGAAAGCACATTAATAAACATATCTTTCACAGCTTCCGTATCATTTGTCACACGCGAAACGATACTCCCAGCAGGCGTTTTATCGAAATAACGCATTCCAAGTGAATGAAGCTTCGTAAAAATATCAATCCGCATTTGCTGCACAATTTCAAGCGCGATTTTTTGGAAATAAAGCAATTGGAAGTACCACACAATGGATTTCCCAATTGTCAGCCCTAAATACCCCGCTCCTAAAATTAACAAAGCTTGCATTTCTAAATTCATTGGCGTTAAATAATCATCCAAGAATATTTTAATTAAAATTGGCGCGAATACATCTGCAAGCGTTACAAGAAGAACAAGAATTCCAGTCCAAATCAAACTTGGAATATGATATTTTGTGTAACTAAGCATTCGCTTTAATACTGCACGGTGTTCTTTACCGGACATCACTAACATTTCGTCTTGTTCATTCATCACTTCCATCAGCCGCACCCCCTTCTCCTAAAGCTTCCTCTAGTTGTTGCTCATGGAACATTTCTGCATACCAGCCATCTAGCGTCATTAGCTCACTATGCGTTCCTCGTTCCACAATTCTCCCTTTATCAATAACAATAATCAAATTAGCATGTTCCACAGAGCTAAGTCGGTGTGCGCTAATGATAGTCGTCTTATCAGAACGATTCTCTTTTAAATTAGATAGAATCTGTTCTTCCGTTTTTGCATCTACCGCCGAAAGTGCATCATCCAAAATCAGCAATTCTGGATTCATAATTAAGGCACGTGCGATGGCAAGCCGCTGTTTTTGCCCGCCAGAAAGTGAAACTCCGCGCTCGCCGACAATCGTATCATAACCATGTTCAAACCCAAGAATATCTTCATCAACGGATACAAGTTGCGCGATTTTGCTCACTTCTTCTTGAGATGCTTCTGGTTTCCCAAAACGAATGTTATCACGCACGGTTGTTGAGAATAAAAACTGATCTTGTGGCACATAACCGATTGCTTCTCTCAAAGCTCGTACAGTGTAATCTTGAATTTTTACATCTGCAAAAGAAATTTCGCCATCGTACGTATCATATTCTCGCATTAATAATTTTAATAACGATGTTTTCCCAGAACCAGTTCGCCCAACAATTCCAAGCGTTTCACCAGATTTTAAGTCAAAACCAATCTCAGACAATACTGGTTCACTTTCATCTGGATAGGTAAATGCATTAATTTCCACATGTAAATTACCTTCTGGCGTAACATCTACTGCATCTGCGTGATCAATTACATCTTCTTTTTCCGCAAGCAAATGCTGCACACGGTCGTAAGAAGCATTTCCGCGCTGAATGATATTGTATAAAAATCCAAATGCTAACATCGGCCAAATGAGTAAGAATAAATAGTTTGAAAAAGCAATTACTTGTCCAATAGTCAATTCTCCATCAACAACAAATTTAGCTCCAAACCCTAAGGAAAGCACAAAGGAAATCCCTACAATAATCGAAATCATTGGATCGAACATCGCATCCACTTTAGCAACCGAAATATTTTTTTGAACTACTTCTTTTGTTTGTTTGGCAAAATCTTGAATATCTTCTTTTTCTTGCCCAAATGTTCGTGTGACTTTAATTCCTGAAATACTTTCTTGTGTTTTATCATTTAACATCGAAAAAGCAGCTTGAGCCCCGTGGAAACGATCATGTAATTTTTTACCTAAAATCGAACTTCCGAGTACCATAAACGGCATTGGAAGTAATGCAATCAAAGTAAGGCGCCAGTCAATCGTAATCGCCATGGTTGCAATAACCGTTCCTCCTGTTAACACAGAATCCGATAATGTCAATACACCAATTCCCGCCACTTGTTGAATAGCGGTAATATCATTCGTCGCATGTGCCATTAAATCCCCAGTACGATAACGTTGGAAGAAAAATGGTGACATCTTCGTAAAATGTTCGAACAGTCGTAAGCGTAACGTCCGTTGTAATTTGTTATCAGAACCAAAAATCAACATCCGCCAAACGTAACGTCCAACGTAAGCAAGAACAGCTGCTACAACGAGAATAAGCATCCATTTAATCAATTTTTCTTTTGTCAGTGAGTCATTTGTGACTGCATCCACCGTGTAGCCAATTATTTGCGGCGGTACTAACTGCAAAAGCGCAATTGTAAATAAAATTGTTACCCCAAACGCATAAGACTTCCAATTTTCTTTAAAAAACCAGCTTAATGCTTTAAAAATTTTCAAACAACTATCCCTCCCTTTTTTCCTTAAATTTGGACAAATAAAAATAATGGACCTATTTCTGCCCATTATTACCCGAAAAAATATATTTATTTGTCACCACTTTGTATAAAATAAAACCAACTTAAAGGAGAGTTCCCTTGCTCGCGAAATGGTCCGGTGAAATAAATTCTATTTTTAAGCGCAATAATGCCATGTTTGAAGTCGTAATATAATTATTCATCGTCCATTCCTCCTTTGTTTTATTATGCAACGATATTAGTTTAACCGATTTCATTTGAAAGCGCAACAAATAATTGCAAATTGTTTAAAAATTATTTGTATTTCGGGATTACTTTTAAGAAAAAATACAGCTATATACAATAAAAGCATAACGATACTTATTAAGCACCGTTATGCTTTTTGATCATTTCTATTTAGTTTTCTTCTATTTTCACTTGGTTTTCTACGGCATTTTCATACGTTTCATATTCTTCTGTTTGCGTAACTTCTTTTGCTGTATCGATATTTTTTGTTTTTTCATCGAAGGCTATTGTAGAGTTACCACCTGAAATAAGTAATGAACCATCATCTTGCGTATAAGCAGTAAAAATATAAACTTTTCCTACATCTGGCAGTATGTCATCTTCAAATATATCATAGGCAGAACCGTCCTCTCGAATACCACCTTGTTTGGCTATCGCAAGTTCTTTATCCGTTGCCAGTTCATTTTTTAAATTAGAAATAACTTTGATTTTATAATTTGTGTAGGCTTCTCCGATATATTTTACCGAACCATCTTCTTGTTCGATTGGCGTTTTATTTTTATAAATAGTCCCGCTCTCTTCTGTTACTTTTCCGACAAACACATAATCCGCATCACCAACAACTTCATTTGGATTATCGATATTTAGTGTATAGTCTGAATGGATTGCATAAGTTGGAACTTCTTTTTTCTTTGGTTCTGTTTTTTCTGCATATGTACTTACTGTTAGCAAGCAACCGATACCTAAAATTGTTACTGTTGAAGCAATTATTCCCATAGTTGTCTTTTTCATCTTAAGTACCCCTTTTTAATATTTTTTATATGCTGCATCATAAGATATTTTGTCGTTCGTAGATAAGCTCGTCTTGGAAGTACTATATTGGTACATCACATCAGAGGATGCATTATGAGCTAATCGCAAACCATGACCTAATTCGTGTGTTGCTACATTTTGCTTACCAGCATTATTTTTTTTATCCATATTTTTTTTGTTAAAAGTAATTTTTCCATTGCTATAAGTAGTAGCATTAACATTGTTATTGACGGAAACATCACTGCAATAAACATCAGATTTATTCTGCGCAGAAGCTGGTCTAATTACTCCCTTTTTATAGGCGTTCCAAGTATTGGCCCCTGATCTTATAAAAGACATATACTTCGAATTACCTGAGTAATCTAAATGCTTACTACTATCTACTAAATCCCATGTAATAATTTTAGCTGCCGCACTCGCTTCCACACTCGGCATAACCATACTCCATACGCAAATAAATGCTACTAACAATGATAAAATTTTCTTCATTCTGTGTCGCTCCTCTTTGTAAGTAATTTTTCAAGTGAAACAGTAAACATATTAGTTAATACGTATACCTTTTTTTCTTCCAAACGTGATGAATACTCCCCCTTTTCTCTCAAACTATATCATAAAAATAGGAAATCCCTATTTAAATAATAACAAGCTTTCGTTCGTACCAAATTTTTAAAATTGGCTCGAGTTTCTGGGCTTTTGTGCTCTAAATACATTTTTTATACAACAGTAAACTCCGAATCCAGCGAAAAATCCGATGATATATAATAGCAAATCGGTTACATCAAACATCCCCACTTTTAATATAGATTGCAAGCTTTCGATTACTAAAATCAAAGTAAAAAAGGCAATAAAGCGCTTTAGAAAATCATCCAAAAATGGAACAAAGCTTAGCAGAAAATACATAGGAGTGAATAACACTAAATTAATTAAAAGTACGGACCACGAAGCTTCATTAACGCGTAAATCTTCCAAAATAAGCATCACATTGACATTAAAATAGGACTCTAAAGATCCACTATCATCAGGTCTTAATAAGCCGATAGTTAAAACGAATAAATACAATAAAAGTAGTAAATATCCATCCCATTTATTTTGAAGCTTAAAAACCATTTTGAGTAAAATGTATAGCGTGAGTACCACAATCCCAAAAGCTAAAACATTTTTATTCAAGCTCTCCATATTGCCAAAGTACATGGGTAAGATATTATAAAATATACGGAAATATACAATAAAAGCTACTAGCAAACTGAGTAAAAATAAAAGTAATTTATAAATATTTTTTTAATGTTCGTCATCCCTTTTTCCAACCTTGAACGCCTCATTTCTAAGCTTTATACCCTCCAAAAAAATTGTAACATGGATAGCGAATGTATAACCAAAAATGTAATGAAATAGCCGATTCTTGTCATGAACGACTAAAATCAGGCTTAAATTAGAATTATTATTACACTTTTTGAAACGAATCGTCTATTTGGTCTATTATTTCACCTTATTTTGAGTGTATTTCACTATTTTATGCAACCAACGTTCCAAATATGACAAATTGTTCAAGGAACTGGATTTCGTGGTTAAGAACCAATACCAAAATCCCTTTATATATATAAATTCTTATATATAAAATGTATAAATATTCATCCGTAGTATATTAAAATTCTCAAAAAAAAGCCTCGATAATTAAATCGAGACTTTTTGTTTATAAAGTGATAATAATACTTGCTATCATAATCATAACTCCACATAAAAATGCGATAAAAAAACCGAACCACTTTTCTTTATAGGCACCAATTGCAGAAACTAGATAAGCTAATAAATAAACGATTTGCAGCCAAAGAGGTGAATCTAACCCGTCCTTTGTTTGAATCATTACTCGTAAATTATTTACTAAAAATAAAATAAATAAAGTAACAAAAATAACCTTGATGATTTTT
Source organism: Listeria sp. MAN/IMW/UF555 (assembly GCF_058684075.1). Taxonomy (NCBI): domain Bacteria; kingdom Bacillati; phylum Bacillota; class Bacilli; order Caryophanales; family Listeriaceae; genus Listeria; species Listeria sp. MAN/IMW/UF555. The sequence continues at coordinate 30,102 of NZ_JBZWZS010000001.1, read as the reverse complement.
TTCATGCTGTTCTCCCTTAGTTTTATTGTACCTTCTAAGTATAGCAAAAAACACACGCAGGATAAACTATCAAAATAAATAAAAAAACTCCTGCAATCCATAGAGGGTTGCAGGAGTTGATATTCATTCAAATATTACTTATTTTTTCACTTGGCTCATTACTTCTTCAACAAAGTTATCTTCTTTTTTCTCGATTCCTTCGCCTACTTCAAAACGTACGAATGATACAACTTTTCCGCCGCTTTGTTTTACGTATTCGCCAACAGTGATGTCTGGGTTTTTAACAAATGGTTGGTCTTCTAAAGAAATTTCGCTTAGATATTTTTTCAAACGACCTTCTACCATTTTTTCAACGATATTAGCTGGTTTGCCTTCGTTTAATGCTTGTTGAGTTAATACTTCTTTTTCGTGTTCAACTTCTTCAGTAGAAACGTCTTCACGAGAAATGTATTTAGGGTTGATTGCAGCGATGTGCATTGCAACATCTTTTGCAACTGTAGTGTCAGTAGTTCCTTCAAGAAGTGTAAGAACACCAATACGTCCGTTCATGTGGATGTATTCGCCGAAAGCAGAGTTGTCCGCTTTTTCTTTAACTTCAAAACGACGAAGGGAAATGTTTTCACCGATTTTTGTAATTGCTTCAGTGATGTAGTCTTGAACAGTTTGACCATTAGGCATTTCTGTTTTAAGTGCATCTTCTAAGCTATCTGGACGTACTTCAAGAATTTGTTTAGCTAGTGCATCAACTAATTGTTGGAAGTTGTCGTTTTTAGCAACGAAATCTGTTTCAGCATTTACTTCAAGTACTACAGCATGTTTTTCATTGCTGATTACATGAGTCATACCTTCAGAAGCAACACGATCAGATTTTTTCGCAGCTTTAGCGATTCCTTTTTCACGAAGATAGTCAATTGCTTTTTCCATATCTCCTTCAGTTTCTACAAGCGCTTTTTTACAATCCATCATACCAGCGCCAGTTTTTTCACGTAATTCTTTTACCATTTGAGCTGTAATATTAGCCATTTATTTTCCCTCCAATTTTTCTCTTTAAAAAAGGTGATAAGAATAGTGCCTTATCACCTTGAAAGTTTCAAATAAAATCTTATGCTTCAGTAGTTTCTTCTGCAGCTTTTTCTTCTACAGGAGCAACTTCCGCTTCAGTTAACTCTTCCCCTTGGTTCACTTCAATGATAGCGTCAGCCATTTTAGCAGTTAAAAGTTTAACCGCACGGATAGCGTCATCATTTGCAGGGATTACGTAGTCGATTTCATCCGGATCACAGTTTGTATCAACAATACCGATGATAGGAATATGAAGTTTACGAGCTTCTGCAACCGCAATACGTTCTTTGCGTGGGTCAACGATGAATAAAGCATCAGGAAGACCTTTCATGTCTTTGATTCCGCCTAAGAAGCGTTCTAGTTTTTCTTGTTCTTTTTTAAGAAGGACTACTTCTTTTTTAGGAAGGACTTCAAAAGTTCCGTCTGCTTCCATTTTTTCGATTTTTTTAAGGTGTTGAATACGTTTTTGAATAGTTTCAAAGTTAGTTAAAGTACCACCTAACCAACGATGATTTACGAAATATTGTCCAGAACGGATAGCTTCGTCGCGAACGGATTCTTGAGCTTGTTTTTTAGTTCCTACAAACAGGATAGTTCCGTTGTCGCTAGCTACTTCACGCATGAAGTTGAAAGCTTCGTCTACTTTTTTCACTGTTTTTTGTAGGTCAATGATATAAATACCATTTCTTTCTGTGAAGATATATTTCTTCATTTTTGGGTTCCAACGGCGAGTTTGGTGGCCGAAGTGAACTCCTGCTTCGAGTAATTGTTTCATTGAAATAACAGGCATGTGTTATTCCCTCCTATTGGTTTATTTTTTGCGGATAACCGCCCTCCGCATGGATCAACCAGCTGAAAAACTTAAGCGAACAAGTCGTTAAGCACCTTCTCAGTCTGTCACCGTGCGTGTGTGATTTAACACCGTTTCCTAATATACCATAAAAACGAGAAATATGCAACCTGTAATGCATATCTTCTTCTAAAACTAATTTTTTTCAACGATGATTTCAAGGTCTTCGGCTAAACTGAGAACAGCTTGTTTTTTTATTCTTTTAAATTGTGCTATTTCATAAGGTAGTTCCATCATTGTAGCGATGTCTTTTTGTTTATCAATATAACATTTAATTAGAATAAAACGATGCAGAGGTTTCATGGTATTTAATATCTCTGTATATAATTGAACTAATTTTCCTATTGCAGTTAGATAGCTACTGTCATCAGTTACTAACTTTTCTTCTATTATTCCCTCAGAATTAAGTTTTATTTTGTTCCTAGGTCCTAAAAGGAAGACCAAATACTGAAACTCCTCAAAAAAACGTTTTACATTTTGGACAGTTTTAATGTAATCTATACTGTTTTTCATTGCTGAAACCCCGTTTTACATTAATACTAGCAAAATATTAGCTATATTTGTTATGCATGTTGCTTAAAATTTTCCAAAGAAAAAACGCTTCAAAATTAGCAACAAAGCTCAATTTCGAAGCGTTTCTCTAATCAATTCGCAACAATATTTACAAGTTTTCCTGGAACGACGATTACTTTACGGATGGTTTTTCCGTCTATGTTTTCTTTGATTTTATCGTCTTCATGTGCGAGTTTCTCTAGTTCTTCTTTTCCGAGTGACTTTGCAACGGTGATTTTACTTTTTACTTTGCCATTTACTTGAAGTACGATTTCTACTTCATCTTCTACTAGTTTTGTTTCATCGTAGGCTGGCCAAGCTACATAGCTAATTGTTTCTGTATGACCAAGGATTTCCCACAATTCTTCTGCAAGGTGTGGCGCGATTGGGGACAAGAGTTGCACGAAACCTTCAACATATTGTTTTGGAATCGTATCTTGTTTGTACGCTTCATTGATGAAAATCATTAATTGCGAAATACCGGTATTGAAACGCAGGTTTTCGTAATGATTGGTAACTGTTTTCACCATATGATGATACGCTTTTTCTAAGTTAGCATTCGCATCGGTTGTAACTTTTCCAGCGAGTGTGCCTTCTTCAGTTACTAGTAAGCGCCAAATACGATCTAAGAACTTACGCGCACCTTCTAGTCCATTTTCATTCCAAGCAATAGAAGCTTCTAGTGGTCCCATGAACATTTCGTACAAGCGAAGTGTGTCTGCGCCGTATTTTTCTACTACTTCATCAGGGTTAACGACATTGCCTCTTGATTTGGACATTTTTTCGTTATTTTCGCCAAGAATCATACCTTGGTTAAATAGTTTTTGGAAAGGTTCTTTTGTTGGAACTACGCCAATATCGTACAAGAATTTATGCCAGAAACGTGCGTAAAGAAGGTGAAGTACTGCATGCTCTGCCCCGCCGATATAAACGTCAACTGGAAGCCATTCTGCTAGTTTTTCTTTGTCAGCAATTGCTTCAGTATTGTTTGGATCGATATAGCGCAAGAAGTACCAGCTTGACCCAGCCCATTGTGGCATAGTATTTGTTTCACGACGACCTTTACGACCATTTTCGTCTGTAACGTTTACCCAGTCGTGCAAGTTAGCAAGTGGAGATTCGCCAGTTCCTGAAGGTTTGATTTCCGTTGCTTTTGGCAGAAGCAGTGGTAGTTCGTCTTCTGGTACAAGCGTTGTTTCCCCGTCTTCCCAGTGAATAACTGGAATTGGTTCGCCCCAGTAACGTTGTCTACTAAACAACCAGTCGCGCAAACGATATGTGATTTTACGGCTACCAATGCCTTCTTTTTCTAGCCAATCAATTGCTGCGGTAATCGCTTCTGCTTTAGCTAGGCCATCTAAGAATTCCGAGTTAATATGTGGTCCATCGCCAGTGAAAGCTTCTTTTGTAACGTCGCCGCCTTCAAGTACTGGACGAATATTCAAACCAAATTGTTGCGCAAATTCAAAGTCGCGTTCGTCATGGGCTGGTACGGCCATAATTGCCCCTGTTCCGTATTGAATCAATACATAGTCAGCAATCCAAATTGGCACTTCTTCGCCGTTAATTGGATTAATCGCATAAGCTCCTGTGAAGACACCTGTTTTATCTTTTGCAAGGTCGGTTCTTTCTAGTTCGCTTTTTAGTTCTACTTGTTTTTTATAAGCTTCAACTGCTTCTTTTTGCTCAGGTGTTGTGATTTTTTCGATAAGTTCGTGTTCTGGTGCAAAAACCGTATATGTTGCGCCAAAAAGTGTATCTGGGCGTGTTGTAAAGACATTAAACGTTTCATCGCTATCTTTAATTTTAAAAGTAACTTCTGCGCCTTCTGAACGACCAATCCAGTTACGTTGCATATCTTTAATATTTTCAGGCCAGTCTACAAGTTCAAGGTCATCTAGTAAACGGTCTGCATAGGCAGTAATTTTAAGCATCCATTGACGCATTGGTTTACGGAAAACTGGGAAGCCACCGCGTTCACTTTTGCCATCAATTACTTCTTCATTGGCTAGTACGGTTCCAAGTGCCGGACACCAGTTTACAGCGATTTCGGCTTCATAAGCTAGGCCTTTTTCATATAGTTTTTCAAAAATCCATTGTGTCCATTTATAATATTCTGGATCTGTTGTATTAATTTCACGGTCCCAATCATAGGAGAAACCAAGAGATTTAATTTGGCGAGTAAAGTTGGCAATATTCAGTGCGGTGAATTCTTCTGGATCGTTACCAGTATCAATCGCATATTGCTCTGCAGGAAGTCCAAATGCATCCCAACCGATTGGATGAAGGACGTTCTTCCCTTGCATGCGTTTCATTCTAGACAAAATATCTGTTGCAGTATAGCCTTCTGGATGTCCTACGTGAAGACCTGCTCCAGATGGATAAGGAAACATATCAAGTGCATAGAAGTTTTCTTTATCTTTATCTTCTGTTGTTTTAAAAGTGTTATGTTCACTCCAATATTGTTGCCATTTCGGTTCCATTTTTTTATGATTAAATGTCACTTTACTCATCCTCTTTTCCTTAAAATATCGAATTTTGGCTACAAAAAAATCCCTACATCCCAACGGCTTATCGCCATGGGACGAGAGATGCTTCTCCCGCGGTACCACCCACATTAGTGTTTAACCACTCAACTTAACAATTCCTTAACGCGGAAAACGGGGATACACCCAAGCTCCATGGTAAGTTCATCCGGATTTTGTGACTGACTTGCACCAACCGCCAGCTCTCTTCACATCAAAATATGCAGATTACTACTCCAATTCATCGCTATTTCGCAAAATTCATTAGTCTTATTGTAGCTGAATTTAGGTTTTTTAGCAAGCGGTCTGAAGATTTATCTAACTTTCGTAGTAAAATGTGCTAAAATGAATGGAGAATTTCATTTGAAGGAGTCTAAAACTAGTGAAACAAACGAATCCATTTGTATATAGTAATGATAATAAAAGATACCATACATGGAACTACTGTTTACGAGAAGAATTTGGGCAAAAGACATACAAAGTTGCGCTTGATGGCGGTTTTGATTGTCCAAATCGTGATGGCACAGTAGCGCATGGCGGTTGTACATTTTGTAGTGCGGCAGGTTCTGGTGATTTTGCTGGGAACCGAGCGCTTGATTTAAAAGTACAATTCCAACAAGTGCGCGACAAAATGCAAACGAAATGGAAAGACGGGAAATGTATTGCTTACTTCCAGGCTTTTACTAACACTCATGCCCCTGTTGCTGAACTGCGCGAGAAATTTGAAACGGTTTTGAATGAGCCTGGCGTGGTTGGGCTTTCGATTGCGACACGACCTGACTGTTTGCCGGATGATGTCGTTGAATACTTGGCTGAATTAAATGAACGGACTTATTTATGGTTAGAGCTTGGTTTACAATCTGCTCACGATGAAACTGGGCGCTTAATTAACCGCGCGCATGACTATGATTGTTATTTAGAAGGTGTGCGCAAACTACAAAAACATAATATCCGCATTTGTGCCCACATTATTAATGGGCTTCCGAAAGAAACGCCGGAAATGATGATGGAAACCGCACAAAAAGTAGTTGAAAGTGGCGTTGATGGTATTAAAATCCATTTACTCCATTTATTAAAAGGAACGCCAATGGTAGAAGATTATAAAAAAGGTGACTTAGAATTTTTAACCCGTGATGGTTATGTGAACTTAGTAGCTGACCAACTTGAAATTCTGCCTCCTGAAATGGTTATTCACCGAATTACAGGTGATGGTGGCGTGGATGACTTAATTGGCCCAGTTTGGAGTTTAAATAAATTTGAAGTACTGAATGCCATTGATGCAGAACTCGTTCGAAGAGATAGTTGGCAAGGGAAACTATATCAACCTGTGGAAGTGAGTTCCAAATGAATTTACGTGGTATTCTCCCCTTCGCTCATGATACACTTCGAAAAGTAGTTCGCTCTGGAGATTATGTAATTGACGCAACATGTGGTAACGGGCATGATACGCTTCTACTAGCTGAACTTGTTGGTGTAAATGGTCATGTGCTCGGGTTTGATATTCAACAAATGGCAATTGATGCAACGAAAACTCGTTTAGAAAATGCTGGTGTCGCATCACAAGTAGAGCTCGTATGTGCTAGCCATGCGCTTATTCCAGAATATGCAACAAAACCTGTTCGCGCTGCTATTTTCAATCTCGGCTACTTGCCAGGTGGCGATAAAGAAATTACGACAACCGCTGATTCTACTTTAGAAAGCATTGGCCATTTAATGCAGCTACTTGAAGTTGGTGGCGTCATTATTCTTGTAATTTATCACGGTCATCCAGCTGGAAAAGTCGAAAAAGATGCTGTCTTGACTTTTTGTGAAGCGATTCCGCAACAAGATTTCCACGTTTTATCTTATAACTTTATTAATCAAAAAAATGATGCCCCATTCGTCATTATCATCGAAAAAAGAAAACCTAGACAAAGCTAATAATTAGCCTGTCTAGGTTTTCTTTTTATTTTCCAAAATCGTATTTATCTGCTACGTATACATCATACCAAATCATAAAGATAACAACTGTCCAGATTTTACGACTGTAATCGAATTTACCGGCACAGTGATCGTCTAGTAAGCCTAGAACGTATTGTTTGTTAATTAAATGATCTGTTGGTGATTCTTTAATGATATTTTTAACCCAAGCGTTCATTTCGTCTTTTAGCCAGTGACGAATTGGTACTGGGAATCCTAGTTTACGGCGATTAAGTACGTGTTCTGGTACAAAAGTGGCTGCCGCTTTACGTAAGATATATTTGGTTGTTCCATTGGTTGTTTTCATTGTATCTGGAATATTTCTTGCTACATTGTACACTTCTTTATCAAGGAAAGGTACACGAACTTCCAGTGAATTAGCCATCGTCATCCGGTCAGCTTTTAGGAGAATATCTCCACGTAGCCACGTATGAATATCAATATACTGCATTCTTTCTACAGGATGATAATTCTTAGTTTCTGCATAAAATGGATCCGTAATGTTCGTATAATCATGACCAGATTGGTATTTCGGAAGTAAAATTTGTTTTTCTTTTTCTGTGAACATTTTGGCGTTTCCGATGTAACGTTCTTCCATCGGCGTTGTTCCACGTTCTAAGAAACTTTTACCACGCATTCCTTCTGGCATAATACGCGCCACGCTATTTAACATTGATTTAAATACGCCTGGCATTTTGTTAAACATCGCAAGGGAATTTGGTTCGTTATAAATGTTATAACCGCCAAAAAGTTCATCTGCGCCCTCACCTGATAATGCTACTGTTACTTGTTTACGCGCTTCTCTTGATAAGAAATAAAGCGGAATAGCAGCCGGATCAGCAAGTGGGTCATCCATATGCCAAACAATTTTTGGTAATTCTTTCATATATTCTTCCGGTGAGATAACATAACTAATATTTTCTACACCAAGCTTATCTGCTGTTTCTTTTGCTACATCGATTTCACTGAAACCATCGCGTTCAAAACCAACAGAGAATGTTTTAATTGCAGGATGATATTCTTTGGCAATTGCAGCAATAATCGATGAATCAATACCACCAGATAGGAATGAACCAACTGGTACATCGGAGCGCATATGCATTTTAACAGAATCATACATCACGTCACGCACTTCTTTAATCCATGCGTCTTCTGATTTAGTTACTGGTGCAAAAGATGCTTTCCAATAAGTAGTAATCTCCATTGGTTGACCGATTTTTTTCGTGAACTGATGCCCTGGTTCTAAGCGTTTTACATTTTTAGTTAAGGAATCTGGTTCTGGAACGAATTGATAAGTCATATAGTTTTGTAATGAAACTTCATCTAGTTCTTTTTCTTTTAAAGCATGTAAAATGGATTTCTTTTCAGAACCCATAAATAGCTTACCGTCTTCTTCTGCATAGAAAAATGGTTTAATGCCGAATGGGTCGCGTGCGCCGTAAACAAGTTCTTCTTGTTTATCCCAAATAACGAAACCAAACATCCCACGAAGACGTTCTGCTGTTTTTTCTTTGTATTTCGCATATGTAGCGATAATTACTTCTGTATCACTTTCGGTTTCAAATGTCATTCCTTCAGCAACTAATTGCTCGCGGAGTTCCACATAGTTATAAACTTCTCCATTAAAAATAATCCAGTAACGTTCATTTTCATACGTTAACGGTTGATGACCGTTTTCTACATCAATAATACTTAAACGGCGGAAACCAAACTGCACGTGATCATCTGTGAAGTATCCTTCATCATCTGGCCCACGGTGCGTAATCATACTGTTCATTTGTCTAAAGGTTTCTTTATCAGCGCCAGTAATTTCTGTAATGCGGTCATGTACGCATCCTACAAATCCACACATGGTAACATTTCTCCTCTATATAGATAATCATTTTATCTTTTTTTCACAACGTCTATCATATCATAACTAGGCTTTCTTTGCACTGTTTAGGAAAGAAAAAAACCGAACATTCCTCACAAGAAATGTTCGGTTAAGCTTATTTTACGATTAATTTTTTTAAGGCTTCTGCTTTATCCGTTCTTTCCCAAGGTAAATCAAGGTCGCTACGGCCAAAATGACCAAATGCAGCTGTTTGACGATAAATTGGGCGACGTAAATCAAGCATATGGATTATCCCAGCTGGGCGTAAGTCAAATAGCTCATTAACGCCATCAATTAGTTCTTGTTCTGAATAGTCACTTGTTCCATATGTGTCAATCGAAATGGAAACTGGACGCGCAACTCCGATGGCATATGCAACTTGTACTTCTACTTTTTTAGCAAGTCCAGCAGCAACGATATTTTTAGCGACATATCTTGCAGCATAAGCACCCGAACGGTCTACTTTGGTTGGATCTTTACCAGAAAATGCTCCCCCGCCGTGACGCGCATAACCACCGTATGTATCCACGATAATTTTACGGCCAGTAAGTCCAGCATCGCCAAGTGGTCCACCAATAACAAAGCGGCCAGTTGGATTAATAAAGTATTTCGTATTTTCATCTAAGAAAGAAGCATCAATTACTTCTGGGAATAGATGTGTGTGTAAATCTTTCGCGATTTGTTCTTGTGTGATGTCAGGATGATGTTGCGTTGAAACAACAATTGTATCAATGCGAACAGGTTGATTAAATTCATCATATTCTACAGTTACTTGTGTTTTCGCATCTGGTCGTAAATAATCTAATTTATTCGTTTTGCGTAATTCTGTTAACTTGCGTGCTAAGCCATGTGCCAAAAAGATTGGTAGTGGCATTAACTCTTCTGTTTCATCTGTAGCAAAGCCAAACATCAAACCTTGATCTCCTGCCCCAATTGCTTCAATAGCAGCATCAATTTCGCTGCCACTTCTTGATTCTAGTGCCTCATCCACACCTTGCGCAATATCTGGTGATTGTTCGTCAATAGCCGTTAAAACAGCACATGTCTCTGCATCAAAACCATATTTTGCTCGAGTATAGCCGATTTCTTTAATAGTATCACGAACGATTTTAGGAATATCTACATATACAGAAGTAGTAATCTCACCTGCTACTAAAACTAAACCAGTTGTCACAGTAGTCTCACAAGCGACACGTGCGTCTGGATCTTTTGAAATAATTGCATCTAAAATTGCATCAGATATTTGATCTGCAATTTTATCTGGATGTCCATCAGAAACCGATTCCGATGTAAATAGATGACGGTTTTTAGCCAATTTTATTTTCCTCCTTTAGTTCTCTCCAAATACGTCTCATATAAAAAGCCTCTCTCTATTTTGCACGAAACGCGCACGAATAGAGAAAGGCTATAATTATACCTTTGCTCTCATCGTTCAGGAGATATTACTCCTGCAACAGATTAGCACCTTTCACTTATATGTGTAGGTTGCTGGGCTTCAAAGGGTCAGTCCCTCTACCGCTCTGGATAAGAGATAAATTTTAATTCTAAGATAGAATACCATAAACTGAGGCTATATGCAATAAAAATTCGGTTTTGTCTTGATTTCCATTTTCAAAAAACAGTAAAAAAATGCCTTCCATTATTTTTCGCTTATCATTATTTCCATCCTGTGGTATGATAGATGGATAAAAAAGATGTTTTACTTATCTAAAGGAGATTGTATCTATGAGTTTAATTACGTTATCCTTGATTATTTTTCTTGGGTTTTTAGCCGTTGTATGTTTATTTGATTTTGTTTTTCGTTGGTATTGGTTTAAATATTTCTTAGCAACAATGGGATTAATTGCAAGTGGTGTGGTATTTTTCATCAGTTTCTACGGTGGTGGGATGTCACAAACAGAAATCGCTATTGCTATTTTTATTGGTTCATTTGGTGAATATGTCGTATCACTTATTATTAGCCTAGTTCGCTTTATTTCAAAAAAATCAAAAAAACCTAAACAAAAGAAAAAAGTCAAAACAGCTTAAAAAACTAGCTACGTTAAAAGATGATAATCTTTAATGTAGCTAGTTTTTTTATGGATAATTTTAAATCTAAAGCAAGTCGAAAGCTTTACGGATAACTTCCGCTGAATGTTCAAAATTAGTTTGTTCTTCTTTAGTTAGTGGTGGTTTTATCGTATCTAAAACCCCATTTGCTCCAATAAGCGCTGGTTGGCCGATATATGTATTTGTTTGTTCTGAAAAAACAGCTAACGGAAATACTTGTTTTGCATCTGTTAAGAGAGCATCAACAATTCCCGCTGTAGCAGTAGCAATTCCAAAACTCGTCCAACCTTTCCCCGTTAAAATATTCCAGCCACCACCGCGTACTGCATCTTTTAAAGCAGGTAAATCAAGCGGTGTCTTCGTTTTATAATCAGTGATATTGACGCCACCGATTTTCACAGTTGACCACGCAACGAATTGTGATTCACCGTGCTCGCCAAGAACGTACCCCTCGATGCTTTTAGGATTAATATGTAAAGCTTCTCCAACTACTCTTCTCATTCTAGCAGTATCAAGCGATGTCCCTGTTCCAAATACACGGGAACGATCAAAACCAGATATTTTTTGAATGAGCATGGTAATAACATCACACGGATTAGTAATATTCACAAAAATCCCTTTAAAACCTGTCGCTAAAATTTTCGGCACAATCTCCGTTACCGAACGACTTGTTTCAACGAGTTCTTCCATACGATCTTCTCGTAGTAATGTTTCCGGACCAACAGCCATCACAATAATATCTGCATCTGAAAGAGCTTCCCAGTTATTCGCTGTAATGGTTGTATAGGAACGAGTCATCGATGCCATATCGCGTAACTCAAGCGCTTCACTCTCTGCTTTTGCTTCTATTTTATCAATTATAACGATTTCATCACAAATCCCTTGCGTAACAAGAGAAAAAGCCACGTCGCTTCCAACATGACCAGCACCAATTATACCAACTTTGCGTTTCAAAAAATCCCCTCCAAAATTAGTTACTTGAATTTAAAGCGATTAATTCATATTTAATGATGGTTTTATTATTTTCCCATACAAGTTTGCGCGGAATTGCTTCTCCAAGTGTTTCGCCTTCTTTTGTTTTACGAACAGCAATTGGAACATCAATTGGATAAATCCGGTAACCTACTTTTTCCAGTTCAAAGAAATTATCTGAAATTCTTTTTTCATTTCCCTTTGTTACGATCATTGTGTTTACCTCAAGTGGCATACCCAATTTTCTCACCTCCAGTTTCTTTTATCATAGCAGAGATTACCCTGGTTTGACTAGTTTTTATCGTTTAAAATCCGCTCAGCCTGCTTAACAATTTGTACCATTCCAGCGTCACGCATAAAAAAACTAAATGCCGGTTGCAAAATAAACTTACTAAGAGTTCCTTTCACAACAACTGGACCTTTTGTTTCTAAGTAGTTTTGTTGCCTTGTTATTGAAACAATCTTTGCTGTATAAACCCGTTTTGTAAAAGTTCGTTCCTTAGATTCAACTAAATAATCCGCAACAAAATGAAATCCTTCAGCTACTGCACCAGTCTCTTCCATTAGTTCGCGGCGGGCTGCCATAAGACTCGTTTCACCGTGCTCTCCTTTACCACCAGGAAATTCGAGACCGCGAATTTTATGTTCCGTAAAAAGCCAACCATCGTCAATTTTAGGAATAATGAGTACGTCATCTGGATTTTCCCCCTGTTCTTCAAAATAAATGGTTACTTTATTGCCTAAAGTATCTTTATAAATAAACAAAAACTCACTTCCTTTTCTTTTTTCAAAAATATGGTAAGCTGTTAGTAAGATGAATTTTAGAGGATGAATATTAATGAAAAAAATGCTTATCGGAGGAATCCGACTTTATCAAAAATATATCTCTCGTTTCACTCCGGCTACGTGTCGTTTTTATCCGACTTGTTCTGCTTACGGAATTGAAGCGATAGAAACACATGGCGCCCTAAAAGGAAGTTATCTAGCAATTAGACGTATTTCCAAATGCCACCCTTTTCATAAAGGCGGACTTGATTTCGTACCACCTAAAAAAGATAAAAATGATGATTCTAGCCATACTTGTAAAGCGCATCATCACCATTAATAATAGCATGAATCGGTTTATACCGGTTCATTTTTTCTTGCTTTTTCTGAAATAATAAGGTATTATCAAATTCGGACTATAAATCGTAATTGCTACGATTAGTATATTATTTAAACAAGAACAATTTCGATTTAGAGGAGTGAATGGATTGAAAAAAAGTTATCTTCTTGCTTTAACAGCATTATTATCCGTTTTTTTAATACTTACGGGCTGTTCAGACAGTAGTAATACAAAAGCAACAAAAAGCGGTAAATTGAACGTTTATACTACCGTTTATCCTTTGCAGTATTTAACAGAACAAATTGGTGGCAAATATGTAGACGTTAAAAGCATTTACCCGCCTGGTTCTGATGCCCACAGTTTTGAACCGACACAGAAAGATATGATGAAAATTGCCGATAGCGATTTATTTTTCTATATCGGACTTGGTATGGAAGGTTTTGTCGATAAAGCAGAAAAAACATTAGCGAATGAACATGTTACTTTTGTCCCTACCGCAGAAAAACTCGACCTGCCAAAAGATCCTGATGCAGCCGAAGAACATGACCACGAAAGCGAAGAGGAACACGAGCACGGCGATATAAACCCACACGTATGGTTAAACCCTGTGTATATGGAACAAATGGCTACTATCGTAAAAGATAAGTTAATTAAAGAAATGCCCGATCAAAAAGAAACATTCGAGCAAAATTATCAAGCTGTAGAAGAAAAATTAAAAAAACTAGATCAAGATTTCCGCTCCGTTACAAGTGAAGCAAAACAAGAAGATTTTGTTACAGCTCATGCCGCTTACAGTTACTGGGAAACAGAATATAACTTGCATCAAATCCCTATAGCCGGCGTATCGACTAGCGACGAACCTTCTCAAAAAAAATTAAAAACTATCGTGGAAAAAATCGAAGCAGCAAAAATCCCTTACATTATGCTGGAACAAAACACTAATTCAAAAATAGCAGATGTCATCAAACAAGAAACAAATACAAAAACGCTGACACTTCATAATCTAGAAACACTGACACAAAAAGATATAGACCAAGGTCGCGATTATCTTTCCATCATGAACGATAATTTAAAAGCTTTAAAACAAGGACTTGATTATTAAAAAAAAAGAAAGGCGCTCTAATTAATTAGAGTGTCTTTCTTTTAATTTATTTCGCTGAATTTTGCCTGAAGCTGTTTTCGGTAGATGTTCCACAATCGTTATTTGCTTAGGGATTTTAAAACTAGCTAAGTTCGTTTGACAAATATCTTTTAATATCCCTTCATCAAATCCTTCATTTACAACGATAAAAGCAACAGGAACACTGCCCCATTTAGCATCTGACTTACCTACAACCGCAACTTCTTCCACAGCCTCATAAGCGCCAATCACATGTTCTATTTCAGTCGGATAAATATTTTCGCCACCAGAAATAATTAAATCAGAACGCCGCTCTAAAACAAATAAGAAGCCCTCCTCATCCAAATAACCAATATCGCCCGTTTTAAACCAGCCATCTATAAAAGCTTTTGCCGTTGCTTCTTCATTGTGTAAATATCCAGGTGTAATCGAAGGTCCTTTTAGTAAAATTTCGCCATCGTCAGCAATTTTTACTTCTGCAGGAAATAACGCTTTACCTGAGGAGCCAATTTTGTTTAAGGCATCTTTTGGTGGCAATGTCACAATTTGTGAAGCCGTTTCAGTCATTCCAAACGACTGTACTAATGGAATATCGCGTTGTTTACAAATTTCCAAAACAGCTTTACTTGCCGGACCCCCACCTAACAAAACAGTTCGCACATTCGGATGGTAGCTTCCGCCTTGAATTTTTAACAATCGTTCTAACATCGAAGTCACTACAGAGATGGTAGAAATTTTACCACTTTCAAGCAATTGCGTAATTTTTTCTTCATCGAAATGCTCTTCTAAATACACGGGAATTCCATAAATAATGGAACGCATCATAATTGATAAACCGCTAATATGAAAAATAGGTACAGCACAAAGCCAACTATCTTTCTCCGTTAAACCTAAATTTAAAACTGAAGAAACAGCGCTCCACCAATGATTTTCATACGTTTGCATTACACCTTTTGGTTTTCCAGTTGTCCCTGAAGTATACATAACCGAAGCCGTGCGTGATAAATCCCATGTTTTGCATAAATCGGGTTCCACGTATGTCGTTTGCTCTAACTCTTCATAGCTAATTCCAGAAGTCACTTTATCCACAAACACATCTGCTACAATCACTTGTTTTACCTCAGCATTTGCCAATTGAAAAGTAATCTCTTTTTTCGTTAAACGATTGTTAAGGAATAAAGTGATAGCTCCAAGTTGTTGCAAAGCATGAATAAGTAAAAAAGTCATTCGGTCGTTTTTTCCAAGTAAAGCAACCATCTCGTCTTTCCTAATACCACGCGCGAATAATTTACCCGCAAGTTTCTCTACGGCTTCATATATTTCTTCAAACGTTTCTTGTTTTCCTTCAAAAACGAGCGCGGTTTCTCCAGGAGAAAGCCGCACTCGTTTTTGAAGCCAGTTTGTCATGTCCATTTTTACACCTTCAAATCAAGGGAATTTTGGAAATTGGTCAAAGTCTGGATCGCGTTTTTCTTTAAAGGCATCGCGACCTTCTTTGGCTTCATCTGTTGTATAGTATAGAAGTGTTGCGTCACCAGCTAATTGCTGAATACCTGCTAAACCGTCAGTATCTGCATTGAAAGCTGCTTTGATGAAACGCAAGGCAGTTGGACTTTTTTGTAGCATTTCTTTTGCCCAAGCTACCGTTTCTTTTTCTAAATCTGCTACAGGAACAACTGTGTTAATCCAGCCCATTTCAAGCGCTTCGTCCGCTGTATATTGACGGCACATGAACCAAACTTCTTTCGCTTTCTTATGGCCAATCACACGTGCTAAATAACCAGAACCATATCCAGCATCAAAGCTACCAACATTCGGCCCAGTTTGACCGAATTTCGCATTGTCTGCTGCAATTGTTAAGTCACAAACTAATTGAAGAACATTTCCTCCACCAATGGACCAGCCTGCAACCATCGCGATAACTGGTTTTGGAATAACGCGAATTAAACGTTGTAAATCAAGTACGTTTAAGCGTGGAATTTGATCATCGCCAACGTAACCGCCGTGACCGCGCACTTTTTGGTCTCCGCCAGAACAGAATGCTTTTTCGCCTTCCCCAGTTAAAATAATAACGCCAAGATCCGAATTATCGCGTGCCAAGTTAAATGCATCAATCATTTCTGTTACCGTTTTTGGTGTAAATGCATTATGTACTTCTGGACGATTAATCGTAATTTTTGCGATTCCTTCATAACTTTCATATTTGATTTCCTCGTATACTTTTTCTGTTTGCCAATTAAAACTCATTTTTCTTCCTCCTTTAAAATACCTTCCAGCCAGTATATGAGCTGACTTGAAAAAATGTTTGGTTGTTCTAAATAAACAGCATGCCCCGCTTCTTGTACCGTGACATGTGTGCTATTTGGTAAAAGTTGTTTCATTTCTCGGGCGATTTTTTCGAATTTCTCATCTAAATTGCCCGTAATCAGTAGCACAGGAAACGTAAATTCCGCTAAATTTTCCCAATAAGAAGGTTGCTTCCCGGTGCCCATTCCGCGTAAACTCTTTGCTAAACCATGTGGATTTTGAGCTAATCGCTCTAATCTTATTCGCTTTTTTAACGCAAACGGTAAATTCTTCTGTGATGCAAAAAGGGCTAAATTTTCCCAGTAAGCTACAAAAGGTTCAATACCATCTGAATCAAGCGTGTCTGCTAACCGATTATCTGCACTAATTCGACTTGCGCGTGCTTTTTCATCTCGCAGTCCTGGTGAACTACTAACTAGAATAAGCCCGCGCACAAGCTCCTTATATTTTGCAGCAAAAGCAGTCGCTACTCGCCCGCCCATTGAGTACCCTAAAACAAAACAGCTATCGATTTTTAATTGATGTAAAATACTGGCCAAATCATCGCAAATATTTTCAATCGAATAACGCGCAACTTCCTTGGGACAAGAAGTTTTTCCATGCCCAAGTAAATCAGGCGCGATGATACTAAAATGCTCTTTTAAAAGCGATATGCTATCTTGAAAAGTCTCGCTGGAACCAGTAAAACCATGTAACATTAATAAAACTGGTTTTTCGCCGTTTATATCATTTATTAAATGATAATGTTGACCGTTTACTAGCATATTAATCTAACGCCTTTAAAGCAGTCGCAATTTTTTCCCAAAGCGCTTGGTGGTTTGCTTTATTTTCATGACGATTGGTTTTTACTTCAATAATATCTAAACCTTTGTGATAGCTTGCTTTATCAATAGCTTCTTCAAGTGAGTCCACAGATTTTGCTTCATGATAATCAGCATCATAAAATGCCGCAGCAAAGCGGAAATCAAGTTCAGTTGAAGTACCAAACAGTGACTCAAAATACTTCGGTTCATTTGCTTGAGGTAAAAATGAGAAGATCCCACCGCCGTCATTGTTGACGATAATAATAGTAAGATTCATTTTATATTTTTTCGCCATAAGTAAGCCATTCATATCATGATAAAACGATAAATCACCAATCAGTAAAAACATTGGTTGGAATACAACACTAGCACCTAGCGCCGAGGAAACAACCCCATCAATACCATTAGCGCCACGGTTTGCGAGCATTTTTATTTTCTTATCAATTTGCGAAAAATAGGTATCTACATCGCGAATTGGCATACTATTACCAATAAATAAACCAGCTTTATCTGGTAACAAACGGCGCAATTCCGAAACAATTTTGCCCTCTTCTAAAGTAGTTGTATTCGCCATTTCTTCCAGAACGATTTCGCGCGCTTTTTGATTGTAAGAAGTCCATCTATTTAACCATGAAGCGTCTTTCGTATCGTCCGGCATATTTTGTTGCATAATATCAAGTAAAAATCGCTCGTCGCAGTGGATCATATCAGTTACAGCTTTAATTGGATCCTTCCAAGCAGCACCAGGATCTACTACGTAAAATCTGATACCAAAAAGATGTTCCAACCAGTTTTTTAGTGGTTTAGAAACTGGCATACTTCCAAAGCGAATCACTACTTCTGGTGTTAATTTATCCAAAATATCCGTTTCTTTTAAAAATGCATCATATTGGTCAATTACCACTTCATCCATTGCCCCGTAAGAACGTAAGCCAGAAAGAGGATCCGCCAAAATTGGCCACCCTAGTTTTTTCGCCAAATCTACCATGGGCTGTTCCAATTCTTTTTTATCAATCGGTCCAACAACGAATACGCCTTTTTTGCCCGTGCATTCGGTGACCATTTTTTGAATGGAACTATCGTCTAAAACTTCATGCGTATAGTAAATATGTACATGATGATGTTTTTTCCCAGTAGCAGTAAATGGAGAAGGTTCTAAAATAGGCACAAGTGGTTCACGAAGCGGAAAATTAAGATGCACTGGTCCCCTAGGTGTTTTCATAGCAATATCCACCGCGCGACTACTATGCCATTTAGCATAACGAAGCATTTCATCACTGTTTTCAGGAAGCGCCATATCAGTGAAATCTTTTACGTGCGAACCGTATAAATGCAGTTGATCCATTGCTTGTGGTGCTCCAACATTTCTAAGTTCATGCGGACGGTCAGCAGTTAGGACAATTAATGGAATTTGTGATAAATTTGCTTCCACCACAGCAGGAAAATAGTTTGCCGCTGCAGTTCCGGAAGTACAGAGCAGAACAACTGGACGTTTGGATGCTTTCGCTAGCCCAAGCGCAAAAAAACCAGCTGATCGTTCATCAACATCTACATAAATCTTCAATGTTGGATGTTCTGCCATCATCAGTGCCAGCGGAGTTGAACGAGAACCCGGGCTAATAATTGCTTCTTTTACACCGGCTTGCACAAGCTCCTCAATAAATGCAGCTAAATAATCTGTCAGCACTTGTTCGTGGTTTGTCATTTCTTTATGCCTCCTAATACGCGTAACATCGGTTGGAATTTAACCTCAGTTTCTTTTAATTCTTCTTTTGGAACAGAATCACCAACAATCCCGCAACCAGCATAGATCAAACCTTGCGAATCAACAATTAAACCAGAACGAATCGCAACAGCAAACTCACCAGAGCCTTTTAAATCAACCCAGCCAATTGGTGCGCCGTAAAATCCGCGGTCCATTTCTTCCTTCATTCGAATAATCGCCAGCCCCATTTTTTGCGGTAATCCTCCAAGTGCCGGTGTCGGATGAAGAGCTTTCACCATTTCAAGCATTGTCACATCAGGCTTTTTCTTCGCTGTAATATTCATATATAAATGTTGAATATCGCGATTTTTTAGCAGAACGGGTTGGCTAGATAACGAAAGACCTGTTGTAAATGGTTTTAATGTTTCTTCCATCATTTGTACAACATAGGAATGCTCTCGTAAATTTTTTGCATCTTGCAGTAAAGCATTTCCTAGGGCTTCATCTGCGTCATCCGTAGCACCACGCTCTGTTGAACCAGCTACACAAGAGGACTGGATTGTATCCCCATTTACAGCGAGCAATCTTTCTGGAGTTGCGCCAAAAAAGACTCCTGTTCCCTTTTCTATAAGAAAGAAATAACTATTTTCTTGTGTTGCTAGCATATTTTCCAAAATAATTGCGCTATCTACTTGTCGCTGGAAACGTAACCCCATCCGTCTAGCTAAAACTACTTTTTTCACGTCTTCTGAATGATTAATCATATCGATAATTTCACTTGCAGTCTCTAGGAAATGCTCTTTTCCAATTTCCTTAAAATCTGTTAGTAATGCCATTTCAGCTTCATTAACCTCTTGATGAATGATTTTTTGCCACTGATTAAAAACAGCTTCTAATTTGCTCTCCGTATCATCTGAGTAGATGGACAAATTGACCGTTAAGTAGCTTTTTCCATCCTTATTAGTCAACATAAATAGCGGTAAGTAGAACAAACCATCTTTAAAACTTTGCCATTCTTTCTCTGTATCCCGCTCAGGATCAAAAGCAAAACCGCCAAAGTAAATTGGCCCAGTTGCATCTACTGTTGCATTTGTTACACAAGTGCGCAGTCTTTTTTCAATTTTCTCTTGCAGTCCAAGAAAAGCATCTTTTTTCTTCTCCGCCAAAAATTGTTTCGTTACACCAAAACCGGTCATCGTCAGTGTCATTTCTGGATTTTGCCAGAAAAAACGTTCACCTTTAAAAGCCGTACCAGCTTTTTTAAACAATTTGACTGGAGACACTAATTCATCTAACTCAGTTACCCAGCTAAATAGAGCCGGTTGATCTTGGCTTGCGCTACGTTTCGCTTGATTAAATAAATCAAGAGGCAATTTAGTATTCATATGCTTATCTCTCCTTTTACATTCACATCTTCTATTATACCAAAAATAGAGCTAAACTGCTTGGTTTGCGTTTTTTCTTTCATTTCGTTATTAATTATTGACGTCGTTCAATTAATTCCCTAAAATGAAGGGTAGACATCTGAAACATATGGAAGTGAAAAAGGAGAGAAAAACATGGCTAATGCCTCAAAATCTGCACTTACAAAACAAACTGGATTTCAAAAATGGTGGTCGTTACTTCGCCCTCATACGCTTGTAGCTTCTTTTGTTCCAGTATTTTTAGGAACCTCCGTCGCAATGAGCTATACCAGTTTTCATTTTACACGTTTTATCGTCATGCTAATTGCTTGTTTCTTCATTCAAACATCAGCCAATCTATTCAATGAATATTTTGATTATAAAAAAGGACAAGACGATGAACATTCGGTTGGAAATGGTGGTGCTATCGTTCGTAATGGTATGCGCCCAGGTTTTATATTGTTCCTAGCAATCTTTTTATACATTTTATCGATTCTCGGTGGCGTTTATCTATCCATTGAATTAAATTGGTACGTTGGCTTACTTGGCGCAATTTGTATGCTTGTTGGCTTTCTTTATACAGGCGGACCTTACCCAATTGCTTATACGCCGTTTGGTGAAATTATGGCAGGGTTCTTTATGGGAGGAATTATTACTTTCATTTCTTTCTACATCCAAGCGGAATTCATTAGTTCGTTTATCGTCTACGTTTCCATTCCAATAATGGTACTTGTTGGAAACTTGTTACTAGCCAATAGTATTCGTGATCTAGTTCCTGATAAGAAAAATGGTCGTTTAACTTTAGCTATTTTACTTGGTCGTAAATGGGCAACCGTTCTTTTCGCAGCTGCATTTCTTTTCAGTTATGTATTTGAAATCGCCCTTATCTTTACCCAAGATGCTCCGTGGTGGACACTATTAATTCTACTCAGTTTGCCAGAAGCCATTCGTGCGGTTCGTCGTTTCATCGGAAAAACTTCACCGATCACAATGGTTCCTGCAATGAAATCTACTTCTAAAGCTTTAACTATCTTTGGAATTACACTAGCATTCGCTTATCTTTTAAGCCTATTATCTAGAAACTTATTCATGTAAAAAAAACTGGTTGTCATAATGACAACCAGTTTTTTTATTTGGAAGCAATTTGCACTTGTTGTTTATTTTGAACATATTTTGCAAGTTCGATCGACAAATCATATCGTAAAAATGGCGTAATAATATAAATCCCTTGAAAATGCTCACAAATAGCATCAACTAATTCTCGCGCAATCGTCATGCCTTCTTCATTTGCGCGACCGTGTTCTTCCGCTTCTCTCATTCGTTCACGCACCTCATCAGTCAAGCGAATGCCCGGTACTTCATTGTGAAGAAATTCTGCATTTCGACTTGAAAGTAATGGCATAACCCCGATAAAAAGCGGCACATCAATATTTGCCTTTTGCAAAGCTTCTTTAAGTAAAACAGCTTTATTTACATCATAAATGGGCTGCGTAATAATATAATCCGCGCCGTATTCTACTTTTCGTTCAATTAATCGAACCGCCTTTTCTAAGTTAAGCACATTGGGGTTAAACGCTGCGCCAACATGAAATCGCGCTTTTTCCTTCAACGATTTTCCCGTATATGAAATACCGTCATTAAACTTTTTAATCAGCTGAACGAGCTCCACCGATCTTAAATCAAACACCGAGGATGCTCCTGGGAAATCACCTACTTTAGTCGGATCGCCCGTAATCGCAAGCACATCATGGAGACCGAGCTTATGAAATCCCATCACATGCGAATGCATCCCAACTAAATTATGGTCCCGCGTCGTCAAATGAATCAGCGGTTTAATACCATACTCATGTTTCAAAATGGAAGCCAGCGCCATATTACTAATTCTCGGAGTCGCTAGTGAATTATCCGAAATCGTAATCGCGTCAACTCCAGCCTCATCCAGCGCCTTAGCTCCTTCAAAAAATTTCGATGTATCAAAAGTCCGAGGTGGATCAAGTTCTACTAAAATCGTCAACCGTTGCTTCACCTTATCAAGTAAACGCTCACCAGACTCCTCGTCCTCGACTTCTTCAGGAACAAGCTCCAAAATCGGTCGAACTTCTTTTTCCAAAACGGGCTTAGTGCTCTCTAATCCTTTACGTAAAGCCCGAATATGATCTGGAGTCGTTCCGCAACAGCCACCAATAATTCGCGCACCTTCTTGTCGAAAAACTTCCCCGTAATGCTCAAAATAATCTGTATCTGACTGATAAATGACTTTCCCTTCTTGCACTTCTGGCAGGCTCGCATTGGGATAAACAGCTAAGTATGCCTTATCATAAAGTGGTACTGTTTCAAGAGCACGCGCCATATGATATGGTCCAAGTCGGCAATTGATACCAACCACATCTGCACCGAGCGCAATAAGTTCTTCCAGCGCATCTGGTAATTTTTTCCCGTTTTGAAGGATACCTGGTTCATGCATCGATACATTTGCCACGACAGGTAAATCAGTCGTCTCACGGAGAATTTTCAACACCGTTTTAAGTTCATCTAAATCATAATACGTCTCAAGCAAAATTGCATCCACACCATCTAACAAAAAACAGTATAGCTGCTCCCGAAAACTACGCTTAATTTCTTCCAGAGGAGCCGCCGGAAGTCTTGCATCCACAGCACCATTTATCCCGCCAATCGTGCCAAAGATATACGTCCCGGTCCCTCTCGCCGCTTCCTTTGCTAAGCGAATGGCTGCTTGGTTAATTCGCTTCACTTCATCCTCAAGACCATATCGAGCGAGTTTAATATAATTGGCTCCGTAAGTATTAGTTTGAATAATATCCGCACCAGCACCAATATAAGCCTTATGAATCGCTACAATATCTTCCGGATGAGATAAATTCAGCTCTTCAAACGAACGGTCCACTCCGTAGGAATAAAGCAAAGTGCCCATCGCACCATCTGCAATTAAAACTTTTTCACTTAAATCTTTTCTTAAATTCATTTCGCGACACTTCCTTTCTTAATGAACGAAAGTGCTTGTTTTAAATCAGCAATCAAATCATCTGCATCCTCCAGCCCCGCTGAAAAACGTAATAATCCTGGAGTAATTCCTTGCGCCAAACGCTCCTCTTCCGGAACAGCAGCATGAGACATTTTAGCAGGGTAAGATAAAATACTCTCAACCGCACCTAAACTCACGGAAAATACCGGTAACTCCAAATGATTCACGAGCTCGCGCACAGCTTCTTCGCTACCAAGATCAAAAGACAAAACAGCTCCACCACTCGTCGCTTGTTCTACTTGAATTTCATAGCCTGCATGGGATGGTAAGCCAGGATAATGCACTGCAACTACATCTGGTTCCGCATTTAAAAACAAAGCAATTTTTTCCGCAGTTTCCGTCCCAGCTTTCATCCGAACAGATAGCGTTTTAAGTCCACGAAGCAGCAACCAAGAATCTTGTACCCCAAGAACCCCACCAGTTGAATTTTGCAAAAAGTAAATAGCTTCAGCCAAATCCGGGTTATTAGTAACAATAAGCCCCGCCAAAATATCACTATGACCGCCAAGAAATTTCGTCGCACTGTGGATAACCAAATCTGCCCCAAGCTCTAACGGTTTTTGAATAAGCGGTGTTAAAAATGTATTGTCAACAAACGTATGGCAGCCATTCGCTCTCGCAAGTTTAGAAACAGTCCGAATGTCCGTCACATGTAATAGCGGATTGGATGGTGTTTCCAAGTAAACCAACTTAGTATTCGCTTGAAACGCCTTCGCAACTTCATCAATGTTTGTCGTATCAACAAAAGTATGCGTAATCCCAAACCTCGGCAACACTTGCTCAACCAAACGAAAAGTTCCACCATACACATCTTTTGAAATAATAAAATGATCCCCTTTAGATAGTGTGAAAAGTGCCGCAGAAACAGCAGCCATACCACTTGCAAAAGCAAAACCATTCGTGCCACCTTCTAATTCCGCAATCGCTTGCTCCACTTTTTCCCGAGTTGGATTGCCACTTCTTGCATAATCATAAGTATGGTAATTATCAAAATCATGTTGATGAAATGTAGACGATAAATGAATGGGCGTATTAAGTGCACCTGTTTCTTTATCGATTCCTAAACTAGCTTTAATTACAGCTGTATCTTGCCCATAATCCTTAGCCACGAGCGGTCACCCCTTTCAAAACCGTATCAAGTGCTTTAGATAAATCAGCAATTAAATCTTCACTAGCTTCAATTCCAACCGAAATTCGTAATAATTTATCTGTGAGTCCATAAGAATTTCTAAGTTCCACTGGAATATCGGCATGAGTTTGCGTTGTTGGATAAGTAATCAAACTCTCTACCCCACCTAAACTTTCCGCAAAAGTAAACAACTCAAGCTCTTTTAAAAGTGGCGATACGAGCGCTGCATCCTTAATAAAGAAACTAATCATTCCCCCGCGGCCCGGATAACGCACTTCCTCCACTAACTCATGCTCCTCCAAAAACGCAGCGATTTTCTCCGCATTTGCTTGATGCTGTCTCACTCGTAAAACAAGCGTCTTCAGACCACGAATCAAAAGCCAACTATCAAATGGCGATAACACAGTACCCGTTGCATTTAGCTGATCAAAAAAGAATTTTCCAAGCCATTCCTCTTTAACAATAACCGCGCCTGCCAGCACATCGTTATGTCCACCAAGATACTTCGTCGCACTATGAATAACAATATCTGCGCCTAAAGTTAATGGTTGCTGCAAAACAGGTGTATAAAAAGTGTTATCTACAATAACAAGTAAATCATTCGCATGTGCCCACCGAGACACACTAGCAATGTCTGTTTCTTGCATCAATGGATTAGTCGGCGTTTCGATGAAAATCGCTTTTGTTTCCGGGCGAACCAATTTTTCCAAATCATTCACGTTCGCCCCGTCCCAATAAGAAAAACCAATCTGATATTGCGCTCCAAACTGTTCAAAATATCTAAAAGTCCCACCGTACAAATCCTGCGAACTTATAATATGTTCACCCGTTTTAAATAGCTGAAAGACTAATTGAATCGCACTCATCCCAGAACTCGTCGCAAATGCATGCGTGCCATTCTCTAGTTCCGCAAGTGCTTCTTGTAAAGCATCTCGCGTTGGATTTCCAGTTCTAGTATAATCATATCCCGTTGATACCCCAAGATCGGCATGCTGGTAAGCTGTAGAGAAGTAGACTGGCATATTGACAGCACCCGTTCTTTCACACTTTCTATTTCCAATTTGCGCTGCTATCGTCTCTTGTTTCAGCTTTGCCATAATTACCTCTCCTCCATTCCTTTATTTCTCTAATACTTGATATTCTGCACGAACTTCTTTAGTCGCTTTAATCATATCTTGAAGTGCTGCAATTGTTTCAGGCTCTTTACGCGTTTTCAACCCACAATCCGGGTTAATCCAAAATTGTTTTGCATCAATTGCACGTAACGCACGGCGGATATTATCTTGAATTTCTGAAACAGTTGGAACTCGTGGACTATGAATATCATAAACACCCAGTCCAATTTCTTTATCATAAGTCACTTCTTCAAATGTCGAAATAATTTCCCCATGACTTCTTGAGGTTTCAATCGAAATCACATCGGCATCCAAAGCACTGATTGTATCAATAATGTCATCAAAATCCGAGTAACACATATGAGTATGAATTTGCGTATCATTTTGAACCGAAGCAGTTGTTAATTTAAATGAATATACCGCATCATCTAAATATTTTTGCCATCTCGCTTGTTTCAATGGTAAACCTTCACGTAAAGCTGGCTCGTCCACTTGGATAACTTTAATGCCATTACGTTCTAGTGCTTCTACCTCTTTACGAAGCGCGAGGCCAACTTGATTCGCAACAACACTTTCCGGCACATCATCACGGACAAAACTCCAATTGATGATTGTTACTGGCGCCGTTAGCATCCCCTTCACTGGGCGCTTCGTTAACGACTGGGCATAGACGCTTTCTTTCACTGTAATTTCCTCCGTAAAAGCAACATCCCCGTAGATAAGTGGTGGACGAACCGCTCTCGAACCATAAGATTGTACCCAGCCAAATTTAGTTGCTTGGAAGCCAGCTAATTTTTGTCCAAAATATTCCACCATGTCAGTACGTTCAAATTCACCGTGAACTAACACATCGATATCTAAATCCTCTTGAATTTTAATCCAGCGAGCAGTTTCTTTTTCAATAAATGCATTATATTCTGCATCGGTGATATTTCCTTTTAACCAATCTGCACGTGTTTTCCGAACTTCTGGTGACTGTGGAAAACTTCCGATAGTCGTTGTTGGAAACAGTGGTAATTTGAGCCATTCATGTTGTAATTTGATTCGTTCTGCAAATGGTAATTCTCGGTCAACCCGAACATTTTCCAAATTAGCAATCGCCGCTTGAACTTCTAAATTATTTCGATGGCTTGATTCATTAAGTGCTTTTACAGCCTCACGAGCTTCATTTAGCTCAGCAGCCACACTTTCCGCACCTTCTGTTAAAGCTTTCGTTAATATAGCAATTTCATCTAATTTTTGATCAGCAAATGATAAGCCGCCTAGAATCACTTCATCTAAATCAGGTTCGCTTAGTTTTGTTACTGGTACATGTAATAATGAATTGGATGGTTGGACAATCAATTTATCCTCCGCCACATAATGAGCGATGTCAGTAAGGAGTGCCAATTTCGCATCCAAATCACTGCGCCAAACATTTCGACCATCAATCACCCCAGCCGCTAAATATTTATTTTGCGGAAATCCGTGAGCTTTCAACGCTTTAATCGAATCGCCGTGATCATGAACAAAATCAATTCCAACCGCCGCAACTGGCAAATTAACAACCTCTTCATAATAATCCAAACTTTCAAAATAAGTTTGTAATTCTATTTTCAAGTTTGGTACAGCATCATGAAACGCTTTGTATACTTTTTCAAATAAAGCAATTTCTTTTTTATCAAAACTAGTTGCAAGATAAGGTTCGTCAATTTGAACCCAGGTAGCACCAGCAGTTTCAAGCTCTTTCAAAATTTCAATATACGCTGGAATAAATTTATCTAATAATATTTCAAAGCTTTCTGTATCGCTACCTTTTCCAAGTTTTAAATAAGTAACCGGACCAACAAGGACTGGCTTCCCTTCAATCCCAAGCTCATTTTTCGCTTCCTCGTAGTAGTAAAGCGCCCGGTTATCTAATACTTTAGGATCAGCTTCAGCAAGTTCTGGCACGATGTAGTGATAGTTAGTATTGAACCATTTAGTCATTTCAGAAGCAACCGCGTCACTCTTACCACGCGCAATATCAAAATATGTATTTAGCGAAACCTTTCCACCATCATGTTGAAAGCGTTTTGGAATAATCCCAAATGTAACGCTCGTATCTAGCACTTGATCATAAAAACTAAAGTCACCAACTGGAATCAAATCAATTCCTTTATCTTGTTGTTTCTTTAGCGCATGTAATCTTAGAGCTTTTGTTTCCGCCAATAATTCCTCTTCTGAAATCGCACCATTCCAAAACTTTTCTAGCGCACGTTTCCATTCACGTTTCTCCCCAAGTCTTGGATACCCCAAGTTTGAACTAATCGCCTTTACCATACCTATCACCTTATCCTCTCAATTTTTTGCCAATAAAAAACCTCCCTAGAGAACTAGAGAGGTTTGGAAGTTTCGATACACAAATACAGTGAAACTTTTTAAGTCTCTCTTATCTCTCGAAGCATCACACTTCGCAGGATTTAGCACCTTTTCAACGAATTGAAAGGTTGCTGGGTTTCAACGGGCCAGTCCCTCTACCACTCATAATAAGAGTAATTTATTTAGTTTTTTTAATCACTTAAATTGGATTGAAATCATCATACCACTTGCAACTAAAAACTGTCAATCATTAAATTTTTATTTTCTTTCAATGTGCTTCCTTCCGTCCTCCCAAAGCTAATAATAAACAGCCTAGCAAAAGGATTCCAGCGACCACAAAATAAAATATTTGATTTCCAAAAATCCCTATCATCATCCCCGTTGCACTCGGACCAATAATACTCCCTAAACTAAAGAACATTCCTACCAAAATATTTCCAGCCGGAAGTAGTTCAAGCGGCGTCAAATCAGTCATATAAGATAACCCTAGTGAATAAAGCGAGCCTAGCAATATCCCCAAAATAAAGAAAAATATCACAAAGAAAATAGGTATCTTAACAAACGCTGTTAATACAAAAACCACAGCCCCTGCTCCAGTCAAAAGCGGTAACATTTTACCCCGACCAAATTTATCACTAATAATCCCAATCGGCACTTGAAAAATAATCGTCCCAACTGAAAAAGAAGAAATAATCATCGCAATCATCATTGTATCAAGCCCATCTCGCAACCCTACAACCGGAAATGTCGCATTAAGTCCGGTTTCAAGAATCCCATACAAAAACGGTGGAATCATCGCAACCCAAGCCATCTTAAATACGCCCGAAAAGCGTTTTATACTTCCCCAAAAAGAAATTTTCCGAATAACAGCCTTTTCTCCCACGAAATCATTTCGAATAAACCAAACAAGGCTCCAAGCAATCAATACTAAAATACCTGACAAAAAGAAAGGCAAGTTTGCATTTACTTTTGCCAAATTCACCAATTGCGGCCCAATCGCAAATCCTACAGAGAAAAACAAACCATAAATAGCCATATTCCGACCACGCTTACTAGGATCACTCATTGCTCCAATCCATGTCTGCGATGAAAAATGCAACATATGATCCCCAATACCAATAAGCAATCGCAATATAAACCAAAAATATAAATTAAACCAAATAGGAAAAGCAAATATTGCAATCGCAACAAGCCCTCCGCCAACTAATATTATAGGCTTGTAACCATATTTATGTAAAGGTGCCTCAATAAATGGAGAAATCAGTAAAACACCTAAGTAAATTCCTGTTGCATGAAACCCATTTATTCCAGCACTTACCCCTTTTTCTTCTAAAATTATCGCAATAAGTGGCAGTAAAACACCTTGAGATAATCCAGATATAGCTACAACCATCGTTAAAATCCAAAACTTCCCTTTTGCCCCCATAACACACCTCCGAAAACTTACTAAAAAAAAACAATGTCGATGTTCGACATTGTTTTTTTAGATGACCCGTACGGGAATCGAACCCGTGTTACCGCCGTGAAAGGGCGGTGTCTTAACCGCTTGACCAACGGGCCATATCTGGCGGAGAAGGAGGGATTTGAACCCTCGCGCCGCGCGAGCGACCTACACCCTTAGCAGGGGCGCCTCTTCAGCCACTTGAGTACTTCCCCAGATATAAAAAATCTATTCTCTTTTTGAAAGAATAACTCCACAGGCAGGACTCGAACCTGCGACCGATCGGTTAACAGCCGATTGCTCTACCAACTGAGCTACTGTGGAATAAAATGGGCCTAAATGGACTCGAACCATCGACCTCACGCTTATCAGGCGTGCGCTCTAACCAGCTGAGCTATAGGCCCCTAGTAAATCTAATTTTATGGTAAAAAGCGGGTGATGGGAATCGAACCCACGACAACAGCTTGGAAGGCTGTAGTTTTACCACTAAACTACACCCGCATAATAAAATTTAAAAACAAAGGGCGGATAATGGGAATCGAACCCACGAATGCCTGAACCACAATCAGGTGCGTTAACCACTTCGCCATATCCGCCATAAGGCAAAAATGTTTAAAAAGAATGGCTTGGGACAGAATCGAACTGCCGACACCTTGAGCTTCAATCAAGTGCTCTACCAACTGAGCTACCAAGCCATAATGGCGGTCCCGACGGGATTTGAACCCGCGATCTCCTGCGTGACAGGCAGG